>JBJEQJ010000043.1:0-20266 GCA_051881695.1 Acutalibacteraceae bacterium | reverse complement strand
TGTCACGCTTTGCGTGACTTTCCCCCCTTTAACAAGGGGGGCTTTTATTGTATACATAAAAACGGACAGCAGCAAAAGCTACTGTCCGTAATTTTATTGATATTATATCGCCTAGGCAGTCAAAGGCTGACTGCCGGGTATTACAGAAGATAGGTTAATTTTGAAATTAGCCGTTGATGCCTGTAACAACGCCTGAACCTACTGTACGGCCACCCTCACGGATAGCGAAACGTAAGCCCTCTTCAATAGCGATAGGAGTGATAAGTTCAACGTCCATAACAACGTTATCGCCGGGCATACACATCTCTGTGCCTTCCGGTAAGGAAATAACGCCTGTAACGTCTGTTGTTCTGAAATAGAACTGAGGACGATAGTTATTGAAGAACGGAGTATGACGTCCGCCCTCTTCCTTAGTCAGAACGTAAACCTGACCGCGGAACTTTGTGTGCGGCTGAATTGAACCGGGCTTAGCGAGAACCTGGCCTCTTTCAATTTCGTTTCTCTGAACACCACGGAGAAGAACACCGATGTTGTCGCCTGCCTCTGCAAAGTCAAGAAGCTTTCTGAACATTTCGATACCTGTTACAACAACTTTTCTCTTCTCTTCTGTTAAACCAACGATTTCAACTTCTTCGTTGAGGTTTAACTGGCCTCTCTCAACTCTACCTGTAGCAACTGTACCACGGCCTGTGATTGTGAATACGTCCTCAACAGGCATAATGAAAGGTAAGTCTGACTTACGGTCAGGAGTCGGGATAAATTCGTCAACAGCGTTCATAAGCTCGTGAATGCAAGCATACTCAGGAGCGTTAGGATCTGTTGAAGCGCTGTCGAGAGCCTTGAAAGCAGAACCGCGGATGATAGGTGTGTCATCGCCCGGGAACTCATACTCGTCGAGGAGCTCACGGATTTCCATCTCTACTAAGTCGAGGAGCTCTTCGTCGTCAACTAAGTCTGTCTTGTTCATAAATACAACGATGTAAGGAACGCCAACCTGACGAGAAAGAAGGATGTGCTCTCTTGTCTGAGGCATAGGACCGTCTGTACCGGAAACAACGAGGATAGCGCCGTCCATCTGAGCAGCACCTGTAATCATATTCTTTACATAGTCTGCGTGGCCGGGGCAGTCAACGTGTGCATAGTGACGCTTGTCTGTTTCGTACTCAACGTGAGCTGTGTTAATTGTGATACCGCGCTCTCTCTCTTCAGGAGCCTTATCGATATTAGCGTAATCAACGAAATCAGCGTCGCCCTCTAAGTTTAATACCTTAGTGATAGCAGCTGTTAATGTTGTCTTACCATGGTCAACGTGTCCGATTGTACCAATGTTAATATGCGGTTTATTTCTTTCAAATTTTTCTTTTGCCATTGGAAAGTCCTCCCTTTAATGAAAAATATTAAGTCCTTAATCTATATTTTAGCAATTTGTCTGTTAAATTGCAATAGATAAATAAAAAAGATTTGTAAATATAGTGTAATATTAGCCCTCTTTTTTTGTACGGGCATTTACTACAGCCTCAGAAACAGACTTCGGAACCTCAGCATAGTGGCTCGGCTCCATAACGTACTGTCCGCGGCCCTGTGTTTTGGAACGCATATCTGTTGCGTAACCAAACATTTCCGAAAGCGGAACGTGTGCGTTAATTCTCTGTGCGCCGTTTTCTGCTTCCATACCCTGAATCATACCGCGTCTTGAGTTAAGGTCGCCGATAACGTCTCCCATATACTCTTCAGGTACAATTACAGTAACCTTCATAATAGGTTCAAGCAGTACCGGGTTTGCCTTCTTCATAGCCTCTTTGAAAGCCATAGAACCGGCAATCTTAAACGCCATTTCAGAGGAGTCAACCTCGTGGTATGAACCGTCGTAAAGTGTTACCTTTACGTCAACTACGTTGTAGCCTGCGATTACACCGCTTTGCATAGCGCCCTGAATACCCTGGTCAACAGCCGGAATATATTCCTTAGGAATAACACCGCCGACAATATTGTTGATAAACTCGTAGCCCTTTGTCGGGTTGGGTTCAATCTTAATCTTAACGTGACCGTACTGACCACGACCGCCGGACTGTCTTGCGTATTTCTGGTCAACATCAGCAGGCATACGGATTGTTTCCTTATAAGCAACCTGCGGTGCGCCGATGTTTGCTTCTACCTTAAATTCACGAAGAAGTCTGTCAACGATAATTTCAAGGTGCAGCTCACCCATACCTGCGATAATGGTCTGTCCTGTTTCTTCATCTGTATAAGCCTTGAAGGTCGGGTCCTCTTCTGCAAGCTTTGCAAGAGCAATACCCATCTTCTCCTGGCCTGCTTTTGTCTTTGGCTCGATTGCCACACGGATAACAGGATCCGGGAATTCCATAGACTCTAAGATAACAGGGGCTTTCTCGTCACAGAGAGTGTCACCTGTTGTTGTATTTTTAAGACCAACGGCTGCGGCAATATCACCTGCGTAGCAAACATCAATATCTTTTCTGTCGTTTGCGTGCATCTGTAAAATACGGCCGATACGCTCGTTGTTGTCCTTTGTAGAGTTATAAACAGTTGAACCTGCCTTAACACTACCTGAATAAACACGGAAGAAACATAGCTTACCAACAAACGGGTCTGTTGCAATCTTAAACGCTAAAGCTGCAAACGGCTCTGTGTCTGATGAATGTCTTTCTGTTTCTTCGTCTGTTTCCGGGTTAATACCCTTAATTGCAGGAACATCTGTAGGAGCCGGCATATAATCAACAATAGCGTCCAAAAGCATCTGAACACCCTTGTTGCGGTAAGAAGTACCGCAGGTTACAGGTACCATTGCATTTGCGATTGTTGCCTTACGGATAGTTCTCTTAATCTCTTCAACAGTTAATTCCTCGCCGTTGAAGTACTTTTCCATAAGCTCTTCGTCCTGCTCTGCTACGTTTTCAATAAGCTCATCGTGATACTTCTGAGCCAATTCCTTCATATCCTCAGGAATTTCCTCTTCCCTTACGTCTTTACCGAGGTCATCGTAATATACCTCAGCCTTCATCTTGATAAGGTCGATAATTCCCTTGAAGGTATCCTCTGAACCGATTGGCAGCTGAATCGGAACAGCGTTGGATTTTAATCTGTCCTTAATCATCTGAACAACTCTGTAAAAATCTGCACCCATAATGTCCATTTTATTTACATAGACCATTCTCGGTACACCGTAGTTGTCAGCCTGACGCCATACTGTTTCTGACTGGGGTTCAACGCCGCCCTTAGCGCACATTACTGTTACAGAACCGTCAAGAACTCTTAAAGAACGCTCAACCTCTACTGTAAAGTCAACGTGACCGGGGGTATCGATGATGTTAATTCTAACATCCTTTTTGTTGCTGTCTTTCCAGAAACATGTTGTAGCGGCCGAGGTAATTGTAATACCTCTCTCCTGCTCCTGTACCATCCAGTCCATTGTGGCGCCGCCATCGTGTGTTTCACCGATTTTGTGGTTGATACCTGTGTAGAACAGGATACGCTCTGTTGTTGTTGTTTTACCGGCATCAATATGAGCCATAATGCCGATATTTCTTGTTTGTTCAAGAGATACTTGCCTTCCCATAAAATCCTCCTTAAAGAATTACCATCTGTAATGCGCGAAAGCCTTGTTGGCCTCTGCCATTTTATGTGTATCGTCACGCTTTTTAGCTGCGCCGCCTGCACCGTTAATAGCATCCAGAATTTCACCGGCAAGTCTTTCCTTCATTGTTCTCTCGCTGCGCTGTCTGGAGTATGTTGAAATCCAGCGAAGACCTAATGTCTGTCTTCTTTCAGGACGAACCTCCATAGGTACCTGGTAAGTAGCACCGCCCACACGGCGAGCCTTAACCTCAAGCACCGGCATAACGTTTTCCATAGACTGTTCAAAAACCTCTAACGGGTCTTTACCTGTTTTTTCACTGATGATGTCAAATGCACCGTACACTATCTTCTGTGCAACACCCTTTTTACCGTCATACATAATATTGTTGATAAGACGAGTAACGAGCTTTGAATTATACAGCGGATCGGGCAATACATCACGTTTTGCTATTGAGCCTCTTCTTGGCACTTTACTTCCCTCCTTCACAATTTTTGAGATATCATAGGTACTCGAAAGCGACAAACTCCCGTTGGCCAATACAAAAGGCTTTCTGTTATATATAAAAGCACATTTGTACCGGTTGTTATTTTAATAACTTGTCCTTTGGCAGCCTTGTCAATTCCTTCAATTATTTACCTGCTTTCGGACGCTTAGCACCGTACTTGGAACGAGCCTGCATACGCTTTGCTACGCCCTGAGCGTCGAGTGTTCCTCTTATGATGTGGTAACGCACACCGGGGAGGTCCTTAACTCTTCCGCCTCTGATAAGAACAACGCTGTGTTCCTGCAGATTGTGGCCTACGCCCGGGATATAGGAACTGACCTCGATACCGTTTGAAAGTCTTACTCTTGCGATTTTTCTGAGTGCTGAGTTAGGCTTTTTAGGTGTGGCAGTTTTTACTGCTGTGCAAACGCCTCTCTTCTGCGGTGAGCTCTGATCAATAGCTTTACGCTTTTTAGAGTTCCAGCCTTTTAAAAGAGCAGGAGCCTTTGCCTTCTTTTCAGAAACCTGACGTCCCTTGCGAACCAACTGGTTAAAGGTAGGCATATTATTTGTTTCCTCCTTCCTCAAAAAATTTTTATATGTTAAAGGGCATAGATTATTATAACCCCGTAACAAACAAAAAATACCATTATGAGTAATTAACAGAAAAATTCTGATTTTTTAAGATGTTTTATTGCATAATATATAGCCAAAAATGCAGAAAAACACCATTACTCGGCATTTTAAAATGATACCATAAGCAACGGTGTTTTGTCAACTTTTTTATTTGATTTTTTCTGTTTTGTCAGCGCTGTTAAGCTGCCTCTTTCTTTTGTATTCTCCCAGCAGTCCGTCATATTTTTTACCGGTAATTCTGAAGTATATTTCAAATCCGATTGTCGTTGCTATGAAAATCAAAATAAAAATCACATAAAAGGTAATCCACGAGCCGAGATTTTCTATCGGGAACCAATTGAATATTACTGCAAACGCCGTTATCACAGCGGAGAACGGAAGCAGAAATATGCACATTCTTAAGGCATAATGCATTCTTTTAATTATAACTTCGGAAAAGGCAACAAATTGAATAACGCTTGCTGCAACGGAAATACCCAAAAGCTGAAATACCGTTGCAACGCTTATTGCTCCGCCGCCGTAAAAGACGGCTATTACGGAAAACACAATCACGCTCGCCGTAAAGCACAGGCAAACAGTTGTTTTAAGCTTTACCACATATTCTAAAAATTTCTTCATAACGCATCTTAGCTCCTTTTTTAAATCATATACCTAATTTTTCTTTCACAGTACCTGCGTACTGTCTTGAAACGTAAATACATTCGCCGTTATTCATTGTAAGCTGAAGCTTTCCGCCGAACTCCGGTCTTAACGATTTAATCTGATTAAAATTTACAACAGAGGACTTGCCTGCTCTGAAAAAGTCACAACCCTTTAGTCTTTCCTCCAGCTCATAGAGCTTCAGCGGAGTTTCGTAAACATCCTTTTCCGTATAAAAAAAAGTTCTTTTATCAACAGTATCTATATACAGAATTTCAGATGCCTCCAGAATATAGGTGCGTCCGTCTTTAAAGCCTGTGATTTTTCTGTCAAAAACCTTTAAAGAAGCAACAACTGCTAAAATCTGTTCGTCAACGCTTTTGCAGTTGATTATTATTTGAGTTTCTTCAAAAGCTGCATCCTCGTTAAGAGTAATTTTCATTTTATCCCTCCTGAAAAATAGTCCTTTCACAGCTGCAATTATATTATATTTAACGCAAGGTGTAACATCAAGCAAAATTAACTAAGCTGTAAAAAGCTTTATCTAAGCTGTAATTTTAAGCTGTTATTGATATGCTGCCAACGCAAAATAAAGAGGCAGACAGCTTTAAGGCAAATTAAAAATCCCCCGGAAGCTCCGAGGGAAGTTTTAATTTTTATTCAAAAAGCTTTTTTAAATCCTCAAGGTCATACGGCGTTTGCTGATATACATAATAATTAAGCCAATTTGTATAAAGCATATTGGCATGACTGCGCCATTTCATAGGCGGAGTTGCGGAAGGGTCGTTATCCGGAAAATAATTATACGGAATCTGCGGATTTATCCCCTTGTTTAAATCTCTGAAATACTCTGTTGCAAGCGTATTTCTGTCGTACTCTGCATGACCCATAACAAAAAACTGTCTGCCGTTTTTGTTGCACACAATAGAAACCCCCGCCATACGGGAGGTTGCAAGCACCTCAAGCTCATCGTGCCTGTCAATATCGTCACGCATAACGCCCGTGTAACGCGAATGAGGCATATTAAACCTGTCGTCAAAGCCCCTCATAAGCGGATGATTGGCGTTAAGCACTCTGTGATTGTAAATACCGCTTACCTTGCCGCCAAGCTCATACTTGGGAATTCCGAAATGGTAGTAAAGCCCGGCTTGTGCGCCCCAGCAGATATGGAAGGTGGAGTACACATTCTTTTTGGACCACTCCATTATACTGCAAAGCTCCTGCCAATAGTCTACCTGCTCAAACTCCATAAGCTCAACCGGTGCGCCGGTAATTATCATACCGTCAAAGCTTTGGTCCTTTATCTCGTCAAAGGTTTTATAAAAGGTTGTTAAATGTCGCTGAGATGTATTTTTCGGAGTATGGGTAGCTGTTTGCAAAAGCTCTATATCCACCTGAAGCGGAGAGTTGCCAAGCAGCCTTAAAATCTGTGTTTCCGTTACAACCTTCGTCGGCATAAGATTTAATATAACTATTTTAAGCGGTCTTATATCCTGCATTGCCGCCCTGTCATACGGCATTACAAATATATTTTCAGACTCTAATATTTCTCTTGCGGGCAAATCATTCTGTATTCTTATCGGCATCTTTCTCCCCACTTTCCCTTAATTCACATACCTTATCAGTATACCGGGGTTATGGCGTTTTATAAATTAATACGCCTTGCCCCACATTACCATATGCTTTGCAGGCTTGCCGCAGCATACGCATTTATCAGAAATCTGTTCCTGCTCAAACGGAATACAGCGTGAGCCTACGCCTGTTTTTTCCTTTACCGTATCCTCACAGGCTTCATCTCCGCACCACATAGCCTTTACAAAGCCGTCGCCGTTTTTCTCAAGCTTTTCTATTATTTCCTCCATAGTCTTGCAGGAGTATGTTTTCTTTTCTCTGTTTTCAAGAGCCTTTTTGTATATTCCGTTATGCACCTGTGCAAGCTTTTCGCTCACTGTCTTTTCAAGCTCGTCGAGCGATACAACTGTTTTTTCACGGTTGTGGCGTGTTACAACTACGCACTGATTATTTTCAATATCTCTCGGCCCTATCTCTATACGAACAGGAACGCCCTTCATTTCATATTCAGAGAACTTCCAGCCCGGTGAATTGTCGCTGTCGTCAAGCTTTACTCTTGTTGTTTTAGAAAGCATTTCCTTAAGCTCGTTTGCCTTTTCAAGCACGCCCGGCTTGTGCTGTGCAACAGGGATAATTACTGCCTGAATCGGAGCGACTGCCGGCGGAAGTACAAGGCCGTTATCATCGCCGTGCGTCATAATAATTGCACCGATTAAGCGTGTTGTAACGCCCCAAGAGGTCTGATGCGGATACTCAAGCTTGTTTTCCTTGTTAGTAAAGGTTATATCAAACGCCTTTGCAAAGCCGTCGCCGAAATAGTGCGAGGTTCCTGCCTGCAAAGCCTTACCGTCGTGCATAAGCGCTTCTATTGCATAGGTTGCCTCTGCACCTGCAAACTTGTCGCTGTCTGTCTTTCTTCCCTTAACAACAGGCATAGCAAGAGCATTTTCGCAGAAATCTGCATATACGTTTAACATTCGCTCAGTTTCTTCAACAGCCTCCTGCGCCGTTGCGTGAATAGTGTGTCCCTCCTGCCAGAGGAACTCTCTGCTTCTTAAAAACGGGCGGGTTGTTTTTTCCCAGCGCACAACGCTCACCCACTGGTTATAAAGCTTCGGCAAATCTCTGTGGCTTTGGATTATATTTGCATAATGCTCGCAAAACAGCGTTTCAGACGTCGGGCGAACGCAAAGTCTGTCCTCAAGCTTTTCGTTTCCGCCGTGAGTAACCCATGCAACCTCAGGCGCAAAGCCCTCAACATGGTCTTTTTCCTTTTGCAAAAGACTTTCGGGAATAAACATAGGCATACACACGTTTTCGTGTCCTGTTGCCTTAAACATTCCGTCTAATATTCTCTGTATATTTTCCCATATTGCATAACCGTACGGTCGTATTACCATACAACCCTTTACGCTTGTATATTCAATAAGCTCGGCTTTTTTAACAATATCTGTATACCATTTGGCAAAATCCTCGTCCATAGAGGTAATAGCCTTTACCATTTTTTTCTCTGCCATTTTTATCTACCCTTTCTTTGGGTTGTATGTATAAAACCCCATAATATTTGTATTATAGCCGATTTACATCGCTTTTTCAACATATAGAGTCTAAAAAAATTGCTGAAAACGCTAAATTTCAAAGACATAAGGATTGTTATGATGATAATGGAAATCTCACATACACAACATTTATGGTATGAAAATCGGCATACACACTACCATTGTAATAATGTAACAGGTAATGTGTATGCCATTTTTGTGTTTTTATGCTGCAAATCCTACTAACCACTTGAATGCTAGGGGGAAATATTCCGACCATGCAGCCTCGTTATGATCTTTTGTGGTATCTGTAAGTGTATTAAGCTTATTTTCAGGATAAACGTTTTCTGTCATTTTATTGTAAACCAAATCTACATAAGGGATTGTATCTTTCTCCATTTGGTTTGCTCCTCCGGTATAAAGGAAAATTTTCGGAAGATTGTCAATATTACTGTAATCATATGAATCAACTACTGAAGCAATAGTATCTTCACTATACATCCAGAATGCCGGAGAAAAAGAAAGCACCTGACCGAATACATCGGTATATTTCATTCCTATATAATAAGAAATCAATCCGCCCATTGAGCTTCCGCCGATACCGGTACTGTTTTTATCTGTACGAACATTATAGTGACTGTCAATATACGGTTTTAATGTATTAACAATGAATTCACCGTATTTATCTCCTGACGGATTATCAACAAATTGTGCATAATCTCCGGCTGATGAATTATTCGGCAATGAAGAGCCGACATTATCCCATTCAGGACTGTATTCATTCCATCTGTCAGCAGAATTTTCAATACCTACAATTATTGCACCCTCATAACCGTTAGCCATCATATCGGCAATTGCCTCGTCAACCATCCATTCTCCTGCATATGATTTATACATATCAAAAAGATTCTGTCCGTCGTGCATATAGAATACCGGATATTTTTTGTCAGTATTCTTTGAATCGTAACCTTCGGGAAGCCAGACATGAATTGTTCTTGTTCTGTTATCTGAATACTGTGGCATATCAAGCGTGAAGGTTTCAAGAGTTCCGCTTGTTACTGTTGTATTACCCAATCCATTTTTAAACATTGCTACAGTATCATTTATTACATTATCTTCATAATCTATTGCATAAATGCGGTTACCTATATCCTTACCATCTGCGTCACCCTCAGTATGAGCCCACGCAAAGTCCTGACCGTCAATTTGAACCGTATATTTATACTCAATAGCTTCACTTACATAAGTTGAGTCCAAATTTACGTTTAATTGATAGTGAAGATCATCTATTTTTGTCATAAACCAATCAGTATCTGTAGGATTCCAACCGTTCATATTAGTTCCGATACTTACATTTGCTCCCTCCGGCAATTTTTCAGGTATTGTTACATTAAAAGTAACAGGAATATCCTTACTTTGTATTTCCTTAAATAGTGAATACTTTTTATCTATTCCGTCATATTTTGCAACGATTGTTGTATAAGGAGCGATTGTAACCGTATCGCCTGTCTTATAACTTTTTCCGCTTATCAAATCGGTAAAATCATATAATGTATTTAATTCAATATTGCTCTCTGTTACATTATGTGCAACAAACATACCATAAGGATAATTTTCATCAGTAACGGTATAACAATTCAGGCTTTTTGATTCTATTGAAAAATAATTACCGCTAAAGAATATCAGATAATCTGTACGAAGTTGAGTAAGCTTTTTGTAATAGTTATAAATACTGTTTTTGTCATTAATTTCTTCTTCCAAAGAAATACCGTCATCAGGTATGGTGTATTTTGAAGGTACTCCAAAGAATTTTTCATCTAAAACACACATACCTTCCCCTTTGGCGGAAGCATACCAGTCCATAGCCTCTCGTCTGTTTGGATCGGTAGAATTACTTAGTTGTCCCAGTTCCTCACCGTAATAAATGAAGGGCATTCCGGGCAGGGTTAACTGAATTGCGGCGGCAAGCTTTGCTTTCTCAACAGAGCCCAAATAAGATACTGTTCTTGTTTGGTCGTGATTATTTAAAAATGTTGTCATTACAGATGTTTTTGGTACATTGGGAGTTGTGTCTGCATACCTTTTTTGCAGTTGTAATTCTCTGTTTACAAAGCCGACAATATTCAGTTGCTCTCCTCCGGCAAGTTTCATAATCTGTTCTTGAAGTGGGAAATCAAAGGAAGAATCCATACAGTTAAAGAATGAGGCAACAGCATCTGTATTTGTTGTCCAGTTTTCGCCTACAACAAATGCATCGGGATTTTTTGACTTTACATAGCTTTCAAAATCCCTCCACCACTCGTGAGTCATATCCCAATCCGGATCAATAAGCATCGAAGCGTCAAGTCTGAATCCGTCAACTCCGGTTTCAAGCCAATATCCGGCTACATTTTCCATTTCCGTCCATACGGCTTTATTTTGGTAGTTCAAGTCAGGCATTCCCTCTGAAAAATTACCTCTGTAATATTTATCGTACTTTTCATTGTATCTCCAGCCGGAGGTTGAATCCGGCTCATCTGTAAACTCATAATAATCAGCATAAGGGCTGTCAGGATTGCTCAAAGCATCAATAAACCATTGGTTTTGTGATGAGGAGTGATTTGCAACAAAATCTATCAGAACTTTTATATCATACTGATGTAAAACACTAAGCATATATTTAAAATCATCTATTGTGCCGTAATCATCATTAGTGGAATAGTAATCAATTACATCATATCCGTGGTACGAGGGGGATTCATGAATGGGCATAAGCCATACACAACCCACATTAAGGTCCTTGAGGTAAGATGCCTTTGATGCAATACCCCTAAAATCACCAATTCCGTCCCCGTCACTGTCGCAGAAACTGCGGACAAAAATCTCATAAGATATTGTAGATGTCCGCCAATCGGTATTGCTGATAGTATAGTATTCACCTGCCGGAAACTCAGAAATGATTTTCGCCATAAACTTTTGGATAAACAATACATCCAAGGCAGTTATCTCTCCGTCAGCATTTACATCTGCTGCTGTGAATTTATAACCTGTCAACATCATTATCTTCGCAATATGTTTCTGAATTGTCAGAGAGTCCTGCGAATTAATTTTTCCGTCACCATTGATATCTCCATACATACAAGATACAGACAACGCCTCTGAACTGCTGTTTGCCGCACTGTAGCTTGAAGAGCCGATGAACAGAACACTGAGCATCATAGCAACAACAAGACATACTGCGACAAATTTCCGAGAAGTATTTGCCATTTGTTTCATCCTTTCTTACTTTCAAAAAACCTAAAAATACGACAATTTAAGAAGTATTTATCTCCATATAAACTGCCGGGGGCTAAAATGCCACGATCAAGGATAATTATACTTTTTTGATAATATAAAATCAAATAAAAAATGTTGTATTGTGGTAATTTTTAATAGTGATAACTAACAAATTTTAACACGCTTTTTATTCATTCTGTCTTTTATCCGTATATAATTTTACATAAATTCTAACAATTTTAATATATTAGCAACAAATTAGACAAAAAATTTTTTTATAAGCAAAATATCAGTCACAACAAAATATAATTCAGTTTATTTCTAAAAGGAAATATTATCTTTAATTTTTCATCTAAATACAGTTCAAAACTTGACATCAAGGTTATATATCATTAAAATATTTAAAGTAAAGATTTGTATATATTTTCTTATGAAAGAATACATATAGGATGGAAAACAGTAAAAAAACAATGGACAAAATTGTTGCGCTTTGCAAGCAGAGGGGTTTTGTTTATCCCGGCTCGGAAATTTACGGAGGACTCGCCAACACATGGGATTACGGTCCGCTTGGAACTGAGTTAAAAAACAATATAAAAAAAGCATGGCTTAAAAAATTTGTTCAGGAAAATAAATATAACGTAGAGTCTAAAAAAATTGCTGAAATTTTTGCAAAAAGCTCTTGACAAAGCTTTTTGCTTTGGTATAATCTTAATAACAATATTAATTACTGTTTTAAAGACCTTGAAGGGAACAAGATACAAGCCTTAAAGCAAAGAGAGCCGTTGTTTGGTGTGAAACGGCGTTTAACCTTGTATGTATAGCTCATCCCGGAGTTGTTCGCCTGATATATTTAGGGCGGAACGCTTGACTGCGTTATCGGTCAGGGCTTTGATAGAAGCCTGTAATGAGGAACACTTTGTGTTTGAATTTGGGTGGTACCACGGATATTATTCGTCCCTTTCTGTAAAGAAACGGGACTTTTTTGTTGTACTAAACAGTGAATTAAAAGGAGGTTTTTACAATGTACGAAGCTTACAAAAAGTATATTCCATTTAAACAGATTGATATTAAGGACAGAAGCTGGCCTGACAAAACCATAACAAAGGCGCCCATCTGGTGCAGCGTTGATTTGCGCGACGGCAACCAGGCGCTTATAGACCCGATGAATTTGCAGGAAAAGCTTGAGTTTTTTACTGCTCTTTGCGATATGGGCTTTAAAGAAATTGAGATAGGCTTTCCGTCTGCTTCCGAAACAGAATACGAAATATGCCGGGAGCTTATAGACGGCGGATATATTCCCGATGATGTTACAATACAGGTGCTTGTGCAGGCAAGAGAGCATTTAATCAGAAAGACCTTTGAGGCTATTAAGGGCGCTAAAAATGTTATTGTGCATTTTTACAATTCAACCTCTACTCTTCAGAGAAAGGTTGTATTTAAAAAGGATATGCAGGGCATTACAGATATTGCCGTACAGGGCGCAAAGCTTATAAAGGAGCTTACAGACAGCTACGAGGGCGATACAAACATCCGCTTTGAATATTCCCCCGAAAGCTTCAGCGGCACAGAGATGGACTTTGCAGTTGACATATGTGCAAGCGTTATGGAGGCTTTAGGCTCTACAAAGGAAAACCCTGTAATACTCAATCTGCCGAATACTGTTGAGATGTGCACGGCAAACACTTACGCAGACCAGATTGAATATTTTATAAAGCATCTTCCAAACAGAGAGGCGGCAATAATAAGTATACATCCGCATAACGACAGAGGCTGCGGCGTGGCGGCGTCTGAGCTTGCCTTGCTTGCAGGTGCACAAAGGGTTGAGGGTACGCTTTTCGGCAACGGCGAGCGCACAGGCAATCTGGATATAGTTACAATGGGACTTAATATGTATACACAGGGTGTTGACCCGGAGCTTGACTTCAGCAATCTGCCGAAGTACAAGGAAATTTACGAGCGCTGCACAAATATGAAAATACACGAGCGTGCGCCGTATGCCGGCGAGCTTGTTTTCACAGCATTTTCCGGTTCTCATCAGGACGCTATAAACAAGGGTATGCAGTATATGAAGGAAAGCGGCACGCCGTATTGGGAGGTTCCCTATCTGCCGATAGATCCGGCAGATGTAGGCAGACAGTATGAGCCGATTATAAGAATTAACTCACAGTCCGGCAAGGGCGGTGCGGCGTTTGTTATGGCGAACAGCTTCGGTTATCATCTGCCGAAGAAGATGCACCCGGAATTCGGAGCGCTTGTACAAAAGGAATGTGACGCACTTGGCAGAGAGCTTGTGCCAAACGAGCTGCTGCATGTTTTTGAAAAGGAATACCTGTATATACCTAAAAAATACGAGCTGTTATCTCACAAAATGTCCGAAACAGGCGTTGGCGCAAACCACGAGGTACACTTTACCGGCAAGGTCAGCGTAAATAACAACGGCGAAATAACAGAAAAAGAGATAGACGGCGTTGGCAACGGACCGATTGACGCTTTCTTCAATGCTATGAAAACAATCGGCGTTGACTGCTACAAGTTCCTTTCGTACAGCGAACACGCAATAAGCGCAGGCTCTGACTCTAAGGCGATAGCATATATAGAGCTTCTGCGTAAAAACGGAAAAAATATTTTCGGCGTAGGCATTGAAAGCAACATAAATATGGCTTCTATCGCCGGCGTTTTAAATGCAATTAACAGAGCGAACTATCTGCTTGCTCACAATATGTAATAAATATTTTGGAGTGCATAAACCGTGTGATGTGTTATGCACTCCTTCTTAATGATTTGTAATTCAGCCAGAAAATTAATTCCGGTCTTATCGGCTGTTGCACTTAATTTATTGATAAAAATAAAAAATAAATACATATTTCTAGAATTCTGAATAATCGGCGAGAGTGAAAGAATCTGATATAAATATAAAACCTCTTATGCAGTTATAGCTTTGCACAAGAGGTTTTTTGCTATATATTTAACAAAATAAGAACATATGCGCCGTACGCTGCCAAAGCCGCCGCCCCCTGCCAGCGCATAAAGCGTCCCTTTACTATTGTCGGAATAATAACAATGCCGGCAATTAAAAGGCAGAACGGAACATCCAGCAAAAACGTAAGCTGTCCCACAGGCAAAATCCCGCCGGAAACAAAGGCAGACATTGGCAGAATAAGCGTCATATCTATTATATTAGCGCCGATTATATTTCCTGCTGAAAGCGAGGACTGCCTTTTTATTATTGCAGTTACAGTGGTTACAAGCTCCGGCAGCGATGTTCCTATCGCAACAGCTGTAAGGCTTATAATTCTTTCGGCTACTCCCAAGCTTTCAGCAATTGCGCTGCCGTTTTCAACAAGCAGATGCGAGCCTATTACTATTCCGGCCGCACCGGAGAGAAATTTTAGCACATTTACTGCTGTTTCCTTTTTTTCAGGCTTATAGCTTTTTTGCTTTGCAGCTGAGATTTCTCCCTTTGCCTGTTTTATGTTTTCGGCAATAAATACTGCAAAAATCATAAAAAGTCCTATGCTGCCGTACAGCGTTACATAGCCGCCTGCACAAAACAGCCAGACTGCAATTATGGCAGCTAAAAATACTATGCTCTTCGGCACAAACTGCCGCCGTCTGATAGCAGATGGTAAAAATAAGATTCCTAAGGCGAAAATCAAGCCTGTATTGGCTATTACCGAGCCTATGGCGTTTCCCGTTGCCATATCTGTCTTTCCCTGAGAAGCAGCGATGACAGAAACAAATATTTCAGGCATTGTTGTGGCAAGGCTTACAACTGTAGCGCCAATTAAAAACTGCGGAATATGCGACACCTTTGCAATCCAGACTGCTGCATCTACAAAAAAATCTCCGCCCTTTATTATAAGCGCAAGCCCTGCTGCAAATAAAAAATACATTAAAAAAGTATCCATTTTCTGCCTCCAAGCTAAACTGCGGAAAACGGATACTTTTTATCTGCTGTTTTATATGCTGTAATCCTTAACCGCAATAATGTGTGTAAGGGGCAGCTTAATTCTTTTTTCTTTAAACTCGCTCATTGTAATAATATCACTTTTACGACCGTACAAGGAATTATAAAAATGATATTTTCCATCCGGCAGAGTTTTAAACGCTGTAAAGTGATATGACCTTCCCGTACCGTAATAAATGATTCCGCCGGCGCTTTTTTCTGCAAGCGTTTCGTATTTGCTTTTGCAAAAGCTGCAGTCCATGGCATATCCCTTATTACGGATATATTTTTTTATTATGTTGAGTCTTGTTCCTGTAAGCCCCTTAAACCATATATATGGCGTTAAGGCTTCAATTATTTCTTTGTACGGTGTTTCGTTATTTAAAATTTTCATCAGATTATAAAGCGCAATCCAGCCGCAGCCGTTTTTACTTGACGGATACTTCCCGAAATTAACGTCCTTTATTAAGCCCTGATTTATTATGTACCCCTCTTCATTTAATGCGTTTTCGGGTATCATCATTTCACCTCTGTAATTGCATTGCCTTTAATTCCGGCCTTTCTGTGAAAATATGCATCCGCAGTAGCTCTGCCTGTACATTCCGTATATGTTTGAAAGCTCGGTAGAGCGTTTAAAGCCGTTTTTCTTCTTAAAGTCTGAAGCTAAATATTTAACTGTATATTTTTCGGATAGCTCCTGTCCTATTTTGTTAATATCCTCAGCTTTTTTTAAGGGACTTATTGTAAGCGTAGTTGCAAAATAATCTGCACCCTCAGCCACCGCCTGCTGTGCAGTTTTTTCAAGACGCAAGGCGTAACAGCGCTTGCACCGTTCTCCGCATTCCGGCTCATTTTCAAGACCCCTTGCAAGGCGATAAAAGCTCTCTTTGTCAAAGGCTCCTTCTAAAAATTCAACAGGGTACTTAGTTTTAATTTCACTAATATATCTTTTTTGCTCGGCGCTTCTGAGGGCGTATTCCTCATCGGGATAAATATTAGGATTATAATAAAAAACAGTAATATAAAAATAATCGGAAAGATACTCAATAACGTAGCTGCTGCAAGGTGCGCAACAGCTGTGCAGCATTAAATGCGGCGTTTCATTCTTTTCACAAAGGCTTTGCAGCAGAAAATCCATTTCTTTCTGAAAATTTATCTTATTCGCCATTTTATAACTGTTCCTTTCTTCTGCTTTAAAATCTGCACCTTACCGATGAATATACACAATCGTTTTATAAAGCCGTAATGTGCGTGCCGTATAATCAGTTTGAAAAAGAGTGCGTGCAGGTTGGTTTTTTGAAACCCAAGCTATATTTCTGTATGTGAGCGAGCGGCAAAAAGCCAAGATGTGCGTGCTTTATAATTGGTTTGAAAAAGAGTGCGTGCAGGTTGGTTTTTGAAACCCCAAGCCACACTTTTGTATGTGAGTTGGCGGCAAAAAGCCAAGATGTGCGTGCTATATAATCAGTTTAAAAAAGAGTGCGTGCAGGTTGGTTTTTGAAACCCCAAGCCACACTTTTGTATGTGAGTTGGCGGCAAAAAGCCAAGATGTGCGTGCTATCTAATCAGTTTAAAAAAGAGTGCGTGCAGGTTGTTTTTTGAAACCCAAGCTATATTTCTGTATGTGAGCGGGCGGCAAAAGCCAAGATGTGCGTGCTGTATAATCAGTTTGAAAAAGAGTGCGTGCAGGTTGGTTTTTTGATGCCCCGAGCAATACTTCTGTATGTGAGCGGGCGGCAAAAGCCAAGATGTGCGTGCTGTATAATCAGTTTGAAAAAGAGTGCGTGCAGGTTGGTTTTTTGATGCCCCGAGCAATACTTCTGTATGTGAGCGGGCGGCAAAAAGCCAAGATGTGCGTGCTATTTTTCAAACAGGATGTAAGCCAGAAGGTCTTGCGCCGTATCCACCGTCTTTTTTGCACCGCTTTGCAAAAGCTCCTCTTTCCCTCTGAAGCCCCAGTTCACACCGCAAAAGTCTATTCCTGCATTTTGCGCTGTGTATACGTCAACATCGCTGTCACCGACATAAAGTGTGCTGTCTTTTTCGGCTTTTATCTTTTGCATAATTGCAAAAACCGCCTGGGGATCAGGCTTAATTTTATATTCCTGCTTTTTGCCCCACGCCGCCGCAAACGTAATACCGCTAAAGAGCTTTTTCATCATTTGTGCGACAAATTCGTCCGGTTTATTTGAAAGTACGGCAATTTTTATTTGCTTTTCATTAAGTGTTTTAAGCATATCGTAAATTCCGCTGTACGGCGCAGTTTTGTCGAGCTTGTGCTGTTCATAGTCATTGTCAAAGTATGCCTTAACGCTATGCTGTAATTCCTGTGTTAAATTCTTCTCGCCTATTGCTCTTTTTACAAGCATAAGCACACCGTTTCCGACAAAATAATTATACGCATCTTCCGGGTGCGGCTTTAAGCCGTTGGCAACAAGCGCTCTGTTCATACTTCCGGCAAGGTCCAAAAGAGAATTTACCAGAGTGCCGTCAAGGTCAAAAATTACGTTTTTATACATACATTATTCCCTCTAAATTCAGCTATGGGGAACACAAATATGCCCCCCAAATTTTTATATTATTCAACATCTACAAAAGGTCGTCGTTATCAAACTCACTGTATGAGCTGTCGTACGGGTCGGCATAACTGTCGCCGTATTCGTCGTTTTTACTGCTATTGTCAGCGTAAATATATCCGCCGCTTTCATCTGTAATATATTTCTGCTTTTCCTCGCTTTTACGTTTGGCGTTTACCTGCTGATTTATTTCTATAGTCTTGCTCTCCTGCTCCTGCTCAAGCTGTTTAAGCTTTCTTGACCTTTTAATGCAAAAAACAATTGCAAGCGCAGCAAGCAAAAGCATTACTCCTGCTACTATACAGTAAACAAGAACTCCGTTAAAATACGGAACTGTTGAAATAAACTCCACATTATTTTCGCCGCCGATAAGCTCCACCGTATACTTTCCTTTTTCCTGTGAGCGCTCAGTCACACTTTCCTTAGCGTTTTCTCCTGTAATAGAAATTATATTTTCTCCGCTTTTGTTTTCAAGCGTATAGGTAAACGGCACATCTTCATTTTCGCCTGTAAGCATATACGAAATATTAACGCTGTCCTTAAAGCTTAAGTCTGTTACAACTGCCATTGCGCTGGTGTTTTCAGCCCTTGTAATTTCATTTCCGCCGCCGAAAATACCGCTGAAAAATTCATTAAGCTCCTCTGCCGTACCTTTTTTTGTAATTCTGCATACAAGATTATCGTTGGTTTTTGCTGTGGTTGTCTCTACTCCCTCTTTTCTGAAATATGCGCTTGCATACTGGCAACCCTCTACGCCGGTACCCTTGTCATACAGGAAGTTGAAGCTTCTTGTGTAATTGTCTTCCCCGTTATTTTCAACTGTTACTGCTATTCCCTCTATTTTGTACTGTATTCCGTCAGGAATACGTATTGCCAGATTGCTCCTATTGCTTTTCAGCGTATAAATGCCGTCAACCCAGCTTCCCTCTTTTTCCCATACTCCCTTATTAAACACTATCCCCTCGCCGTGCGTTGTTTTAAGAGGAAGCGAATATTTATAAGAAAGGGGAACCTTTCCGTTGTCCTTTGCCGTAAAGCTTAATGTATTGAGCTTTTCTTCAAAAACAAGCTGTTCTGCAAGAGGTGTGCTGCTGTTATTTTCATCACCGTAATAGATTGATGCCTCGGTGCAGTCAAGGAACAGCGCTGTTACAGACTGAAGCTGTGCGGCAGTTATCCCCTTGTACATTACCTGAAATTCCTGGTTATTACCCTGCTGTGACCATCCGCTGTATACAGCACTGTCTGCAGTGCGCTGCTGCATAATATCAAGCAGGCTCTGTCCCATTTTATCATAAGTTGTCTGCGGTACAGATATTGTAAACTTTCTGTCGTAGCTGTCCTTTTTGTTATTTGTAGTTTCTACCGCTATTGAAGTTATGGGATAACCCTCAACGCAGTTAACGCTCATAATGCTTTCGTTACTGCTTTGTATTTGTCCGCCTAAGTTTACAATATTTGAGCTGCTTTCATATGCAAAATTCAATTCTCCGTATTTCTTTTGCTTAACTCCGTCAACAATAAAACCGAAAAGCTGCATACCGTCGAAGTCCTCTTCAAAACGCCAGCCCTTTGCCAGCGCACTGTTAGGAGTGCCGAGAACCGAATCTGCTTGTCTGCCGATAATCACGCTTATTTTATTTTCATAGTCCTCTTCAGATTCAAAATCTATTGTGAAAATATACTTCAGTCCGTCGTCTGTCTGCTTTGTTTCTTTTTTCATAACAGCAGGACAATATTCGTTTACTACCTCGTCAAACTGTGCTTTAAGCGTTTCGTTCCCGTCAAGAAGCTCGCCCATATTCAGCGTTACTGTTCTGCTTCCGCTGAACTGTGCGTTCATACTTATAAAATTTTCCACCTGTACAGTTTTGTTTCCGCACGAGGCAAACAGTAAAATTACCGCCGCAGCGGATATTGCCAGCAGTATAAGCTTTATTGCTTTCTTCATTATTATCACGTTCCTTTCGGGACATCTCTATATTTTCAGTTATTGCAGGCGCTGAATCAGCCGTCGTAGTT
>JBJEQJ010000042.1:0-71166 GCA_051881695.1 Acutalibacteraceae bacterium | reverse complement strand
CTGACATCCCCCTTTTGGACAAGGGGGACTTTTTCTTGCCTCCCTTGTTAAAGGGGAGAACGGCTTAAGGTTGCGGATTTTCCCCTTAACCTAAAAAGGACCGCAGTTTCCACTGCGGTCCTTAGTAGTTCTTTTAGTAAAGTGTTATTCAGAATAAATTATTCTGTAACTCTCTTTCTGGAAGCTAATACGATAACGCCTAATGCTGCAACCAGGATTACACCAAGAACAACATAAGGTGTTTCGTCACCTGTAGTTGTAGCACCTGAGCTTGTGCCGGAAGCTGAAGATGTGCTTGCTGTAGAACCTGTGCTGTTTGCTGCTGAAGATGTGCCGCCGTTGCTGCTTGCAGGCTCTTCACTGCTTGCAGGCTCTTCGCCGCCCTCAGCCGGAAGACCTAAACTAGCTCTTAATTCAGCAATCTTCTCAGGAGTAGCTAAATCAGAATAGTTTGTTTTGAAAGCGTTAAGTAAAGCTTCGCCGTCTTCACCCGGAGCTAACTTTTCACCGATAACATTACCGATACTGGAGATAGCCATGTGAGGACCGTACTTATCGCTGTTGTTCTGCCATGTAGCTCTTGCTGCTGTCTTTTCAGAGTCAATAGCATTTTCAATCTGTGTAGAAGGATCGATAATGATTGTATCGCCCATACACTCATCGCCAAATGTAAGGTCGTATGTCTGAACGCCTGTGTTTGTGCTTACGATAATCATGTTAGCGTCTGTACCCGGAGCGATTTCATAGCTGTACTTGTTACCCTCAACGAGTGTCATCTTCTCGTTCTTTGTCTGCCAGGCATAAACATCGTCACCGCCGTTTGCCCACATATGGCAATATACGGTTTTAGCTGATTTTGCCCACTGCTCCGGTAACTCAACATAAACTGTGCCGCCTGCTGATGCTGCGCTTGCGCTTACACCGGCAATGCAAGCCATTGAAACTAATAAAACTGCTGCTAGTATTACGCTTAATACTTTTTTGGACATTTCTTGTTTCCTCCTTAAAATTTAAAAGGTAATTTTGTGAAGTTCACACTTCAGTATTGTAATTATACAACATTAAATTAAAAACTTCAACCACTTTTTGAAAATTTATTTACAAATAACCACCATCAAAGCAAAACCGTCCGGTTTTTACACCGGACGGAAAACTGTTAATTAGTTTTGCTTATTAAAAGTTAGAATTAACCCTCAATTTTTCTTCTGCGTGCTATTACTACAGCAGCTGCAGCAGCAAGCAGTATGCCGGACATTACAATAAACATTGAAACATCCTGTGCTGTGTTTACAGTACCCTTTGCAGGTGTTTCGCCCTTATTGCCTGACGGAGCAGATGTAGGTCCGTCTGTAGGCTCTTCTGTAGGCATAACGCTCGGCGGAACCGGCTTTGGAGCAGGCTCGTTAGCTGCGTCAGGACGAATGTAAGAGTAGTCCATATCGAAGAACGGGTTTACCTGATACTGATCGCCATACTCGTCAGGCTCTGACAGTACGAACTCACCGTTTTCATCCTTTAAGCCTTCTGTTGCTCTGTCAAGAGTAAGAGGATTAAAGTATTCCCAAGCAATCTGGTATGTTGTCTGTACCTGATGTGTAAGCGGATTTTCAACTGTCTTCATTTCACCGTTGAAGAAAGCAATGCAACCGCAGAAGTCGCTTGTAACAAGAGCAGGATGACCGTTTACATCTTCGTAAAGGGTAGAATCCTCTACGTTAATATCAACTGTCTGCTTTGAAGCAGCAGCCTTTGTAGCGTCATAGTTTTCGTCTGTCGGTAATCCGCCGTTAATGCCGTTGTTCCAGATGATGAACGGAGCATAGGACGGAGCGTATGCAAAGTAGATATTTCCGCAGTTTTCTTCTGTTTCTGCTATTGCAGCTTCAAGCTCTTCTTCTGTAGCGTCAGGATTTTGATCCTTATACTGCTGAACTACATAATCTGAGAACTTAGTTGCAGGCTCGCCCGGCCATGCAGCACCGCTTTCTGTACCGTTGTACCAGTAGAAGCCTATTTCAAAGCCCTCTTCCTTCTTGTCTGCATTGTCGAACCATTCTTCAGGTGCTTCAAAGTAGTAAATCTTGTAGTAGCCGTTCCAATCAGGATGAGCTTCATCACCCGGCTGGCCGTTTGTAATTACTCTTTCAGGCATCTTATATTTCCAAGGTGTAGGAATACCTCTTGTTCTGCCGTAAGCATCTGTTGTAGATTCTGTTGCAGGCTCTGTCGGCTGTTCCGGAGCGTCTGTCGGCTGTTCCGGAGCATCTGTCGGCTGTTCCGGAGCATCTGTCGGCTGTTCCGGAGCCTCTGTCGGCTGAACAGGTTCCGGAGCTTCTGTCGGCTGAGGAGCCTCTGTCGGCTGTTCCGGAGCGTCTGTCGGCTGAGGAGCCTCTGTCGGTGGATTTGCCTGTGCATATAAAGCTTCAAGTTCGCTCATAATCTTAGCTGTTAAAGCCTCGTCCTTAACCATATCGGTTGTTGAGAACTTCTCTGCCCATGCGTCATAAATTGACTGAGGTGTTTCACCGGGTAAGAAAGCTGTACCAACTACGTTACCTAAGCTTGTGATTGCAACCTTAGGTCCGCAGTTTTTAGCATTTTTCCATGCAGCTACATAAGCAACCTTTGTTGAGTCCTCAGGGTTCTCAATCATATCAGGAAGTACATAAGCTGTATCTCCTGCACATTCAATGCTTAAAATTGAGTTATAGGTCTGCTCACTTCCAAACATACTGAAGATGATAAGGTTCCAGTCAGCTTCACCCTCTGCAGGTGATTTTGCGATTTTGAAAGAGAAGGTACGGTCTGTGCCTTCTACCTTTTTCATCTTTTCTTCTCTTGTCTGCCACTTTGCGTAATCTTCGCCGCCGTTTACCCAGATGTGGCAATATACAGTCTTTAATTCGCCCCAGCTTTCCGGAACTTCAAAGTAAACTGTTTTGCCCTCCAGCTTATCTGCTGCGCTAACTGAAACAGCGCCAACACAAAGCATGGATACCATAAGTACAGCAGCCAAAAGCACGCTAATTACTTTTTTGGACATTTTTTGTTTCCTCCTTAAAAAATTAAAGTTTTTAAAATCCGAAGCAGCTATACTACGCCTATACTTCAGTACCAATATTATACTATACAAATTTTAAAACTTCAATAAACATTTTAACATACAGCAATTTATTGTTTACTTTCACAAAAAATTGCTTTCAAATTTTCTCACAATACACAAAAAACAGGAAAATAACCCAAATAATAACACGGCAAATTTTCCGGTAAAGAAATTTTGCCGTGTTTTTTGTAAAAAATTTCTAAAATAATAATTACAGTTCTACATCAATATCAGATTTACTCTTTTTCCTTTTACCCTTGCCTACGCTTCGTATAAGCACAAGATATACTATAAACAGCACTAAAACTACGCCTGCAATACCCAAAAACCACGGAGAAGTAAGAACATTCTTCACAAGCGTAATTCCGTAGATAAGCTCGCTTTTTTCGGCAGTTTCGCTTGCAATAAGATTAATGGTTGTAAGCTTTTGGTCTTTATAGTAAATGTCTGCCGTTCCTGCAATTTCGCCCTGTTTTATCGGTGCGTCGACCGACTGCTGTGCATTCGGCACAATTCTTATATCTGCCTTATCCATATTTGCAGGAAGAACCTCGCTGTATGAATACTCCGGAACCAAAAACATTTTATCCTTTTCGGAATAATTTATTTTAAGCTCGCATACCGGGTCCTGCTCACCTACTACCTTCGTCAGGGTTAAATTATCAAATGCCCACTCGTACAGCTTTTTTGTATCCTGCATTGCACCGTTATCTGCCCAGTCATCGTTTTCGTCGTAGCAGTCTGCGTGCATTGCAACGCACATATAAGCCGTGCCGTCCTTAACCGCAGTAGATACAAGGCAAAAGCCTGCCTCGTCAGTTGTTCCGGTCTTTATGCCCTTAGCATATTCGTAGTAATAGCCCTCTTCATCATTTGGGTTTATCAGCTTATTAGTTGTAACAAGCGTATTTTCGTCATCATCGCCCAATTTATAGCTTGTTGTGTTGCAGATCTCCATAAATTTCGGCAGAGAAATCGCATGCTTTGTAATCCGGTACATATCGGCAGCCGTAGTATACTGTTTTTCGTCGTGTAATCCGTGCGGATTTACAAAATTAGTATTTTTAAGTCCAAGCTCCTTTGCCTTGTCATTCATAAGCTTTACAAAGCTGTCAACATTTCCGCCGCTTACATAATCTGCAAGCACCAGCGCCGCGTCATTGCCGGAGCTTACCATCATACAGTACAAAAGGTCAAGCACAGAAAGCTTTTCATCAACAAAATTCTCAAGTCCCGAAAGCGAGCTTTCCGTACCGTAAAGCTCGTCAAGCACAGACTGCTTTATCGTAACCATAGTGTTTTCAAAATCTGTTACCTTTTCGCTTACAATAATATATGTCATAATTTTAACGGTAGACGCCGGGTAACATTTTTTGTCTGCATTTTTAGTATATACCGGCGTTTCGGAATCTATATTTCCAAAGTATATGTAATCGCTTTTAGTTTTTATACCGGGGTCAACCGTCACCGCCCCTGCCGTTGTAAAACAGCTCAATGCAATCACCGCCGCCAGCAAAACAGCTGACAAAACCATAATTTTCTTTTTTCTCATAGATAACTTCCCCTTTTTATGATAAAATGACTGTATGCTATATATGATACAATAAAATCGGAGTAAAGACAAGTAAGCATAAATATTTTTTTATTCAGTTCCGATATTATTGCCGGAGGGATTCACTTTGAAAATTCTGCACACATCAGACCTGCACCTTGGTAAGCTTTTATACGGGGTTTCCCTTATAAACGAGCAAAAAAGCTTTATTGATAATTTTCTGTTTAAGGTTATAGAGGAGGAAGCTCCCGACGTTATACTTATAAGCGGAGATATTTACGACAGAAGCATTGCTCCGCCGCAGGCTATTGAGCTTTTTGAAAGCATACTGCTTACAGTAGGCTTAAAATATAAAATACCTCTGCTTGCAATAAGCGGCAACCACGATTCCCCCGAACGCATTGCGCCTGCCGCCGAGCTTATGAAGAAAAGCAATATTTTTATATGCACAAAGCTCAAAGACAGCCTGACTCCTTATATATATGAAAAAGACGGAACATCATATTACTTTTGGATGCTTCCGCACTTTGAGCCTGCACAGCTGAGGCAGGAGCTAAGCGATGACTCTGTAAGAGGCTTTAACGATGCATACAAAAAAATTCTAGATATGATAAGGTCACGTTTTACCGGAAACAGCGTAAACATTCTGCTTGCACACTGCTTTGTTACAGGCTGTACCGTATCTGAAAGCGAAAGTCCCATATATGTAGGCACAAGCGGGGAAATAAGCGCAGAGCTTTTTGAGGGCTTTGACTATGTGGCGCTGGGGCATCTGCATTCTCCTCAAAGTGCCGGAGCAAACGCCTTTTACAGCGGCTCTCCGCTTAAATACAGCTTTGACGAGGAGCACCAGAAAAAGTCTGTGCTTATTGCGGAATTTAACGGAAGTAAAAAAGAAGTGCGAAAAATTCCCGTACCGCCTGTGCGCGATGTTAAAACGCTGTGCGGAAAATTTGACGAGCTTATAAAACAAGGCGAGGAAAACCCTGATGACAGCTATATATATGTAACGCTTACAGACGATTACCCCGTTTATATGCCGGTTGACAGGTTGAGAAAATATTACCCGAATATTTTGGGACTGAAAAGTGAGTTTTTATCAAGAAAAGCAACATCAGACAAAGCAGGCATAAAACGTACAAGCACAGACAGGGAGATTTTTTCTCAATTTTTAAAGCAGATGTGCGCTTGTGAGCAGCCGGACGAAAATGACGTTAATCTGCTTATGGAAATACTTAAAGAAATAAAGGAGGTGCAATAGTTGAAGCCGATAAAGGTAACTATGCAGGCTTTCGGGCCTTATCTTAAACGCACAGAGGTTGACTTTACCCTGTTAAAGAACAACGGATTATACCTTATCACAGGCTCAACCGGCGGCGGAAAAACCACAATACTTGACGCTTTGTGCTTTGCCCTTTACGGCAAGGCAACGGGAGGTCTGCGTGATTTTTTACAGATGAGAAATCTGAAAGCAGATGACCGGACGCCGACGGAAATTGAATATATTTTTT
Organism: Acutalibacteraceae bacterium; assembly: GCA_051881695.1. Taxonomy (GTDB): domain Bacteria; phylum Bacillota; class Clostridia; order Oscillospirales; family Acutalibacteraceae; genus CAYJFG01. The sequence goes on along the minus strand of JBJEQJ010000042.1, from coordinate 65,000 downwards.
CGCTCGGCGATGTTAAATATAAATTTTTCAGAAGCCAAACAATTTACAGCGCACGCAAAACAGGCGAAAGAAGGCTTAAAGAGGAGCACTGCTGTTATGCAGAAGAAAACGGCGAATGGTCGCTTGTTGTTTCAGGCTCATCAAGAAGCGTAACTGCAAAGGCGGAAGAAATTTTAGGGCTTGACTGCGAGCAGTTCTCCAGAGTAACTGTTCTTCCTCAGGGCGAATTTCGGCGGCTTTTGCTTTCAGGCTCCGCCGAAAAGGCAAAGATATTTGAAAAGCTTTTCGGCGCAGAAAAATGGGCGGCAGTCACCGACCGTTTGCTGCAAAAATCATCGGAAATAAAAAAACAGCTTGATGAAATAGCCGTAAGAATATCTGGAATTCTCGAAAACAGCAAAGCTGACAGCGAAGAGGACTTAAAGGAAAAATTAAGCCTTGTGCAGGGTGAGCTTGAAAACGCCAAAAGGGAGTATCTTTTAACAGACAAAGAGCTTCAAGCCGCAGCAAAAATGCTGGAGCAATGCACAAACCAGAAAAAGCTGTTTGAAGCCTTAACTGCTGCAAAACAAAGCCTGGCTGTCTGCACCGACGAATATAAGAAAGCCGAGGAGGTTTTAAAAGCCTGTACCGACGCTTTTACACAGACAGACAAGCTTAAAGCCTATCTTGACCGACTGCTAATAGAAAAAGAAAAATACAAAAAGGCGCTTTCAAGCTTTGAAAAAATTACAGAGCTGCAGGGCAAATACGAAAAGACAGAAAAGAAATTTATCGCCGCCGAAAAAGAGATAAGTACGCAGGAAAAAAACAGGGAAACCGCAAGACAAAACTGCATAAAGGGCGAACAGTATATTGACGAGATACGAAAAACAGCAGATACACTGCCTGCTTTGTACGCAAAGGTTCAAACCCTGAAGGAGATAGACGAGGCTTACGAAAGCCTTGAAGCTTCAAAAAAATCCTACACGGCTTTGCTTACCGTTTTTGAAGAAAAGAAAAAAATCTGCGAGCAGGACAGGCTTCGTCTTGAAAGACTGGAGCAGTCATATAAGCAAACGGAGGAAAGCTTAAATTCAAATATGGCGTTTAAGCTCTCTGACGTTTTGAAGGAAGGCTTCCCCTGCCCCGTTTGCGGAAGCCTCTCTCACCCAATGCCTGCATATAAAACTACTGAGGATACGGAAGATTTATACAAAGAACAGAAAAGGCTTTCAGAAATAATACAGGAAGAAAAAGCAAAATGCGAAAAAAGCAATGCCGAATATTTGCAGACAGAAGAACAGGTAAAGCGCACAAAACAGCTTTTGCAGGAGCAGCAGAGCAAATGCGACGGCTTTAACGTGTATTACAAGGCTTTTACTAAGGATTACGACAAAACTAAAGCCGAGCTTGCAAACGCAAGGAAGAAAAGCGAGCTTATACCAAAGGCGCAGGAAAAGCTTGCACAGCGCAAAAAAGAGCTTGAAGCCGCTGAAAAAGCCCTTGAACAGGCAAAAAAGGAACACGAAGGCTTACAGGGCGAGCTAAAGGAAATAACCGCACATATAAAAGCCGCCCGCGAGTATATTCCAACGGAGCTTGAAAATACAGACAACGCCTCCCAAATGCTTTTGATAACAGAAAAAGAAAGCAGACAAACGCAGGATAAAATAAACACAATAAACGAAAGGCTTAATTCTGCCAGAAACACGTTTGCAGAAAAAAGGGCAAATCTTCAAAATGCAAAAAGCTCTATGCAAAATGCCGAAAACAGCTACAGCACTGCACTCGGCGGGAATCCGCCGCTTATTGAAACGGAAAGCGAGCTTGCTAAGAATGTAAAAGCTCTGCAAGAAAAAAGCAGAGAGATAACAGAAAAAACAGGCAGACTTTCTGAGCTTTTGTCCTCCCTGCAGTCAGGCGCAGAGGTAATAGAACGCATTACGAAGGAAAGCAACGCCTTGCAGGAAGAATATGCCAAAACGCACAGACTGGCTGAATTTTTAAAAGGAAACAACGCTTTTAAAACGCCTGTTAAAAATTTTGTGCTTGGTATTATGCTTGATGACATTACCACGCTGGCAAATATGTACTTTTCAACGCTGTCAAACGGACGCTACAGCCTGAGCAGAATAACAGACATCACCGGCGGCAACGGCTACAAGGGACTGGAAATTGAAATTTTCGACGCCTTCAGCGGCGGGACAAGAGGCGTATGCACGCTTTCCGGCGGAGAGCTGTTTTTAGCCTCTCTGTCGCTTGCATTCGGGTTATCGGACGCTTTGCAGAGCTATTCCGGCGGAATAAGGCTTGATTCCATTTTCATTGACGAGGGCTTCGGTACGCTCGACAAAGAAACCGTTGACACAGCCGTTAAGGCTTTAAACAGCATAAAAAATATGGGAAGAAGCGTTGGCATAATCTCTCACGTGTCGGAGCTTAAAAATAAAATCGGCGCAAAAATTGAGGTTATATCAGATAATTCCGGCAGCAGCGTACGCATTGTTACACCGGATTGATAAAAAGGAAAGGCCGGTTATCTTTATCCGTCCAAGCAATAAATTAAAATTAGCAAAATCGCTATTTTTCCGTCACTCTTTACTTCTTAACAACATTCTCATAAAAATTTTAAAAAATTATTGACCTAAAACTGACTTTAGCCTGTATAATAATGTTATTCAGGTTATTACAAACTTAAAATAAAATTCAAGGAGGAAAACTATATGCTGGGTAACTTTACTTATTCAAACCCGACAAAGCTGTATTTCGGTGAAAATGCTCTTGCCAATCTTTACGGCGAGCTTGAAAAGTACGGCAAAAATGTGCTGCTGGTTTACGGCGGCGGCTCAATTAAAAAATACGGTATTTACGACGAGGTGGTCGCAGTGCTTAATGACTGCGGTAAAACCATAATTGAGGATGCAGGTGTTATGCCTAACCCCACTGTAGAAAAGCTTTATGAGGGCTGTGAAAGGGCACGGGCAGGAAAGGTTGATTTTATTCTTGCCGTAGGCGGCGGCAGCGTTTGCGATTATGCAAAGGCGGTATCAATTTCCGTCCACTGCCAAGAGGACCCATGGGAAAAATATTATATCAGATTTGAGGATGTAGATAATGAAATTATCCCTGTCGGCTGTGTTCTTACAATGGTTGGAACAGGCAGCGAGATGAACGGCGGCGCAGTTATAACCAATCATAAGCAAAAGCTAAAAATAGGCCACGTTTTTGGTGAGGATGTTTTTCCGAAATTTTCTATCCTGAATCCTGTATATACCTACACTCTGCCAAAATATCAGATGGTGGCAGGAGTTTATGATATTTTCAATCATATATGTGAGCAGTATTTTTCAGGAGAAGACGATAATACATCAGACTATATTATGGAGGGATTAATGAAATCGGTTGTTCACTCTTCACGAATTGCCGTAGAAAACCCCACCGACTACGAAGCCAGAAGCAACATTATGTGGTGTGCCACCTGGGCGCTGAATACGCTTGTATCGCGCGGAAAAACAACCGACTGGATGGTGCATATGCTTGGCCAGGCGGTCGGCGCTTATACCGACGCTACCCACGGTATGACCCTGGCGGCAGTATCCTTACCGTATTATAAATTTATAATGCCTTACGGCTTGCAGAAGTTTAAACGCTTCGCCGTAAACGTATGGAATGTTTCCGCAGACGGAAAAACCGATGAACAAACTGCACTTGAAGGTCTTGCAGCTATGGAACGCTGGATGAGGGAAATCGGTCTTGTAATGAACACAACGGATCTCGGTGTAACAGAAGATATGCTTGACGGCATTACAAACGCTGTATTTATAAAGGACGGCGGCTACAAGGTGCTGAACAAGGACGAAATTAAAGCCATTCTCAATGAAAGTATGGGACAGTAAATGTATACGCAACAAAAAAGCACTTCCTAAGAAGTGCTTTTTTGTTGGTCGGGATGACAGGATTCGAACCTGCGGCATCTTGCTCCCAAAGCAAGCGCGCTACCAAACTGCGCTACATCCCGATAATTATATTAAATTGAAAAACCCGCAGGTTCATAAATTTTAAGCATAGCTTAAAATTTTCTCCGGCTAAAAACAGTCCCCCGGACTGTTTTTTTACGCCGTCGTCCCAAGCCTGCCCTACGGGTGCGGCATCTTGCTCCCAAAGCAAGCGCGCTACCAAACTGCGCTACATCCCGAAATATTTTTAAATGCAAAAAAAATTTATGTTTATCCTTTGTGAACACAGCTATATTATTATAGCTTATTTAAATCGCCCTGTCAAGTTTTCATAAAAAATTTTTCATTAAAATGCAAAAATAGACTTGCTTTTTTACTGTGAATATGGTAATATACTTTAGCAGTTATAAATGTGCTTGTAGCTCAGCTGGATAGAGTGACTGGCTACGAACCAGTAGGTCGGGGGTTCGAGTCCCTCCAAGCACGCCAGAAAAAGACAGTAACTTTAAAGCTACTGTCTTTTTCTTATCCTACTTTCACCCCTGTAATTTCAAATTCGTTATAACGCCCTCTAACGGGGCTTTTGTAAAATAAAAATATTAGTCTTTGGGAGGCAGAAAAATGTTAAACCAGTTTTCAAGAACAGAGCTGCTTTTGGGAAAAGCAGCAATGGACAGGCTTTCCTCTTCAAGAGTTGCCGTTTTTGGAATAGGCGGAGTCGGCGGATATACTGTTGAGGCATTAGTACGCAGCGGCATAGGTGCAGTAGATTTAATTGACGACGACAAGGTATGCCTTACTAATATTAACCGACAGATTTACGCCACAAGAAAAACTGTGGGCAAATACAAGGTTGATGTTGCAGCCGAACGCATTGCAGAAATTAACCCCGATGTTAAAGTTGTCACACATAAAATGTTTTACACACCGGAAACCTCGGGGCAATTTGATTTTTCGCAGTATGATTATATTGTAGATGCAATAGACACCGTTTCAGGCAAGCTTGAGCTTGTATTAAAAGCGCAGGAAAGCGGCACGCCGATTATAAGCTCTATGGGCGCAGGCAACAAGCTTGACCCTACTGCGTTTATTGTAGATGACATATATAACACCTCTGTCTGTCCCCTGGCAAGAGTAATGCGCTACGAACTCAGACGCAGAGGGATTAAAAAGCTAAAGGTTGTATACTCAAAGGAAAAACCAATGGCGCCGATTGACGATATGGCAATAAGCTGCCGTACCAACTGCATATGTCCTCCCGATACTGCACGAAAATGCACCCGGCGCAGACAAGTACCCGGCAGTACCGCCTTTGTTCCGTCTGTTGCGGGACTAATTATTGCCGGAGAAATTATAAAGGATTTAACCGGGGTGAAAAACTAAAAATCTCAGCTTCCATAAGCTACAACTAAAACGGGCAGAGGCACAAGCGAAAAACCGCTTTGTGACTCTGCCCCGATTTATTGTTAATCAGATTAGTCCGATATTTGTATTACAAATATGCATTTGTGCAAATCAAATTACTCTTACTCTTAAAACATCGGAAACCTGTGAAAGCTTGTCTGAAAGGTCCTTTGAAGCGTTTGTTGCATCTACAATTGTGTATGCGTTGTCCTTTCTTGACTTATTTTCCATATTCTCAACATTTGCGCCGCTTTCGCTTATTATAGCAAGAAGCTTTTGTAAAACATTAGGTGTATTCTTGTGCAGAACACAGTATCTTACATCGCCTGTTCTCGGCATACTTACGGCCGGGAAGTTTACACTGTTTTTAATGTTGCCGTTTTCAAGGTAATCCTTAATCTCGTCTGCCGCCATTTTGGCACAGTTCTCTTCGCTTTCGGGAGTAGAGGCACCTAAATGAGGAAGAGCAATTACGCCCGGCTCGCACAAAACTGTATCTGTTGCAAAGTCGGTAACGTATGAGCTTACCTTGCCGTCCTTTAAAGCCTTTACTATGTCGTCGGAATTAACTAAATCAGCTCTTGAGAAATTAAGAATTCTGACGCCGTCCTTCATCTTTGCAATGCTGTCTGCGCTTATTATCTCCTTTGTGTCGGGAGTAAGCGGAACGTGAACGGTAATATAATCGCACTGTGTAAAAATCGGGTCGAGTGATGTAACGTGCTCAACAGATCTTGAAAGCTGCCATGCACCGTCAACAGACAGATACGGGTCGTAGCCCATAACGTCCATACCAAGAGCTATTGCCGCATTTGCAACAAGCACGCCAATTGCGCCCAAGCCGATAACGCCAAGCTTTTTACCCTTAATTTCGGGGCCTGCAAAGGCACTTTTGCCCTTTTCTACCATTTTTCCAACCTGGTCGCCGTTGCCCTTTAAGGTTTTTGCCCATTCAATACCGTCTGTAATTTTTCTTGAGCTTAAAAGCAAGCCTGCAATAACAAGCTCTTTAACTGCATTTGCATTAGCTCCGGGAGTGTTGAAAACAACAATGCCCTGCTCACTGCATTTGTCAAGCGGAATATTATTAACGCCTGCACCTGCTCTTGCAATAGCAATAGTGTTTGCGTCAAATTCCATCTCGTGCATAGCTGCGCTTCTTACCATAATTGCATCCGGATTTTTCACATCATCTGCACAGTTATAATCACCGCCAAGTCTTGAAAGACCTGTCTGTGAAATTTTATTAAGTGTAAGAATATTGTACATTTGTACCATCCCTTTTTATTTTATTTTAAATTCGCCTTTTCAAACTCTGCCATAAATTTAACCAAAGCCTCAACGCCCTCGATAGGCATTGCATTGTAAATAGAAGCACGCATACCGCCAACTGTGCGGTGACCCTTAATATTTACAAAGCCGTTTTCCGTAGCTTCCTTTACAAACTTAGCGTCAAGCTCGTCAACACCGGTTACAAACGGAACATTCATAAGCGAACGGTCCTCTTTAACAACTGTTCCCTTAAACATATCGGAGCTGTCGAGGAAGTCGTATAATAAAGCCGCCTTCTTTTCGTTTATCTCCTGCATTTTCTCAAGTCCGCCAATGTCGTTTTTAATCCACTCAAGAACAAGCTTTGCAATATAGATTGTATAGCACGGAGGAGTATTAAACATTGAGCCGTTGTCTGCGTGAGTCTGATAATTGAGCATTGTAGGAGTAATATCCATAGCGTTGCCTATTAAATCCTCGCGAACTATTGCAACAGTAAGTCCTGCCGGTGCCATATTCTTCTGTGCGCCTGCATAAAGTACACCGAACTTTGAAACATCAATCGGCTTTGACAAAATACAGGAAGAAATATCTGCTACAAGCGGAACATCGCCTGTATCAGGAAGCTCGTGGTAAACTGTTCCGTAAATTGTGTTGTTCATACAAATATGGAAGTAGTCCGCATCCTTTGTAAAGGTGTCGGGGTCAAGCTTCGGTATGTATGAAAAGGTTTTGTCCTCTGAAGAAGCTACTACATTGGTTTTGCCGTAACGAGAAGCCTCTTTATATGCCTTTTTAGCCCACTGACCTGTAATTACATAATCTGCCTTGCCGCTTTTTGTCATAAGGTTAAGCGGTACCATTGCAAACTGTGTGGAAGCGCCGCCCTGTAAGAAAAGCACCTTGTAATTATCGGGAATATTCATTACTTCTCTTAATAAGGCTTCTGCTCCTTTTATAATTGAATCGTAAACCTTGGAACGATGGGACATTTCCATTACTGACTGACCGCTGCCCTCGTAATCCAGCATTTCAGCTGCTGCTTTTTTCAGCACAGACTCCGGCAATACTGACGGACCTGCCGAAAAATTATAAACTCTGCTCATTAGTAACATATCCTTTCTTATTCACAGGCGTATCGCCTGAAAAAATGTCAACGCTTTAATTATAATATTTAGTCATATTTAAGTCAATAAAAAAACAGTTTTCTTGGCATATTTTAAGGAAATTTCAGCAAATTTTCGGCAAATACCTCTTATACAATTTCTCTTTCATACTATAGATATTCAATTTTGTCCGTAAAGGTTACACTTTCTGAAAATTCGGTATCCGGAAATCTGTCATTAAGCATCCTTGTAAGCACAGGTATTATAACATTTTCCGTTTTAAAATGTCCTGCGTCGAATATCGGAATATTCATACTGTTTGCTTCAATTATATAGCTGTGCTTTATCTCTCCCGTTACAAGTGCGTCGGCATTTACAGCCTTTAAAAGCCTTACGCTGTCGCCGCCTGCGCCGCACGCTACAGCCACTGTTTTTATTTTTTTGTCAATTTCAGTAAAGCGCAGTCCCTTACAATTAAGCTTCTCCTTTACAAACATAGCAAATTCTCTTGTGCACATCTCTTTTGTCAGCGTGCCTGTGGAAATACAGCTTTCCGGTATGTCGGCAAAGCGTATTTCATTTAATTCAAGTGCGCTTGCAAGCTGAAAATTTACTCCCTTTTCGGCAATATCCAAATTAGTATGAGCCGCCAAAGCACAAATACCGCTTTTTACCAGAAGTGCCGGCACACTGTTAAGCTTTATGCTTTTAAGTCCGCTGAATATAACAGGGTGATGGCTTATTATTAATTCTGCGCCTTTTTCCTGCGCTTCGTTTATAACCTCCGGCGTAATATCAAGCGTTACTATTGCTCTGTTAACAGTCTGCTGCCTGCCGCCGATTAATACGCCGCAATTATCAAAGCTCATAACCGTGTCAAACGGTGCAAGCTCGTCTATAAAATCGTAGATTTCTCCGACACTTGTCATTTTATCTTCACTCCCGATTTCAGAAAGTCCAAATGCAAAAGCCGCGAGTGCTTCCCGCGGCTGTGCTTTGCCATATATTACAATTTATTTTTTTACAATATCAGAAACAACCTTTGCAATATTATCCTTGCAAAGACCGAAGCGAGCCAAAAGCTCCTTTGCAGGACCTGAATATCCGAAGCAGTCGTTTACTCCGATTTTTGTAACCTGAACGGGATAATGCTCTGCTGTAACGGCGCAAACGCTGTCGCCCAAGCCGCCTATTACGCTGTGCTCCTCAACGGTTACTATTCTGCCTGTTTCCTTAGCCGCCTTTATTATTATATCCTTGTCAATCGGCTTAATTGTGTGGATATTTATAAGTCTTGCGCTTATACCCTCTGCCTCAAGCTCTCTTACTGCCTTTAATGCCTCGTTTACTACAAGACCTGTGGCTATAACCGTAATGTCGCTGCCCTCATGCAGAGTAATGCCCTTGCCAAGCTCAAACTTATATGTTTCGGGGTCGTTAAAGCTGTCTATGGCAAGTCTGCCCAAACGGATATACACAGGACCCTTATGCTCCACAGCCGCCTTTACAGCCTGCGTCATTTCATAATGGTCAGCCGGGTTCAGCACAACCATACCGGGAAGAGTTTTCATAAGCGCAATATCCTCACAGCACTGGTGTGTTGCTCCGTCCTCTCCTACAGATATACCTGCGTGCGAGCCTGCTATCTTTACATTAAGAGCAGGGTAAGCAATGGAATTTCTTATCTGCTCGTACGCTCTGCCTGTTGCAAACATTGCAAAGGAAGCAGCAAACGGAATTTTCCCTGCCGCAGCCAAGCCTGCCGCAACACCCATCATATTTCCCTCTGCAATACCGCAGTCGAAAAATCTTTCCGGGAACTGCTTTTGGAAAATAGATGTTTTTGTAGCCGCCGCCAAATCTGCGTCAAGTACAACTATATCCTTATTTGTTTTGGCAAGCTCGCAAAGAGCCAAACCAAAGCTTTCTCTCGTCGCCTTGTTGATAATTTCCATTATTCTGCCGCCTCCAGTTCCTCAAGAGTTTTTTCAAGCTCCGCCATTGCAGTTTTGTACTGTTCCTCGTTTGGAGCAACGCCGTGCCAGCCAACCTGATTTTCCATAAACGACACGCCCTTGCCCTTTACTGTCTGTGCTATTATTACAGTAGGCTTATCCTTTACTGTTTTTGCCTTTTCAAAAGCCTGCTCTATCTGCGTAAAGCAGTGACCGCATATTTTAATAACCTCAAAGCCGAAAGCCTCGAACTTTTTGTCAAGCGGTTCAATACCTGCAACCTCTTCTACCGGACCGTCAATCTGAAGTCCGTTGCAGTCAACTATATAGCAAAGATTATCAAGCTTATTATGTGCGGCAAACATTGCAGACTCCCAAACCTGTCCCTCTTCACATTCGCCGTCACCCAGCATTGTGTATACTCTGTAGCTTTTATTGTCAAGCTTTGCCGCCTTTGCCATTCCGCAGGCAGCCGAAACGCCCTGACCCAAAGAACCGGAGCTCATATCTATTCCCGGTGTTCCCTTCATATCGGGATGACCCTGAAGCATTGCGCCAACGTGACGAAGCGATTTAAGCTCGTCCATATCAAAATATCCCTTCAACGCCAAAACTGCGTAAAGGCTGGGACAGCAGTGACCCTTTGAAAGAACAAAACGGTCTCTGTCCGGGTCTTTCGGGTTTTCGGGATTTACGTTCATTTCCTTAAAATACAAATAAGTAAAAATATCTGCCGCAGACAAAGAGCCGCCAGGATGCCCTGACTTTGCGTTATAGGTACCTACCACAGCTCCCATTCTTGCCTTGCAGGCAAGCTTTTTAAGCTCAAGCTTTTCCGCACTGTTCATTAAAATACTCATCCTTTCTGTCCGTTAGGAATACTAATAAAGCAATTATTAATTTCAGCCGCTTTTATTGTAAATATGCGCTGACAGTCACATTTATATTATCACATCTTTTTACAGCTATTTTTCATTTAAAGCAAAAACTGTCATAAAAAACAACAAATTCGTTAAAGCTCTTGCAACAATCTTCTTTTGCTGATATAATCAAAACCCGAAGGTGGTATGCTTTTATGCTTTTAGTTTTGGATGTTGGAAACACTAATATCAAGCTTGGAATATATGATGGGAAAAACCTTGCTTATCAGGCAAGACTATCTACCGACAGATTTAAAACAAAGGACGAATACACCGTTGAGCTTCACAGCATTTTTGATGTTTACGGCGTACCGACAGATAAAATTGACGGCGCAATTATGAGCTGTGTAGTGCCGCAGATAACTCAGCATTTAAAAAACGCAATAAAAACGCTTACAGGTATTGACGCATTTATTTTGGGGCCGGGTGTCAAAACCGGACTTAATATAAAGGTGAGCAATCCTGCCGCAACAGGCTCGGACCTTGTTGCAAGCGCTGTGGCAACAGCCGAGCTTTACCCCTGCCCCTGTATAATCTTTTCTCTCGGAACTGCCACAACCGTTACCGTGCTTGATGACGAAAGGGCTATGCTGGGCGGTATGATTATGCCGGGCGTTTCAATCTCGCTCAATGCTCTTACCTCAAGCGCAGCGCTTCTGCCGAATATCAGTCCCGAACCGCCTGCAAGTATTATAGGCAAAAATACGGTGGACTGTATGAAAAGCGGATGCGTTATCGGTACGGCAGCAATGCTTGACGGCGTATGTGAAAGAATAGAGAAAGAGCTTAACACCCCCTGCCATGCAGTTGCAACAGGAGGTCTTGCCTCCACCGTAATACCAAGCTGCAACAGAAAAATTGATTTAAGGGACGACCTCATATTAGAGGGACTTCGCATTATATACGAAAAAAACAAGTAATACATTCGCCTTAACCCTTTTGTTAGTATTTTTCTTTTCGTAATTAACCTGTAATTTGACAATAAAGTCCTGTTCAGGACTTTATAATATAAAAAATCTGCGTTGCATCCACAGTGAGCAACAGCGAAAGGATGTTTATTATTATGTCAGAAAAGAAACGTGTATCAGGCTCTGAAAAAACACTTAAGCTTGTTCTTATGGGCGTATTGACCGCTATAATTATACTTATGGCTTTTACCCCCATCGGCTACCTTAAAACAGCAGGATTAGAGATAACCTTTATTATGATACCTGTAATTGTAGGCGCCGTTATTTTAGGACCTGCCGCCGGAGCTGTTCTTGGCGCCGTGTTTGGCATTACAAGCTTTGTTCAGTGCTTTGGGCTCAGCCCGTTCGGAGCAGCTCTTTTAGGTTTGAATCCTGTTTTTACATTCATAACCTGCCTTGCACCCAGAATATTGATGGGTTTTCTCTCCGGACTGATTTTCAAGGCTCTTAAAAATGTTGACAAAACAAAATTTTTGTCATATTTTACAGCCTGTTTATGCGGCCCCGTAATAAACACAATTTTATTTATGCTTTCAATTATACTATTCTTCTGGAATACCGATTTTATCCGAGAGCTTTGCTCAACGCTCGGTGCAGAAAACATTTTTGCTTTTGTCGCCTTATTCGTCGGAATAAACGGCATTATAGAGGCTGCTGTAAGCTGCGTTTTGGGAACAGCAATAGCAAAGGCTTTGTCTGTTGCGGTTAAAAGGCTCAGAGCATAAAAAATTTCAGGCGGACGGAAAACAGCGTCCGCCTTATTTACGGTGATTTTATGAAAACAAAAATTCTAAAATATTTAAAGGACAGCGGGGACTATGTTTCGGGCCAGCAGCTGTCAAAAATGCTTAATGTATCGAGAAACGCAATCTGGAAAAGCATTAATTCACTAAAAAATGACGGATACATTATTGACTCCGTTACAAACAAAGGCTATAAGCTTATTTCCGTTCCCGATATTTTAACCGAGAGCGAAATAAAAAGCGGACTTAAGACCAGGCGTATCGGAAACGAAATAATCGCTTTACAGCAGGTGGACTCTACAAATGAAGAGATTAAGCGCAGAGCAAAGCAGGGTGCGCCCCACGGACTTGTATGCACTGCCGAGGAGCAAACCATAGGCAAGGGTCGGCTCGGCAGGACGTGGGTTTCTCCGCCCGGAGAAGGAATATGGGTGAGCGTTTTACTGCGCCTGCCTGTATCGCCTGCCGAGGTTTCAGGAATTACGCTTGCCGCAGGCCTTGCAGTATGCAAGGCTGTTACAAACGTGACGGGACTTTCCGCTAAAATAAAGTGGCCGAACGATGTTCTCATAGACAACAAAAAGGTATGCGGAATACTTACGGAAATGGCAGCGGAGCTTGACGCAGTTGATTATCTTGTGTGCGGCATCGGCATTAATGCAAATAACAAAAGCTTTCCCGACGATATAGCACATAAGGCAACCTCAATATATTTACAGCTTGGCAAGGAAATAAACAGAAGCGAGCTGTTAAGAGAGCTTTTATACCTTTTGGAGCTTTACACCGACGAATTTGCCGCTGACGCTGCGGCTGAATTTCTTGAAGAGTACAAATCGCTTTGCGTAACGCTGGGGCGGCAGGTAACCGTTACAAGAGGCGGCAAGGCTGTGCAGGGCACTGCCGCTGACGTTACAAAAAGCGGCGCGCTTATTGTAACAGGTGAAAACGGCGAACGCCTTGAAATAACCTCCGGCGAGGTCACCGTTCAGGGGATATATTGAGAAATTTCCTCCGCTTAACATAAGGGGAGGTTTTCTCATATTAAAAAAATTGCTATGAACTAAAAAACTGCATATCGTACTCATTCTTATTTGCTTTTTACTTCTGCAGTTTAAAATGTTAGTATTTCTCTTGAATAACAATCACTAAAATGTTACACTAATCTTAGCAGCGTAAGGGAGGGTAAAAAGATATGACAGACAAGATTTATTCAATTAATGAAATAAAGGATATTGTGTCACCTATTGCAGAAAAATACGGTGTTGAAAATGTATATCTTTTTGGCTCCTATGCAAGGGGTGAGGCTACGCCTGACAGCGATCTTGACTTGAGAATTGATAAAGGTAGGCTGAAAGGGTTGATAATGCTTGGTGCTATGTACAGTGAGCTTGAAGAAAGCTTTAAAAAGAAGCTTGATCTATTGACTACAGGCAGTCTTGAGAAAAGCTTTTTACAGAAAATTTCCAATGAGGAGGTTTTGATATATGCCGATAAAGGCGCGTGACCGCATGGTCATTGAAAAAATCTTGAAATATTGTGATGAAATCAACTTTTCTCACAACGAATACAACCGTTCATTTGATGCTTTCAAAAAAAATACCGACCTACAGAAATGCTGTTGCTCTTTGCCTAATGCAAATCGGCGAATTGTCAAATAAGCTTTCCGAGGATTTCAAGAATACCTATAATTCAATTCCTTGGAAGGCAATACGAGGGATGAGAAATGTTGTTGCTCATGAATACGGTAAAATTGACGAGGTAACTGTATGGGAAACTGCGGAAAGTGACACAGAAACTTTAAGAGTTTTCTGCTTAAACATTCTCAATAAACAAGATGAAGAAACATGAAATGATAAACATCCGAACGAGGATGTTTAAAAAGGATAATTATTAAGGAGCAGGACGAAAAATTCGTGACTGCTCCTTTTGCTTTTGCTTTTATTTTAATATACGTTAGAAATTAAGCCATCCCATTCCCTCGGCAACCGAAGCCAGCAAAATGGCGATTATGCAAATCGGCGCAATCCAGCGCACCATTACCTTAAACAGCTTTTCTCTTCTGAATTTTCCCGAAAGCCTTACCTCATCAGACACAAATTTTGTACCCACAACTCTGCCGATAAGTATGCAGGTAAGCAAAGCCACAACAGGCATAAGCAGGGAGTTTGAGATAAAGTCGAAGAAGTCCAGGAAGGACTTGCCGAATATCTGAATTGCAGAAAGCGGACCGTAGCCAAGGCAGGAGAGCGTTCCCAAAAGCAGAATGCCTATTGTTACAACAACGGTGCTTTTAATTCGTCCCCAGTGAAGCTTATCCTGAATTATAGATACAACAGTTTCCATAAGTGAAATTGACGATGTGAGTGCGGCAAACAGCACAAGTAAAAAGAACACAGTACCGATAATCTGCCCGAACTGCATTTGCTCAAAAACCTTCGGAAGCGTAATGAACATAAGTCCCGGTCCCTTGCCGAGAGCCGATTCATCTCCTCCGGAAAAGGCAAACACTGCCGGTATAATCATAAGTCCGGCAATAAACGCAATTAACGTATCGAATATTTCAATCTGCGTAACAGAGCGTTCCAGATCGTCCTCTTTTTTCATATAAGAGCCATAGGTTATCATAATACCCATAGCAAGCGACATTGAGTAAAAAAGCTGACCCATCGCCGCAAGCACAGTCATAGGTGAAAATTTTGAAAAATCGGGCATTAAGTAATATTTTACACCGTCTAATGCGCCCGGCATAGTAAGAGCAAACGCTGCAACAACAATAGATAACACCACCAAAATCGGCATTACTATTTTGCTTACCTTTTCTATTCCCTTTTGTACGCCGAAAATTACAACGGCGGAGTTAGCAAGTACAAAAAGAACAAACCACAGCATTGGGTTTTGCAAAATTCCGTTTTGTCCGGCGCTTATGAAATTATTAAAATAATTTTCTGCGTTGTCTGCAACGGCACTTCCGCCGCCCGTTAAAAATTCTGCCAGATACTTTAAAATCCATCCGCCTATAACGCAGTAGTACGGAACGATTATCACAGGAATAATTGATGCAATCCAACCTAAAAAGCCAAAGCGCTTATCAAGCTTTTTATACGCGCCTATGCACGAAAGCTTTGTTTTGCGGCCTATGGCAATTTCAGTTATCATCAATGTAAACCCGAACGTCACCGCTAAAATAAGATATACAAGTAAAAATATACCGCCGCCGTACTGCGCCGCAAGGTACGGAAAGCGCCATATGTTGCCAAGCCCGACTGCCGAGCCTGACGCCGCCAGAACAAAGCCTATGCGGCTTGAAAAATTACTTCTCTCGTGTTTCATACGATTACTCCTAAACTTAAAAATTGTTAAAAATATCATTAAATCTGCAAAATGATATTACTATTATTACATAAATACGACAAATGTTCAATGCTTTTTTATACAATGGAATTATTTTATTTTCCGGCTGAACTACAAAGCTGTACCAAAGCGAAACGCTTTCGTTTTGATACAGCTTATTTTATACTATATTCTTGATTTTTATCTTCTATTGTTCATTTGTCTGCGTCTGAGGTGAATCTATTACTTCTCTTGCTATTGCGGTTTTGGAGAAAAGCACGAGCAAATCATTTTTGCTAAGCTCTGCCTTTGAGCTGTCAAGCCCGTTTGCCTGCTTAAAGCTTTTTACCGCGCTTTCCGTAAGCGCTCCGAAATAGCCGGTGATTTCTTCGCTTTGCCAATACCCCAAATCGCTAAGCCTTGTCTGCACAGCCTTAACAAGGCTGCTGCTTTCCTCCGGCTGTGCGGAGGTATCGTCGTTTATTTCAACCTCGTATTCCTTTGCAAGGCTTCCGTCTGCCTTTGGTTTATTACCGCCGAGAGTGGGGAATATCTTTCTGCTCATATATTTAACTGCCTTGCTCAGGGTATTGCCCTGACGTGTAATATATTCCTGCGGCATTTCAAAAACTCCGCCTGTTTTCACTGCGTATACAGACTTATAATCCACATTAGTTGCAATTCTTTCTTTAACACCTGCGGCACAGAAAATGTACTTTGGGTTACTTTTCTTAATCTGCTCAAAGGTAAGCTTTCCGCCTGTTAAATCAGCCGCTATATTATTTGCGCCTGAATATCCCATTATTGTGCTTGCGTACATATCGCCCGTTACTGCGTTGCCCTCAAGGTCGAACAGATAGCACGCAGTGGGAATTGTATCTCTGTCGGGCAATTCACCTGAGTATTTTTCAATTTTGCTTATTATCTCGTTAACTGTAGCTTCACCCTTTTTTGCTCCGCTTATTTTGCCGTCTACTACCGAGCAAATGTTTTTATAAAGAGTAACAAGCTCCTCTTGTGTTTGAGCCTTTACCATACGCAAAACGGTAATTCCTGCGTCCGTGTATGTTTTGTACTGCTCGTACGGCAGGTTTTTGTCGGCAAATATAACATTGGGGTTAAGCTTTATAATATCCGCTGTAGCAGGGCTTAGCTTTGAGCCGACTGACTGAACGTCCTTAAGCTCCTCCTGTGCACATTCGTCGCTTTTAGCCGTTACCTTGTTTTCGTATCCGCAGGCTATGAGTATATCTGCAACGCTGTCGCACAGCACAACTACCTTTTGCGGCTTTTCCAGAATAACGCTGTGTCCTATTTCAACAGGATATTCGCTTTCCTGCTTATCGGCTGTTAAATTGCAGGCGGCAAACGAAAGCGCCATACATACCGCAAGCATAACCGCCAAAGCTCTCTTTATATTTTTCATAATAAAAACTCCTTTCATTTTTCCGTAAACATAGAGTCAATAAACTGCCTTGCACATCTTGGAGAACGTCCGCCTCTTTCAAGCGCCCAACGCTCTGCAAGCATATAAAGCTCGTTTTCCTCTTTTTCAATGCCTCTTTGCTGTGCAAGCGCCTTAACTATACTCAGATAACGCTGTTTGTCCGGAGCAGCAAAGTTTACCGAAAGACCGAAGCGGTCTGCAAGCGACAGGCTTTCCTGTATTGTATCGTTGCGGTGTAAATCGTCGCCGTCTCTGTCGGAGAAGCTCTCTTTCACAAGATGCCGCCTGTTTGACGTTGCGTAAATAAGCGTATTTTTCGGTCTTGCCGCAAGTCCTCCCTCCAACACCGCTTTAAGCGAGGCATATCGGTCGTCTTGCTTTTGAAAAGACAAATCGTCAATATATATTATAAACTTCATCGGCACCGGTGCAATTTTATCAACAAGCAGAGGAAAATCACAAAGCCTTTCCTTAGGCATTTCCACAATTCGTAAGCCGTCCTTATAATGCTTGTTTAAAACAGCCTTTACTGTTGATGATTTACCGGTACCCTTATCGCCGTAAAGCAGACAGTTATTTGCACTTAATCCCTTTAAAAATGCTCCGGTATTATTAAGCACCAAATTGCGTTGGTATTCGTAACCCTTTAAATCATTAAGCGTTATAACATCCGGGTGATGTACCGGGCATATATCCCCGTCACGCCATATAAACGCCCGGTAGCGTGCAAAAATGCCGCAGCCGCTGCTTTTGTGAAAGCCTTTAATATTTTCAAGAAGCTCCCCCTGCTGATAAAGTGCGCCGTCTGCCCTGCCGCATTCCCATAAAGGCAAACTTTCAGCTACCGGGGAAAGCTCGTCCTTATACAAATATTCACTTAAAATGTCCTGCGGCGTTATCCTGCCGATATTTTTTAAAACAGTCAAATCGTTTAAGGCAGCTTTTTCCACAGCAATTGGCAGCTCATCTGTTTTTGCTCCTGCCGCCGCTATAGTAAACGGATTTTCATCATACAGAACTGCTTTTGTTACATAACCGGACAGATTATCGGCACAGCCTTTTTTACAAAGCTCAGAAAAAAAGCTGCTCCACGCCGCCACAAAATTCTCCTTACCCTTGCTTTGAGCCTTCAAAAGCATATACAGCGCATTTATAACGCTGTCGTCAAGAAGCCTTTTATATACGGAAAGGCAGGACAAAAGCAAGGCATTTCTTTCGCAATTCGTCATTTATCGCTCATTCCCTCCGTTTTTTAATACGCATCTCTGTATATTCTACATTTTTTTACCTGTCAAGTCAAATAAAACGCAGCGGAGCATATCACACTGCGTTATTTTTGTATTTTAAGCTTAAATCATTCCTGCTCTGTGTTATACTCCCCGGCGCCTGTTTCATACACGTTTCCGCCGAAGCAGTCTATTGCAACAATACACGGAAAATCCTCAACCGTATATCTACGCACCGCCTCTGTGCCCAAATCCTCATAGCATATAATTTCTTCGCTTTTTATGCTTTTGGCTATAAGCGCCGCGGCACCGCCTATTGCGGCGAAATATACCGCTTTGTTTTTAATTATGGAAGCTGCCACCTCACTGCTTCTTGCACCCTTGCCGATAATACCCTTTAAGCCTAAGTCCAGCAAATCCGGTGTGTACTTATCCATTCTGTAGCTTGAGGTAGGTCCTGCCGGACCAACGGCGTAGCCCGGTTTTGCAGGTGCCGGACCTACATAATAAATTGTTTCTCCATTTATATCAACGGGCAGCTCCTTACCGCTTTTTATAAGCTCGTAAAGTCTTTTATGCGCTGCATCTCTGCCTGTCAGCATTTGTCCGCTCAGCAGCACGCTGTCGCCTGCCTTTAAGCTCATAATATCCTCTTCGCTCAGCGGAAGCGTCAATCTTTTCATTATCTTTATCATTCCTTTCAAAACGGAGCTGTCCTTTTAAATTACTGCGCTTTTATGTCTTGCAGCGTGACAGCAGATATTTACGGCAACCGGCATACCTGCAATATGCGTTGGGTATGTTTCTATATTAACTCCAAGTGCCGTTGTACTGCCGCCAAGACCTGCCGGGCCGAAGCCCATTTTATTTATGCTTTCCAAAAGCTCTTTTTCAAGCCTTGCATATCTTTCATCGCTGTTTTCCGTATCTATAGCTCTGAGCGTTGCTTTTTTTGCAAGCTGTGCCGCCTTTTCAAAGGTACCGCCTATTCCAACGCCTACAACTATCGGAGGACACGGATTAGGCCCTGCGTTTCTGACAGTATCCAGCACAAACTGCTTTACACCCTCAACGCCGTAGGACGGAGCAAGCATTTTTATTGCCGACATATTTTCACTGCCAAAGCCCTTGCCGCCGACAAGAAAGGATATTTTTCTGCCCGGCACTATGGTTGTATGAATAACGGCAGGTGTGTTATCCTTTGTGTTCACTCTGTCAAACACAGGGTCGGAAACAACGCTTTTTCTAAGGTACCCTTCGCTGTATGCCTGCCTTACGCCCTCTTCAACTGCATCGTTAAAGCTGCCGTCCTCAACAATAACCTTATCGCCGTATTCTACAAACAGCACCGCCATACCTGTATCCTGGCAGATTGGTATCTGCTCGTTTTTTGCAATTTCGTTATTTTCCATAAGCTGTGACAAAACGCTTTTGCCTACGGGAGATTTCTCGCTCTTGGCCGCCTTTTCAAGCGCGTCCGTTATATCCTGCCCTATATAGTAATTACAGTCCATAAACAGTTTTTTTACCGTATCTGTAATTTCCTGTGCTTTAATGGCTCTGAAGCCGTTAATTTCGGTTTTTTCCATAATATACGGGAAATTCCCGTTCACCCCTTGAAACAAATTGTCCTTTTATTATAATCCTCTGTTACTGTTTTTTCAAGGAAAGAATGATAATTTTTTAACAAAATACAGGTAGAACATACTCAAATAAAATAAAAACGACGATTTCACCAAATCAGAAACCGCCGTTTATTTTTTTATGTCCTTGTACTGCTTAATCATATTGAGAAAAAACAGCTTTTCTTCATCGCACAGGCTTGACAGGCTCTGTGATATTTGCGTAAGTATTTTATCGCTGTGCAGCTGCATTGTATCGCTCAGAAGATAATCAACAGTTACTCCAAGCACATCTGCAATTTTCACAAGCGTTTCAACGCTCATATTTCTGCCGTTTTCTATAAGGCTCATAAAGTTTGTTGATATGTCAACTCTTTCGGCAAGCTGTTCCTGCGTTATTCCTCTGCTTTGCCGCACGGCTCTTATTCTGTTTCCAAGATTATGCAATTCCATACAGACCGCCTCCAACTACTATTATAGTTGGAATATTCTCAATAAAAACACACTTTATTTGTATTTTAATATTGACAATATTAGTGATTTCCAATGACAGCCGCCGCAGGGTAAAAACTAGCTTTCCCTGCGGCGGATTTTTATATTTCTGTTATTTTGATTTACCGATTTGTTTTAAATGTTATTAATCTCCGTTGTCCGGAAGCAGCACAGCCTTAACCGTAAAGGTTTTGTCTTTTCCTGTGCCGTCTGCCATACGGTAAATTTCAAGCTCTGCCTTGTCGCCGGGTTCGTACTTTTCAAGCTGGGCATAAAGCTGTGAAAGGCTTGTTATTTTTACGCCGCCGATTGAGGTAATTATATCTTCCTCCTCCACTCCGAGAGCAGGAAGAGTACAGTCATCGTCAAAAGCGCCTATTAGTATTCCCTGCGGAACACCGTAAAGCTGTGCCTGATACTGCGTAACCTCGGCGCCTCTTATTCCAAGCCTGCATCTGCCGGACACATAGCCTGTGGAGATAATATCGTCAACTATTTCCTTTACCGTCACACTTGGTATGGCAAAGCCCATACCCTCGTACTGCGTATTAACAATCTTTATTGTATTTATACCCACAACCTGACCGTTCATATTAATAAGCGGTCCGCCGGAGTTACCGGGGTTTATAGCCGCGTCAGTTTGAATATACGCTACATTTCCTCCCTCTTTAACCGTTCTGTTAAGAGCAGAAACTATCCCCTTTGTTATTGAGTTTGAAAATTTAATTCCGCCGGGATTGCCGATTGCCGCAACCTCCTGACCGATTGACAGCTCGTCTGAATTTGCAAATTCGGCGGCTGTAAGCTTTTTGGACGGATTAATTTTCAGCACTGCAAGGTCTGTGCGTGAATCGTAGCCTACAACCTCTGCCGAGTATGTTTCTTCATCTATAACAACGCTTACCTTGTACTGCTTTGAATTATTTATTACGTGGCTGTTCGTTATAATATAGCCGTCCTCGCTTATTACAATTCCGCTTCCCTCGCCGCCGGTGCTGTTGCTTTCGCTTGCCGTAACAACTACGCCCACAGTAGAAGCCGACGCCTTTGCAAATGCCTTTTGTGCGGTGTAATTGTCGCTGTCGTTTATGTCCCTTGGCTGGCCTTCAAGAGCTATCTGCGGTCCGTCGGGATTTACCGCATTCGGCTTTGACGAGGCATCGTCACTGCTGCTTGAGCCTGAACCGTCATCGTTGCTGTTACTTTCATTTTTGTCTTTATCTTTGCCAAAAATATCATCGAATGGGGTTGAGCCGTTATAATCCCTGTTATTTATCTTCGGCATTAATGACGAAAACATATTTTCTCCGCTTTGAACTGCAATAAAAGCAAGCGTTGAAACTGCACCTACTGCAATTACCAAAAGAGCTATTGCGCCTGCAATAAACGCTTTCATTCCCTTACTCATTTTCTTTTTCGGCGGCTTTGCATTATTGGGAACATAATACGGCTGTCCCGTTACCGGATTATAGTAATATTGGCTATACCCTGCATTGTTATAGTTGGTGTTGCCGTTACCGGTATAGCCTGCGTAAGCATTTGCACCTACGGTTTTATACGGGTCAAAGTCATTAACGCTCTGCTGCGCTGCATACTGTGGCTGTTCGCTTACGGGCGGTTTGTTAAACTGCTGTGCATTTTCAAAGGCTTCCTGCTGTATATCGGTATGATTATCCAAATCTTCTGCCGCAGCTGAAGCTTCCTCCGCTTTTTTTGCAAAGCCTTCAGGCTGTGATGTGTCGGCAGGAATATCCCTTTCACTTTGCTTTACTGTTGCCTGTTCATCCTGTGTTTGTTCATTTGCTGTCGGCTGTTGTTGTATATCCTGCTCCGGCATATTATCGTTATTGGAAATTTCACTCATTGTCCGTTTCCTCCTCGTTAATCTTTATTTCCTTTTTAGCCTGCTTTTCAGCAAGCTTTTCTGTTTGCTTCTCTATGCGTGCCTTTTGGCGTTCTGTTTTTGGTGTTTCTTTCGGCAGCCAAAGGGTAAAGGCGCAGTATTGACCGACCTCACTGCTCGCCGTAATATCTCCGCCGTGAAGGCGCATTATGGTTTTTACTATATAAAGACCGAGTCCCATTCCGTTTTTATCCTGACTGCGCGACTTGTCTGTTTTATAAAATCTTTCAAAAATATGTGTTATCTCGTCGCCTGCTATTCCCTGTCCGCTGTTTTTAATTTCCATAACCGTGCGGTCCTGCAAATCGCTCAGCGTTACCTTTATATATCCGCCCTCGTTTGTGAACTTTACGGCGTTTTCAATAAGATTATATATTACCTGGTGCATCATATCCGGGTCGCCGTCAACAAAAATGCTTTCTGTTTCTTCAAGCCCCTGCACCTGTATTTTTCTTTCCTCTATCTTCTGCTCAAAGGTAAGCAAGGTTTCAATAAGAGTGCTTGTAATATCAAAACGCTGTTTTTGCATTTTTAATGCGCCGCTGTCTATTCTTGACAGCGCAAGCATACTTTGTACAAGACGTGAAAGACGTTTTACCTCAACAGATACTATATTAAGATAATAGCTTTCCCTCTCCGGCGGAATAGTACCGTCTAAAATTCCGTCAATGAAGCCTGCTATTGTAGTCATAGGCGTTTTAAGCTCGTGCGAAACATTTGCTATAAAGCTTCTTCTTGTTCCCTCGCTCAAAGACAAAGAGTCTGCCATATTGTTGAACGCCGCCGCAAGCTGACCTATTTCATCATTTGATGTAATAGGTACTCTGCAGGAAAAGTCACCGTTACCAAAGCTTTTTGCCGCCTGCGACATCAGCCGCAAAGGACGCACCATATTATATGTGAAAAAGCCGACAAGGCAGAATACTATTGCAAATGTGGCTATAGCGGCAAAAAAGAATATTCTTGTTACCTCTGCCGTTACCTCTACAACATTGCTCGCATCTGTAGACACAAACACCGCACCGATTAACACAGGACTTCCGTCCATATTCAAATAAATCGGCACTCCTGCTGTGTAATGACTCGTTTCAAAAACTCCGCCGAGATTTCCTGCCTCAAAGCTTCCTCCGTTTTGCGCTCTTTTTATAATATCCTGCGGTATAATGCTGTCTATGTGGACGTCACTGCCCAGATTATCACCCCAGAGCTGAATAACGCCTTTATTGTTAGAAACTATAATTTTTGCCGATATGCTCTCAGACATTGTGGACACCACCGTCCGGTATATCTGGTCGTCAATAATCAGCTTATCGCTGTATACGCGGGAGTTGTCGGAAATCATTTTCGCCACAGCGTTTGCATTTTCCTCAAGCATTGTTCTTTTTTCCTCTGACGAGTAACGACCGACAAATATTACGAGCATTACGCCCAAAATAACAAAGCTGACAAGCACGATAACAAGGCTTATCATAAGATATTTTTTAAACAACGTCTTTTGCTTTGCCATAAAAATATTATACGTCCTTTCCGTAAAAGTAGTACAAAAACAGGCAACTAAAATAAGTTACCTGTCCGATAATATTAATTTTAAAAGACGGCATTTGCCGTCCGTACTTCAAGCCTTGAACAGAAACAAGATACGACGAGATTTTCCCAAACTTGTTTTAAGAAAAGCTCTAAGCAAATTGTGCTTGTGAAAGGCGCCGACGTACTGCCCGTACTTCAAGCCTTGAACAGAAACAAGATGCGACGAGATTTTCCCAAACTTATTTGGTGAAAAGCTCTAAGCAGATTGTGCTTGTGAAAGGCGCCGACGTACTGCCCGTACTTCAAGCCTTGAACAAGGACAAGATGCGACGAGATTTTCACCAAATCACTCTTTGACCTCGAATTTGTAGCCTACTCCCCAAACTGTTTTCAGCTCCCATTTGTCGGATACGCCGTCTATCTTTTCTCTCAGCCTTTTTACGTGAACGTCAACTGTTCTTGAGTCGCCGTAATAGTCAAAGCCCCACACCTCGTCTAGCAGCTGGTCGCGGGTAAATACTCTGTTGGGGTGTGTTGCAAGGTGGAACAAAAGCTCCATCTCTTTAGGAGGTGTATCAACGTGCACACCGTCAACCCTAAGCTCGTAATTTGTAAGATTTATCGACAGCTTGTCCCACTGCACCTCTTTAGTTTCTCTTACATCTTCTTTTTCCGTTCTGCGAAGCACAGCTTTAATTCTTGCCACTATCTCCCTTGCTTCAAACGGCTTTACTACATAGTCGTCTGCACCAAGCTCAAGACCCAGCACCTTGTCGAAAACCTCGCCCTTTGCAGTCAGCATAATTATGGGGCATTTGGATGTTTTTCTTATTTCTCTGCACACCTGCCAGCCGTCAAGACCCGGAAGCATAATATCAAGCATAATTAAATCAGGCTTTTCAGCCTCAAAGGTTTTCAGCGCCTGCGCTCCGTCGTTTGCCGTTACAACGCTGAAGCCCTCCTTCTCAATATACAGCCGCAGCAGCTCGCAGATGTTTAAATCATCGTCAACTACTAAAATTTTACCTAAGCTCATATTGTTTCCCTCCGTTTTCCGCACTTTAAATTAAATGTTTATAACTGTTTTCTTTAATTATGTAAATATAATTACACAGCGCTCTTTTCAACAACATAATTATATTACATATTTCCTCCGTAAAAATGAACAAAATAAAAATAAAATACCTATATTTTATAAATTTTCACTTTTAAGCTTATGTGCTTTGCGCCGCCTTTTCCGGCAAAAATATAATATTCTGATTACATTTTATAATACCATATCTCCGTTTGCAAGAAAAAATAATTATAAAACGAAATTACACCTGTATCAAAATAATAAAGCAAGCTATACTGCGATTTTCAATTGAACACTCTTCCTGAAGCCGACTGTACCGCAAATGTTCCGCTGAATAAAATTTTATGGTAAAATTTTATTGCTGTGATTTTTATAAATCACGCTGCGTTTTACTTATGAAAAGCTTTTCACATCTAAGCTCATAAAAGGGAGGTGTTTGTATTGACCGAGCAGGAGTATATATCTGCTGTAGATAATTATTCGGATATGCTTTTCAGAATATCGTTTAATATGTGCAGAAATAAGTTTGACGCCGAGGATATAGTTCAGACAGTATTTTTAAAGCTGTTAAAATATGACGGAAAATTTACTGATTCTGAGCATTTAAAGCGTTGGCTCATACGAGTGGCAATAAACGAGGGGAAGTCTGTTTTTCGTGCTGTGCAAAGAAGAAACAGCGTTCCGCTTGAGGAAAGCATTTTGCAGGCAGCGGAAAAAACGACAGATATAACAGATGAAAAGCTAACCGTTATATCGGCAGTTTTACAGCTTCCGCAAAAATACCGGGCACCTTTATACCTTTATTATTACGAGGATTACAGCATAGCGGAAATATCAAAAATTCTCAATGTAAAGGAAACTACAATACAAACACAGCTTATGAGAGCAAGAAAAAAACTAAGAGAAAAATTATCGGAGGTGTAGGCGGATGACCGATAAAGAAAAATATACAGGCGCATTCAATTGCCTGTGCGCCTCTGACAAATTACGGCAAGAGGTGAAAGGTATGTTTAAAGCAAAAAAGGAGAAAAAAAGACCGAGCAAATATTTTACAATCGCAGCAGCGGCGGCTCTTATTGTTATTATTTCTACTGCCGGCGTGTTTGCTGTAAACCGTTTGTTTTCTTCCGAGCAAACAGGGAAATTCCAGACTACGCTGTCCATTAATAAGGACAGCGACAATACAAGCGCAAAGACAAACCGAAGCGTTGACGTTTTCTTTGGCTATCTGCCGGAAAATGTTGATGCAACGGATTATATGGCTAAAAATGTAAACTCATCTGCAAAGTCAAAGCTGCACTTTAAAAATTCGGATGATATAGCCGTTTCGTATTTGCTGTACGATATATCGGGCAATGATGAAATAAAGCTTGAAAGCAACTATGTAACTTATAATGAAGAGAGAGAGTTCGGCGGTAATTACGGTCTTTATCTTGAAATAAGCCGCTTTGACCAAAGCGACGCTCAGAACAAAAGTATTGACGCAGGCTATCCCGACAAGCAGGCATATATTTATTTTGAGGATTATAATTATCTTCTTTTATGCTATGGGGGCGAGAATTTATCTAAACAGGAAATGTTTAAAATTCTTGACAATACAAAGCTTACAGAGATTGACGGCGAGCCGTTTGCAAATGTTACAGAATGGGAGGAGGAAAGCGTATGGAGCAAAATTTACGATACAGCCTCTGAATATTTTTATCCGGAGATAAAATACAACACCTCTGTCCGCACAGCAGGAAAACCGTTTGCTTCTGTTTTCTATGATGAAAACGGCGAAGCTGAGCTTCAGGTTACAGTTGACAGTATTCAGATTTGCGATGACTTTGACGTTATAAAGCAGGACAATGAAAACCTGCGGGAGCTTAAGGAAAGCTGGCTTGACGAAAACGGAAAAATAAAGGATTTCACACGGACATACTTTAAAGAAAACGGCGGCGACAATTCGCTTGACGAGGTTGTCGGCGAAGAACAGATAGGCGCTTGGTTTGTGTACGAAACGCTTACTCTAAAAAATAACAGCGATAAAGCTCTTGACAAAATCAATATTTACCAGCATATTATACAAAATGAAAGTCACAATACAGTTTCTGATATGCTTAACGGAAGCGACTACTTCAAGGACAGCGAATTTGCTGTTGACGAGGAAATGGCATATTACGACTTTTTCTCATCAGACACAAATTCTCCAAACTATATTGACCTTGCCCCCGGAGAAGAAAAGACTGTTTACATCGGCTTTATGGTATCCGATAAATATTTAGAAAACTCGTACATCTGCATTAACGAGCCTGACGGACAAGCCTCAGTTCCGGCTATCGCTAAAGAAGCCGGTAGCCAAACGGCACAAGCTGAGGAGTACAGCGCAGATATTATTAAAATTAAATAATTTTACTGACAGATGTTTTTAAAAAAGCTGTCAAACAGAAAAGTAAGCCTCCCGTCGGATTTTATTGTTAATCTGCCGGGAGGCTTTTAATTTTTTCGTCTGCTATCAGTATTTTGCCTATATCGGTTTTAAGCCAAGCGCCTTTTGCTTTGCGTATTCCGAACCGCAAGCTCAGATAGCATTAAAAGTATTTTATCAAATTCTAAAGCATTTTCTGTATTCAAAATAAATTCATCTCGGAAAAATAAAATTGCGCAGTACCTGCTGTGTGCAAATACTCTGCAATAAAAATACGCTTATGCCAAAACAAATTCACGGTGAAGGCGCTTGCAAAGCAAAAAATCATCAAGGCACAGACGATAATTCCCTTTATATACTATTACAGCTTAGCTACGGAATAAAACAGTATACCAATATTCTGCATATAAATTTTTTCATTCTCATATAAATAAATATCTTACCTTAAAAAGGGAGGCAATTTATGTGAAGGGAATAGTAGAGGAACGGGCAATGGAGCTTGGCAGATACATAATAGAAAGCGGCGCAACCGTCAGAAGTGCAGCGAAAAAATTCGGTGTAAGCAAAAGCACGGTACATAAAGACGTAAGCGACCGTTTAAAATCCGTAAACCCCGGTTTATATAAAGAAGTTAAGGCAGTTTTAGAGATAAACAAGGCGCAGCGTCACATACGCGGCGGCATTGCAACACGCAACAAGTACCTGCGCTTAAACAAGCATTAAGGAACCACTGAACAAATCACGCTGAAAGCAGTTTTGCCGATTATCATATCATAAAAGCACAATAACTGCACATTTACCGCCATAGTAGTTGAGGCTGTAAGCGTTGCACTTGAAAATTTAAATGAAGAAGAAAAAGACGGCTGAGCGAAAAACTCAACCGTCCTTTTAATATTTTTTGAGTTACACGCAACAAATACACAACAATGTCTAAGCTGCATATTTGAAAAACCGCATAAATAAAAGGTTTTTGAGGTGTAATAATTATCTCTTACTAAACTGCGGAGCTCTACGGGCTGCTTTGAGGCCGTATTTCTTACGTTCTTTCATTCTCGGGTCACGAGTTAAGAAGCCTGCTTTCTTGAGCGCCGGTCTTAACGACTCGCTGTCATATTGCAGTAATGCTCTTGAAATGCCGTGGCGGATTGCGCCTGCCTGACCTGTTACGCCGCCGCCTGCAACCTTGCAGACTACGTCGAACTTTTCGCCTGTTTGTGTTAAGGCAAGAGGCTGACGAACGATTAATTTTAAAGTTTCAAGACCGAAATAGTCATCAATATCTCTGTCGTTGATTGTGATTTTACCTGTTCCCTGGTAAAGTCTAACTCTTGCTACTGAGCTTTTTCTTCTTCCTGTTCCATAGAAATATGGTGTCTTATCGTACATTTAAACTGCCTCCTTACCCTTATAATGTTTCAGGCTGCTGTGCCTGATGCTTGTGCTCTGCACCTGCATATACCTTTAATCTGAGCATTGCTGCTCTGCCGATTGTGTTTGAGGGTATCATACCCTTTACAGCAAGCTCCATTGCCTTTTCAGGCTTTGTAGCCATAAGAGTGTCATATCTTGTAGCCTTTAAATGACCGATATAACCTGTGTGACGGTAATAATACTTTTGTGTTGATTTTTTGCCTGTTAAAACTGCGTCTGCACAGTTGATGATGATAACGTGGTCGCCGCAGTCAACGTGCGGTGTGTATGTCGGCTTATTCTTGCCTCTTAAAATTGTAGCAGCTTGAGCAGCCACTCTGCCAAGCGGCTTGCCGGCAGCGTCTATTACATACCACTTGCGTTCGATTTCGCCTTTTTTAGCCATATAAGTAGACATTCTGTGTTCCTCCTGTTTTAGAATTAAATTAACTTTCTTTTCAAACAAGCCGGGAATATCCACACCCGGTTTCTTGAAGTCGCAAGATAGATAATATCACACCAAAAGGGTGAAGTCAACGATTTTTTATAAAAATTTAATTTAGCTTTGAAAAAACTTTGTTTTTCTCCCGTTTACTCTGTTTATCTCTTTATTTCTCGTTTGCTATTTTACTTTTTATTTTTTAAATAGTATTTACTTGGTTCGGAATATAATACTGATTTTGACAGCAAAGCGGCAGGTTCACAAAATAAATTTAAAATACCGCATTGTACAGTAATATTTAGTCCACCCTCAATGGTAAACTTTATAGAAAAAGCCTCGTTCTTCGGAACGAGGCTTTTTCTGGTGCTGGTGGCCGGACTTGAACCGGCACGGAGTATTAGTCCGAGGGATTTTAAGTCCCTTGTGTCTGCCTATTCCACCACACCAGCAAATATTATCGGCAACGCATTTATATGCTGCCGTTTTTCTGACAAAGTGTATTATACCACAACAACAGACTCTATGTCAATCATTTTTTAAGAGAAATCCGATAAAGTAAAAATTTATTTGCAGAATTACAGAAATGCTTTGCTGTTTATTATATTTTAGCTCTCTTTTAATAAAAGCGATATCAAAATACTTAAATGAACTTTGATACCGCTTTTCCTGTTTTAAACAATCTTTAAGGAATTACTCCTCAAACATTCCCTTTATTTTATCGAAAAAGCCCTTGCGCTTTTGGTAATTCTTCTCTCCCATTGCGCCTTCAAACTGCTTGAGCAGTTCCTTTTGCTTGTTATTAAGGCTCTTCGGCACTTCAATTACTATACGAACATACTGGTCGCCTCTGCCTCTGCCGCCTAAGTGCGCAATACCTTTTCCCTTCAGCTTAAATACATCGTTCGGCTGGGTGCCCTCGTGTATATTGTAGCTTACCTTGCCGTCAAGCGTAGGCACTACTACCTCTCCTCCCAAGGTAGCCTGAGCGAAGGTTATCGGCAAATCGCACCATACATCATCGCCCCTGCGGTCAAAAATCGGGTGAGGACGAACATTTACATAAACGTGTAAATCCCCATACGGACCGTTATTAACACCTGCATTACCGTGACCCGACACATTAAGCACTCTGTCCTCGCTTATACCTGCCGGAATATCAACGTCTACCGTTCTCTTCGTTTTGGATCTGCCTGTTCCCATACAGGTGCGGCACGGCGTTTCCACTACCTTACCTTTTCCCTTGCAGGCATCACAGACCCTTGCCGTTTGTATAACGCCAAACGGTGTTCTCTGGCTTATTTTTACCTGTCCCGTTCCGTGACAGGCTGAGCAAACCTTTGGCGCGGTTCCCTTTGCCGCCCCTGTGCCGTTACAGTCGCGGCAGGTGCTTACATTGTTGTACGTTACAGTTTTTTTACAGCCCTTTGCCGCTTCTTCAAAGGAGATGTTCACTGTTGTTTCTATATCGGTTCCTCTGCGAGGTGCATTCGGGTTAGAGTTCTGTCTGCCTCCGAAGCCGCCGAAGAAGCTGCTGAAAATATCTCCGAAATCTACTTCCTGTGTAAACGGGCTTCCGCCTGCCGCCCCTGCACCGTAGCTGGGGTCTACTCCGGCGTGACCGAACTGGTCGTAGCGAGCACGCTTTTGCTTATCTGACAGCACCTCATAAGCCTCGTTTACCTCCTTAAATTTTGCCTCCGCCTCTTTGTCGCCGGGGTTTAAGTCAGGATGATACTGCTTTGCAAGCTTACGAAACGCT
Source organism: Acutalibacteraceae bacterium (assembly GCA_051881695.1). Classification (GTDB taxonomy): domain Bacteria; phylum Bacillota; class Clostridia; order Oscillospirales; family Acutalibacteraceae; genus CAYJFG01. Next base: position 34,054 of record JBJEQJ010000042.1, on the reverse strand, counting down.
TTTTTTATTTCTTCGTCAGAGGCACCCTTGGGAACACCCATAACCTCGTAATAATCTCTTTTATCTGCCACAGCAAATGCCTCCTATGTATACATAAAATAATATGTGTAATTTTCAGAATATATTTTAACCTATGATGTTAATATCGTCAACTTAAAGCTTTGCGTTCTATTAAGCAAAGTACTTTCAATAACTGGTTTTGTTTAAATTAATATTCCGTATATATTTTTAGGACAGTTCCGCCACTTATGCTCTTAAAAAGGGTTTTTACAAATAAAAATACATTCTGAAAACAGCAGTATTAAGACATTCTAAGGGGCAGGAAAACCTGCCCCCATATCCCGTATTTTTCTTGCTCCGTTATTATTCTACATCCTTAAAGTCTGCGTCATAAACATTGCCTGCACCCGGTGCGTCATTGCCTGTCGGATCCTGAGCGTCTGCGCCCGGAACTCCGCCCGGTGCGCCCTGCGGAGCTGCCTGCTGATAAAGCTTTGCCGAAATCTCGTGCAGAGATTTCTCCATATCCTCCTTAGCGCTCTTTATAAGCTCTAAATCATTTTTAGATATAGCCTCTTTAACAGCGGCAATCTTTGTGTTAAGAGTTGTCTTGTCTGCCTCGTCAATTTTATCACCGTTTTCGTTTATCAGCTTTTCTACCTGATAGCACATATTTTCGGCTTCGTTCTTTGCGTCAACCTCTTCACGACGTTTCTTGTCCTCTGCGGCAAACTGCTCTGCCTCTTTAACAGCCTTGTCAATATCCTCCTTAGACATATTTGTGCTGGAAGAAATTGTAATCTTCTGCTCCTTGCCTGTGCCTAAATCCTTTGCAGATACGTTTACAATACCGTTTGCATCAATATCGAATGTAACCTCAATCTGCGGCACACCTCTCATAGCGGGAGCAATACCTGTAAGAGCAAACAGACCTAACTGCTTGTTGTCTCTTGCAAATTCTCTCTCGCCCTGAAGTACGTTTACCTCAACCTGAGTCTGATTGTCTGCGGCTGTTGAGAAAATCTGGCTCTTTTTTGTAGGAATTGTTGTGTTGCGCTCTATAATCTTTGTCATAATGCCGCCCATTGTTTCAACGCCGAGTGAAAGCGGGGTAACGTCTAACAGAAGAAGTCCGTCAACCTCGCCGCCGAGCACGCCGCCCTGAATAGCCGCACCGATAGCAACACATTCGTCCGGGTTAATACCCTTAAACGGGTCCTTGCCGATTAAGCCCTTAACAGCCTCCTGTACAGCAGGAATTCTTGAAGAACCGCCTACCATAAGCACCTTGTCAATCTTATCTATTGAAAGTCCGCTGTCCTGTAATGCACGTCTTACAGGCACCATTGTGTTTTCTACAAGGTCTGCTGTAAGCTCGTTGAACTTTGCTCTTGTAAGTGTTAAGTCAAGGTGCTTTGGACCTGTTGCGTCTGCTGTGATAAACGGCAGGTTAATAGCCGCCTGTGTAACGCCGGAAAGCTCTATTTTAGCCTTTTCTGCGGCTTCCTTTAAGCGCTGCATAGCCATTTTGTCGTTTGTAAGGTCTACGCCTGTTTCAGCCTTGAAGCTCTGTACCATCCAGTCCATAATGCGCTTGTCAAAGTCGTCGCCGCCCAAGCGGTTGTTACCTGCTGTTGCAAGAACCTCCTGCACGCCGTCGCCCATTTCGATGATAGATACATCGAATGTACCGCCGCCTAAGTCATATACCATAACCTTCTGGTCTGCTTCCTTGTCTATACCATAGGAAAGAGCAGCAGCCGTAGGCTCGTTTATAATTCTCTTTACATCAAGTCCTGCAATTTTACCTGCATCCTTTGTAGCCTGACGCTGTGCGTCTGTAAAGTAAGCCGGAACTGTGATAACTGCCTGTGTAACTGTTTCGCCCAAGTATGCCTCTGCGTCTGCCTTAAGCTTTTGCAGAATCATAGCGGAAATCTCCTGCGGAGTGTAGTTTTTGTCGTCGATTGCTACCTTGTAAGCCGTACCCATTTCTCTTTTGATAGAAGCAACTGTTCTGTCGGGGTTAGTAATAGCCTGACGTTTAGCAACCTGACCTACCATTCTTTCGCCTGTTTTAGAAAAAGCAACTACAGACGGAGTTGTTCTTGCACCCTCTGCATTAGCAATAACTACCGGCTCGCCGCCCTCGATAACTGCAACGCATGAGTTTGTTGTACCTAAGTCTATACCTATTGTCTTTGCCATAATAAATTCCTCCAGTAAAAATAAAATCTGTTTTGTTTTTTATTTATATAAATATTGTTTTGACTGTTTTGTAGAAAATTATGTTAATCAGTCGCAGTTTGCAACCTGCACCATTGCGTGGCGGATAATTTTATCGCCTGTTTTGTAGCCCTTTTGAAAAACCTGCGAAAGCTTATTTTCTTCAAGCTCCTCGCTGTCTATTTTAGAAACTGCATTGTGAAGCTCCGGGTTGAAGTCATCGCCTATTTCTCCGAAGGATTCTATGTTAAGCTTTGCAAAAGCTGCCTGAAGCTGCTGGCTTACAAGCTCAAGCCCCTTTTTAAATTCCTCGGGCGCATCCTGTACCGACTTTACCGCCATTTCCATGCTGTCGGCAAGCGGCAGCAAATGCGTTACTGCGTTTGCAGTTGCGTCGGCATATATATTCAGCTTTTCTGCCGCTGTTCTTTTGCGGTAGTTGTCATATTCTGCCGCTAAGCGCATATAGCTTTCTTTCTGCGCCTTTAAGTCCTCCTGCGCCTTTAAAAGCTCCTCGTTCTTTTTGTCCTTCTTTTCTTTCTTTTTAGAAGCTTTTTCAGAAGTCTTTTCAGCCCTTTCTTCCTTTTCGGAGGCTTCCTCCTTTACAGCTTCCTTTTCCTCCAAGGGAGCCTGCTCCTGCTTTATTTTTTCCTCTTTATTGCTCATTTTATGTCATTCCTTTCTTAAGTCTGACCCTGCAAGTCAAGGTTATATCTCTAAAAGCTCACTTATCATTGTTCCCACAGTTTGGCAGATAAATTCAGTAAGGCTTACAAGCTTTTTGTAGTCCATTCTTTCCGGGCCTATCACTGCAACTGCTCCGGCGCTTTCGCCTGCAATATTGTAGCGTCCTGAAATTACACTGCACTTTGAAAGCTCGCTTCGGTTACATTCGTCGCCTATCAGCACGGAAATCCCCTCCTGCGGCGGCGGAAGAATACTTACTATATCCTTTTTGCTTCCAAGCACTCTCATTATTCCTCTTACGTCTTCAATAAGGAAATCCGGAAGAAAGAGCAGATTTGCTCTGCCGCTTAAGGTTGCATTAAGCTCAGACGCTTCCTTTGCAGACTCCATAACAGCCATAAGCACATTTGGCATAAGCATTGCAAGCTCGCCGAAGCTTACTGCCGCCGACTGCAGAAATGCAGGGGTTATCTCGTTTACTGCAGCATCGCAGAACTTCTCGTTAATCAGCCTTTCAAACACCGATACAATCTCCGGCTTTAAAACATAGTCACAGCGGAAAAGCCTGTTCTTTATCATTCCCGACGACGTTATAAGCACCGCCATTGCTGTTTGTCTGCCTGTCTGCACAAGGTGTATTCTCTTTATTCTTGCGTTTTCTCCGGGCGGCGTGGTAGATACTGCGGCGTAGCCCGATACCTCGGAAAGCACTGCTGCCGCTTCCTTTAAAATGTGCTCCGGGTCGTCTGATGCGTTCGACAGCCGCCTTGCAATAAGCTCCTTTTCTCCGCTTTTCAGTTCATAGGGTTTCATAATTTTATCTACATAATATCTGTAACCCATAGCGGAGGGGATTCTTCCTGCGGAGGTGTGCGGCTGAATTAAAAAACCGCTTTCGGCAAGAGAAGCCATTTCGCTTCTGACAGTAGCAGAGGAAACAGACAGGTCTATCATTTCAAGCAGAGCCTTTGAGCCTACCGGCTCTCCCGTTTGAATATAGCTTTCAACAACAGCCGCCAAAATTATGCTTTTCCTTGGCGGAATAGTCATATCTGTCACCCCTTTTCGGGCTGTGCTAAAGTCTTGTTTTTGGGTTAGCACTCTTTACGTTTGAGTGCTAACTCTATCTATAATTTACCACCATACCTTTATTTTGTCAAGTTATTAATTGTAAACTAATTATTAATTAACGCTTTTTGGGCTATGTTCCCGGCGAAAGGCAACTCATAATACCAGTGTTATTATTCAATGTAAATAAATTATTCCAAACTTTTCTTCAATCTCTTGACTTATTGCTGTTTTTTATCTATACTTTGAATATAATTGGGTTTTAAATTAACCTGCGGAAAGGAGTACGGTGTTTATGTGGATTGCACTTATAGCATCTTTTATATGTCTGCTTGCGGCAGTAATTCTGTTTACGCCGCTTTTTCGCAATTTGCCGCTTTTCAGACCGATTGCACTTTTCTTTGTGTTTGAGGGCGTATGGATTCTGGCAAATTATCTTGTTACGCAAATCTGGCCGGGTAATGACGCAATGCAGTATATACATTATACCGGAATAATAGTTTTCGGCGGTTATCTTCTTTTATGCCTTTTTTACAGCAGACCGAAAAAGAACCGTGAGGAAAAAGCGCAAAAGAAGAAAAAGCGCGCCAAGCGCAGCAGAGGAGCCTGATAACAAATGGGATATGTTTACACCGCAATGTGGCTTATTGTTGGCATATATTTGCTTTATACCGGCATAAAGCAATATAGAATTCTCTGCTTTTTCGGCGCATATTTTATTTTTCTCGGTATATGCTGGGGTTTAAACGAGCTTTTACCGCAGAACATTTTAACAGACGACCCGTATATAACGGTAATACGCTGTGTTTCTGCCGTTGCTGCCTCCGGCGCAATATTATATTATGTAATTACCAAAGTAAAGGCTAAAAAACAAGCTGACGATAAATCAAGCCAAAAATAAAGCAGAATTTTTGAATATAACAAAAAATAAACAACAAAATAAAAAGCTGAAAAGAGGTATTGACTTCATCTTGTCAATACCTCTTAGTTTTTTCGTTTATTTTATTTTTACGGTAAATTCCGTTAAAACAGCCTTACGGTTGACAAATAATTAAACAGCGGGCAAAGGGCAATCGGCAGAAATATTGCCGGAACGTAGTTCATTACCTTTAGTTTTGTAATGCCCAGTATATTAAGCGCAAGACCAATGATTATAATTGAACCGACGCAGGTCATCTCGTTTATAACGGCATCTGTAAGATACGGTGCGATAAAGGACGCTAAAAGCGTTATGGCTCCCTGATAAACAAACAAAAAAACTGCCGCAAACAGTACTCCTGCGCCAAACGATGACGCAAAAATCATTGAACTGCAAAAATCCATAACAGACTTTGTAAAAATCATTGTATGGTCGCCTGTAAGTCCGCTTTGAAGCGAGCCGACTATCGTCATAGCTCCTACGCAAAACAGCAGGCTTGCAGAAACAAATCCCTTTGCAAGCGTGCTTTCCTCTCCGTCTACTCCGGGTCTGCCAACTTTTTTCTGTATGTATTCGCCTAATTTATTTACACGCCTGTCAATATCGACAAGCTCGCCGATTATTGCACCTGCTACCATACTTATAATAATAAGAAGCGTGTTTTCTCCCTTGAGCGCACCCGTTATGCCGATAAACGCTGTGCAAAGTCCCAGTCCCTTCATCAGCGTGTCTGAAATTCTCTTCGGCAAGCCTTTTTTCAGCAGCAGCCCCAATGCGCCGCCAACCGTTACCGTAAGCGTGTTTACTATAACCCCAAGCATTTATTCACCACATACCCCTTTCAAGACAAACGCCGCAGCCTTATAAAAATTTTTCGCCGCATAAATTCAGGCCTATATACCCGATGGGGAAATTTGCCGTACACGCTTACCTGAAAAAGCTGTAAATAAGCTCAACAACCGTTTCCTTATCGGTGTTTTTAAGTCCGTAATACATCGGAAGTCTTAACAGTCTGTCGCTTTCCTTCGTTGTGTATTTGTCCTCGCCGTTAAAGCGACCGTATTTTCTTCCGCCAGGCGAGCTGTGCAGCGGCACATAATGAAATGCCGAGCCTACGCCGTTTTCCTTTAAGTAAGCAATAAGCCTTGTCCTCTGCTCAAGGTCTTTAAGCTTTATATAGTACATATGTGCATTATGCGCACATTCTTTAGGTATGTACGGAAGCTCCAGCAAGCCCTTTTCCTGCAAGTCCTTAAGGCTTTCGTTATAGAAGCTCCAGCTTGCAAGACGGTTGTCATTTATTTTTTCTTTTTCCTCAAGCTGTGCATACAGATATGCGGCATTTAATTCACTGGGCAAAAACGAGGAGCCGATGTCCGTCCAAGTGTACTTGTCAATCTGTCCTCTGAAAAACTGCGAACGGTTCGTTCCCTTTTCTCTTACAATCTCGCTTCGCAGTATGTCCTCGCTTTTATTTACCAGAACTGCGCCGCCCTCGCCCATACTGTAATTTTTTGTTTCGTGAAAGCTGAAGCACCCAAAGTCGCCTATTGCACCGAGCGCTCTCCCCTTGTAAAAAGCCATAACGCCCTGCGCTGCGTCCTCTATTACCTTTAAGCCATAACGGTTTGCAATACAAAGAATAGTATCCATCTCGCAGCCTACTCCTGCGTAATGCACCGGAACTATCGCCTTTGTTTTATCCGTTATTGCCGCCTCAATAAGCTTTTCATCAATATTCATCGTGTCTGGGCGTATATCAACAAATACAATTTCTGCTCCGCGCAAAACAAATGCATTTGCAGTGGAAACAAAAGTGTACGACGGCATTATAACCTCATCACCCGGCTGAATATCCGCAAGGATTGCCGCCATTTCAAGCGCGTCTGTACCCGAGGAGGTAAGAAAGCATCTTTGGGCGCCTGTGTATTCTTCTATAATTTTATGGCACTTCTTCGTAAATTCGCCGTCTCCGCATATTTTCTTTGAATATATAGCCTGTGCTATATACTCGTTTTCCTTGCCGACATAGGGCGGTATATTAAAATTAATCATCTTTATCCGTTTATTCCTTTCAGATTGATATGTGTGTTACAAAGACGCAAATATTCAGAAAATCATATATACATTATAGTGCGTTTTAATCTGAAATTCAATACACGGCTAAAAAAAGAGGCCTTAACAAAAGAAGCACAAACGGCTGAACACTAAAAAGCTTTGACATATACGCAAATTGTTGATAGAATTATGTTATATTAGCCAAAGAATTGTTTAATATAGATTTTTATGAAATTGCAAGGTGAAAAATATGCCGGACAGCGGTAAAAAAATTTCTGTGGTTATTCCGTGCTATAATTCCGAAAAAACTATAGCGCAGGTGGTAACTCAGGCTAAAGAGGTTATAACAGACTTAGGTTACATACCGGAATTTGTTTTAGTAAACGACAGCTCACATGACGGCACATGGCAGCAGATAAAAACGCTTGCGCTTGAAAATAAAGAGGTAAAGGCTATTGATTTAGCGAGGAACTTCGGTCAGCACAACGCTTTGATAACTGCGCTTAGATATGTAAGCGGAGATTACGTTATAGGTATGGACGACGATTTGCAGACAAGCCCAACGCAGATACCGATTTTGCTTAATAAGCTGTTAGAGGGCTACGACCTGGTTTTCGGAAAATACAAGGAGAAAAAGCACAGCTTTTTCAGAAACCTCGGCAGCAGGTTCAACACCTGGACCGCCGTAAAATTCGCCGGCAGACCAAAGGAGCTTAAAGCGAGCAGCTTTTGGATAGCAAAACGCTTTGTATGCGACGAATGTATAAAATATAACGGCCCGTTCCCGCATTTGCAGGGATTGTTTTTCAGAACTACACAAAACGTAACGGACGTTTATGTTGAGCATTTCAGCAGAAAGTACGGCACCTCAAATTACACATTAAAAAAGCTTATCAGGCTTTGGTCGTCGTTTACAAACTTCTCCATGCTTCCGCTGAGGGCAGCGTTTTATTCGGGCATTGCAATATTTATAATAGGAATTTTAACTGCATTTGTAATAATGCTCAGGAAAATTATAATTCCGTCAACGGCAATCGGCTGGACCTCCGTAATAGCCTGTATACTTATTTTTTCCGGTATAATCATACTTTTCTTAGGGGTTATCGGCGAGTACATAGGCAGAATTTTTATGTCGATAAATCAATCTCCGCAGTATGTAATAAGAGAGATAGTAACCTTAGAGGAAGAGGCTGAAAAATAGTACATAAATATTATGAAGAACCCTGTATACGGCGAAGCCGTCATACGGATTACGGATTTAAGCAAAAAAATAAAAAAGGAAAAGCAAAATGAAAAGTATATTGATTTTAGGTGCAGGCAACGCACAGACAGACGCAATAAATTTATGCAAAAAAATGGGATATACCGTTTTAGGGTGCAGCTACACAAATACAGACAAAGGAATACCTTTGCTTGACGGATTTAAACAGATTGATATTAAGGATATTGACGGCGTTGCCGCATATGCAGACGAAAGCGGCGTAAGCGCTGTGTATTCCGCAGGGTCTGACCTTGCCGTCCCAACTGCTATGAGAGTGAGCGAAAAGCTTAACCTGCCTCATTTTATTTCTTATGAAACGGCACAGATTTGTCAATCCAAGGTAAAGCTGAGGGAATACCTCGGCAGAGATTTTGCAGGCAACATACCGTTTGTTAAGGCGCAAACACTAGAACAGGCGCTTACCTTTGACAGCTTTCCGGCAATGATGAAACCGTCCGATTCTCAGGGGCAGAGAGGCTGCTTTGAGGTTTACTCAAAGCAGGATATAGAAGAGCATTTTCATTCCTCTTACGATTATTCTCCGTCCGGGAACGTAATAGTTGAAAAGTACATAAACGGTCAGGAATATTCCGTAAACCTGTTTATGCAAAACGGAAGCATAGACTTTTTCCTTTTGTCGGGCAGAAACGTATTCACGCAGTTCCCCGGCGGAATAATTAAATCTCACCTTATACCTGCCGATGTTTCAAAAGAGGAGGAGGATAAGGTTTATAACCTTGTTAAGCGCACTGTGCAAAAGCTTGGCATAAAAGAGGGTCCTGTGTATTTTCAGCTTAAAATTGATGAAAAGACGAAAACTCCGTGGCTTATTGAGGTGACTCCAAGGCTTGACGGCTGTCATATGTGGAATGCAATAAAGCACTACTGCGGTGTAGATTTGCTTTCCGCCACGTTTGAGCGTCTGCTTGAGGGAAAAACGACCCAATTTAATCCTCAGGTTCTCCACGACAAAATAAAGCTTGAATTCACCTGTGAAAAAACAGGAGAGTTGTTTGACAGAAGCAGGTATAATGTATCGGACGCGCTGTATCTTTGCTGGTATTATCAAACAGGCGAAAAGGTAAAGAAGCTTAACGGCTTTATGGAAAAAGGCGGATATTTTATAACCGACAAGTTTTAAGCTTTATTTTGAAAGGATTTAAGTTATATTATGATTATCGGATTAACAGGCGCAACGGGCTTTATAGGAAAATATTTATTAAGGCTGTACAGCGCAGAGCATAAGTTTGTTTGTGCAACATCAAGAACAGATTTTTCGGGTTTATATCAAAACGGGAATATAGAATATTATCATTCCGATTACAGCCGCAAATCCTTTACAGAGATTTTTAAGGACTGCGACGCTCTTATAAGCTTAGGCGCTGTACGCCCTACCCCGGAGAAGGAAGAAAGCATCTGCAATTATTTTGAGAATGTTGCTTCAACCGAAAATCTTATTCTTGCAGGCGCAGAGCTTGGAATCACGAATATGGTAAGCGTTTCTTCACGGTCGGTCTATTCGGAGAAATGCAAATGTCCGTATAATGAAGAAGTAACATTCCCCGTAAACCTTTACGGTGTATCTAAGCTTTACTGTGATAATTTATGCGAATATTACAGCGCAAAGCTTAATTTGAATATTAAATCTCTTCGTCTTTCGCAGGTTATAGGTGCAGGCGAAAGAGGCGGATATATACTTGCTGTTTTTTTGGAGAAGTGCCAAAAGGGCGAGCCGCTTTCCGTATACGGACAAGGCAGGCTCAGCAGAGATTATATATATGTTAAGGACGTGGCAGCCGGCATAATCTGTGCGCTGGAACACCCGAAAAAAAGGGGGATATTCAACTTAGGCTCAGGGGTAAAAACATCTAACCGGGAGCTTGCGGAAATTTACTGCGAGGTTTTTGAAAACAAGGCAGGGTACACTCTGCTTACAGACAAGCAGGAGTTCGGAAGCGACACTATGCTTGATATGACAAAAACAACGGAGCAGCTGGGCTTTGCACCGAAATATACAGTTAAAGAAGCTGTTTATGATATGAAAAGGGAATTGGCTATAAAAGGCTGAGGGCAACGCACCCACTCCTTTATTTGATAAAGGAGGCGGAATAAAACGAAAGATTTACAACAAACAGGAAATAAGCATTTTTACGAAAGGATTAACGGTAAAAGCGATGAAATACATATTAGTTGAGGGCATACGCCGTTTTTTGCAGATAATTTTCGGAATGGAAATTTTTAATTTTCCGGGTTTGCAGTCCTTAAGAGGGCTTGTTTACAGAGCCTGCTACAAAATAGGCAGAAAGCCGGTCATTGAAAACAACGTAAGGTTTATCAGGTGTCATCATCAGACGCAGGGCGGAAAGCTGATAATAGGAAATAATGTAACAATAGCACGAGGAGCAAGCATTGATATTACCGGAACAGTTATTATAGAGGATAATGTTACAATATCCGCAGGAGCAGAGCTTCATTCGCATACGCACAAAATCGGCAGAGGAATCTGTCCAAAGGACAATCCGCCTTTGCTGCAAACACTTGTTATTAAAAAGGGCGCATGGATAGGCTCGCACGCTGTTATTCTGCCGCAGATAGGCGTTGTAGGAGAGAATGCAGTAGTAGGAAGCGGCTCTGTTGTTACAAAGCCTGTCGATGACTTCACCGTTGTTGCAGGCAACCCGGCAAGGATTATTAAGAAAGTAGAATAATTCACCGCACAGCCTATGTAAGCTTCTTATTTATAGAGATAATTTTTACACAAAGTATTCTGCAAAAGAGGTAATGTACATAAATGAAAAAGCTTGATATGTCAAGGGCAAAGAATTATTTGTTTTTGCACTTTACAATTCTCATATATACCGCCACAACAATACTTTCTAAAATTGCCTCCGGTTTTAATTTTTTGTCGCTGCCGTACATTTTGTGTATGGGCGGCATTGTCCTATCGCTTGGAGTATATGCAATATTATGGCAGCAGGCAATAAAACCGTTTGAGCCGTCTGTTGCGTATTCTAACAAAAGCGTTACTACTATTTGGGTGCTTTTGTTCAGCGTTCTGATTTTCGGCGAGGGAATAACCTTATTTAACGTGTTAGGTGCAGTTATGATAATTGCAGGCGTAGTATTGGTGGTGCAAAAGGATGACTAAGTATTATTTTTTTATATTGATTACTGCCTTTGCGTCGGCAGTTTCTCAAATTCTGCTTAATATAAGCTCAAAAAAGGAGTATCCGTCAAAAATACGGGAGTATCTAAACCCTTGGGTAATAACCTCTTATGCAATTCTGGCGGCAACTCTGATTGCAAACATATATATTATGAAGTTCATTCCGCTTAAAATTGCTCACGCAATAGCCGCAACTACATATATTTTTGTTGCGATAATGAGCAGAATTATTTTTAAAGAGAAAATCGGCAAAAAGAAGCTTGCAGGACTTTTGCTGATTATCGGCGGAGTGGCGATTTTCTCGCTTTAATCGACAAGCGACAGCTGTAAAACAGCTTTTACAGCGATTGTTCGCAGCCTGCAATCAAACGGCACCTTAAAAAGCGGTAAATTATTTGCTGTATTTTATCCCTGCTTTGCTCTGAACACCGCAATAACGCCTTTTCTTATTTATGCATAGCATAAATTAAGGGGGGCGTTTTTTTGAGCAGTATAATCTTCTGCATATCGCTTAGTATAGACGCACTGGGCATAGGCATAACCTACGGGCTCAGGAACATTCGCACAACAATGGGTGCAAAGCTTGTTACCACTGTTATTTCAGTTGTTTTTACTGCTTCAGCTTTATTTTTCGGCGAAATTATTTGGCACATTATCCCTATGCAGATAACTGAATATCTCGGCAGTGTACTGCTTACAGCTCTCGGAATTTACATTGTATGCTCTAACCTTTTGAAAAAGCCGGAAAGCTTTGACGCTGACAGCTCAGCTTATATAGACAGCAAAGAAGCGCTTTTTTTAGGTATTGCTCTGTCGGTAGACTCCTTCGGGGCGGGAATCGGCTATTCCTGCTCCGGCACAAGCTCATATTTTATTCCGTTTATTGTCGGCTTTTTTCAGCTTACATTTTTATGTACGGGAATTGAGCTTGGAAAAAGAATAACGGTTTTAAGGCTTCTGCCTGATAGTACGTTTTCTGTTTTATCGGGTATTTTGCTTATACTTATTGCAGTTTTGCGCACAGTGCTGTAAAATATTATTACCGCAATGTGAAAAACGCAGGAAGTTTTATGTAAAAGTAAAAATTTTATGAAAAACACTTGCTTTTTTGCTCAAATAATGTTATTATAACTTGTACACGAGCTTAAATAAGGAGGTGGGACAATGCCAAATATTAAATCAGCAAAAAAACGCGTAAAGGTAACCGCTGTAAAAACAGCTAACAACAAAGCTTTTAAATCTGCTTTAAAGACTACACTCAAAAAAGCATATGCCGCAGTTGAGAATAACTCAGCCGACAAGACAGAGGCAGTTCGTCTTGCAATGAAGAAGCTGGATCAGGCTTGCTCAAAGGGAATACTCCACAAGAACACCGCTGCAAGATACAAGTCCGCACTTGCCCGCAAGGTTAATGCTTCTGCATAAGGCATTAAATATGAGTACAAAAGTTAAAGCAGAGCGTATGCCCTGCTTTTTTTGTTTTTCGTTCTTTACCTTTATTGCTTTTGGCGCAATACCACAGTCTTTGGGTCATTACTGTCAAAAATTATGCTTTCTTTTTGTTAATAGAATATAAATATTTTAAATTTTTCTTTGCAGCCGTTGACAAAATTAAGAAATATGGGTATTATATATTTGTAAAATAAGTATATATTTACTTGGGGGTATTGTTATGAAAAGAAGTAAGCTTGGCATTATACTTGCAATTATCGCTTCTGCAGCTGCTCTGTGTGCCGCTGTGACAGCATTTGTTATTATTAAAGAGAAAAAAAGAAAAGATGACGAAGAGCTTGAAAGGTACTTAGACTGCTCTATTCAGTAAGAGGTCTTATATTTTCCTTTTATAATTATCTGCGCTCATACCGTTTAGCAAGCATTAATTCCACAGTAAAGTTAAAAAACAGCCGTTCAAAACGGTTAATCAAAAGACAACGTTTAAATAACCGTCCAAGTAGATTGGGACGGTTATTTTTTATAGCGTACTAATTATACCGAAATTTTCCGAAATACGTTTAAGAAAACATTGAATCATAAAACACATAACAATCAGTAAGCAGCAAAATAAATTTCAACTCGCAAATTTTTGTCTGTAAACTATTGACCTAAGCCTTTAATAATAGTATAATAATGGACAGACGTTCAAAAACGAAAGCTCATCTTCTTTGTTTTTGTATGCCGAATAAACCTTTGCTGCTATGGCTCAGTAGGCAGAGCACGTCCTTGGTAAGGACGAGGTCACCGGTTCGAATCCGGTTAGCAGCTCCAGAGTAAAACCGCCTTGTGCACTAACACAGGGCGGTTATTTTTTTCTATAATTTCACATTGTGCCGGCAAATCAACAGCTTACACTCTTTTATATGCATTTTACTTTGTTTTGTTTGCCATATACAGGCTTTGATGATATAATCAGAATACGCAATAGTACTTAACTGAAATAATATAAGGTAACGGTGATAAAATGCTGAAAATAAGCAACTTGACAAAGCGCTACGGTGACAAGCTTGCCGTAGATAACTTGAGCATTGAAATTAAAAGCGGAGAAATTTATGGCTTTATCGGTCATAACGGAGCAGGAAAAACAACAACCATAAAGGCCTGCTGCGGCCTGCTGGATTTTGACTTCGGAGAAATTTTAATTGACGGAGCGTCAATCAAGGAAAAGCCTATGGAATGTAAAAGGAAAATTGCGTACCTGCCTGACAATCCTGATTTATACGAATTTATGCCGGGCATAAAGTATTTAAACTTTGTAGCCGACATTTACGAAATGACAAAGGAAGAAAGAGAAAAAGAGATTAAGCGCTTTGCAGATATGTTCGGAATAACGCAGAACCTTGCACAGCCTATTGACAGCTACTCTCACGGTATGAAGCAGAAGCTGGCGCTTATATCTGCCTTTATGCACAGTCCAAAGCTTATTTTAATGGATGAGCCGTTTGTCGGACTTGACCCGCTTGCCGCCCACCAGATAAAGGAGGAAATGCGTAAGCTGTGCGACCGTGGCGGAGCTATATTCTTTTCCACTCATGTTCTTGAGGTTGCAGAAAAGCTATGTGATAAAATAGCCATAATTAAAAACGGTCGTCTTGTTGTAAGCGGCGATACGCAGGAGGTCAGGGGAAACTCATCGCTTGAGAGCGTATTCCTGGAATTGGAGGAGAACCATGCTTAAAACCTTAAAGCTACTTATTAAAATACGGCTTTCGGCTCTCTTTCAGTCAATGGTAAGGCGGTCGAATAAACGCGGTATTCCGTCGCAGGAATCCTCCAACGGCAGAGTTGCCCTGCTTACAGTTCTGTTTTGCTTTTTGGGGCTGATGATGCTATTCTTTTTCTCTACGATTTTTATGTCGATAGCCTTAGTAATGGCGGAGCAGCAGACGGACACATGGCCGTATTTCTCTATTGCCGCTATAGGTGCACTCGGCTTTGCGCTTATAGGCAGCGTATTTGCCGCACAGTCATATATGTTTGATTCAAAGGACAATGAGCTGCTGTTAAGTATGCCGATTAAGCCTTCTGCAATATTATTAAGCCGTATTCTGACGCTGCACATTCTCAACTGCGTTTACTGCCTGCTTATTCTTATACCAGCCGGCGTTGTATATCAATTATTCATCGGTTTTTCTGTATTGGGCTTTATATATTATCTGTGCGGAATTCTTATTCTTCCGCTTGCTGCAACTGCCATATCCGCCATACTTGGTTATTTCATCGGCTTCATCTCATCTAAGCTTCCAAGGAAAAACATCGTTGCAACTATTTTCGGCTTTATTTTCTTCGGTATTTATATGTACTGCTGCTTCAACCTGAGCAGCTTAATGGATAATATGATAACCAATATGCCACAGCTTGCACAGGGCATTAAAACATTTATGCCTCCTGCTTATTGGTTCGGTCTTGCTGTACAGGACGCAAACATACTTTACATACTGCTTGTGCTGCTTATGTGCATTGTTCCTGCTTGCGCAATATTCTGGTTTATATCAATTAAATTTACAAAGATTATCACAAAAAAGGCTGCTGTAAAGGGTAAAAAATATGTCGAAAAGCCGATGAAGCCGGGAAATATAAGAATTTCTCTACTTAAAAAGGAGCTTGGATATTTCTTAAGTATGCCGGGCTATATTTTTAACTGCAGCGCCGGTACAATTTTTTCCGCAATACTCGGAATAGGCATAATATTTGCCGGAGCAGATATTTTAGGCGGAATCAGCTCCCTTATTTCCGGCTCGCCGGGAATAATTCCGGTTGCATTATGTTCGGGAATTTCGCTTTGCTGCTGTATGAACGATATAAGCGCACCGAGTATTTCTCTGGAGGCAAAAACACTGTGGATACTTAAATCTGCCCCTGTAAGAGCTATGGATATTTTCATAGGCAAGGCATTAACTGTGCCTGTTGTTTCTCTTCCCGGTATATTAATTCCCGTTGCAACAAGCGTAATATTCTTAAATGTTTCTATTTTAGACGCACTGTTTATTTTTGTTATTGCTCTGCTTTGCTGCGTTTTTACGGGACTTTTAGGCGTTGCAATAAATCTGCTTATGCCAAGATTTGACTGGACAAACGAAACCACTGTAATAAAGCAAAGCGGCAGCGTCATTCTTGCTACTCTTCTTGCTATAGCCTTTATGTTACCTCCGACAGGCGGAGCTGTTTTAATAGCTTTCTTTGCGGGAGCATACTATTTTATCTCTTACGCTGTAATCGCCGTTTACCTTGCAATTGCCGTATTTCTGGCGCTTTTATTCCTGCATACCAAGGGAACAAGACTTTATGAGGGATTATAATGGACGTAAAACAGGAGCTTAAAAAGCTTGCAGAAAGCGATTACAAAAAATTTAACGCAAAGCTTATCCCTAACATTGACCCGGAAAGCATTTTAGGCGTTCGCATACCTGCTGTAAGAAAGCTTGCAAAGGAGCTTGCAAGGGGCGATTACCGCACTTATCTTGAAACTGCCGAGGCTGACACCTTTGAGGAGGTTATGCTTCAGGGTTTGGTAATCGGTCAGATTAAGGCTGATATAAATACTGTTTTGGAGTATGTTAAAAGCTTTGTGCCGAAAATTGACAACTGGGCCGTATGCGACTGCTTTTGTGCCGGACTGAAAATTGCAAACAAAAACAAGGCCTTGGTGTTAGAGTTTATTAAGCCATATCTTAACGATAAAAGAGAGTTTTTTATACGCTTCGGCGTAATAATGCTGCTTGACTACTTTATCTGCGACGAGTATATTGAAAATACCCTTGCGCTTTTAGACTGCGTTTCCCGCAAGGATTATTATGTACAGATGGGTGTGGCGTGGGCGCTGTCTGTTTGCTTTGTAAAATACCGTGATTTAACGCTTAAATATCTTCAAGGCTGTACGCTTGATGACTTCACCTTCAATAAAACCTTGCAGAAAATAACGGAGTCAAACAGGGTATGCGCTGAGGATAAGGCTTTAATTCGCAGTATGAAGCGTAAAGGAGGCAATAAACTGTGAAATACGAATGGATAGATGAATTTCTTTTAAGTAAAAAAGGCGTTACTAAGGATTTAAAGGCAGAATGGAATTGGATAAGGTGCATTGGAACTCGGTAAAAGCAGACGGAAATGTTCCCGATAACTTATTAAAGGATTTGCTCGCAGAATCGTATAATTTAGTTTTAAAAGGCTTCAGCCAAAAGAAACAAAAAGAACTGCTTACCTAGGGAAACACTGAACAAATCGCGCCAAAAAGCTGTTTGCACAAACGACTTAATCAGTGTTTCCCCGACAAAAAGCCGATACAGGCAGCTTAAACGTCTGTATCGGCTTTTTAATGCTATTTATATTTACTTTTATTCAGCCTGCGCCCTTGCGCTTTCAACTACCTTTTGCGTTATATTTGCAGGAGCCTCCTCATAGCGTTCAAACTCGAAGGTGTAGCTTCCTCTGCCCTGCGTTACCTGGCGGATATAAGTTGAGAAGTCTGCCATTTCAGCTATCGGCACTTCTGCTTCAACCACCTGCATACCGTCCTCGCCGGGATTCATACCAAGTACTCTTCCTCTGCGCTTGTTCACCTCACCCATAACGTCGCCCATATTGTTGTCCGGAACAGTCGCTTTAAGTGCGCCTATCGGCTCTAAAAGCACCGGAGAAGCCTGAGGCAAGCCGTTTTTATACGCAATGCCGGCCGCCATTTTAAACGACATTTCGCTAGAGTCAACAGGATGGTACGAGCCATCGTACAATGTTGCCTTAAGTCCTACCACAGGATAGCCTGCAAGAGGACCTTTTTTAATGCAATCTCTGAGACCCTTTTCAACAGCAGGGAAAAAGCCCTTAGGCACTGCTCCGCCTACAACTCTCTCGGCAAATTCCAGACCCTCGCAGTCACACGGCTCAAATTCTATCCAGACATCGCCGAACTGTCCGTGTCCACCGCTTTGCTTTTTATGCTTGCCCTGTACCTGCACCTTTTTGCGTATGGTTTCTCTATATGCAACCTTTGGCTTTTCAAGATAAACCTCAACGCCGAATTTCGACTTTATTTTAGAAACAACAACGTCTAAATGCTGTTCACCCAAGCCGGATACAAGCATCTGCTTTGTTTCTGTGTTGTTTTCAAGCTTAACTGTCGGGTCTTCCTCGCATATTCTTGCAAGCGCCTGCGCAACCTTATCCTCTTCACCCTTTGTTTTAGGATAAATTGCCATTGTATATGTAGCAACGGGATATTCAATAGCGTCAAGAATTACCTTCCTTGCAGGCGAGCACAACGTATCACCTGTGTTTGTGTTTTGCAGCTTTGCCACTGCTCCTATATCACCTGCGCCGATATACGGTGCATCCTCCTGCTTTTTACCCTTAATTATCATAACCTTGTTTATGCGCTCCTGATTTCCCGTACGCATATTAACAAGCGGGGTATCGGGCGAAACCTTGCCCGATATTACCTTAAAGTAAGAAAGCTTACCCACAAACGGGTCTGCAATAGTTTTAAACACTATTGCTGCCGCTGCTGCATTTTCATTTACAGTAAGCTCTACAGGCTCGCCGTCAACGTCAACGGCAATTTCCCCTGCCTTATCGGCAGCACTGGGCGCAAGCCATGTAAGACCGTTTAAAAGCTGGTCTATGCCAAAGGTGTTATGTGCGTCTCCACAGAAAACAGGGCTTATTGTTCCGTTTTTAACACCGTTGCTTATTCCTACTATTACCTCCTCAGGGGTAAACTCCTCGCCGCTGAAGTACTTTTCAAACATTTCGTCGCTTGTTTCGGCAACTGCCTCATAAATTGCTGTACGCAAGCCGTCCAGTCTGTCGCCCATATCAGGCATAGCAGTCTGCACCATTTTTCCGTCCTCATAAAGATACGCCTTATATTCAAGCAGATTAACATAGCAATTAGCCTGACCGTCTACTATATACGGCACAACAACAGGGCAGACGGACGGGCCGAAGGAAGCCTTGAGCGTTTCAAATACTCTGTAAAATCTTGCGCTTTCGTCGCAAAGACCGTTTACAAAGAACACCTTTGTAAGACCCTGCTTAGCCGCCTGCTTTACCGCCTTCTCTGTTCCTACGTTTACTCCGTTTTTTCCGGATACTACAATAAGCGCAGTATCTGCCGCACGCAGACCCTCACATACTCCGCCTGCAAAATCAAACAGACCGGGCGTATCTATAAGGTTCATTTTATAATTTTTCCATTCTATCGGAGCAACTGCCGTAATAACAGATGTCTTTCTCTTTATTTCCTCTGGGTCAAAGTCGCATATTGTGTTGCCCTCTCCAACCTTACCGAGTCTGTCAGACGCACCTGCAAGGTATAGCATAGACTCTGCAACAGAGGTCTTTCCCGAGCCGCCGTGCCCCAGCAGGGCTATATTTAAAATTTTCTTCGCATCATACTGTTTCAATGCGGGTATCTCCTTTCGGTTCCGACAAGCGTTTCGACCTTATCGGACATTTTTTACAATTACCTTCGTAATTACTAAATAATTATAGCATATATGCACAGTATAAACAACCGAAAATTTCATTTCATTAATAAATTCACCTATTATTACAATATTCACCCTGTTGTTTTATGCAAATTCAACATACAAAACAAAGCATTTTTGCAATATTAATAAAAACTTTTTTTGCTTTTGTAAAAATTTTCTTTTAAATCCACCCATTCTCTTTTGCACGCAAAAACGGTACGGCTGATAATTAACCGTACCGTTTTATTCGTTATGTTATAAAAACCGATTAAACAGCATTAAGCAACGCTGAATTTTGTGCCGATAAGTTCACTGCACTTAATTTTTGCCATATATTTCTGAACCTCAAGAATATCCTGCAAATCTATGTCGCCGGATTTGTTAATATCACCGCTTAAAATCTGCGGCTGAGTAAATGTGGCAATCTTAGCAAGGTATCTCTGTGCGTGAAGAACATCGTTCATATCAACTACAGAATCTCCTGTAAGGTCGCCGTACATATATTGCTCCGGCTGTGTGGGGTCAGTGGGTTCGGTCGGCTCAACAACTATATATTCTTTCCAGCTTCCGTTTTGATAGATCATATTCTTGCTGTTTATTTCTAAGCCCGGCTGACCTGCCGCAGGAATTTGCTGTCCGTTATTTTTGTTGTTAAAAAGTACTCTTCCGTTTTCAAAGCCGCTTGGAACAGTAAACTCGTAAAGACCGTCTGCATTTAAGGTCATTTCATTTCCCGGCCAAGCCTTCACTTCGCCTGCTCCGTCAGCATAAATATAGCAGCAAACCTTATCCCAATTTGTCTTGCTGTTGTCAAAATAAACCTTTACAGTACCGGCAGGCTGAGTAGGAGATGTCGGTCCTGTGGGACTTGTGGGAGTGGTCGGCTCTGTGGGACTTGTAGGAGTTGTCGGCGTTATATTCTCTGTCTTTGTAAAGGTGTAGGAGGTGTTTGTAGTTTCGCTTCCGTTTGTTGCAGTGAGATAAACCGTTACGCTTTCGCCTGTTGCAAGACCCTCGCCTATTGTAATTTCGGTTGAAGCAGTGTAGGTTGTAGCTGCTCCGTCGCCTATTTTATATGTGCCGGAGGTAGCGTTGCTTAATCCTAAGGTGAGCTTAAGAGTATCTGACGTAAATTCGCCGCCCTTTTGAGAAATTGTATTTTGCGGTGCCGGGTCAGCGTCATATACTACTGCAATTCCGTCCTCGCCCTTAATATTACCTGTGATTTTGCCGTTGGCAACAGTAAAGATTTCGCCTGTTACCTGGTCTTTATATGTTCCGGCTTTCATTGCCTTTGCCGACAGAGAAACTTCACCTGCTCCGTCTAAATTAACTATTATTACACCGCTTGTTCCGCGCTCGTTGTAGAAAATCTTGTTGTCAACAGTTGAGAGCGACTCGCTTTGTCCGGCAAAAAGGTTATGGAACTTATTAACCTCTGCAACAGATGTGTCGCTCCAGGTATATGTTCCTACCTCGCCCATCTGGCGCTGTTCAAGATTTGCTTTCAAATAATCCGGCTGTCTTGCGCCGTTTACGTCATCTGCAAGAATTTGTTTTGAATAGTACGGACGGGCAAAGAACAGAGATGTAGCGTCTTTTCTTGATGCAACAACTGCCCATGTTTGCTTTATTGTCTTGTCGTTAGCGTCATAGGAAGAGCCGCCGCCCATATAAGTATCGTGGCTTTCTGCCCATAGAACAACTCTGTCTGCTTTGCCGTGAACATAGCCTGCAAAGCCGGAATTGCCTGCGCTGCCCATTCCGCCCCATCTGAGGGAGTTTCTTATATTATCGCCTGTGCTGTTGTCTGTTAAGGACATTTTACTGATATAATAATTTTCTGCTGCTGTACTGTCAAGTCTGTTGAGTACCTCGCCGTAATAGTAGGGTGCGTCAAGACCCTTGCTCTTAGCGTAAGCAGTTGCTCCGTCAAGCACAACATCCCAGAAGTCGCTTGCAAATGCAGGGTCGTCGGCAGGAGTTTCTATATGCTTTGCAGCGTCAAAACGGAAGCCGTCTGCGCCTGCATCAATACATTCCTTTAAGAGATTCAGCACCATTGTCTGAACCTTTTTGTCGCCTGTATTGAGGTCCGGCATACCCATATTGCCCTGTGTTATGTCAAAGCGGCCGTCGCTTGAGTGAATCCAGCTTGTGCTGATGTGCCAATATGAAGGATCTGTGAGCATATCCGGGTTACAGAATTCACCGACCTGCGGTGAAATATCGCTCATAACCTCTTCAACACTGCCTATTTTCCAGCCCTGAATATTACCCATATGGTTTGCTACGATGTCAACAATAACCTTAACGCCGTATTTTTCAGCCTCGGCACACATTTCTTCAAACTCTTTCTTCGTGCCGAACCATGTATTTCCATTGTCGCATATAGACATTGAAACAGGCTGATAAACCTTCCACCAGTTTGCGTTGTAACCGCCTGTACCGTCCGGTATACCTACATCGCCGTAAGCAACGCCCTCCCAGTAGTAGTCCTTCGGCTGTGTTACAGGCGAGGTCTGTACTGCCGAATAGCCGCTTTCTGCTATCGTTTTCATATTTGCCTTAATGTTGTTGTATGACCAGTTCCAAGCGTGCAGAATTACACCCTCCTGCACATTGCTTTTTAGTCCGTAGTCTGCTGCGGCTTCCTCCTCTGCCGGTATGTAAACTGCGCCTGTATGTATGCAAATTAAGGACGCAAGCATTACAACCGTGAGTACGGATGCCAATAGTTTCTTAATCATTTTACCACTTCTTTCTAAAAATTTTTAATTTATTTAAATAAATTAAATCCTAAAATATTTTATTATTCCACCGTTACAGACTTTGCAAGATTTCTCGGCTTGTCAACGTCGTTCCCTCTTAATACAGAGGTGTAATACGCCAGAAGCTGTAAAGAAACAGCCGTACTCATCGGGGTAAGAAGCTCGTTGGTTTTCGGCACTCTTATAATAAAATCATATGCCTCTTCGTCCACGTTAAAGCCCTCTGTGCATACAAGCACAACCTTGGCGCCTCTTGACTTTACCTCTTTAATATTGCTTACCGTCTTGTCAAGCAAATCTGACTGAGTTGCAACGGCGATTACAGGCATATCCTGCGTTATAAGCGATATTGTTCCGTGCTTAAGCTCGCCTGCGGCGTATGCCTCGGAATGAATGTAGGAAATTTCCTTAAGCTTCAGGCTTCCCTCCATACTCATTGCGTAGTCAAGTCCTCTGCCTATATACAGCAGGCTGTCGGCAGTTATAAGCTGTGTTGCAACAAAGGAGCATTTCTCCTTGTCGCTTTCAAGTATTTTCTCTATTGTTTCCGGTATATCGGTAAGCGCCTTTGTAAGCTCTCTGCACTCTTCCTCAGATATTCTGCCTGCCGCCAAAGCAAGCTCAAAGGCGAACAGATACATTACTGCAAGCTGTACCATATACGCCTTTGTAGACGCAACGGCAATTTCCGGACCTGCGTGCGTGTATATGAGCATATCGGCTTCTCTTGCAATGGAGCTTCCCTTTGCGTTTACTATTGCAAGTGTTTTTGCGCCAAGGCTTTTTGAAAGGCGCATTGCCGCTAAGCTGTCTGCCGTTTCTCCGGACTGTGAGATTATAATAACAAGGTCGCCCTCGCCCACAAGCGGACTTCTGTATCTGAATTCCGAGGCTATATCAACCGTAACAGGTATTCTCGCAAGCTTCTCAATAACATATTTACCCACAGTTCCGGCGTGCATTGCCGTTCCGCAGGCTACAATGTATATCTGACGGAAGTTTTTTATAAGCTCCGGTGTAATGCCACATTCAGATAAATCCGGCAAACCGTTTGTTATTCTCGGCGTAATTGTTGTTCTTACAGAGGTTGGCTGTTCGTGTATTTCCTTTATCATAAAGTGCTCATAACCGCACTTTTCCGCAGACTCCATATCCCAGTCGGCAGTTTTCAGCTCTTTTTCAACCTCTCTGCGGTGCAAATCATAAATTTTCACGCCGCTTTTGTCCAAAACGGCAATTTCATCGTGCTCTAGAAGATAATAATCCTTTGTATATTTAAGTATTGCCGGTACATCGGACGCTATGAAATTCTCGTTTTCTCCAACGCCTACAATAAGCGGGCTTTCGTGACGGATTGCATATACAGTATCCGGAAAATCCTCAAATACCATACCGAGCGCATAAGAGCCTTCAAGCTCCTGCACAACCTTTATTATAGTATCAAGCGGATCTCCGTTATAGTAATATCCCAGAAGCCTTGCTACTACCTCTGTGTCTGTATCGCTTAAAAAGGTTTGATTTTTGCTTACAAGAAATTCCTTGAGCATTTTATAATTCTCAATTATTCCGTTATGTACTATAGACACCTTTTCGCCGCTGTGAGGGTGAGAATTTCTGTCTGACGGCTCGCCGTGAGTTGCCCATCTTGTATGACCTATTCCGGCAAAGCCCATTGGCTTTCCTTCCTTCTGCATTTTATCCTCAAGGTCTTTCAGTCTTCCCTGTGTTTTTGCTACCTTAATTTCCCCGTTTTCAAAAACAGCTATTCCTGCTGAGTCGTAACCCCTGTACTCAAGCTTGGTAAGAGCAGACACCAGAACATCGCTGCAATCTCTGTAGCCGACATATCCGACTATACCACACATAGTATTACCTCCTGCTTCGTAGATTAATTTTATTCTTTAATTTAATGTTATATACCGAACCATAGAAAATATAATATACTCAATTTTAAGTACAACAAAAGACATTACTTTCCGCCGCCGTCGTTAGTTTGGTGATGGAATGTAGGTACAATATCGCTTAACATTATAAGCGTATTTTCAGAATCGTTTTTCTCGGCATATTCACGCAGCTTTGTAAGCTTTTCTGTAAATTCCTCCGCCTTAATCGGAATTTGATTGCCTATAAATATCTTCTTGTTTGCAGTTGCCTTAAGCCCCTCCTCGTCCATCAAAAGCTCCTCATAAAGCTTTTCTCCCGGACGAAGACCCGTAAATTTTATCTCAACATCCTTATATGGTGTTTTTCCGTACATTCTTATCAGATTTTCTGCAAGCGTTACTATTTTAACCGGCGCACCCATATCAAGAACAAATATTTCGCCGCCGTGCGCCATTGCCGCCGCCTGAAGCACCAGCGACACTGCCTCGGGGATTGTCATAAAATATCTGATAATTTCCGGGTGCGTAACCGTTACGGGCTTTCCGCTTTCAATCTGACGCTTAAACAGCGGAATAACAGAGCCGTTTGAGCCTAATACATTGCCAAAACGAGTGGTAACAAATTCTGTCTTTGAGCTGCCGAACTGCGCCATATATTCCATTATCATTTCGCAGCATCGCTTTGTAGCACCCATTACATTTGTCGGATTTACCGCCTTATCGGTGGAAATCATAACAAACTTTTCTGCACCGTAATACTCGGCAAGCGTTGCCATATTAAATGTGCCGACAACATTGTTTTTAACTGCCTCCTCCGGAGAGGTTTCCATAAGAGGAACGTGCTTATGCGCCGCCGCATGGAAGATAACCTGAGGCTTATACTTTTCGAAAATCGCCTTCATTTTCTCGTGGTCGCGCACAGAGGCAATAAGCGTTACAATATTAAGCTTTCCGCCGTACTCCATTACAAGCTCCTGCTGAATGTCATAGGCATTGTTTTCATAAATATCTAAAATTATTATCTGCTCCGGGTTATACTTTGCAATCTGCCTTGTAAGCTCGCTGCCTATTGAGCCGCCGCCGCCGGTTATCATACATACCTTTCCGCTGATAAACTGCATAGTATCCTTTTTGTTAAAGGTTATCGGCTTTCTGCCCAGAAGGTCCTCAACCTTAATATCCGCCATCTGCGGGACAATATCCTTTTTGTCGCCGTCATCTATAATCTCGCTTAAATACGGCACAATTTTAATTTTACATTGTGTTTCCGAGCAAAGGTCGAGTATATATCTCTTCTCTGACTCTGTGCTGGAGGGTATGGCAAATATAATAATCTCTATCTCCATATCCTTACAAAGCTTAATAATATCTTCGCTTGTGCCCAGAACTCTTACGCCGCGTATAGCAGTTTTCAGCTTTTTGGGGTCGTCGTCTACAATACATACCGGAAGATACTCAAAGCAGGGACTGTCAACGTCTGAATGTGCGTTTTCAATTTCTCTTAAAATAATTTTGCACGCCTCGCCTGCGCCGACGATAAGCGTTCTCTTCTTGTATCTGTTGTTGCTGGAGTCAACAAGCACCAGGAACGTTTTTCTGAAAATCATTCTGAACAGAATTACGCTTAACGTGCTTAGCGCAAACTGCAGAATAATAAACTGGAACATCCACTGATTATATATTAAAAACATAATAACAAGCGCAACGCCGCAGCCTATTAACATTCCCGATATACAGGAAAGGTAATCTCTTAAATTAAAGTAGCGCCAGAGCTTGTTGTACGCTCCCATAACAAACAGAGAAGCAAAGCATAAAAACACGAGCAAAACAGTAATTATACCGAGCTGAGATGTCCAAAGCGGCTTAAAGCCGAAAATTTCAAGCGCATAGTTTGAAACAAGTGAACATACGCATATTATAAACATATCGGAAAGTGCAAGCACAAGCTTGCGAGGCGTAAGCTTTTTCATTTTTATTTACCTCATATTTATAAAATAATTTTATAAAAATTTCCGTTCAAGACAAATAAATTTTCTCTTTTCTGATTTCATAATTATAGTATAGTTTTCTTTTTGTGTCAATAATTTGCAAATTTGCGAAAACTATGCAAAGGGCTACATAAAACAGTCTTATTTTGCAGAAAAGCAGTGTCCTGTTACAGCTTTCTCGCCATAAGCACGCCCATAACAGACGCCATCATAAGACCTCTTGTCCAGCCTGAGGAATCGCCCAGGCAGTGCAGACCCTTGATGTTTGTGTTGAAGTCGCTGTCCATCTTAACCCGGTTGCTGTAAAATTTAAGCTCCGGCGAATAAAGCAGGGTTTCATAGCTTGCAAAGCCCGGTACTACGTTGTCTACCGCCTGAATAAAGTTTATTATATTTACCATTGCACGGTACGGCATTGCGGCTGTAATGTCGCCTGCAACGGCGTCCGGAATTGTCGGCCTTACGTTAGACTGGCTCAGCTCCTTGGGCCATGTGCGCTTGCCGTCGAGTATATCTCCGTATCTCTGCACAAGAATATGACCGTTAGCAAGCATATTTGTAAGCTCGCCCACCTTCTGTGCATATGCTATCGGCTGGTTAAACGGCTCGGTAAAGTTATGAGATACTAAAATTGCAAGGTTTGTGTTGTTGGATTTTATATCCTTGTAGGAGTGACCGTTTACAACGGCTAAGTCGTTATCGTAGTTTTCCTGGCTTACAAAGCCGCCGGGGTTCTGGCAAAAGGTTCTCACCTTATTTTTAAACGGTCTTGGGTAGCCTATAAGCTTGGATTCGTATAAAACCTCGTTTACCTCCTCCATAACCTCGTTTCTTACCTCAATACGCACGCCTATATCAACAGTACCCGGCTGATGTGCAATTTTATGCTCCTCACACACCTTTTCAAGCCAGTCTGCGCCCTTTCTTCCCGTTGCAACGATTATGCTTTCTCCGCTTATTTCAACAGGCGCTTCCTTGCCTGAATTATTTTCAACAATTACGCCGGAGCAAACGCTGTCGTTAATAATAACGTCCTTGCAGGTGTAGTTGAACATAATATCAACGCCGTTTTGCAAAAGGAAGCTTTCAATGCTTTTGTATAAGCTCTGTGCTCGTTCTGTGCCTAAATGCCTTATGGGGCAGTCAACAAGCTTCAAGCCTGATGCAATAGCCTTTTTGCGTATTTCCTTAACCTTTTCTGCCTGTCCTATTCCCTCAACCTTTTCGTCGGCACCGAATTCAAGATAAATTTTATCTGTGTAATTAATTGTTTCCTGTGCAAGCTCCGCACCGATAAGCGTTGGCAAATCTCCGCCTACCTCATAGCTTAGGGACAGCTTTCCGTCAGAAAACGCTCCTGCGCCGGAAAAGCCTGTTGTAATATGACAGTACGGCTTGCAGTTCATACATTTTTGTGTTTTCAGCTTAGGGCAGCTTCGTTTTTCAACAGGCTTTCCCTTTTCTATTATTAATATACTTTTCTTGCTTTTGCGCTTTACCATTTCTATTGCGGTAAAAATACCTGCCGGTCCTGCTCCGACAATAATTACATCATAGTAGCTTTTAAAACTCATAACAAATTTTCCCTTCGGTTTTTATTATTAATTTATCTGCGGCAGCGATAAAGCAAACTTTTTAAAGTCCTCAAAGCTGCCCTGCTTTATATTTTCAATATTTGTATTTTTGCTGTTAATAATGCAGTCCGTAATCAGATATGTATCCATATTTATTTTGCTTACGCACATATCCTCGCTTACGTCGTTTCCTACCATCATACAGCTTTCGGCATTTATTCCGGCATCCTCAAGAATCTCCTTGTAATATTCCGTATTCGGCTTGCAGTAAGAGGAGGTTTCGTAAGTTGTTATTTTTGAAAATATTTTGCTGTCAACACCCGCCCAGTTCAGCCTGTTCAGCGTTGCACTGCGGGGAAAAAGCGGATTTGTAGCGGCAATAAGCGTGTATCCCTTATCGGCGAGTATTTCCGTACATTCCCTTGCAAGGGGATTAAAGCCTACGCTGTTTTTTACATTATTGAATTCATTTTCGTAGAAGCTGTCAAACTTTGGCTTCAGCTTCAAAATATCCTCACCGAAAACAGCGCAGAAGGTATTCCAGAAGCACTGCTCGTTTGTCATTTTGCCGTCGTTTGCCATCATTTTTTCCGTGCCTGCCCACACAGCCTTAACAAGAGCCTTGCTGTCGCTTATGTACGGCTTCATAGTTTTTGAAAGCTCTTTAAAGTAGCTGTTTACAAAAACCTCCTGGTCCATAGGCAGCAGCGTACCGTCAAGGTCAAACAATATCGTACTTATCATTTTTAACTTTCCTTTATATCATTTATTCATTTTGCGGGTATTTGAAATATACGGGGCAGTGTGATGCTTAAATATTCACACACACATTAATAATAACATATTTTCTTTCAGATTTGTAGTCCAAATTTACGCTTATTTGTAACAAAATTTGCGCTTATTTCCGACAAAAAACTCTGTTTTTACTAACAAGCTGCACAAAAGAGGCTTTTTTTCATAAATAAACACGTCTTTAATGCCGAAAAACACGCATATAAAGCGGTATAAATCGGGAAATTTATACTTGACACTTTTATTTGCGGTGTCTATAATTAATTGTATATGTTTTGATACTGATTTGGTAATTCATTTGTACGCTTGCGGCCGCTTTAAGCTGCACAGCGCTGTATATTAATTATTGTAAAGGACGGTATGTAAAATGCAAAAGCAGGTATTACTTACAGAAGAGGGCTTAAGAAATTTAGAGCAGGAGCTTGACGAGCTGAAATCCGTTAAAAGAAAAGAAATTGCAGAAAAAATAAAGGTTGCGCTCTCTTTCGGCGACCTTTCGGAAAACAGCGAATACGATGAAGCTAAAAACGACCAGGCTATGGTAGAGGCAAGAATTTCCACCATAGAGGCTATGCTTAAAAATGTAAAGATTATTGACGAAAGCGAGATAAGCAACGAGTATGTTCACGTTGGTTCAACTGTGAGAGTTATGAACCTGACGGCAAACAGAGAATGCAGGTACAAAATTGTAGGCTCAAACGAGGCTGACCCCTGCGAGGGATTAATCTCTGATGAATCTCCGGTTGGCAAAAATCTTCTCGACAAAAAGGTTGACGAGGTTGTATCAATAGAAACACCGGGCGGCATAGTTGATTATAAGGTG
Organism: Acutalibacteraceae bacterium; assembly: GCA_051881695.1. GTDB lineage: Bacteria > Bacillota > Clostridia > Oscillospirales > Acutalibacteraceae > CAYJFG01. The sequence continues at coordinate 4,877 of JBJEQJ010000042.1, read as the reverse complement.
CTTGAAATAACAAAATAATCATAAAAACACAAATGCTTATTATTTAATACTACCCGCAAAATACGGCACAGCCCTGCTGTATTTTTAACACAGGAATTAATGCGTTATGAGAGGAAGATTGAAAATGGCAGACAACAAGCAGCAGGCAAATAACCAGCCGGCAGAGGAAAAGGATTTAAGCGAGCTTTTACAGATAAGAAGAGATAAGCTGAAAGCATTGCAGGAAAGCGGCAACGACCCGTATAAAATTACAACCAGCGACAGAGATATATTATCAAGCGAAATTACACAGCGTTTTGAGGAGCTTGAAAATAAAGACGTATGCATTGCCGGACGTATTATGAGCTGGCGAGATATGGGCAAGGCTTCGTTTATAGACGTACACGACAGAGCCGGAAGAATGCAGGTTTATGTACGCATTAACGATGTTGGCGAGGAAACCTACAAGGTGCAGATGCCTAAGTGGGACATCGGCGATATTGTAGAGGTTAAGGGTTTTGTATTTAAAACAAGACGAGGCGAAATATCTGTACACGCAAAGGAAGTTAAGCTTTTGTCAAAGTCACTGCTTCCTCTTCCGGAAAAGCACCACGGACTTAAGGATACAGATTTGAGATACCGTCAGAGGTATGTTGACCTTATGGTAAATCCGGAGGTTAAGGATGCGTTTATTGCACGCAGCACCATTATAAAAACTATCCGCCGTGAGCTTGACGAAATTGGATATATCGAGGTTGAAACGCCTATACTTAACACCATACCCGGCGGAGCCGCCGCAAGACCGTTCATTACGCACCACAATACTCTCGATATGGATATGTACCTGCGTATTGCACCGGAGCTGTACCTTAAAAGACTGATTGTCGGCGGTATGGAAAAGGTTTACGAAATAGGCAGACTTTTCAGAAACGAGGGTATGGACGTAAAGCACAACCCTGAGTTCACCACAATAGAGCTGTACGAGGCATATACAGATTATAACGGTATGATGGACTTAACGGAAAAGCTTATAAACAAGGCTTGCCTTGCAGTAAACGGTACAGACCGGATAACATATCAGGGAGAGGACGTTTCGCTGGCGCTTCCGTTTAAGAGAATGACAATGATAGACGCCGTAAAGCAGTACGCAGGCGTTGACTTCAGCGAATTTATCGGAGATACCGAAAAAGCAAAGGAGGTTGCAAAGCAGCTTAAGCTTGAGGTTAAGCCGACAGACACCTGGGGCAACATATTAAACACCGCCTTTGAGGAATATGTTGAGGAACAGCTTGTACAGCCTACCTTTATATGCGATTACCCTGTTGAGGTTTCTCCGCTTACAAAGCGCAAGCCCGATGTGCCGGAGCTGGTTGAAAGATTTGAACTGTTTATTACGCGCAGAGAGCTTGCAAACGCATACACAGAGCTTAACGACCCAATTGACCAGAGAGGCCGCTTTGAGCATCAGCTAAAGCTCAGAGAAGCAGGCGACGAAGAGGCAAATATGATAGACGAGGACTTTTTAACCTCGCTTGAATACGGTATGGCGCCGACAGGCGGTATGGGTATGGGCATAGACAGGCTTGTAATGCTTTTGACCGACAGTGCGTCAATAAGGGATGTAATAATCTTCCCGACGATGAAGCCATTGGATAAATAAGAATCTAGGAAAATCAAGGGTTTCGGGGCTTTGAGGCATTCATAAATACAGTTAGTCAAGGCGTTTTGACCAAGTTTTGACCAATTTTCTTCATAGTCAAACAGAGATTAACAAATCTTGGCGAAGAACTCTTAGTCCACAATTTAATAGAAAAAGCACTATATAGAGGATATTTTCTAAGAGCATCCGTATTGCTACAAAATAAATATTGTTTTAAGAAAGCAATGTTTAAAATTTAATTTAAGAGGAAATAGAACGATGAAGAAGATTAGTATTGGAATTGATAAAATTGTTGCTCCTGCAGTTGTGGCAGGGTGTATGAGATTTGCGGATTTTGAACCGAATAAGATGAACAGATTTATTCATAGGGCAATAGAACTTGGGGTTGTTTTCTTTGATCATGCTGACATATATGGTGATGGTAGAAGTGAGGAAGTATTTGGCAGTGCTTGGCACTGTGATGGCTCACTTAAGAGAGAGGATATGATTATCCAGTCTAAATGCGGAATCAGACAGGGTTATTATGATTTTTCCAAGAAACACATTTTGGATTCTGTAGATGGTTCGCTAAAGAGACTAAAGATGGATTATTTGGATATTTTACTTTTGCACAGACCGGATGCATTGGTTGAACCGGAAGAAGTGGCGGATGCATTTGATACCTTGGAGAAAAGTGGCAAAGTCAGATATTTTGGTGTATCTAACCACAATCCGGGTCAGATGGAATTATTGAAGAAATATGTGAAACAACCTCTGATTATCAATCAGTTACAGTTTAGTGTGCCGGTATCTAATATGGTGGCTGCTGGTCTGGAGGTAAATATGGATACAGCAGGTTCGATTGACAGGGATGGAGGAGTTCTTGATTACTGTAGACTTAATGATGTCACTATACAGGCTTGGTCTCCGTTTCAGATGCCAGCCTGGAGAGGCTGCTTCTTGAACTCTGAGGAGTACTCAGAGTTGAACCGGGTTATTGGCGAATTGTCTGATAAGTATGCTGTTAGTGCAACGGCTATTGCTACAGCGTGGATTATGAGACATCCTGCACATATGCAGGTGATAGCCGGAACCACAGAGGAAGAGCGCCTTAGGGAGATCGTTGCCGGATGTAATGTGGAGCTTACGAGGGAAGAGTGGTATAGAATGTATCTGGCATCGGGACATATTTTGCCATAACAGTAATCATATAAAAAATAGTTTAAGTCAAAAGGTATAACCAATCTATATTTATGCAAGCATAAATGGATTGGTTATACTTTTTGGCTATCATTCATAATATTCTTTTGACATAATTTGAAATAGGTGTTATTATAATGATAACAAAAGGTGCTACCGATGACGGTTCGCCTGATATATGATTTAGTTAAAGTAACCGCTTCAGTTTACCAGACTTTCGGGCGGTTACTTTTTTGCCTTGGAATCGTGCTGTCCATGCACGTAACCAAGACCATAAAAGGCTGCACACATTGAGAGCACAGTGATGAGGTCGGCTTTTTTGATTTTTAAATACAATTAGATGCGAAAGTGACGAGTTATGCTGAAGCGACTGTATTAATTTTTGTGGATTACTTTTTAAGATATGTCATCTTGCATATAAAAAAGCTCTGAATTTTATGCGATATTTTTAGTTGTCATTCGCTTCGTCACACATTTACAACACGTATGTGTGAAGCGGGAATTAATATAAAGGTTATCCGGGACACATTAGGTCATAAGGATATTTCAACTACAATGAATATCTATACTGATGCTACTAAAGAACTGAAAATTGAGGGATTCAGAGAGCTTGATATGTTCTTGAAAAAAACACAATGAAGCACATCTGCTTTTTAACTGCATACGCCACTTACGCCAAAACTTACGCCGTTTGGAACATCATCTGTAACAAGATATAATAATTTATAAAATTATAGGTTGCAAATTGAGCCGATAAATGGTAAGATATAATCAGTTATGAAGGAATATAAAATTGATAAATTAAAAATCCCGACAATGAAGCCGCTTGACAAGTAAAGTCGAAAAAGCCGGTATTTATGCGGGTTTCGGGACTTCATAAACCGAAAAAATTTACCTCTTTACATCAAATTTACACGGGTAGGTACTAAAAAAGGTGCAGAGACTAAAAAATCGCATATTTTAAGTATTCACAGGCAGCCTTATTAAGAGGTTGCCTGTTATTTTATGCCATCAAGCCAATAGCAAACTACGATTTTTCCTTGTTATCTATATAATAATAGAAAAAGGAGCCGAATTTCAGCTCTTTCTCAAAAGCGCAGGAAGCTATGAAAATGCCAACCAAGATGAGCGTGATATCCTTGTATGCGACGAAAAGGGATACGCAAAATCAAAGAAGCTCCCCTATGGTACATACTAAGAAAGTTTTAATAGCTTTGATTGTTTTGCTTGTCGTTGTGGCGAAAAGGTGTAAGTAAATTATCATAGACAAAGTTGAGTAAGAGTGATATAATTTTAGTAAAATAAATTGAGATTTATCTGAGGAAACAGTATGCGTGTTCTTGGAGTTAATAAAATTTTAAAAAGGTGTCAAATTACTTCGAATGGAAGAAATTATACCTGCCCAACAAAAATATTTGACGGAAAATTATTTTTTCGTTTTAAGAAAGAATGGCATAGTGTAGCAAAATCTATAGCAGATAATGCTGAGGAATTAGTTGAAGAAGGCGGAAAAGTATTGTTGAGACCGTTTAAAGATTAAAGCAATTTCGTTTTATAAACTTAAATAACAATATAAAAACTCTGATTGGAGAAACACCAATCAGAGTTTTTATTTTGCGTTAATAAATTATTGAAGGAGGTAATAATTTGCCCGTATTTCCTCCATCATAGCAAGAATTTCCTGTTCGGTTGAAATATCTATCATACCAACCGCAGTAAAGTAAATATCTACCTTTACATAGCAATGACCGCTTGATTTGTCGTTGTTATGGGCTTCGATACGCTCGATAAGAAAATTTACAAGTGTCGGCGTGAGTTCGTTAATTTCGGTCATTTCACGCAGAGTTCGGAGTAAAAGCCTTAAATCCATTGTTTTCTGCTTGGCTTCCTCTAAGGTCTGTCTGCTGTCGGCAACCTCCTGCGTTAGTACTTTCTGCTCCTTCTCATAGCTTTGAAGCATTTTAGAAAAGCGCTCATCGAAGAGTATTAGCGAATTTATGATTTACTAATAAATTTCATAGTTATATGATACATGAAAATTTTCACACAATTAAGCATA
>JBJEQJ010000041.1:0-5152 GCA_051881695.1 Acutalibacteraceae bacterium | reverse complement strand
GTCCGTTGCCTTACCGCTTGGCGATAGCCCAATATATAAACGGTAAAATCAGCAGTGATTAACAAGCTTATAAGCATTTGCCTAAAAGCAATGATTTTCTTCAAAGCTTTGCCGATAATTAATTATTTACCGTTGTTATTTAATTTAAGCGGACAAGAACAACAGCCTGTCCGCTTAAGTGGTGATCCATCGGAGATTCGAACTCCGGACACCTTGATTAAAAGGAAATCTAGACAGCAACTTTCTCATAATATGAATCAAGATGTGTCGGTCTTCTACTGTTTATAATCCGCTGTTGCGCCGCAAGATGAACGTATCTTTGGGTGGTTTTTATACTGCTGTGACCCATTATAATTTGTAACACATCTAATTCTCCTCCGTCTAAAATGTAATTTGTAGCAAACGTATGGCGAAGCAGATGGGCGTACAGTCTTTCAATTCCTGAAGAAATTTTCAGTTTACGAAACATTTGTTTTAAAGCATTTTTCGTCAAGCAAGTACCATCTTTCATAACGAATAAGCAATCCGTATCAATAATAACAAAATCTACATATTTCATTTTTCTTAGATATTGGTTTAACAGCTCATCTACAAAATCGCCAAAAGGAACAAGACGTTCTTTTGAACCCTTCCCACGAATGAACAAAGTCCTGTTTATAAAATTAACATCTGATTTTCTAAGAAGTACAATTTCCCCTCTGCGCAAACCACAATCACACATCAAGGCGCATATCAGCTTATTTCTTACAGCAAAAAAATCATTTTCACTATAAATACTAAAAATTACCTTTAATTCGTCATCAGACAAAGGAACTACTTGAGTTTTTTCAGATTTTAATAGTTTTAATTTGTTAATATCAATATCTGTTTCTGTATCATTGAAGTAAAGCCATCGCATATAAACCTTAACTGCTCTGCTGTATGTTTGCAAGCTTACCTTTTTCAAATTGGCAAAATTTTCGATAAGGTTTTTTTGATAATCAAAAAACACATCAGAGTTTAAATTGTTAGTATTGAGTAATTTGTTTTCTACACAATATTCATTGAACAATTCCAGATTTCTTTTGTAATATGTAAGAGTCTCTTTGCTGTTACCTTTTGCTATTTGGTAATCTAAGAATTTTTTTATTGAATTATCAATCGTCACATTATCAGCCCCTCTTATACAGTAACAACATTGTAATAGTATTTTATAAAAATGTCAAACTTTGTAATTAATTGTAAAAATAGTTAAAAGCTAAACATCTTATTATTTTAATATTTTATTTCTGACGGCAGAAATTAAAAGCGGAACTGGTTCCGCTTTTTTTGATGTTTAATAATATTTTAGCAAAAGGAGCATAATCAGAATGACGGTACAAGAGCTAAAAATAGCTTTATATAATAAAAAGCCTGTTATACATACCATTTTCGGCAAAGAAAAAGAGTATCCCAAGGTATCCGCAATCGAAATTACACTAAACTCTGAAAATGAGTTTGTTGTATATGCAAAATTAGAAGATACGCAGGGTTCTGCTCCGATTTACGCAGACCCGGAGAACGTGCGGTATAAGGAGGTGAACAATACTAATGGAGCTTAATCTAACTTTAAACATACCTGACGGTGACTATTGCAATGATTGTCAGTTTGCAGCTTTAGATGCGTGTGAAAATCCTATCTGCACCCTATACGGTCGAGTAAATCTCCAATCAGCGTGTGAACATTATCGCACTCTGCACGGCAACTGCAAAGACAGGCTGTGTATCGACTGTCCGATTGTGATTGACGGCATTAATGGCAATGCTAAGTGTGACAAGTGTAGAGTGACAGAAGTTGATAAAAGAAACAACTAAGAAGTAAATGAAAGAAAGTGATCTTTTGAATTTATTAATACCTCTTATTCCCATTATTGGCACAGTAATTACCTTAATTATTACTGTTACAGTAATATTTAAAAACCCTATCATTCCGTTTCAATATTTATTAAAAAAATTTCGAACTAAAATAAAGAAATAGCTTAATATGGAAAGGAATTGATTAATATTTTCATACATGATTTCTTTACATCTCCCCTAATAATAACAATCTATTATATTATATCATTAGTATTGTTGATTGTATATTCTTATTTTTTATTTGAATATTGCAAAACACATGATAAAAACAAGAAAAAATAAAAGATATCACTAGCAAAGGCAGTCACAAGACTCTCATATATAAATTTCTTGGGACAAATTGTCCCGGCTGAAAGGAAGAAAATATAATGAATTTCAATATAACAAGAAGTGAGTATCAAAACGTTCTTAATCAGCGCATCGAGAGCCAGAATAATGCTTACAAAGAATTACTATTAGAATTGATTTTAAAAGGAAAAATCAATATAAAAGAAATTCCTTTTCTTTTGAGAACTTCAGATAGAAGCTTCTATATCGCAGCTCTTAGGATTAGCCGAAATAGTTGCAAAAAACTAATAGATGATTTAAAATTAATGAAATTAGATATACAAATGATTGAAAATGAAAAAATCAGAAAAGACTTTACAGATATATTTGAATCTAATTTTTTATATTTACAGGAAAAATATAAGGACGATGATCAGTATGGGAATTTTATCGAAAATACTCGAAAGAAAATATTGCCAGAGTTGTTATTTTAAGCATAGTTATTATGAACATAAAAGGCAATATAAAAATATAAAAAACATTGAAGCACACAATGAAAAAATACAAAATTTCATAGCTGAACTGGTTAATCATAACCAAAAGTTAATTTACTTGGATTCTAGTCCTCAAAATAAGTCTATATGCATTGTAACTGTTATTCAAGAATTTAATTATAATGGTAAATTATCCTGTTTAACTTTTCTGGGCTACACTTTTGATAATATTTTATTTTCACACAAACATTCTCAAAGGCTTTTTGTAAACGTAGTTCATCATGAGGACAAAAATTCACAGTACCTAAAGGGTTTTTATATTGAGGATTTTCTGTGCGAACCTAATAAGGGCTATGGTTCTATAATGATGAAAGTATTTTTAAATTACATTAAAGAATTCAATGCAGAATATGTTTCTGGATTCTTATCCCCATTTGATACAAAAGATAAGGAACATTCAGATAGATTACACCACTTCTATAAAAAGTTTGGTTTTCAAATTGACAAGTATGATAATATACGTTTATCCCTTAAATAGTCAAATATTAAGGTTAATATTTAGACAGAGTTTTAAAAGACTCTGCCTTTTTGTTTGCAAAAACTCAGTCGGTAAGGACAGTCGCAAGGCTGTCCTTTTTATATATATAAATTTCTTGGGACAAATTGTCCCGGATATGTAAAACCCGATAAAAAAGCGCTCACAGCGACAAATCGCCATAAGCGGTAACGGAAAAAACAATTTAAAAAATAAAAATAAATTTAAAAAGTCAACAGGAATAAATAATCTATTAAAGTATTGCAAAATATTTACAAGAAATATATAATAATATTGGTTACAGGGAAAGTTTGAGGCGGTTAGCACTCCCAAAGGAATGGGGGTGGTGTTATGGCAGAAACAATCATTATTGTAGTATTATTGATTGCTTTGCTTACAGCTCTTGCCGAGCTGATAAATAACATAAAAAAATAATCGCCCAACTGCACATTGGACGACTATTTAAATAATAAATACAGTCTAATAGGCTAACCGCTTTTAACGGTTTTCCCTGTAACTATATTATAGATTATTCAAAATTAATTGTCAATAGAACAAAAGTGAAAGGATGGCGCAGAATGAAAAAAATAGTATTAGCGTTGTGCATAATGGCACTTGTATTATCGGCTGCAGCCTGCTCAAACAACACTGCAACCACACAGGCGGAAACAAAGCCTGCAACAGCGACTTCGGCTACAGAAAACGCTACGGAAGCAACAGCTGCGACAGAAGCTCCCACAGAAAAAGAAACAACAGACGAAAACGGCGACAAGAATAAAGACGACGATAAAAAAGAGAATGAAGATAAGGAAGATAACGCTGAAAGCAAGTCAGAGGACAACTCTTCCTCCGGGGCAGTTTCCGGCAGCTCCGGCAGCTCATCCGACAGTTCCGGCAACGGCAACACTGCTTCTGCAAATAATGCGAATACATCTGTAAATAACAGCAGCAATAACACTTCATCAAATAAAGCTGCACAGAACAGCTCAAATAATACAAACTCAGGCAGCAGTAATAAAAGCAGCACAAACAGCTCATCGGCGCAGACTTTCTCAGTTCAAAGTTCAAAGGTATGGCACGATGCAGTATATAAATACGTTGAGCATCCGGAAGAAACAAAGCAGGTTTGGGTAGTGGATGTTCCGGCAAGTACAAAGGATGAGCCTGTTTACGAGGAGCAAGGTAGGGCAATTTGCACTACCTGCGGAGAAGATATTACAAATGACATTACTGGTCACCTGAAAAAATATATGCTTACTAACAATCCACATCACGGCTATCGAGTTGACGATATTCAGGTCCAAGTTGGTACAAAGACAGTGACCGTTCCGGAACAAGGGCATTGGGAAACCAAGGTCGTAAAAAAGGCTTGGACGGAGAAAATTCTTGTCAGAGAAGCTGGATATTATTAATTCACTTTTTACAGTACAATTAAACAGCAAGGTGCAGATATTTTAGGCAGAGCTTTAAAGACTCTGCCTTTTTGTTTTTTCAAATAAGATATTGCAAAATATCGGCAATAAATATATAATAATATTGGTTACAGGGGAAGTTTGAGGCGTTTAGCACTCCCAACAGATTGGGGGTGATGTGTTATGGCAGAAACGATTATTACATTTATACTAATAATTGCTTTGATTACAGCTCTTGCCGAGCTGATAAATAACATAAAAAAATAATCGCCCGACTGTCCAAGGTAAAGGCGATTATTTTTTAATTCATTTTTACTTATGGGCTAACCGCTTTTAACGGTTTTCCCTGTAACTATATTATAGAGTATTAAAATCTCATTGTCAATAGAACAAACTTACAAATAAGAAAGGATGACAAGTATGAAAAAAATAGTATTAGCATTATGCATATTGGCAGTTGCATTATCGGCTGCAGCCTGCTCAAACGACACAGCAACAACAAAGGCGGAGACAAAGCCTATAGCTGCAACGTCGGCTACAGAAAACGCTACGATAGCAACAGAGCCGAC
>JBJEQJ010000040.1:0-71945 GCA_051881695.1 Acutalibacteraceae bacterium | reverse complement strand
AAATATAGGTGAAATTCCTTCCTTTTGTGAAACACTTGCTGTTATCCGTAAATACAATATCAGAGCTTGTATTGTACTGCAAGGCTTATCTCAGCTTAAGGCTATCTACGAAAAAACGTGGGAGAGCATTATAGGTAATTGCAGTATATTTACTTTCTTAGGCACAACAGACAACGATACGCTTGAGTACGTCAGTAAAAAGCTGGGTAATACAACGGTAAGAATTGATACAAAATCGTATAACCGTGGTAATCAATCCGGCGGACAGGACAGCGAGAGCTTTATCTCAAGACCTCTCCTCTATCCTGAAGAAATAAAAAAAGCTGTCCGTCCCAGAGGAAAAAACAAAAAATACGGAGGAAACTGTATTGTGTTTGTAGGCTATTTGGAGCCGTTCTTTCTTCCTAAGTTCGACACGCTTAATCATCCCAGAATATCTCTTTGCGGAAGTGCTTACAAAAAGGACGAACATAACAACACATACATTGCCGATGTCTACGGTCCTTTATATGAAAAGCGCAAAGCAAACTATGAGTCTCATATGGATGATTTTTACACAAGACTGCAAAATGAAGAAGCAGAGCTTAAGCAGCAGGAGGAAGAGCGTGAACAGGATGAACAAAAAAAGCTTTCTGACGAGTGGGAAAGCTTTTCCGGTGATAACGAATTTACCGAAACGCAGCCTGAAGCCGAAGCGGCTGACTTTGATGATGAATTCTCATTCTCAGATTTAGAGGATAGCTACGATTACGAGATTGATGTAAATCCTGTACTTGATAAATTCAACGCAGAGGAGGTGAACAAAGATGTATGACATTAACGATACTTATAATGATATTAAGGGCACTCTTGCAAAGCCGGGAGAAAAAATACGGCAGTATAAGTATGCAATACAAGACATTATGCGATTATGTGAAAAGCTTACAGGCAGGAGCTCATCAGTAGATTCAACTTCTGCAAAAAAGGCTGCAGCCGATAAATTTCAAAAAGGAGAATATCTTTCCGGGCATTTTACCGATATTGCTTTAATAGATAATGACTACCTGCCGGATTTAATAGACAGTATCCCGGATGAAGATATAAAAAATGCTGTTATTGATAATTTTAACAAAGCTGAACAAGAGGGTTTTGTCAAAATTGATTATGACAAGAAAACTATAAATTTAACGGATAAAGGTGCAGAATACACAAATAGTCCTGAGTTTATAAAAACTCTTGAAAAGAATCAGCTTGAGCATTTTTATCAGTCAAATTATACAAGGAAGGGTCAGGCGCTGTTCTATGTTGAGCTTAAAGGCAACGCAAACGATTTGGATGCTTTTCGCTATACAAACGAAATTGACCTTAAGCTTGCCGACAAGAGCAATAGCTTTGAACGAGTCAATGAGCAGTTCAAATATTTACAGAAAAAGGGATATGTAACAATATCACCCGACGGAGTGGTAAGACCCACCGAAAAATTAAGAAAATATTTGAACAAGAAAGAAGTTAATCCTGAGTTTACGTTGCAGAAAGTTGAAGCCGGCGAGCTTAAGAACTTAAGGTTTGATAATCACGTTTCTACAAGACCGCCTATATCTGCAGCAAATGCTTCTGTTAAGGAAGGTGCAAAAAATGCAGTCAAAGAAAGTGCTAAAACAGCTGCTAAAACAGGAGCTTCAGCAGGAGTTAAGACAGGAACTGCCGCCGCAAGCGGAGCTGCTACTGCCGGTGTTGGCACGGTTATAACTGTTGCGGCAGACACCGCCGCAAGGCTCGGTAAAGAATTTTTCAGCACAGTGACAAACACAATGCCGCAGAGAAGATGATTTTTTCTTCTGTCGGTATATAAAAAGCGGAACCGATTCCGCTTACTAAAGTTCGGAAAAGGGACATCCTTTGATTTTTCAGGGGATGTCTTTTTTTATATTAAAATTCATATTGAAAGGAGTTTCTTTATTATGAACAAAAGAAACAAAAAACAAAGCAAGAAATTAACCTCAGCAAAGAAATTTCTTTGTGCAGCCTATGTAGCAGCCACAACGGTTCTTTTTTCAATGCAAAGCGTTTTTGCTGCGCCAACCGGAGTAAACACTGCAACTTTCAATAACCTTACTGCAATCGTTTTCTGGATAGTAAGAATTGCCGTATTAGGCGCAGGCGGAGTTCCCAGTATTATAAAGATTGTACAGGGACACAATGATCAAGATATAAGAGATCGTAACGCCGGCATAGTAGGTCTTGTTGTAACAGGTGCATGTTTTGCAGCTACATTTGCAGTCGAAAACATGATTAAAAGCGCTTAACATCACAAAGTCAGGAGGCTGATTCTCCTTTCAGCCTCCTAAAATCCTTGATAAAGGAGGATAAAAGTGAGAATTAAAACTACTACAGTTACCAAAAAGCTCTGCAGACCTAAGAAAAGAAAGCTTAAACATCTGAGAAAAACAGCAACATTAATTATGATTTTCACAGTTCTCTTTTCAATTTCCTTTGGAAGTTTATCGGTTAATGCAGGAAACCTTTTAGCAAGTACTTATACCGATGAGTTGTTTCAAAATGAAGTGCTTTTATATACAAAGAATGGAGCAAAAGCATATGAATCTGATTTTCAGTCTCTACATAGGTATCGCCGACAAATGATAGGGCGATTTAATGAAACAATTGAAAACTCAGAAAAAACATATAAAAAAATGAGTTTAGACCACCGGAAACAATACGAAAATGAATGGTATTACAATTGCCTTCAACCCCTGAAGGATTCCTTTTATAAGTGCGGTGATATTTTGACAGATAAGACGTCTAACGGTATAGATTGTAGAGATGCGAAAACAGAGTTATCAAATTTAATGAACAAATATAATGAGCTGCGTAACAAATTTTCTGAAACTGCAGCTTTAGATAATTACAGTTCAAATAAGACAACAGCAAATACTGTTAACAGCATTTTAGACATAGGAAATAACCTGTGGAAACAAATAGGCAATGCAATAAAAGCCGCAAGCGGTCAAACCAGTAATTATGCCGAAATAGGTTTTGCACCTACGCAAATGCAGGCAATAGCGAATCAATACTCTCCGGTAATTAAAGCGTTTGCTTATTCCTTAGCAGTTGTTCTTTTTGGAGTAAATGTTATTGAGACATCTTTGCAATATGAACTTCTCACCTTGAAGGGTGGCTGTAAAATTTTCGGACGATTGCTTGTGGCAAAGGTGTTAATAGATGTTAGTATAAACATCAGCATTTACATAATATCTATAATCAACTCTCTTGCACAGCAGATTGTAGCCAAAGCGGATTTAGTTTTAACTTTCCGGCTGGACTCTTCAAAGCTTGCCGGAGAAGGCTCATCGCTCCCTATTGTGGGACCGGTTATTGATATATTGACATCCATGTTGAACTGGGGGCCGATGCTGTTATTAATGCTTGTAGTAATAGTATGCGCTTTAGCAGTATTTATAAAACTGATTATTCGTACTATTGAGCTTACTGCAATGGTAGTTATTTCTCCACTGTTCTTTGCGTGTTCGATGGGAGATACTACAAAACGATATTTTGAAAAATTTATTGTTTCCCTGCTTTCAGTTGGATTGTCTATTGTTTTTATTGCTGTAATATACAGCATGGGATGTTCGTGGTTAAATGCTATGCAACATCCTAATATAACAACTGCCCTTGGTGCCACACAATGGTTCAGCACTTTTTTCTACCGTTATTTAGTTTTAATTGCTATTACAATCTGCATTTGCAAGCCGCCAAAGGTACTTTCATCGCTGTTATCGTAAAGGAGGATTTTATGAGACGAGTAACAATTACAAAGAACATAATAAATAAGCATACAGTCATTATGGGTCTGTCGTGGTCGCAGATAATCACCGGCAGCATAGGAACAGTAGTCGCTCTGGGAACACTTTATCTGCTTGCCTTTCAGCTGGGTATAAACATTGAGCTTGTAATGTCGATTGTTTTTGTAGAGATAGTAGTAATTGTTTTTTCCGGCTTAGTTAAAATAAACGGAATGAATTTATTTAAGCTGCTGTTTTTAAGCTTTAAAGGACCTGATATAAGAAAATTTAACACGAAAGGACTGAACGAGCCTGATGAGGAATAATAAGAAAAACAACGACAGTCTGTTTTTGGATGAAACTACTCCGGAAAATAAAAACAAGAAAAATGCAGTAAAGCGAAAAAAAGTAAAAAAATCAGCACAGGATACCATACCGTTTGATGAAGTACTTGAACATAGTACCTCAGACGGATTCGGTCTTATCCGCAAAGGTGGCAAGTATACGCTTGTCTTTGCCTTTGATAATTTGGATTACCGTATGTACAGAGATGACGAGCAGGAGCAGGTGTATAACAAATACCAGCAACTGCTTAACGCTTTACCAAGCGAGTGTCAGTATCAGGAGCTTATTATCAACAGTCAGTTTGACCTCGAAACTCTGCGGCGTGCGCTTTTACCGACAGAAAAGAAATATGAATTGTTTAATGATTACTACGATATTATGAACGACAGGCTGGAAAAAGCACACAACGTATCATGTAAGAAAATACTTGTAGGTGCAATCTCATATCAACCTCAAGGCAGGCTTGACAGCCCGGACACGCTTGATAAATACTTCAACGAGATTAAATCTGCATTGGAAAATCTTAAGGTAAATGCTGTAAGGCTGAAGCCGGAGGAAGTTTTTAGAATTATGCACGAGCTGTATCATCCCTTTTCTTCTGAGGATTTTCTTATGCCGGAGGACTTTTACCGAAGTGACATTAATCTCAAGGATTATATCTCTCCGTCTGTTTTTGTTTTTAAGGCTAAGCAAATTGAAATGGGCAGTGCGTACTCTCGCTGTTTATTTGTAAAGAGGTTTTCACGTGATGTTGACGATTATTTTATTACAGATATTATGGACAATCCGTACAGAATAGCAGTCAGCAAGCAAATAAGGCGCATAGACAAGTCGGAATCCATGGCGTTATTAAAACGCCAATTTGATGACCTTGAGGGCAAAATGGAAAAACGTCGTGAGCTTAACCACAAACGTGGTACGTCATATATGCCGTACAAATATACAAACAGAGAGGAGGAGCTGAAAAGAATTCAAAGTAAGCTCGGAGGCAGCAACTGTGATTTATTTGAGGTTGGTATTTTCATTCTTATTTCTGCAGAAACAATTGAAGAGCTTGAGGAGCTGACAGTACACATAAAAAATCAGGCTCGTAAGCATCAGGTAATAATTGATACTCTTATACGTCAGCAGGAGAACGGACTGAACACTATATTGCCTATGGCAACAAATCACTTTTCAGAAAGCAGCGGCAATAACTGCAACTGGTTTTTCTTAACTGATGAGGTTGCAAATTTTATACCGTTTTCTTTTACTAACTATTTTTCACCCGGAGGACTATATTACGGCACGAATATACAGACGAAAAACCCCATAGTGATAGACCGCACAGAGGAAATGAATGCAAACGGATTTACTATGGGCAGCTCAGGCTCCGGTAAGTCTATGTTTACTAAAGCAGAATTTTTTGCCGCACGTTTTAAATACCCGGAGGATGAATTCATAGTAATTGACCCGGAAAACGAGTACCGCTTGTTTTTAGAGCCATTTGACGGCACGTTAATTAAGCTCTCCCCTTCTTCGGATACATATGTAAATCTGTTTGATACTGATTTAAGTTATGTTGAGGAGGGTTCTAACGCTATTGCTCTTAAAACTGACTTTATTATGACCTTTGTAGAAACAGCAAAAGGCTCTCCGCTGACAGCGCAGGAGCGCAGTGTTATAGACAGATGTGTAAAGCTTGTCTATGCTACGTACCAAAAAAGTCTGGATAAAAAGGATATTCCCACTCTTTCCGATTTTTACAATGCCCTTATCAATCAAAAAACACCAGTTGCAAATGATGTAGCATTGATAATTGAGCTTTATGTGAAAGGTACGTTTGATAATTTTGCGCATAAGACTAATGTAAATTGGGGCAAAAAATTTCTTGTATTTGATATTTTTGAGATGGGCGAACATCTGCGCACCGTAGGACTTCAAATTCTTCTGGAGATTATTTGGCAAAGAGTAATTGATAACAAAAAAAGAGGTGTCAGAACGTGGCTATGGTGCGATGAATTTTCCGTTATGTTTCAAAATGAAAGTTCAGGAAACTTTTTTCTTAAGGTTTATCAGCGTATCAGAAAACACGGCGGAGTTGCCACGGGTATTACTCAGAACATATCTCAGGTTGCCGAAAATAAAGAAGCCTCCTTAATGCTGCAAAATGCAGAATTTGTTGTTTTATTACAACAAAAAAAGGACGATTTAGACAAGGTAATAGATATGTTTAACTTGTCTGAAGGTCAGTACAGCTACTTAAAAACAGGCAACAAAGGAACAGGACTTATCGTCTGCGGTCAAAAGGTAATTCCGTTTGACAACACAATTCCTAAAGGCAGTCAAATGTATAAGCTTTCTTCGACAAAATTTGAAGCGAAGTAAAAATCTGGTGATAAAATATGAATTATGTTCTTTTTTGTCCTGCAGGGCAAAAGAATGAATATCAGCAGGCAGTTAAATCAACCTCTAACAATGTTTTAGGGGTTGAAACTGTTATTGCAGAAAAAGCTCTTTCGGAAATTAAAAATAAATACAATCCGCATGGTATTGTTATTGTTGACAGCACACCGCTTAAGGTTGATTACGACATAAAAACAGCAATTAACTTTCTGCGTACAAACTATAAATACCTGCGAATAATATATATATTTCCTCCGGGAAGTGACGAGACTTATAAAAGCGAGCTTATTGAATTTCTCAACGAGCAGGGTGTTTATGACTACATAAGCAGAAAAATTACAGCTGAGGAGTTTGCTGAGGTTTTTGCCTCCCCTATGAGCAAGCAACAGGCAGAGGACTTCAACAGCCGAGTAATAAAGAAGGTGCGTAAGAAAAAAGGCGGAGATTATCTCTTCCTTTTAATTTCAAGCTTCTGTATATCATCGGCGGTCCAGTTGTTCTTATTGTTTTAGCCGTTATTATTTTACTTTTTTCTTCTTCCGGAAACGGCGCAGGTGATACGGAAGCTACCGAACCAACTGCAGAGGAAATAACAGAGCCTGTAACAGAAGCTCCAACAGAAAAAGAGACTGAACTCTTTTTAGAAGAGCCAACTGAGGCGCTGCATCCTACCGAAGCTGACACTCCCACTGAAGCAGTTGAGCCTAAAGAGAATCCTACGCAAGAACCTGAAGAGAAGCAGGCACAGCAAAGTTACAATAACAGCAGCGGAAGCGGAGAATATACGCCGGAACCTGAGCTGATACAAAATAACAACTCAAGCGCACTCTCTTCTGAGACACCGCCGTCCTCAAGCTCCAGTTCAGAGCAGGATGCGTCTTCACAGGCTAACCAGACTAGCACTCCGTCTTCATCGGAAAGCAGCAGTGCGGTAAGTCAGATTGAAGATGACGGAAGAATAACATTATCTGTAAATAAAACTAAAATTAATGTTGGCGAACAACTTACAGTTAAGGTCAGTGGTCTTGCCGCATCGAGAGGCTGTGACTGGAACATAGACAACAGCGAAATACTTAAATTTGTATCGGGAAATACAACGCAGGTAATTGTAAAGGCGGTCGGTTCCGGTATGACAGTAGTAACGGCAAAGGCAAAATCAAACGGAGCAACAGCAACACTTATTATAACTGTGGAGTGATTTGAAAGGACTGATGAAAATTGAAGCTTGTAATAGCAGAAAAGCCGGAACTTGCCCGTGACATAGCAAATGCTATTTTAAAAGGCAATATAAGAAACTTAAAATATGCTTTAGCAGATGATACATACACCGTTACAAATGTTTTCGGTCATCTGCTGAAACTTGCAGATCCGGCGCTTTATGATGAAAAATATACTCATTGGGATATTGAGGATTTACCGATTTATTTTGAAAATTGGAAACACGTCCCTGACAAAGAGGAATATAAACTTAAACGCCTTAAAATCATAGAGAAGCTTTTAGGTGAATGTGACTGTGTTATCCATGCCGGTGACCCTGATGACGAGGGTCAGCTCCTGATTGATGAAATCCTTGATTATTTTAATTTCAAGAAACCTGTGTACAGGGTCTACGTTAATGATAACATTGCGAAGAATATACTCAAAGAATTTGATAATCTTAAGATTAATGACGACAGAGAAAGAGCTAACGGCAAAGCCGCATACGCCAGACAGATGGCTGATATATGCTTTGGTATAAACGAAACACGTCTTGCCGGAATAACCTTAAGAAAAAAAGGCTTAAGCATTGGACGTGTTCAGACTCCAACTCTCGGATTAATTGTAAACAGAGATTATGCAATTAAAAATCACATAAAAACAAAATATTATGAGCTGATGGCAAAAGTTCAAGTAAACGATGAAGAATTAACTTTTAGCTTTAAACCAAGCAAAGAGCTTTTAGGTGAAGAAAAGTATATTCTTGACAGGACTGCACTTGAAAATATAACATCTCAAATTACAAGTAAGAAATTCACTTGCAGCACCCAAGTATCCAATAAAGAACAAGCTCCTCCCCTACCCTTTAATGCCACAGAGCTTGCAAGCGAGATAAGCCGAAAGTTCGGCTACAGCCTTAAAGAAATAGACAGCAGTACACAAAGCTTGAGGGAAAAGCATAAAGCGATTACATATAACCGTTCTGACTGTCAATATCTTAAGGAAGAGCATTTTCAAAATGCTCCGACTTTACTGCCGATAGTCTTTAAAAACCTCGGAATCACCTTTATCGACTATCCCTGCGATTATAGCTTACATTCAAAATGCTTTAATGATAAAAACGTGTCAGCTCATCACGCTATTATCCCTCAGGAAAAGCAGGTTGATTTATCTGTTATGTCAGAGCAGGAGCGCAATGTATATGTTCTAATTTGCGAGAGATATATTATGCAATTTCTGCCGAACGTAAAGTATACAGAGTCAATTGCTACCATAGAGCTTGCAAATGGTATATTACAGTACAAAGCAAAACAGATTACCGATGAGGGCTTCAGAAGGTATTTTCAGACTAAAAGCAGCGACGAAGAAAGAGAAAACTCTTTTTTATTACCTGAAGGTAAAAGTAACGTCTATATTGCTGACTGCAATATAGCAGAAAAAGAAACAAAACCGTTAAAACCATATACACCCGGAACACTCGTTAAGGATATGGCAAGTATAGCAAAGTATGTAACAGACCCGGAAATAGCAAAAATCCTAAAAGATAAGGACAAGGGTAAAAAAGGTGAACACGGCGGTATAGGCACGGTTGCCACACGAACAGCAACGATTGATACATTATTTAAGCGTGGCTTTATATCATATAAGGGTAAAGCTATTGTGTCAACAAAGCTTGGGCGAGAGTTTTACTCCTTGTTGCCGCAAAACATTAAAACTGCAAATATTACAGCTAAATGGTGGCTGATACAGGAGGAAATCCGTAAAGGCACACTTGATGTTAATGAACTGCAAAAATCCGTTGTTGAAGAATTTTGCAAGCATAAAAATACCGCATACAAAAACGCCAGCTTAAGCAGCTCAGAAAAATCTCTTAAATGTCCGATATGCAATAAAAGCCTTATTAAGCACTCTTGGGGATATGGCTGTTCCGCTTATAAGGATGGCTGTAAATTTGCCGTAAACGGCACAATTTGCGGTAAAAAAATTACAGATAATCAAATGCAGTTATTATTAAAAAACGGCAGTACGAACATAATAAAGGGCTTTAAAAGCAAAAAAGGAGCTACCTTTGACGCTAAGCTCAAGCTAAGTAATGATGGAAAAATAGAATTAGTTTTTCCTAAGAAAAAATGAGGGCAGCTATGAGAGTATCTACCGTTATTTTTTTTACCGTTTTGTTTTATTTGGAACGAAAAAGCGTATTGGGGCTAAAAGAAGAACTTAATTATCGTTATGCTCAAGACTCCTTTTCACCACGCAGAATTAATATCAAGAAAGAGGTTAAGTTTTTTCTGCTATTCTTTGCAATCGTATCTGCAGTTGTATTAATTTTTAATGCATACAGCCCGTTAATTTTAATTTTCAGCATTTATGCAGCAGAAGCTTACGTTTGGAAGTTAAAACGTAAGCTTCATTCTTTTGATTATATAGACAAGTACAAAAAGAAAGGACGGTTTAATAAAATTGGAAAAAACAAGAAACAAGAATAAAATAAAAAGCTTTTCTCTTACAGAAAAAGAAGCAGCACGGAACTTAAGCACTCTTGAGTATTTTAAACGTGAGTATGGGTTTTCTTTTAAAAAGAGTGGTAGAGGCTATCGTTGTGTTGAACACGATAGCCTCTTTATTTACCCTGATGAAAAGGGATGGTTCTGGAATTCACGCCAGATAGGCGGAGCTGATGTAATAGATGCAGTCAGAAAGCTTGAGAATAAGTTATATCCGGAAGCTCTTGAAAAGCTGCTAGGTACAAGTTCTTGTGAAGATTATTTTATTCCCTGCGCACCTATCAAGCACGAAATTGAAAACAGACAGCTTGAACTCCCCAACAAGGCACAAGGTCAGTACAACAGATTGTTTGCCTACTTATGCAAGACAAGAGGTCTTGACAGTAATATTATCGGCAAAATGGTAGATGAGCATAAGCTGTATCAGGATGAAAACGGAAATGTTGTTGCCGTAGGATATAACGAAGATAATGCTCCGGCTTTTGCAACAAAGCGAGGGACTTTAACTGTAACCGATAAGAAATTCAGAGGCGACTGTTCCGGCAGCGATAAGCGATATACCTTTACTTTATGCCCTGCTGCAAATAGCGACAGGCTGTACATATTTGAAAGCTTTATTGAGGTGCTTTCTCATGCTTCGATGGAGAACCTTATATTTAAAG
This sequence comes from Acutalibacteraceae bacterium, assembly GCA_051881695.1. GTDB lineage: Bacteria > Bacillota > Clostridia > Oscillospirales > Acutalibacteraceae > CAYJFG01. The sequence goes on along the minus strand of JBJEQJ010000040.1, from coordinate 61,085 downwards.
ATAAGGATATGTACAAACGCCGTAACAGAATTAGTCTAAATGGTTTATCCGATGTTGCTCTGGCACATTATCTTGACTACCATCACGAAGTCAAGGTTCTGCATTTTTGCCTCAATAACGACAATAAAGACGAAACGAATCCGGGACAGACTGCGGCGCAACAGTTAATGGAAAAATATCGTCAAAATGGATATATATGCTTTAATCATATTCCTCCTGAAAATTGCAACGATTACAACGACGCACTTCTTCTATTCAAGGCAGCTAAACCTATGCTTGCAAAATATAACAGCTCTCCCCCGTCTTCAGAAGAAAAAATTTTAAAAAGATAGGAAGATATATAGATGAACAACACTTTTAAGCTGAGCAACAATATATTTAATTATGATTTATCCGCCACAGAAATTACTGTTTTGGCTGCACTTTACAGCGTGTACACACATTCACACACTGCTGTTGCTGTAAAAATAAAACAATCCACACTTGCAAAAAAGTGCGGATTCAAAAAATCAGATACTGTATCTAATGCCATAGGTAAATTACTCCGCAAAGGCTTAATTTTAGGCGCACAGCGTCAATTAACACAAAAAGGGTATCCAAGTACCTACATATACATTTTGCCTCGTATAGACAAAAATACGGGGTATTTTTATATATCAAGAAAAGTTTTTGAACGCAGACTTACACCGGTACAGATGAGAATGTATTTATTCATTGCAAAATGCATTCAAGCGAAGACAAAAACCTGCTGGCAAAGCTATAACGATATTTCCGTCAAGCTTGGGATAAGCCGTTCATCTGTCATCAAGACAATAAAGGAGCTTGTACAGTTTCATCTGATTGCTAAAATAAAAATCAAGAAGCAGGATAACAGCTATTCGGACAACCATTATGTGCTTCTTGATTTACATTTACCTGTGAAATTTACAAAAAGAAAAAGACTGAAGCTGAGCCCAACAGTCTTTTCTTTAGCAAATAAACAACACTGTAGCAATCACCACAATCACTACATTTATTATACTATATCTAAAAAAGGTGCTTGTCAAGTGTTTTTGCAAAAAAGAAAGAATTGTTTTTCTTTTTCATCGAGGGGTAGTCCTAAAAAACGGAAGTCATATATAGAACCCACTATTTCCACCAGAAGAAAAAATAAGAGAATTAAAATTATACATAGAGTAGATAGTTTAGTTTTATAGGCAGATTGTCAATATTAAACACTTTTTGCTCATTATCATCACACTAAGACATTGCTTTAATAACAGCTTAGATTACCGCACACACACCTGCTTGTTAATTCAATCATCTTTTTTCTTTCTGACGGTATTTTTTTAATTCAAATTTCAGGAGGCTAAGATAAAATGAATACCAATTTACCTTTACCTGCGGAGTCCTTTATCGGACTTCCTGTACCGCTGCGCTCTCCCGGTCGTGTTCAACTACTGGAGTGTGTCCGAGCGTATTACGGTATAAAAAACACGCTTTATGTCAAATATTTTAAGCATCAGATTCATCTGATGAAACACCCCACCGCCGGCGATGATGAATTTAAAAAAGTAAATCTATCCAACGGACGGCTGAACATTAACGGTTTCTGGCTCCGGAATAATTCTCTGCGATTTACCGACAAAACTGTATACGACTGCGATTATTTGTATCTGTATATGCTTACAGACAGGATAGTTTTCACTGTATCACCGCTGGATTTATTTGTAATGCCAGTGGAAACGGATGCGGAAAGGTAAGATAACACGAGTTTATAAATTTACAAAAAGCGGAACCGGTTCCGCTTTTCAAACGGGTGAAGTTTTTGATATCGTATCCTTTTACTTACAATTGGGGTAACGAACACAGCCCTTAAATGTTTCACCTGTTTTTTTATTATTTTTGTTTATTGTTATACTACCGCATTTTTTACATCTTCCCATATCGGCAGTATCTTTTTCGTAGTACGCTGCTGCCAATAGCTCAGGATAAAGTTTTGCAATCAGCAATGGCAGCTTTTTTCTGTCAATGAGTTTTATTGGCTTTCCTTCTTTACGTTTGCACCACTCTATCGCATTCTGGGTAAAAAAATGAGTTGTTATAACTACTCCGCAGCTAATATCGTCTTCACCTTCTATAGCACCGGCAAAACTTGTAACTATATCCTTATCCACGATGTTAGTGCCGTCTAATCTATAATTTTTTGACTGGATGGCAATTTTAGTTCCATCAAGTTCTATTATTAAATCCTTTTTATCATCATCTCTACCCTCTTGTGACAATTTATAAACCTTATATCCTGCGTGCAGAAATAAGTAATATAGAAACCACTCAAATTCTTGTCCTTTTATATTAGACGGCAAACCAGCGTTTATAGTATCAACATTAAGAAGTGTTTTTAGCATCGCTCTATCAACGTCCTGCTGCCGGCATAACTCGTTAATCTTTAACAACTTGCTCTTTTTTTAATACCCTCATAAAATCATTCCTTTACATTTTTTGCTGTACTCTCAAAATCGCCGCCTCGCAGTGTAATATTTTCACTCAGAGCGTGCAATATAATGTTTTATTCTGTTTTTATTCCTCTTTTTTCTTCCTGACGGAGTGATTAAAATATATTGAAATTCGCTGTTAACTTACTTCATTAAAAGATTATTTATACTCTAACTTTTCAACAACACATTTCTCCTTTACGACAGAAAGATTTTTATTCTCAAACAATATGTCTTTTGCCTCATCCGGATTTTCACATGATTGCACGATATACTCAGCATCGGAAAATGTATTATCATCCCCAACATCTGGTACAATCACCCTTCCGCTATCAGTTAAAAGTTTATCTACCCAAACTATAAAATAAAGAGAAGCAGTTCTTTCCTTGTCCTCTATTTTAATGGTTGCATCCACCTTATATATAGTTCCATAAATATTATTTAGTGAATTACCGTTTTCGCTTATATAATAAGCAATCTCATTTATTGCTTTATAGTCAAAATCAGTGCTATCTATATAATACGGTTCTTCAAATTCAACTGCCAAATGTTCAAGAGACGGGAAATAATCTGCACCGTAGTTACTTAAGAACAAGTGAAGATACTCTCTCATTTTCTTATTGAGTTCGCTTAAATCAAGGTTTTTAACACTTTTCGGAGCTTCTTTAAGTCCTGATACTTTAAATGTTTTACTTGTGCTTGTAAATGAATATCCGTCTTCTTTTGCTTTTTCTTCGTCCCCATCATAGTATACCTCTACCTCGTCACCGTTTTTTAAATCTTTATCCGGAAAGACACGGAAGCCGTCTGGATTATATTTCATTACAATTTTATTGCAGTTGGTGTCATTGATTATTGCTGTACCTTCCGTAGATATACCTTCAAAGATAACTTTCAGTCCGTTAAAAGGGTCTAGCTCCTCTGTTGTCTCCCCACAGGAAGAAAAAAAGGAGGAAATAAATAGTGCGGCAATTAAAAATAAAATTAATAATGATATGTTTTTTACTTTTGTTTTCATAAATATTAGCACTCCTTTTTAAATCAATAAACTATGCATTAATAAAATTTGATATAAAAATTATAAATCGTTTGACATAATCTGTCAAGCATCTTTCAAAAGAAACATAAAAAAATAAAAAGCTACTCTTTACAGAGTAGCCTTAAAATTACTTGTAACAAATAACAAATAATATATTTACAAAAAAATTATAATACAATTGACAAAAGCTGTCAGTTGTGATAAAATAATTATAGCATAAAAAATAACGCCCACAGGCTGTAAATAGCGGGAACTATAAACAGCCTTGCGCCATAAGAGTAAAAGCCTACTCTATGACTTGTGAACGCCATTATTGCGGTATTAATTGTATCGCATTTGGAATACATTTGTCAATACTCGTACTCTTTTGGTGACAGCCTGAGCACGGGTATTATTTTTTGTGATACAAATTGAATAGCAGTACAGATGAAAAATACAAACTACCTTGATAACAGTGCAGTTAACGCTGATTAAATGCGCGATGACCTCTGATGCGCTTGCAGTCAGAGTGCTCTTTAAATAGAGTTTCCTAACATCACGTCGTGAGACGCTTGTGGACCGAAGAGCGAGCCAACTAACCAACACTTAGTTGCTACCATCGAGGTACCGGGTAAGGATTTAGTGAACGTAAATCCTGATTAATACTGTCGGAATAATTTAAAGAGGTAACACATCGTTGTGAAACGTCTGTGTTTAGGTCTACACCGCAAATGCGCTGCCCCACCTGTCGGCAAGGTAAAGAATAGTCTGTACTGTGAAAAAAACTTTAAGTATGGCGAATTTTATGATTTAAAATAAACCATAAAATTCACTGTACTTCTGGCTGGGCTAGCTGGATTTGAACCAGCGAGTGACGGAGTCAAAGTCCGTTGCCTTACCGCTTGGCGATAGCCCAATATATAAACGGTAAAATCAGCAGGCATTAACAAAGAATAACAAGCTTATAAGCGTTTGCCTAAAAGCAATAATTTAAGGAATGATTTTCTTCAAAGCTTTGCCGATAATTAATTATTTACCGTTGTTATTTAATTTAAGCGGACAAGAACAACAGCCTGTCCGCTTAAGTGGTGATCCATCGGAGATTCGAACTCCGGACACCTTGATTAAAAGTCAAGTGCTCTGCCAACTGAGCTAATGGATCATATGGGGTGGATAGTCGGATTCGAACCGACGGTCTCCAGTGCCACAAACTGGCGCTTTAACCAACTAAGCTATACCCACCATATAATGGTGCGCAAAGCTTTTAAAGCTCGGCTCACCATTTTGGCGTGCCAAAAGGGACTCGAACCCCTGACCTACTGCTTAGAAGGCAGTTGCTCTATCCAGCTGAGCTATTGGCACAAAAGTATATTTACAAAAGGTAAATATATGGAGCGGATGATGGGAATCGAACCCACACGATCAGCTTGGAAGGCTGAAGTTCTACCACTAAACTACATCCGCAGATTTTGTCTTCTCTCACGCGACGGATATTATATTAACATATATCCGCCGCGTTGTCAAGTATTTAAAATAAATTTTTCCACTGCTCAGACAATATTATAAATTATAAATTTTGAATTGTCAGCACAATTAAATTTACAGTATTTGCAGCACTATATCATCGTCTGAAGCAGTAAGATTAATTGCGGTAATCTCTCCCTCTCTTGCACTGATCATAGCCGAAGCAATAGCATCCTCCGCTTTTTTGCGAATGATATTGCGCAGGTCTCTTGCTCCGCTTGCGCCGCCTTTTGCCTGCTGAGCAAGGAAGTTTGCCGCCTTGTCGTCAAATGTGAATTTAATGCCCTTTTCATCAAGAGTTGCCACATATTCGCCGAGCATAAGCCTTGCTATATCTACAAGATTATCATCAGTAAGAGAATTAAACACTATTATCTCGTCAATTCGTGCTAAAAATTCAGGACGTAAAAACTCTGAAAGCGCTTTTTTAGCCTTTTCCTTTTTAAGCTCTCCCTCTGTTTTGCCAAAGCCGATAAGTCCCTCTTTTTTATTACTACCCGCATTTGACGTCATTATAATTACCGTATTTTCAAAATTAACGTTTCTTCCGTGAGCATCCGTCAGTTTTCCTTCGTCAAGAATTTGCAGAAGTATGTTCATAACATCGGGATGCGCCTTTTCAATCTCGTCAAATAAAAGCACCGAATACGGACGTCTTCTTACCTTTTCCGTCACCTGTCCTGCCTCGTCATAGCCGACATATCCCGGAGGCGCTCCTATGATTTTAGAAACGGAGTGTTTTTCCATAAATTCTGACATATCGAGCCTAATAAGTGTTTCAGGTGTATCAAACAATTCCTCGGAAAGCACCTTTACAAGCTCTGTTTTACCAACGCCGGTTGGTCCTACGAAAATAAATGAAGCAGGTCTTCTTCTGGGGCTAATTTGCACACGGCTGCGCCTGATTGCCGCAGAAACTGCCGCTACCGCCTCGTCCTGACCTATTATGCTCTTTTTCAGCTTTTCCTCTAAATCTGCAAGCTTGTTAAGCTCGTTTTCCTGCACTCTGGATGCCGGAATACCTGTCCAAAGCTCAATAACGTGAGCAATATCGGATTCCTCCACATGAGAATTTAGGGCTTTTTTCTCTATTCTCTTTATGCTGTTTTCAACCTTTGAAAGCTCTTCCTTTACCTTTGCAAGTGCCTCGTAATCTATATTTTCGGGATCAACAGATATTTCATCGCTTTTGAGCTGTAATGCATTCTTTTCCTCAATGAGCTTATCGTATTTTTCCATGCTTTTATTACGCAGCGCTGCACAGGCGCACGCCTCATCAAGCAGGTCTATCGCCTTGTCCGGCAAAAAGCGGTCTGTAATATATCTTTCCGAAAGAACTACGGCACGGCGTATTATCATTTCGTCAACCTTTACTCTGTGGTGTGCCTCGTAATAACCCTTAACTCCGTTTAAAACCTCTATTGCATCCTTAATAGACGGTTCTGTGATTGTAACAGGCTGGAAACGTCTTTCAAGCGCTGCGTCCTTTTCGATATATTTTCTGTATTCGTTAAAGGTGGTGGCACCGATAACCTGAATTTCACCTCTTGAAAGCGATGGTTTCAAGATATTTGCGGCGTTCATTGTTCCCTCGGAATCGCCTGTACCGACAAGGTTATGAACCTCGTCTATAAACAGTATTATATTGCCTGCCGCTTTAACCTCTTCGGTTAGTCCCTTAATACGGCTTTCAAACTGACCCCTGAACTGTGTACCTGCAATAAGCGCAGTCAGATCCAGCAGATGCACCTCTTTATTTTTAAGTCTTTGAGGAACATTGCCCTGTGCAATTCTTAACGCCAAGCCTTCCGCTATTGCAGTTTTACCTACGCCCGGCTCGCCGATTAAGCAAGGGTTATTCTTTGAACGCCTTGAGAGAATTTGTATTACTCTTGCTATTTCCTTATCTCTGCCGATTACAACATCCATTTTGCCTGAGCGTGCTTTTTTTGTTAAATCATAGCAGTATGCGTCAATATGCTTGCGCTTAGGCACTTTATCGTTTTTCCTGTTCTTTTTGTTTTGCTTTCCGGATTGATTTTTTGCATCGGAAGCTTCCGGATTATTCTGTGTAAAAAGGTTTTTAAACAGCGGGAATGTAGGCGCTCCGCCCGGTGAAAAAGCGCCGTCCTCGTCCCCGTCTTCATCGTCAGATGGCTGCATATCTGCTCCCATCATTTCGGCAAAGCCGGGTATCTCTCCGTTTTCACTCATAGCCATAAGAGAATCCATCTGCTCCTGTACTGCGTCAAGGTCATCCTCCGAAATACCCATTTTCTCCATTATATCTGTAACCGGCTTTATCCCAAGCTCCTTAGCACAGGTAAGGCAGTAACCCTTAGAGTCGCTCTCTGCGTTTGTGGCTACAAAAACGACTGCCGGTCTTTTTTTGCATCTGCAACATAACATAATTTTTTCTCCTTTTTTCTAATTAACCTTCGTTGTTGTTTTTCTGCTCCTTTAAAAGAGCGAAAAATATTATCGCATATTTTATCAGCGCAAAAACCATAACCGCTGTTGTAATGAGCATAATTACAGTTGTAAGCACTGCGAAATCACTTGCACTTCCTGTAGCAATTTCCAGCGCTACAATAGTTGCCATTGAAATATAAAAAACAACAGTTGCAAGCTTGCCGTACCACTTTGCGGCAGGCGGCTTGATATTTCTTTTAATAAGATATGCACCGCCCGAAAGCATTAAAACGTCTTTCAACACAAGCACTGCAACAAGCGGCACTATTTTTGGAACAAGCGTACCGATGCACAGTATAACTGCCAAAAGAGTTAATTTATCTGCAATCGGGTCAAGAATTTTTCCAAGCTCTGTTATCTGATTAAATTTTCTTGCGATCATTCCGTCAAACATATCACTTAGACCGGATAACGCAATCATTATTGCCGCAACATAATAATGCCTGCCGACAAAAGAGATAATAAACGGAATTATAATTAATATTCTGACAAAGGAAATAATATTTGGTATAGTAAAAATTTTATCTGTTTTTTTTTCAAATTCAAGCATATTTTTGATAAGAACTCCTCTCAAATCCCCTTAATAAGCACAAGGCTTTTTAAACGGGTTTTACCCTACTGATAATATCGGCTAATTTGCTCCGGCAGAAAGCGCCGGTGAGGTTGCCTGAACTGCTGAAGCCGCCGCAGCGCCGCTTTGCGAAATATTCGGCACAATATTATAGAAAAATTTAAACAGGGCTGAGCTATCGATATTCTGTGCATTGAAAATAAGCTCTTGTGCATTTGACTCGGGCGCCCAAAGCTTAATTAAAAACACAGCAAAACATACGATCAGACATCCCTCAAGCAAACCAAACGCTCCGCCAAACAGTCTGTTCACGGCATTAAGCACAGGCAGCTTAAATACTTTGCTGATAAGCGATGATACAAAGCGCAAAAAAACGGACAATATAATAAACAGACAAATTATAGCCGCAACACTTATTACTGCAATAATAACAGGAGCTACTGCCGATTCAACCGCAGCAGCAGTGCTTTTTGCAATATTCTCCGCTGTGCTCTCGCTTCCTGTAATAATTTGATTTATACTGATACCGAAATTTGAAAACAGATTCACAATAAAATCCGGCACTGCGTTTAAAGCACTGCTTGCCGCCGCAGTTGTATCTCCGGTAGATTTCAGTATCTCCGACTGCATATTGTCAAGAAGATTTGTTTTAATAAAGGTGTTATATATCCAGTTTGCGGCAAGCTGACCTGCCCAAACCGAAAAAAGAAACGCACCTACAGTACAAAGAAGATTTAACAGTGTTTTTACTGCTCCTCTTGAAAAGCCGATAATAATAAAGAGCAAAAGAACGGCTAAAACACCAAGGTCAATAAATAATCCCATAAGCAGTTACCTTTCAGAATTTCGATATCTTACGCTTCAATATATCACACTTTGACCGAAAACACAATTAAAATATTGTTAATGTTTTTATTGCAGGTGAATAAATCTTATCTCACTTACCCCTAAAACATATGCGGAGCTTTCGGAAGCCATACAAATTGCTTTTGCATCCACTCCGCCGTCAACTGTACGCAGAAGATTATTGCTCTTATCAAACAGATTCACTTCACTGCCGCTTAACGCTGCAATTTTTCCGCCGTACATAGAAACTGATGAGATTTTTAAGTCTGTCTGTGCAGGCTCGCCGATATTTCCGTTTTTATGTATATATACCAGATTGCAGGCTCTTCCGTCGCCTGAACGAGATAGCGAAACTGCGGCGCCGTTATGACTGTCTATTGCAAAAGCAGTAAGAGCAAGTCCGTCGTAGCTGTAAAGCTGTGCTTCCTCATTATTGCTGATTACGGAGGTTTTTTTGTCGCCGACTGCAATAATATTTCCGTTATTCATATAGTCAGAATCAAGGACAAGATTGTCGCCCAGGTCTATAATAGCCTGCGGCTCTTCCTTTGACAAATTGAGAATATACATTACAGATTTCATTGTACCATCGTTTGAGCTTACTGCGCTTACTGCAGCATAGCTTCCGTCTTGGTTTAAAGAAACGGTATGAGCATAATATTCTGAAAAATAATATGCGTATTTATGCGTATTATCTGCATTGTATACGGTAAGCTTTGCAAGATATCCGCTTGTCTGCGTTAAAACGGCATACATACCATTTGCGTTTATATCGGCGGAAATTATAACATCTTTATTTGTGCTTTTGAATACGGTTTCCTTCAGAGTATCAATTTCCAATCCTGCTCCGCCGAGATTATATATAATACTGTAGGCTCCGTCAGTTTTAATAACCGGCGATGAATAGCTAATCTGTCTGTTTACAGATGTTGCCGCCGTTGAATTAAGTGCAATAAGCGAAGTATCGCTGACATATGCAACATTACCGTCCCAAAGCCTTAAATTTTCGTTTGCTACCTTTGAGCCGCTTATCGCAAGAGGAAAACCTCCGCCGTTATTTCCTGCGGCAATTTTATTTTCTACGGTTGACGCAAGCTTATCTGGAGCAATAGCATTCCACACTGCCGCAGCTATTACTGCAAGAATACATACAAGCAATATTCCTGCTATTATTTTTGTCTTTTTTGAAAATTGCTCCTTTGTAATTTTTTCTTCTGTATTTATTTTATTTTCATCTGCCATTTCAATACTCCTTCCTTTACCTAATAATTCACTCTGTTTAGATACAGTCCGCACGCCGGCGCCGTTGGCCCTGCCTTTGAACGGTCCTGTGCGTTTATAATATCTTTTATATCCTCCGGCTTAAACTTCCCCTGTGCCACACGCAAAAGAGTACCGACCATTATACGCACCATATTGTATAAAAAGCCGTCCGCTTCTACGCTCATAGTAACCATATCTCCGTCTCTTTTTACGGAAAACTCCTTAACTGTTCTTATAAAATCGCCCTTTTCACGCTTATCCAACGTACAAAAGGAGGTAAAATCGTGCGTTCCAACATATGCCTGCGCCGCCTTATTAAGCATTTTTTCATCAAGCGCATATCTGTAATGGAGCGCATAGCCGTTTAAGAAAGGGCTTCTGTTTTCACTGTTCCATATTTTATATATGTACTGCTTACTTTTGCAGGAATATCTTGCATGAAAGTCAAGCGGCACCTCTTTGCTGTCCAGTACAGAAATGCTAAGCGGCAAAAAGCGGTTAAGCGCTCCCTTTAATCTTTCGGGAGTTATTCTGTGGGTGGTTTTAAGGCTTATGCAGTACATTACAGCATGAACACCGGAATCCGTCCTGCTGCAGCCCTTTATCTCGTAGTCATTGCCTATTATGTTTTCAAGAGCTTTTTGAAAAACCTCCTGCACGCTCAAAGCGTTTTTCTGAACCTGCCAGCCGTGAAAGCAGCTTCCGTCATATGAAATTGTAAGCAAAATGTTCTTTACCTGACTGTTGCCGGTAAAAGCACGTTGCATAATATCACTCCTGCTATCAATACTCCGGAGGTAATTCCGGCATATAAATCTGTTTTTGTATATGTTAGACTTTTCATTCGTGTTCTTCCGTCGCCGCCGATATAACAACGGCACTCCATTGCGGTTGCCAGCTCATACGCACGCCTGAAGGCAGATACAAAAAGAGGTATAAGAACAGGTATTAACGCTTTTACTCTCTGAAAGATATTTCCGCTTTCCATATCTGCTCCTCTCGCCTTTTGAGCGTTCATTATTTTATCAGTTTCTTCAAGAAGAGTCGGCACAAAACGCAGTGCTATTGTCATCATCATTGCAATTTCGTGCACCTTTACATGGAAAACCTTTAAAGGCTTCATAAGGCACTCAAGAGCATCTGTTAAGTCTGTCGGAGAGGTTGTAAAGGTGAGCGCACAGCTTACTATGACAAGCGAAGCTATTCTTACTGCAATAAATACAGCGTTGTTTATGCCTGCCATTGTTATTCTTAAAAATCCCAGCTGAACAAGCGGCTCGCCTTTGCCGTAAAACAGATTCAATACGCCTGTAAATAAAATGACAAACAGAATCATCTTCATACTTTTAAGATACATCTTTATCGGTATGCGCGTTAAAAGCATTACAGCAATAACAGCAAGAGTAGTTACGGCAAGAGCAATATAGTTGCTCGTAAAGAAAACAAGCACAATAAACGCTGTTAAAAGTATTATTTTCATTCTGGGGTCTAACTTGTGCACAACAGAGCGACCCGGTATAAACTGTCCAAGCGTGATATCTCTTACCAAATTAACTCTCCTTTCCCTGTGTTTTGCAAATTCCAAGACTTTCAAGCTGTAATACAGCCTGCTCCACCGTTAATATTCCGTCCGGCAAAGCAAAGCCTTTATTTTTCAGCGACGACATAATTTTTGTAATCTGCGGAATTTTAAGCCCCATTTTTTCAAGCTCGGCACCTCTTGAAAATACTTTTTCAGTTGTATCAAGCATTACTGCTTTTCCGCTGTTCATTACAAGCACCCTGTCTGCCGTTTTTGCAATGTCCTCCATACTGTGAGATACGAGAAACACGGTATTCTGCCTTTGCTTGTGATACTGTGAAATCTGAGCAAGCAAAACATCTCTGCCGTTTGGGTCAAGTCCAGCCGTAGGCTCGTCCAAAATGAGCACATCCGGGTCCATTGCTATTACTCCGGCTATTGCGGCTCTTCTTTTTTCTCCGCCTGAAAGCTCAAAAGGAGATTTTTTTAAAAGCTGTGGCTTTAAACCTGTAAAATGAGCCGCCTGCTCTACCTTTTCTGATATTTCCTGCTCTGAAAGACCCATATTGCGGGGTCCGAAGGCAATATCCTTTTCTACGGTTTCCTCAAAAAGCTGATACTCAGGATACTGAAAAACAAGACCTGCCTCAAAACGGACAGCTCTTATATTTTTAGGCTCCTCCCAAATATCTCTTCCGTTTAATATTACTTTACCCTGCGTAGGCTTTATAAGACCGTTGAACATCTGGATAAGGGTAGACTTACCGCTTCCAGTATGACCGATTATCCCAATAAATTCACCTTTTTTAACGGTAATATTAACGTCATTTACCGCTTTGGTTTCAAAGGGAGTTCCTGCGCCGTAGGTATATGATAAATTTTCCGTTTGTAAAACATTCATTACTTATTATCGCTCCCCTGACGGAGTGTATTAAGCGCATTGAGGAGAAGCTCAACACATTCTTCCTCGTTAAGAGCAGTGCCGTCAATACTCACGCCCATTGCCTTTAATCTGTGAATAAGCTCTGTAGCCTGCGGCACGTCAAGCTTATGCCTTTTTAACAGCTCCACCTGTGAGAAAACCTCCTTGGCGCTGCCCTGAGTAAGGATTTTTCCGTCGTCAATAACAATAACTCTGTCGGCAAGCACCGCCTCGTCCATATAATGCGTTATTAAAACTATTGTTATGCCCTTTTCCTTATTCAGCCTGCCTATAGTTTCCATAACCTCCTGCCTTCCCCTTGGGTCCAGCATTGCAGTAGGCTCGTCTAATACAATACATTCAGGCTCCATTGCAATTATACCTGCTATTGCAACTCTTTGCTTTTGTCCCCCCGACAGCTTATGCGGAGCCTGTCTACGGTAGTCATACATATCGACCGCCTTAAGTGCGTCATCTACTCTGCGCCTTATTTCCTTTGGCGGTATACCCAGGTTTTCAGGGCCGAAAGCAACATCCTCTTCCACCACGCTTGCAACAAGCTGATTATCCGGGTTTTGCAGAACAAGCCCTACTTTGCGGCGTATTTCATACTTTTTGTCTTCGTCCGAGGTATCCATTCCGGCTACAAGCACTTTTCCGCTTTTGGGTTGATAAAGCGCATTAAAAAGCTTTGCCATAGTGGACTTTCCGCTTCCGTTATGACCCAATAAGGCGACAAACTCGCCTTTTTTCACGGTCATATTTATGCCCTTTAATACCTCAACCGATATTTCGTTACCGCCGTCGTCCTCGGCGGTATAATCAAATGTTACATTTTCTGCTTTTATAAAATCTTCCATAATAATGACGGTATCTCCAGCTTTAATATACATTTATTCCGATTGCCATATTGCGGTAGAGCCGCAGGGCAATGTAAGACCTGACTGCGTAACGGACAGTCCGATTTCATCAGAGCTTACTTTGCCGCCGAAGCGTTTTACAAGCACAGCTCCGAGCAGATATTCCATTACTGCCGGGGACAGACCCGTAGTGTATGAATTTAATATAAAAAACTCTGCGTTATCGCTTAACACCTGACTGCACATTTGCACAAGAGTAAAAAGCTGCTCTTCAAGCTTCCAGACCTCTCCGCCCGGTCCTCTTCCGTATGACGGAGGGTCCATAATAATTCCGTCGTATTTATTGCCTCTGCGCTGTTCTCTCTGCACAAATTTTATGCAGTCGTCTACAAGCCAGCGCACCGGTCTGTCCTGCAAGAGGGATGCGGCGGCGTTTTCCTTTGCCCACTGTACCATACCCTTTGAAGCGTCAACATGACAGACGGAAGCCCCTGCGTTAAGGCAGGCAAGCGTTGCGCCGCCTGTGTATGCAAAAAGATTAAGCACCTTTAACGGTCTGCCGCTTTTTCTTATTTTTTCATCTACAAAATCCCAGTTTACAGCCTGCTCAGGGAATACGCCCGTATGCTTAAATCCCATTGGCTTTACTCTGAAGGAAATATCTTTATAAGAAATCTGCCAGACATCTGGAAGCTTTTTATACACCTGCCAGCTTCCTCCGCCCGAGGCGGAACGGATATAGCGTGCGTGTGCGTTTTTCCAAAGCGGATTTTCACGTTTTGTGTTCCAGATAATCTGCGGGTCGGGTCTTATAAGTATTATATCCCCCCAGCGTTCAAGTCTTTCTCCGTTTGAACAGTCAATAAGCTCGTAATCTTTCCAGCAGGGTTTACGCATATTCTTCCTCCGATAAATTAATTTTGCTTTTATGACAGCTTTTCTCTTATAAGCTCTGCAGTTTTATTAGCCAGACGTGTAATCTCTGAGGAATCCTCCCCCTCAAGCATTACACGCACAAGCGGCTCAGTACCCGACAGACGGACAAGGATTCTGCCTCTGTTGCCGAGCGTTTCTTTTACGCTTTCAATCTCTTCCTTAACGTCCTTATCTGTAAAGAAGCGGAGCTTACCCTCAGGAGAAACCTTGACATTTATGAGCACCTGCGGATAACGCTTAATTACGTTTGAAATCTCCGAAAGCTTTTTGCCGCTTCTAGCAAGCAGACTTAAAAGCTGTACTGCAGTAAGCTGTCCGTCGCCTGTTGTGGAATAGTCTATAAATATTACATGACCTGACTGCTCGCCTCCGATAGAATATCCCTCACGAAGCATTTCCTCCAAAACGTAGCGGTCGCCTACATTTGTTGCGACAAAATTTATTCCCTCCTGCTCGCAAAAGCGGTTAAAGCCCATATTGGTCATAACTGTTCCTACTGCTGTATCCTTTTTAAGCAGTCCTCTCTGCTTTAAATCCTTTGCACAGATTGCAATGAGAAAATCGCCGTCTATTAAATTGCCGTTTTCATCAACGGCTAAGCATCGGTCTGCGTCACCGTCAAAGGCAACTCCGCCGTCAAGTTTATTCTCCTTAACATACTTTATTAAGTCCTCCATATGGGTAGAGCCGCAGTTGTCGTTGATGTTTACCCCGTTTGGAGCATCGCTGAGAAAATGGCAGTTAGCCTCCAATGCTTTGAAGAGCTTTGCGGCAGTTCTTGAAGCAGAGCCGTTTGAGCAATCTACCGCAATATTAAGACCTGTAAGCTTATTAGGTATAGTAGAAGCAACGTGATTAATATAGTCGTCAACAGCGTCAGGTGCGCTTGTTACCCTGCCAAGCTCATCGCCGGAAAGCTTCGGGTACGGTGTTTTGCCGTCAAGAACAATAGCTTCAATCTCCTCCTCCAGAGTATCGGGAAGCTTGTAGCCCTCTGCGCTGAATATTTTTATGCCGTTAAATTCAAATGGATTGTGAGAAGCGGAAATCATAACGCCTGCGTCGGCATTATATTTTTTTACAAGGAATGCAACGGCAGGTGTAGGTACTACGCCCAAGCTGATAACATTTGCGCCTACCGAGCAAAGGCCAGCCGCAAGCGCGCTTTCGAGCATATCTGAGCTGAGTCTTGTATCCTTGCCGATAATAACCGTTGGGTGCTTAACCTCTTCATTAACAAGCACCATAGCTGCTGCCCTGCCTATGTTCATTGCAAGCTCGCAGGTAAGCTCTGTATTTGCGACGCCCCTTGCGCCGTCTGTACCAAATAGTCTGCCCATTTTATTAACCTCCGAAAAAATAATTATTATTTATTGATGGAATTATAAATCAGTGAAAAGCGTAGGCTGTCCCTGAGGAGCTGCACCGGGGAATTCAAGTCCTAAATGTCTGCACGCCTCCGCAGTTACGCATCTGCCTCTGGGCGTTCTGTTTAAAAAGCCTATCTGCATTAAATACGGCTCATAAACGTCCTCTATTGTAACGGCTTCTTCGCCTATCGCCGCCGCCAGAGTTTCTACTCCTACAGGGCCGCCCTTATAAAATTTTATCATCGCCGTAAGCATTCGTCTGTCGTTTGCATCAAGCCCAAGATGATCAATTTCCAGCTTGTCAAGAGCAAGCTGTGCGGTGCTTCGAGTAATTACACCGTTGCTTATTACCTGTGCAAAGTCACGCACACGCTTTAAAAGACGGTTGGCAATTCTCGGCGTTCCTCTTGAGCGTGAAGCAAGCTCAAGCGCTCCGCCCTCATCAATTTCTATATTGAGAATTTTTGCACTTCTTTTTACAATCTCTGCAAGCTGCCGAGGTGTGTAAAGCTCAAGCCTTAACACAACGCCGAAGCGGTCACGCAGAGGAGCAGTAAGCTGACCTGCCCTTGTGGTGGCGCCGACAAGCGTAAACCTTGGCAAAGGAAGGTGATACGAAGCAGCCATTTGCCCCTTGCCTGTGATAATATCTATAGCAAAATCCTCCATTGACGGATATAAAATCTCTTCCACTGCTCTTGAAAGTCTGTGAATTTCGTCAATGAACAATACGTCACCGGGGTTCAGGTTTGTAAGCAGGGCGGCTAAATCTCCCGGTTTTTCTATAGCGGGACCTGACGTAATACGCAAATTCACGTTAAGCTCGTTAGCAACAATACCGGCAAGCGTTGTTTTGCCAAGTCCGGGAGGACCGTAAAGCAGAACATGGTCCAGCGTTTCCTGCCTTTGCTTTGCTGCTGTAATAAATATTGAAAGGTTTTCCTTTACCTTGTCCTGTCCTATATATTCATCGAGAGTTTTGGGGCGCAGAGGGTTGTCCTCCGACATAGAGTCTGAAGGTATTTCCGTTGCCGATAAAATTCTGTCTTCAAAATCGAAATCATTTTCCATTTATATTACTTTCTGCCCCTTTCGTATTTACCTGCTGCCCATTTGTCTTAGCACAGCCGCTATAAGCTGTTCAACTGTAAGCGACGCATCAAGCCGTGAGAGCATAGGCGTTACCTCTGCACTGCTGTAGCCTAAAACAGCAAGCGCCGCCACAGCCTTTGCTATGTTTGAATCTGCCGATACAGGAGCATTGCCGTCTGATACCGTGAATATGTCGCTGTTGTCTGTAAAGCCTTTAATTTTATCCTTAAGCTCCAGCACAATGCGCTGGGCAAGCTTTGCGCCCACTCCCTGCGCCCTTGTAAGGGTTTTGCTGTCGTTTGAAGCAATGCTCATTGCTACCTGTTCCGGAGTGAGCTCAGACAAAATGGCAAGCCCTGCCTTGGGGCCTACTCCGCTTACGCTTATTAAAAGCTTAAAGCAGTTAAGCTCTGTTTCTGCTGCAAAGCCGAAAAGCTCGGCGGCGTCTTCACGAACATTTAAGTAAGTGTATACCCTTGCCTCCTCCCCTGTTTTCGGCAGGGAACGAAGCGTGTTCATAGTAGTAAAGCATTTATAGCCTACTCCGGCACATTCAATAACGCAAAATGACGGCTCGGTATGTATAAGGCTGCCTCTTAAACTGTAAAACATTTATTTAATTCCCCTTTTTAACATCATCTGCCGCAAACGTGTGCCGCTTGCCTGTATGTGACAAATTGCTATTGCAAGTGCGTCTGCCGTATCGTCCGGCTTAGGCACCTTTTCAAGGCGCAACAGCCTTCTTGTCATCTCCATAACCTGCGGCTTTTTAGCAGCGCCATAGCCTGTTACTGCCGTTTTTACCTGCAGAGGAGTATATTCAAACACATCTAAATTATTTTTTTGTGCCGCTAAGATTATAACGCCTCTTGCCTGCGCCACATTTATAGCAGTTTTCTGGTTATTCTGAAAATACAGCTTTTCAACAGCCATAACCTGCGGCTTTGTCTTTTTAATAATAAGGTCTGTTTCGTCGTAAATCTGTTCAAGCCGTTTGTTAAAGGCTGTTTCGGCGTTTGTTGTGATTGCACCGTAAGAAACGGGAGAATAGTTCCCGCCGAAATAACCGACTGCACCGTAACCCACGATTGCATACCCGGGGTCTATACCAAGGACAACCACAAAAACACCTCTTTCAAAACTGCATAGCATACTTATTCTATCATAAAATTATAGCACAATAAGCTTTTATGAGCAACTAAAACATAGCAAAAATTTTTCATCAGTAAAAAACAAAAGAAAAGAGGAAAAATTATTAAAACCGAGCCTTGCCGTAAAGCAAAGCCCGGTTGGTTGTTGGTAATTAAAGGTAACTTTTAAGTGAATACTTACATATTATTCGTATAAGGGATATTTTTTGCAGATTTCCGTAACACCTGCTCTTACCTTTTCTGCGTTGCCCTCAAAGTCCTCTATGATAAGAGAAATAAATTCTGCAATTTTTTCCATATCCTCTTCAACAAGTCCTCTTGTTGTTACTGCCGCAGTACCAATGCGGATACCGCTTGTGACAAACGGACTTCTCGGCTCGTTAGGAACTGTATTTTTGTTTACTGTGATGTAAACCTCGTCGAGTCTGTGCTCCAGCTCCTTGCCTGTTATTTCGCTGTCACGCAGGTCAAGCAGCATTACGTGGTTATCTGTACCGCCGGACACAAGCTTGTGACCTCTTTTTATAAGTCCGTCTGCAAGAGCCGCACAGTTTGCAACTATTTGTCTGCCGTACGCCTTAAATTCCGGCTTTAAGGCTTCTCCCAGACAAACAGCCTTTGCAGCTATTGTGTGCATAAGCGGTCCGCCCTGTGTTCCGGGGAAAATCGCCTTGTCTATTGCCTTTGCAAACTCCTCCTTGCAAAGTATAAGTCCGCCTCTGGGACCTCTTAGCGTTTTGTGTGTTGTTGTTGTTACAAAATGAGCGTACTCAACAGGGTTTGGGTGAACTCCTGCCGCAACAAGACCTGCAATATGCGCCATATCTACCATTAAATATGCGCCGCAGGCGTCTGCAATTTCTCTGAACTTTTTAAAGTCTATAATTCTTGGATATGCGCTTGCGCCGCAAACTATAAGCTTCGGCTTGCACTCAAGCGCCTGCTCCATAACCTTGTCATAATTTATAACGTGTGTTTCCGGGTCTACACCGTAAGCTACAAAATTAAAATATTTTCCCGACATATTAACGGGTGAACCGTGCGTTAAATGACCGCCCTCGTTTAAGTTCATACCCATTACGGTATCGCCCGGCTCAAGCATTGCAAAGTATACAGCCATATTAGCCTGTGCGCCTGAGTGAGGCTGAACATTTGCATGCTCTGCGCCAAAAAGCTCGCAGGCTCTTTTTCTTGCTATTTCCTCTACAACGTCTACGCATTGGCATCCGCCGTAGTAACGCTTTGCGGGGTAACCCTCTGCATATTTATTTGTTAAAACGCTTCCCATTGCCGCCATAACAGCAGGAGAAACAATGTTCTCAGACGCTATAAGCTCCAGATTTCTGCGCTGTCTTTTAAGCTCCTCGTTCATTGCATTGCCAACCTCAGGGTCATATGCCGAAGTAAAGCCAATGCTGTCCATAATATCGTTGTACATCTAATCCGCCCTTTCAAAGTCTTATGCTATTCATTATAATTTATAAAGCGGCAATTTTCAAGCAAAAAGCAGAAAATGTACTGCCGACGATAAAATTTTATTGGTTTTTTTACGCTTTGTGCTTTATATTTTTTATTCTGATTGATATACTATGATAAACTGATTTAATTTTTAGAATGAAAGGACTGAAGTTCTTTGAAGCATTTATATTACGGATACGGAAAAGGAAAAACAACTGCCTCTGTAGGTATGGCTGTAAGAGCCGCCGGAGCAGGAATGAGCGTTTTGTTTGTTCAATTTTTAAAAAGTGACAAAACAAGCGAAAGGCACATACTAAAAAGCATTGATAACATAACCGTTACAAGCTGCCCTGATGAAGTTAAATTCACCTATAATATGAACGAGGAGGAATTTTCAAAGGCTAAGGCATATTACAGAAATTTATGGAATGAAACAACAGCAGACGACTTTATAAAAAATTTTGATATGCTGATATACGATGAAGCGCTTTCGCTTTCTGAATGTAAAATTCTTCCCGTTGAAGAAATAGTCAATTTTGTAAAAAATGCTCCTGAAGAAAAAGAAATAATCTTCACGGCACATACCGCCGATGACGCGCTAACAGAAGAGTTTGACTATATTTCTAATATAAAAAAGGAAAAACACCCTTTTGACAAGGGTGTAAAATCCAGAAAGGGAATAGAATACTGATTCGCTCTTCCTCGCGCGCCAAATCAGCGGAGCTTTCATTTTCAAGCGCCATATTTCACCTTTAAAATCAAATTATTCATCTGCGGCAAGACTTGATTTTATAAGGTTATCTTTTGTCAACAATTTCTCCCTGATTTTTGTAAATGCTGTTTTTCGGAACAAAGCCTCTTACTCTGGAAAGCGGATAAATGCTTGTTTCCCTGCCGACTATAGTTCCGGGATTTAAAACAGAATTACAGCCAACCTCTACATTGTCGCCCAGCATAGCGCCGAATTTTTTGCGGTGTGTATTAATTCTTTCACCGGCAACATTTATAAAAACAATACTTTTATCTGATTTTAAATTAGACGTAATTGAGCCTGCGCCCATATGAGCTTTGTAGCCGAGCACTGAATCGCCGACATAATTATAATGCGGCACCTGAACTCTGTCAAAAAGTATTGAACATTTAAGTTCTGTGGAATTACCTACTACTGCATTTCTGCCGACAATGGCATTACCTCTTATAAATGCACAATGGCGTATTTCTGCCCCCTCGCACACAATGAGCGGGCCTGTAATGCTTGCCGTAGGCGCAACCTTAGCTGTTTTGTGAATCCAAACATATTTGTCAGTATGATTGTACTCCTGTGGCAAAAGCGTTGGGCCAAGCTTTTTTATAAAGTCTGAAAGCTCGTCCAGAATTTCCCAAGGATACTGCTTACCGGCAAACAATTCAGCAGCTATTGTCTTTTCAAGATTAAAAAGCTCTTTAATTGATAAAACCTCAAACATATTTGTCCCTCTCCCTATTAATTTATTCTATGCAAGAATTATTCAAACTCGTAAAAGCCCTTTTCTCCGTTTGATAATTCTCCGCATATAAATTTAAGTTTTTTTGAGCCGATATCTATCTGATAAACAGAAAAGCTTTTCGGCTTGTTGTCCGTTGGGTCTATAACAATTACACATTCTCCGTCCATTGACCATTTATATTTATACACGTTAATTCCCCTGATTATAAACTTATCGCCCGAGGACGTACCTAAAAACTTATATTTTTTCAATTTTTCTTCACTTCTCTCTTTTTGCCGTAAATAGATTTTTTATAAATAAAATAAGTAAGCAGCGCACTTATAACGCCCAAAGCAATGCCCGCCAAAACGTCCGTTGGATAATGAACATAATTATACATTCGTGAAAAGGCAATCAGCACAGCCAGCACAAATGCCGGTACTCCAAGACGTTTGTCTGCAATAAAGATTATGCAGGCTGAAGCAAAGGACGCACAGGAATGTCCCGACGGGAACGAAAAGCTTTGAGGGCATGAAACGAGCATATTCTCAATTGGAAAAGCGTTGCATGGGCGTACCCTGCACACAATGTTTTTGAGAACTATCTCGCCGGTTAAAAAACCCAGAAGCATTGCAATAAGCATCATTATTCCGTATTTTCTGTATTTTTTGCTGATAATCAGAGGTACTGACACAAGTATCCATATTATGCCGCCCTCTCCTATTAAGCTTAAAAACGGCATAACTGCGTCGAATAGCGGATTTCTGAAATATTCCTGTATAAATAAAAGTATCTGTAAATCCATAGTCACCTCTTTTTTTCTACTGCTTTTTCTCTCCGTAGTCAGTAAAATAAAAGCTGAAATATATCCTCTTTGTTACCTCGTCTGCATTTTCTATATCACCTCTAAAGGTGATGATAAGGTTAAAAAGCTCTTTTCCGTCCGGCTTTAAAATTGCAAGCCTGTTAACAAGCGGGAAGTTTTCTCTTTTTTCTGTAGTCATTGTAAGTGTAAGCCCGTTTATCGAAAGCTCCTTGTACTTTCTGCCGGTAAGCTCGGCACCTGTTTTCTGCCGGGAGAAAAGCTCTTCTGCTGTTAAAACAAAGGGCAGCTTAACTCTTTCTATCTCAATAATTACAGGCGACTGTCTGTAATCCTCCGCACAATCCTTTGAATAAGCAATAAGCTCACGGCTGAAATAATTAGTTTTGTATTCAAATGCTGTCGGTATATTTAAAATATAATCTTCGCCGTGTATTTGTATTCCTGCGCCGAAGTTAAAATATCCCTTTTTCTGTGTGATTTCCACACCCATTTTCTTTGCAATGGCACGAAGCTCACTGCCCATATTGTTGGCGGCATCTCTTATTTCAGGGGTAATATTTTCGGAAGTGCTGTAGCCGCCGCCGTATCTTTCGCTGTATCCGCAGGTTCCTTTTTTGGCTTTTTTTTCGTTTTCATCTTTATCGGTATTTTTTTCGCTCTTTATATTCGGCATATTCTCATATTTTTTGCACTCTACCGCATTTGCACCTTGCGCCGCCATTTTTATCACCCCCAACATTTATCTATAATATAATACAACAAAACACAGATTGTTGCAATTACTTTTAAAAAATTTACCCTTCCTATAAAAATAATTGTATATGCCCTTAAGCTTAGAATACCCCAAATGACGGACAATTAGCTTATTGTCTGTCATCTGGGGTTTAATTTGTTCTTTAGCTTAGCTTTTAATAAGCATAAAAGAATTGTAAGCAGAATTATAAAAATCTCCGTCAGAGAAAAAGCAAGGTTAAAGGTGTTTGAGTAAATATTGCTGTAATAACAATCTCCGCTTAATAACAATGTATTTTTGCTTTGAAGCGTTTGCGTTATTGTATCTATATAAAACGGAATATCAAATATGTTTTCCGTAGGTATGTATTTTGGCGGTATGTAGATTTGAAGCGGAGCTTTGATAAAAGCGAATATACAAAGCGCAGGAATCAGCAAAAGAATAAGCATATATGCCGCTATATGAAGAGGGTATTTTTTGATTATTTCCAATGGGTAAAAGCGTTTACATTCTTCTTTTACTAAGCTTAAAAAGCGTTTGAGCGCTGTACGCCAGATTTTTAAAATATACAGTAAAACAGGAAACAGCAAAAATATAATACTTACGGAAATAAAATTATTGAGAACCCTTTTGTTTTCAGCGAAATTCTCTTTTTCATATCCGCTTAAATCAAGCTGACTCATTACAGGGCAGCTCAGGCTGTCTGCCTTATACATTATTTCGTCTATACTTAAAGCATTATAGCCCTGATAAGCTGTATAAGGAATATACACTCTGTCATATATATCCTTTGAAATATTATCAAAAAAGCTTTTCTTTGTACTGTATACGCCCGAAACAGTGTATTTTTCTCCGTTTATTTCAAATTTCTTTCCAAGTGCTGCGCTGTTAAAAAAGAGCTTCAGCGAAAGGCGGTCGCTTATTACTGCAAATTTTTCACCGCTTTTTATTATTTCCTCCGTTATCGGTACTCCCTTAACCTTAGTGTTACATACAGAAAAGAAATTCTCGTTTACAAGCACCGGCTTAACAGAAAGCGAGCTTATCTGTGTGCTCTCGCACTCCACGGTAAACGCTGCATCATCTGCCTTGTTGTCCTCGAAAAAGGTGTTAAGGCTTTTAACCGTCATATTCTCCTTTTTCTTTATGGCTGTATGCTTAATAATATCCGGCAGAGTTTCCTGCACACCGCACACAACAGATAAGGTACAGATTAAAACTGACGCTGAAAGCAGAACAAGCAGACAAATACCGAGTAGTTTATAATTTTTCATATGCTAATCCTCCGCAATTATAACCCGGTCGCCGTCTGATATTTCTTTGGTTGCAGAATACACAATATTCTTGCCGTAATATAAATTATCTGAGCTTACGGCACAGTAAAGGTTATTTCTTGCAAGTACATTTACAAGTATCTCTTCAACATACACCTTTCCGTCTGAGGGATTTTCATTGGCAATATACATACTGCTTCCGCCGTCCCCCTCAACAACTGCAGAAAGCGGAACGATAAAATCGAACGTCTGTGACTCGCTGTTAATGCGCACTGTAACCTCTGCGCCGTAATCCACCGTCATATCTTCCTTTTCCAGCTCTTCAAGCGATATAAAAGAGCTAACCTTGTACGTTTTATTTTCGCTGTTGAAAAGAATTTCCGTTATATCGGTTTTCTGCTTTACCTGCTCGTATTTATATTCCTTTTTATTCAGCGCATTTACATATACAGAAAGCTCATCGCCAGTTTTCAGTTTACCTGCCTGCTCCTGCGGCATTTCAAACGTAAACGCCATTTTCCTGCTTTGGTCGGTATATTCAAGAAGCTTTTGATATACCGAAATACTGTCGCCGCCCGATATATTTACGTTTGTTATAATTCCGCTGAAATCCGCTTTTACGTAACCGCCGCTATCCGTTAAAGACAAAATCTCATTATATTCGCTCTGCAAAACATCACGCTGTCTAATAGCGTTGTTTATCTGATTGTTTATCATCACTTGCTCGTTTTCATCCTCGCTTGCATAAAACTGCGCTGTCAGCGTATTTACAGTATTCTGAAGCTCCGAAAGCAAGTTGTATTTTTCGTTTTTAAGCTCATTAAGTCTGTTTTCATTCAGCTTTAAAATATTGTCGTTCTTTTTTACCTTATCGCCCGCTTTAACGCAGACCTTATCTGCAACGCCGTCAAGCGGTGACAGAAAAGGGTTTATGTCGCTGTAATACAAATTTGCAGTATACTCCTCGCTGTCTGAAAGTGAACCGTTGAGAGTATCTGTTACAGACACCTGCGGCAGAAGAATATAATCTATTGTAGAGGAAAAATATGTAAGCAGTGCAAGTACCACCGCAAAAACGACGGCAAAACGGAGCGTGAATTTCTTAATAATGATTTTAACATCTGTTTTTTCCATTAGATAACAGTCACCTTTCATAAAGCTTGAATTTCACTTTACTGCGTTATATAAAACGGAGAGTTAAACTCCTCCTCGCCAAGGAAGTAGATTATAAGCGCAGGTATCATAAACATAACTCCGCAGGCACAGACAATGCCTTTGTCTGTATCGCTTATTGAGGACAAGGTTACAGACAACGGATATTTGCTTTTGTCGCTGAAATAAATAAGCGGCTGCTCCACCATATTCCAATTATCAACAAAAGTAAGCAAAGCAAGGGTTATAAGTCCGCTTTTAATCTGCGGAAGAATAATTTTGAAAAACACGGTAAAATATGACGCACCCTCAACACGAGCCGCCTGTATTGACTCGTTAGAGATATAGCGCATACTCTGCCTTAAAAGACACACGCCGAATGCAGAAAATGCACCGGGTAAAATAACGCCTGCAAAGGTATTTAAGAGCTTTAAATTCTCTAAAAGTATATAATTTGGCACAAGCGTGACCTGAAGCGGAAGTATTAACAGGATTATATATACAAAGAACAGCTTATCTCTGCCGGGAAATTTAAGCTTTGCAAAGGCGAACGCCGCAAGCGAAGATACTGCGACCTGCCCTAAAACTACAGGCAGAGTGATTATAACGGAATTCCAGAACTGAATAAGATAATCCGGTCTTCTGAAAAACACCTTGTAAAACTGTTCAAGGGTGAATAAACCCGGAATAAGCTTTAAATCAGCGTAGCTTCCTTGCTGAAAATCGAGCATTTTTGATATTTCCTGAGATGACATAACGCTGCACGCAAGCATATATATTACAGGAAAAAGAAACAACGCAGACAAAAGGACAGCTATTGCGTATTTTAAACATATTTTTATTTTGTTTGATATGTTCATTTTCTCATCACCTCTTTATTCCAGATAATTGCGCTTACGCTCAAAGATGAAGAACAGCAGAATAACAAGAATAATAATTACCGACAAAATTACGGAGGTTGACGAAAGCCGGGAATAGTTCATATTGTAATAATTGTTATTGATAAAATGCTGAAGAAAATATACGCTTGTGTTTGGGTATTCTCCGAATAGTACAAATACCTCTCTGAAAATTTTAAAGGAATATATAACAGCCATAAGAAAAACGAAAAATGTAGTAGGAGTTATCATAGGAATTGTGATTTTTCTGATTATTACAAGCTTTGAGGCACCGTCAAGCCGTGCGCTTTCGTACACCGCTTTCGGAAGCTGTGCAAGACCTGCTGTAAAAAGAACAGTGCAAAAGCCGCAGTTTTTCCAGATGAAAATAAATATTATCATAAGCATTGACCCGGAACCGCCGTAAAAGCTTATTTCGGGAAGTCCTAAGCTGTTTAAAAGCCCGTTTATTACGCCTGCATCCTCAAAGAGCAATTGCCACACGCTTATAAGCGAAGCCGACGGAATAACTATCGGAATTAAAAGCGAGCTTCTGAAAAAGGCAGAAACAGCTTTAAACGAGTTTAAAAACAGAGCTAAGAAAAAGGAAATTATCATAAGCAACGGAATTGCCGTTGACATAAAAATAACCGTATTTTTCAGCGCAAGCAAAAAGGTTGCGTTTGTAAAAAGCTCTGTATAATTACCGAGTCCTGCGAAGGTTCCGGCAGACATAGTACTGTAGTACACACAGATTATGTAAGGAACAACATAAAATACCGCTATACCGAGAAGCGACGGAAGCAGAAAAAGATATGCAATTAATTCTTTAATGTGTCTGCGCAGCATATCATCACCTCTTGTTTTGATATTTCTCTTGCCTTTGGAGCATTGAAATCCCCCGGTCACGCTTTTTTAAAAAGGGGATATTTTTTACCTTCCTTGTTAAAGAAAGGTGGCAGGCATAAGCTTTGCCGGTGGGATTCCTTTCAGCACAGGCTTTTATTCTTTTGAATCCCCCTGATGACTTCGTCATCTTTCCCCCTTTGACAAGGGATACTTTTTTTAAAAGATGTGCGTGCCTTTTAGTTTCCGGATAAAGAGTACGTGCAGGTTGGTTTTTTGGTGCCCCGAGCAATACTTTTTGTATGCGAGTGGGTGGCAAAAAAGCCAAGATGTGCGTGCTATTTATTCGGTAAGGTAAATTTCGGTTTTGTTTATTATCTTATCCACACATTCCTTCTCGCTAATTTTGTCCTCAAAATAATCGGAAATACACGGGTATACTATTTCGACAATATAATAATTATTTTGAATACGGCAGTCTGTCATTTTACTTATCATATTTTTATAAGCATTTATAACCTCGTTGGGGCTTATGTCTTTGAATTGCTCGGGGGTGTCGTAGTCGCTCTGCCATCCGCTTAATTTTTCGAAGATATAATCTGCCGCTTTGTTATTTACGGGAATATCGTAATTAAATTTTTGCCTGTCGTAAGATAGACAGAATTTAATAAACTTATATGCTTCTTCTTTTTTAATGGAGTTATTATTGATTGCAAGAAAGGTTTGGACGTTTGCAATATATTCGTCTTTACCGCTGAAGGCTGTGTTTATAAATTTTAGTGTTTTATTTTGGGTTTTCGCATATGCGTAATTATACATATTTGATATAGGCGCATAAGCGTCTATCATCAATACTTTACCCTGCATCAGCGCATCGTAATCGAGTACTTCATCTGTGAAATCCGAAGCTTTATAAATTTCTTTACTCATATTAAGAAGCTTTGAAAAGGTCTGCTTGAAATCCTCTGAATTGAGATTGCTGCGCTTTAACTCAAAGTCTACATTTCCCTCTGCGAATTCGCCTTCTATGCTCGGAGTTGAAAGCCACAGCCTCATATTTCCATTTTTCTTCGCTTCTTCAATGTATTTGCAGCACTTTTCCTCTATGTTTTCATAGGTCATCGGCTCATTTAAATCTATATTATATTTCTCACAGGTTTCCTTTACCGTAAAATCGACATCAAAGGCATAGTTCATAGGAATAAAACAGCGTTTATCGCCTAACAGTCCTGCGTCCATTACTACTCGGTTATAATCGTCAAGGCTAAGCTTATCCTTATCCTTATTTATCAGTTCATTCAAATCGGCAAAATTGCTTTCCATCATCTTATAGTAATCAAACGACGCCGTATAATACGCATTGGCACAAATTAAATCAGGTCCCTTTCCTGCCATCATTTCTGCCGACATCCTGGTTTTTAGCTCATCAACATTTTCAAAATCTGTTGCCTCAATTTTGATATCTTTATTTTCTCTGTTGAATTTCTTTATGCAATTTGCAATATAGTCATCATAATCTAAGTAGTACAGGGTAACGGTATTATTATTTTTGTCTGGTTGCTCCTGTGTGCTTTCAGTATTGCAGGAGGAAAAAAGCATTGTGCAGCATAAAGATAGAAATAAAAGCAATATAATTATTTTTTTCATTAGGAAAATCCTTTCTGATGCCTTATTTTACAGCTTAAACAACAAGCGGAGGTTCTTATCCGTGCGCTATTCGTCAAAGTAAATCTGTGTGCTTGATGAAAGAGTTTTTGCAAATC
This sequence comes from Acutalibacteraceae bacterium, assembly GCA_051881695.1. Taxonomy (GTDB): domain Bacteria; phylum Bacillota; class Clostridia; order Oscillospirales; family Acutalibacteraceae; genus CAYJFG01. Next base: position 32,668 of record JBJEQJ010000040.1, on the reverse strand, counting down.
TTTCGGCTGAAAGCTTATCGGTAAGGTATGCCTCCACAGGTTTGCCGATAACAGAGGAGTTATAATGTGTACGGGGAAGCAAGCAGGTATTCACGCCTTCTGCAAGCTTAAAATATGTCTGCATATATTCGTTATTTATGCCTATTTTTTCACCGTTCTCATCCTTTTCCTTCTCTGCAATTTTAATCAGCCTTTTATATGATGAGGTTCGCACCGGCAGGCTGTAGCTGTACTTATGCAGTCCTGCGCCGCAGAAATGAAGCTGCATCTTCTCGCTAAGCACATATTTTATGAATTTGTACGCTTTATCCTTTAGCTTTGAATTATTATTAATTGCAACACCCGCCTGTACAAAGGCACTTTTAGTTTCTTTATCTCGTGAAATGCCCTGCATAACACACGGAGTAAGACCGTTAGTTTTAAAATCGGCATATCGCCACATTACAGTGCTTATATCAACATCTGTAAAATCGTTAAACAGATAATTATCATAGGAGTAGTCTAAGATTTCTTCATCCGGCGGAGTACGAAAGGATTTTACGATTCCTCCTACCGTTTCAAGGCTTTTGCGAAATTCCTCTGTGGCAAAATATTCTGTTTTGTTATCAAAATCGACATAGCTGTCAAGAAAAATATAAAAGAATCTCATTAAGTGATTTCTGCTGCTGTCGTCAAACATAAATTTGTACTTTCCCGGATTATTGATAAACAGCTTGAAATCCTGAGCCATACTTGTGTAAGTAATTGCTTTATCTGTCGGGATATTAAATTCAGCTAAAGCCTCTTTTTTTGAAAGCAAAATATCGGTAGTATAAAAAAACGGAACTGCAAACCGTTTACCGTTCTTAACGCCTGCGTTCATTACAACGCTGTTAAAATCCTCCATATTAAGCTTATCCTTTGATGTATCGCTGTTTATAAGCTCGTTTATATCTGCAAGAAGTCCCTGTTCACAGAGCTTTTCAATCGAAAGATCTGCATTAAGCGATATAATATCCGGCCCTCTGCCTGCCATCATCTCTGTTGACAGTTTTTCAAGCATTTTTTCCTGTGTATCAAACTGCACAATCTCTATTTTGTCAGCGGCAGAACAGCTTTTGTTATACTTGTCAACAAAATTTAATACAAGCCCATCGTCACCGGCGGCACATTCGTAAATCTGCAATTTTAACGACCGTTCGTTTTCTTGTGAAACACAGCTTGCAAAGCCCGATATTATACACAGGGAAAGGATAAAGGGAAGAATTTTGTTATTACGCTTCACAGTATGACCACCGCTTTATTTTAAGTTTAACGTTCTTCTTTTGTCTGTATTATGGCATTGGTATGTATCTTATCTGTATCATTTTTGAAAGCTTTTTTGCAAAAAAATAAAACCGCATAAGCAACCTATAATTGATTGCTTATACGGTTTTTTGATTACTGCTGTTTTCTGACAAAGCAGAAAAACAACAATACATTTCAGACATAAAGCTAAAGCGATTCTGTTCTCAATCACACAGGGCTTTTCCAGGAATTTACAATTCTTTGAAAAGCCTTTGTTTATGTGTGCTTTTAATTGTTCTTTAATACATACCCGCAGACTACACAGCAATTATCCTTGCAAACCGGAAAACCGCCGACATATCCTGCAAACGAGAAAATATACGTTTTGCCCGACTGTGCATTAAAACCGTTAGATAAATCGACCGTAAATTCAGCATCATCGGCAGGCAAATTTACATTCACATCGGTTAAAATTTCGATGTATGTTCCGTCGCTGTTTTTTTGGCTTACTGTCAATTTAACTTCATCAAGGTTATTATGCTTTAATGTGATTTTTGCGCTGCTTACATTTCCGGGTGACAGTACTTTATTTAAAACTTCGGCATCAATAGCAACATCAACGCAGCTGTACTCTATCGGAGTTTTAATTATTTCAACAGGAATTATGGCAGAGGTTGAAACCGCCGACAATAAGGTTGCCGTGAATTTTACCTTACCGTCGGAAGGCTCAAGCGGTACGGGGGAATAAATATTCACATTGAAGCTACCCGGAGTAATAGGAGAAATTTTAATATATCCGTTGTTGCTGTAATAAGTTTTTCCGTCAACCACGGCATAAGAACCGTCGGGCAGATTACCGCCGTCAACCGACAGTTTCACCGCATATTTTCCGCTTTCTCCCCCTTCGTAGGTGGTATTTACAGCGGGTGCACTTTCGCCTACGGTAATGTTAATTGCAAACGGTCCGTCGCTTGATGTATTACCGTTGCCGACTGCGGTAAGCTTTGTTGTATCTGTACCTATCTTGACTGCCTTTTTGGGCGGGGTCAAGATGTTTGTCAGTTCGTCATCGTTATCGCTATAAACGAGGGCTATTTCAGCACTGTTTGCATCGTTCGTACCGACATAATCGACAATAAACACCAGCTTTTCGGTTAACATTTCGCCTGTCTTCAGAGCAAAATGAGCATCTGCCGAACCGAGCTCGGTAAATTGCGTAAGATCTATGACGGATACAGAACCGTTTACAGTATAACTGTAATACTTCGGTTCATTTTGATTTGACAAATCGAGCATCAGAATTCTGGTGCCTGTGAAAAACTCTTTTGCAGATCCGTCAGAGCTGTAAAAGCAAAGAGAAATATTCAGTCCGTTATATATTTTTGGTGTATATTGAGTTTCAACGTCTAATGTATAACTACTGTTTTTGGTTATAGTAATTTCTTGAGGGCTTTGCTGCGAAACAATGCCTTCATAGTGCTTTCCATAGTCGAACGAAACAAATTGATTTACCTTGTAAAAGAATAAATCTACCGTTTTTACCGCCGTCAATGTTTCATTTGTAATCTCACCTCTGACGCTGAATCCTCTCTTTGTTGAAGCATCGGCAGTTACGGAATATACAGCGCCTGCCGGCAAATGCAAAAGTGTTGCAGAATTGCCTTTTTTCATATACAAGGTAATATTTACTTTGCCGTTTTCGTCAGCTTTGATATTTGTAGGGTTTACTTTCGTTTCGCCGTTTACCGTTATATTAGCGTTATTTGGCAGACCGGTTATTGCATATATCTGGTTTTCACGTAATTCTGAAAAAGTGCAGTTGATTGCAAAATACTTACCTTCATCCTCGGTATTTCCGATTACATTTGTGTTTAAGGTAACATCAAAACCTATAGGATCAAAGTGAGCATATAGCTGCGTAACATCGCCGTCTTTTACCTTGTATGAATAGGTAGGGTTTCTTGTGACTAAAGCACCGCTTTCATCGTACCAACCGCTGAATAAATAACCGATTTTGTTCTTAGCGGTCACACCGATATATGTGTCGCCTGCAGAGGCGTATAGCTGCTGACCGACCGCTTCGCTTTCGCCGTTCGGGGTATAATCTGTTGCAATTTCGGGATTTTCATCATCGGTTTGCAATAGCTTTACTTCAACAGTTCCGCCCTCGGTGTCATCTTTATAGCTTGACAAAGCTTCATCAAATGTTTGTGCAATAACCCTTTGACGGTATTTCCATTGTGCAAAGAAGGTAATACCTTCAATTTCAGGTATTTTATCTACAACTAATTGCTCGGTGCTTTCAGATAGTATTTCATATATACTAAGGAATTCGTTTTCATTTTCTTTATAATACTTAACCTTGTGTTTTGCTTCAAGCATATATGATTTTATTTCGCTTTCATTGGTTGAGATATATTTCCAACCCATAAACTTCCAACCGTCATCAGCTTCGGGAGCGTGAGAGATGTATTCGCTAGAGTGTTCGTCCAGCGGAATCTCACAACGTGTGGTTGGGTCATTTAAGTCATAATGATACTCATACTGATTACAGGAATCATAAATAACATTTTGTGCCTGATATATTATATCTACAGTAATTGAAGAATTGACATTTTTAAAATCATAACGGTATTCTGTTTTTCCGTCAACCTCTTCTTTGATCCATCGGTCAGCGGGAACAAATTCGCCGTTTATGTATCCGCCGATAAATGTTCTGTTTCCCGGTTTGTAATAAATCGAAATATTACTGCCTGCTAAAACCCAGCCTGTGTCATTCGTATTGTCATCGGGTTCAAAAGTGCCCGGGACCTCGGGAGTGATATATACGGTGCCGTATTCTTCGACAGGGGATTTGTTAAAATCAGCATTTACATAATAAAATTCTTCAAATTCAATATTATCCAACAGATTGCCGTAGGTTTTTTTACTTGTACCGGAAGCGTCAACAGCGTTGACCGAAACAAAGCCGAATATGGTTTTTTCCTGTCCTTGCGGAACAATATAGTTATAATTATAAGCCGCTTTTTTTTCATAATCGCCGTAGTCGTGCCAATCATCATTCAGTGAAGAAATAATCCATATCGACCATTCTTCGGTATGGTTTTCGTCGCTTTGCCAGCTTATGCTGTCGCCGGAGTACTGAAATCCGCCGCTGTTATTAAATTTAGGGGTATATATTTTTATTTCATTACTACAACCCATCGTCGGAATATCCAGTGCAACATCGGTCTGTGAATAAAGCCAGTCAACCATTTTCATAAGCTGATCTCGTTCTGTTGGCGAGGTTTTTTGGGGGGCGCTTGTTTGATCAGGTCCTATAATCAAAGCCATAGTATCCTTACCGCTTCGTCCCCTGTGGGACAGTCCCCACCTATACATTTTGCCGGGGGTAGTATCTACTATTTGATACAAAGAGCTTTCTTCATTGGCGTTTAATTCGACAAACTGCTGACCTTCTCTTATACTGGGTTTGCATGATGTTACGATTTCAACCGTTGACCCTAATCCATAAGCGTCGCCGTGTTGAGTATTACCCACTTCAACATAATAATCCCAAGCGGTTGTGCACCAGCCGATGCCGGCCTCAGGAGATGAATAGTTTGCCGCTTTTAAACTAGCATAGGAACGGGATATTGGAACATCATCAAAGCCGGCATTTATAAGCAAATTTCTGCCACTTTTATCAGCGAAGCTCATATTATCCAACAGGTTTCCTCCGCTTGAACTACCAAATGAAGTACTAAAAGGAGTCAGAACAAACATAATATTCTTATTCGCTCCCGAGTAATAACTACCCGTATATTCGCCCCAATCCGCCTTTGCCGTACTCATTAAACATATTTTAAATTCTACGGTATGCTCGCCGTCTTTTGTGAATGAGAAAAACGAGCCGTCTGCAGCTGCTTCAAATGAATTGGAATCATTTAATTTCGTTGTATAAACCGTATGTTCTGCCGTATTGCCTGCAACCGGTGCAGTTATTCCTTTGCTTTTCAGCCAATTTATAATCTGCTGAAAATGGTCTGTGCCGGTTTTACTCGATTTTACATAATTTACCGAAGCGTCTTCATCGGTAATTATAAACGCCAATGTATCAACACCTTTTCTTCCACGGTGGTGAACGGTCCAACTGTAATTCTCGCCTGATTCCACGGATAAAATCTGGTATAGGCTGCTTACTTCATTTGCGACCACCTCGGCAAATTGCACACCGTCCGAAGGTCCGTTTCCCACTATCACATTCTCAACAGTCGGTTTCATATGAGGTGACATCTCGGTAATTACAGTAGTATTCTTAAGCCAAGCGTATTCAAGCGTTCTATCGGTAGCCGTAGTTTTCCAGCTTAATTTCTGCGTTTCATAATTTGAATTATTGTACTCTATGCCTTTCCAACCGTCGTTTTTAGTATCTTCAGCTTTCAGGTTAGGGTATTCAAAACCGCCGTTTATTATTGAAGATTGCCCGACTGTTAATACGCCTTCCTCTGATGATGCGTGTATTGTGTAACTGTTTAAAAGAAGGCAGAGCAATAAAACTATAGAAATATATCTAAAATAAGCTTTTCTATTCATTTTTGCTTGCCTCCCTTCAAGGTATTTGTTTTCTAAAATCAGTTGGCTGGCATAGTCATACTGCCGTCGAATCCTGTTATACCGCAGGTATAATCTTTTGAAATATCATTTTTGAAAAACACTATTTTAACCGTTGCGTCTGCAGGTATATTTGTGACGGTTACGGAATTTTTATCGGAATTTAGGTTGTCGAAAATGTAATCGTTGGTTTCGTCAATAAGAAGTATCGAATTATCCCAATTTATTGTTACATCGCTTGCCGTATTGCCTGTATAAATATAGAGTTCGGCATAATCTCTGTTTTCTTGGTCTTTAATTTCGAACTTCAAGCCGTAATATTTAATAAATATAAATTTTGCACTTAAGGTTTGGGTAAAATTTCCCGTTCCCGTGACCGAAACGGTTATTTCTTTTTGCAGCTCATCTGCGGCAAAATTATAAGACAAGGTAATATTTTCCGAGGAATAAACCGACCCCGCCAGACTGCCGTTTGATACATCGACCGCACCGCCGTCTGCCGAAACGGTATAATTTATATCCGCAGCGTTAATTCTTAAACTGTCAATATAATTTCTAACCGCAAAGGTTACGGTGTTGCCGTAAATTTCATAGGTCGATACTTCGTCCGATTTCAGAAAATTGCTGGAAAAATAAAAATTTTGAGAAGTGAGTTCGCTTTGCTGTCCCTTTTTTGTTATGTATTTTGCAACAGAAGGTATAACAAAAGCCAAAAGCGTAACAACAAGTAAAACGGAGACAACTGTAACAGTCTTTCTTTTTTTCATATGACAGAAATCTCCTTTCACGATAGGCTTTAATCAATCTGTTTAAATACCGTTTCTAAATATACGGCGTCGGTCAGTCCCGAAAAGCGCACATCATTTTTGTCGCTTTTCCATTCCGCTTTTAATTTGTATGTTCGGATTTCTTTCGTCCCAACCCCAAAAATCAGCGAGCCGTCTGTATATTCATATCTTTTTTCTTCGCTTGTTCCGTCCCATACCCATTTTTGAAGTTGGTTTTCTGCACCGTCCAGCAGAGTAAAGGTAAGCGGTATGTTGCCTGTTGTTTTAAAAACTATTTTGCATTTCATTGCCGTTTCAGGCAGTTTTTCATCCGAATAGTTTTGCACGGAAAAATCTATTTCGGCATTATATCCGGGTGTTTTTTCAAAATCAAGAACCTTAGCGGAAGTGAAATCGGGCGAAAATCCGGCAACCCTTGCACCGTCGCCGCCCAAAGCGCCTGAAAAGAACCTTGAATAAGCACCCGAAAGCAGATATGCTGTAATAAGTGTAAGACAAGCAAGCAGGGCGGCAATACGAAAAACTAAAACAGAATAATGCAGCTTTAGTTTTTCGTGTTTCGATTTATACCGCATTATCCGTTTGCCTCCTTTTAAGGTTTTTTGTCCTATTTCAGTTCCTCAATCATTTTTTTAATTTCATCAAGCTCTTCGGTATCATTGTCCTTTTCTTTGCGGTAGGAAAGTTCCGTAAGCAGAAGTGCCGCCGCCAAAATTATAAATACCGAAACGGGCTGTTTTAGGATATTTACCACCATGCCGAGTCCCGCAATATCATAAACCAAAACGCCTTTTATTAGGCTTTTGTTTATCGGCTCGTCGGCAACATTGTTTGCGTCGCCCTTGGTGGTAACGGTATCGCCGTCAATTTCAATAATGCGGTGTATTACAAGGCTGTCTCCGTCTTGATAAAGTACAATATCATTCACCTTATAATCGTCGGTTGCTTTAATAATAACCAAATCGTCTACGGATAATCTGTCTTCCATACTGCCCGAAAGCACAACCGACATACCGTAACCGAACGGCATCGGCATTTTATCCCTTAAAACGCCCTGAGCATTTTGAGCATAAACAAATAGCCCTAAAACTATGCCTATAAAAGAAAAAATAATGTAACGGAATACGGTTTTTTTACTTAATTTTTTCTTTGTGTGTTTGGGAGTTTTCTTCATCGTTTTCCCTTTTTCTTAAGAATAATAGAATAATCAAAGTGAATGTTGAGACTATGAATAATGCAACCCAAAGTCCAATATTCGATGAATCACCGGTCATTAGTGAGCCACCCTCAGCGTTTGGGTCGTAAGCGGCTGTAACATTGAAGGCGACCTTAACGGTTAATTCTTCACCCTCGGCAGCCAAATTACCCAGTAATGTATCAAATTCATCGTCGCCATTAAAAGGCCAACTCCAACATAAGGTATACTTTGCCTGATGCTCCGGTGACAAACCCGAGCCGTCCTTAACTCCGTCAAGCTTGCCTAAATTTTCCAAGCTCTCTTCCCCGCCTAAAAGGTAACTGCCGTGAGGGGTGTAAAAACTGGCTTCAATGGGTATTTCGGTTTGCTCGCCGTTTACATCCACGGTAATGCGGGATTCCGCCTCCAAAATATAGCTTATCGGTACTTTTCCCACATTCCTTACATATAAATCATAACTGTTTTCGGTTCCGGGGGCAACCACCTTATCCCCAAATTCGGACTTAACGGTGATTTCACCGTTATCGCCGTATTCGGCGTAGAAAACCTGTATTTCCTTATGGTAAGCTTTGCCTTTACCGCCTATAAGTTCAACCTCCGGCTTTGACTCTTCGGGTTCCGGCTTAACAGATCCGGAAACAGCGATTTCGGTTTTAGTATTATCACTGTCCTTATTGCCATCAGCATCTGAAACGGAAATGTCAATCAAAGCGGAGGGGGGTTCTTTTCCCGATTTTATCAGTAAATGAGAAATCGCCACAAATGAAAAAGCAACCAATAGGGCTAATGTTATTACAAAAAAAGAAAGCCACGGTTTTTTCTTTTTCATTTGTCACTCCTCCTTTTTTACAGAATATTGATTTTTGCTTTTGAAAACAAAGGAGTAAAAACTTAATTTCTATGCTTTTAAAAGCAGAAATTCAAGCATACGAGGGTGGACACACACCCTCGTATGTAATTACACTTTAATATAAAGCGTTCTGTTTAATTTAGCTTGAATTAGTCGATCTGGGTTACGGTAGCAGTAACATCAAGAGAAATCTCAGCGGCATTGTCGGCAGCGGCCTGGTCACCGAGATATGTATCCTTAGCGTCATCGTTGCCTTCGAATGCCCATTCCCAAGAAATTGCAGGAGCATCCGCACCGATAGTGCTTAAATCTGTGTTTGCTGCATAATCATTAGAGTAACCGGCAATTTCATCATTAACTGCAGCCTCAAATAAGTCGGCAGAAGCATAATCTGTGCCCTTGAAAGTTGTAGAGCCAACAGTAACCTCGATGGGGCAATAATAAGCGGAGTCTGAGTCTACCCACTTGTCGCCGAGTTCTAATGTGCCGTCAAATGTAACCCTTACGGCAACCTCGGGTGTGCCTGCAAGTGTGAAAGCGGCCATGGAACCTGAAGTACCCGGAGCAACAACATCTTTAGTAGAAACTACGGTATTTGCAGCTAAGGTAAAGCCTTCGTCATCCTTTGCGTAAGTTTCTTTAAAGGTATCAGCAGTTCCGGTTACGGTAACACCGAATTTAGCAACTCTTGCTGAATCAAATCCGTTACCGCTTGTTACGTACTTTGCGAATGTGCCGCTGATTGCGCAGGTAGTAAGAATGACTGCTACGAGCAAAACAGAAGCAAGACGCATCATTTTGTTTTTCTTCATAATGAATCATTTCCTTTCTGAACTTTATTAGTTCCGCCCGACAACGGGCAACAAAAATATAAATAGCTATCAAGCCCATGTGTGCCCACGGGCAGAACTATCATAAAAAACTACAAACAATAAGCTGTGCCTTATCACACACTGTCAGCGGTTTCCTCCGCAGAGGTATCGGCTTGGGGTTCGGGCTTCTCCGCTTTAAGCCGGCGCAGCTCTTCAAGCTCGGCAAGCAGAGCGTCCTTATCCTCCTTGTGCTTTTTGTTATATCTTGCACGGCGAACAGCATCCCAGCCGATAAGCAAAATAATAGGAACAACAACGCAAATAATCAGCCCCCAAGGGGTTTGCATAAACATCGCAACCTGTCCGGCACCCGCAATTTTAAAGCCGGTATAAACACCAGCCAAATTCTCGGCGGGAACGAGGAGCTTGTCCTCGGTATTGTTGTTATCACCCTTTGTTTTGAAGGAGATTTTGCCGCCCTCGTTTATAATATCCACAACGCGGTGGGAGGTAATGGAGGTGCCGTTGCCGGCAGGGTCAAAAAACGAAATAACATCGCCTTTTTTAACATCCTCGGCTTTAACCGTTTTAACAAAAATCAGGTCGCCGCCGCTGAAATTGTCTTCATTGTTACCCACCATTGAATCGGTAAGGACAATCATAGGCGCATAACCGAAAAGCGAGGGAACCTCGTCCTTGTTTGTCCATCCCTTTATAAGCAGAGTGCAGTTGATAATCAGGATCGGAACCAAAACCACACACAGTGCAATTCCAACCCCTGTCAATATTCGGTGCCCAAGTGTTGATGTTTGTTTTTCACCATTCATTTCAAAAACCCCTTTAATTTCTAATTATAAAATACTAATATATATATATTAGGTGAATAAGTCAATACTTTTTTAAAAAAAATATGACTAATTTTTACAATAATTTCGCTCTGCATTTAGTGAAAAATCAAGTGATTGCAAAAAGTTACATATACAAAACTAATATTAAAAAACCGAAAAAACAAAAAATAGGTTGCAATTTTTCAAAAAACTACAACCTGGCAAGCATGACAAAGAGATTTATTTGTTTTAGCCCCATAGCATTGTGCCGCAATCTTTCGATAACTTTACATAATATATTTTTTATTGTATTATATACTACTGTTTTGAAAAAATCAACACTTTTGGACTTAGAAAGTTTAGAAACTTGTTAAATATGCGAATAAAAACGGATGATTAGAGGAGAACAGACAAAGTCAGATGTACGCTATCCGTGATATTGAAGAAATAAAGGAACGGTTGCTGTCCTTCGGAAAGTATAATGAAAACGCCGCACCCGATGTGCTTGTAACGCTGATACATACCTTTGCGGAACGGATTTATATTACCGATGAAAATGATGAGCGTCACTGCCACATCTTCATTAAAGGTTGCTCGAAAGAATATTATGATGACTTCTTCCGGGCAACCGGATACATAGAAAAACACACAGGAAAGCGGAGCTGTCAAATCCGTTTTACCTGTGTGATTCAGATAAGTGTTGCTAAAGCGATTAATTATTTATATCTTGGTTTTTCACCTGAGCCTGCTTTAACGGCAGATTTTCTGCTTTTTAGGTAAACAATGAGTCCTGCCAATGAAAGAACTGACATAATTGCTGCTATTATTAAAAGCATATTGTAGTTACTTTCAGTATCCGGAGTGTAAGAAACTGCTTCAAACACATTGCTTTTAGCCGGTGACAACGCTTTGTCCGGTGAAGTCTTAACAATCTTTTGAACAGAAGCTGCAGCCTCCTGCGTTGTCTGTTTGTCGATTGCGTCTAAGAATTCCTTGTCAGCCTCGCCGGTAACCTCCATCTCAAAGTTAGATTGTGCTACCATTATTGCCGATGTGGTTTTATCGTCTATTTCGCCTGATGCATCTGCCTGGTTAAGATAACCTAAGCTTACAAGACTCGTCTGCAGGGACTCTACGCTGTAGCCCTCGTAGCTAAGCTTCATTTCCTCATAATCTGCGCTTGAAATTGCATTGTCTGACATTAAGGCTTCAAAAGCATTGTCTGACATATAATCAAGCGGCTGAAGCTCTGACGCTTCATAATAAGCCTTGAGCGCATTTAAGGTTTCTTCATCAAACTCGCCGGAGATAGCTGCTGAGTAGTAGCCAAGCTCTGTAAGTCTTTGCTGAAGCTTTACAACCTTATCTCCGTGTCCGCCCATTGCAAGAAGGTCTTTGTACGGATCCTCTGTAGGAGCTTCTGTCGGCGGCTCAGTAGGAGCTTTTGTAGGAGCTTCAGTTTCCTCTTCTGTCGGGACTTGTGTTTCTTCCTCTGCAGGCATCTCAGCCTGCTCATCAGAAGCTTCATCTGCTGCTTCTACTGTTGTATCCTGTTGCGGCTCCTGTGTTTGTGCTGTTTCCTGCTCAGGAGCATCAGTAGGCTTAGCTTCCGGCTGCTCTGAAGGCTTGCTGTCGTTAGTATTCTTGCTCTTCTTCGGAGCATCATCTGCAAAGAGTGCGTCCATTGTTTCTTGACCTACAATACCGTCTACCTCAATTTTTGCAGCTTTCTGGAATGCCTTTATGCATTTTTCTGTGTATGTACCAAAATATCCTGTAACATCATCTTCAAAATAACCTAAAGATTTTAGCTGCTTCTGGATTTTTTCAACCTTTTCACCCTGAGAGCCAATCTTTATCAATTTTGATGTTCCCGACGTATTGCCCGAGCTGCCCGAAGAGCTTATACTGCCGGAGGAATAATCAGTTGCTTTAAATTCACTTTCCGGCGGTGCTATGTCTGATGCACCGTCCGAGCCAAAGGTGTAAGTAACACCGTCAAAGGTTCTGGTTGTGTTTACAATATACTGACCCTTTTCGTAATAGAAAGAGTCGCCGTTGTAACGAACCCAACCCTTTGTAGGATATTCTACACCGTAGATTTTGAACCATTCAACCCAGCTTAATTCATATACCGATGAATAGCACATATCGTAGTAAGAGCTTCTTGCGTCTATAGCCATTCCGCCGCCGACATATACACCGACGTGACCGGGCTTGTGAAGTCCAAGACCGTGTACTCTCGGAATACCGTTAGAAACATAGCCCCATTCGCCAGATGACGAAAGCATATCTACTCTGTTTCCGCCAACACCATTGTAGGAGTAAATCAGTCCTGAGCAGTCTACTGCACCGGGCGAAGAACCGCCCCAGACATAATCCCAACCCTCGTTGTAGGCATTTAAACAATGTGCAGAAAGTCCGACACCTGTTGACGATGCCGCAAACGCTGCAGTTGACCCTACAACAAGTACGGTACACAGCATAATCAATGAAAGCAACAAAGAAATTGTCACCTTTATTTTCTTGTGCATTTTTATAACCTCCTATTTTTCCGTTCACAAATGCTTTGATATACTCGATATTTTAAAATTGTTTACTTGTAACCGCAGGCAACTCAGACAGATATAACAGCGCAATTACAGTTGTAACAATTCGGTTACAGTCTAACATATACACACTGTAATTTCAAGAGAAAAGGAAAATAAAAGCAACTTGCATAAAATTTTATAAATAATCTGTGCAAGATTTATTCGATTTCAGAAAATATCTATAAGCGTCTTATCTCGGCGATTTTTAAGGGTTTTAATATTTTTTTACATAAAAACAGAAATTATAACAAAAATGTAATTTCTGTTCTTTTCTATACAAATAGTATTATCAAAATGAAAAACAGCATATCTTACTGCGGATATTCGTTTAACAGCTCGCAGATTATATCCTGTGCATGAACAGGAAGTACATTATTTTCAGCCAGAAGCTTTACAATAAAATTTATATACTCTTCACTTTGAGTTACATTTTCTGCTCTGTATAAAAACGCAATACTTTTTGAATGCTTACAGCCTTCTTTATATATCATTATACCGTATCCGGAATTTTCGTCTTTCCCGCAATTTGACGAAGTACTGTATATTACCTCATAAATATACGTTTCTCTTTCTGTAGAAGATATGTATTTTTTCATTTTACAATTAACCGCCCTTTTTAATACTATTCGTGCCATTATTTTTTATGATAAAAAAATAAACCTCCTCTCCTTTTTACTCCTTCACCGTAGCTTGCTTTTTATACATCATTTATTTTGTTTCAGCTTCGCCTCCCTGTAATTTAATGTTGCTTTTTCAATCTTTTTAGCAATGATGTATCGAGAAATTTTTTCACTTCAACCTGTAAAATATATCTATATTTATAACTCTTATAACTATATCATATATATTAATCTCTTTCAATTATGTATAATTTACGAATAATCTCTTACTCTATTTGAATTTTTATCAACATTTATCTATAGAGAGCAGAAAAAAGCCGGTGTTACCATATAATTTTAAAGTTAAAAGGAAAATACTGCAAAAATTTCAAGCGCAGGGCATATAGATTTCTCATACACTCCTGCGCTTGCTGAAATTAGCTATTTTTCTGTAATTATCCTGTAACAATCGGGACGACGGTCTCTGAATATTCCCCAGCTTTGTCTGTTTTTTGCGATATTATCCAAGTTAAACTGCGCTGTAATCACCGTTTCTTCTTCTCTGCCTGCCTGCTCTATTATGCCGCCTGTTTCGTCTGTAATAAAAGACGAGCCGTAAAAAACAAGCGAGGATTTTTGTCCTCCGTTTTCTTCACAGGGAAGCACCTCTTCCCTGCCTACTCTGTTTGAGGCAATTACCGGAATAATATTTGCGGCGGAATGTCCCTGCATACATCGCCGCCAATGAGGCATACTGTCGCACTCAAGAATCGGCTCTGAGCCAATTGCCGTAGGGTAAAAAATAAGCTCTGCGCCGTTTAGCACAAGGGCTCTTGCTGTTTCGGGAAACCACTGGTCCCAGCATATACCAATGCCTATTTGAGCATATTTTGTTTTAAAGGTTTTAAATCCCGTATCTCCTGGAACGAAATAGAATTTCTCCTGGTAATAATGGTCATCGGGAATATGAGTTTTTCTGTATATTCCCAAAAGCTTTCCGTCAGCGTCTATAACTGCAACTGAGTTAAAAAAACTGTTACCGTCCTTTTCATAAAAGCTGACCGGAATAACAACTGAAAGCTCTTTTGCAACAGATTGAAAATGCTTTACTGCTTCGTTATCCTCTGCACAGCTTGCAAAATCGTAGTAATCATAACGCCTTTCCTGACAAAAATAATGGCGTTCAAAAAGCTCCGGCAGTAAAATAATATTTGCACCCTTTTCCGCCGCCTGCCTTAAAAGTGCGTCCGCCCTATTTATATTTTCGAAAACGTCAGCGGTGCATCTCATCTGCACTGCCGCAACCGTTACATTTCTCATAATGACACTCTCCTATAAAAAGTTGTAAGGAAAATTTATCGCTGCGCCGATATAAATACTCAGTCAGCTTCGCCGCCTGCTACATAAAAAGCAGCTTTTAATTCAAACTATGACGGGTAATTTCGCTAGAGAGGTATTTGCTGAGTTATACAGTGTATATTTCCTCCGCCTAAAATTATATCTCCGGCATAAATAGGAATAATCTCTCTGTTTTCGCAAAGGGTTTGCATTATCTCAAGAGCAAGCTTATCGCTTTTTTCGTTATTCCCGCCGAACTGCGGCAATAGAACAGCTCCGTTGCAGAAATAAAAATTAACATAAGAAGCCGCCAAACGCTCGCCTGCTTCTCTTTTATCTTCTCCCGGTTCAAACTCATAGCCTTTAAGGTCGCTTTTCTGCACACACACCGGGTTTTCAGGTATCGGCAGCTTATGCACCTTAAAGTGTCTTCCCTTTGCGTCTGTGCTGTTTTCAAGCACCTTTAAGCACGCTTCGGACATTTGGTACTGCGGGTCTGTTTTATCGTCTGTCCACGCAAGAACCACCTGTGAAGGAGAAATAAAGGCACACACATTGTCAACGTGCTCGTTAGTTTCATCGTTATATATTCCATGCGGAAGCCATATAACCTTTTCTGCGCCGAGATAATTTTTCAAGTTGCTTTCTATTGCATTTTTTGTAAGGTCTGGATTTCTCCCCTCGCTTAAAAGGCAGGCTTCTGTTACTAAAAGCGTTCCCTCTCCGTCTGAATGAATTGAGCCTCCCTCAAGCACAAAGGGGTGTGCATTGTAGCAGGGAATGTCAAGGGTCTTACAAAGCTCCTTCGCTATTTTGTCGTCATTTTCCCAAGAGGCGTAAAGTCCGTCATATTCTCCGCCCCAAGCGTTGAAGCACCAGTCTATTCCCCGTATTTCACCCGATTTATTCTTAACAAAGGTTGGGGCAGTGTCGCGCGCCCACGCATCGTCTGAATTTATTTTTAAAACAGAAACATTATCTACACCGCATAACATTTGCTTTGCATGCTCAAGCTTTTTTTCGCTTGCAAGTACTATCATTTTTTCAAATCCAGCTATTTCTTTTATTATCTGCGTAAATACCTTTTCAGCCTTTTTAGCCTTAAAAGGCCACGAACCCGGTCTTTCCGGCCATATCATAACGGTGGCAAAGTGAGGAGAAAACTCCGCAGGCATAAAAAAACCGCTGTCTTTAGGAAAGACAGTATTATCAAAGTATACAAATTTACTCATTAAGACAATCTCTCCTTAAAATCCTTATAAGAAAAGCTTTTGATAATTTCGCAGTCATCTTCGCTATGCATAATTGCAATATCGGGCAGCGGCATACCGTTAAATGTATTGTTCTTTACCATTGAATATATAGCCATATCCTCAAACACAAGTCTGTCGCCGATTTTTATTTCTTTATCAAAGCTGTAATCGCCTATAATATCACCTGCAAGGCAAGTGCAGGAGGATAATCTGTAATTATATTTCTTCTCGTTCGGCTGTCCGCTGAGCATAAGCGGCGGTCTGTACGGCATTTCAAGTACATCGGGCATATGACAGGCGGCTGATGCGTCCAGGATAAGCACAGCCATACCGTTTTCAACAATATCCATAACCTCTGTAACAAGATATCCTGCATTTAGCGCCACAGCTTCTCCGGGCTCAAGGTATATTTCAACGTCGTATTTATTTTTGGCATACACTATAAGCTCTTCCAGAGCTTTTATATCATAATCATCCCTTGTTATATGATGTCCTCCGCCGAAATTCAACCACTTTGCCTCATAGAAAAATTCTCCGAACTTTTCTTCAAGCGCTTTAAAGGTGCTGACTAAAGCGTCGGAATTTTGCTCGCAAAGAGTATGAAAATGGAAGCCCTCTACTCCTTTAAGCAAGTCGGGACGAAAATTCTTCTTTGTAATACCAAGGCGTGAGCCGGGCGCACAGGGGTCGTATATTGCATGGTCCTGAGTTGAATATTCCGGATTTAAGCGCAGTCCTACGCTTGCGTTGGTTTTTTCCCAAATACTTCTGTATTTTTCGAGCTGGGAAAAGGAGTTAAAGACAATATGTCCGCATATTTTTACAAGCTCTTTAAAATCCTCTTCCTTGTATGCAGGAGAAAAAACGTGTGTTTCGCCGCCGAAATGCTCGTAACCCAGCCTTGCCTCATAAAGTCCGCTTGCCGTTGTGCCGCTTAAATATTTGCTTAAAAG
The DNA here is from genome assembly GCA_051881695.1 of Acutalibacteraceae bacterium. Classification (GTDB taxonomy): domain Bacteria; phylum Bacillota; class Clostridia; order Oscillospirales; family Acutalibacteraceae; genus CAYJFG01. The sequence goes on along the minus strand of JBJEQJ010000040.1, from coordinate 15,600 downwards.
CGGATACATACAAAAAGCCGAAAAAGCCTTTTGTGCAAGCAGAATTTTACAGCCGGTTTTGCTTTGCACGCTCTTTAAAATTTCTGCATTTTTTATTATTTTCTTTTCATCTATTACATAACACGGTGTTGGCAGCTTAGAAAAATGCATTTTACTTACCGTTCCTTATCTTTTTAGTCAACCTTTACCGGGTTTTCATCAACAACCCACGGCAAGCCGTAAATATTTAAAGCCTCCATAAACGGGTCGGGGTCGAACTCCTCTACATTGAACACGCCCGGCTTTTTCCATTTTCCGCTTAAAACAAGCGACGCACCAATCATAGCGGGAACGCCTGTCGTGTAGGATACCGCCTGCGAGCCAACTTCTTTATAACAGCTTTCGTGGTCACACATATTGTAAATATATATGGTTTTTTCTTTACCGTCCTTTATTCCGGTAAATATACAGCCAATATTCGTTTTTCCCTTTGTTCTGGGGCCAAGCGTTGCAGGGTCAGGCAGTAATGCCTTTAAAAACTGAATCGGAACAATCTGTCTGCCTTCAAACATAACAGGCTCGGTAGATAGCATACCAACGTTTTCAAGACAGTTCATATGCGTTAAGTAGCTTTGTCCGAAGGTCATAAAGAAGCGTATTCTCTTTACACCGGGAATATTTTTTGCGAGCGACTCTATTTCCTCGTGATGCAAAAGATACATATCCTTTTCGCCAACTCCGTCAAAATTATATACCCTCTTTATTTCCATCGGCTTTGTTTCCACCCATTTGCCGTTTTCCCAGTAAGAGCCGTTTGCAGACACTTCTCTTAAATTTATTTCCGGGTTAAAGTTTGTAGCAAAGGGATAGCCGTGGTCGCCGCCGTTACAGTCGAGTATATCTATATAATGTATTTCGTCAAAATAATGCTTTAAGGCATATGCCGAAAAAACACTTGTAACGCCGGGGTCAAAGCCGCTGCCGAGAAGTGCGGTTATTCCCGCCTTTTCAAAGCGTTCCCTATACGCCCACTGCCACGAATAATCAAAATATGCGGTAAAGCCAAGCTCCTTGCAGCGTTTTTCGTATATTTCACGCCACTTGGGATCGGTTGTGTCCTCCGGCTCGTAATTTGCGGTGTCGATATAATCAACCTTTGTTTCAAGGCAGGCGTCCATTATTGTTAAATCCTGATAAGGCAAAGCAAGGTTTAATACAGCCTGCGGCTTATACTCATTAATGAGCTTTACAAGCTCCTGTCTGCTGTCGGCATTTACCTGTGCCGTTGTAATAACGGTCTTTGTTTTACTCTGCAGCTTCTCCTTTAAAGCGTCGCATTTTGATTTAGTTCTGCTTGCAATACAGATTTCGCCGAACACCTCGCTGTTCTGACAGCATTTATGAATTGCTACGCTTGCAACACCGCCGCAGCCGATAATTAAAAGTCTGCTCATATTAACACATTCCTCTCTTAAGTTAATTCTCCGCTTCTGTCAGCAAATCCTCTACATATTTTGGCAGCATAAATGCGCCTGTATGCAGATTTGTCGTATAGTACCACGTTTTTATATTTCTTTTATTCCACCTTTTTGCATCAAGGTTTTTTATTGGATGATATTTTTTTGAAGCAAAGCCGAAAAGCCAATATCCGGCGGCACAGGTTGGTATATGCGCCTGATACACTCGGCTTATCGGAAAAGAACGGCACACACGCTTATGCATAGCACGGCAAGCAGCCTCATCCTCGTCATAGAACGGACTTCCGTGCTGATAAACCATTATACCGTCATCCTTCAGCGCTTTATAGCAGCTGCCGTAAAATTCCTTTGTAAAAAGTCCCTCGGTATGACCGAACGGGTCTGTTGCATCGTTTATTATAAGGTCGTATTCACCGTGGCAGGTACGCAGAAAGCGCAGCCCGTCCTGATAATAAATGTTGACTCTTTTATCTAGAAGTCCCTTTGCATTGTCGGGGAAAAACTCCCTGCAAACCTCAACAAACATTTCGTCAGGCTCCACAACGTCTATTACCTCAATTTCGTCATAGTACGAAAGCTCTCTGGCAACACCGCCGTCGCCGCCGCCTATTACAAGCACCTTTTTAACATCGGGATGCACCGCCATAGGAACGTGGACAATCATCTCATCATAAGTAAATTCGTCCTTTTCCGAGAAAATGACATTGCCGTCGGAGGTTAAAAAACGTCCGAATTCTACGGAATCAAAAACATCTATGCGCTGAAAATCGCTTTTTCCGCTGAAAAGCTGTTTTTCTGCTCTGATTGAAAGCTCAACATTGTCTGTATGCCTTTCCGAAAACCAAAATTCCATTTATATTCATTCCTTTCAAAAAATCCCACTGACGGCTTCGTCATCACCCCTTTGGCAAGGGGAATTTTTACTGCTGTCTTTATACTGCCTTGTTAAAAGGCGAGTAAGCACAAGTAGAACGGCGGATTTACTTCAGCACGTTTAAGTGCATAATCTCCGGGTCCTCTGTACCCTGCATTGAGCAGCCCTTTTCCTTTGCATAATTTATATACTCTATTATTTCCTTTGTTATCATCTCGCCCGGAGCCAGAATAGGTATTCCGGGCGGATAGCACATTACAAATTCGCTGCATATGCGTCCTGCTGTTTTTTCAATGGGCAAGGATTCCTTTTCGGCATAAAAGGCTTCTCTGGGTGTTGCCGCTATAACCGGCGCAATATACTCCATACTTAAAAGAGCGCTGTTGTCCTTTGAATAAAGCCTTTTTATGTCTGCAAGCGCACCTACAAGCCGCTCAATATCCTGTATTCTGTCGCCGATTGAAATATACGCCAGAATATTGCCTATATCTCCGAATTCAATCTGTATATCATATTCGTCACGCAGTAAATCGTAAACCTCTATACCGGCAAGCCCTATATCACGGGTGTAAACAGACAGCTTGGTAACGTCGTAGGCATAAACGCTATTTCCGTTGCACAGCTCTTTTCCGTAGGCATAATAGCCGCCGATTTCATTTATTTCGTTTCTTGCGTATTCCGCCATTCTCATTACCTTTTTAAAGGAGTCCTCTCCCCTTAACGCTAGATTACGGCGTGAAATATCAAGGCTTGACAAAAGAAGATAAGACGCACTTGTTGTCTGGGTTAAGTTAATAATCTGTCTTACATAGCCGGAGTTAACACCCTTGTTTGTGAGAAGAAAGGAGCTTTGTGTAAGACTTCCGCCCGACTTGTGCATAGATACCGCCGCTAAATCGGCACCTGCCTCCATTGCAGAAACCGGCAAATCACTTCCGAAATAAAAATGTGTTCCGTGTGCCTCGTCTACAAGAACCTTCATATTATTCTCGTGCGCCGTTTTTACTATAGCCTTTAAATCGGAGCAAATTCCGTAATAGGTAGGATTGTTAACCAAAACAGCTACGGCGTCGGGGTTTTCTTTAATTGCTATTTCAAGCTGCGAAACCTGCACGCCCAATGCAATTCCGATTTTATCGTTTACCTCGGGATTTACATAAACAGGAACAGCACCGCACAGAACAAGAGCGTTTATTACGCTTTTGTGCACGTTTCTCGGCAGGATTATTTTATCTCCCGATTTGCACACAGACCAAACCATACTTTGCACGGCGGAGGTTGTTCCGCCAACCATAAAGAACGCATGGTCTGCGCCGAAAGCGTCTGCAGCAAGCTGCTCCGCCTCTAAAATAACAGATACCGGATGACACAGATTGTCAAGCGGCTTCATTGAATTAACGTCAAGCCCTACGCATTTTTCGCCAAGCAATTCAACAAGCTCGGTATTTCCTCTTCCACGCTTATGCCCCGGAACATCGAACGGAACTACACGTTGTCTTCTGAATTTCTGCAAGGCTTCGTATATAGGCGCTCTTTTTTGTTTTTCTATATTCATAGGTATTCATTCCTTTTTATCGTAAGGCAGTAAAAAAAGCAGATGAGCTTTTCGCATCACCTGCTTACAATTCACACGGAAATATTGCGTCATTTTACATTTTACGCCAAGTTAAATAAAGAGATTTAAATTAAATTTCCGTTTTCAGAGTCTATATAGCAAATATACTGTTACTACTCTTATTGACCGTTTACAAGTGACGTGCTCTTACGCACTGATGATAAAGTAATCAACTTATAAAATTTTGGGTAATCCCAATCAATAATGTGGCCACAATGCCACCCGCGGCAGCCGACCAGCCTGTCCGTATGGGCCTAAGTAACCGCTGATTAAGCTTTGAACAAACCGACAAAAAGCTTTCGGCGCAATATGTACAAAAAATTTAATCAGCACTTACTTAACTTACAAAAGTAAGTGGTCATATATTTGCATGAAAACAGAAATTCTATTTTTCACGCTAAAACAAAGCAACAAGTTACTTATTTCACGATAAATAATAAAACAAACTTGAAGATTTGTCAAGATGAGGGAAGGTAGTTTTTTTGCAAGACAGGAAACAGAGCTTTAATATAAATTGAACGTGGGCGGAATTTTACTAAACACCGCCCTTTTTTTGGTTATTTCCTTGTATTATTGACAAACATCTGTAAAAGCAATATAATATGAGAGTAACTCTCATATTGACATAAGGGAGGTTAATAATATGGCTGTATATCAAACGGAGCAGAGAAAAATGCTTGTTGACTTTTTGATTAAAAACAGCGACAAACAATATACTATAGAACAGCTTATTGAGGAAATGAATAAAGACAGCGTTTACGGCTGTGCTCCGGGCAAAAGCACTGTATACCGTTTAATTCAAAAGCTTGTAAGCGAGGGAACGGTAAAGAGATTTGTTAAGGATAATTCAAGGCATTTTGTATACCAGATAGTAGCCGGAGAAAGCTGTCACACTCATCTGCACTTAAAATGTACCGGCTGCGGAAGAATCATTCATATGGATAACGCTGTGTCTGAAAATATGCTAAGGCAGATTTTAACTGACAGTATGTTTGAGGTTGACAAGGAACAGACTGTCTTATTCGGAAGATGCTCAAGCTGTACAGGCTGTAACGAATGCAGCAAAGGAAAATGTAAGGCTGAAAATTAAATTTGAAAGGATTAGCTGATATATGAAAAAAGGTATAGCGGCGCTGACCGCTGCAATTTTGACAATATTTTTTATGCTTTCCGGCTGTAATACAACAAGCTCTGATGTTAATAACGACAATAAAATAAGCGTTGTATGCACTGCTTTTCCACAGTATAACTGGGCGGTAAATGTTGCCGGCGATAATGCAAAAAATATAGAATTTACACTTCTTACAGACAACGGCGAGGATATGCACAATTATCAGGCTACTGCCGACGATATGGTGAAGATTGCGTCTGCCGACATATTTATCTATGTTGGAGGACCCTCCGATGAATGGGCAGGCAAAATACTTTCAGGCAGCACAAGCAATGATATTCAGATAATCAATATGATGGAAGCTCTCGGCGACAGAGTAAAAAATGAAGAGCATATTGAGGGAATGGAAAGCGAGGAATATCACGGGAACGATACACCCGAAAAAGACGAAGCCGATGAACATATATGGCTTTCTTTGAAAAATGCAGAAATAATAACAGATAAAATTGCCGAAGCTTTGTCACAGGAAGATAATGCAAATAAGGACGCTTACAAAGCAAATGCAGAAAGCTACAAAAAAGAGCTTGCTGCGCTTGATAAAGAATATGAATACGCAGTTAAAAAAGCTAAGAACAACACGTTGATTTTTGCTGACCGTTTCCCGTTCAGATACCTTACAGATGATTACGGCTTGAAATACTACGCCGCATTTCCGGGATGTTCGGCGGAAACCGAAGCAAGCTTTGAAACTGTAGCATTTTTGGCAAATAAGCTTGACGAGCTTTCTCTTGATTATGTTTTTGTAATAGAAAATTCAGATAAATCCATTGCAAAAACTGTGATTAAAAACAGCAAAAGCAAAAATGCCGAAATTTTAGAGCTGAATTCCATACAGTCGGTTACTAAAGAAAATATTTCTGTCGCATCGGCATATCTGGATATTATGAAAAGCAATTTAAATATACTTAAAAAAGCGCTTAACTAAAACAGCAGGTAAAGGGAGGCAGAACAGTGGCACAGCTGATATGTAAAAACGCCGCACTGGGCTATGAGGGAAAAGTTATAGCCGATGATATAAGCTTTACGGTAAACAGCGGAGATTACCTTTGTATTGTCGGCGAAAACGGCTCCGGCAAGAGCACGCTCATAAAAGCAATACTCGGTCTTAATAAGCCGATAAGCGGAGAGATAATAACCGCAGACGGCTTAAACGCCTATGAAATAGGATATTTGCCTCAGCAGACGGCTGTTCAAAGGGATTTCCCTGCCTGTGTAAAGGAGATAGTTCTGTCGGGCTGCTTAAACGGCTGCCGCAGACGTCCGTTCTTTTCTAAAAAAGAAAAGGACAAAGCGAAGGAGAAAATGGAGCAGCTTGGAATACTTCCGCTTGCAAACCGCTGTTACAGAGAGCTTTCAGGCGGACAGCAGCAGCGCGTACTCCTGGCAAGGGCGCTTTGTGCAACAAAAAAAATGCTCCTGCTTGACGAGCCTGTTGCCGGGCTTGACCCCAAAATAACAGCTGAGCTTTACGAGATTATTGCAAAGCTTAACAAAAATGACGGCATAACTGTTATTATGGTTACGCACGATATGACCGCCGCCGCAAAATATGCAAGCCACATACTCCACGTTGCTCACACTCCCCTGTTTTACGGCAAGAAAAACGATTACTTCAATACTGAGGCAGGACGCTCATATTCGGCAATAAACGGAGGTGACTTAACGTGACGGAAATATTAGATAAGCTAATTCTCTTTTTGCAATACCCGTTTGTCCAGTATGCGCTTATTGTAGGAATACTTATTGCGCTTTGCTCTGCATTGCTTGGCGTTCCGCTTGTGTTAAAGCGCTTTTCTTTTATAGGGGACGGTCTTTCCCATGTTGCTTTCGGAGCGTTAGCCATTGCAACAGTGCTGAAGCTTACAAACAATATGCTGATAATTCTGCCTGTAACGGTTATATGCGCTGTGATTCTGCTGCGTACCGGTCAAAGCGAAAAAATAAAAGGTGACGCCGCCATTGCCATGCTTTCTGTAGGCGCACTCGGACTTGGTTATCTGCTTTTAAATATTTTCCCTGTTTCTACAAATATTACAGGAGACGTTTGCAGCACGCTTTTCGGTTCAACATCAATTTTAACTCTTTCCGGCCTTGACGTATGGGTATGCATTGCAATGTCTGTAATTATTATTGCTGTATTCATCATTTTATATAACAGAATTTTCTCTGTAACCTTTGACCCCGGCTTTGCTGCTGCCACCGGCACAAACGCCTCCGCTTACAATCTGCTTATTGCCGTTATTACCGCCGTTGTAATTGTTCTTGCAATGAATCTGGTAGGCTCGCTTTTAATTTCGGCTCTGATTATTTTCCCGGCAATGTCAGCAATGAGAATATTCAAAAGCTTTAAATCTGTAATTATATGCTCAGGAATAGTTTCTGTTATATGTGCTGCTTTAGGTCTGCTTATTTCAATTATTGCAGGAACCCCTGTAGGAGCTACTGTTGTGGCGGTAAATATATTTAATTTTCTGCTGTTTTTTGCTTTGGGAATGTTCATAAACAACGCACGAAAATAAGATAACATATAATTACCGATTTTTAAACCGTTTTATCGCATTATAAAAATAATATTATTTCGCCATCAGGAATTATGTTATATACTCTTAAATTTTAAATAATCAAAGCTATTTTATTAATTCTTTTAATAAAATAGCTTTTTTAGATTGCGATTTCTAGAATTGTATGATATAATAATTATAAAGTTTAATATAATATTCATAATGTTAAACGTATAATAATTATATGGTTCGGTTTTCGGCAAGTATTTTCATCAAAACTCAGCACAATTATTATTTATATGTGTTGTAAAATAATATATAATTAAAGCCATAGGATTTATCTTACGACTTTAATTTGGAAAACCGGAATTTTTATATTTGCATACCTTAAAAAGCTTAGGATTATCGGTTAAAACACAATTAATATTTATTTAAAACGGAATGTTTAGTTATGAATGTATCAAACAATTATGAAAGACCTAAAGACACATATTATCCCATATTTCGTGATAAATCGATTGGGTATTTAAACAGAATAAAAAAGCCTGAGGTTCTATGTGAAAACACGCAGCCTATAGTGTGTATTTATGCTCAAAAACCAAAGGGCGACAGTAAAGAACGTCAGGATTATGTTCTTGCCATATATTATTATCTTCTTTTAGTTTTCGAAATTCCCAACCCTGACGACGGCTCCAAACTTAATGAGTATGAATTTATTGATTATCGGGATATTAATGATATGGAGTTTATAGAGGACAAAAAATTATTTTGCGCTAAACCTACCAGATTAACTTTTAAATACTGCGGAAAAGAACTTACCTTGTTTATTAAAAAAAGAAAAGCAAGCGCTGCTTTCGTTTTTCTCAGATCTCTTTGGGGGCAGCATCATGAGCTTCCGGAGCATTTTCTTTAGTCTTATCATTACAAATTATTTTATCGGTAAAAGTGAAAAAATGGCACTATAATCAGCAGTATGACGGCAAATATTTTTTGAGAATAATTGTTGCCGATAACATATTATCACCTTATTACCCTTTCCGAGAAAAAGCCTGAAAAATCGGATTTCCTCCGATTTTTCGGGCTTTTTCTCGTTAGCTTTTGTGAAATTGAAATAAATAGTATAAAATATGGGCGTAAAACCTAGCTTCATTTTTGTTTTGATACCGCAGAGTTTTCTGTTATTCCCCTCTTAAAAGACAATAATTCTTCTTTAAGCTCCTTAAGGCTATCGGAAGTATTAAAGGCTATTCCGACGCTTTTTAAAATATCCTCTATCTCTTTTTGGTTATCGACGTTTTGCTGATTCACCGCCGCCAATGGCAGCATACTTTCTTCTTCGCACAGCAAAAAGTCAACCTTAAGCGTTGAAAGCCGTGAAGCATATTGTTTTATGTTATATGTTTTTTCTGCGTCAACCTCTATAAAATCAGAAAGCCTCGGTTTTGTAATAACAATGAATCCGTTTTGCTCGGCAAAATCCTCAAGTATGCTGTAAAGCCTCCACTGCCCTAATGTAAAAAGCTCCCTGCGTTTATACGGATAGATATCGTTTTCTGTTTCCGGTGCGTTTCCTTCGGTTTCTTCATTTTTGCAAGCACCGGCAATTTCAAACTCAATTGCCTGTGAGTCGTCATGGTCAAAGCGAAAAAGGTTACTTCCTTTTCCGCTTTTATCCTTATTTCTTATAAAAAAGTATATAAGCACAACTGCCGCCAGTACTATTATCGCCGCCGCAAACTCCATCTTACATCTGCTCCCATATTGTTAATCTATAATAATAATAAAAAAGTTGTTTACAATCAATTATAATTAATTTATGGCTTACATTTTATAGGGAATTTAATTCAATATCACAATACTTTTTTGAGTTTTTCTCGTAATATTTTAATAAACACCGTGGCTTTCCTTTTTGCGGAAAGCCACGGTTTAAATTAATCGTTTAACTTAATACTTATTGTGTTTTATTTTGGCTGCCAATTATAAAGCTTTGCAGAACAGTATGGACCTACTCCAAATTTTAAGTAACTTGCCTGCACACCTTTACTTTTTACAAAGCCGGTAACATAGTAAGGTGATATTGCTAAGTTTTTATCAGGGGTCGCCCAACTCTTCTTTCCATTAGAGATCTGAAAATGCAGATGTGCGCCTTTAGACATACCTACATTACCAACCTTACCTATCTGTTGCCCTATTTTAACTTTACTTCCAACCTTGACGGAAATATCTGTCATATGAGCGTATACGGAATACCATGATGTATAGGTTTTTCCGTTTGTAGTTGTAAGTTTCTTTGTATGTTTAATTGCAACTTGTCCATTATCTTCGCGAATTGACACAACTGTGCCTTCCTGAACAGCATATACAGGTATTCCGGCACAGCTTTTGCCGTTTTGAAGGGTTAAATCAATAGCGCTGTAGCCTGCGGTAGCTTCTCCGTGTCCTTTATAAGTTTCTGCCTTCCACTTATACTTTGTCGGAAGCGGAAATTTTACAACCGCATCAAATTCAGTTTCAAAGTTACTTACAGGACTTAAATATAAGTTGGTTGCCACGCCTGTCAGTGCTGAGTTGCTTACTACCGCATAAGTTCTGTAGTAGTATTTTGTACCCTTTTTAAGCGTAACCTTAAGCGAATTGAGATTAAAGCTGTGTGAATAGCTTGTATTGGTTGTATTTACGGTTACAGATTTATCTGTATTCAGTTTATCGGAAGCTGTGCCGAGCAAAACACCTACCTTGATTATCTTTTTCTTATTCGGATTTGAAACATTTGCTTTAATTACCGCATTCGTTTTTGTAATACCGGATACCCCGGCTGTTACAGCGGTTGTAAGCTTTTTTGTTGTAAACGTCTGGTCGCCTGTTGTGTATGTTTTGCCGCCGTATATTGTGAAAATTCTGTAGTAATACTTTGTGCCGGGTTTAAGCTTGCCGTACCACTCATTTAAATCGTAGGAAATAGTTAACGGATTTACCGTTGAATTGCAGGTTTCCGTTTTCGTTACTATTTTCTTTTTGTTTGCATCTAAAAGATCAAAGCCTACCTTTGTAATTTTCAGCCTGTTCGGATTGCTGAGAACTGCGCTTATTTTTGCGTTTGTAGTAGTTACACCTGTTACTGCATTTGCTGTAACTTTAAGGTTTACAGATGAGGCTTTCTTAGTTGTAAACGTCTGGTCGCCTGTTGTGTATGTTTTGCCGCCGTATATTGTGAAAATTCTGTAGTAATACTTTGTGCCGGGTTTAAGCTTGCCGTACCACTCATTTAAATCGTAGGAAATAGTTAACGGATTTACCGTTGAATTGCAGGTTTCCGTTTTCGTTACTATTTTCTTTTTGTTTGCATCTAAAAGATCAAAGCCTACCTTTGTAATTTTCAGCCTGTTCGGATTGCTGAGAACTGCGCTTATTTTTGCGTTTGTAGCAGTTACACCTGTTACCGCCTTTGCTGTTACCTTGAGGTTTACAGCTGCGTCTGCGCTTATTGTACCGAAAAGTGAAATTGATGTTAACGCCAAGAGCATTACAAGCATAATAGAAATGGATTTTTTTAAAGCCGTCATTTTCTTTTTCTCCTTTAACTAAATTTTTGTATGTAGTTCCTTTACACTTAAAAGCTTTTTCCAATTATATAATATCACGCATATTGCAAACTATCAACATATTTTACGTATTAAATTGCTTATTTTTATGCCATATACAATTAAATTGACGTTGGAACACAACATTACGCCTTCAACACGGATATATACAGCGCACAGGAAGGGTAGACTATTTAATATTAAGTTAAAAAAAGCACTTCCGAAGAAGTGCTTTTCTGTGGCGGAGAGATGGGGATTCGAACCCCAGGTACGGCGGAAACCGTACACATGATTTCCAATCATGCTCCTTCGGCCAGCTCGGACATCTCTCCATATAAAAGGCTGTTTTTCTAACAGCCTCTTTTTGTGTGTAATTAAAGCTTAATCAGCTGAAAAATGAATATGCATTCAAGGCAATTACCAATACTACAAAGCCGCCTGCAAAGAACTTTGTCCAGCGCGCCAGAAAAGTATCTATTGAACGAGCCTTGTTTTTAGAGAAGAACGTATCTGCTCCGCCGGTAATAACACCCATACCCTGCTGATGACCCTCTTGAAGTATAATAACAATAATAATTGCTATAGAGAAGAGAAGCATTACAGAGCCCATTATATATTCCCAAATGCTCATAACTGCAACCTGTCCTTTCATAATAGTAGAAAATATAGTGCGAAAGCACATATATAAAATATTCTTACGTTAACAACTTAAACATAATATCACAAAATGAATTAATTTGCAATAGCTTTCCGAGAATTTTTTAAGTAAAGCGTGCTTAAAATTATAATCAGCCCTCTACAATCTCCTTTGTATCTCTGGCTATTACCAGCTCTTCGTTTGTCGGGATAACAAAAACCTTGATTTTGCTGTTTTCTGTAGAAATAAGTCCGCCATTGCCATGAACTGCCTCTTCGTTCTTCTTGGGGTCACATTCAACGCCCAGGCAAGCAAGCTTATCGCATATTGCCTGTCTGTGCTTCGGCTGATTTTCGCCTAAGCCGGCAGTAAATACGATGGCGTCACAGCCGCCGAGAGCCACATAGTAGCTTCCGATGAATTTTTCAATTTCGTAACGGAGAATATCATGTGCAAGCAGTGCTCTGTGGTTGCCCTCCTCTGCCGCTTTAGTAACATCTCTGTCATCACTCGAAACACCTGAAACGCCGAGAAGACCCGACTTTTTATTTAACAGGTCGCTCATTTCGGACGGAGTAAGGTTTTCCTTTTCTGCAAGGAAGGTAACAACAGACGGGTCAAGCGTACCTGTGCGGGTACCCATCATAAAGCCGTCAAGCGGAGTAAGACCCATACTGGTATCTATAACCTTGCCGCCGTCTACAGCAGTTATTGAAGAGCCGTTGCCAAGGTGACAGGTGATGATTTTAAGGTCTTTAATATCCTTGCCCATAAGCTCGGCGCATTTTGCGCTGACATAGCGGTGAGATGTGCCGTGGAAGCCGTAGCGGCGAATCTGATATTTTTCGTAATATTCATAAGGAATAGGATATATGTAAGCTTTTTCAGGCATTGTGGAGTGGAAGGCTGTGTCGAAAACAACAACCTCGGGAACCTCCTTGCCGAAAACGTCAATACAGGCTCTTATTGCCTGAACGTGCGCTTTATTGTGAAGCGGAGCAAGCGGAATAAGGCTTTCAATACCCTCTATTACACTGTCGTCAACTAAAACGCTCTTGCTGAACAGTGCGCCGCCCTGCACTATTCTGTGGCCTATTGCGTTTACCTCTTTAAGGTCGGAAATTACGCCTACCTCTTTATCTGTTAAGGCGTTCTTAACCTGCATAAAAGCCGCTGTGTGGTCGGGCATATTGACAGTAAGCTCTCTTTTTCTGCCATCTGCTGTTTTGTGACCTATCAGGCTGTTCTCCATACCTATTCTTTCGCAGTTGCCCTTTGCCAAAACCTGCTCGTTATCCATATCGAAAAGCTGATACTTAAGCGACGAGCTGCCTGCGTTGATAACTAATATTTTCATGTTCTTCCTCCTGTATATTGCATTTTTCTTCTATAATATTATATAATAGTACAAAGACAAAATAAATTCAACCTTTTTTACAGATATTTTATTAAAGGAATTCATTTTTATGAATATTTATGCAATAATTTCGGAATATAATCCGTTTCATAACGGTCACAAATATATGACGGATACACTGCGCCGCAACGGAGCAACACACATTGCCGCCATAATGGGCGGAAGCTTTTTGCAGCGAGGCGAGCCTGCGCTTTTTTCTAAATACGCAAGAGCAAGGTGCGCTCTTGAAAACGGGGTTGATTTGGTAATTGAGCTGCCGCAGATTTATGCAGGAGCAAGCGCCTTTGACTTTGCCTATGGCGGAGCATCTGTTGCAGACGCTTTAGGTTGTGTAAATCACCTTGCTTTCGGCAGTGAATGCGGAGATATTGAGCTTTTAACTCAAACAGCGCAGATAATGGAAAGCGAAGCCTATAAAGCAGCTTTGAAAAACCATTTGTCGCTTGGCAAAAGCTATGCCAGAGCCTGCTGTGAGGCACTCGGCGAGCTTTGCCCCGACAAAGCAAATATACTTGAGGGAGCAAATAACACCTTAGCTATCGAGTATATACGCTCTCTTATAAAATTAAAAAGCAATATTAAGCCTGTTACCGTTGAACGAAGAGGAGCAATGCACGATGAGCATAATTCAAGCGGCGGCATTGCAAGCGCGTCGTATATACGAAAGCTTATAAGGGAAAACGACAGCGAGTTTTACAGGCTTATACCTGAAAACACGCTTCCTATAATTAAAGAGGAGATTAAAAACGGCCGAATAAGCGATATTAAAAACCTTGAGCGTGCCATACTTCACAGGCTGAGGAGTATGAGCTTAGAGGAGCTTAAAAATCTGCCCGATGTAACAGAGGGACTTGAAAACAGGCTTTTTAAGGCTGTACGCAGCTTTTGCACTGTTGATGAAATTATAAACGAGGTAAAGACAAAGCGTTATACTCACGCAAAAATCCGCAGGATAATTATGTCTGCATTTTTAGGGATTGATAATAAGCTTGCAGGCTCTCCCCTGCCGTATATAAGAGTACTCGGCTTTAACGCAAGAGGTATTGAGATTCTAAGGCAGGCAAAGGAAAGTGCAAGACTTCCGATAATTACTAAGGTGAGCGACAGCATGCCTCTTTTAAACGACAAGCAAAAACGGCTTTTCGAGCTTGATATTAAAGCGACAGATTTGCAGGGACTGTCCTTTGCAAAGATTCCGCCGTGCGGAGATGATTATTTTATTGGAAATGTGAGGGCTTGAGGGGGTGGAATCCCCCCTGACGGCTTCGCCGTCTTTCCCCCCTTTAAGACAAGGGGGGCTTGTATCCCCTTGCAAAAGCAGCCGCCGAGGAGTTTTCTGCTCCCCGGCGGCTTTGTTATATTATGTATTGTTTTTATGGCTTAATCAAATTGCAATCTTAGCAATTATCTTTTGTATAAGCAGTATATCCTGCGAGTTATAGTCGCCGTCGCCGTTTAAGTCGGCATACTGTTTCTGCTCGTCTGTAAGAAGTGTAATCTTTGCCAAATGCTTTTGGTACGCAAGAACATCTCTTGTTGTTACCTCGCTGTCGCCGTCAAGGTCGCCTAAAATACCCTCATTCGAAAGCACTAAGGCATACAGGCTGAAGTGGTCGGTTGAGAATACCATATAGCCGTTTTTATATACCGCATTCATATCGGTAGCTGTACCATCATCTTCAATTCTATATACCTTTGCGTTTTCATTATCGCAAGGGATTTTTACCGTTGCTGTGCCGTCCGGCTGAATTACAACTCCGTCCTGCATAAGTGAAATGTCGTATAAATCAGTTAATTTTTCATCAGCACTTAAAACAGCGTTTGCTTTGCTTATGCTTTCGTTGTCTGTAATTTTTTCAACCAGCAATTCCGCTTGCGTCGTTGTGCTGACAGAAATACCGCTTGAGCTGTCTGTGTATGTTATTATTGAATCTAAATCAACAAACTTAAATCCTTTTTGGTTTGCATATTTCTCTGCATACGAACCCGAATAACCGTAAATTGTAAGGCTTGTGCAGCCGTAAAATGCATAATCGCCAATGCTTGTAACGCTGTCCGGGATTATTACGCTTTCAAGGCTTGTGCAGCCGTCAAATGCACTTACACCAATTTCTGTAACGCTGTCCGGTATTGTTATGCTTGCAAGGCTTGTGCAGCTGTAAAATGCTTCCCGGTCAATGATTGTAACGCTGTCCGGGATTGTTATGCTTTTAAGACTTGTGCAACCGTAAAATGCTAGGCCGGCAATACCTATGGTTCCATTTTTTAATGATATCGATAAATTTTGTGGCATTTCTCCTTTGTATGTATATGCTACCTTTCCTGCATATACAACACCATCCGGTTG
>JBJEQJ010000039.1:0-5266 GCA_051881695.1 Acutalibacteraceae bacterium | reverse complement strand
CAGGCCGGCCGCCGCTACCTTGTCGGTGGTTCGTCCCGAGGTGGATCCGCACACCGGGTGATTTCCCTGATTATTCATATTCTGATTGGGAAAATATGAGCACTTTCG
The DNA here is from genome assembly GCA_051881695.1 of Acutalibacteraceae bacterium. GTDB lineage: Bacteria > Bacillota > Clostridia > Oscillospirales > Acutalibacteraceae > CAYJFG01. The sequence goes on along the minus strand of JBJEQJ010000039.1, from coordinate 5,158 downwards.
AACGACGCAAAGCCCTTGAAGCCCCTGTTATTAAATACGGCGGCACACCCCATTTTACTGATGATTTTTTATCTGATACTAAAACATCTCATAATATTTATGAGGGTTTTGTTAATGGCTATTCTCTTGCAGGCGGTATTATACCAAATATTGCTTCTTCTATCTCTCTTGAATCTCTTGGTCAAGCTGATTTGCGACTTGGTTTCTATAATTCTGATGTTCCTTCTGACGGTACCGCTGCCGATACTCTTAATGACGAATTTTTAGATTACTATCAAAATGAGCCATTCACAGGCAATTCTTCAAGCCCTCAATTTGAATTTTCTAATGGTTATTATCTTGTTTTTGAGTATGTTACTAACGGCTCTGGTGGTTATACTCACAAGCGTGACGGCGTTTCCCATACAAAGTACGGATATAAACCCCGATTTCTTTTATATGATAATACGGGTACAATGATACAAGTTTATAATCCCCCTTCTTATTCAACTTCTTACATCTGTAATAAACGTGATGATATCCCGTTTTTTGATATTACATTTACTGAAAACGGCAAATATTATTACTATTATTACGGTGATTTCTGGGATTGTCCTCCTACTGCTTCAAAATCTTCTCTTTTTGATATCCCTTTTTATTCCCAATATGGTACACCTACACAAAAAACAGATGATATTTTCGCCGTTGGTGTTAATGAGAACGGTGATAAAATTGATATTCAATTAAATTCAGATGGTGTTACCTATGAGGGTGACACCTATTCTATAGATAACTCTGATCACAGTGTAACAATTAACGGTGACAAATATTATATTACTATTAACCCTTCTGATGTTGACCCTGATTATTATCAAAAGTTTCTTGATGATACACTTCAAAAATATTTTGATAATTACAAGCCCCCCGAGATAACATTTGACTCTACCGATATTATAAGTAGTCTTAATTCTATTTTTAACAGCCTTGAAAGTTTCAGAACTGATTTTTATAATAAAATCCGCTCTATTTCAACTAATCTTGTTGATGGTTTTAATACCCTTATTTCTCAACTCTCTAAAATTTCAAAGAAACTTGATAATATATTGACACAACTTAAGGATATTAACAAAACTCTTGATGAAATTACAACTGAGCAGGAAGAGCAAAATAATTTAGCTTGGCTTGAACTTATTAGCAGTTTTAAAAGTAAAGTCGGCTGGGCTTCTCTTGACCAATCTATTTCAAATATTTCAACAGCATTTTTTGGCAAGCGTGAATATTCTTTTACTCCCTCGGGTGCCGTTGCTGTTGATATCGTTACTTCTGAGGGTTCTGTATCTTCTTCTATGCCCTCTTTGTATTTTGAATATGATGGTGTTAAGTATGATATATTTACCTGTCTCGGCTCTCTTGGTTCTGGTATTGATACAATTAAGTCTTTTATATCCGTTTTCCTTTGGATAGGCTTTATTATTTCTGTGTATCGTTCTCTCCCCTCTATTCTTGGCGGTGTTTCATCTTTTGAAGATCATTCAAATAATGTCATTGTTGATAAATCCACAGGCGAAATTAAAAGAGGTGCATAATTATGGTTTTATTATTACTTTCAGCACTTGTAATAAAGGTTGTAGGCTTTATTTTAAGCCTGCTCCCTGATATTTCTATCCCTGTTTTTGAAGTTCCTAATTTGTTTATACAGATTATAAATCTACTGAATTATATTCTGCCTATGGACACTCTCGGCACTCTTTTTGGACTTACTATAGCAATAACTTCTTTCCGTATTACTTTGGCAATTATCAATAAAATTCTTAGTCTTATTGAGGTGATTTCTTAATGGATATGGTTACTCCCGTACTTAATTCTATTCTAAATTTTATGTTCAGCATTATTCAGGCTCTTTTGTTTGTATTTCTTGCTGTGTTTATTCCTGTTTGTGTAATGCTTTTTGGTAATTTCCTTTACCGCCTTATAATTAAGCGGCAGAAGCTTCCGAAACGCTCAAAGCGTCCTGCATTTCACTATGTGGAGAAGTTCAACCCCGTCAAGCTTATCTTTTGGGATTTTCCTAAAAGGCTTATAAAAGATTATTTTCAGCGAAACCCCGACGGCTTTGACACTTACGGCGTTCACGTTTTTGCAGGCGAGCAGGGAAGCGGCAAGAGTATTGCCGCCGCCCATTTCATAAAGATGATAAAGGAGCGTAATCCTTGTTGCCGCATAGCAAGCAATATCAATCTTAATTTTCAAGACAGTGTAATTCACGATTGGACGGATATTTTATCTACTTCCAATGGTGAAGCAGGACAAGTTATCTTTCTTGACGAGATACAGAATTGGTTTAGCTCCAATGAAAGCAAAAATTTTCCTCCCGAAATGCTTACAGAGATAACGCAACAGCGCAAACAGCGTAAAATTGTAGTCGGTACTTCTCAGGTATTCACCCGAATATCTAAGCCCATCAGGGAGCAAATAACACTGCTTTATAAGCCTATGACTATAGCAGGCTGTTTTACTATTGTCAGAGTGTATAAGGTTACTCTTAATGATGATGGAACGGTTAAGAAGATGAAGCTTAGACGTTGGTATGCATTTGTCCACGATGATGAATTGCGATCCTGCTATGATACTTATGAGAAAGTCGAACGACTTTCAATTAAGGGTTTTCAACCCCGTTCCGAACAACTTGGTTCAGATACTTCTATTGTCCAAAATGTTAATATTTCGTCTAAAAAGTAAGAGGGGAGACGGAGCGAAACCGCCGCCCTTGGGCGGCGGTTCGCCCGTCTCCTCTACTTGATATATTAACCTCAAAATGTAGTCACTTTTTCAAAACTGCTCGTTTGTTCGGTTAATATCTACAATTTAAAATTTATTCAAAGGTGTGATTACATTGCCTTTTGATATTTCCGCATTTTACTACAAATACAATTCAAAAACAAAGGTTTATCCCGATGGAACGGCAGTAGCAATTTACTGCAACAAACCGAAATTCTCTATGGCTTCTCAGAAAAAGAAGAAAATAGAGGAGTTCACCCCCGAATATTGGTATAACCTCAAATACTTTGATTGTGTTGCCTTGTTTCACGGTTTTTATTTTGATTATACCGTCAATCACATAGTTTTTGATGAACACTATGCGCCGCATTTCAAGCCTGTTGAGCTTGAGCACCCATATTTTTGTGCAGATCCTGTTACTGGTGAGGTTCTTTTAAGACTTCAAGACGGTTCAGAGCCGCCCAAAACTAAGTTAAAGCAGAGAGCCGACAATGTTAAACGTGCTTGTGATAAAATATACGATATTGTTATGATGAACGATTGGGATTATTTTTTTACCGGAACATTCGGAGATACTACTTTCAATCCGAAAGAAGCTAAAGAAGTTTTGAAACCTATGCGTAATTGGCTTAATAATCAGCAAAAGCGCAATGGATTAAAATATATTCTTGTTCCCGAGTATCAGCCCAAATCCGGCAAAATCCATTTTCACGGATTTCTTAAGGGTAATATTAAAGTCGTTGATAGTGGTACGCGTAAAGTTAAAGGTTATGATAAACCTAAAAAAATATCTACTTGTAAGCGGCTTCACATTGATTTAGATACAACTGAGGTTGTTTATAATCTTCCTGATTGGAAATTTGGATTTACTACCGCAACCGCCGTTTATAACGTTTCTCCTAAGATGATATCATATATTACAAAATATATAACTAAAGACACATCTAAAATTTTTGGTAATTCCTATTGGGCAAGTAAAAAAGGTCTTAAGCGTGAAGTTGATAATATTTTCTATGAAGATGTTGATTTTGATAGTATACTTGCAAAATCTTATTCTATTCCACACACCACAGATGAATATAAATATTATACTTTTTTCCCTGGTCAAAATCACTTTCATTGGGAAGAAGAATACAAGCAAGCTCAAAGTAATACAGATGATATCTTAGCCGCTTTAAACGCTTATGATGTCTCTGACAACAATTTTATTCCTTTTGAGGAATGTTAAAGAGGGGATTTTACAATGAAAAAAGCTGACTTACTTGCCGAATACATATTTAACCGCCGCATATACCTTGAACACGATATCCAACAGCTTCAAGAAAATTTGCGTTATCGTTCTATTAGTTCTGTTGACTGCCTTGAGCTTATAATTGCCCGTGAACGGCTTGCAATGTTCATAGAGGTTACTAAAGATATATCCGCACTTCTCAAGCTTAAGAACGGCATACCCCCGTAAATCAAACGAGAATAGCCCACAATTCAATTTTATAGATAGGGGGTGTAATTATGTTTTATAAGTATGAACGTGCCACAGGCGGTGCGCTGAGTGCCTATATTTGCGAACTGACTTTAAAAGGTTATGCAGATAATGAAATTGCTGTCAAGCTTGGCGTCCGTTGGTCTTACCTTTTCAACGGTCTTACGTTTTTCGATTGGTCGCAGATGGTTTCTGAGTATCGGGAAACACAAAAGCAGGGGAGTTCTGCCCCTGCTCTTGTTGACTAAATACATTGATGTTTACTACATTGGTAAACTTTCTTTACTGCTCCTTTGAAAGTGAGGTGATTTTATGCAGCCTAAACAGATTTTGGCATTTCGTAAACGCTTGAAAAATTGTGGATATACTGATATTAAGATTTCTGTTTCTAAATATCAAGATGGATTTTTTGATATTTCAGCCGTTGAACCTTTGGGTCATAAAAAAATTACTGTTTCTCTGTCTTTAGGGCAGTGCATAGATTTTAAGTCAAAAAATAGTTAAGTTTACTATATTGGTAAACCTGCTTTGCTGAGCTTGGGGTCTTTTAAATTAATTGACTGATAAAAACTCTTAATTGGTTATAATTCATATCTAAAAATTTGTCAAGGGAGAAATGAAAAATGAGTAAATATATTTTCTATTGTGGTTCAAGTCCATTTACATATTATTTGCTTGATGCACTTTCAAAAGTTCATAAAGTAAGTGAAGATGAATTTTTTTCGATTGTTGGTTTTGATAGAAGTGTTGTTCCTATGGAATATGACTCTGCAAATATCAATCGTCAAAACTTTTTTCTAAACGGTCGATTAATTGGCTATAGAATAAGGTTTAAAAGATAATTTTACTAATTTCGCATAATCAAAGATAAGCTTGAACAGCTTATTAGAGAAAATGAGCAGTTAAAATCTCAGCTTGCTA
>JBJEQJ010000038.1:0-23759 GCA_051881695.1 Acutalibacteraceae bacterium | reverse complement strand
ACGAAGTCATCAGGGGGATTCCTCAGAATAAAGCCTGTGCGGAAGCGAATCCCTCCGTCAAGCTAAAAATAAGACTCTGTATTAAACGTCCGGGAATTTTCCGGCAGCAATACAGAGCCTTTTTATTTTGAAAACAAGCATTAAATGAACATACTTCACGCACTAAAAATCCCCCTTTTTATCAATTATATAATATAAATATAATAAAGCTGCTAAGGGAGGATTTTTATGCACAGGCACACGGCTGTAAGCGTTTTTCTTGCCGTAAACACCTTACTGCTATGCGTGTGCAGCCTTGTGCATAGCACATATGCCTACTCTGCGTATGACCTCAGCGATATTTCCGAATTTTCAAAAGCCTGTACCTTAACAGACTATGAGGAGAATATTTATCTGATAGGCTATACCGGTAAATCCGTAAAAATATATAAGACATCTCAGTCCACCATAAAAAGCGCACAGCTTGAGCTTCCCGAAATTTTCTCCGGCGCCTGTGCATACGGCAACACGGTAAATATTGCCTCAACCTATTTTGCTAAGGATAACAATGGCAGTGCAGTAGCGCAGACTGTCATAACCTCTTATAATTTTGCTTCTCAAAGCACACAATACTGTGCAGTTGCCGATGTTGCGGTAAAAAATAACAATCAGCTTGCGTTCGACGGCAATTATCTATATTTATTAAATTACAGTAATCCAAATGTTATATCTGTATATACTACAGACGGTGCACAAGTATACAGCCTTAATTTAGGAAAACAGATTTTATCGGTAAAATACGTTGCCGCAGAAAACAGAGTGTATGTCTTTACCGTAACAGACGCATATCTGCTTTATAGCTTTGAAAAAACGGCGCAATGCATTTCGTCAGGCTCTTTTTCGGGGCTTTACTATCCTATCGGCGGTGGATATTTGCTTGGAGAAACGGGACGCATTTATCATTTTAACGGAGAAAAAACAGAATATATAACCACCGTTGAAAAAGCGAAGCCCGACAAGTCTGCATATTTGCAGGACTTTGTTTTTTATTATACAGACTGTCAGATAACGGGAAGGTCCCTGAACGAAAAACCCGATAAAGCTTTTGCGCTTAACGGCAGGGTTACTGCTGTGCTTCCGCTTAAGGACAGCATAGGAGTTATTACAGAGGACTTAAAGCTTGAATTTTTAAAGGCTTCTGACATTCCGGAAATACCCACAGAGCCGATAGCAACTGTCCCGCCAAAGCAAAGCGCACCGGAGGACGAAGGCTTGCAAAGCAGCAGCACGCAAAGCAGGGAGGAAAACAGCAAAGCAGCTTACAGAGATATTTCATCGTCAACATATCAAACGGATAAGCTAAAACACAGAATAAACGTACCAATGGGTACAACAATTGCTCAGTTTAAAAGCAATATATATGTAAGCGGATACAGGCTTTTCTTTAAAAATTGCTCAGGAGAATATAAATCAGGCGGAGTTATAGGAACAGGCTGCTCCGTTACTCTGAAAAATGAAAGCGGAGGCATTTACAAGACATATACCTTTATAGTAGACGGCGACCTGACAGGCGAGGGTAATATCAACAGCCGTGATACAAAAGCATTATTAAAGCATTTAAACGAAAACAACAGTTTGTCGGGTTCTTTTCTTGAGGCGGCAGATTTAAACGGAGATAACCGCGCTGATATTCTTGATCTTGCATTGCTTTGCCGGTATTTGTAGTATTGCGTTGTAACACTTTTCAGCTTTCGGAATAATATGATACTAAAGCGGCGGAAAGATAGTACATAAAGCTGCGTGCGTATTTTAAGAGAAGTATCTGAAAAGGAGCCTTGATAAAAATGAGCCACCATAAGGTCGGAAAATGCTTTTTAGCTTTTGGTCTGGGACTTATCGCCGCCACGTTTTGTCCCGACCGCGTTATTATTACAATTATTGCGGCTATTCTGGTAATACTTTCAATCGCTTTAATTAAATGTTAATTTCGGGGGTGCCGGTTATGAAGGTTGTTGTTTTTGAAAGTCCTGCTTTTCTCGGCTTTGTACTCAGGAAAATGTTTAAAATTAAAAAGGAAGAAAAAAAAGACTGATTTTTCTTTTCAAAACAGACCTTGGAGAGTTACTTTCAAGGTCTGTTTTTATGTGCAAAATACACATAGAAAATAACTGCCTATGACTAATCCTACAAAAATGTTTTGCCATTACAGCTTAAAACTGCATTTAATTGACAATTTACATTTTGTTTTGGTATAATAAGTCGCAAATTTATCTCTATAAATTCAGAAAGGATAAAAAGTAATGGCAGTAAAAACAAGCAAAAAGGTTATCAGCATTATTCTGGCAGTGCTGATGGCGGCTTCCGTTGTGGCTGTTTTCGGTACAGGCAGTCTGTTCCGTGCAAATGCAGCAGCGGGAGATATGGTATATCTGGAGGCACCGGACAGCTGGTCAACCCCTTATTGCTATATGTGGATTAAGGGTACAACAAACGGAAACCACAGTTGGCCGGGCGAGGCTATGACAAGAGTTGAGGGTAATATCTGGTCATATCAGTCTACAGGCGACGGCGAGGTAAAAATGGACGACGTTCTTCTTATTCAGGCACATATTGCCAAAATCCGTACACTGGACGCTAACCAGCAGCTGGCTGCCAATGTAGTAACGTCAGATGATGAAATTAATTTGCAGGATGTATTGCAGATTCAAAAATATATTGCAAAGATAATTTCAGAATTATAATTTAATATCAAACTCCTTAAATACAAAAGCTGCAGTAAGCAGGCGGTCAAAACGACTGCCGCTTACCGCAGCTTTCTTTTTTTGCATTTTTACTTGTTAAACCAAATCAATCAATTATAAGGCACTTATTTATGCCTTTTCCCCTGTTACCAAAAGCCAGCCGTTTTCTTCATTGTCAAATGCATTAACATTTACAAAGCCTGCGCCCTGCATAAGTGATACAACCTCGGACCTTTTGAAATAATGCAGCTGTAAAAGCTCGGCAACCTCACTGTGAGCACCGGTGCCGTCCTCGTTTTTCACCATTTCGCATATGACGGCAAATTTGCCGCCCTGCTTTATAACTCGGTTTACCTCGGCAAAATCGCTTTGCGGATTCGGCCAGAAATATATTGTTTCAACTGCAACCGCCAAATCGAGCGAGCTGTCGTTAAACGGCAGAGAGGACACGCTTCCTTTTATTATTTTTACTCTGCCCTGCTTTACGGCGGTTTTGTTTTTCTTGATTGCTCTTTCAACAGATAGGTCAGAATAATCTATGCCGTAAATTTTTGAGCTTTCGTTTGCTTTGCTAAGTATTTTTACGGCGTTTCCTCCGCCGCAGCCTATGTCTGCAATTTTGGTACAGGTGCTTATGTTAAGCTTATCAAACGCCCATAAGGTCATCTCCTTGTGCGTTAAATTCATCTTTTTTATCATAAGCCGACCCCAGATACCCTTTGGTTTTCGTGCGTTTATCGTTAAATTCTTTATCATAAAAACATTCCCTCCGTTAGGTAAAACCGATAATTACAAGCTTAACATTCTTCTTTCTGTAAAACAAGACCCCCTTGTTAAAAGGGGGAAGTATTTATTTTTGTGCGTGCCAAGCTCTTTGTGCCCGCCGAGCTCTTTGTGCCCGCCGAGCGCAAAATTACGAAGTATGACGGAAAAATCCGTTATTTAAGCACAAAACCAATTTTTTTCATCGCCTTATCCAGCGTTCTCTGCGAGAACTTAAGCGCCATTTGCGCACCCTTGCTGTAACATTCCTGCAAATAAGCCTTGTCGTTAATGTACTGATTGTATTTCTCCTGAATAGGACGTAGGCTTTCTATTACGCTTTCTGCTACTGCTGTTTTAAAATCGCCGTAGCCCTTGCCGTCAAATTCCTTTTCTATCTCCTCGTTAGTCTTGCCGGTAACGGCGGAGTATATGCCCATAAGGTTATTAATACCGTCTTTGTTTTCGCCGTAATATACCCTTGCCTCGGAGTCTGTAACGGCACGCTTAAATTTCTTCATAATAACCTCCGGCTTGTCAAGAACGGCAATCCACGCATTTACATTTTCGTCGGATTTGCTCATCTTGCGCGTCGGCTCCTGAAGCGACATAACCCTTGCGCCTGCCTTTGGAATGTACGGCTCCGGCACCTTGAAGGTGTTACCGTAAATACCGTTAAAGCGTGAGGCAATATCTCTTGAAAGCTCAAGGTGCTGTTTTTGGTCTGCTCCAACCGGCACCATATCCGCCTGATACAGAAGAATATCTGCCGCCATAAGGCTTGGGTATGCAAACAAGCCGACGTTTACGTTGTCTGCGTGCTTTTGCGACTTATCCTTAAATTGAGTCATTCTTGAAAGCTCGCCGTATTGTGTGTAGCAATTCAGCACCCAGGCAAGCTCTGCGTGTGTGTGAACATGGCTTTGTATAAAAAATATGCTTTTTTCGGGGTCTATTCCGCAGGCAAGCAGCAAAGCATATGCCTGCAGGGTGTTCTCTCTGAACTTTTTGGGTTCTTGCCTTACGGTTATTGTGTGCAGGTCTGCAAGAGCATAAACACAGTTAAACTCGTCCTGCATCTTCGTCCAGTTTTTTATAGCGCCAAGGTAATTTCCGAGCGTTATAGTTCCGCTTGGCTGTATTGCGCTGAAAATAATTTTTTTCTTCTCTGTATTTTCCATTAATTCTTCCCTCTCAGTTTTTAATGCGCTGTCCCTCTGCCTTAGTCCTTCAAGCCGACAGCTTCGTATTTGTACGCTTCTTTATTTTATAAGCTCCTTTGCAAGCTGACCTAAAATTGTAACGCCTTTAATAAGCTGTTCGTCAGTGGGGGTTGAGAAGTTTACTCTGAAGTAGGAGCAAGGCTCGTTTTCGTCTGTTAAGAAGGCATTACCCGGTACAACGCAGACCTTTCTTAAAACTGCCTGCTTGCAAAAATCGGGCATATCCACGCTTTCGGGCAGCTTACAATATGTGAAAAGTCCGCCCGTAATCTTATTATATGTAACCTGCGGCGCCAGATGAGCGTCTAAAAGCTCTGTCATAAGCTTTGCTTTTTTGCTGTATAAATCCCTTAAAAATTGCAGGTGAGCGTCAAAGTCATAATTTTTGAGGAACTCGGAGCAAACCATCTGCGACCAGATATTTGTGTGCACGTCCTGCCCCTGCTTGCAAACCACCATCTTTTGAATTATCGGCGACGGAGCAACGCACCAGCCCACACGCATACCGGGCGAAATAACCTTTGAAAAAGAGCCTGCGTATATTACTATTCCGTCTGTATCCATAGATTTTATTGATGCTATCGGCTCGCCCTCGTAGCGCAAATCGCCATAGGGGTTATCCTCAATTATCAGCACGCCGTACTTCTTTGCAAGGGCATATACTGCTTTTCTTTTTTCAAGGCTCATCGTAACACCCGACGGATTCTGGAAATTGGGAATTGTGTATATAAAACGCACATTTTTCTCGCTTTTAAGCGCATTTTCAAGCGCTTCAATATTCATACCGTCGCTTTCCACCTCAACGCCCTTGAGCTTACAGTTATAAGAACGGAAGGTATTGAGCGAGCCGATGAAGCTGGGTGCTTCGCATATTACCGTATCTCCCTCGTTGCACAGGGATTTTGCCGCTAAATCCATAATCTGCTGTGCGCCCGACGTTATGATAAGGTCGTCAAATTCCTTACCTATGCTGTGCTTTTCAAGCATATAGTCCTTTAGCTGTTTTCTAAGCGGAGCATAGCCCTCGGTAATGCTGTACTGCAAAGCGTCTATTGGGCGCTCGCTTAACAGTCTTGCGGAAATCTCCGCTATCTCCTTTGACGGGAAAGCCTCGGGCGCCGGGTTGCCTGCCGAAAGCGATATAACCTCCGGGTCTGCCGCATACTTAAAAATCTCCCTAATAGCCGACGGCTTTAAGCTGTTTACTCTGTCTGAAAAAGTGTAATTCAAAATATATACTTCCTTTCGTTTTGTCGGAGAATCCTCCTGTAAAATCACGGAGTAATTGACTGTTATTTAAGGAACCACTGAATAAATAACGCCAAAAAGCTGTTTGCACATCTTGCTTGCATATTTTCCGCCGGATTGCCCAAAAAATCCTCGTAATGCGTCAGCATTACTGCGGTTTATTTGTCCAACCTGACGAAAAATCTAACTGCGCAATATGCACAAACGATTTAATCAGTATTCCTTAAATTATATTTTACCATATATTTCGCATACAATCAATTATAACTGTCTAAATTCATAAGAAAACAGCGCAAAAGCCGCCGTTGCATTTAACGGCGGCTGTATTTAAAAATAAAAAAGGCAGAATCAATAACAACAGTAAAAACAAACGTACTCTTTTGTGTTACAAATTGGCTCTTTTCTTAAATAAAAAACCCGACAGCTCAATCAGCAGCAAGCTTGCTATAAGCATCGGCACATACGGCAATACCAACGCCGAAGCATCATAGACTAATTCAGGGCGCAGTATATCGCTTTTCTCAGCTTTTTAAGATAAGCTCTTTAACCTTCTTAACGTCGCCGTCCATAATGCTGTAGGTTGCTTTAAGCTCGCCCTTTATATCCGGGGAAAGGTTTGAGTGTATATAAAGACTGTTAAGTCCTGCGTTATATGCCCCCTCAATATCTGTTATAAAGTCGTTTCCTATCATTATGCTTTCATTTTTATCAAGCGCAAATCTCTCTGTTATTTTATTATAAAACGCCTTGTCCGGCTTGCAGGTAAGCTCGTCCGACGAAATTACAATGCCGTCGAATTTATCGTAAATTCCAAGCATTTTAAGCTCCGGCACAGTAAAACAGCGCTGTGCGTTTGTAAGCAGATATACGCTCTTCCCATTTTGCTTAAGCGACAAAAGCAAATCCATCGCACCGTCGTAAAGCCTGATATATTTTGTGGAAACAGCTCTGAAAAACTGCGCCGTAAGCAAGGCAAGGGAAGACTCCGGCTCAATACCCTTGTTTTTATAAAGCTGTGCAAAAACCTTATCAAGCTGTACATCTATATTTGTAAAGTGCGGATGCTCTCTTTTTACGTTCTCTTTTTCTTCCTTTACAAGGCGGAAATATTCCTTTTTAAGCTCGCTCGGCGTATATAACGCACCGTTAAAGGCATAAATTTCAGCAGTTTTCTCCCACAAATAGCGCTTGCTTTCGTTTGTATTAATATCGGCAAGAGTACCGTAAAGGTCAAAAATATAATTTTTATACATATGCAAGTCCCCCGTAATGTGTTTTATTAAGCTTATTATAACTTGTATTTATAAAAAGGTATATATAAAACCGCTGAATTTCTGAAAAAATACTTCGCTTTGCCGGTCAATAGCACTGACTGACAAAACGAAGCACGAAACCTTTTAAGCTTTTACCTTAGGCAAGTCCTCTTCTAAAACAGCTACGGCAAAATCCTCATAATTTATCTGTTATACAGCAAAAATCTAAGGAAACACTGATTAAATTGCTTGTGTATATTGCGCCGTCAGATTTTTCGTTAGATTGTACAAACAAGCCGCACAGGAAAGCCTTAGCTTCTCCTGTACGGCTATGCTTATTTTCTTACTGCTGCATTTTGCTGTGCAGCGGTACTGCTAAATTTTATCTTGAATTACTCTGCGCTTTCAAAGCTTGCAAGCTTCTGGAGGTGAGCATACTTCTTAGCTGCGTTCTCCTCTGCCTGAGCAAAGAGCTTTTCTGCTCTTTCAGGGAATGAACGTGTAAGAGAATTGTAACGAACCTCGCCCATGATAAAGTCACGGTAGCTTGCTGTAGGAGCCTTGCTGTCGAGCATAAACGGATTCTTGCCCTCATCTGCAAGACGCGGGTCAAAGCGGAAGCAGTTCCAATAGCCTGCGGCTACTGCCTTCTTCTCTTCCATTTGTGCAATACTCATACCGCCCTTGATACCATGGTTGATACACGGAGCGTAAGCGATGATGATTGACGGACCCTGATAGCTTTCAGCCTCTGCAAAAGCCTTGATGCACTGGTTGTAGTCTGCGCCCATTGCTACCTGTGCTACATATACATAACCGTAGCTCATTGCTATAGCGGCTAAGTCCTTCTTCTTTGTAGCCTTACCTGCTGCTGCAAACTGTGCAACTGAGCCTACCGGTGTAGCCTTTGATGCCTGACCGCCTGTATTAGAGTAAACCTCTGTATCGAATACGAGGATATTTACATTCTCGCCGCTTGCAAGAACGTGGTCAAGACCGCCGAAGCCGATATCGTAAGCCCAGCCGTCGCCGCCTAAAATCCACATTGACTTCTTAGCAAGGCTGTCTTTGTCTGCAAGTGTTTTCTTTGCAAGCTGGCCTGCCTCACATTCGCAGTCCTTAATTTCCTCAAGCTTCTCTATTAATGCGTCTGCTGCCGGTCTGTTGGCGCCGCTGTCGTTAGCTGTGTCGAGGTAATTCTGGCAAGCTGCCTTTAAGTCCTCTTTATCTGTAGCTGCTGCAATCTTCTCAACATACTCTGCAAGTCTTGCTCTTATTGCCTTTTGACCCAGAGCCATACCAAGACCGAACTCAGCGTTATCCTCAAACAGAGAGTTGTGCCAAGCAGGACCAAAGCCCTTCTTGTTTACTGTGTAAGGTGTTGCCGGTGCGCTGCCGCCCCAAATTGAAGAACAGCCTGTTGCGTTTGCAATGAACATTCTGTCACCGAACAGCTGTGTAGCAAGCTTTGCATACGGTGTTTCGCCGCAGCCTGCACAAGCGCCGGAGAATTCGAGCAGCGGCTGCTTAAACTGGCTGCCCTTAACTGTAGTTTCCTTGAATTTCTCGTTTACTTCCGGCTTAGGATCAAGGCTGAAGCCGTAGTCAAATACCTTCTGACCTGCACGCTGAGAGTCGATAGGCTTCATAACAAGAGCCTTAGCGCCCTTCTTGCCCGGACAAACCTGAGCACAAGAGCCGCAGCCTGTACAGTCAAGAGTTGAAACTGTCATTGTAAAGGTTAAGTCCTTTAAGCCTGTCATAGGAACGCTCTTTGTTCCCTCCGGAGCAGCTGCAAGCTCGTCTGCTGTCATAGCAACAGGACGGATAACTGCGTGAGGACATACATATGAGCAGAAGTTACACTGGATACAGTTTTCAGGCTGCCACTCAGGAACGTCTACTGCAATGCCTCTCTTCTCATAAGCCGCAGAACCCTGAGGAGCTGTACCGTCGATATGATTCTTAAATGCAGATACAGGAAGCTGATTGCCCTTGTATGCATTTACAGGATTTAAAATTGTATTTACATAGTCTACAACCTCAGGTCTGCCCTCTGTAACAACGTGAGAAACGCTGTCATCTGTGCAGCTTGCCCAGCTTGCAGGAACGTCTACCTTCTTAACGTCCTCCATACCGCGCTCAATAGCCTTGTGGTTCATATCTACAATAGCCTGACCCTTTTTGCTGTAAGACTTTGTAGCTGCGTCCTTCATATACTGAATTGCGTCCTCAGCAGGGATAACATTTGCTATTTTGAAGAATGCAGACTGTAAAATTGTATTGATACGGCCGCCTAAGCCGATTTCCTTACCGATTGCAATACCGTCGATTGTGTAGAAGTTTATCTTCTTCTCTGCAATAATTCTCTTCATCTTGCCCGGCAGACGTTTTTCAAGCTCTTCGCCTGTCCATGGGCAGTTGAGCAGGAAGCTTCCGCCCTCTTTAAGGTCGTCTACCATATCGTACTTATCTACATAAGACGGGTTGTGGCAGGCAACAAAGTCTGCCTTGCTTATGTAGTACGTTGACTTAATAGGCTGGTCGCCGAAGCGCAGGTGAGATACTGTAAGACCGCCGGACTTCTTGGAGTCGTATGCAAAGTAGCCCTGAGCGTACTTATCTGTGTGGTCACCGATGATCTTGATAGAGTTCTTGTTAGCGCCTACTGTACCGTCTGCACCAAGACCCCAGAACTTACAGGACTTTGTGCAGGCAGGAGTTGTGTCCGGATTTTCCTTAACCTCAAGAGAAAGGTTTGTAACATCGTCTACAATGCCGATTGTGAATGTTCTCTTCGGGTTTTCGCTTTCCATATTTCTGTAAACAGCAACGATGTCGCCCGGTGTTGTATCCTTAGAGCCTAAGCCGTAACGGCCTGTTGTTACTCTTACATTTGCAAATTCAGATCCGTTAATAGCTGCAAGCACATCTAAGTAAAGCGGCTCGCCGATTGCGCCCGGCTCCTTTGTTCTGTCTAAAACAGCAATATTCTTAACTGTCTTAGGCAGCTCGCTTAACATATAATCTGCAACGAAAGGTCTGTAAAGTCTTACCTTTAAAAGACCAACCTTTTCGCCTGCTGCGTTCAAGTAATCTACAACCTCTTCTGCACAGTCGCAAACAGAGCCCATAGCAACAATTACGTTTTCTGCGTCCGGTGCGCCGTAGTAGTTAAACGGCTTGTAGTTTGTTCCGCACTTTTCGTTAACCTTATTCATATAGTCAACTACAACCTCGGGAACTGCGTTGTAATATACGTTACAAGCCTCTCTTGCCTGGAAGAATATATCGTCGTTCTGAGCAGTACCTCTGATTACCGGGTGCTCAGGGTTTAAGCTGCGGCGGCGGAAAGCGTCAACTGCGTCCCAGTCGAGCATATCTGCCAAATCCTCGTAATCCCATGTTTCAATCTTCTGAATTTCGTGAGATGTACGGAAACCGTCAAAGAAATGAAGGAAAGGAACTCTGCCCTTAATTGCGCTTAAATGTGCAACTGCTGCAAGGTCCATAACCTCCTGCGGGCTGTTAGAGCAAAGCATTGCATAGCCTGTCTGACGGCAAGCGTAAATATCTGAATGGTCGCCGAAGATAGAAAGAGCATGGCTTGTAAGAGCACGTGCAGAAACGTGGATAACGCTCGGCAAAAGCTCGCCTGCCATTTTATACATATTAGGGATCATAAGTAAAAGACCCTGTGAAGCTGTGTATGTTGTTGTTAAAGCACCTGCTGCAAGAGAACCGTGAACTGCGCCTGCTGCGCCGCCCTCGGACTGCATCTCTGTTACCTTAACCTCTCTGCCGAACAGGTTTTTACGGCCTGCTGCGGAATACTTGTCTGTTTCGTCTGCCATAACTGATGACGGTGTGATAGGATAGATAGCTGCAACATCTGTAAAAGCATAAGAAACGTGAGCCGCTGCGCTGTTACCATCCATTGTTTTCATTTTTCTGGACATTGGACATTTTCCTCCTTATAAATATACATAAGCATTATTGCCTGTAAAAAAATGATAATGCTGTCTTTACATTGCCGTAATACACAATGTACCAACTTGAATTTTATCACGTTTAGCGCTTTCTGTAAAGTGGTAAAAACATTAAATTTGTATAAATAAAATATTACAAATGATTTTCAGCAGAACATTGCCTTCAAAAAGCAATATGTATTCTGTATATATTCCGAAAAAATTTTTAAGGAAACACTGATTAAATCGTTTGTGCATATTGCGCCGCCAGATTTTTCGGCGTAATTTATTCATCATCCTTTTTCAAATATAAAAGCTTATAGAAATACTTTATTATGTCACGTCGTGTGACAATACCCATAAACACTCCCCTGTCATCGGTTACCGGCACAAAGTTCTGGTCCATAACCTTTAAAAGAAGTTCGTCCATATTCGTGTTTATCCTCACCGCCGGGTTGCGCTCCTTTTTCAGAATATCGCATACGGTCGTCTTTTCTTCAATTTCTTTAAGCTTCGCCCTTTCGTCAAGCATATTCCACAAAAAGTCGCCCTCGCTTACAGTACCGGCGTAGCTTCCGTCCCTGTTTATTACCGGAATTGCCGTATAGCCGTGGTAGCGCATTTTTTCCAGTCCCTGCCTTATTGTGTTGTCCTCATACAAATACGCAACGTCGCACTTCGGCTTTAAAAGCATTAATATGTTCATTTGTTTCCTCCCTTACATTTTTGATTGCTCTTTCTTTACATACTTTCTTCTCTAATAAATTGTAGCATATTATACCGCGCAAATAATTAACAAAAAAATAACTTTTTGCAATAAAAGTTCTGCCTCCCTTGTTAAAGGGAGGTGGCAGGCGCAAGCCTGTCGGAGGGATTCTTCTTAGCACATACTTTCTTCTAAGGAATCCCCCTGATGACTTCGTCATCTTTCCCCCTTTGACAAGGGGGACTCTTTTGCCTCCCTTGTTAAAGGGAGGTGGCAGGCGCAAGCCTGTCACGGTAAATTATAATAGCCGGTACAACGGCAAAAAGGGCGGCCCTTCGACCGCCCTTTAAATTTTATGCTTTATTCCTCGTTATTTACCGGTTCTGCGCCGACCTTTGCGCTCTTCTTTTTAAAATACCATTCTGCGCCTATTATCATAAGGAACAGCACAAGCGCCGCTGAAAACAGCACCACACCGGGCATAAAGCCGTCCGGCGAATATTTAAACTCAATTTCGTGCTCGCCCTTAGTAAGCTCTACGGCGCACATTGCGTCTGCAACGCTTTTAAGCTCCTGCTGCTGTCCGTCAACATATACGCTCCAGCCCTTTTCATACGGAATAGAGGTATACATAACGCCGTTTTGCTTTGCTGTTATTGTACCCTTGATATCTGTTGTATCAAACTTTGTAAGCTCAAGCTTTTCGTCATCTAACAGCGCATAGCCCCTGTCAAAGGTATCCTGATTAAGCACGCATACATAAATATCTGCATTGCCTGAGTATCCTGTTGTAGGAGTTGCATTAAACGATACTATATCGCCCTTTTTATATGTTCCGGCAGATATAATATACGGGCGTTTTATGTTAAAGGAGTGTGAAACGCCGTTTGAAGATACAGAAAGATTTTCTGTATTGTCAATTTTCGCATAGGCGTAAAGCGTTCCGTCGGCAGGCATCAGATAGTTCCAGTTAAGTGTTGAAGCCTGAGAGGTGTCCTCCGGAGAGTAATTGTACTGTCCGTAAGAGCCCTCGTAGTCGTAATAAACCTTACAGTTGCCGTGACCTGCATTTAAAACATTTACCCTTGTAAACAAATCGTCTGTGATTCCCGTTGATTTCGTAAACAGCTGCTGCTGCGCCGCAAAGGGGTCGTCCTTGTTCGGAGTATATGTCAGAATATCATCATCTGTCATAAAGCCAAGCGACAGATACCTGTTGTTCTTATATGTTTTTATTCCGTCTGTTTCAAATATTTCAGTCCAATTCACCTTGTCGCCCTGGTAGCCGTTTTTGGCTATGATATATTTAAGGTCGCAAAAGGCGTGAGTAAGCGGAGATGTTTCTGCAAAATAATATCTGTTGCCTGCGTCCCAGCCGAGCAGACCTGTTCCCTCAAGAAAGTTCGTTACCTTTTCGTTTGCCGTTGACGCAAACTGTGAAATGCCCTTAAAGCCATAAAGCGGCGGGTCGTTGAGCGTATAATAGCTTGAAAATTCAACTCTGTAAAACAGCTCGTCGTCCTGCTGCTCAATTTTATCAACAGACTTTACAATGGTGGCTTTTCTGTCCGGATATGTTGAACGTGTTGTAGTGCGCACCTCGTCAACGCCTATCATAACATTAAAGCACATTTCAATTACAATAACGGCGCACACAAAGCCGGTAAGCACGTTTTTGCTGAGTATCCTTTTTATGTAAAGGAACATTGCAAGCAGCACGCAGGCAGCAATTACTGCGCTTCCTATAACAGCCTTATCCTTTTGCTGTCCCACTGCGGCGCAGATGATAACTGCTGCAGATACAACGCCCATTCCTATTACATCAACGTAATTAATATCCTCTATCAGCATAAACGCTCTGTATGCCATTACCACAAGTATAAACGAAATAAGGAACGAGAAGCGGTACGGAATCATATTTGTTGCGTGGAAGCCGTGCCATATGTAGTTTAACACATTTACGTTACAGCTTAAAATTAAAAATCCAAGCACAGAAATACTGAATATTTTTTCCCTTACCGAAACCTTTTTCGCAAGAACGTAAACTGCAATTAAAATAACGCAGATAAAGCCGCAGTATACGTTGGGAAGACCCTCCTTGACGTTCGGTGCGTTAAATGCAGTAAAGTTTCCGAAAACGTCGGTAAAGGTGTTTTCAAACCTCCAGCTTGACGGGAAAACATTATTTGCACTTTGCGTTAGCTTCAGGTTAAAGTACGCAGGCAGAGTTATAAACGCCGTCATAGACAGGCTTATCACCGTAAAGCCTGCCATCATACCAAGCTTTTTGAAGAACTGCTTTATACTCAGCTTTGAGCATATGCAAATGCCAAAGAAAGCAAAGGCGGTGAAAATGCACACAAACAGACCCATATAGTAGTTTGTAATAACGGCAAGCGCCAGTGAAATTACATAAAGCCTGTATTTGCCTTCTCTGATAAGCGCAAGCGTACCCATAATTACAAGCGGCATAAGCGCAAAAGAGTCAAACCATATTATGTTCCAGTAATAGCCCATTGTAAAGGCGCAAAGCGCATAAAGCGTTGAAAAGAACGGCAGGGTAACGTCACAGCGTTTGAACGCATAGCGCAGAAACATCGCCGTAAAAAGACCCGAACAACCGATTCTTATAAGCAAAAACAGTGTTAATGCTTCTCTTAAAAATTCCGGCGGAATAATAATTGAAATTAAATTCAGCGGACTTGCAAGATAATACGCCGCTAAGGATACAAAGTTTGTACCCATACCTATCTCCCACGAATAAAGCAGGGAGCTGCCCTCCTGAAGCTTTATCTGTAAATCGTTTAAAAACGGAAAATACTGCTGCCAGAAGTCGGTAACAAGTATCTGCTGGTCGCCGAACGGATAAACGCCGTGCAAAGCATAAGATGTACCTAAAAGCGCAACAGGTATAATAAATGACAAAAAGAGAAACAGTCTTGTCCTTTTCCTGTCATCTATTGTCTTAAGCGTTGCGCCCGCCTCCGACGTTTTCACTGCCGCACCGTTTTTCCGGTTGGAGCTAACGGTTTTTTTAGCAGATTTTTTAGACTTTGTTTTACTCATTAAAATTTTTCCTTTCTCAAGCATAATTTTGCACATATATTAGACATTGTACCACTTAAATTGCGTTTGGTAAACTAAAAAGTTAAAATTTAACGGATTTAATTTACAGAATTTTAATTTTTTATAAATTTAAATAAGAAAATTCAACTTTTCTTTGCTTTTAACACTGCTGTTTGCTATAATAAAAGAAAACAAATAATAGGACAAAAAAACTAATTGAAGTATAATAAAGGTGATATTTATGAAAACTGTCGATATAGTAGTTCCCTGCTACAACGAAGAGGAGGGCCTTGAGGTATTTGTAAGGGAAACCTCAAAGGTAATAGACAACATAAAGGGCTACCGCTTTACATATATTCTTGTAAATGACGGAAGCCGCGACAACACATACCTTGTTATGAAAAAGCTTGCCAAGGAGCACAGCAATATAAAATATATTTCTTTTTCGAGGAATTTCGGCAAAGAGGCGGCTATGTATGCCGGCTTTAAAAATTCCACAGGCGACTATGTTATTGTTATGGACGCAGATTTGCAGCACCCCCCGGCAATGATTCCCGATATGATAAAGGGAATTGAGGAGGGGTATGACTGCTGTGCCGCACGCAGAAGCTCCAGAGAGGGCGAATCGAAAATAAGAAGTATGTTTTCTCAGACCTTTTACAAAATAAGCAACAGAATTACAGATGTAAAAATGCCTTACGGCGCAGTTGATTTCAGAATTATGACAAGGCAGATGATAAATTCCGTTTTGGAGCTTTCGGAGGTACAGCGTTTTTCCAAGGGCATTTTCAGCTGGGTAGGCTTTAACACAAAATGGCTGCCGTATGTAAATGTTGAGCGTGCCATCGGCACAACAAAATGGAGCTTTTGGGGACTTTTCAAATACGCAATAGACGGCATTGCCGCTTTTTCCGTTGCTCCGCTCAGGTTTATTGCCGCAATGGGCTTTGTTATTTCTGCAATCGCCTTTATCTACATTATAATAACGGTTGTTAAAACGCTTATAACCGGCATTGACGTACCGGGATATGTTACAAACCTGTGTGCAACGCTGTTTTTAGGCGGTATAATAGAATTTTCAATAGGCGTTCTGGGCGAATATATAGGCAGAATATATATGGAAAGCAAGGACAGACCCATTTATATTGTTCAGCATACAAATATCGGCGCTGACGAAAAGCAGACAGAAGAAGACGGGCAGGAAGTTGCCGAAAGCAACTCTCCGCAGACAAACTCCCCTATGTCGGACGAGCCTTATGCCGATTCTGCGGAAGCGGAAGCTTCCGAACCTGACGGGCAAACCGAGGAAGAAGAGCCTGAAAAGGTGTTCTATGATTTGAAGAATTTTGAATAAGAATACAATTTTGCTCCGCCGCATACCGCCCCACGGCGGGAAGGATAATAAACAACAGATATAATAAGGAAAAGGACAGGGTATGGTTAAGTTTTTAAAACAGTTTTTTGATATAAAGCTTTTAAAATTTATTGTTGTAGGTATTCTTAATACTATTGTCGGCACAGGGCTTCAGTTTGTGCTTTATAACTGCACTGTGCTTAACACTATGGGCGAAACCGGCACATGGCTTGCTTCGGGAATATCCTACACGCTGGCAAGCATAATGAGCTACTTTTTAAACAAGCACTTTACCTTTAAAAATAAAGAAAAGGGCATAAAACCCATTTTAAAATTTGCGCTTAACATAGCCGTTTGCTACGGCATAGCCTACGGAATTGCAATACCGCTTGTGTCTTACCTTTGTACGGCAAACAGCTTTTCTATGTTCGGCTTAAGCGTAGAAAGCTTTGCCTCCAATGTTTCAATGCTTTTCGGAAGCTGTTTATTTGTTGCCCTTAATTATATAGGTCAGCGGTTTTTCGCCTTTAAAGAAACGCCCCCAAAAGCAGACGGCGAAAAATAAACCTTCGATTTTGTCAATATTTCGTCGGATTTTTCAGCTTCTGTGAAAAGCTCTGCAAAATTTTAAAAAAGTGTTGACAAACAAAAGACGTTACGTTATAATATGACTTGCTCACGTTAATTGAGCATATCTGGCGGAATAGCTCAGCTGGCTAGAGCATTCGGTTCATACCCGAAGTGTCGTAGGTTCAAGTCCTATTTCCGCTACCAATACGGCCCGGTGGTCAAGCGGTTAAGACACCGCCCTTTCACGGCGGTAACACGAGTTCGATTCTCGTCCGGGTCACCAAAAAGCACGCTTCGGCGTGTTTTTTCTTTTTTGTTTCTCCTTGTCATTTTTTTCATATAGTGATATAATAGGCGAGAAATTGCATTTTCGCCTGTGAAATATAATTTTGGGCAGCAAAAAAGAATATTCGGGCATAATTATTAACAGCAGAATATTCTGTTAATGCAAAATATCCCTTTCAGGAGGAATAAGAATTATGAGACCGGCTTATGATTCACGAAACAACTTTTACCGCAGTCCTATGGGGGCGGTAGAGGAAGGCACAAAGCTGTATTTTAAAATTTTAGTTCCGCGCTCGCTTTCCTGTTCAAAGGCAGTGCTGAATATTAAGCACGACTTTGACGGCGACTGGACCTTTATTGATATGTTCTGGTGCGGAACATACCAGGACAGATACGAAATGTGGGAGTGCCATTATACCGTAGAAAAGGTTGGACTTTACTGGCACGGCTTCCGTTTGCAGACAAACGAGGGCGAGCGTTTTATTGTTCCCGGCGGTCCCGACAGAAAAAGCGACATCGTGCGCTCTCCGGGTGCGTCGTGGCAGATTACAAGCTATAAAAAAGGCTTTAAAACTCCGGACTGGCCGCTGGGCGGCGTAATGTATCAGATTTTCCCCGACAGATTTCACTTCAGCGGCAACAAAAAAGAGAATATTCCGCAGGACAAAACTCTGCGGGAAAATTGGGGCGAGCTTCCCGAATGGCGCCCTAATCATCACGGTGAAATTACTAACTCCGACTTCTTTATGGGAGATTTGCAGGGCATTACGGAAAAGCTGGATTATCTTGAGGATTTGGGCGTTACCTGCATATATTTAAACCCGATTTTCGAGGCTTACTCCAACCACCGCTACGACACCGGCGATTACAGCAATATAGACCCTATCCTCGGAACTGAGGAGGATTTTATCACCCTTTGCAAGGAAGCCGAAAAGCACGGAATAAGGGTTATAAACGACGGTGTTTTCAGCCATACAGGAAGCGACAGCAAATACTTTAACAGAAAAGGCAGATACGATACCGTCGGTGCATACAACTCGCAGGATTCCGAGTACTCAAGCTGGTATCACTTCAGCCAGTGGCCTAATCAATATAATTCCTGGTGGGGCTTTTACACTCTGCCGGAGGTAAACGAAACAGACCCGAAATTCAACGAATATATAAACGGCAAAGACGGCGTTATACGCAAATGGATAAGAAACGGAAACAGCGGCTGGAGACTTGACGTTGCAGACGAGCTTCCGGATGAATTTCTTATAAAAATGCGTAAGGCGGCAAAGGCGGAAAATCCCGAGGCTTTTGTAATAGGCGAGGTCTGGGAGGACGCGTCAAACAAAGAAAGCTACGGTCACCGCAGGGCATTTTTGCTCGGCGACCAGTTGGACAGCGTTATGAACTATCCTTTCAGAAGCGCAATTCTCGACTTTCTAAAGGGTGCAGACGGCAAGGATATGATGGAGCGCATAATGTGCGTTGTTGAAAATTATCCAAAGCCTGTTTTAAATGTGCTTATGAACCTGCTGGGAACGCACGATACAGAGCGTGCGCTTACGGTTCTTGCAGGCGAACCGCTTTACAACAGGGACAGAAACTGGCAGGCAAACACACATATGACAGACGAACAGCGCAAGCGCGGCATTAAGCTTATGAAAATTGCCGCCGGAATGTTATATACTCTGCCGGGGTTCCCGTGTGTTTACTACGGCGACGAGGTTGGTATGGAGGGCTATAAGGACCCGTTCAACCGCGGCTGTTTCCCATGGGGACACGAGAACAGGGATTTGCTGGATTGGTACAAACAGCTCGGAAAAATGAGGAAGAACTGTCACGCACTGAGAGAGGGCGAAATGATTAACGCATATTCGGGCGGAAGAACCATCACCTATATCCGCCATGACGAAGAAAGCGCTCTGTTCTGCGGCTTTAACGCCGGCTTCCACGATATTTACCTTGACATTCCGCCGGGATATTCGGCAGGCACTCCGCTTTTAGGAACACAGATACGCGACGGCAAGCTTATAATTCCGGCCCTTGGCTGTGCGTTTATTCAGCTTTAATTTTTCATTATTCATATTTTATCTGTTAAAAATCCCTCCTACTGCCGCAGGCTGACGGAGGACATAAAAAAGGGATGCTCCGTTTTGGAGTATCCCTTTTAAAGTTTTAATTCAATTATTTTTTGTGTGCTTTATATTCTGTTCGGATTAATCCTCAATATCTCTTGCCAAACATTTTACAAGAGCTGAAATTCCGCCCAGAATCATTACAAAGCCTGTCATCCAGCCTACGCTGCCTACAGCCGCCGCAACCGGATGGCAGAAGAAAGCAACTGCGGCAATAATGCAGATTATTCCCCAGAATGTAAGCCAGCCCCAGCCCTTTGCGCCAAGCTTATGTAAGTCTACAGAACGGGAAAAGCTTGAAATACCCGAAACAAGCAGCCATACGCCGAGAGAAACGGAAAGCGTAATAGCAAACAGAGCCTCGTTATATTTGCTGAAGAAAATAAGCGCACCTAAAACGAGAGATAACACACCCTCTGCAAGAATCCAGCCGCCGCCGAGCATAACCTTGTGCGTTCTGATATATGCAATAATATTTAATATACCCGAAAGAACAAGCACTCCGCCCACTGCATATTCGGTAAAAATAAACGCCGGCAGCGGATTATAAAAGAATATCACACCGCCGAGTATGAGTAAAATTGCGGAAATTATCCATAAAACCTTTACAAATGTTTTCAATTCTGACCTCTCCTTTTTCTTCACCCGGGACAAGCCTAAACAGCTGCAGCAATATACTCCGTTAACAAAATCTGCTTAACAGCAGCTTTTAAGGGTCTTGTCCGTGTTATTTATATTATTAATATAGCATAAAAAATTGACGCTGTAAAGCAAATTGTGCACATCTTCGGCGGATAATTTTTTATTTTTGCCGACTGAATGAATAATAAAGAAATAAAATATAAATTTGTGCGTTTTACTCGCTTTGTTTTTTTGCCGCCGTTTCTCTGCGGCAGGTTATTATTGGTTATCTGTGCCTATTTTTATATTCATTTTTCATATTTTGATGCCTAAAAACTTGTGATACTTCAACAAATTTTACTTTTTTCATTTTATTCTCTTTATAAAAAATATACTATATGGTATAATTTTAATGTTAAATTAAATTTGCAAATACCGGGAGGAAAAATTATGTATTATCTTGGAATAGACCTTGGCGGCACCAACATTGTAGCAGGCGTTGTTGACGAAAAATATAAAATAATTGCTAAGGCGGAATGTAAAACTGCCGTTCCCCGCCCCGAAACCGAAATATGCGATTCTATGGCGGAGGTTGCGCTGAAGGCAATTAAAAAGGCAAAAATTACAACAGACGATATTTCATTTGTGGGCATAGGCGTTCCGGGCGCTGTAAACCCTGCAACGGGAATTATAGAGTATTCCGCAAATTTATTCTTCCACAACTGGAACATAGCGCAGATGATGGAGGAAAGGCTCGGCAAGAAGATAATAATTGAAAACGACGCAAACGCAGCAGCATACGGCGAATATCTTGCAGGCAGCGCAAAGGGTGCAAAAAACGCAATAGCAATCACGCTTGGCACAGGTGTAGGCGCAGGAATTATAATTGACGGAAAAATATACAGCGGCTCCAATTACGCCGGTGCGGAAATGGGTCATATGGTAATTGTTTACGACGGCAAGGAATGTGCCTGCGGCCGCAAGGGCTGTTGGGAGGCTTATGCGTCTGCAACAGGCCTTATAAATATGACAAAGGAAGCCATAATGTCTGAAAGAGCAGACAGCTCGTATATGTTAAAGCTTGTAAACGGCGATATAAACAAGGTAAACGGAATTACCGCATTTAACGCTATGCGTGCAGGCGACGCCATTGGTAAATCTGTAGTGGAAAAATATATTTCTTACCTTGCATGCGGCGTTGTAAACGCAATAAACATTTTTCAGCCGGACGTTCTGTGCATTGGAGGCGGCATAAGCAAGGAGGGCGAAACCCTGCTTGCACCTCTTCGTGCTATTATTGAGCAGGAGCGTTACACAAAGCACAACCCGAAGCAGACGAAAATCTGCGCCGCAACGCTCGGCAACGACGCAGGTATTATCGGCGCCGCTTTCTTAGGAAAGCAGTAAGCCTTATTTAAGGAAACACGGGGCAATCAAAAGACCTCTCATAAACTATAAAAAACTCGGAATTCACGGTTTAACCGGATTCCGAGTTTTTTACAGTATGCGCCTCCCTTAGCTGCAAGGGAGGCGTTTTTGTGCTGTTTAGTTTTACTTATTTTAAAAACAGCGCTCAGCTTAGCCTTAAGCCGCTGATTAAAGCTTTGTTCCGCATTCCGGGCAGAACTTCGGCGCTGTACCCTCAGGGGTGTAACCGCATTTAGGGCATTTTACCTCGTGCGGTTTTCCGCAGTTACTGCAAAACTTTCCTGTATTTGACTGACCGCAGGAGCATACCCAGCCTGCGGTGTTTTCCGGCTGAGGCTTGCCGCAGTTGCTGCAGAATTTACCTGTGTTCTGGTTTCCGCATTCACACTTCCAGCCGCCTGCCTGCTGCTGCGGCTGCTGCGGCTGCTGCGGCTGCTGTGGCTGCTGAGCTTGCTGCTGTGCCGCTGCCTGCTGGTAGCCGCCCATAATGTTGCCGCCTGCGTTCATCGCCATACCCATACCGATAAAGCCGTTCATAGCGCCGCCTGCATTCTTGCCGGCTGCCTCTATGCCTTCGCCGACCTTGCCTGCCATATAGCCCGCCTGTATACTCTGGTCCTTGAGCATTGCGCCCTGATTTCTCATCTTGATGAGCTCCTGCGAATCTGTATCGTAGGAGATTTCAAGACCTACAGACTGCACCACCATACCGCGCATCTCTCGCCAGCTGTCATCAAGATGCTCCATCATATATTTGCTTACAACGCTCTGCTTACTCTTTACAAAGGAGATTCTCTCTCCGTCAGCAGACATCTGGTTAATTGCAGCGCCTAAAGCCTCTACAAATTCCGTCATATATTGCAGGTTTATATCTGCAATATCAACAGTTCTGTTACCTGTTACGGCGTCCTTCGGAATAGCCTCGGAATAGAACTTAAACGGATCCTCAAGCTTTATCGAATATGTACCGTGTGCTCTTAAGCTCAGCTCTGCATCGTAGAAGGTGTCGTAATAATTTATCGGGTTTGCAGTACCGAACTTAATTCCCTTTATCTCCTGCAAATTAAGGTAGAACACCCTTTGGCTTGTGGGTGTTACTCCGCCGTACTTAATACGGTTAAAGGTTTCTTTAATGCTGTCGCCGAATTGACCGGAGAACATAGACGGCAGAGAGCTGTTTTCTACCTTGTAGTAGCCCGGCTCAGCTGTGTAATCTACTACCTTGCCGCCGTCTGTAAGAATCATCATCTGATTATCATAAACGTGTATGAGCGAGCCGTTGGAAACGGTGTTGCCTGTTCCCTTTTTGTTGGTTGCTCTCTTGTCGTTTGTGCTTACGCTTTGTCCCGGTGCAAACACGGTTGTGTCCTTCATTGGGGACGGCTCAAGCACCTCAAGCCATTGGTCGGCAAGTCCGCCGCCCACAGCATTAATTGCCGCTTTAATAATACCCATTATTAATCACTCCAATTTTTATTTTTATTTTATTACTTCTGAAACACTGTTAAAGCTCCAGCTGTAAATATTTATTTCTTTAATACCGGTGCCGCAGTATTCGCAGTATTTGCTGCCCAAATTTGTAACGGGCGCACCGCAGTTAGGGCAGGTTACGCCTAAGGCGTTGTTGGTTGTTCCTGCGTTTGCTTTTGCAGCATCCTGAATATAATTAAGCTCAATTTCGTAAACCGTCTGCCTTTTCAAATCCTCTGAGCCGTCTGTGATTTTTCCGCTTTGATCATACTTACTGTAATAATACTCTATGGCAGACTGAAAATATACCGAGCATATACCCTTTGCCTTGACATATCTGGCAATTTCCGTTCTGTGAATTTTGGGGCTGTCGTACTTAACGGTAAAGCCGCCGGAGGTTAAATCGTCCACTATAGCCTTAACCTGATTATGTAAATTCTGCGAGGCATGCCCGCCGCTGTATTCGCTTTTGCTCTCTATACAATTAAGAAAGCTTAAAAGCACGCTTTGTGCAGACGCCTTAAACTGCGTATAGTTAAAATCGGGAAAATCCCTTTGTATCTGCGGCAGATAAATTCCCGTCATTGACGGTATGCTCCGGGGCGTATCCGCAAGAACACTCTGCTGGTTTTTATACCCCTCAATAAACGAATCTGTACCGAAAAACGTCTGCGACGCTTCCCTCATTTTTGCCTTTATCTTAAAAAAAGCAAAAACGCCGCCTGCCGCCGCCGCAAAAATTACGCATATTAAGATTATCCCGACAATATCCATACAAGCCTCCGCCGAATTGTATATATAGCTACGCCAAACCCTGAGTTATCCGTCTTGTCTTTGTTCAGTGTTTACTTAAGGAAACACTGATTAAATCGTTTGTGCATATTGCGCCGTTAGATTTTTTGCCAGATTGGACAAATAAACCGCAGTAATGCTGACGCATTGCGAGGATTTTTTGGTCAGGC
>JBJEQJ010000037.1:0-23806 GCA_051881695.1 Acutalibacteraceae bacterium | reverse complement strand
CGCCTGCGGTAATTGTTCCGCCGAGAACTGTAAGCATTCCGAGTACCATCAGTACGGAAAGCACAACTGACAAAATTCTGTGTTGTGATTTTACCATTTTCAAACCTCCTATTGATAAATTTGTAAGTATTCACTAACAGGATAATTATATATTAGGTAAAAGTTACTATAATTCTTTTTTGCAAAAATAAAAGCAGGCTCTGCCAAATTTTGATAGATAAATTTGTGCAAAATAGTTAATTAATATTTGCAACGGCAAAAGGGAACGGCAAAAACCGTCCCCTTGTTGTGTCAGTACAGCAGCTTTTTAAGGTATTGTCCAGTATACGATTTTTCACACGCCGCTATTTGCTCCGGAGTACCCTGTGCAACAATATATCCGCCCATATCGCCGCCCTCGGGACCTAAATCTATAATGTAATCTGCTGTTTTAATTAAATCAAGATTATGCTCAATGACAACTACTGTATTTCCGCTGTCTACAAGCCTTTGAAGAACATATATAAGCTTGTGTACGTCTGCAATGTGAAGCCCTGTTGTCGGCTCATCCAGTATATAAATTGTTTTTCCTGTTGAACGCTTTGAAAGCTCTGCGGCAAGCTTAACCCTTTGCGCTTCACCGCCGGAAAGAGTAGTAGCCGGCTGCCCTATTTTTACATAGCCCAGTCCTACGTCATAGAGTGTTCTAAGCTTTCTTTCAATTTTAGGAAGATTTTTGAAAAACTCAAGACCCTCCTCAACTGTCATTTCAAGAACATCGTGGATGGTTTTTCCCTTGTATTTAATCTCAAGCGTTTCCCTGTTGTAGCGTTTGCCCTTGCACACCTCGCACGGAACATAAATATCAGGCAGAAAGTGCATTTCTATCTTTAATATTCCGTCACCCTGGCAGGCTTCGCATCTGCCGCCCTTTACGTTAAAGGAAAACCTGCTTGAATTAAAGCCTCTTACCTTTGCGTCCTGAGTTGAAGCGTACAGCTCTCTTATATCTGTAAAAACTCCGGTATATGTTGCCGGGTTAGATCGGGGCGTTCTGCCTATCGGCGACTGGTTTATGTCTATTACCTTGTCTAAATACTCTGTTCCTGTTATCGTCTTGTGCTTTCCGGCTCTGGTTTTTGCACCGTTCAATTCTGCGGCCAGGTGCTTGTATAAAATTTCGTTAATAAGAGAGGATTTTCCAGAACCTGACACACCCGTTATGCATACGAACATTCCAAGCGGAATTTCTGCGTTTATACTTTTAAGGTTATTTTGCTGTGCACCCTTTACAACCAGCTTGTTGCCGTTGCCCTTACGCCTTTCCTGCGGCAGTTCAACCTTTCTTTTTCCGCTTAGATACTGTCCTGTAAGTGACTTTTCACATTTCTTTATTTCGTCTACAGTACCGCAGCAAACTACCTCTCCTCCGTGAACGCCTGCGCCGGGTCCGATGTCTACTATATAATCGGCTGCATACATTGTGTCCTCGTCGTGCTCAACAACTATAACCGTATTTCCTAAATCACGCAACCTCTCAAGTGTTTTTAATAGCTTTCCGTTGTCACGCTGATGCAGACCGATACTGGGCTCGTCAAGAATGTAAAGCACGCCCATAAGCGACGAGCCTATCTGAGTTGCTAGACGTATGCGCTGGCTTTCACCGCCGGAAAGAGTGCCTGATGAGCGTGAAAGCGTTAAGTAGCTCAAGCCGACGCTGTTTAAAAAGCCTAAACGGTCACATATTTCCTTTAAAATCTCTTTTGCTATCATCTGCTCTCTCTGCGAAAGCTTCAAATTTTCAATAAAGCTTAATGCATCAACAACAGACATCTCACAGAATTCGCTTATATTTATTCCTCCGACCGTTACCGCAAGGCTTTCCTTGGAAAGACGTCTGCCGCCGCATTCGTCACAGGGGATTGCGCTCATATACGATTCTATCTCAGACTTTATCCAGCTGCTCTGCGTTTCTCTGAAGCGGCGTTCCAAATTATTTATAACTCCCTCAAACGGCACATCCATCACCGTTTTGCCATATGTGTTTTCACGCTCTACGCGTATTGTTTCACCTTTTGTACCGTATAAAAGTATATCAATAATTTCCTGCGGAAGCTCTCCCAGCGGGGTATCAAGCGAGAATTTGTATTTTTCAGATAATGCTCTTAAATACATTGCGGCAATGGTATTGCCCTCCATTGCCCAGCCGCTTCCCTTTAAGCCGCCTTTGTTTACAGACTTTGTTTTATCGGGAATTATAAGCTGCGGGTCAATCTTCATAAACACGCCTAACCCTGTACATTTCGGGCAGGCACCGAACGGATTGTTAAACGAAAACATCCTCGGCGTAAGCTCGTCTATGCTGAAGCCATGCTCGGGGCAGGCGTAATTCTGAGAAAAGAGCATATCCTTTCCGTCAACAACATTAATGATTGTTATTCCGCCTGCAAGCGATGACGCAATCTCGATTGAATCTGAAAGACGTGAGGCTATGTCTTTATTAATAACAAGCCTGTCCACAACTATTTCAATAGTATGCTTCTTGTTTTTTTCAAGCTTTATTTCCTCTGAAAGCTCATAAATTAAACCGTCTATGCGAACACGCACATAACCGCTTTTTCTGGCAGATTCAAGCACCTTTATATGCTCGCCCTTTCTGCCCCTGACAACAGGGGCAAGCACCTGAATTTTTGTTCTTTCCGGCAGCTCCATAATTTTGTCAACAATCTGGTCTATAGTTTGCTGTTTTATTTCTTTTCCGCATATGGGGCAATGCGGAACACCTATTCTCGCATACAAAAGACGGAGATAATCGTAAATTTCAGTTACCGTACCAACAGTTGAGCGTGGATTTTTCGACGTTGTCTTTTGGTCGATGGAAATTGCCGGAGATAAACCGTCAATACTGTCAACGTCCGGCTTTTCCATCTGTCCCAAAAACTGGCGTGCATACGAGGATAGAGACTCAACGTATCGCCTTTGACCCTCGGCATATATTGTGTCAAACGCAAGGCTTGACTTTCCGGAGCCGGAAAGTCCTGTTAACACAACAAGCTTATCTCTTGGTATTTCTACATCTATATTTTTAAGGTTATGCTCTCTGGCACCTATGACCTTAATATTTTTTGAGGACATATAACCACCCTTTTCCAATGCTGATATTAGTATTATACCAAGAAAATTTTAAAATGAAAAGCAAAAATGCAAATTTCTCGAAAATTTGTTTGCTTAAGATGCAAAAAGACAAGGCAGAGCTTTACCTCTGCCTTGTTATGTGCATAATATCTGATTATTCTTCCTCGCTTGCTTCGTCAGCATTTGCCTGAGGAGCTTCTGTATTCTCCTGAAAAGCTTCCTGCTCCGGCTCTTTATAAGTGCCGTTCATCACTTCAACAAACTGCTCGTGATCCATTTTTTCGTTCTTAATGAGGAACTGTGCAACATCATGGAGCTGCTGCATATGGCTTTGGAGAATTTCCTCGGAACGCTTGTAACCGGTATCGATCAGCCTGAATACCTCTTCATCAATTTGAGCCGCAACCTTTTCGGAATAATCCTTTACGTGACCCATATCTCTGCCGATGAATACTTCATTACCGCTGGAGCCGTAGGCAATTGGCCCCAAAAGCTTACTCATACCGTATTTTGTAACCATCGACCTTGCTGTTTTGGTAGCTTTTTCAATATCGTTGGAAGCACCTGTTGAAATGTCACCCATAATAAGCGCCTCTGCAACACGACCGCTTAAGCATACCACAATATCCTCCTCCATCTGACGTTTTGAGTGGTAGGATTTATCCTCGCTGGGCAGCGGCATTGTGTATCCTCCCGCCATGCCTGTAGGGATAATGGATATTTGATGAACGTCGTCCTGAGTTTCGCAAACGTGGAAGGCTATTGCGTGGCCTGCCTCGTGATAAGCCGTAAGCTTCTTCTCGTTTTCGTTCATTACTCTTGTTTTCTTTTCTGCGCCGACAACTACCTTTATTGTAGCCTCTTCAATTTCCTGCATTGTAATCGCCTTGCGGTTTTTTCTGGCAGAAAGCAGAGCCGCCTCGTTAAGCAGGTTTTCAAGGTCTGCTCCTGTAAAGCCTGCTGTCGACTTTGCAACGGTTGAAAGGTTAACGTCAGGCGCTAACGGCTTCTTTCTTGCGTGAACCTTTAAAATAGCTTCTCTTCCCTTAATATCCGGGTAGCCCACTACAACCTGTCTGTCAAATCTGCCCGGGCGCATAAGCGCAGGGTCGAGAATATCCGGTCTGTTTGTTGCAGCTATCATAATAACGCCCTCGTTAATTCCGAAGCCGTCCATCTCTACAAGCAGCTGGTTAAGAGTCTGCTCACGCTCATCGTGTCCGCCGCCGAGTCCTGTGCCTCTCTGACGGCCTACTGCGTCGATTTCATCTATAAATATAATACAAGGTGAGTTCTTTTTAGCCTGGTCAAAAAGGTCGCGCACACGGGAAGCACCCACGCCGACAAACATTTCAACAAAGTCAGAGCCTGATATTGAGAAGAACGGAACACCCGCTTCACCTGCAACAGCTCTTGCAAGCAAGGTTTTACCTGTTCCCGGTGGGCCTACAAGCAAAACGCCCTTAGGAATTCTTGCGCCGAGATCGTTATATCTCTGCGGATTTTTCAGGAATTCTACAATTTCCTCAAGCTCTTCCTTTTCCTCGTCTGCTCCGGCTACATCCTCGAACGTTGTCTTGCGCTTTTCGTCGTTCATATTTTTTATTTTAGCCTTGCCGAATCCCATCTTGCTTGTTGGGTCGCCGCCGATTCCTCCGGACATTTTCCTCATAACAAAAATCCATACTGCAACAAGCAGTACAATCATTATTATGTTCGGAATCATAGATATGAGCCATGAATTCTCGCTGGAGGATTTAATATCGTATGTTTCAACTAAGTCGAGATAATTCTGTCCTCCGTTGATATATGCATTAAGTCCTGTCAGCTCTTCTATAAAGAGGGACGGAGACGGCACCTTATACTTTATTTCGTTTACTATTTCCTTGCCGTCTAAGCCTGTTGGATTGGTCGCCGTAGAATCTGTTGCATTTTGGGCAGTATTCTGCGAATTTTCTTTTTCAAGCATTGCCGCAAGCCAGGAGGCTATGCTGCTCTGTGCAGAATCTGTTGCATCTGTTGCATCTGTCTGCGGCTGCGTTTCAGCATTATCTGCGGGTTTTTCTGTCAATTTGCTGTTTTTCTTTGCCTTGTCTGCCTCTTCCTTCGTAAGCACTGTACAACCGGGCTTCATCTGCATTGCAAGCTCTCCTGTGCCTACGTCAAGAGTAAAGCTTTGCACCTGCCCGTTTTTAAAAGCATTTATAATATCTGAATAATAATAGCTCTTCTTGGGCTGAGCACCGATAATCATTACAATTATAAGAATAAGCACAATCGGTATACCAAGATAAATTAACAGGCTTTTAAGCGATTTTTTGTTGTTCAAATACGTTCACTCCTTAAAATAGTATATGTATAAATAAAGGTAATTATCAAGAATAAACTTCTGATTTTAATACACCTACATACGGAAGATTTCTGTACAGCTCTGCATAGTCAAGCCCATAGCCTACCACAAATTCATCTGGTATAACCCTGCCCGTGTAGTCAACCTTTACCGGCTTTACGCGCCTGTCCGGCTTGTCCAAAAGAGTGCATATCTTAACGCTCTTTGCATTTTTTGCCTTTAAATATTCAAGTATAAAGCTTAAAGTTACACCGCTGTCTATTATATCCTCAATTACTAAAACATCCATACCGTCTATCGGCGCCGACAAATCCTTTAAAATATTAAGTCTGCCGCTGGATACGGTAGAGTCGCCGTAGCTGGACGTTACCATAAAGTCAATTTTACAGGGTATTTTTATTTGTCGCATCAGGTCAGACATAAAAACTGCACTGCCCTTTAAAAGTCCGACAAGAAGCAGATTTTTATCCTTGTAGTCCTCCTCTATGCGACCTGCCAGCCGGCTGACAATTTCTTTTATCTCCTGCTCGGAAATAAGAATATTTTTTATATGCTTGTCCACACTAATCCC
Source organism: Acutalibacteraceae bacterium (assembly GCA_051881695.1). Taxonomy (GTDB): domain Bacteria; phylum Bacillota; class Clostridia; order Oscillospirales; family Acutalibacteraceae; genus CAYJFG01. The sequence goes on along the minus strand of JBJEQJ010000037.1, from coordinate 17,771 downwards.
TCTCAATCGTCTTTATCCGCAATATTAATTATAAGCACATTCCGGGTTTTGTTTGTAACCCTCGCAAGCACAGAAACGCCTACCGATTCAATCCAATAAACAGCGTTTTCATCAGCAAGTATTAAAATTTTATCTCTTTCTTCCTGAGGAATTTTCATCTCGTTAAACAGCTTTTTAACTGTTTTGGATATTCCTCTGCCGGGGAGAGAAAAAACATCTCCGCTTTTTCTGCTGCGAAAAAATGAGTTGTTTTTTATTATATCATAATCAAGAGAATTTTTTAAGACTTTTTTATCATTATTTACTATTTGTTTAAATTCTGACAAAGGGACGGTTTTCAGCGTGAGATATTTATTGAATTGTGTTACGCCGTTCGCCTCTTTTAGGCTTATTTTTACGTTGTTTACACAGCTTTGACAGCTTATCACTCTAAACATTCCCTGCTTTACAACCGCTCGCTTATCACAAGGCAGATCAAGTGCACCGCCGTTTTTCTTAATAATCTCTGTAATTTTATGAATATGTGTGCTATCGGCGGCTTTAACTTCGTTTGCTGCCAAAATCAAGGACACCGCCTGTTTCAGCACAGCATTATCCCGCTGCGACAGTATATCTGCCGAATATATGTTTTTCTTAATTAAAGACTCCTGCAACAGCTTTTGCGCCTGTTTTTTTAGATAGGCTTTATTTTCAGCCGCATTCTCGCACAGTCTTAAAACTGCGCTTTCCAACGACGGGTTAATCTCTTTTAACGCCGGAATTACGTTATGGCGGATTTTATTCCTTGTGTATTCATCTGTAAGATTTGTGCTGTCAATTACAAATTTCAGGCAGTTTTGCTCACAGTAGAGTTCAACCTGATCCCTTGTAATTTCAATAAGAGGTCGTATTATAATATTATCCCTTACCGGCGGAATACCGCACAGTCCGGCAACGGAGGCACCTCTTGCAAGGTTAAAAAGCACAGTTTCGGCATTGTCCGAGGCGGTGTGCGCTGTTGCAATTTTTGCCCCGCCGTACTTCTTGCTGAGTTCCTCAAAAAAGCCGTAACGCACCTTTCTGGCGTACAGCTCTGTGCTTTCCCTGCTTTTTTTCGCTTCGCCTCTTATATCTGCGCTCAAAAGCTCAAACGGTACATTCAGGCTTCTGCAAAGCTTATCGGCAAAGCTTTCATCCCTTGCAGCTTCCTGTCCGCGCAAATTATGATTTATATGCGCCGCAATAATTTTAATGTTATACTGCTCTTTTATACTGCAAAGAAAGTGAAGCAGACACACTGAGTCTGCTCCACCCGATAATCCGACAATAACGGTATCTCCGTTATTAAGCATATTATATTTTTTAACTGTTTGTAAAATTCTACTCTGCACGGTTGACCTCCGGTGAAGTAAAACGCATAAATTCGCCCTGCCAATGCAGCTTTACCGTACCTGCCTCACCGTGACGGTTCTTGGCAACGATACATTCGCCGCTGTTCTTATCGGAATTTTCATCTGCCTTATCCTGCTCATAATAGCCTTCTCTGTAAAGGAAAAGCACAATATCTGCATCCTGCTCGATAGAACCGGAGTCACGCAGATCCGAAAGCTGAGGACGGTGGTCGCTTCTTTGCTCGCTTGCACGGGAAAGCTGAGAAAGCGTTATTACCGGCACGTTGATTTCCTTAGCCATTATCTTTAAATTTCTTGTAATTTCGGATATTTCCTGAACTCTGTTATCTGTTCTTTTTGTGCCGCCCATAAGCTGCAAATAGTCGATTATCACCAAATCTACATTTCTCAGCCGTCTTAGCTTTGCCTTCATAGCCGGCACGGTAATACCGGGCGTATCATCAAGATAAATCTCTGTTTTTCCAAGAATATCTCCTGCCTCTACAAGCCTTGTCCATTCGTCCGGATTGAGCTTTCCTGTTCTCAGCTTTGTGCCCTCTATAAGTCCCTCTGTTGACAACAGACGTGAGGCAAGCTGCTCCTTTGACATTTCCAGCGAGAAAAAAGCAATCCTCTTTTTGCCCTTTACTCCGGCGTGCCTTGCCATATTCAGCGCAAAGCTTGTTTTACCCATACCGGGACGTGCCGCCAACAGGATAAGATCGGAACGGTTAAGTCCCGTTATCATTTTGTCAAGCCCTGCAATACCTGTGGAAATCGGCTTTACGCTGTCGTTATCCTCAGAATTTAAAAGGTCCAGTCTGTCGAAGGTTTCTATTATTACCTCATCAAGCCTTTGCAGACCCTGTAAATTCTTTCCCCGTCTGATATCAAATATGCGCTGCTCTGCGGAGTCTATCATGGTTTCGCTGTCGTATTCTCCGCTTGAGGCATCCTCAATAATTCCTCTTGCCGCCGTTATAAGCGCACGCATTTCGTACTTTTCTCTTACAATTTTTGCATATATCTCAACATTAGATATTGAGGGAACAAGCTCTGCAAGCTGAAGGAGATACGTTTTTGCTCCCGAAGAATCAAACTCATCGCTGTTTCGCAAATATTCGTTTACGGTTACGAAATCTACCGCCTTGCCTGTTGTGAACATATCAAGCATTGCGCTGTAAATGAGCTTATGATTTGTAAGATGAAAATAATCCGGCTTGGGAATAATCTCTGCCACCCTGTCCATACAGGACGGCTCAAGCAAAACAGAGCCGAGAACAGACTGCTCCGCTTCGGGGCTGTACGGCATATTTAAGCCGTCATATCCTGTTGTAATTTGCAGATCTGCCATTTTAACGCCTCTTTTGCTTCTTATTTTTTTACTGATTCCTCTGTATAAAATTACTGCTCAGCTACCACAACGCTTACTGTGGCAGTAATTCCCGTATAGAGCTTAACGGTGCAGTTGTATGTTCCAAACTGCTTTATGTCGGCGTCAAGAGTAATTTTTCTTTTGTCAACATTTACGCCGAATTGCCTACTTATTTCACAGCTTATCTCCTTTGCAGTTACAGAGCCGAAAAGTCTGCCGCCCTGTCCTGCCTTAGCATAGATTTTAAGGCTTTTTCCGTCTATTTTATCTTTCGATTCGTTAGCCGCCTTTTTTTCTGTTTCAATCTTAAAGTTTTTTGAATCCTGTGCATTTTTAATCTCGTTCAACGCCTGAGCGTCCGCCTCTTTTGCAAGCTTTCTGGGAAAAAGAAAATTTCTTGCATATCCGTCGGATACATTCACAAGCTCACCCTTTTTTCCGCTTCCCTTTACGTCCTGTAATAATACAACCTTCATTTTAATAACCTCCCGAATTTATTATTTTATATCAAGTCCGCTTATTATTTTAATAAGCTTTTCCCTGACCTCAGCCATAGTTTTGTTTTCCACCTGTGCTCCTGCCATCGTCTGATGTCCTCCGCCGCCGAGCTGTTCCATAATAAGCTGTACGTTTACATCTCCCAGCGAGCGCGCAGAAATGTTTATGCAGTTATCCGCCGTAAACATAACAAACGATGCCTTAACATCCTGCAGGCTTAAAAGCTCGTCCGCCGCCTGCGCCGCCGCAAGCCTTATATTCTCCTGCGTGTCTTCCGTGCTTGTAATAGCGCATAAATTATATATTTCTGCCGATGAAACAAGGCTGTACTTTGCCTTGTAGGATTCTATGGAGTTTGAAAACAGCCGCTTTACCTCTACGGTGTCGGCTCCTCTCTGCTTTAAATACGCCGCCGCCTCAAAGGTGCGTACACCTGTTTTCAGCACAAAGTTTTTAGTATCCAGCGTAATACCTGCAAGCAGAGCGTTTGCCTCAAGCTTTGTAAGAAAATCATCGCCCATATACTGCACAAGCTCCGTTGCCATTTCAGCAGTTGAAGAGGCAAAGGTTTCGTGGAAAAATACGATGGAATTTGAAATGTGATTAACCATCATTCTGTGGTGGTCAATAACAACAATATGCCTGCATTTTTTGTATATTTCTTCACTTTCAAGAAATGCCGGACTGTGAGTATCAACAATAATAAGCAGAGTTTTATCGTTTATTATCTCCAAAGCCTCCTCAGGCTCCATAAAAATATTGCTGAAGCCTGCGCTGATAAAGCTTTCAATAAGCGGTGTTGCAAGCGTTTGATTCTGCCTTACTACAACGTGCGCCGGTTTATTAAGCGCCTTAGTCGCCGCACTCCAAAGTCCTATGGCGGCGCCTACACAGTCAAGGTCTGAATTTTTATGACCCATAAGAATAATATGGTTTGCCGCCTTTATCTGTTCCGATAAGGTACTTGCAATTACTCTTGTACGCACCTTGTCTGTTTTTTCGTAGCCCTTTGAAGCTCCGCCGAAAAATCTGTAAGAATCTGCCGTTTTTAAAGCAACCTGGTCGCCGCCTCTGCCAAGCGCCATTTCAAGCGCCTTTCTTGCCCACAGCTCGCACTCCTTAAAGCTTTCTCCGCCTCTGCCTATTCCAATCGAAATAGTAGCCTCTTTGTCATTGTTGAAGTTTAAGTCCTTAACATTCTGCAAAACGGAGAATTTATCCTCGATAAGCTTTTCAAGGTTCTTTTCCTCTAAAATAACCAGATAACGTCCGTCGGAGATACGCTTTAGCAAAGCGTCGTATTTTGCCGCCCACTTCTGAAGCAGATTTTCAATAGTAACCATAACATGGGCTGTTTGCTCATCATTGTCGTCACGTTCAAATTCTTCTTTGTTGTCAAAAACCACTACTGCAACAGCAGGACGTGTATCAATATACTTCTTTGCCGTATCTTTATAATATGTATTGTCAATATAATACAAAATAACGCACTGATCTGCCAAAGAAGCTAAAACTGTATATTTTCTGTCGCCGTAAACTACGTCTGCGCCCTCTTTTTTTATTATTTCATCAATCGTAGTTCCCTGTATGTACTGGCTTATAAAATCTCCGGCAGCCTCACGCCCGCTGCAAAGCGTGCTTTGAAAGCGGCTGTTATACCACACAACATCACCGTGTTTACCCGCAACAACTATTGGAATTGAAAAGCTTTCAAGATAAGAGTGATTTACTCCGTTAACGCCTTCTCCTGCGCTTTTAACAATTCTCCTTATGTATTTGCCGAAATTAATACAGCCTATTGCCACAATTACAGTTGTTACAATAGCCATTACAAGCTGTATGATGAAAACATATATATTCCATCTTACGGAGAAAAACGCCATAGCAAACATAGCAACAGTATACAGAATAAAAAACGGTGACAGTGTCCATGCTTTTTTGTTGTTATTTCTTTTCAATGCCGTATTCTCCTTTCGTATTGTCCGTGTTGAAAAATATTAAATCACAAAGAGCAGGAAATTATTATTGCTTAGCTTGGATAAATCCCCCCTGAAAAGGGGGATTTTAATTTCTGTCTGAATTTTATGATAACAAAAACTTATTTTTTGTCAAAAGGCTTTTCAAAGCCCAAAATGGGTATTTATACCTCCATAATAATAGGAAGTATCATAGGTGTTCTGCGTGTTTTATCGTAAATAAGGTGAGATACCTCGTCCTTAATTTTATTCTTAATCACATTCCACTCATGCAGATGCTCATAGGAGCAGTCGTCAATTACATAACGTGCCGCCTGCTTTATTTCCTCCATAAGCGTCTCAGATTCTCTTACATACACAAAGCCTCTTGAAACTATATCGGGACCCGATATGATGTGACCGTCGATAGAATCCAGGGAGGCTACAACTATTATAAGTCCGTCCTGCCCCAAATGCTTTCTGTCACGAAGAACTATGCTTCCTACATCACCAACACCCAGACCGTCAACAAATATTTTGCCTGCCGGCACGGGCGCTAACTGCTTCATATAGTCCTTGTTAAGCTCAATAACATTGCCAATATCGCCGATAAACACGTTTTTCTTATCCATACCCATACTGTATGCAAGGCTTGCGTGCTTTCTTAGATGCTTTTGCTCGCCGTGTACCGGGATGAAATACTGCGGCTTTGTAAGACCGTGTATAATTTTAAGCTCTTCCTGACAGGCGTGACCCGAAACGTGCACTTCGTACATTGACTCATACACAACCTCACAGCCGCGCTTCATAAGCTCGTCAACAACATTGCCGACAGTTTTTTCGTTGCCCGGAATCGGGTTTGCGGAAATTATTATAAAATCGCCTATGCCTACCTCTACCTTGCGGTGGTCTGAATATGCCATTCTTGACAAAGCGGACATAGGCTCGCCCTGGCTGCCGGTTGTGACAAGCACTACCTTTTCTGCCGGATAACGATTTAAAAGGTCAATGTCGATTATAACTCCGTCCGGAACCTTCAAATATCCCAGCTCAACTGCTACCGACATATAGTTTATCATACTTCTGCCCGAAAAAGCTACTTTTCTTCCGTATTTTTCTGCACAATTTATTATTTGCTGCACTCGGCTGATGTTTGAAGCAAAGGTTGCGATAATAATACGGTTGTTCTCCGCCCTTTTAAACAGAGTTTCAAACGATTCGCCGACCTTTTGCTCCGTCATGGTATATCCCGGTCTTTCTGCATTTGTGGACTCTGCAAAAAGCGCCAAAACACCCTGTTCTCCCAGTCTTGCAAATGCGGCAAGGTCTATCATTCCGCCTGCCGTAGGTGTACAGTCAATTTTAAAGTCGCCTGTGTGAACTATAGTGCCTGCAGGCGAATGTATTGCAACTGCAACGGCGTCGGGAATTGAATGGTTAACATGGATAAATTCAATCTCCATACAGCCTAGCTTTACTCTGTCGCCGGCTTTTACCTCGTTAAGCTTTGTTTTATATAACAGATTGTGTTCTTTAAGCTTATTTCCTACAAGACCGAGAGTAAGCGCAGTGCCGTATATGGGGAAGGACATATTTTTAAGCAGGTACGGCAGAGAGCCGATGTGATCCTCATGTCCGTGTGTTAAAACTATTCCCTTTATTCTATCCTTATTTTCCTCCACATAGGTAAAATCGGGTATTACAAGGTCTACACCGAGCATTTCTCCGTCGGGAAATGCCATTCCGCAGTCAAGCAGGAACATATCTCCGTTACATTCAAACAAGGTAATGTTCTTGCCGATTTCGTTAAGACCGCCCAAAAATGCGACCTTTATTGATGGCTTTTTTACTGCCTGGGTATTTTGTTTTTTCGGCTTCATCCTTTTTGCAGCACCGTACCGTGCTGAATTTTTGGCGTTATTTTTAGGCGCGGCTTTCCCTTTTGCTGCGCTGTAACCGTTGCTTCTGCCCTTACCTGCCGTTCTTCTCTCGCTTTTAGCAGCCGCACTTGACGTTTTCTTTACTGTTCCGCCAATAAACGGTTTTTTATTTTTTTCTGATATCACAAATAAACCTCCATTAATTTATTGACTGTGCCGCATACGGTGCCCTATGCACAGTCTGTAATCACATTAATAAAATTTAATATTCCAATGCTTCAATTTAAAGCATAACAATGCTATTTATTATTCTTTCTGATTTTATAAATCAAAATGCACGAACACAAACATTATTATTATTTTAACTTTTTGAAATTGCTATGTCAAGTACAACAGTTTTTTCAAAAATACTGCTTTAACAGCACAATACAAATGTTGCTTATGCAACATACGCATACAATAAATATATCTTACAATTATATTACCCTGTTTTTGAGGCATATAAACATCCGCAAAACTTATATGCCGTTTTTCTTGATTTTTCATATTTTTTTATCATCCGGACAAATTAAAGGTGTTGAAATATTTTCCGGTTAGCAGTATAATAATTATTCGTGAAAGTTGAGCAAGTAATAATTACAGCTGGGAGAAATGCATTTGAAAAATGTAGATATTTATACAGACGGAGCATGCAGCGGAAATCCAGGTCCGGGCGGCTGGGGCGCAATATTGCGCTACAACGGACATTCAAAGGAGCTAAGCGGCGGCAGCTCACAAACTACCAACAACAAAATGGAGCTTACCGCAGTTATTGAAGCGCTTAAAGCCTTAAAGGAGCCTTGCTGTGTAACGCTTTACAGCGACTCTCAATATGTATGCAACGCACTAAAGCTTGGCTGGGCAAAAAAATGGCAGGCTAATAATTGGATGAGAACAAAAAAGGAGCCTGCTTTAAACGCAGATTTATGGCAGGAGCTTTTAACGCTTTGCGACAAGCACAGCGTTACTCCCGTATGGGTAAAGGGGCACGCCGGACACCCTGAAAACGAAAGGTGCGACGAGCTTGCGGTAGCTCAAGCGGCAAAATATAAATAGCCAGATACTCAATATATAATTACACATAAAGCAAAACAACTATACCTGAAAGGGACGATATAATTGCAAAAGAAAATTTATGCCGACAATGCGGCAACGACAAAGCTTTCAAGGCAGGTGCTTGACGATATGCTTCCGTACCTTACCGATGTTTACGGCAACCCGTCAAGTCTGTACTCCATCGGCGCCGAAGCAAAAAAGGTGCTTGAAACTGCCAGAGAGGACATAGCCGAATGTATAAATGCTCTTCCACAGGAAATTTACTTTACCTCCGGCGGAAGCGAGGCAGATAACTGGGCAATTAAGGGTATTGCAAAGGCTTTGAAAAGCAAAGGCAAAAAACATATAATCACATCTGCCTTTGAGCATCACGCAGTTCTTCACACGCTTGCTGCTCTTGAAAAAGAGGGCTTTGAGGTGACATACCTTGACGTTCACTCCGACGGATTAGTCCGTGTTAATGAGGTTGAGGACGCCATAAAGGACGACACAGCCTTAGTAACTATTATGTACGCTAACAATGAAATCGGCACTATACAGCCTATTTCCGAAATAGGCGCAGTATGCAAAAAGCACGGCGTACTGTTCCATACCGACGCTGTGCAGGCAATGGGCAACGTACCGATTGACGTAAAAGCACAGAACATAGATATGCTGTCGCTTACAGCGCATAAGTTTCACGGTCCTAAGGGTTGCGGAGCATTATATGTACGCAAGGGAGTACGCCCGGATATTCTTATTGACGGCGGCGCACAGGAAAGAGGCAGACGTGCCGGCACAGAAAATGTTGCCGGTGCAGTAGGACTTGCATCTGCTCTGAAAATTGCTGTTGCCACAATGGACGAAAGACGTGAAAGACTTACAAAAATGAGAAACAGGCTTATTGACGGTCTGCTTAAAATTGAACGCTCACGCTTAAACGGCGACAGAGATAAAAGACTGCCGGGAAATGTGAATATGTGCTTTGAGGGCATTGAAGGCGAATCGCTTTTGCTTATGCTTGATTTAAAGGGAGTATGCGCGTCCTCAGGCTCTGCCTGCACCTCCGGCTCGCTTGACCCAAGCCATGTTCTGCTTGCTATAGGACTCCCGCACGAAATTGCACATGGCTCCCTGAGGTTATCCTTCAGTGATGACAATACAGAAGAGGATATTGACTATATTTTAGAGGTTGTTCCCCCTATTATTGAAAGACTGCGCTCTATGTCGCCTCTTTGGGAACGCATAATTAACGAGAACAAATAATTAATAATTTTGAAAGGAATGATTTTTTATGGCATACAGCGAAAAGGTAATGGACCATTTTGCAAATCCGAGAAATGTGGGCGAAATTGAAGACGCTGACGGTATAGGCGAGGTTGGAAATTCCAAATGCGGAGATATAATGAAGATGTATCTTAAAATTGACGGAAACACCATAACCGATGTTAAATTTAAGACCTTCGGCTGCGGTGCGGCAATAGCAACAAGCTCTATGGCTACCGAGCTTATTAAGGGTAAAACCATTGACGATGCGCTCAAGCTTACAAACAAGGCTGTTATGGAGGCTTTGGACGGACTTCCGCCGGTAAAGGTACACTGTTCTGTTCTTGCAGAGCAGGCAATAAAGGCGGCTTTGAGCGATTATTACAGAAGAAAGGGCATTGACCCCGAGCCGATAGTAGGCAGGATAACCGAATGTAACCACGAGGACGGAAGCTGCAACTGTGATTTATAATTTAAGACATAATATAACAAACGGCAATGCATTAGCTCAACACTATGCATTGCCGCTTTTAGCGTTATTTATTCAGTGGTTCCTTAAGTTTTATTCTTTGTATTACATCAATCTGAAATCTTTGAATATCCTATGCCGCTTATTATAAGCGTATCTCCGTCAAAGGCATATTCCTCTTCCATACTGTTTTCTTCACCATATGCTGTATATGTCGTTTTTATTTTGCTGTCCTCAATCGTATATGCTGCGTCAATACGCATAGCCTCAGAGCTCATATACATTGTTCCGTCGCTGTTAAAGCTGTATGTAAGCGGCTGCTCATCGTCAATCGTTCTCCAAGTTCCTATAAGCTTTTCATCGGTGGTAAAATCCTTTTGGGGACTCAGAGCGCTTTCAGGAAGCTGCGCTGCTGTAAGCTCAATAGAGCCGCCCTCATCAGTTGATATTACAAGCTTTTTGCCTGTGAACACATTGCCGGACACATCAAAGTCGTAATCACCCTGCATTGCCGTATATCCAAGGGGAATATAAAGCGATACCTTTTCACCGGCTGCTTTGCTGTAGGTTCCGATAAAGGTTATTGAGTCTATTTTATATTTGGCTGCACCGTCCTCGTCAAAGATAAAATAGGTCTTTGTGCTGCTGTCCTGTCCTGCTACCATATAAGTGCCGACAGGCGAGTTATTGAAAAACAGCATATATACCGCACCGCTTATTGCTGCCAGAACAAATATAACCAAGGCAATTATTGTACAGGGCATAAGAAGTCTTTTCTTTTTTGTCTGCACCTGAGTATCTGCATCGGCATATTCTTCTGCAAATACTTCTTCCTGACTATATAGTTCACTGCTCTCCCCTGCGGGAAGCTCGTTAAACTGCGACTGATAGTCTCCCTGATTATTAGAATTACCGTTTTCAGCTTCAACCGTATCTACGTCTTCCTGCTTATTTTCAGGCTCATCTAAAGCAGTCTGCTGACTCTCCTGCTGTGATAAATCCTCCAGAATCTCTTTATTATCCTCTGCCACGGTTTGTCCTCCTTGAATATTTCAATAAATTACGGTATTTATTGTACAATATTTTTATCCTTGTTACAAGGGAAAAAGACCAATTGCCAAAATAATTAATATTATATTAAAAAACAAGCAAAAAATAATATTGGAATTTTTCGCTTTTGATGCAAAAAATATTTATACGGCATTACGCATAAGTTTTCTGTAAAATTCTTCCTTTTATATGATATTTATCTATGCATCTGCAATTTATTAGTTAATTATTAACAAAATTACACTTGTATGCTTTATTATATTTATAATACGGAATTATTATTGTGAGAAAAAGCGACCTGAAGGTAAAAAATTTTACAATTCAAAATTTGAAAATCAGTGCATTTTGTGATATATTAATTTATATGTTTTTGCACTTACCGCAAACATATTAAGAGAATTCGACCTATATTTCAAGGGGTGTATTTATATGAAAACAAAAGAACTGTATGAACTTTGGCTTAATAACGCAACAGAGGACAGCGACCTTATTGAGGAGCTGAAGTCAATAAAGGACAATGACGAGGAAATTTACGACCGCTTTTACCGCAGTCTTGAATTCGGCACAGCCGGTCTGAGAGGTATTATCGGTGCAGGAACAAACAGAATGAACATATACAATGTTCGTCTTGCAACACAGGGACTTGCAAATTATCTTAACAAAAAATACGAAAAATCTTCAGTTGCAATATCTTACGATTCAAGAATTAAGGCTACAAAATTTGCAGAAGAAGCTGCAAGGGTATTGGCGGCAAACGGAATAAAGGCATATATAACAAAGGAGCTTGAGCCTACTCCGGTACTTTCCTTTGCTGTAAGAGAATTAAAATGCCAAAGCGGCATTATGGTTACTGCAAGCCATAACCCTGCCGCCTACAACGGATATAAATGCTACGGCGACGACGGCTGCCAGATGACTGATGACGGCGCAAATGCAGTTTACTCCGAGATTCAATCTGTGGATTGCTTTAAGGACGTTAAGCTTGTAAGCTTTGAAGACGGCATAAAAAAAGGACTTATTGAATATATAGATGACAGTCTTTATGAGGCTTATCTGAAAAATGTTGAGGCTCAGGCTGTAAACAAGGATATTTGTAAGGGCGCAGATTTGCAGGTGGTTTACACTCCGCTTAACGGAACGGGCAACAAGCTTGTAAGAGAAATACTCAAAAGAACCGGCGTAGAAAAGGTTGCCGTTGTAAAGGAGCAGGAGCTTCCCGACGGAAACTTTACAACGTGCCCTTATCCAAACCCGGAAATAAAGGAAGCGCTTGCCTTGGGCTTGGAGCTTTGCGACAAGGTTAAGCCTGATTTGCTTTTAGCTACAGACCCGGACAGCGACAGAGTAGGTATTGCCGCAATAGACGGCAACGGCTACAGGCTTATAAGCGGTAACGAGACGGGCATTATGCTTACAAACTATATTTTATCAAGCAGAAAAGCGCTTAACACTCTGCCGGAAAACCCGATTGTTGTTAAAACTGTTGTTACAAGCATACTTATAAACAGAATCTGCGAAAAGTACGGCTGTGAGCTTAGGAACGTGCTGACAGGCTTTAAATACATTGGTGAGCAGATTTTGGAGCTTGAGCAGAAAAACGAGGAAAACAGATATGTTTTCGGTTTTGAAGAAAGCTACGGCTACCTTGCCGGAACATATGTAAGAGATAAGGACGCAGTAGTAGCTTCTATGCTTATCTGCGAAATGGCGGCATATTACAAAAAGCAGGGTAAAACACTGTGCAATGTAATTGACGAGCTTTACGAGGAGTACGGCTACTATCAGAATACAACCTTAAACTTTGCATTTGCAGGCGCCGCAGGTATGGAAAAAATGCAGGAGATTATGTCTAATCTTCGCACTAATGCACCGAAAGAAATTGCAGGCTACAAGGTAATTAAAACTGACGATTATCTGCAGAGCGTTTCCAAGGACTTTGTAAACAACACAGAAACAGAAATAACTCTGCCGAAATCCAATGTAATTGCATTTACTCTTGAAAATAATAATTCTGTAATTGTAAGACCCAGCGGCACAGAGCCGAAGATTAAGCTTTATATTACCGCAGTCGGCACAGATAAGGCAAATGCGGCAGATATTACAGATAAGCTTACAAATGCCGGTGAGAAGCTTTTGGGAGTTTAATACTTAAGCGACCTTGGCTTATAAGCATTGAACAAGTAAAATAGAATTTAATATTTTTATAAAAACAACAGCAACTAACCGCACCGAAATTCCGGAGCTTACGCTCCAAATTTTCGGTGCGGTTAGTTATTTAAAAATTCATTGGTTTTGTTATTGATTTAATCTCCTGAATTTTGTTTTGTTGGTAAAACACTTTATATTTTAAAGCTTTAAATTACTAGCTTGTACCGTTATAACATAAAATTATTCAGATGTTACGTTGTTTTTTTGAATTGTTTTTGCAATATTGAAAAATCTATTGTAGAGGCTAAAGGATTATGATAATATAAAAAGCAAGAAATCTTAGAAATATTTATGAATATCCTGAGTTAATAAAAACATAAATTCCTTGCCGATGCGTTGGTATAAAAGGATTGCTAATTTGCTTTGATTGTAATGATTGGTGAAATAATAATATGTGATAATGTAGATCTTCAAAACACGGCATAGGCCGTAAGAAGGTAGAAGCTCTGCTTTTCGTTGCCATGATAGCGTGTTTTTCAGGAAAACGAAGGATTAATTATGAGAAAAGCAGAGAATGACATAAACCGGTGAACACATCAAAGAGAGGAGATTTACAAATGGATAAATGGTCGGTGATTCAGTATCTGGAGGAAAGATCTGAGGACTTTTATAAGTTGAGTGATAAAATCTGGGAAAATGCTGAAATTCGCTTCAAAGAGAAGCAATCAGTAAAGGATTATGTTGCTTTTCTGAAAAATGAAGGCTTTTCTATAACCGTTGGAGAGGCCGGTCTGAAGACGGGATTCCATGCCGAATGGGGAAGCGGAAAGCCTGTTATTGGCTTTCTGGGAGAGTATGACGCACTTGCGGGGCTGAGTCAAAAGGCGGGTGTTTCCGTTAAGGAGTCTTTGGTAAAAGACGGAAACGGACATGGCTGCGGTCATAATCTTCTTGGAGTCGGTGCACTAATGGGCGCAGTCGGCTTTAAGCATTATCTTGAAACGGAAGGGAAAACCGGAACCGTGGTGTTTTTCGGATGCCCTGCCGAGGAGGGCGGAAGCGGAAAAACATTTATGGCTAGGGAGGGCTGCTTTAATCAACTTGATTTGGCATTAAGCTGGCATCCTAACGATTGCAATATGATGCCTCCCGGACCGGTTTTGGCTAATGACGCCATCCGTTATAGCTTTACCGGTAAAGCATCCCATGCGGCAGCGGCGCCGGAGGCGGGAAGAAGCGCACTTGATGCACTTGAGTTGATGAATATAGGGGTTCAATTCCTCAGAGAGCATATTCCGTCAACTGCAAGAATTCATTATGCCATAACGAATACCGGAGGAATTTCACCAAATATTGTTCAGGCCTATGCATCGGCACTGTATCAGATCAGAGCGCCCTTTGCACCTGAGCTTTCTAATCTTTATGAGCGTATCAATAATATAGCAAAAGGCGCAGCTATGATGACCGAAACACAGGTTGAAATCAAATTCCTAAAAGGAACAAGCAATACAGTGCTGATTCCTGCGCTGGATGAGGTAATGTACAATAATATGTGCGAAATTCCAAACCCTGTTGAGCGCGCAGACGATATTGCGTTTGCTCGTGAAATCGTAAAAACGCAGATGCCTGCCGACAGAATTCCTGAAAATGTGTTTGATTTAAAGCCCAGGAATTGGAACAAGTCGGGAAACATTCCAATTCCGGGTTCGTCCGATGTCGGAGATGTGAGCTGGGTTTGTCCTGTTTCACAGTGCGGCACAAGCACTTGGCCGGTAGGGACTGCTGCCCACAGCTGGCAGGCTGTCGCCTGCGGCAAGAGTGATTTTGCGCACAAGGGAATGTTGTATGCCGGTCAAATTATCGCAGCAACGGCTATTGATGTTTGCAATAACCCCGAAATTATAGAAGCCGCATGGAGGCAGTTAAAAGAGAAGACAGGGAATCATCCATATCATTGCCCGATTCCACCGGAAATTACACCGGAAATTCTGGAGGCTGAAACAACATAAGCACCAACAATTTTTCCTTTATAATCATCCACAAATTGAGGTTGAACTTATCGAATTGAACTTATAATCCAATCGTCAAGAAACTTCATTTGCTCATCTGTATGGAACCAGTGTTCTCCGTTGTCCATTACATTGAGAGTAGCACCGATTCTATTTGAAAATTCAGATATGGTTTCTCCGGAAGTTAAATAATCCTTTCCACCATATAAAATACAGGTGGGGATACTCCATTCAATCGGATGCTTTCGCACATAGCACAAATAATCCCAAGATAATGTCTCCCCAAACTCCGTAGGAATCTCTTTTTTACTTTGTAAATCACTTTCTGTGACATTTGACCACATCATCATATCCATAATCAATTTTTCCATATTTACAATGGGGGAAATAAACATAGCTTGAGAAATCTTTTTTTCAGTAAGTGCATTCATAGAAAAAAACGCACCTATGCTGTTTGCAATCAAAATAACAGAATCATATCCCTTGCTGTGCAAATCAAAAAACTGCGAAAACTCGCTTTTCGCTTCCCAAGGATTTTGCGATTTATAGTCAAAACCAATAACATCACTATCAGCAAAGAGAGGCTGATAATGCTTCGCTTCCTCTGCACTTCCTCCTTTGCCATGTACATATATTACTAAATTTCTCATTCAATACTCTCCTATACAAATTCTCTGTCAAATAGCCTTGTGAAAATTTGTGGCAGAATTATAACGATTTTCTCAGATATTCTGCTGTAATGGTATGCGCCTGTTCGACCATCTCTCTTGGCGTCCCGGTAAAGACAATCTCACCGCCGGCAGTACCGCCATCCGGTCCGACATCAATAATCCGGTCAGCACGCTTCATCACATCCGTATTATGTTCAATTACAATTACGGTATTTCCACGGTCTACCAGACTATCCAACAATTCCATTACCGTCTTTACATCAGAGGCATGAAGTCCTGTGGTAGGCTCATCTAACACATAGATATTCCCCTTCAACCCGCTTATGCTCCCGAGGTCCGCCCTGTTCCCTGCTGCCGAACAGGAGCAGATTCCGTTCCTCCGGCGTATAATCCCGATACTTTTTATCCAGATCGAACAATCCTGAGCCTGTGTACTGCTTCCAGTAGTAGTTTCCCACGCCGAAGGCAGGCAAGCCCAACATACTTTCGTTCCAGGATTTATCCGGGTCTATGGCTCGTTCAATATCCAAATCCAGAATTTTTCCGATACCGGAGCAGGTCTTGCACATACCGTTGGGGTTGTTGAAGGAAAAATAGGATGCAGTTCCCACATAGGGCGTTCCAATGCGGGAATATAGAAGCCTCAATGCCGCATACATATCACTAATGGTGCCCACAGTAGAACGGGCGTTGCCTCCCAGACGGGACTGATCCACAATGACCGAAGCGGAAAGATTGTCGATTCTCTCCACCTTCGGCTTTTCATATTTGGGCAGTCTTCCACGCATAAAGGCAGTATAGGTTTCGTTCATCTGCCGCTGGCTTTCAGCAGCGATTGTGTCAAATACAATACTGGATTTTCCGGAACCTGATACTCCGGTGAAAACCACAATTTTTCCTTTTGGTATATCCAGCGATACATTTTTCAGATTGTTCTGACGAAGACCTCGGATGATAATATGATTCTGAGAAATCATAGTAAACTCCTTTCTCCAATTTCATTCACTGCTGTACTCTCCCAAGAACTTGTACAGCTTAACGACTTAAATTCACTCTACTTATTCACGATTTTTCTTCTTTTATAGCAACGAAATTACTTCACCGGAATCTGAATTTCAGTAAGCCATTCATTTTCAGTTTCTTTATTCCATACGCCGTCTATATAAGACTCTCTGATATTTCCGCAAATCTCATATCTGTTTTCTTCAATATGGTGAAGCAGCATCGCATAGGATTTATGCAGGGTATTATAAGAGCCTTTATGAAAAATACATGCCGCCATAGGTACTTTAGGAAACACTTTAAATGCTATATCCCTTGAATCCTGTTTTTTCTCTGTGACTGCCTCGCAGATTTCTACCAGTATATCCTCTTCCTTATATTCAGGCTCCAGATAGTGAGTAAAGCAGTACGCCGGCTGAGCACACTTACAATCTGACAATTCCATCTGCGCTCCCATTTGCGGCATAAGCTCAAACAGTGCATCATATGACTTTATTCTCCGTTTCATGGTACAGACAATCACCTCAGGTATTTCTTTGATAAGAACCGGAGATGACAAATTTATACTTTCTCTTGCAAGATAACTTTCAACCTGTGAAAGCTTGTCAGTCAGGAGCGCAAGCTCTTTTAAAATTTCCTGCTTTTTCTCAAGTAAAAATGATTTTTCTTCTGCTCCGTCCATAATTTTACGAATATCATCTATGGAAAATCCCATATTTTTTAAGGCAATAATTCTGTGTAACTGCGCCATCTGACCTGCCGCATAATAGCGATAACCGGTCTCCTCATCCACATATACAGGAACCAGCAGCTTCTGCTCATCATAATAGCGAAGTGCCTTTATGGTTACACGATTCATATTTGCAAACATACCAATCTTATATAACTGCTCTTTTTCTTTATTCTTACAGCTCGGATGCTGCTGATTCATTTTCATTTCTTTCATATTTGCCTCCTTTTTTGTTTGTAAGGCTATGATATAACCTCCCCTAAGGGACGAGTCA
>JBJEQJ010000036.1:0-75859 GCA_051881695.1 Acutalibacteraceae bacterium | reverse complement strand
AAAGAAATTACCCTCAATTCTGTTTTTGTTAGGCTGCAGTGCAAGCACAAAGGACGGTATACCAATAGTAAAGGCATTAAGCATAGTCATTTGTATAGGCTCGAACGGATACGAAAACGGAAGAATTACAAACAGTATTGATAAAATTGAGCAATAAATCGTTTTTACTAAAAACAACGACGCACTTCGCTGTATATTGTTTATTGAGCGTCTACCCTCAGCAACTACCTGCGGCATAGAGGAAAAGTCGGAATCCAGCAAAACAAGCTGAGAAACATTCCTTGCCGCCTCGCTTCCGCTTGCCATAGCAACAGAGCAGTCGGCTTCTTTAAGCGCAAGCACATCGTTTACGCCGTCGCCTGTCATTGCAACGGTATGACCGTTTTCTTTCAAAGCAAGCAAAAGCTCTTTTTTCTGTACAGGGGTAACTCTGCCAAATATGGAATATTTTGCCGCCGCCTGCTTTATAGCATCTTCTGTTTTTAAGGTAGATGCGTCAATATATTTATCATAATTTTTAAATCCGACCTCTTTTGCAATTCCCGCAACAGTTTTAACATTATCGCCGGATATTATCTTTAAATCAACGCCCTGCTCCTCAAAAAATTTAAGAGTTTTCTTTGCATTTTTTCTTATTTTGTCTTTAATCAGCAAAGCGCACATCGGAGTTAAATCTATCGGAAGCGTATTTTCAGTTATAACTGTATTGGATTTTGCAAGTATAATAATTCTGTGACTGTCGGAATATTCATCAAGGACAGACTGAATATCATCAGGCACTTCGCTAAAAATAAATTCAGCGGCGCCTATAATATAAGTACCGACATCCTTAAATGACGCCCCCGACCATTTTTTATCGGATGAAAATGGTACGGTAAATACACACGACAAACCAGACTTGCCTGAATATTTCTCTTTTATAGCATTAAAAGTCGGGTTGCTGTCGTCAAGGCTTGTGGTAAGAGCATTAAGCGCAGTATTGATTTCACTGCTGTATTCATCAGACGCAGGAAGAACATCAGTAAGCTCCATACTGCCCTGGGTAATTGTTCCTGTTTTATCAAGGCATAACACATCAACTCTCGCCAGAGTTTCAATGCAATAAAGCTCCTGCACAAGCACCCTGTGCTTTGAAAGACGTATAACGCTTACTGCAAGGACGGTACTTGTAAGAAGAATAAGTCCCTCAGGTATCATTCCTACAAGTGCTGCTCCTGTACTTAGCACCGCTTCACTTACATTTCCGCCTGATGTATTCATCTGGCTTATAAAAAAGAGTATACCTATGGGGAAAATCGCAATTGAAATAATTTTTATTATTTTATTCAGCGTATACATTATTTCCGAATTGACCTTTTTAATGTATTTCGCTTTATTAAAAACAGAAGAAACATATGTATCGTCGCCGATATGCTCTGCCTTTGCCCTGCATTTGCCTGAACAGATAAAGCTTCCCGACAAAAGCTCATCCCCCGGCTTTTTGTGTATTGAGTCAGACTCTCCGGTAAGAAGTGACTCGTTTACATCACATTCTCCGTCAAGGACAATGCAATCAGTCGGAATCTGATTTCCGTTTGATAATTCCAGCACATCGTCAAGAACAATATCGTTAATGTTAATCTCTTCTGTTTTTGAGTTTCTTATCGCTTTAACCTTTGAGGATGAGATAAAAGAAAGCTTTTCCACCGCCCTTTTAGCTCTTATCTCCTGAAAAGTACCAATAGCCGCATTGCATAGAACTATGCCCATAAAAAGCACGTTTTTATATGAGCCTACACACAAAATAGCAATTGCAAGCAGTATGTTTATAAGGTTAAAAAGAGTAAGAAAATTATCGCACAGAATTCTGCCGATAGATTTTGTAGGCAATCTGCTTTCCTTATTAATAAGGCCGTCAGCTACTCTTTGCTGAAGCTGCTGTGTGCTAAGTCCCGATTCAGCTGTTACGTTATAGCGTTTAACATCAGTTTTTTCGTTATTTATAGTCATTAACCCCTTTCAGATTATTTTTCTTGGAAATATACTCCAATATTTTACTACGATAATACAAAACGATGATAACATAATTCAGTATAAAAAACAATTAATTATTTGAAACAGAATTAATCTTTTCTTTTTTATCAGTTTTCACCGCAATATTTAAGGTATGTATGGAAAGAAGTAATTTTATCGCTCTGTTTACCAATTTAAAAACTGTGTTTCCGGCAACAGTAATATTGCAGCGGATTTAGGAGGTGATAATATGAAAAAAGCAATAAAAGCATTTACCGTTGCAATAGCTGCAATACTTCTTCCGGTTTTAACCCTGACCTGCTTTTCTGCCGGATATTTTCCCGATGAATACAGATTTACAGGAGATGCAAACGAGCGGACTGTTCAGTTCAGCGCTATTTCTGTTGTAAATAAGTATGAAGCTAACAAAAGCGTAAACAGCGGCGCACAAAGCACTTTAAAAAGCGAAGCAAGCACGCTGATGCTTGGCGGCATTATACCTATAAAGGAAGTAACCCTTAATTATGATAAGGATATAAAAGTAATTCCTTGCGGCACACCTTTTGGCATAAAGCTGTTTACTCACGGCGTTATGATAGTAAAGACAGACGATGTATATACAGACGGAAAAAGCTACAACCCAGCAAAAAATGCAGGACTTAAAACCGGCGATATAATAACAAAAATAAACGGCAATAATGTAAATTCAAACGAAGAGCTTATCAAATATATAAGCGAAAGCGGCGGCAATGAAATTTTGTTAAGAATTATGAGAGATGAAAAGTATTACGATAAAAAAATAATGCCTGTAAAAACAAGTGAAAACGGTGATTATAAAATAGGTATATGGGTGCGGGACAGCTCCGCAGGAATTGGAACAATGACGTTTTACGAGCCGGAAAGCAAAAGCTTCGCAGGACTGGGCCATGGAATATGCGATGTTGACACAGGAACAATTCTGCCTCTTAATCAGGGAGATATAGTAGATGTTAAGCTTGACAGTATTACAAAAGGAAAAAAAGGAACAGCAGGTTCTTTAAACGGTCACTTTGAAAGCTATGAACCGATAGGAGAGCTTTATAAAAACAGCGAAAGCGGTGTATACGGATATATGGAAGCTTCACCTACCGAAAATGAGGCTGTGTCTGTAGCTTGTGCACAAGAGGTTAAAACAGGAAGCGCACAGCTTCTTACAACTGTAAACGGCGACACGCCTAAATATTATGATATAGAAATAGAAAGCATAAATTATGACAGCGAAAATAAAACACAGAATATGACAATAAAAATAACAGATGATCAGCTGCTTACAGAAACGGGTGGAATTGTTCAGGGAATGAGCGGCAGTCCTATACTTCAAAACGGCAAGCTGGTAGGTGCAGTTACTCATGTATTTGTAAATAACCCCGACAAGGGATATGCAATTTTTGCTGAAAATATGCTGTCAAATTGTGACGAAAAAGCCGATGTTTTATCTAAAGATGCCGCATAGCATAAAGCAGAAATTCTTTTAAAAATTTTCAATATTTTTTCTGTAAACACTTGCATTAATTACCAATTTATGGTAAAATAATTTCACCAAAGAAAAGACTGGGAGGATTTAAAATGGATTTTAAGATTAAAGCGTTGATTACGGAGGAAAGTGAAGCTTTTAGTCGTGAAGCGTGTGAAATTTTTGCAAGCTACGGGATTGAAACACATTTATGCGGCAAGGACGGCATTGAGGTTCTGGAAAAAATAAATACTATCAAACCGGATATAGTCTTGCTTGATTTATTTATGACAAGAATTGACGGTATAGGCGTTCTTCGCTCTATGAGTTCATCAAGCTCTCCAGATGTACCAAAATTTGTTATACTGTCATCCTTTGACAGCCCTGTGCTTGAAAAGGAGATAATGAAAAGCGGCGCTTCTTATTTTGTGCTTCGTCCGTATGATACTGCAAAGCTTGCGGAAAGCATAATAAACTTATTGAGCAGCGAAGAAAACAACAGCCGTGATAATATAAGCCGCTTTGTTCCGGCAAGCAAACCTCAAAGCAGCGGCAGTATGAAAATTAAAATAACAGAAATTCTCCATCAAATAGGTGTTCCTGCTCATATTAAGGGTTATCACTATTTAAGAGATTCTATTATGATGTCCATTGAAAAGCCGGAAATAATTAACGCAGTTACAAAACAGCTCTACCCTTCTGTTGCTAAAAAATACGAAACCACCTCTTCCCGTGTAGAAAGAGCAATACGCCATGCAATTGAGGTTGCTTGGGACAGAGGCGATGTTGATGTTTTAAATTCCTATTTCGGGTATACAATACACAACGGCAGAGGTAAGCCGACAAACAGCGAATTTATCGCTATGATTTCCGACAAGCTGAGATTACAGATGAAAAACGCAAGCTGATGTAACTGTTAACTATTCATATCCCCTGCATAAACTGCGGGGGATATAATATTAGGATTATGCCAACTAATATATGCTATTCTTTTGAAAATTTTAAAATAATATATTATTTATTCTCTAAAAAAGTATTGACTTTCCCTCCGTGTTATGGTATTATAAATCCTGCCAATTGTACGGAGGGGTGTCCGAGCGGTTTAAGGAGCTAGTCTTGAAAACTAGTGATCCCGAAAGGGACCAAGGGTTCGAATCCCTTCCCCTCCGCCACATATATATCCGGTTTATTCCGGGTATTAATTTTTTACTTTACTATACGGAGGATTACTCAAGTGGTGAAGAGGCTCCCCTGCTAAGGGAGTAGGTCGGGTAACCGGCGCGAGGGTTCAAATCCCTTGTCCTCCGCCAAGAAAAAAGTCACTTTTGTCAGGTAGACAAAAGTGACTTTTTTCAATGATATCCGTTCCTTACCGAACGGATGATATATCTTCGATATGATATCGCACTTCGTGCAATGATATATGCCTTGGCATATGAAGAAACGGATTTATAAAAATAAAATTGCTGTGCTTTCAGAGGAACAATCAGAAGTAAAATTACTTCTCACCTTCTTTATTATATAGAATAAAATGATTTCTTTTAAAGCTTAAAATGCCCTCATTCCTCATTTTACAAAGCTCATTTGACATTGCACTGCGGTCGACCGACAGATAAGCGGCAAGCTCTTCTCTGTTAAACGGAATATAAAACTCGCTGCTGTTATTCTTTTTTGCCTGAAATGACAAATAGGATAACAGCTTTCCTTTTGTTGTCCGCTTTGAAATATGCTCAATTTTTCTTACAAGATTAATATTTCTCTCTGCAATTATTCTCAGCATATTTCTTATAATTGTATTGTAGCAAACGCCCCTGCTGTCGCACGCCGCAAGCAATTGTTTGCAGTTTATTAATAACACCTCGGTATCTTCTGTTGTCATTACATCTATTGGGTATTCACAAAGATTGCTGAGGCAAAAAGCTTCTCCAAACATTTCACTCGGCTCTGACCTGCCTACTATACTTCTGTTTCCCCAATAATCATCTTTTAAAATCTGCACCTCTCCACTCAGCACAACGCCTATATTTTGAACTCTGTCTCCGGCTGTGATTACATAACTGCCCTTTGAATAACGCTTTGACCGAGCCTTAATATCGTTCAAAAATTTAATAATATTTTCTTCCTCAATATTATTAAATAATTTGCATTTTTTAATTATTTCCAAATGTGTTATCATATTTTTCCTTAATTCCTTTTGATAGTTTTGTTGTTTTTACAACGTAAGTTTTTATTTTAGTATATTATAATTATGTCATCAAATCAAGGAGGTAATGATTATGATAAGAAAAATAATTCAAATAGATGAAGAAAAGTGCAATGGCTGCGGATTATGCGCCGATGCGTGCCACGAGGGCGCTATAGGAATTGTAAACGGCAAGGCAAAGCTTTTAAGAGATGATTACTGCGACGGCTTGGGCGACTGTCTGCCTTCCTGCCCGACAAATGCAATATCATTTACAGAGCGTGAGGCTCTGCCGTACAACGAACAGGCTGTAAAGGAGAATATGCAAAAGAAGAGCGCACCTCTTCCCTGCGGCTGTCCGTCAACACATTCAAAGATATTTAACAGAGATGCAAATAACGAAACACAGCAAACATCAGCAGGTGTAAAGTCAATATCAATGCTGAAACAATGGCCTGTACAAATTAAGCTTGTGAACTCCTATGCACCATATTTTGATAACGCTAATTTATTGGTAGCTGCCGACTGCTGTGCTTATGCTTACGGAAGCTTTCATAACGATTTTATGAAGAACAAAACCGTTATAGTCGGCTGTCCTAAGCTTGATATGGTGGACTATACAGAAAAGCTTACTGAAATAATCAAAAACAATAATATTAAAAGCGTTACTGTAACAAGAATGGAGGTGCCTTGCTGCGGAGGTATTGAAGCGGCGGTTAAAAATGCTCTTAAGGCAAGCGGCAAATTTATACCGTGGCAGGTTGTCACTATTTCTACAGACGGAAGAATTTTAGATTAATCAAACGGAATAAGCTTATTAAAGGAGGCTGCTGCATTTTGGCTTCAGTCTCCTTTGCAGTATATTGTAAATGCGGTGCTGTCTTAATTTTAGGAGAGTAATTCTTCTTGATTGCTGAATTTTACTTTTAGTAATATATTATCAATTTCTACATTTTGTACTATTCTGTCGGCAGTTGAACAGGTAAGTAAAAATTTTCCGTTTTTGCACTCGCCCTCATAAACTGTTTTTTCGGAATCAAGCTGTTTAACTCTTAGCTTTTCTGTATTTTCACAGCATTTAAGCACATCTACAAGTGCGCTTGCAAATGCGTTCTGCGGAAGATACTCTACATTGCTCCTGCAAAACAAATCTTTGTATTCAACGCTGTAGCCCGAGCCCTGCCAAACACAGGAAAAGCCTGCAAGCTCCTGTGGCTTTGTAACAGTGACACTTGCCGTATCTTTTGATGTATTACTTATACTACACACATATTTTTGCCCTTTATACTGAATGTCTGCCGTTGCTGTAAATTCTGTAACAGGGTCAGGCGGTTTTATCGAAAAGTAATTGCACGCAGCAAAGGATATGAGCGTTACGGCAATTACCGATAATGTTATAAGAATACGGCGCATAAACACTCCCCTTATTTACTCATAAATACCTGCGGCAAAATTTCTGTTATATCGGTTGGAAGCATAGAAAGCTCACCCTTTAAGCGTTTTACAACATCACCTGCAAGACCGTGAATATATACTCCTGCTTTTGCGGCGTTAAACGGTGAAATTCCCTGAGCAGTTAAAGAGGCAATAATTCCTGCAAGAACGTCGCCGCTTCCTCCCCTTGCCATTCCGGGATTTCCTGTTGTATTAATAAATATTTCTCCGCTTATGTCAGCAACCACAGTTTTAGCACCCTTTAAAACTGCAACACAGTTATACTGCGTTGCAAGCCTTTTGGCATATTCTATGCGGTTGTTTTGAATCTCGCTTACAGATACGGAAAACAACCTTGCCATTTCGCCCGGATGCGGCGTTAAAATTGCCGTAGAATTCATTTGCTTTAATATATCTATATGCTTTGAAACTGCGTTTATGCCATCTGCATCTATTATGACGGGTATTGTTATTTTACTTAATACGGAGCATACAAAATCAGTTATATCATCGGAAAATGAAAGTCCGCATCCGATAAGCAAAGCAGTTGCGCTTTTTGCCTGATTTATAATATATTCTGCATTTTGCGGTGAAAAGCTGCCGTTTTGGCTTTGCTTAACAGGCAAAAAAACAGGCTCGCTAAGTGTTGAGGATAATATCGGGTAAACAGACTCCGGCACTGCTGCCTTTACAAGTCCTGCTCCGCTTCTGAGAGCTGCTTGTATACTCATTTTTGCTGCTCCCGCCATTCCGTAGCTTCCGCATACTGTAAGTAAGGTTCCCCGGCTTCCCTTATTGTCTGATATTTTTAGCTTAGGCAGTGACGAAAACACCTCGCTGTGTTCTATTGTTTTATACATATATTCACAGGAAACAATGAGGCTTTGCTTAATTCCGACATCTGCAACTACAGTATTTCCGCAATAATCCATAGACGGATATAAAATATGTGCAGGCTTCAGTGTTGTGAAGCTGACGGTTACTTCAGCACAGAATGCACCGTTTAATACCTTTCCTGTGTCACATTCAACCCCGCTTGGAATATCTATACTTAAAACACGCTTATCAAGCGACTGCGTTAAATCAGCAAGAAGCTTGATTTCGTCACGAAGCTCACCCTTAAAGCCAATGCCGTAGAGTGCGTCTATAACATAATCTGCTGACTTTATTTTATTTATTATTCTCTCCTTATCCTCCCACATACGCCAAACAGGCACCTTCTGCAATGACGCATTTGCCAACGCCGCTTTGGCGTCCGGAGTTTTAGGCTCGTCCTCTATAAGCAAAATTTCCGCATCTATTCCATGCTCCTTTAAGTACGCCGATGCGATAAAGCCGTCGCCGCCGTTGTTGCCCTTTCCGCACAGCGCAACAACCTTATCTCCCTTTTTCACATTCATTTTCTCTGTCATAATCTGTGCGGCGCTTTTGCCTGCTGTTTTCATAAGAAAAAAGTAGGTAGCTCCGTTTTCAACTGCTCTTTGTTCTAGAATTCTCATCTGCTGTGCCGACAGTATTTTCATATATAGTCATCCTTTCGCTAAATTATAAAACGGTGCGATAGCGCAAACCTATCCCACCGTTTATCTATGCTGTAATTACTTATCTGTTATAAAACAGCTTTAAAACTATATCCTTTTTAAGATGCGGCTTCATTGCATTTAAAACCTTTTCATTCGGAGAAAAAGCAAGCAGGCATTTTCCGTATTTTTCTGTTGTGAAAGAGCAGGCATAGACGTTTTCATCATCTGCGCTTTCTGCCGCAAAAATGACTTTATCGTACTTCCTTTTGTCAAAATCTTCACTATTGAGCTTTGACAGCTCGTCAATTTTTTTAATATCCATGCTCAGCATCTTTTTTCTTTTGCGCTTTGCTATTATCTTATCAACAGTTAAGTTATCATTTGTAACGCTGTACTCAAATTCCTGCTTTAAGGACGTTATTAAGTACCACGCAACGTATATACCAATAAGCACGAGAAAAAAGCCTACAACAATGAAATATGCCGTATGTGTAAGCTGTGCTATTGCTGTAAACGCAAAGGGTATTAAAATAAGGCACAGAATTATGCTTATTTTAACAATAGTGTCCTGCACTGTTTTTTTCTTTTTTACTATTTGCTCTGTAAATATATCCATTGTATTACCATTCCTTTTTATTTTGTTATTCAAAAGTTAATTTTCATCTGTATAAAATGATAACATATATCTTTTAAGTTTACAATAAAATTCAGCAAAGAAAAATTTTGTTTACATTTACACAAAAGATACATTTGACGTAAACCCTAGCGTCAAGAATAAACTGTTGCGTAAAGCGTTAAGTGTTCCTGACAGAAGTATGTCATATTTTTATTTAATAGCAAGCAAAAGATTAATTGTTATTCTGAAACTTTCGCAAAATCAGC
Source organism: Acutalibacteraceae bacterium (assembly GCA_051881695.1). Classification (GTDB taxonomy): domain Bacteria; phylum Bacillota; class Clostridia; order Oscillospirales; family Acutalibacteraceae; genus CAYJFG01. The sequence continues at coordinate 66,354 of JBJEQJ010000036.1, read as the reverse complement.
ACTTGCTTTTTGCTTGGTTTGGTGGTATAGTATACATTAAAGCTGAATATAAAAATAAACGCAATGAAAAAGCAGAGTAAAAATCCCTTTATGCTTGTAAAAGAGACGGTGCTTCTCGGCTGAAAGAGCGCCTTGCAATGCCGGGGTTTTGAATTTTCACTTTTGAGCGGCGCAGCTTAAAGGCTAAAGCTTAGTAGGCTGTGACGGCAGGCACCGTTATATGCCGGCGGAGTGTTTGCTCTTTGGCAAAAAATCGGGTGGTACCGCGGAGGTTATGTGCTTTCGTCCCTTTTTTCTGGGACGGAGGCTTTTTTATTTTGCAGAAGATAAAGACCGCGTCTTTCAGCATATTTTATTTTTATCACATATTTCGTGAAAGGAGTCAACGGATTAAAAATGAAAAATCAACTTGAAGCAATTCGTGCAGAGGCAGCAAACACCTTAGCTGCCGCAACGGAGGCTGCAAATATTGAGCAGCTTCGCATAAAGTTTTTAGGCAAAAAAGGTGAGCTCACCTCTATTTTAAAGCAAATGGGCAAGCTAACAAAAGAGGAACGTCCCGTAATAGGTCAGCTTGCAAACGACGTGCGCTCTTTTATTGAAAACGCCATTGACGAAAAAACAAAGGAGCTTGAGGCAAACAAGCTTGAAAAACAGCTTAAGGAAGAGAAAATAGACGTTACTATGCCCGGCAGAGAGATTGAGCTTGGCGCAAAGCATCCGCTTGAAATAGTAATGGATGAAATTAAAGAAATATTTGTTGGTATGGGCTTTGACATTGTAGACGGGCCTGAGGTTGAATACGACTACTACAACTTTGAGGCTTTGAATATTCCAAAGGATCACCCTGCAAGAGATACACAGGACACGTTCTATATTACCGATAATATCGTACTGAGAACGCAGACCTCCCCTGTGCAGATACGCACAATGGAAAAGCAAAAGCCGCCGATAAGAGTTATTTCTCCCGGCAGAGTTTACAGAAGCGACGCTATTGACGCTACACACTCCCCTTTGTTCCATCAGATTGAGGGACTTGTAGTAGATAAGGGTATTACCTTTGCAGATTTGAAGGGCACTCTTGAAACATTTGTTAAGCGCTTATACGGTGAGGACAGCGTTGTGCGTTTCCGCCCGCATCACTTCCCGTTTACCGAGCCTTCTGCCGAGGTTGACGTGCAGTGCTTTAACTGTCACGGTGAGGGCTGCCGACTTTGTAAGGGCGAGGGCTGGATTGAAATACTGGGCTGCGGTATGGTTCACCCGAAGGTACTTGCAAACTGCGGTATAGACCCTGAGGTATACAGCGGCTTTGCGCTTGGACTTGGACTTGAGCGTGTTGCTATGAGAAGATATAACATAGACGATTTACGCCTGTTCTATGAAAATGACACTCGCTTCTTAAAGCAGTTCTAATATATCGAAAGGAGAATAAGCATTATGAATTTATCAATGAGATGGCTCAAGGATTTTACCGATATAGATGTAAAGCCCAGAGAATTTTCAGAGGCTATGACTATGAGTGGTTCAAAGGTTGAGGGATATGAAATTGAGGGCGAAAAAATAAGCAACATAATTGTTGGAAAAGTTTTGTCTATAGAAAAGCACCCCGACGCTGATAAGCTGGTTGTATGCAAGGTTGACGTTGCAAAAGAAGAGCCGATACAAATTGTAACTGCCGCTAAGAATTTAACTGTTGGTGATTTAGTACCTGTTGCTATGGATAACTCCGTTTTGGCTGACGGCACTAAGATAAAAAAGGGCAAGCTCAGAGGCGTTGAAAGCATGGGAATGTTCTGTTCTGTTGCAGAGCTTGGCGTTACCGTACACGACTTTCCATATGCAATAGAGGACGGAATTTTTGTTTTGCAGGAGGAATGTAAGCCGGGTGACGAGATTTGCTCGGTTATCGGTCTTAACGATACTAAGGTTGAGTTTGAGATAACCTCAAACCGTCCCGACTGCTTCTCTGTTATAGGTCTTGCAAGAGAAGCGGCGGCTACGTTTGGTACAGAGCTTAAATTACACACTCCTGTTGTAAAAGCAGGAAACGGCGACTGCACAGGTATGCTCGACGTTAAAATTGAGGCGCCGGAGCTTTGCAAAATGTACAGCGCAAGAATAGTAAAAAATGTGCGTGTTAAGCCGTCTCCCCGCTGGATGAGAGAACGTCTGCGTGCTATGGGTGTTCGACCGATTAACAATATTGTTGATATTACAAACTATGTTATGCTTGAATACGGTCAGCCTATGCACGCCTTTGACCTGCGCTTTATTGATGAGGGTAAAATCAGAGTGCGCTGTGCAAGGGACGGAGAAAAGATTACAACTCTCGACGGTATTGAACGTACGCTTAAACCAAACAACCTTGTTATTGCAGACGCAAATAAGCCCGTTGCCATTGCAGGCGTTATGGGCGGTGAGTACAGCGGAATTATGGACGACACCACTACAATTGTTTTTGAGTCTGCAACCTTCCTTGGAAGCAGCATAAGAATAACCGCTAAGGAGCAGGGTATGCGTACAGACGCATCATCAAGATATGAAAAGGGACTTGACCCTAACGCCTGTCTGCCTGCTTTGGAGCGTGCCTGCGAGCTTGTTGAGCTGCTTGACGCAGGCGATGTTATGGACGGCATAGTGTCTGACGTCTGCTTTGAAAAAGGAAACAGAAAAATCAAGTTCCAGCCGGAGTGGATTAACAGCTTTTTGGCTACAGATATTTCTGCCGATGAAATGATAAAAATATTAGAGAAAATTGAATGTAAAATTGACGGTGATGAGATAATAATACCAACCTTCCGCCCCGACCTTGAGCATAAGGCAGATATTGCAGAGGAGATTGCACGCTTTTACGGCTACAATAATATTAAATCAACTTCGATAAGCGGCGGCGCACAGGGCAAATATACCGACAGACAGAAGTTTGATACTTTGATTTCCGACACAATGCTTGCTATGGGAGTAAGCCAGATTATGACTTACTCATTCATAAGTCCAAAATACTATAATAAGGTGCTTATGCCGGAAAACCACGAGCTTAGAAAATCTGTTGTTATTTCTAACCCGCTTGGCGAGGACACAAGCATTATGAGAACAACAGCCTTGCCGTCAATGCTTGAAATTCTCTCTAAAAACTACAATAACAGAAACGCAAAGGCATATTTGTATGAGCTTGCTAAGGAGTATATACCTACCTCTGACGACGCTCTCCCCTATGAAAACAACCGTCTTATTGCCGGCTTCTACGGCGGAGATGTTGACTTCTTCACCGTTAAGGGTATGCTGGAGGCTCTGCTTAAAAAAGCCGGCGTTAAGGATTATGACATTGAAGCGGCAGACGATGAGTTTGGCTTCCACCCCGGAAGATGTGCTGTACTTGCCGTAAACGGCGAAAGGCTCGGCGTTATCGGCGAAATTCACCCTGAATGTGTAAGCAACTACGGCATAGGAACAAGAGTTTACGTATTTAATCTTGACGCTGATGTAATGTATAAAAATTCTGACAGAGTTAAAAGCTATAAGCCGCTGCCTAAGTACCCTGCTATTACAAGAGATTTGGCTGTAATCTGCGACGAGAATATTCCTGTACTAACCTTGGAAAAGGCAATTTCCGCTGCATCAGGTAAATATCTGGAAAGCTTAAAGCTGTTTGATGTTTATCAGGGCAAGCAGATTGAAAGCGGTAAAAAGAGCGTCGCATTTAAGATTGTGCTGAGAAGCGCAGACAGCACGCTTACTGACGAGCAGGCGGAAAGCGCTGTAAAGAAGATTATGAAAGCTCTTGACAAGGTAGGAGCCGTGCTGAGAACATAATAAAATAATTTCGTAAAATAATTTTAATTATATTCACATTTATACTATTGAAGTTCTAAAGGCAATATAGTATAATATACAGCATAAAACAATACGTCAAAAATGATAATCCGGAGGTGGAAATATGTTTGACAAAACTATGATATTTTCCTTAGGTAATGACAAGGACGACCAAATTAAGACGGCTCTTACTATTGTGTATGATTCGCTTAAAGAAAAGGGGTATAATCCTATAAACCAGATTGTCGGATATATTCTGTCTGAGGATCCTACTTATATTACAACGCATAATAATGCAAGAAATATCATAAGCAAATTTGACAGAGATGATTTGCTGGAAACGCTTGTTAAAAGCTTTTTGAATAAGTAAAAAGAACGCTAAAATCCCGTACTTTCTATAAAAATGAAAGTACGGGATTTTTTTGCAATATAATCAGATAATGTACTGAATACCAGTTTGCAGCACTATCTGAAATTGAACAAGTGCTAAAAAGATTACAGCTTATACGTTACGATAAAACCGTCTACATTATTTCCGGAAAATTCATACTGCTTGTCCTTTGGTACCGGGATGTCTGATTTGTCGTTTGTGCCGGCAGGAACGAAATATACGGCGTAATTATTTAAATCCATATCCTTAATAATAAGAGGATTATTTACACGGTGCTCGTGAACCGTATCTATATATTCCTCAAGGCAAAGATTATTCTGCATTATATATGCAGCGTGTACTTTTCCAACATATCTAAAATGCCAAGGCTCGTTTTCAATGCCGGTACGGCTTTTTTTGTCTGTTGGATAGCGCAGAATAAAACCGTACTTAGCGCAGTTTTCTTCAATCCAAGCATAATCGCCCTCGCCTGTGAAATCCTCTATTATACCGTCATCTGTAAGCAGTGACAGGTCAAACGCATAGCCTGTTTGATGCTCTGAAAAACCCGGCTTGTTTACATAGCTGTCTGCATACTCCTGTCCGTTATTGGCAACGGAATTATCATAAATCTCCTGCTGAGTTTCCTTGCTTCTGTAGCCGCAGGTAACAAAAACATCTGCTTTTCCGGTTGTTTTGTAAAAGTCCGAAAGCATACTGTTTAGCGCAGTCATAGCCTTGCCATTTATCTGTGAATAATAGTCTGTAACCTTGTAAACGTCAAGCTTATTTTCCATTATATTCACAAGGTCCGCTCCGTCAACCTCACATTCGTAGTTTCCGTTTACAAGCATAAGCTCGCCATTGTAAATTTTCTCGTTGTCCACAGCTTCGGTTTTATAGTCTTGCTGAGCGTTTGGCAGAGTTCTGTTTATTTCTACATCTGCGTTTTCTCTTGCTACAACCTTATTACCTATACTCATACCAAACAGCAGGATAAATAAGAAAGCAGAAATGTAAATAATAAACGCAACCGCTGTGCAAACATCCTTAGTTTCAAGGTTTTTTATTCCCTTAAAATTAAATTTCATAATTTAACATTCCTTTCCGTAATTTTGAAAGGTCCGAAAGAAAAAACAAATTAGTCTAAGCTGATTTTGTGGAACGCCTTTTTGCCCTTTTTAACTACTACATAACCTTTTTCGGCAATTTGCTCCTTTGAAACAACTGCGTTAGGTACTGTTATTTTTTTATCATCAACCGATACTCCGCCCTGTGTTACAAGCCTGCGTGCCTCGCTTTTAGAAGGACAGAGCTTTGTTTTTGTTAAAACATCAAGTAAGGAAATTGAACCGTCTGTAAAGTCGCTGTCTGAAAGGACTGTGGTGGGCATATCGTCTGAGCTTTTACCTGCACCGAAAAGAGCCTTTGCCGCTGTTTGTGCTTTATTTGCCTCTTCCTCGCCATGAATAAGCTTTGTAACCTCGTATGCTAAAATCTCTTTCGCCTTATTAATTTCACTGCCCTCAAGCTTTGCAAGCTCTGCAATTTCCTCAACAGACAAAAATGTTAGCAGATTCAGGCAGCGAATAACATCGGCGTCTGCCACGTTTCTCCAGTACTGGTAAAACTCGTAGGGACTGGTTTTTTCGGGGTCAAGCCAAACTGCACCGTTTTCAGTTTTGCCCATCTTCTTACCCTCGCTGTTTGTAAGAAGAGTAAATGTCATACCAAAGGATTCAGCAGTTTTGGGAATTTCCTCCCCTGTTTCCTCGGCTTTTTTAGCGGCCGCTCTTCTTATAAGCTCAACGCCGCCAATAATATTACTCCACTGGTCATCGCCGCCAAGCTCAAGCTGGCAGCCGTATCTTTGATTCAAAATGTAAAAATCGTAGCTTTGCATAAGCATATAGTTAAGCTCGAAAAACGTAAGGCCGCCGCGCTCCAGTCTTTGCTTGTAGCACTCTGCCGCAAGCATTTTATTTACTGTAAAATGAACGCCGATTTCCCTTATAAATTCGATATAGTTTAAATCAAGAAGCCAGTCGGCGTTATTTACCATTATCGCCTTACCGTCAGAAAAATCTATAAGGCGTGACATCTGCTTTTTAAAGCACTCAATGTTATGGTCAATTTCTTCCCTTGTAAGCATTTTACGCATATCGCTCTTACCGCTTGGGTCGCCTATCATACCTGTTCCGCCGCCGAAAAGCGCAATGGGCGTATGCCCTGCTTTTTGCATATGCGCCATTACCATAATTTGCACAAAGTGACCGACGTGCAGGCTGTCGGCTGTTGGGTCAAAGCCGATATAAAATGCTGTTTTGCCGTTATTAAGCAAGTCCTTTACCTGCTCCTCGTTAGTTGTCTGGGCTATTATACCCCTTGCTTTTAGTTCGTCATAAACTCCCATTTTAATTCCTCCAAAACCATATATTTAAAAACGGGGAAAATTTTATAAAAAAACGTCCCCTGAAAACAGAGGACGGAATAATACGCCGCTGACATTACCGTACTTCTTCTTTTCTTTGCCGTTAATTATTAGTATATTAGACAAGTAAAAATTTGTCAAGTAGTTGATGCTATCTTTAAGACTTAACGGTTATTTTGCCGTTATCGTCAATTAAGATAATATCGCCCTTTTTTACAGGCTTTGGAAGCTCCGAAAGCTCTATGGCAAAATACTTCTTTTCCTTATCTGTTCCTATTGCATACTGTAAATCAGTTCTGTCAACCTTAATTGATTGCATATTAATTCTCCTTTTCTTCTTTGAAAACAGTGAGCTTTTCACCGTCGGAATAAAATACAATGCTTCCGCTTTTATCGGTTCTTAGCACTTTTGCTCCCGTCTGCTCTATTTTATCAATAATTTCATAAGATGGCAAGCCGTAAATGTTATTACCGACGCTTATTACGGCATATTCCGGTGATACCGCCTTTAAAAAGCCGTCGCCTGTTGATGTTTTGCTTCCGTGGTGGGCAACCTTCAGTACATCACTTTTTATATCAGCTCCGCTTTCGAGTATATCGTATTCAGCCTTTTGAGCATCTCCGGTAAAAAGGAACGATGTGTTTTTGTATTCCATCCGTATCACAAGAGATGTATCATTTGATGCTTTATACTGCTTTAGCGGTGATAAAATATGAAGCGTTAAATCCCCGACCTTTAAATGCTGCGGCGCTGTAAGCTCACTGTACGGTATATTTAAAGACTCTGCTCTCGAAATCAGCGAAGTTAAAACACTGTCGTCCTCGCTTTCATTTTCTGCTTTTATCGGGTATATTATTTTATTTACATTTATCTTATCAATAATATCCTGTGCAGAGCCGATGTGGTCCTTATCGGTATGAGAAAGAATGAGCAAGTCAAGGCTTTTTATATTGTTATCCTTAAGATACTCCAGAGAACGGGAACGCAGAGAAGCATTGCCGCAGTCAATAAGAATGTTATTATTATTTTCGGTAATAAGTACGCTGTCTGCACAGCCGACATCAATAAAATGAACATACAGTCCCTGCTTGCAGGAATTTTTATACTGTACGGTAAAAATTCCGTTCAAATTGCCAAAAACAGGTATTCCGAGTGCTTCCGAAATGCTTAGTGCAACACCAATGATAAGCAGTATTGATACCGCAATAAGAGGTAATTTCCGTTTTATCTTATTCATCTTTTATTTTTACCTGTTTTTCTGTTTCTGATTACTTTTCTTTTAGCCTTTGATTTCTGAGACGCTTTTTCAAGCTTCATTTTATATTCGGCAGTAGGAGTAACAAGACAATTTTTGCCTGTTCCGATTAAATCGCGTCTGCCTGCTTCAACAAGCGCTTCTATAACCAGCTGTTTATTTTTGGGATTAAACCATTGAAGCAGCGCTCTTTGCATTGCCTTTTCCTTAGGCGATTTCGGAACATAAACCTCCTGCATTGTTAAGGGGTCTATGCCGGTGTAGAACATACAGGTAGAAACAGTACCCGGCGTTGGGTAAAAATCCTGCACCTGTTCGGGGCGTATATGCTCCTTTTTAAGAAAAAGTGCAAGCTCTACTGCGTCCTTCAGAGTTGATCCCGGGTGCGAGGACATTAAATACGGTACTAAATACTGCTCTTTATTATGCTGTTTTGTTATTTTATAAAATTCATCAGAAAAACGCTTGTAGGTTTCTATGTGCGGTTTACCCATTTTATCAAGCACCGCAGCACTGCAATGCTCAGGCGCTACCTTTAGCTGGCCGCTTACGTGATATTTAACAAGCTCCTCAAAAAATTCTTTACTTTCGTCCTCCATCATATAATCAAAGCGTATTCCGGAACGAATAAATACCTTTTTAACTTTCGGCAGCTTTCTCAGCTCTCTTAAAAGATGAAGATACTCTCTGTGGTCAACCTGTAATTGCTTACACGGGGTTGGTGCAAGGCATTTTTTATTTTTACAAAGCCCAGCCTTTTCCTGCACCCTACAGGACGGATTGCGGAAATTTGCTGTAGGACCGCCAACGTCGTGAATATAACCCTTAAATCTGGGGTTTTGCGTAAGCCGTTTGGCTTCGTCTATTACAGACTGCTCGCTTCTTGAGGTAATGGCTCTGCCCTGATGATATGCAATGGAGCAAAAATTGCAGGCGCCAAAGCAGCCCCTGTTATGAGTAATTGAAAATTCAACTTCTTCTATGCCGGGAACTCCGCCGACATTTTCATACATTGGGTGGTACATTCTTTCATACGGCAAGGAGTATACATAATCAAGCTCTTTCCTGTCAAGCGGCGGCATAGGAGGATTCTGAACAACTATTTTTTTGCCGTGACGCTGAATAACGGTTTTACCTCTGACTGCGTCCTGCTCCTCCATCTGCTTTTTACAAGCAATTGCATAATCCCTTTTACTCTCGCAAACACGCTCATACGACGGGCAGTCTGCCGCAGATACCGGGGTATAGTCCTTGGTATCTATAGCATAGCAAATGCCTCGGATATCGTAAAGCTCAGAAAGGCACTTTCCCTCGTTTAATCTTTTTGCAATTTCAAGCGTTTGGTTTTCACCCATACCAAATGTTAATATATCTGCTTTGCTGTCGAGCAGAATAGACGGACGAACCTTATCATCCCAATAGTCATAATGGGCAAACCTGCGAAGGGAAGCCTCCAGACCGCCGATGATAACGGGCGTATCGGGATAAAGCTCTTTAATTATTCTTGAATATACTATAACGGCTCTGTCGGGTCTTTTGCCGCCGACTCCGCCGGGAGAGTAGACATCATCGCTTCTTTTGCGTTTAGCAGCTGTGTAGTTAGACACCATACTGTCTATATTGCCGGAGGTAACCAAAAAGCCGAGTCTTGGCTTTCCAAAACGCATAAAGTCAGACTTATCTCTGAAATTTGGCTGAGGAAGCACCGCAACCTTATAGCCGTTATCTTCAAGAAGTCTTGATAGAATACTGATACCGAAGCTTGGGTGATCTACATATGCATCCCCGGTTACAAAAACAAAATCGGGAGACCCCCAGCCGAGAGCTTCAATTTCTTTTTTGCTTACAGGTAAAAAAGCCATTTTAACCGGCTTCACCTCTCTTTCCTTGATTTAAAAGTATGGGGCGTACAATGCACGCCCCGAAAGTTTAAATAAAATTAATTCAGAATTTCAATTTTTTAATTCTTTCCATTGCCTCTATTGTCCTGTCTCTGTCGCCAAAGGAGGTAAGACGGAAGAAGCCCTTGCCGTTTTTGCCGAAGCCTTCGCCCGGAGTACCGACAACATTTGCTTCTTTAAGGAGATAATCGAAGAACTCCCACGAACCCATATTGTTTGGACATTCAAGCCAGATGTACGGAGAATTTTTGCCGCCTGTGTAGAATATGCCCAGCTCGTCCATAGCACTTGAAATTATGCGTGCGTTTTCCTGATAATATTTAATATTTTCCTTTATCTGCTTTTGACCCTCTTCAGTGAATACTGCTGCTGCACCGCACTGAACAGGATAAGAAACACCGTTAAACTTTGAACCCTGACGTCTGCCCCAAAGCTGAGAAATATTAACCTTAGTGCCGTCGCTTGCAGTTACCTCAAGCTCATTTGGTATTACTGTATAGCCGCATCTCATCCCTGTAAAGCCTGCTGTTTTAGAGAGCGAGCACATCTCTATGGCGCATTTTCTTGCTCCCTCAACGGCAAATATACTTCTTGGTATTTCCTCATCTGTAATAAACGCCTCGTAAGCTGCGTCATAAATGATAATTGCTTCATTCTTTATTGCAAAATCTATCCACTGTTTAAGCTGTTCCTTGGTGAAAGCCGCACCGGTTGGGTTGTTCGGAGAACACAGATAAATTAAATCTGCATGGATATTTTCATCCGGCAGGGCGCAAAAGCCGTTTTCTTTTGTGCAGTCGGCATAAATAAGCTTTCTGCCGCTCATTACGTTAGTATCTACATAAACAGGATATGCAGGGTCTGTGATAATAACTGTATTATCGTTGCCGAAAATATCAACAATATTTCCGCAGTCAGACTTTGCACCGTCGTTTACTCGTATTTCGTCCCTGTCAACATCAACTCCGAAGCTTTTGTAGTAACCGGCAATAGCCTCCTTTAAAAAGTCATAGCCTGTTCCGCTGTCCTCATAACCCTTAAAGGTTTCTTTTGCTCCCATTTCTTCAGCGCCCTTTTTAACTGCCTCTACAACACACGGAGCAATCGGCAGCGTAACGTCGCCTATACCCATTCTGATAATATCTGCATCGGGGTTTTCCTTAATATAAGCATTTACCTTTTTTGCAATGTTGATAAAAAGGTAGTTTTTTTCAAGCTTTAAAAAGTTTTCATTAATCTGCGGCATTCTAATCTCTCCTTAAAATATATTATTTTACTCCTGTCCCTCTATTGCTGCCTTGACAAATTCACGGAAGAGCGGGTGAGCATGGTTAGGTCTGCTCTTGAATTCCGGGTGATACTGTACGCCTACATAGAATCTGTTTTCAGGAACTTCAACAGCCTCAACAAGCAGTCCGTTCGGCGAAGTACCCGTAACGAGCATACCGTTTTCTTCATACAAATCTCTGTAAGTATTATTGAACTCAAAGCGGTGACGGTGGCGTTCTGCAATCTCCTTTTTGCCGTAAGCCTGCGCCATTCTTGAATTCTCTCTTATTTTACACGGATAAGCGCCAAGGCGCATTGTACCGCCCTTTGTTACAACACCTTTTTGATCCGGCATAAGGTCTATAACCTTATTTTCAGACTCCGGTGCAAACTCACCGGAATTTGCATCCTGAAGCGAAAGAACATTTCTGCCGAATTCAATAACAGCTGTTTGCATACCAAGGCAAATGCCCAGATACGGAATGTTATTTTCTCTTGCAAATTTTGCCGCTGTAATTTTGCCCTCAACGCCTCTGTCGCCAAAACCACCGGGAACTAAGATACCCTTGCAGTCGCCTAAAAGGTCCTTAACTGTGTATTCTGTTACAAGCTCTGCATCAACCCATTTAATGTCAACGTGTGCCGCGTTCTCGTAGCCTGCGTGGTGCAGCGCCTCTGCAACGGACAGGTAAGCGTCATGAAGCTGAACATATTTGCCGACAAGCGCAATTCTGACGCTTTTGTTTCTCGATTCAATTCTCTCAAGCATTTCGAGCCATTCTGTCATATCGCTTTGCTTTGTTTCAAGATTAAGCTCTCTGCACACAATATCGCAGAAATTATTTTTTTCAAGCATTAAGGGTGCCTGATAAAGTACAGGCAGCGTAATATTTTCTATTACACAGTCCGGCTTAACATTGCAGAAAAGAGCAATCTTTTTAAATATGCCCTCGTCAATAGGCTCGTCACAGCGCAGTACAATTATATCGGGATTAATGCCGATTGAGCGCAGCTCTTTAACACTGTGCTGCGTAGGCTTTGATTTATGCTCGCCTGAGCTTTTAATATACGGAACTAAGGTTACATGGACAAAAATGCAATTATCCTGCCCTACCTCCAAAGACACCTGACGAATAGCCTCCAAAAACGGCTGACTTTCAATATCTCCGACTGTTCCGCCGATTTCAGTTATTACAACGTCTGCGTTTGACTTTTTTCCAACATTGTAGATAAAGTCCTTTATCTCATTTGTAATATGCGGAATTACCTGGACTGTTTCTCCGAGATAATCGCCGTGTCTTTCTTTTTCCAGTACGTTTGAATACACCTTACCTGTTGTAAGGTTGGAAAATTTATTAAGGTTTTCATCTATAAAACGCTCATAGTGACCTAAATCAAGGTCAGTTTCCGCACCGTCCTCAGTTACGTAAACCTCACCATGCTGAAACGGGCTCATGGTACCCGGGTCTACATTAATATACGGGTCAAGCTTTTGAGCCGCAACCTTTAACCCTCTTGCTTTTAATAATCTTCCCAGAGAAGCCGCTGTAATTCCCTTACCTAAGCCTGAAACAACGCCGCCGGTTACAAATATGTACTTTGTCATTTCAAAATTTCGTCCTTTCGTTGCATATCTTATTTTTAACAGATTTTTCAGTTATTTTATTAATGGAGCATAGTCGCAAATATTGCCACCCATTACTGCTTATATTATTATAATTCTATTTCTCCATCAAATACACGCTCAGCCGCACCGGTCATATAAACGGTGTCGTCAGTATATCTTATTACTAAATCTCCGCCCTTAAGCTTAATAGTAATATCTTCGTTTTTGGGGCAATAGCCGTTTTCTACAGCCGCAACAGCAACCGCGCAGGCACCTGTTCCGCAAGCCCATGTTTCGCCGCTTCCGCGCTCCCATACTCTCATAATAATTGTATGAGGGTCAAGCACCTTTACGAACTCTGTATTTACTCTTTCCGGGAACAGCTCATTGTTTTCAAACTGCGGTCCTACTTTTTCAATATCAAGTCCGTCCACATTGTTTATGAAAACTACACAGTGCGGATTGCCCATAGAAACACAGGTAATGTTATACTGCTCGCCGCCTATTGTAACAGGCTCGTTAATTACTCTTTCTTTATCTATTGCAACAGGAATATTTGCAGGATTAAGCTCCGCCTTACCCATATCTACACGAAGTCTTTTTACCTCTCCGTCCTGCTTATAAACCTTTAAGGTTTTAATGCCGCTTAACGTTTCTACCGTAACCATTTCTTTATTTTGGTCTACCATATTGTGGTCATACAGGAATTTTCCAACACAGCGCACACCGTTGCCGCACATTTTTCCCTCTGAACCGTCTAAGTTGAACATACGCATCTGAGCGTCTGCAACGTCTGACGGACAGATAAGAATAATACCGTCGCCGCCAATACCGTAGCGTCTGTCAGAAAGACGAACGCTCAGTCCCTCCGGATTATTGATTTTATGGTTGAAACAGTTAAAGTAGATATAGTCGTTTCCACAGCCGTGCATTTTTGTAAACTGATATTTCATCTTTTCACCCCTCATATTGTTTATATCGACAAGCTCTGTATTGCTTGGCGAATATCTGCTTTGCAAACATCTTGCAAGTGCGTTTGCAGTATCTATAGACGTTAAGCAGGGAATATTTCTTTCCACTGTTTTTCTGCGGATTTTTACGCTGTCCCTTGTGGGTATTCTGCCCTTTGAAGAGGTTGAAATTACATAGCTTATCTTTCCGCTTTCAATAAGTGTAAGAGTATTTTCCTTCGCTTCGTGGATTTTATTAACAACAGTTGCATTAATTCCGTATTCTCTTAGCACCTCTGCTGTTCCCTTTGTAGCATAAATGTCAAAGCCCATCTCTGCATACAGCTTTGCGGTGTCTCCTATTTCGCCCTTATCGCTGTTACGCACGGTAATAAGCACGCCGCCGGACTTTGTCATTTTGTATCCCGCCGCTATAAGTCCCTTATAAAGCGCCTCTTCAAGCGTTCCGGCAATGCCAAGAACCTCGCCGGTTGACTTCATTTCCGGTCCTAAATGGTTATCTACATTAATAAGCTTTTCAAACGAGAAAACAGGAACCTTTACTGCAATATACGGTGACCTTCTGTAAAGTCCGGTGCCATAGCCCATATCTTTAAGCTTTTCACCAAGCATAGCCTTAGTAGCCAAATCCACCATAGGCACGCCTGTTACCTTGCTTATGTATGGAATTGTTCTTGATGAACGCGGATTTACTTCTATAACATACAAATCGTCATTATAAATAAGGTACTGAATATTTACAAGTCCCTTAGTTTTAAGCGACAAAGCCAAATCTCTTGAAGAATTCACTATTACATTTGTCATTTCGTCGCTGATGTTCCACGCAGGGTATACGGCAATAGAGTCGCCCGAATGTACACCGGCACGCTCGATATGCTCCATAATACCTGGGATTAAAATCTCGTCGCCGTCACAAATTGCGTCAACCTCTATCTCCGTTCCCATCAGGTATTTATCAATCAAAATCGGGTTTTCAATATTCTGGGAAAGGATTATCGACATATACTCAACAATATCGTCAGCATTGTATGCAATAATCATATTCTGTCCGCCCAAAACGTATGACGGACGCATAAGAACAGGATAACCGATTTTTTCCGCTACGTCCAGAGCTTCCTCAGTTGTCATTACCGTTACGCCCTGTGGACGTTTTATATTATGCTTTTCCAAAAGCTCGTCAAATCGCTCTCTGTCCTCTGCCATATCTATGCTGTCGGCAGATGTTCCGAGAATATTAACGCCGTTGTCGCTTAAGAATTTTGTAAGCTTAATTGCAGTTTGTCCGCCGAATGCAACAACAACACCGTATGGATTTTCTGTTTTAATAATACCCATTACGTCTTCTGTTGTAAGCGGCTCAAAATACAGCCTGTCCGCTGTGTCAAAGTCTGTTGAAACTGTTTCCGGATTGTTATTTACAATCACCACGTCAAAGCCTGCCTGCTTTAACGCCCAAACGCAGTGAACGGAAGCGTAGTCAAATTCGATACCCTGTCCGATTCTTATTGGACCTGAACCGAAAACTATAATCGTTTTATTGCCTGTTTCGTTCTCCTTAATAAACTCCTCTGCCTCGTTTTCACTGTCGTAGGTTGAGTAGAAATACGGAGTTTCTGCTCTGAACTCGGCTGCACAGGTATCTACCATTTTATAAACGGGCAGTATCGGATTTTTTATATCCTGTCCGCTAATCTTCTTTATTGTTTCATCAAGAAAGCCATTGTTTTTGGCCTTTAAGTAAAGCTCGTCTGTAAGCTCGCCCTTTTCAAGCTCCTTTTCAATCTCAATAAGATTTAAAAGCTTATACAGGAACCACTCGTCTATCATAGTTATTTGGTGTACTTCATCTACGGAAATACCTTTTTTAAGCGCCTGATAAACACAGAAGGCTCTTTCGTCATCGCATACTGAAAGTCTGTTTTTAAGTGTTTGAACAGACATATTGACGAATTTTTCGCTGTTTAAGGTTTTAAGCGAAATTTCAGCGCCTCTTACAGCCTTCATAATTGCCTGCTCAAAGGTAGGCGCTATTGCCATAACCTCGCCTGTTGCTTTCATCTGTGTGCCGAGCTGACGCTTTGCATATACAAATTTATCAAACGGCCACTTAGGGAATTTAACAACAACATAGTCGAGTGCAGGCTCAAAGCACGCATAGGTTGTGCCGGTTACTGCGTTTTTAATTTCGCTCAGCGTATAGCCGATTGCTATTTTTGCGGCAACCTTTGCAATCGGGTAGCCTGTAGCCTTTGAAGCAAGAGCAGAAGAACGTGAAACTCTGGGATTTACCTCAATTACTGCATATTCAAAGGATTCGGGATTAAGCGCAAACTGGCAGTTACAGCCGCCCTCAACACCGAGTGCAGAGATTATATTAAGCGATGCGCTTCTGAGCATTTGATACTCTTTATCTGCAAGCGTTACGGCAGGAGCAATAACTATGCTGTCGCCTGTGTGAACGCCGACAGGGTCGAAGTTTTCCATTGAGCAGACTGTAATTACGTTTCCGTCTGCATCTCTCATTACCTCGAATTCAATCTCTTTCCAGCCTGCAATACATTTCTCAACCAATACCTGTGTAATAGGTGAAAGCTCAAGACCGTTTGCGGTGATTTCTCTAAGCTCTTTTTCGTTTGAAACAATACCGCCGCCTGTACCTCCCAGGGTAAAGGCAGGTCTTATAATAAGAGGATAACCTATTTCATTAGCAAAATTAACGGCGCTTTCAACATCGTTTACTACAAGCGACGGAATAACAGGCTGACCTATCTCTTCCATAGTGTCCTTAAACATTTGGCGGTCTTCCGCTTTGTCTATAGTTTCAGGATTGGCACCGAGAAGCTTTACGTTATGCTTTTCAAGGAAGCCCTCCTTAGCAAGCTGCATAGAAAGCGTAAGACCTGTCTGTCCGCCAAGAGTAGAAAGCAGACTGTCCGGCTTTTCCTTTTCTATTACTCTTTTAACCGTTTCCAAGGTTAAAGGCTCAATATATATTTTATCCGCCATCGCATTATCCGTCATAATTGTTGCCGGGTTAGAGTTAATCAGGATAACCTCAAGCCCCTCTTCCTTAAGCGCTCTGCACGCCTGAGTTCCGGCGTAGTCAAACTCTGCCGCCTGACCTATTACAATAGGTCCGGAGCCGATTACCATTACCCTCTTTATATCCTTATTAAGTGGCATTGTGTACCAATCCTTTCAAAATACAAATTCCGTCTTAATCTGCAATTAATCTTTTATCGTAAGTTCTATTATGAATCCCACCACCGCAAGCGGTACTTTCTCCCTTTAACAAGGGAGGATTAACATTAGTATATAAGTATGCTGTGAAGGATTTTATTTTTTAAGCCTTATTGCTTTTGATAAGGTTTATGAATTTATCAAACAGGAAAGCTGTGTCAAGCGGGCCGCCGCACGCTTCCGGGTGGAACTGAACGGAGAACGCAGGCATATCGGTATATTCTACGCCCTCGCAGGTGCCGTCGTTTGCGTTAATATAGCTTTCCCTTGCATTTTGCGGCAGGCTGTCGCCCACAACAGCGTAGCCGTGGTTCTGACTTGTTATATAAACTCTGCCTGTAGATAAATCCTTTGCAGGCTGGTTTGCTCCTCTGTGACCGTATTTCAGCTTTTCTGTTTTTGCACCCTGAGAAAGCGCCAGAAGCTGATGTCCTAAGCATATGCCAAAGGTAGGTATTTTTTCATTGCATAGCTTTTTAAGCTCCGCTATTATCTCTGTGTTCTCCTGCGGATCTCCCGGACCGTTTGAAAGCATAATACCATCCGGGTTAAGTGCTTTTATTTCTTCTGCAGTTGTTTTGCCCGGCACCACGGTTACGTTACAGCCTCTTTTCTGAAGCTCACGTCTTATGTTCTCTTTTGCACCAAAGTCCCAAAGCACAACATTTAAATCAGGGTTTTGTGCGCTGAAGCTTTCGCTTTCCTTTATTGTAACGCTATCTACAGCGTCGGTTACTTTATAGCGCTTCATTTCTTCTATATCTTTATCTATATTGTCAAGAGAATACACAAGCTTGCAGTTCATAACACCGTATTCACGCACTATTCTGGTAAGCGCTCTTGTGTCTAAATCATACATACCCGGTATATTATTATCTTTTAAAAAGGTGTCAAGAATTCCCTCACAACGAAAGTTTGAAGGGTCTTGACACCTATTTCTTACAATATATGCCTTAAGCGCCGGCTGTCTGCTTTCAAAATCGGAGGGAATTATCCCGTAGTTTCCGATTAAAGGGAATGTTTGGATAACCACTTGACCGTAATAGCTGGGATCGGTAAGTGTTTCTAAATAGCCTGTCATTGCAGTTGTAAAAACAAGCTCTCCTGTTACTTCCTTTTCGGCGCCGAACGCTTTGCCTGCGAATACCTTGCCGTTTTCTAAAATGAGATACGCCTGACGGCTCATTCGTCTCAATCCTTTCATATTGATATTATATCAAATTTTGTTTTTTACATTAATTCTCTATTACTAATTTTCATAAGTATTCAGCACCTGCTGAGCAATTTTCAGCTTGCTTTGGCGCATATCCATAGCCTGTTTTTCAAGGTATCTGTGTGCCTGCGCCTCGCTCATTGTAAGGCACTGCATAAGCACACATTTTGCGCGGTTGACTATTTTTATTTCCTCAACCTTCAGTTTAAGCTGCATATTCTCTTCTTCAAGCCCTCTTAAACGCCTTTTTGAAACCTCCCACATTTTTACGGACTGATGAAAAAAGGATCTGTTTATCGGCTTTGGTATAGAAAATACTCCGTGTTCACCTATACTCTCACGAAATTGCTCAAGCGCTTCTGCCCTGATAATTATAAAAACTCCGGCTGTGGTATGGTCTGACATATAATAAGACAAATCAATTCCCGTACCGTCTGCCAGCGGTGTATTAATTACAATTAAATCAAAATTATTATCAGAAACTGCTTGCTTTGCCTGCTTATATGTAAAAGCAGAGGTCACGTCTGTATAGCCCTCACTCTCAACAAGAGCTGTAAGAGGAGAAATACTTTGCTCCGTTTTAGTCACTAACAAAACGCTTTTCATCGCTGGGACCATTCCTTTACACTGCGGCAGGAGATACTATAAAAGCATATACTGCTTTTGAATATCAGCATAGTTTAAAGACGGACATAAGCAAAAGTATATGTGTGCTTTAAACATATCACCTAACGTATTATTTTAATATAAATACAAGAAAAAAGCAACTTAAATTTTTTCAGGGGCGCATCTTCTGTATTTATATTATTAATAAAATATCCGCCTGAATATATTTTGTATATTATACAATTTCCGGCACATTTTTTATTTCCTGTATAGAAATAAGAGCAATACAATTTTTATCCCGGTAAATACAAAAGTTTATGAATAAAACCCAAAAGCAGAATATTATTTGCGGCAAAATCTTCTTTTGCTGTAAAGCGAAAGAACAGTAAGCAAGACATTTTTAAGTTAAAACACTTTACTTACAGTCCTACAGGGCGGTTTAAGGTTATACCGCCCTGTATTGCTAATGGTTTATTTTAATATTACATATTATAGCCCAGCTCAAACGCCTTTAGATTAAGCTCAAGAAACTTCTCCGGCACTGTTGTTTTAATTGTGTCTATCCATATTTGCTTATCTATGTCTAGGTTTTTCGCCATTACTCCAATAAGCACAACATTAACCGCTTTTGATGAGCCTGCCTGCTCTGCAAGCGAAAGCGCATCGGCTGCTATTACATTTACGCCGAGCTTCTCAATCGAATCTAATATTCCGGCAGGATATTCCTTTGCTCCTGTTATAACAGGCATAGGGTCTATCGTCTGTGTGTTTACTATTATCTTTCCTCCCTTTTTTAGGAAAGGTAGAAAGCGTGCGGCTTCAAGCTGCTCAAACGATAATATTAAATCCGCTTCGCCGTGTTCAATAATAGGTGAGCTTACCTTATCTCCAAAGCGCACATAGGTTACAACCGAACCGCCGCGCTGACTCATTCCGTGCACCTCAGACACTTTTACATCGTATCCGCAGCTAAGCATTGCGTTGCCTAAAAGACGGCTTGCAAGAAGTGTTCCCTGTCCGCCGACGCCTACTATCAATACTGATTTTACATTATTACTCATATTTATGACCATTCCTTTCAATACGAACAGCACAAAGCCGCTTTATTCAATAATTGCATTTTTAGGACAAAGCCCTGAGCATACTCCGCAGCCTACGCACTGAGTATGGTCGATTTGAGCCTTTTTATCCTTTATGCTTATAGCCGGACAACCGATTGCAAGACAAGCTTTACAACCTATACATTTATCTGTATCTGTTTTAAGCGACGGCTTGTGCTTTACATATTTTAAAAGAGCACACGGACGGCGTGATATTACTACCGACGGTCCGTCAGTTTCAAGCTCTTCCTTAATAACCGCCATGGTTTCCTTGATGTCATACGGGTCGCACACTCTAACATTTGGTATGCCGACAGCCTTGCATAAATCTTCCAAACACACCTTAGCCGCAGGGTCCCCCTTTATATTGTAGCCTGTCGTCGGGTTTTGCTGATGTCCTGTCATTCCCGTAATTGAATTGTCAAGAATAACAACTACGGAATTAGTGGCGTTATAGGCTATATCGATAAGTCCTGTAACACCGGAATGTATAAAGGTGGAATCGCCGATAACGGCAACCGATTTTTTCTCCGCCTGCTCTCCTCTTGCCTTATTGTAGCCGTGAAGCGCAGAAACAGACGCTCCCATACAAACGCAGGTATCCATCATAGCAAGGGGAGCAGAAGCGCCGAGAGTATAACAGCCGATGTCGCCGCTAACATAAACCTTGAGCTTTTTAAGTGCATAGAAAAGTCCCCTGTGCGGACATCCGCAACACATTACCGGCGGACGAACAGGAATCTCTGTATTCAAAGCAAGTGCATCGGTCTTTTCCCCTAAAACAAGCTCTTTTACAAGCTTTTGAGAAAACTCTCCGCAAACAGGGAAAAGCTCCTTGCCCACAGCCTTAACGCCTATCTTCAGGCAGTGCGTTTCAATAACGTCATCAAGCTCCTCAACAACATACAGCTTATCAACCTTTGCTGCAAAATCCTTAATAAGCTTTACAGGCAGAGGATTTATCATACCCAGCTTTAAATAAGACGCCTTATCTCCCAATGCTTCTTTCGCATACTGATAGCAAATACCGGACGCTATCACGCCTATTTTCGTGTCGCCCATTTCAACTCTGTTTATTCCTGCGGTTTCGGCATATTCCGTAAGCTTCTTTGTACGCTCCTCAACAAAAACGTGTCTGCCCTTTGCAAAAGCAGGGAGCATTACGTTTTTAGAGGGATTTTTTATATATTCTCTAAGTTCAAGCTCTTCTCTGTCTTCAAGCTCAACAATGCTTCTTGAATGTGCAATTCTTGTTGTAAGGCGCAGAACAACAGGGGTGTCAAATTCTTCGCTTATCTCATATGCAAGCTTGGCATATTCTTTACATTCGGCAGAATCGGCAGGCTCAAGCATAGGAACCTTTGCCGCCTTTGCATAATGGCGTGAGTCCTGCTCATTTTGTGAAGAATGCATACCGGGGTCGTCTGCAACAGCTAAAACCATTCCGCCGTTTACTCCGATATAGCTCATTGTAAAAAACGGGTCTGCCGCAACATTAAGACCTACGTGCTTCATAGCGCAAAAGGAGCGTGCACCTGCAAAGGAAGCACCTGCGGCTACTTCTGCGGCTACCTTTTCATTAGGCGCCCATTCGCAGTCTATTTCATCATATTTAGCTGCATTTTCCGTAATCTCTGTGCTTGGCGTACCCGGATAGCTGGAAGCAACCCTTACGCCGGCTTCATAAAGTCCTCTGGCAACAGCCTCGTTGCCAAGCATTAATTTACTCATACAATCAATCCTTATGTAAAATTTCAACGTGCTTAAAACGCATATTTTTTATATTTTACCAAAATTTCAAAAAAAGCGCAAGATTTAATATGTGGTTTTTGACGATATAAGCAAAAAAATGCACCTGTATGGCAATTATAGTGTTCATACAGTGTGCATTTGTTATTTTATATGCGTTAATTCTCCGGTCTTTCATCTATTGGTATGTACGCTCTGCTTCTGAATACAGATTTGTACGCAGGACGGATAATTCTTTTGCCGGAAACAAGCTCCTCAAAGCGATGAGCCGCCCAGCCTGCCATTCTTGATACTGCAAAAAGCGGAGTAAAGATATCCTCCGGTATTCTCAGCATATTGTAAACAAGTCCGCTGTACATATCGATATTGGCACATATTGACTTTCCGCTGCGCTTTTTCTCCTCTATAATTTCCGGCGACAGCTTTTCAATCTTTTCAAGCAGCTTAAACTGCGCCTCAAACTCCGTACCTTGCGCCATTTCCCCGGCATACTTCTTAAGAAGCACTGCTCTTGGGTCTGACAAGGTATAAACAGCATGACCCATTCCGTACACAAGTCCCGAATTGTCAAAGCCCTGTTTATTCACAATCTTGCGCAAAACATCAGCAATTTCGCCCTCATCGTCCCAGTTCTTTACAGTGTCCATAATATACTTTTGCATACCGGTTACCTTCTTATTGGCGCCACCGTGCTTAGGTCCCTTCAGAGAGCCTATTGCAGCAGAGTAAGCAGCATATGGGTCCGTACCGGAAGAAGAAAGCACACGGCAGGAAAAGGTGGAATTATTGCCGCCGCCGTGTTCTGCATGAAGCATAAGCATAATATCAAGAAGCTTTGCTTCAGCCTTAGTAAATTGTCTGTCTGCACGCAGGATTGATAAAATCATCTCTGCTGTTGACTGTCCGTCTATAAGCGGGTGAAGAACTAAAGAGCCGCCGCAAAATTTTGCAAGCTTAACATAATAGGCACGCACCATTATTACAGGAAGCTTTGCGATAAGCGAAATTGCGGTATCAACCTCATGCTTTGCAGTTGTAATATTAGCATCGTCATCATAGGAATACAACGCCAAAACAGAACGGGCAAGCTTGTTCATAATGTCATTTGACGGTGCCTTTAAAATCATATCCTCAAAAAAATCTTTGGGAAGCTTTCTGTTTTCACACAGCAGCTTGCTGAATTCACTAAGCTTTTGGGCAGTTGGCAGTTTTCCTGTTAAAAGAAGATAAATTACCTCTTCAAAGCCGTAGCGGTCTTCCCTTTCTGCATTTAGCACGAGGTCGTTTATGCTGTAGCCTCTGAAAAGCAGCTGCCCCTCGTCCGGAGTTTTTTCGCCATCGTCAATTACATAGCCGTGTACATTACAAATATTAGTAACCCCTGCCATTACGCCTGTTCCGTCAGCATTACGAAGTCCGCGCTTAACGTCGTATTTTTCAAAAAACTCCGGTGCTATGGAATTGCACGCCGCAAAATCAGAATAAAGCGATTGTAAGCTATTACTACTCATAAATTAACCTCCCACATACTTTTCAAGAATTTTGCTAAGCAAAGCACAGCATTAGCTAATTTCTAAAAAAGCATTTTAAAATAATTAAATAATAACACAGAAAGGAGAAAAAATAAATACCTAAATTCTGCTGCAGGAAGAAAACAGAAATAATAAACAATAATCTATATTACATATGTTTATTTTTGTAAAAGAATAAAGCTTATCCCTCATTTCTAAGGTCAAGAACTCTTTTTGCTTTACCCTGGAAACGCTCTAAGGTTTTAGGCTCGACAAGCGTCACCTTAGTTTCCAGTCCGAGAACGCTTTTGAGCTTGTCGTGAATTTTCTTTTGCAGCTGTTCAAGCTTTGAATAGTTTACAAGCAAATCGCCGTTTATAAGCTCAACCTTAACCTCAAGATTATCCTTGAAGTTGGCACGCCTTACAACCAGCTGATAATGAGGACCTATTCCCTCCATACCGACAAGTACGCTTTCAATCTGAGTTGGGAATACATTTACACCCTTGATGATGAGCATATCGTCTGTTCTGCCCATTGTCTTTGCCATTCTTGCGTGTGTTCTGCCGCACTTGCAGGGTTCGTATGTTATTTTTGTAATATCCTTAGTTCTGTAACGAAGTACAGGTGCGCCCTGCCTTGTAAGAGTAGTTACCACAAGCTCTCCTACCTCGTTTTCTCCAAGGCGTTCACCTGTTTCTTTATTAATTATTTCAGGCAGGAAATGATCCTCGGCAAAATGCATTCCGCATCTGTATTCACAGTCACCGGAAACTCCCGGTCCGCCTATTTCGGTTAGTCCGTAGTTGTCAGAAACATAAACATTTAAGTTTTTCTCAATTTGGTCGCGCATTTCAGGAGTGCATGGCTCAGAGCCTAAAATACCGAGACGAAGCTTATAGTCGCTCATAGGGTAGCCTGCCTCTTTTACTGCCTCACTTAAATACAACGCGTAAGACGGAGTTGCAACAAGACCTGTTACTCCGAAATCTCTGAACATCATAAGCTGCTTTTGCGTATTTCCCGAGGAAGCCGGTATTACTGTTGCGCCAAGCTTTTCAAGACCGTAATGAAGTCCTAAGGCTCCTGTAAAAAGTCCGTAACCAAAGCTTATTTGTATAATGTCCTCAGGTGTTACACCGCCGGCAACCGTTACTCTTGCAACACAGTCTGACCAATTATCAATGTCCTGCTTTGTATATACTCCGACAGTAGGTTTTCCCGTTGTGCCTGATGAGGCATGTATACGTACAATATCCTTCATGGGAACTGCAAGCAGGTTGAAAGGGTAATTTTCTCTGATGTCGTCCTTTGTGGTAAATGGTATGTACTGTATGTCTGAAAGCTGCTTAATTTTACTTCCATCGAAAACGCCGCAATCAGTAAGCTTTTCGTTGTAAAACTTAATGTTGTTATAACAGTAGGCAACCATTTTTTTCAGACGCTCAAGCTGTAAAGCTTCAATCTCTTTTCTTGGCATAGTTTCTATATCTTTTTGAAAAAACAAGAAAAACACTTCCTTAATTGATTTACATATTTTTACTTAATTAGGCAAACTAATATTTATTATATCATATATTAAGACTTTTCACAGTAGAAATAATCATAAACAAATTATGCAAAACGCACAATACAGACCGAAGTCCGATAAAACAGACCCGGTCTGTATTACTGTAATTTAGATTTACGCTTCCTTTTTAAAGCAAAGGAACATTTCATCAACCTCTTTTTGGTTTTTGTTCTTTGTAATAAGGCTTACTATCGGCACTTCAATAAGACCTACAATCATTGCTATTGCGCCCCAGTTTATGGGAGAAGCAAGGTTAAGGGGTAATGACGCTGCTGCTGACGTAAGCTCCGGGAAGAAGCCTAAGTTAAACAATACCATTGATATTACAGTTATACCAACGCCTGTTATCAGGCTTGTCCAAACTGCCGCCTTTGTAACTCTCTTCATAAACAAGCCATACATAAACGGCGCTAAGAATGCCCCGGCAAGCGCACCCCAAGAGATAGACATAAGAGTTGTAATATATGTATTTTTATTAAGTGCGATTACAACAGAGAGAATTAAGAAAAGTGCAATAAACACGCGCATAATAAGCACTTGCTTTTTCTCTCCCATTTCCTTTTTGGCAAATGGCTTGATAAGGTCGATTGTTAGCGTTGAGCTTGAGGTAAGCACCAAGGAGGAAAGCGTTGACATTGAGGCTGAAAGCACAAGAACAACTACTATTCCGAAGAGTATTTCCGGTACTGCTGTTTCAAGCATTTTGGGAACTATCATATCATATACAGGCTTGCCGGTTCCCGGATTTGCAATTTCAGCCGATGTAGTAAATAATCTTCCGAGTCCTCCAAGCAGATATGAGCCGCCGGCGATAACAAGAGCAAAAACAGTCGAGATAACAGTACCTCTTACTATTGCGGATTTATCCTTGATAGCATAGAATTTATGCACCATCTGCGGCAAGCCCCAAGTGCCGAGAGAAGTAAGGATAACTACGCCAAAGAGGTTTATCGGGTCCGGACCGAACAGTGAATTAAGCGTATTTTCGGGAACTCCCGTATCGGAAATTTTTGAAAGACCTGTTAATGCCTGTGTTATACCGCCCTGATTATTAAATGCACAGATTATTACAGCCGAAATACCGCCGAGCATAATAATGCCCTGGATAAAGTCGTTTATCGCCGTTGCCTTATAGCCGCCCAATATAACGTAAGCCGCAGTAAGCAGCGCCATTACGATAAGGCAGATTGAATAATCTATTTTAAACGCCTGCTCAAACAGTCTTGAAAGTCCGTTATAAACAGAAGCTGTATACGGAATTAAGAAGATGAAAACTATAAGCGCTGCAACCGTCTTTATCTTTTTGGACAAGTAGCGCTTTTCAAAAAATTCCGGCATTGTAGAAACACCTAAATGCTTTGTTAATACTCTTGTTCTGTTTCCTAAAATTATCCATGCGAGCATACTGCCTATGATTGCATTTCCTATTCCTATCCACGCCGCAGAAATACCGTAGTTCCAGCCAAACTGTCCTGCATATCCGATAAACACTACAGCTGAGAAGTACGATGTACCGTAGGCAAACGCAGTCATCCACGGGCCTAAGCTTCTGCCGCCGAGCACAAAGTCTGATACATTGCTTGTTTTTCTTCTGCAGTATATGCCGATAGCCACCATTAATATAAAGTAGGCTATAAGCGTAATCCACATCACCATTTTTGTTCCTCCTGTCGCTTTAGCAATTTAAAGCTTTTATTTGTTAAAATCTCAGTCACAATTATACATAAAACTACAAATCAAATCAATAGATATAAAAAATTTTGTAATAATAATAGAATAATGGTAATCTAATTTATGCAATAAGTACAACTGAAAGCCGACAAAAACAAACCGACAGACCTTCCAATAATAACAAGGGCTGTCGGTTCTTTATCAGATGACTGAAATTTAATTTCAGGAGGATAATTAATAAATATAAGAGAAAGCCTCAACTTTTTTCCAAAATCAAAAAACTCCGTATTCCTCATTGAAACACGGAGCTTTTGTTAATAAAATTTAATTTATTAATACATACCCATATCAGGAGCCGGTGCTGCCGGAGCTGCTGCCGGTTCTTTAATATCTGTTACAAGTGATTCTGTTGTGAGTACCATTGAAGCTACGGAAGCCGCATTTTGAAGTGCGCTTCTTGTAACCTTTGTCGGGTCAACAATACCTGCGGAGATCATATCTGTGTACTCCTCCTGCAAAGCGTTGAAGCCGTAGCCTACCTTATTTGCAGACTTAACCTTTTCTACAACTACGCTGCCCTCAAGACCTGCGTTTGCAACAATTTGGCGAAGCGGCTCCTCAAGTGCCTTTAATACTATAGCCATACCTGTCTTCTCGTCGCCCTGAGCAGCCTCAACAGCCTCTGCAACTGCCGGGATAGCATTCATAAGCGCAATACCGCCGCCTGCTACTATACCTTCCTCTACTGCTGCCTTTGTAGCGGAGAGAGCGTCCTCAATTCTTAATTTCTTTTCTTTCATTTCTATCTCGGTAGCTGCGCCAACCTTGATAACTGCTACACCGCCTGCAAGCTTTGCAACACGTTCCTGAAGCTTTTCTCTGTCAAAGTCAGAGGTTGTAGACTCAATCTGAGTTCTGATAGAATTAACTCTTGCTTTAATTTCATCAGTGTCGCCTGCACCGTCTACAATGATTGTGTTCTCCTTGTCAACCTTAACCTGTCTTGCGCGGCCTAACTGAGCAAGAGTAGTTTCTTTAAGCTCAAGACCTAATTCGCTTGAGATTACCTGACCGCCTGTTAAGATAGCAATGTCCTGAAGCATTTCTTTTCTTCTGTCGCCAAAGCCCGGAGCCTTAACAGCAACGCAGGTGAATACACCTCTTAACTTATTAAGAACTAAGCTTGTTAAGGCTTCACCCTCAACATCCTCTGCAATGATTAAAAGCTTCTGTCCTGCCTGAACAATCTGCTCCAAAACAGGGAGAATTTCCTGCATATTTGAAATTTTCTTATCTGTAATAAGAATGTACGGGTCGTCAAGTACAGCAACCATCTTATCAGTATCTGTTACCATATAAGGTGCGATGTAGCCTCTGTCAAACATCATACCCTCAACAACCTCAGAATATGTTTCGGCTGTTTTGGACTCCTCTACAGTGATTACACCGTCTGAGCTTACCTTTTCCATTGCCTCTGCAATCAAGTCACCGATGTACTCGTCTGCTGAAGAAATTGCTGCAACACGGGCAATATCCTTAGTGCCGCTTATTTTCTGTGAATTATTTGTAATAGCCTCTACTGCCTTATCAACAGCAGATTGAATACCCTTTTTAAGAATCATAGGGTTAGCGCCGGCTGTTACGTTCTTCATACCCTCGCGGATTAACGCCTGTGCAAGAAGTGTTGCTGTTGTTGTACCGTCACCGGCGATATCATTAGTTTTGATTGAAACTTCTTTTACAAGCTGTGCGCCCATATTCTCAAACGGGTCGTCAAGCTCAATTTCCTTTGCAATTGTAACACCGTCGTTTGTAATAAGCGGTGCGCCGAACTTTTTATCTAATACTACGTTTCTGCCCTTAGGTCCAAGTGTGATTTTTACTGTGTCTGCAAGCTGGTCTATACCGCTCATAAGAGCCTTTCTAGCTTCTTCACCGTAAGCAATTTGTTTAGCCATAATAAATCTCCTCCGTTTACTTAATAAATATATATTACTCTACTACTGCAAGAATATCTGCCTGACGAACTATTGTGTAATCTTCGCCGTCAAGCTTAACCTCTGTGCCGGAATATTTGCTTGTAATTACTTTGTCGCCAACCTTAACGTACATTGTAACTTCCTTGCCGTCAACTACTCCGCCGGGGCCTACTGCTACAATTTTTGCAAACTGCGGCTTTTCCTGTGCTGAGCTTGTAAGCACGATTCCGCTTTTTGTAGTTTCCTCTGCCTCCTCCATTTGTAAAACAACTCTGTCAAGAAGTGGTTTAATTGTCATATTAATTGCCTCCTAGCAAATTTTATATTATATTTAGCACTCGTCACCTTTGAGTGCTAAATATATATTAAACCCTATGCCGTAAAAAATCAAGTAAAATTTTCCTTATTAATAAATTATTTACATATTAATTCAATCTATGAGCAAAAACAGGGATTTTATTACCAAAGTTAAACAAAAGCGGATAACCTGAATTGATTATCCGCACACGTAGCAAAATTTACAATGCATTTAATTCTTAAAGAACATATACACTCTGCATTTAATCATACCGTTATAAAGCTTGCGCTGTTTATCTGCCTTTCTACCAAAAATACTCTCAAAATCTTCATCTGGCGAAATAACAGTGTAGCTCCAGCCGGGCTTTTTAATAAACCTCTCACCCATAACCCTGTAAATCTCTCTTGCCGCAGAAACATCAAGCAATCTTTCTCCGTAAGGCGGATTACAGATGACAGTTCCTCTTTCAAAATCAGGTAAAAAATCTTTAACGTCCCTCAGCTTAAATTCAATAACATCGGAAACTCCTGCTTTTTTTGCATTATTCTGTGCAATTTTAATTGCGTTTTCATCTATATCAAAGCCAAACGCCTTAAAACCACACTCTGTTATTTCTTCGCTTTCTGCAAGCTCGCGTTCACTGTTCCATAAAGACTCAGGAACAAAGCTCCAGCTCTCAGAAACAAAGCTTCTGTTAATTCCCGGCGATATATTTTTCGCCTTAAGTGCCGCTTCAATCAAAAGCGTTCCGCTTCCGCACATTGGGTCGATAACCGTATGATTGCTTTTTACATGGGATAAATCCGCCATAGCCGCCGCAAGCGTTTCCTTTATCGGTGCGGCAGTTGAAATTTCTCTGTATCCGCGTTTATGAAGCGGAGCGCCGGAGGTATCAATCATAACACTTACGTTATCCTTCAGTATTAAAAAACGTATTTGATAAAGAGCGCCTGTTTCTTCAAACCAGCCTATCTTATATTTGCTTTTAAGGCGCTCAACTACCGCCTTTTTTATAATTTTCTGGCAATCGGGAACACTCATAAGCTTTGAGCTGAGGGCACTGCCGGAAACCGGAAACGCATCATTTTTTCCGATAAATTCCTCCCAAGGCAAGCTTTTAATGTTCTGAAAAAGCTCTTCAAAGCTGTATGCCTTAAAGGTTGAAAGCAAAATTAATATTCTTTCGCTGTAACGAGAGCGTATATTTGCCCTAGCTATCATTTGAGGCGAGCCTTTAAAAACAACTCTGCCGTTTTCTGCCATAACATCTTCCGCGCCCATTCGCCTTAGCTCTCCTGCGACAATGCCCTCAAGACCTAAAAGGCAGGAGGCAGTTAAGTTAAACTTTGTCATATTACCTTACTTCCCTTTAAAAAGTTGTTAATCAACAGACTTATCTAATGATTATTGTTTATGCTTGCTCACTTCGACAATGGGAACTTTTACCGCCTTGCAAGTGCAAGCATCCGGCTGATTTAAACCCACTGCATTATCCACTGAAAAGGCGGAGTAAAAACTACTCCGCCCAAAATTATTATTTAATATGCCTTAGATAATATCCGGCTGTAAAAGTCCGTACGCTCCGTCATCTCTGCAATATACAACATTTATTTCATTAGTGTCTGCATTCAGGAACATAAAAAACTTATGGTTTACCATATTCATCCTGAGTATCGCTTCATCAACAAGCATAGGCTTTAGCGGAACCGTCTTTGTTCTGCAAACCTCATAAACGGGAGCGTCCTCTTCTACGGGGTCTTCATCAGGGATAATTTCTTCTGCTATAAAGCCGCTTCTAAGTCTTTTTTCAAGCTTTGCCTTGTTTTTGCGGATTTGCCTGCCGAGAACATCTACAACCTTGTCTAATGCGTCGTTCATTTCGGCGCAGGTGCTCTCTGCACGGTACACCATACCGTCATCCTTTATAGTAACCTCCACTGTCTGCCTGTTTTTTTCAAGAGTAACAGTAACATTTGCAACGGCATCATCATTGAAAATGCGCTGAAACTTGCCAAGCTTTTTTTCTGCACGTTCCTTAAAGTTATCTCTTAAATTCACTTTCCTTGCTGTGTAGGTAATCGTCATACTTTTATCCTCCCTTTCTGGTTGATAAAGAAATTCACTTTCCTTATCTTGTATATATTATACCATAATATATATAAAAAGAAAAGGGGGTATTGAAATATTTTTAGGAATTTTTACTTTTGCGGTTTGCGGCGCCTTGGTGACGGCTCTCCTCGTTTTAACGCAGATATTTTTTCATCACTCGACTGCTTAAACTGGTTCATCATATCCTCAAAGCTGGACGGCTCTGACCTTTTGCTGTGCCACTCAAAGCTTCCCGGACCTGCTGTTGCAGGAGGCGGAGTATTCGGTTTACGCCTGTCTTGTTTGTTAAATTGCTTAGGCTTTTGCATAGCTTTTTTTATCGAAAGACTGATTTTTCCGTCTTCGCTTACAGAAAGCACCTTTACCTTTACCTCTTGACCGATAGTTAAATGGTCTTTAATCTGGCTTACATATGTAGGAGCAACCTCAGAAATATGTACCATTCCTGTTACTCCCTCGGAAAGCTCTACAAATGCTCCGAAATTTGTAATTCCTGTTACTTTTCCCTCTAAAATACTTCCGACTTCAAGCTGCATAAAAAAATAATTTCCCCCTCAAAATATGCAAAAATAATTTATCCTGCTATATTTATAAAAATTCGTTCGCCTTCTTTAGCGTAACCGAATTGTTCTCTCGCAATTTTCTCAATGTATTCCGCACTTTCCTTTTCATCGGAATTATACACCTTTTTTATCTCCTCGTTATTAAGCTCTACAATGTCAATTTTGCTTTGAAGATCGTTTAAAGTATCCTTAGCCTGATTGATTTGAAGCTGCTGATTAACCAAGGTTACTATTGCATAGACAGTAAACAGTGACAGCACAACATATAGAACTATATTTCTTTTTTTGTTTTTTTTGCTTTTTTCAAGCTTTGTCGGTTCAAGATTAACTTCTTTTAAAATTTCCGGATTTGAAGTTAAGTTTATTTTGTCTGCCATAAGCTTAGTCATTCCTTTTTCCTTTTATTCCGGATAAAAACTATACTTTTCACTATTATACACTATAAATGTTTTATCTTGCAAGAAGTTTTACTTATTTTTTTCTTTTTAATAGAAAATTTCTTTAATACAATCTGTCCAAGGCTGTAAAGAATACCCACAAACAAACAGTACCCCTTTATGAACAGTTGAAAAATACGTTTTAAAAAAAGGGACAGCAATACAAAAAGCTTTCCGGTAAGGATTCCTACGGAAAAGCGGTACAATAAAATACCGCAAAGATGTGCAAGCAGAGTAAAGCCTCTTATTTCTCCCTCGTTAAAAGCCACGGCAAATATAAAGGAAGCACACGCACACAGCGAAAGAAACAATACATCAAGAATTAAAATGTGTATTTTTCCGTTTAGTCCCAAAATACGCAAAAAGCGAAAAAGGTCATATAATACACCGAGAAGCAGTCCAAATATGACAGCAAATAAAAAAACCTGAATTTGGGAAAACTGAGCTATCTCCAACTTAAAGCACCCTACTTAAATAATTTTGAAAACAAGCCGCCGCCCGACGCTTGGTTTTCGGTATATATAAGAGAATTTATTTCGCCGTCTATGGATACTTCTCCGCTGTCAAGGCTTAATCTGCTAATGTGAAGCCCGACGCCTTTAATATGAAGCTCTCCGAAATCTGTAAAAACTACGACTGTCTGCTCGTCAAAGCTTCCGACGTCGCTTACACCTGACAGTGACAATGCGTGTCTGTTTTCAAGCACTATGCTGTGCGGTGCCTTTTGTCTGAATTTTTCGTCTGCCATATTCTTCCTCCTAAATTTATCTTATTAATTTTATGTATAGGAGGATTTGATTATTACCCGAATTATTCTATAATTTTATACATTGATGAGGCATCCTCTTTTTTTGCGTATTCTGAAACAGACAACACCTCTGCTTTAAAGGGCTTTGCTCCCATTTGTATTTCTATTATATCGCCCTGCTTTACAGCATAAGATGCGCGCGCAGGCTTACCGTTTACCAGAACTCTGTCTGCGTCGCAGGCTTCGTTTGCAATGGTGCGTCGTTTAATTATTCTTGATACTTTTAAGTATTTGTCAAGTCTCATTATTATTTCTCCTCGTATTTATTGCAGGTTTAGAAAGAGCACAATAAAAGTGCCGTTTCACAAACCGAAAAATGAAAAGGCTGTTCCGCGCAATACGGAACAGCGAATTCAATCAGCTAACGCTATTTAATTATTTCTTATCTACAGCTTCTTTAAAAGCCTTGCCTGCCTTGAAAGCAGGAACCTTTGAAGCAGGGATAACAATTTGTGTCTTTGTGCGCGGGTCGCAGCCTGTTCTTTCGTTACGCTGGCGCTGCTCAAATGTACCGAAGCCTACAATCTGTACCTTCTCTGCATTTGCAACGCTTTCAACGATTGTGTCGAGAACTGCTGTTACTGCTTTTTCTGCGTCCTTTTTTGATAATTCGCTTTTTTCTGCAACTGCTGCTACTAATTCTGTCTTGTTCATAAAAAAGTCCTCCGAAAATATATTGTTAATTTTGACATTCCTTAGCTTCATCCCATAAAGAATCAAGCTGTGTTAAGGTTGCCTGTTTTATATCTATTCCACGTTCATCTGCAAGCCTTTCAAGCACAGAAAACCTGTTAATGAACTTATCGCAAGCTCTGTACAGAGATTTTTCTGCATCTGCTCCGACAAAACGCGAAACATTTACCACTGAAAATAATAAATCGCCAAGCTCTTCCTCGCACGCATCGGCATCGTTAAGCCTATTAGCCTGTTTAAGCTCAGAAAGCTCCTCCTCTACCTTAGAAAAAGCTCCGTCTGCGTTGTCCCAGTCAAAGCCGATCTTTGAAGCCTTTTGCTGAATTTTTGTACTTCTCATAAGCGCCGGCAAAGCCCTTGAAACACTTTCCATTGCCTGCGTTTGAGTAGTTTGGGATTTTGTCTGCATTTTTATTTTATCCCAGTTGCTAAGCACCTTCTGCGCTGTATCCGCTTTAACGTCTGCGAACACATGAGGATGCCTAATAATCAGCTTTTTACAAATACCGTCAGCAACATCATCAATATTAAACTCTCCCTTTTCGCTTTCAAGCTCTGCGTGAAAAACAACCTGGAGCAAAACATCGCCAAGCTCTTCCTTTAAAAGCTCTTTATCGTCGGTATCTATTGCCTCAATAACCTCATATGTTTCTTCTATAAAGTTTTGCCTGATAGATTTATGAGTCTGCTCTCTGTCCCACGGACAGCCGCCGGGAGCTCTTAATAATTTCATAATAGCAACTAAATCGTCAAATTTGTAGCTTTCTTTAATTTTAAACTCCAGAATTATCACTCCACTGCTATTTTAGACGAAATTCAATGCAAAATACGGTAATTAATATTCTACCTTATTAATTTGTGTTTTTCAAGTACTTTTGCAATTTTATTTCCTTTAGGAAGCATTAATATATCACTTTTTGTAATTCCCCTTATCAGCAGCAAAACGGTAATATAAACTATTGCCGCAATAAGTATTGAAACAATCGTTGCAATCTTTGCATTAATTGCCATTTGTAAAAGATTATATGAGCAAAGCGCAGCAACAGCACAGATAATTGCTCCTATAAGCGGCTTTATAAAAATTGAAACAAAGTTTGGAACTATCTTTGTTTCTTTACAAAGCAGATAAAGACCCGAAACGGTAATAAACATATAACCGACGAAGGAACCTACTGTGGCGCCCTGAATGTTAATTTGAGGAATTCCGACAAGTGTATAGTTTAAAATAATTTTAATAATCATACCTACTGTAAGAAGTTTCAGCGGCAAGTCAACTCTGCCGACTGCCTGAAGCATACTGCAAATAGGCGTGCTTGTTGCAATAAAAATAACCGATATGCCCATTATCTGCAAGATAGATGAAGCCACCTGAACCTCTGCCGCCCTTGCCGGGCTTCCGTAAATAAGGTTGATGATAGGCTCTGCAAGCAGACACATTCCTATCCCTGCCGGGAGCGTAAACAGCGTGGTTGTTCTGAGCACTGTTTCTATGCTTGATTTTATTCTTCTGGGCTGTTTAGATGTCCATGCCGCAGTAATTGTGGGCAATGCGCTTGTGCCAAACACCTGTGTTACAGCCGTTACTATCATCATAAGTGTTGAAGCATAGCCGTATGCGCCGTAAAGGAAAGTCTGAATTTGATACTCACCGTTTTGGTTCATAACGAAATATTCGGGATTTACAAAGCTATATATAGATTGTAAAGTATACGGGTCGGAATTCATTATATCTATAATTCTTCTTTGAACAAAAATAGAGTCTATTGTTCCAGACGAGCTCATAATAATAGCTCCCAAACCTATTGGAATAGCTGTTTTTATAAGCTGTTTTCTCAGCGAAGCGGCAGATCTTGAAGGCGGAGCATATTTTAGCTGTTCTCTTGTTATGGAATCTCCCTTTATTCTGTGCCTTAAAAACAAGAAAAGAAATGCAAGGAATGACCCCAACGCTATTCCGATAATTGCCGCTGCAACGGTATACGACATAATTTCCGTTGCAAAGGCGTTTTTATCAGCCGGAATATTGCCGAAAAGAGTCCCGTTTGTTAAATACTCCTGAGTACCTATATAATTTACAAAGTAAGCAAGCGCCAAACCGAGAAGCAGCTTACTGCTTGCTTCTATAATTTCGGAAATTGCGGTCGGCATCATATTTCTCATGCCCTCGTAATATCCCCTGTAAATGGAAACTAAGCAGCCGAAGAAAATGGTGGGCGCCAAGGCGTATATTGCAAGCCTTGCTTCTGTTGCACCTACAATTTGAACATATATATTTGCAAGCAGTATCATCAGGGTAAAACAGGTAATTCCTGCCAGAACAAAAATAGGTATAGATATTTTATGTATTCTTCTGGCATCTCTGTATCTGCCTCTTGCTACGCTTTCTGAAACCATACGGGAAATTGCAATGGGAAAGCCAGCCGTTGCAAGCATAAACAGCGGGTTGTACAGCTCATATGCTATATTGAATATGCCATATCCCACACCGTCAAATACATAGGCAAGCAGTATTTTATAAATCATACCTATAACCTTAACTACGACCATACTTACGCCGAGTATCATTGCACCCTTTAAAAAGGTAGATTCTGTTGTCTGCTGATTTTTACTTTCAGTCAAAGAAACACCGCCCTTGCTCAACCGCTTTACAGAAATTATTCCGGAAGTTAACCCTCCGGAATTTTTAATGATGTAGATTAACGGTTTTCTTAATTATTCTTCCTCGCTGCCATCTGCTTTAGACTCTGCGTTTACTTCAGCGTCCGCCTCGCGCTGCACTTCAGCTTGTTCTTCATCAGTTTCTTCCTTTTGGGCGGAATGTGACTTTATTTCCTCAAAGGTGACAACCTTGTCGCTGTCATCAGATTCCTTTTTTTCTTCATCTTCAACAACTATTTTGTCAAATTCTTCGGTATTGAAAGAAAGGCGTGTGCCGCACTTATTGCAGAAAGAGGCGTCCTTATCATTAAAGCTTCCGCACGTACCGCATACCTTCTTATTTTTGCAGGCAGCTATCATTTCCTTTGTTGAGTCAAGCTGCTTGTAAAGGTCGTTAAGCTCTGTTATTTTCCTCTGAAGAGCCGCCTTATCCATTTCACCCTCAACTGTTGATTCATACACAAACAGACCTAAGTCCTCAAGCTTTTCGGAAATCTCCTTGTTTATTCCGTTTTCCGCATACTTAAGCTTTGAAGTATCTATTACCTGCTCAGCTTTTTTGCTCACCTTTGTCATTGCAGACTTAGCGTTCACAATTATGTCATCTAAAACTCCCATATAAACCTCTCCTTTTATTTTTTACAGATTTTTCATCTATCAGTAATTATAGCATATCCAATTCTCGTAATCAATTAACATATTGTTAATTGGGTTAATATTTATATATCTCAGCTTAAAGCGCTGAGTTTTAAGGTTATTTACCGTAAAACTCGTAAAATGGCTCAAACCTTTCCTTACGAATAAGCATCTGTTCAAAGCCGTTTAAATATTCATATGGATATTTATAGTTAAATATGCGTTCTAAGTACTTGCCGTTGGGCTGTTTCAGCTTAGTTACTGCGCCTGCGCCGCAGCCTAAAACAGTATGTGTTTCGTCCATAACATACACATTGTAAAGTCCCTCGTATCCTTTCAGCGACCAGCCTACATTTTCAAGGTTGCCCACCATTTTGCTCTGTCGGTACAGATAGTACGGTATATATCCGTTTTCCGGCAGAAGCTTACAGCAAAACGACTGCATTTCTGCCGCCGCTAACGCATCTTTTCTGTAAAGCTCCATACGGTTTTCAGAAAGCCGTGACGATCTTTTCATTGCAAGCGTATGTACGGTTATGCTTTCGGGCGCAAGGGATAAAATGCCGTTAAGTGTATTTTCAAAGCTCTCCGGCGTATCGCCCGGCAGTCCTGCAATTAAATCTGTATTAATATGATTAAACCCCATATTTCTTGCTGATAAAAAAGCGTCAACAGCCTGCTTTGCAGTATGTTTTCTTCCAATCTGCTCTAAAACACTGTCGTTTAAGGTTTGAGGATTAATACTTATTCTGTCTGCTCCGCCGGATTTTATGGCAAACAGCTTTTCCTCCGTAATAGTGTCGGGTCTGCCTGCTTCGACAGTAAATTCACGGCACTCGTTCATATTAAAAGAAGAATTAATCGCTTTGATAAGCCTTGCAAGCTGATTTGCGTTAAGCGCAGTTGGCGTGCCGCCGCCGATATACACGCTTTCAAGCTTTAGTCCTAACTTATCGGCAATACTGCCGGTATATGCAATTTCCTCACAAAGCTTTTCAACATACGGTTGTATAAGATGCGACGCCTTTTCTATTGACTGCGAAACAAAGGAACAGTAAGAGCATCTTGACGGACAAAAGGGTATTGAAACATAGAGGCTGAACGAATTATCCTTGGAAAGCGCAAGTATTTTCCTTTCGTTTGCTTCTGTTTTCAGCGCCAGAGATGTTTTTTCTTCGCTTACAAAAAGAGCGTTTTTAAAGTAATCCTTTGCATATTCTCTGCCCTTTTCATCAATTAAAGTACGCATTAGCTTAATCGGGCGCACACCTGTTAAAATCCCCCACGGCGGAGTAATTTTTGTGTAGTCGCATAAAATTTTATAGAGTAAAACCGCCATTAGGCGTTCCTGTTCGTCTTTATAATCAGTAGTATCTTTTGATACAAAGCCTTCAAGCTTTTTTTCGTACTCTTCAAAGCTGCATATAACGCTTACTGAGCTTCCGTTTTCTCCCTGCTCTGCTTCTGTGATAATGCAGGGCTTGTCATAATTTTCAGTATGTTCTGTTATTACTTCAATTTTATCATTTGGAAAGAAAACTCTTGTAAGATTTTCCATTTCATAATGAAAAGTGTGGTTTATAATATATATCTTCATTTTGTAGTACCTAAATAAACATTTGTCTGCTTTTCGTTATTAAGCGTTGTATCCTCGCCGTGACCGCAGAACATAACGTAATCACCCTTTAGCTCCATTAAGCGTTTTAAAGAGCTTTTCATTTGAGCATAGCTGCCTGTTGGGAAGTCTGTTCTGCCGATAGTACCCTTCATTACGGTATCACCGGTAAAAATAATATCATCTGCAATAAAGCAGGCGCTGCCGCAGGTGTGTCCCGGGGTTTCTATCATTTTAATCTTTGTTTGCCCCAGCATAAACTCAGCGTTATCATTTAAAAGAATGTCCGGTTTTACAGGCGATAGTGGAGGATCAAACATATAGGAAAGATTCAGTCTGTCGTCAGACAGGAAATCTTCCTCTGTTTTATTTATGATAACCTCTGCATTTGCCAGGTTCTTTATCTCATTAACTGCGCCGATATGGTCAAAATGTCCGTGAGTTAAGATGATATATTTTAAATTATCCTTGAGTTTCAGTATTTCCGATTTTAAATCAGATGTCATGGCACCCGGGTCAATAACGGCACTGAAACCGGTTTTTTCATCTGTTACAATATAGCAGTTTGTCTGCATAACAGATACAATAAGCTTTTTAACACTCAGCATTTTAAAAGCTCCTTAGAATCTAATATTATCGTTACCGGACCGTCGTTTAAAAGGGAAACCTTCATATCTGCACCGAAAACTCCCTTTTCAACTCTGTTAAGTCCCATCGAGGTTAAAAGTGTGCAGAAGTATTCATATAAGGCATTTGCCTTTTCCGGCTTTTCGGCTTTAATAAAGCTGGGGCGTCTGCCCTTTACACAATCTGCAAGCAGTGTAAACTGAGAAATAACAAGAGCTTCTCCGTTTATATCCGGCAAAGATAAATTCATCTTGCCCTCATTATCGTTAAAAATACGCAGACCATATATTTTTTTTGCGAGAACCTGTGCACAAGCCTCGTTATCACCCTGCTCAACTCCCAGCAGAATCAAAAAACCGTTTTTAATTTCACCTTTAACTTCCCCGTCAACCTTAACGCTGGCTTCCGTTACGCGCTGAATTACCGCTTTCATATATTAGTCATATCCTCCCAAAAGCTGAAAATTTACAGTCTTTCTACGCTTATAACACCTTTAATTGACTTTAGCCTGTCAATTACAAACTGCAGCTGTTCAATACCGTCCACGGTAATTGAAAAATTAGCGACTGCCTGATTGTTGGACATTTCTCTTGAATCCATATTCTTTATAGAAATATGCATATTCGCAAGCTGAATTGTAAGGTCGGCAACAAGACCTGTTCTGTCCGCCGCAACAACCCTGAGCTTTGTTCTGAACGGCTCTGAGGGAACCTGCTGCGCCCACTGTGCCTTTACCCAACGGTGCGGCTCGTCGCACTCATCAAGATTTTTAGGCACATTAACGCAGGTCTTTTTGTGTATTGATACACCGAAGCCCCTTGTTATGAAACCGATAATATCATCTCCGGGAAGAGGGTTACAGCACTTTGAGAACTTGATGAGCATATCGTCTACGCCCTCAACAATAACGCCGCTGCTCACTCTGCGTTTTTTCGGTTCTTGCTTGATAACCTGTGGTTTTACCTCCTGCACAGGCTTTTGCAGCTTGCTGTATTCCTCCTTAATTCGGGGCATAATTTTCCACATCTGTACGCCGCCGTAGCCTATAGCCTCATACAGCTCCTCAGCAGACGAAAAATGCTTTTTCTTGAGAGCCTTTGATAAAAATTCCACCATATCTTTTTCGGGAATTACTATTCCTGCGTGCTTAAACTCACGCTCAAGCTCCGCCTTACCCTCAATAATATTCTCTTCACGTTTTTCCTTTTTAAACCACTGTCTTATTTTACTTCTGGCTTCACTTGTTTTTACAATGTTAAGCCACGCCCTGTTCGGAGTTCCGCCCTCTTTTTTCGTGATAATTTCGACTATTTCACCTGTTTTCACCTTGTAGTCAATCGGCACAATTTTGCCGTCTACCTTAGCGCCTGTCATCCTGTTGCCTACAGCCGTATGTATAGCATATGCAACGTCAATAACAGTTGAACCAAGCGGCAAATCGATAACATCACCCTTAGGAGTAAAGACAAATACGTCCTCAGGGGCTAAGTCTGTTTTTATATTTCTTAAAATATCAGTAGCGTCATCCGCCTGATTTTCAAGCATTTTTCTTATCCAAGTTACTCTTTCTTCAAATGAGTCCTTTTTTGAAAGCCCCAGCTTATATTTCCAGTGTGCGGCTATGCCGTACTCGGCTGTGTGGTGCATTTCCCATGTTCGTATCTGTACCTCAAACGGTATTCCCTCCTTACCGATAACAGTAGTATGAAGGGAACGGTACATATTCGGCTTTGGAGTTGAAATATAGTCTTTAAATCTGTTTGGAATCGGAACAAAAATATCGTGAATTATACCAAGAACACTGTAGCAGTCATTTACGGAATTTACGATAACACGCACAGCAAAAATATCAAATATCTGCTCAATACTCTTGCCCTTCATAAAAGTTTTTCTGTAAATGCCGTTTATGCTTTTTACTCTTCCCTCTACATAAACATTGGGAATAGTATCCTGAGTTCTTGATAAAATCTCTTGTTTAATTTCAGCAATAAACTTTTCTCTTTCGCCCTCGCTTAAAGCAAGCGCATGTTCAATTTCGCAGTAGCCTACGGGGTCAAGATAGCGGATTGATAAATCCTCCATCTCCTCCTTTAATGCACGAATACCAAGGCGATGTGCAATAGGCGCAAATATCTCCATATTTTCAAGCGCCTTATCCCGCCTTTTTTGTTCCGGCATACAGCTTATTGTACGCATATTGTGCAGTCTGTCTGCAAGCTTAATAATAATAACTCTTATGTCGGCAGACATTGCAATAAGCATTTTTCTTACATTTTCTGCCTGCTGAAGCTCTCTGGAGGAAAACGGTATTTTTCTTAGCTTTGTAACACCGTCGATAAGCAGGGCTATTTCTTCGCCAAATTCTTTTCTTATTTCGTCAAGAGTTACGTCGGTGTCCTCAACAACGTCATGAAGCAACGCAGCAACTACCGACTCTGTATCCATACCCAAATCTACAAGAATACATGCAACAGAAGTTGGGTGCAGAATATACGGCACTCCGGATACTCTGCGCTGATCTCCGTGAGCATCTAAAGCAAGCTTATACGCCTTGTCTATTAGCTCCATATCAAAGGTTTGGTCGCTTTTTTTAAGCATTGCAACCAATTCGTCATAGTCCTGATAATGTACTGTATTTGCCGCCATCTCTTCCCATTCCTCTCATAAATATTCTAAACTTTTTCTTCAAGCTCCCTTAATCTTCTGATAACAGGCGCTAAGTTAATATCTGTTTTTCCGCTTGTTTTCAAAATATCAACATCAGCATCATTATAATTGCAGTCAAAGGAAATTAAGTTAAGCTCGCTCATAGCAGTTAATATTACTTTAAGCTTTGCATAATTTATTTTGTCGTCAGCAAGTCTTTTTAAAAGAACATCAAGTCCGTAATGCCATCCCTTTTGAGAATGAATAAATCTGTAAACTGACGCAAAATCCTCTCTCACCGGGAGCAAAAGCTTAAGCTCACAAGGATTTAGCTTTTCTCCCTTCATCAGCTTTTCAAACGTCCTGTTTTCTTTTAAACAGAGTGTATTGTCCATATCGGAGAATTTAATATCTCTTACCACAACGCTTAAATACAGTTTATTATTATAGCTGTTTACATCTACCGTTACTGCAAGGTCGAGTATATCTCCTATTTTATACGGAAATTCCTCCAAAGTAAAGGAAAATTGCATTGCTGTTACAGATGCATTATCCCTTTTGAGAGTTAAGCGCAGATGCTTACCGCCGCCAACAGGTGTTATCGCTGTTAATGTCATACCGAAAAGCCCGATAAGAGGCACCGGGTTTCCCGCTCCGCACGGTTCAAGGATTGATAGGTTCTCCACAATATCCGGCGACAGGCTTGCAGGCTTTAGCTTACAGTCGATTTCCAGCTCTGAAAACGGAAGTCCTACCTGTTGTTCAATTCTTTCAGCATATTGGTTTATTTCTATTCTGAACTGCTCAATATTTTCAGTTTTTAACGAAAGTCCCACCGCCATTGGATGTCCGCCGTAGTGTGTGAGCAGATGTGCACAGGAAAATACTGCGTCACACAGAGAAAAACCCTTTATGCTTCTGCCGGAAGCCTTTGCGGTATCTCCGCATTTTGAAATTACTATTACCGGCTTGCCGTATATTTCCCTTAGCCTTGCCGCAACAATACCTATAACTCCCGGGTGGTAACCCTCACCGTCTGCTACGATTATTCTGTCATATTTTATCTGCGGATTTAGTTTTATATCGTCGAGTATATTAGATAAGATTTCCCGCTCAATACTTTGTCTTTGTCTGTTGTCATCGCCAAGCTCGGTAGCAATGCTTCCAGCCTCGTCTTCATCTTCGGTTAAAAAAAGTCTTACGGACTTTTCCGACAGCGCCATTCTGCCGCAGGCGTTAATTCTCGGCACAAGAGTAAAGGATACTCTGCCTGCTGTAAGCTTTTTGCCGAGAATTGAGGCTTCCTCAAGCATAGCTCTGATTCCCGGTCGTTGTGCCTTTTCAAGCATATTAAGGCCGTGCTTTACAAGTATTCTGTTTTCGCCGCAAAGCGGAACAATATCACCTATTGTGCCTATTGCCGCCAAGTCGGAATATCTGTCTAAGAGGTCTTCTATGTCTAAAAACTCGTCCTCCAGCGCCATAACAAGCTTAAAGGCAACACCTACTCCCGACAAAAGCTTAAACGGACTTTCATCGTCAAGCCGGTGAGGGTTTACAACCGCTGCGGCATTCGGCAAAATTTCCGGCGGAGTATGGTGGTCTGTTACTACTGTATCTATACCAAGGGTTGCTGCATACTCAATTTCGGCGGAAGCGGAAATTCCATTATCAACCGTGATAATAAGCGTTACTCCCTGTTCTGCTATTTTATCTACGGCTGACTTATTCATCCCATATCCTTCTGTTTCTCTGTCCGGTATATAATATGTAACATTAGCGCTGCAGGAGTCCAGATAAGAATACAAAAGTGCAGTGGAGGTGACTCCGTCTGCGTCATAGTCGCCGTAGACGCATATTTTCTCAAAGGTATTTATGGCTTTATTAATTCTGTATACGGCTTTTTCCATATCTGCCATTAAGAAGGGGTCGGAAAACTCCGCCTCGTCAGATAAAAACTCAGTTATCTGCTCACTTTCCGTATAACCCCTTACCTGAAGCATAATAGCCGCAATAAGCGGTATATCATATTCTTTTGAAATATTTAACGCTTCCTGCTTATCAAGCGGCGCTACTTTCCATACTTTCATAAAAATACTGTCCTATTACTGATTATTTTGTTTAAGCATCTCTTCGGCGTGCTTCAGCGTTAGCTCGGTTATCTCAACACCGCCTATAATACGCGCAAGCTCCTGCTTTCTCTGTTCAAAGTTTAGAGGAGTAACCTCTGTATATGTTCTGTCGCCATGTATATTTTTTCTGATTAGATAATGATTATCTGCAAGGGAAGCAATCTGCGCCTGGTGCGTAACACAGATAACCTGCTTTTTTTCAGACAGCTGTTTAAGCTTAAAACCGACCTTCTGCGATGCACCGCCGCTTATACCTGTATCTACCTCGTCAAAAATCAGCGTGCTTATACTGTCGTTATCTGATAAAACAGATTTAATTGCAAGCATCATTCTTGAAAGCTCGCCGCCTGACGCAATTTTTGAAACCGGCTTTGGCTCTTCCCCGGGATTTGCAGAAATTAAAAACTCTGCCTTATCGCAGCCGTTTTCTGTAAGATGTGTGCGCTCAAAAGAAACTGTCAGGCGAACATTAGGCATATTCAGATATGTCATTTCCTGCTTAACCTTTTGTGAAAAGTCAAGGGCTGTCTGCTGTCTTTTTGAAGAAAGCTCCTTTGCAAGCACAGACGCCTGCTTTAAAAGGGCGTTATACTCATTTGTCAAATTCTCCATA
The DNA here is from genome assembly GCA_051881695.1 of Acutalibacteraceae bacterium. GTDB lineage: Bacteria > Bacillota > Clostridia > Oscillospirales > Acutalibacteraceae > CAYJFG01. Next base: position 22,260 of record JBJEQJ010000036.1, on the reverse strand, counting down.
TTGCGCTCATATTTTTCTAAGGCGTCAAGCTCCTTATGAGCGTTTTGTGAAAACTGAAGCACCTCTTCTACTGTTGAGCCGTATTTTCGAAAGAGTCTATAGATTAAATCAAGCCTTTCCTCTATGTAGTCGATATCAAAACCGCTTTCATCAGACTGACTTATTATATCAGACAAGGTTGACGAGCAGTCCTGCAAGTCGTAAAAAGAGTTTTTTATTCTCTGTGCAACCTCTTCCAGCTCCGGCATATATTCACTTACTGAATCTATAGTATAGCTGCAATCTCTGAGCATTGACATAATGCCGCCGTCACCATCACCTGACAGAAGATTGTATGATTCTTCAAGGGCTGAATCAAGCTTTTCTTTATTCATAATAATGTTTTTTTGTTCAGTAAGCTCTTCCAGCTCCCCCGGTTTTAAATCTGCTGTATCAATCTCATCTGTCTGGTATTTAAGCAGGTCTATCTTTCGCTGCCTTTCGGCGTCCTCAGTTTTCAAAGCATTTATCTCTTTTTTTATCTTTCTCAGCTTATAATAAATTTCACGGTAGCTTTGAAGCTCGTTTGACAAATTGCCGTAATTATCAATGTAAATAAGGTGTCTGTCCGGCGACATCAGCTCGTAGCTTTCGTGCTGACCGTGAATATTAATAAGGCTTGCGCCTAATTCTCTTAATACTGAAAGCGGTGCCGGGCGGGAGTTAATTCTGCATATATTCTTGCCGCCGGCACTTAGCTCTCTTTGTAAAATAAGCATATCCTCATCCAGAGAAAATCCGTTATTAATAAGAATATCCTCTGTGCTTTTACCTATATTTTCAAAAGCGGCGCAGACAACGGCACGCTGCGCTCCTGTGCGGATAATATCTCTGGATGTTCTGTGACCGAGCACTGCGTTAATTGCATCAATTAAAATTGATTTACCGGCGCCTGTTTCACCTGTTAGGACGTTAAATCCGTCTTTAAATTCTATATTCGTTTTTTCAATTACTGCAACATTTTCAATATATAAAGACGTTATCAACGTGCTTACCCCCTTAAATTAAAGCATTTTTTTAAACTCTGTCACAAGGTTCTGTGCCTTCGCGGTACTTCTTGCCACGATAAAAATTGTGTCATCGCCTGCTATAGTACCGACTACTCCTTCCCAATCCATACTGTCCATAGCAGCGCATACGCCCTGCGCCATACCGCTTGCCGTTTTCAGAACTATCATATTTCCGGCAAAATCAACATTTAAAACAGCCGAAGAAAACAGCATTTGAAAATCTGTTTTTATTGTCTGCTTACTTTTTGAGGCGGTGGTGTATTTGTATTTTCCGTCCCGTTCAAGAGTTTTAAGCAAGCGAAGCTCTTTAATATCTCTTGAAACTGTAGCCTGCGTTACTGCAAAGCCGTTTTGCCTTAAAAGCCTCAGAAGCTCCTCCTGAGTGTCTATTGAATTGTCGCTTATAAGCTCAAGTATTTTTTCGTGTCTTTTAGTTTTCATAATTTAACCGTTCCTTTAAAAACAAATAGAGATTGCACACTTTTTTCTTAAACTGTTTTGCTGTTAAGCTTTTCATTAAGCACCTTGTAAAAGCTCTTCTGCTTTATTGAAATAAGCCTTGTAACTCTTTGTGCTTTTTTTATCTCTATTTTATCATCTCTGGAAATTTTAACAGACTGCTGTCCGTCCACCGTTAAGTACACCTCGGCGTTATCTTCGTTTTCCGCCGTAACCGTTAAAACTGAGTCCTGCGCAAAAAGTACAGAACGTGAAAACAGCGAGTACGGACAAACAGGCGTAAGCAAAATACACTGCATATTCGGCTCAATAACCGGACCGCCTGCCGAAAGAGAATAAGCGGTAGAGCCTGTAGGCGTTGCAAAGAGGAGTCCGTCTGCTCTGTAATCGCATATTTCTTTTCCGTTGAGAGAAACGGAAAGGTCTATAATTCTTGAAAGAGAACCTCTTGAAAAGGTTATTTCGTTTAGCGCATAATAATCCTTGGTTTCTCCGCAGTGCGTAATTGTTGCCTTGAGCATCATTCTGTTTTCAACCCTGTAATCTCCGCTTAGAAGTAAATCTATTTTATCAGTTTCCTCCGGCTCCAGCTCGGCAACAAATCCTATTCTGCCAAGGTTTATACCGAGAAGAGGCTTTTCATAAATTGAGGCGTATTTTGAAACACGAATTATTGTGCCGTCGCCGCCGATAGTGATAACAGCGTCGCAGTTTTTAATAAGCTCCTGCATTGTGGTGTGGTAGATATAGCTGTCTGCCGAAATTATAAATCTGTTATCCTCTGTAAGCATAGCCAGCGAGCCTGCGTTTGTAATTCTCTCCGCAACCTTTTTGGCACATTCTGCGGCGCCTTTTTTTGTTAAGTTTGGTACAATAGCAATTTTCATAAATAATCATCACTTTTCTTTTTTGTCAAGCGCACTGTGTGAAAGCTCGGTAAGCTTTTGTGCAGATATATCTGTAAGCATTTGCGTATTATTACTTTTCCTGATATAAATTAAATATTCTATGTTGCCCTCCGGCCCTTTTATAGGAGAGAAGTCAAGTCCCAACACCGTAAATCCGTTTTCAAGACAAAAGGAGCATATTGTGTTTATTACCTCCTCGTGTACCTTTGGGTCACGCACAACGCCTTTTTTGCCTACCTTCTCTCTTCCTGCTTCAAACTGCGGCTTAATAAGACAGACCGCACAGGCGTTATCTTTTAAGAATTGTCTTGCAACAGGCAAAACAAGCTTTAAAGATATAAACGATACGTCAACACTGAAAAAATCTATTTCATCCGGTATATCCTGCTTAGTAACTTTTCTGATATTTGTGCGTTCCATATTTACAACACGTTCATCGTTTCTGAGCTTCCAGTCAAGCTGACCGTAGCCAACGTCAACAGAATATACCTTCTTCGCCCCGTTTTGAAGCATACAGTCTGTAAAACCGCCTGTTGAAGCGCCGATGTCCATTGTAATCTTTCCTGCTAAATCTATGCTAAAGACTTCCATTGCCTTTTCAAGCTTAAAGCCTCCCCGACTTACATATTTCGGCGCACCGCCGCGAACCTCAAGCAAGCAGTCTGCAGAATAAACCGTACCGGGCTTATCGGCTTTTTGGTTATCAACATATACAAGTCCTGCCATAATAACTGCTTTTGCCTTTTCTCTGCTTGAGGTAAAGCCTCGCTCAAAAACAAGTGTGTCAAGCCTTTTTTTATCTGCCAATTAATTTATCCCCTTTTTAAGGAATTATTAATAACCTCCGTCATACCTTTATCGTCAAGCTTTAAAGCAGCTAAAGAAGCCTTTACGCTTGCGTGTTGAACGTATCGGTTATCAATTCCGGTTAATTTATATGTTCCCGTATATCCGTTTTTAACAAGCTCGCAAAGCATATGCTCGCCTATGCCGCCTGTTTCCATACTCTCTTCAAAAAAGAAAATATGTTTATATGAAAGCGCTGTAACTATCGCTTCTTTTGGTATCGGTTTTATTCTGTTCAGCTTAATAACTGAAATGCTTATTCCGTCTTTTTTCAACTTACTTTGTGCAAGGCAAGCATAGCTAAAGAGTCTGCCGTAAGTTACGATGGCAATTTCTGCACCGAGCTGAGCATAAACATCGTAGGTTTTTTTACCTGCCGAAAAGTCCTCCGGCTTATAAAGCTGCGCTCCTCTTGGGTATCTTACGGCGATAACTCCGTTTGAGCTGTGCGTTGCCGCAAGCAAATCTCTTTCAAGCTCATCAAAATAGCAAGGACTGTATATTTCAACATTCGGAATAGAATTAAGAAGCGGAACATCAAAAACACCCTGATGTGTTTCGCCGTCCTCGCCGACAATACCTGCTCTGTCTATAGCAAGAATAATATGCAGCTTTTGCGTAGCTGCGTCGTGAATAAGCTGGTCAATTCCTCTTTGCAAAAAGGTAGAGTACACAGCAAAAACGGGAAGCATTCCTCCTGCAGCAAGTCCGCTTGCAAAGGTGATTGCGTGCTCCTCTGCAATGCCTACGTCGAAAAATCTGTCTTTATATTTTTTTGCAAAATCGCTAAGACCTGTTCCCGACTTCATCGCAGCTGTAATAGCGCAAATGCGCTTATCCTCCGCCGCTAAAGCACAGAGCTTTTCGCCGAATACTGTCGAAAAACCTTTTTTAGAAGAAATAGGCTCGCCCGATTCAACATCAAAGCTTGAAACTCCGTGGAAATTTTTGGGGTCATTTTCTGCATACTGGTAGCCTTTACCCTTAGTTGTAACAACGTGGATAAGAACAGGACCGTTTATACCCTTTGCCGCATTAAATGCATTTTCAAGCTCTTCAAGATTATGTCCCTCAACCGGACCGTAATAAACAAAGCCCATATCGTCAAACAAAGTGTCTTTATACACCATTTTTCTAACCCTGAGCTTTGAGCGTTTTAGAATTTTTCTTATGGGATTGCCGAAAACAGGAATTTTTGTAAGCGTTCTTTCGCACTTATTTTTTATCCGTATGTAGGCAGGCTTTATTCTGATGCCGGTTAAGTACTTGGCAACCGAACCTACGTTTCTTGAAATTGACATTTTGTTGTCGTTCAAAACAACAATGAAGTTCTTTTTAGACCTTCCGGCGTTATTTAGTCCCTCATATGCAAGACCGCCTGTGAGAGCACCATCTCCGATAACGGCGATTGTATATCCGTCCTCTCCCTTTAGCTCCTTTGCCTTGGAAATGCCGTATGCAGCAGATATTGACGTACTGCTGTGACCTGCGTTAAAGGCGTCATACTCGCTTTCGTTTCTTTTAGGAAAGCCTGAAAGTCCGCCCTGCGTTCTTATGGTGTCTATTTCGTTATATCTTCCGGTTAATATTTTGTGCGTGTAGCTTTGGTGACCGACATCCCATACAATTCTGTTTTTGACAGAGGGAAATGCCTTCAGCATTGCAACAGTCAGCTCGACAGTTCCTAAATTAGACGCGAGATGACCTCCGTTTTTTGAAACTGCGTCAACAATAACCTGTCTGATTTCAGCGCACAGATCGACAAGCTGCGGAATTGTGAAATTTTTGAAATCATCCGGAGATTTAATTTTATCCAAATATTTCATTATTTTACTCTCCAAATTTTTAAGTAAAAGTGTTTTTTAATGTTCTCTTTTTGCAAGCGAGTCAGCAATATTTTTAAGCTTTTCTGTATCTCCGTCAAATGCAGAAAGAACCTCTGTTGCCTCTTTTGTAAGGCGAAAAACGGTTTCTTTTGCTTTTTCTATACCGATAAAGCTTACAACGGTGTTTTTGTGGTTCTTCTCGTCACTGCCGACAGGCTTTCCCAGCTTTTCGGTAGTTGAGGTAATATCAAGAATATCGTCAACTATCTGAAATGCAAGTCCTACACATTCGGCATATTTTTCTGCGGCTGAAAGCTTTTTTTCATCTCCGCCTGAAATTAACACGCCCATAGCGCACGCTGCCTTTATTAAGGCACCTGTCTTTTTTGAGTACATTTCTTTAATCAAGTCTATAGAAACAGAGTTTTCAGGCATATTTTCAAGTGCAATATCTATTACCTGACCGCCGACCATTCCCGATGTACCGCATTTTTGAGCGAGATAATGCGCCGCCCTTAAAGCATTGTGCGCATTGTCCTGTGCTGTACCGCCAAGCATAACCTCAAAGGCAAGGCTTTGAAGGGCATCTCCTGCCAGAAGTGCAGTACACTCGCCGAATTCAATGTGATTTGAGGGTCTGCCACGGCGCATATCGTCATCGTCCATACAAGGCAAATCGTCGTGAATGAGAGAATATGTGTGAATCATCTCAATTGCACAGGCAAAAGGAAGCGCCGCCTCTATGTTTCCGCCGCAGGCTCTGCAAAATTCCAGCACTAAGCGAGGGCGTATTCTTTTACCACCCGCCATAAGGCTGTACTCCATTGCCTGTGCAAGAATCAGCTGATTTTTATATTTTTCTGATTTAAATTTTGCAATATACCCGGAAAGAGCATTTTCTATAATTTGAATATCGTTATTCATCGGCTGTTTCCTCCGCTGATATTTCTGTTATTTTCTGTTCTGCCTGTTTTAAAAGCGAATAGCAGAAGCCTGTAATCTGCGTTCCCTCTTCAAAAAGCGCAAGCGACTGTTCAAGAGTAAGCTCGTCGTTTTCCAGAGATTTTACAATTTCTTCAAGCCGTGATGACGCTTGCTCGTATGATTTATATTGCTTCATTTGCAATCATTCCTTTCTTCCGGCAAAACCTCTGTAACTGTGCAGAAAGCAGTACCGTCCTTAAGCCTGATACTTAAATGATCGTCTGACTTTAAATTCTTAACCGATGTAACCGCCTTGCCGTTCTTGAAGGCTAATCCGTAGCCTCTTGAAAGAACAGCAAGAGGACTTAACATATTAAGTTTATCTGAAAGTACCGCAAAATTATTTTTAATTTTGCCAAAGCTTCCGTTAAAGCCGGAATTTAATCTTAAAGACAGATTATCAAGGGTTCTGTAATTTTTCTCCATAAGCGTTAAAGGACTTTTAAGTGCCGCTTTAGAGGCAATAGAGTCGATATATGCTTTTTCTTTATTGATTTTAAGTTCAGTAAGCTTTCTTATTTTATACATTTTATCTGCTGTTTCGGATAAAAGCTGTTCGCACAGAGGTACTGCAAGCTCCGCCGCAGCAGATGGAGTTGCCGCCCTTAAATCTGCGACAAAATCACATATGGTAAAGTCTGTTTCGTGCCCGACTGCGGAGATAATCGGAGTTTTTGTATTAAATACAGCATAAGCAAGCTTTTCATCGTTAAACGCCCACAAATCCTCAGTGCTTCCACCGCCTCTGCCAACAATAATAACATCACACAAATTATTTTTATCAAGGTAATTTACGGCTTTTATTATTTCCGGTGCAGCATTTGCCCCCTGTACAGACGCCGGACAAAGTATAATTTCGGCAGGCTTATATCTTCTTGCAAGTATTTTTTTAATATCCTGCAAGGCGGCGCCGTTTTTTGAGGTGACTATACCGATTTTCTGCGGATATTTCGGAATCGGCTTTTTATGTCTGCTGTCAAAAAGTCCCTGGGAGCTTAGCTTTTCTTTAAGCCGTTCAAACGCCAAAGCAAGCGAACCTGCGCCGTCAGGCTGCATATCCTCAACATAAAGCTGATATTGCCCCGTTGCTTCATACAGAGATATTTTACCTCTTACTATAACCTTCATTCCGTCCATTGGAACAAACCTGAGCCTTGACGCATTAAAAGAAAACATAACGCAGCGAATAAGCGCCTTTTCATCCTTGAGAGAAAAGTAAATATGCCCCGATTTATAATGGTCGGCAAGGTTTGAAATCTCTCCGCTTATAAATACCGACGATAAATTTCCATCGGAATCAAGAAGCGATTTTATATAAAAATTAATTTGTGAAACTGAAAGAATTGAAATACTCATAATTACACCGATGACCCTGATATTAGCATTGCCTTTTATGCTTAATTGAGGCAAGCACCGCCGCACCGACAGCATTGTCACAGGAAAATTCAGCAGGCGCAAAGAAGCAGTCGAACTCTTTTTGAAGCGAAGCCTTAATAATGGAATTTGACATTACTCCGCCGGCGTAAACAATCTTTAAGCCTCCGTACTCCGCAACAAGTCTTCTTGTCATTTCGGCAACTGTATTTTGAATATATCTTAAAACATATAATGCGATATATTCGCTCGGTCTGCCCTCGTCAAAAAAGCGTTTACAAATATTTTCAACGCCCGACAGACAGCAGTTGCTGCCTTTAAGCGTTGGTTTTATCCTTATATTTTCATTGCAGTTAAGCGCAAGCTGTTCAAGCTGCTTTCCGCACGGAAACTGAAGTCCCAGCATTACCCCCACTCTGTCTACAGCCTGTCCTGCGTTAAGGTCAAGCGTACCTGCAATTATTTGTGTGTTTATTATATTTTTATTTGACGGAGAAACAAGAAGAGCCTCTGTTGTACCGCCGGAAATATGAAAAGCTATGAATTGCTCGTCAATTAAATCAAGCTTATCTGCACCGTAAAGTGCCGCCGCAATATGCCCCTGCTGATGAGAAAAGCAATAAAGCGGAACAGAAAGAACATTGGAAATAATTTTTGCACTGCTTAGTCCCACTGTAAAGCACGGCATATAAGAGCCTGATTCGTTCCTCGGTTTTTCCGATACACCTACAGCTGTAATCTTTGTCCGGCTGTCAACCACCTCGCTTATTACCTGCGGAAGCTGCCCGGTATGGTGAAAAACAGCGTCGCTTTGACGTATACCCTTTTCGTTTTTCTTTACGGGAAGAAGCATTTTTGATTGCTTTACTGCGCCTTCCCCGTACACCGCTGCAGAGGTTGTGTAGTTGCTTGTGTCTATACCTAAATACTGCGCCATATTACGCCTCTTGTCTGCTTTTAGCTATTGCGCCGAGCACACCGTTTACAAAGGAGGAGTCATCTGTTGTAGAATACTTTTTTGTTATTCTTACTGCCTCACTTATTATTACTCCGACCGGGTCGTTCGCCTCTGTTTTTTCCTTGCAAAAATTCATCTGATAAACAGAAAGACGCATAACTGTAAGAGCGACACGGGAAATTCTGTTTTTACGCCATCCCTTTGAGTTACTTTCAATAAGCTCGTCAATAACCTCGCAGTTTTCAAGCATACCGGATACTAAACTAATTGCAAAGTCGTCAATATTAAGCATTTCATCAACAGTCTGCGCCTCATTGACTGTACTTACTATTTCTTCAAGACTGTCATCAATAAACAGCTTTTCAAACGCTAGAATAAACGCCTGTTCTCTTGCTTGTCTTCTGGAAATTGTATCCGACATAATTATACTCCTTTATCCTTTCTTTTATCTATTAATTATATCAATAAAGCTGTATATAATCAAGCAAAAACGACTAATTATACAAAAAAGATAAAAGATAAAAACCGCCTTTCCGGATAACCCGTAAAGGCGGCACAGTATAAAACCAAAAACGCACATTAATATTTGCTGAAGATATTTATCTTTTTGTATCGTGACAGCTGCTGCGCATAGCGCAGTTTTCACATCCGCAGCCACAGGAGGATTTGCCTTTCTTCTTATTTCTAATCATAGAAGCAATGATAAGACCTGCAGCTGCAAGAATAACAGCGGAAATAATGATTGTTGAAATATTTTCCTGAATCCACAAAAGCATATTCTTTCCTCCGTTTCTGCTAAATTATTTTACTTAACCTTTGAAGTAAGCTTGTTTGACTCTTTATACGGACGTACAAGCATAAATACGGCAAGTGCAATAACGATAACTGCCGCTATTGTACCTATTATATTTCCGTTGCCGGTAAAAAGCAATCCAAGCTGATTTATAACAAGCGCAACTAAATATGCAAAGCCGCACTGATAAGCAATGGCGAACAGGAACCACTTGGTGTTATTCATTTCTCTTCTTATAGCGCCCATTGCTGCAACGCAAGGGGCACAAAGAAGGTTAAATGCAAGGAACGAATATCCGCCCACTTGAGTGAACGCCGCGGAAATATTTCCGTAAGCTGTACCTGTTCCGCTGTATAAAATCCCCATAGTACTAACTATATTTTCTTTTGCGGCAAGACCTGTAATTGTTGCAACAGCCGCCTGCCAATTACCCCAGCCAAGAGGAGCAAATATCCATGCTATAGCGCTGCCTATAACGGCAAGTATACTGTGATTCATCTCTTCCTCAGAGAGCATACGGAAGGTGCCGTCTACAAAACCAAAATAAGTTGCAAACCAGATTAGGATGGTAAAAAGCAGAATAACTGTTCCGGCTTTTTTGATAAACGACCATCCTCTGTCCCACATACTGCGCAGTACATTTGCCGCAGTAGGCAGGTGATAAGCAGGCAGCTCCATAACAAACGGTGCGGGGTCGCCCGCAAATATTCTGGTTTTTTTAAGGATAAGTCCTGATAATACAATCGCAGCCATACCCAAGAAATATGCACTTGGCGCAACCCAAGGAGCTCCACCGAATATAGCGCCGGCTATCATAGCTATAAACGGAAGCTTAGCGCCGCACGGTATAAAGGTGGTTGTAATAATTGTCATTCTGCGGTCACGCACATTTTCAATTGTTCTTGACGCCATAATACCAGGAACACCGCAGCCCGTTCCGATGAGTATGGGAATAAACGATTTGCCGGACAGTCCAAATTTACAGAAAATTCTATCCATAACAAAGGCAATACGCGACATATAACCGCAGGCTTCTAAGAAGGCAAGAAATAAAAACAGCATAAGAATTTGCGGTACAAAGCCAAGCACTGCACCAACACCGGCGATTATACCATCTAAAATGAGTCCTTTGAGCCACTCGGCACAATTTACACTATCAAGCCCATTCTCGACCAATACCGGAATACCGGGAACCCACACACCGTACTGTGCAGGGTCCGGAGCTGCATAACCGTATTTCTCATATACGGGAAGCGCATTTGCCAAATCCGTACCTGTTGAGCTGACTTCTTCATCAGCTAAGGTTTCTTCATCAACAACAATATATGTAGCCACATCATTCTTTGTAAACTGAGCTGCAAATTCTGCAATGGCAGCTTTTGCTGCGGCAGTATCAAACTCATCAGACTCTGTATTAAGCGCCGATTCAACATTTTCGGTGTCTGTTCCCTTAGCAGCAGCATATTCAATAAATCCGTTTACAACCTGAGATGCTTCCTCAAACTCTTCCGAAGCCTCAGTATACTCATCATTACCTATACCGAACAAATGCCATCCGTCACCGAACACTCCGTCGTTTGCCCAATTTGAAGCTATTGTGCCGACAGTGGTAACTGAAATGAAATAAACTATAAACATAATTACTGCAAATATCGGAAGAGCTGCAAAACGGTTTGTAACGACCTTATCTATTTTGTCAGATATTGAAAGCTTTCCGGCATTCTTTTTCTTATAACAGCCTTTAAGAACTTCACCGACATAAATGTAACGCTCGTTTGTAATTATACTTTCGGCGTCATCGTCCATCTCATCTTCAACAGCTTTAATATCTGCCTCAATATGACGAAGAATATCTGAAGAAAGATTAAGCTGCTGCAATACTTTTTCGTCACGCTCAAATATTTTTATAGCATACCATCGTTGCCGTTCTTCCGGCATATGATGTACTGCCGCCTCTTCTATATGTGCAATTACATGCTCAACAATTCCCGAAAAGCTGTGCTTAGGCATTGTTTTCCCTTTTTTGGCAGCTTCAATTGCCTCCTGCGCTGCCTCCATAATTCCTGTTCCCTTAAGTGCAGAAATTTCCACAACCTTGCAGCCAAGCCCACGGGAAAGCTCTTCAATATTTATCTTATCGCCGTTTTTTCTGACAATATCTATTAAATTAACGGCTACTACAACAGGTATTCCAAGCTCTGTAAGCTGCGTTGTTAAATAAAGATTACGCTCAAGATTAGTGCCGTCAACAAGATTAAGGATAGCATCCGGACGTTCACCAATTAAATAATTTCTTGCAACTACTTCCTCCAAGGTATACGGAGAAAGGGAATAAATACCGGGTAGGTCAATTACAGTTACATCACTGTGCTTTTTAAGCTTACCTTCCTTTTTTTCAACAGTAACACCCGGCCAGTTCCCTACAAATTGATTGGAGCCTGTAAGTGCGTTAAACAAAGTAGTTTTTCCGCAGTTCGGGTTGCCCGCAAGAGCGATTTTAATTTCCATTTTGATTCCTCTCCTTCAAAATTAGCACACACTAACCGGTAGCTATAAAAAACAGGGGTTTATCCCCCGTAGTTTTATTCTACTTCTATCATTTCTGCGTCTGCTTTACGCAAAGAAAGCTCGTAGCCACGCACGCTTATTTCCATTGGATCTCCTAAGGGTGCTACCTTGCGTACAAAAATCTCCACACCCTTGGTAATTCCCATATCCATAATACGGCGCTTAATTGCACCCTCTCCATAGAGCTTTACCACCCTTACTTTATCTCCGATTTTTATATCCTTAAGTGTTTTCAAAATAACCCTCCTAACCTCTTGTTGCTGCCAAGTAATTAAACCATAATTTCTTTTGCCATTTCTTTGCTAAGTGCGACTCTTGAATCTTTTATGTTTACAATTATATTTTCACCGAGAGCCGTAACCACCGTAACATTTCCCCCGACCATAAAGCCAAGGTTTTCAAGATGATTTTTTACCTCTTGTTTTCCGCCGATTCTTTTTATAATATTTTCTTCACCGACATTTGCAAGTGTTAGCGGCATCATTTACAATCCCTCTTTCCTTAGCATATGCGTATGCAGCTAAGGAAAGTTAGCTGCTACTAATTTTAATCTTAATATTTAGTTAGCTTTTGCTAACTAAATTAAATTATAGTCATAACTAACTGCTTTGTCAATACCTTTTGGGAAAATTTGTGATGAATTTTTTATATTCATATATATTCAGCAAAATAATTTATTTCACCTATAACAAAAGCAGACAGGGCAAATTTTTACTGCTTTACTGTCTGCTTTAAGGTTCATTTATTAAATATCATTTTTAATAATATCGTCAAGACTTTCTCTTTTTACAATTAAGCGTGCATTACCGTTATTTACCATAACTATCGGCGGCTTTTGTATTCTGTTATAGTTAGAAGCCATTGAATAGTTATATGCACCTGTTGACAGTACCGCTATATTGTCACCCGGCACAGGCTGTGCAATTTTTACATCCTTTTGTATTAAATCGCCGCTTTCACAGCATTTTCCTGCAACCGTAACTACCGTATCAGGCTCTTTATCTGCCTTGTTTGCTGTAAGAACAGTATATTCTGAGCCATACAGCGCAAAGCGGATATTGTCGCACATACCGCCGTCTATTGATACGTAAGTTCTCACGTTTGGTATTTCTTTTACTGCGCCTACCGTGTAGAGAGTAATTCCTGCCTCGCCCACAACAGAACGGCCCGGCTCAATATATATAAACGGAACGGGAATAGCATACTGCTCAGCCTTTGCTTTTACAGCCTGTGAAACGGAGTTCATATAATTATCATATGCAGTCGGAGAATCCTTGTCTGTATATTTTATACCGAAGCCGCCGCCCAGATTCAGCTCGGTCACGGTATGTCCTGTTTCCTCTTTTATCTTCCCTATAAAGTCCATCATTATTTCAGCCGCAGTAACAAACGGGTCTATGTCGAAAATCTGTGAGCCTATGTGGCAGTGAAGCTCTGTAAGCTCAATATTTTTATATGCAAGAGCCTTCTTTACAGCCTCAAAGGCTTCTCCTGTTTCAAGTGCAAACCCAAACTTAGAGTCAATTTGTCCTGTTCTGATAAAATCGTGCGTATGTGCGTCTACACCCGGCTTAATACGCATTGAAATTTTAACAATGGTATTTTTCTCTTCAGCCAAAGCATTAAGCGTTTCAAGCTCGGTTAAATTGTCTACTACAATTTTTCCAACCTTGTAGTCAAGCGCCATTTCAAGCTCCTCCAAGGTCTTGTTATTGCCGTGAAAATGGATTTTCTCTGTAGGGAAGCCTGCCTTTACCGCTGTGTAAAGCTCTCCGCCGGATACAACGTCAAGTCCCATATTTTCTGAATTAATCAGTCTGCACATCTCCATACAGCTTAATGCCTTGCTGGCATAAAGCGGCAAGCCCTTTCCGCCGTAATGCTTTTCAAAGGACTTAACATACTCTCTGCATACTGTTCTGACTGCATTTTCGTCAATAACATACAGCGGAGTGCCGTACTCCTTAACAAGGTCAACAGTATCGCAGCCGCCTATAGTCAGGTGACCCTTTTCGTTTACATTCAAGCAATCGTTTACAAACATTTTAAACACCCTTTCTTTATCTTTCCTATCCCTCAAAATTTACTTATTCACCGTTCATAAAATCTTCAACACATTTGGATATATAATTCTGTATTTCCTCCTTACCGTCGCCCTTTAAAGCGGAAAACGGAAACAGCAAAACGTCGCTGTAGGACGAAAGCTCAGTATTTATGCTTTCCATACGCTTATTAAACTCGGTTTTATTTAGCTTGTCCTTTTTTGTAAGCACAATTATAAAAGGAAATCCGGACGAATACAGAAAATCTATCATTTGCATATCGTCTTTTGTGGGCGGATGGCGTAAATCTACAATCTGCACTATTAAGCAAAACTGCCTGTCCTGTGCAAAGTATCCCTCTACAAGCTCTGCCCATCGCTTTTTTTCTGACTGTGAAACCTTTGCATAACCATATCCCGGCAAATCGACAAGCCTAAAATCGCCTGCGTCAAAAAAGTTTATTGTCGCCGTTTTACCCGGTGTTGCGCTGACTCTGGCAAGAGCCTTTCTGTTGACAAGCTTATTGATAAGGGAGGATTTGCCAACATTTGACCGCCCGGAAAATACAATTTCAGGTTTTTCAGATTTCGGAAGCTGTTTTGCAGTACCTGCCGCCATCTCAAATTCAGCTTTATTAAAATTCATAAAATTCCACCTACTGTGTTATTGTATTAACAACTTTTGAAACACCCTTTACCTTTGGGAGTATTCCCTCTACAGGAGAATCATTTACGTTTTTCTCTTTTTTAGGAACAATCGCATAATCCAGCACCTCGTATATTGATTTAACCGAAATAAAGTTTATGCTTTCCTTTACCGCAGGGTCTATTTCCGCCAAATCCGGTGCGTTGTCGTATGGAATTATAACTGTGCTTACACCGTACCTGTACGCTGCCATAGCTTTTTCTTTAAGGCCGCCTATGGGCAGCACTTTTCCTCTCAGCGTAATTTCACCGGTCATAGCTACATCTCGTTTAACAGGCATATCTGAAAGAGCAGACACAAGTGCAGTAGTCATTGTAACGCCAGCCGAAGGCCCGTCCTTTGGCACTGCACCCTCGGGCGCATGGATATGTATATCGCAGTTTTTATAAAACTGCTTATCTATACCATATCTTTCGGCAAACCCTCTTACGCAGGTAACTGCAAGCTTTGCAGACTCCTTCATTACATCTCCGAGAGAGCCTGTAAGCTCCAGCTTGCCTGTTCCCTCAACTACGGATACCTCCACCGGTAAGGTTTCTCCGCCGACAGACGTCCATGCAAGCCCTGTGCATACGCCAACCTCGTTTTCTTCCGAAAGCTTTTCGTTTTTATATTTTCGGGGACCCAAAAACTCTTCTATATTCTTTGAGGACACGGTAATTTTCTCTTCACCCTGTTCCAAGATTGAAACTGCTGCTTTCCTGAGCAATGCAATTATTTTTCGCTCAAGGTTTCTTACTCCTGCTTCTCTTGTATAGCTGTCGATAATATCGTAGATTGCATCGTCCTTAAGCTTAAACATTTTGGAATTAATGCCGCAGTTTTTCATTTGCTTTGGAAGTAGGTGCTTTTTTGCAATATTGAATTTTTCTTCTCTTGTATAGCTTGCAAGCTCAATAACGTCCATTCTGTCAAGCAGAGGCTCGGGAATTTGCGAACGGTCGTTTGCAGTAGTTATAAACATTACGTTGCTCAGGTCAAAGGGCAAATCAACATAATGGTCATAAAATGCGTTATTTTGCTCGCTGTCAAGGACTTCAAGCAGAGCAGATGTCGGGTCGCCCTTGTAGTCGCTGCCAAGCTTATCAACCTCATCGAGAATAATAAGCGGATTGTTTGACTTTGCAAGCTTTAAGGCATTTATTATTCTGCCGGGCATAGCGCCGATATAGGTGCGCCTGTGACCTCTTATTTCTGACTCATCATGAACGCCGCCCAAGGCAATTCGCTGAGATTTTCTGTTAATTGCTGCGGCTATTGACTGCGCTATTGAAGTTTTGCCCACTCCTGGAGGGCCTACCAGGCATAAAATCTGCCCTTTTACCTCCGGCGACAGCTTTCTTACAGCAAGTGCCTCCAGTATATTTTCCTTAACCTTTGAAAGGCCGTAATGGTTTTTGTCAAGCTGTTTTCTTACCTTTGAAATATCAATTCTTTCTTTTGTTTTCTTGTCCCACGGAAGCTCCAGACACAAGTCAAGATAATTTCTTACAACATTTGCTTCCTGTGAGCCGTATGGCATTTTCAAAAGCTTGTCGGCTTCCTTTAACAGTGCCGTGTGTACTTCTTCGGTAAGGGTTAAGGCTTTTATTTTTTCTCTGTATTGATTAACCTCGTCCGCAGGGTCCTCGTCCTCACCCAGCTCCTCTTGAATTGCTCTCATTTGCTCGTGAAGATAGTATTCCCTTTGGTTATAATCAATTCGTTCCCTTGCTTTGTTGTTAATTTCTTCTTCAATGCCTAAAATATATACCTCGTCAAACAAAATATCAATAAGCTTTGCAAGACGTTTAAGCGGGTCGAAGGCTTCTAGTATTTCCTGCTTTTTTTTGTGTTCAAGAACAATATTACCGGCAATAAAATCGGCAAGCTGACCTGCTTTTTTGCAGGTACCTACCTTATATAAAATATCTGTTGCCATTTTAGGCGAAAGCCTTACATACTCTTCAAATATTTTCTTTGCAGACCTTATAAGGGCAAGCTCTCTTACTTCATCACCTTTTGAGTCGGAAAACTCATTAGGATATATTTTTTGTATTTGTGCCGTAAAATACGGTTTTTCCTTTACTACACCGAGAATTGCCGCACGACATACACCCTCTACAACAACGCGGATAATACCCTCAGGCTGTTTAAGCACCTGAACTACCCTTGCGATTACTCCTATTTTATACAGGTCATCCTTTTGGGGGTCATGAACGTCAACGTCCTTTTGTGTTGTTACAAAAACAGTCTGATTTGTTCGCATTGCGCTGTCTATAGCAAGTGCAGACTTTTTTCTCCCAACGTCAAAATGAAGCATCATATCCGGGAACAAAACTATACCTCGAAGCGGCAGAACGGGAAGCGAAACTATGCTTTCGGTCAATTCGTCAAGTTCATCTGACATATCGAAATCCTCCGGAATTTCATACTTTTTCATACACCTTTACCTCCTTTAAAAACAATTTGAGCTGTAACCTGCAAAAGTAAGTTACAACTCAAAATAAATTATGATGCAGTGTTATTACTGGAAGTCTTTTTCTTTTCTTCTTTGCTGATACTCATTTTAATAGGCTTTCTGGACTGATTGTGAATAATGGTGACATTTTCGGGGTCTTTAATAGTTTCTGCAGTGATGATAATTTTCTCTACAGTTATTTCCGACGGCACCCTGAACATTAAATCTCTCAATGTATTTTCCATTATGGAGCGAAGTCCTCTGGCTCCTGTTTTTTCGTCAATTGCCTTTTTAGCTATAGCACTGAGAGCTGCCTCGTCAAACTCCAGAACAACATCATCAAGGGCAAATATTTTTTGATATTGCTTTACAAGCGCATTTTTCGGCTCTGTCAATATGCGTATAAATGCCTTTTCATCCAAACCGTCAAGCGCTGTAATTACAGGCAGTCTGCCGACAAGCTCGGGAATAAGTCCGAATTTCACAAGGTCGTGCGACACGACTTCAGACATCCACGAGGTTGTGTTAAGCTCTGCTTTTGACTTAATCTCTGCGCCAAAGCCAAGCGCAGAGGAGTTTTGCCTTTTTGACACTGTTTTTTCCAGTCCGTCAAAAGCACCGCCGCATATAAACAGAATATTCTTTGTATTTATCTGTAAAAACTCCTGCTGCGGGTGCTTTCTGCCGCCCTGCGGGGGCACGTTGGAAACTGTGCCCTCAAGTATTTTTAGCAAAGCCTGCTGAACGCCCTCACCGCTTACATCTCTTGTAATGGAAGGGTTTTCAGACTTTCTTGCTATTTTATCAATTTCATCAACGTAGATAATACCCTTTTCGGCACGCTCAATATCAAAATCTGCCGCCTGAATTAGTCTTAGCAGTATGTTTTCAACGTCCTCGCCTACATAGCCTGCCTCTGTAAGAGTAGTTGCGTCTGCAATGGCAAACGGTACGTCAAGTATTTTAGCCAAAGTTTGCGCCAACAGAGTTTTACCCGTACCCGTCGGGCCGAGCAGAAGTACATTGCTTTTAACAAAGTCTATATCATCGTCAGTATTGTTTATGCGCTTGTAGTGATTGTAAACTGCAACGCTCAGGGTCTTTTTTGCCTCGTCCTGACCGATAACATATTCGTCAAGCTTTTCTTTTATTTCCTGCGGCTTTAAAAGATTAGTAAATTCAGGGGTTTTACCCTTCTTTTTCTTCTTTGTTTCTTCGCCGTCGTGGAGAATAGATAAGCAAAGCTCTACACATTCATCGCATATATATACGCCGTTTCCGGCAATCATACGCTTTACAAGCTCCTGCGGTTTTCCGCAGAACGAGCAATGGATGTCCCTTGTAGTTGTGTCTTCTCTGTTAGGCATAACTTTTGACTCCTATCGTTTTTGTTATCTGTTAGTAATAACCTTGTCAATAAGACCGTATTCCAAAGCCTGCTGTGCAGTCATAAAGTTGTCGCGCTCAGTATCTCTTGCGATAACGTCATACGGCTGACCGGTATGCTGTGAAAGAATTGTATTAAGTCTTTTCTTTGTCTGAATAATATGGTCGGCATGAATCATTATATCTGTTGCCTGACCCTGCGCTCCGCCGCTTGGCTGGTGAATCATAATATCACTGTTCGGCAGCGAAAGTCTTTTTCCCTTTGTACCTGCTGCAAGCAAGAATGCTCCCATGCTGGCTGCCATACCCATACAGATTGTAGATACGTCGCATTTAATATACTGCATAGTATCATAAATAGACATACCTGCTGTAACGGAGCCACCGGGGCTGTTAATGTAAAGGGAAATATCCTTTGACGGATCCTGTCCCTCCAAAAACAGAAGCTGTGCAACAACAAGGCTTGCTGTTGTATTGTTTACTTCCTCCGTAAGCATAATGATTCTGTCGTTTAATAAACGGGAGAAAATATCATAGGAACGTTCTCCTCTGCTTGTTTGCTCAATAACATAAGGTACTAAGCTCATCATAATCCTTCCTTTGCTGTTAAATTATTGTAATGCTGAAAAATTTTCTATTTTAAAGCATAGTCAATACGTTGCCGTGTTATTCATGGTTATTTCTAAATTATGAAATAACGGCAGATTCCTTTACAAGCTTCATTGCCTTATCAACGGCAATATCCTTTGAAAGGTCTTCCTTGGCAATTGCCTTCTTAACAACGTCTGCCTCCATTTTGTACTGCTCTGCAAGCTTGTTGTACTCTGCTTCAACCTCTTCGTCAGTAGCTGTGATATTTTCTTTTTTAGCTACTGCTTCAAGGGCAAGTCTTAATTTTACTCTCTGCTCTGCCTGCGGAGCGTATGCTGCACGAAGTCCGGATTCGTCCATACCCATATACTGCATATATGTGTTCATATCCATACCTTGTGAACGAAGACGCATATCAAATTCTCTTATCATATCGTTTACGGCGTTGTCAAACATTGCCTGCGGAATCTCTGCCTGTAAAAGCTCTGAAAGCTTATTAAGAATCTGATTTTCAACATCCTGCTCAGACTCTTTTTTAAGTCTTTCCTCAGTTTCCTTTTTAAGCTCTTCCTTATATTCCTCTACAGTTTCCTTTTCGCTTACGTCCTTTACAAATTCGTCGTCAAGCTCAGGCAATTCCTTAGTTTTAATCTCGTGAAGAACAATTTTAAATTCTGCGTCCCTGCCCTTTAATTCCTCTGCCTGATAATCCTCCGGGAATTTTACGTTTATTGTAAATTCATCGTTAGTGCTGTGTCCGACAATCTGCTCCTCAAAGCCCGGAATAAAGTTCCCGCTGCCTAAGGCGAGGGTATAATTTTCTGCCTTGCCGCCCTCAAAAGCGACGCCGTCTGTAAAGCCTTCAAAGTCAATAACAACGCTGTCGCCGTTTTGCGCCGGTCTGTCCTCAACTGTAATAAGTCTTGCGTTGCGCTCTCTTACCTTGTCTATTTCTTTTTGTAAAACTTCGTCAGTAACCTCTGTTGACTTTGCTGTTACCTCAATACCCTTGTAGTTGTCAATATCTGTTTCAGGCTCTACCGTTATTACTGCCTTGAAAATAAAGCCATCCTTAGAAACGCTTACTACGTCTAAATCCATTTTATCGTTTACTATTTTAAGGTCTGCTTCCTTTGCGGCATCTGCAAGGGCCTGAGGATAAAGATTCTGCATAGCATCCTCATAGAAAACCTCTGCACCGTACATCTTTTCAATAATTTGTCTTGGTGCCTTACCCTTACGGAAGCCAGGTACATTAATCTTCTTTACCTGCTTTCTGTATACTGCCTGTACTTCCTTTTCAAAGGTAGCTCCGTCAACCTCTATCTCCAGCTCGTAACGGTTTGTTTCTACCTTATTTGATGATTTTAAACTCATAACTTTTTCCTCCTGAAATTTAAAGAAATATGCGATGATAATTATAACACAAAAAATCAGCAATTTCTATACTTTAATGCAATTATAATGTTAGATTATATCATCTTATCAGCATAGGTGTGAAATTTATATAGTCACACGCTATTAATTTTAATGAAATTCCGTTATATATGCCGTTTTCTGCACGTTTTGCGGCGTTTCCGCCGTGGATATGTCCGTAACAGCATTTTTTAATATCATACTCATACAGCACATCAAGTATCTCTTTGCAGGGAGTATCGGCATATACAGGCGGATAGTGCAAAAACACAACAGGCTCAAGGTTAAGGCTAAGCCCCTGTTCTATAGAGGTTCTCAGTCTGCCTACCTCACGGTTTAACACCTTCATATCTGCGTCTGTTTCAGCGTCGTAGTACCAGCCTCTTGTTCCGCAAACAGCAAAACCGTCTGCGGCGTATGCATTGTTAAACAAAAACGAGATTGTATCAAAGCCGTTGTCGGAAAGAAAATTATCCATTTTCCTTTTGGTTGTCCACCAATAGTCATGGTTGCCCTTTAAGATGAGCTTTTTTCCCGGCAGGTCATTTATAAATTTAAAGTCGCTTGCCGTTTCTTCAAGCTTCATCGCCCACGAAACATCCCCGGCTATTACAACTGTGTCATCCTCCGTGATAATGGCTTTCCAGTTTTTTTCAACGCGCTCAACATAATTTGTCCAACCCTTAAAGACATCCATCGGCTTATCTGTACCAAGCGACAAATGTAAATCTGCAATGGCAAATAACGACATATTTATATACCCAGAGCCTTTAAAACATACTGCGGCATATCGGCGGGAGACGTAAGATTATTAAAGCGCACCTCTCTGCCCTTTAAGTCTGCAAGCGGCTTTGGAACTGCAGTCTTGGATACCTCATACAGCTTATCCACAATTTCAAATTCATCCTGCGGAATATCACCGTTGTGAGCTATTGCCTCAAGAACGCTTCTTGAAAATTTATACGGACTTGCAGTTGAAGCAATTACGGAAGGGGTTTTGTCGCCTGTATCCTTTAAATACCGGTTGTACACGTTAAGTGCAACTGCTGTATGTGTATCGCACAGATATCTGCTGTTCTCAAAATAATCGTTAATCGTTGCTTTTGTTGCGCTGTCGTCGCAGTAGCCGCCGTAGAACAGCGAGGACACCTTGTTTTTAATTTCTTCATTTACCGTATATTTTCCGTCTGCTTTAAGCCTGGTCATATAATCCTTTACAGTCTTATCATCCTCGCCTGAAAGATGGAACAAAAGTCTTTCAAGATTGCTTGATACTAAAATATCCATTGAAGGAGAGGCTGTTGTGTAGAATTCTCTTACCTTATTATAAACGCCGGTATTTATGAAATCTGTCAGAACGTTGTTTGAATTTGATGCACAGATAAATTTATTTACCGGAAGTCCCATACGGAAAGCATAATAAGAAGCAAGGATATTGCCGAAATTACCTGTAGGAACAACAACATTTATTTTGTCGCCGTAGCTTATCTTTCCGCTGTTTACCATATCACAGTAAGCAGAGAAGTAATATACTATCTGCGGAAGCAGTCTGCCCCAGTTTATAGAGTTTGCGCTTGAGAAAAGCATGCCGTTTTCGTTAAGCTCATCTATTATCTCAGGAGTGGTAAATATCTTTTTAACGCCTGTCTGTGCGTCGTCAAAGTTACCCTTAATGGCGCACACATTTACATTTGCGCCAAGCTGAGTGTTCATTTGGTGCTGCTGCATAGGACTTACGCCGTTTTGCGGATAGAAAACTATGATTTTTGTACCGTCTACATCCTTAAAGCCTTCAAGAGCCGCCTTACCGGTGTCGCCCGATGTTGCAACAAGAATTACAGCCTGCTTATCCTTATATGTTTTAGAAAGTGATTTTGTTAAAAGATGAGGCAATATCTGAAGCGCCATATCCTTA
>JBJEQJ010000035.1:0-5786 GCA_051881695.1 Acutalibacteraceae bacterium | reverse complement strand
AGAAAAGTCCCCCTTGTCAAAGGGGGAAAGATGACGAAGTCATCAGGGGGATTCCTTAGAAGAAAGCCTGTGTTATGAAGAATCCCTCCGTCAGGCTAACGCCTGCCACCTCCCTTTAACAAGGGAGGCAAAAAGTCCCCCTTGTCAAAGGGGGAAAGATGACGAAGTCATCAGGGGGATTTCTGAGAAGAAAGCCTGTGCTAAGAAGAATCCCTCCGTCAGGCTAACGCCTGCCACCTCCCTTTAACAAGGGAGGCAGCAAAAGTCCCCCTTGTCAAAGGGGGAAAGATGACGAAGTCATCAGGGGGATTCCTGAGAAGAAAGCCTGTGCTATGAAGAATCCCTCCGTCAGGCTAACGCCTGCCACCTCCCTTTAACAAGGGAGGCAAAAAGTCCCCCTTGTCAAAGGGGGACTTTTGATTCAAAGGGTTAATCAGAATATTTATATTGCTTATATTATGCTCAGCTTTGCAAGTATGCGCTGAATGTTAAGCACGTCCTTTGTGTTTATGTAGAGGTCGCCGTTTAAGTCGCATACGGTAAGGTCAATATCGCACGCAATTTTTGCAAGATGCTTTTGCAGCAATAAAACATCTACTGTTGTAATCTCGCCGTCACCGTTTGCATCGCCCAAAAGCTTTCCGATAGGTGTTGTCGGGGGCTGAGTAGGTGCAGGCGGTTCAACTGTATAATCGGAAAGACCGCTTCCGTTGAAGATTTTGCTGTCGCCCTTTACAACCTCGTAGCCAACCTCCTTTGGAAACTGTATTCCGTTGTCGTTATTATTAAAGATTACATAGGCGCTGTCCCAGCTTTCGTCAAGAGCATAGCCGTACATACCGCCGCCTAAATCTGTCATAGCCTCGCCCGGCCACTTAGAGTTTTCAACAATATTGCCGTTGCTGCCGCGGTAATATGTGTAAAGGTAAACGCTGTCCCAGTTATATTCGCTGTTGTCAAAGTATACTACGGTTTTGCCGTCCATTACCGGGGTTGAAATTTTTGTAAAGGTGTATGTTTTTGTGTCATCGCCCTCGCTGTTTTTTCCGTAAAGGGTAATATTAACAGAGCTGTTTTCAGCCATATCTGCGCCTATTGTTATTGTATCTCCCGATACATACTTAACAGGAGCATTATTGCCTATTTTGTAGGTTGCTTCGTCTGTGTTGCGTGCAGAAAGCGTGAGGGTAAGAGTACCTCTGAATGAGCCGCCGCTTTGAGAAAGCGATACAGTCGGGTATTTTACAAGCTCGCTGTTATAAATTACGGCTACAGCGCCTGCCTTTACTGTTCCGCTGAGCTTTCCGCCGGATACCGTCACAGGTGCGCCTGTTGCAGCGTCCTCATAAACTCCGTCCTTAACGTTTGTAGCAAAGTTAAGGTTAAGGTCATTGTCTGACGCATTGATGATAACTGCGCCTGCGCTGCCTCTTTCTATCATAAGCACGCTGTTGTCGCCGGTAGGATTAGAAAGCTCGTTAGGCAGACCGACCATAGCGTTTCTGAACTGGTTAACGGCAGCAACCTCCGGGTGGAAGTAGTTGTCGTCGCCTGCTATACCTATCTTGTTTTTGCCCCAGGGGTCCTTTGTGGTGCTTCCGTCAGGTCTGTTGAAGAACAGCGGAGTAGTATCTCCTCTTGCGGCTATTACAGCCCAAGCTTGTCTTACAGCCTGGCTGTCAAGCTGTTTCCAGGTTTCATCACCTGTGTAATTGTCGTGAGATTCAACCCATGTTACAAGCTTTTCGGAAGGAGTATTCTGCGAACGGTAGTCGCTGAGGGTTTCGGCGTTAAAGCTGCTGCTTGCCGCAGCTTCTCTTAGTGTGCCGCCGTAATATGACGCTGTTACGCTCATATACTCGGCATAAGAGGAGGTTCTGCTGTTTGTGTCCTGCAATACCTCTCCGTATTGGAACTTTGAGCCGTTATTTAATATTACCGGCCAGAACTCGCTTGCAAAATCTCTTCCCTTGTCCGGCTCATCGTCCGGCAATTCAATATGCTTTGCGGCGTCATAGCGGAAGCCGTCTGCGCCTGCCTCAACACAGCTTTTAAGATAATTTAATATCATCTGCTGAACGTTAGTGTTCTGCGTGTTTAAGTCATAAAGGCTTAAAAGCTGGCCCTGTGTGCACTCGAAGCGGTTGTTGTAGTTGCCTATTCCGAAGCCGTCGTGGAATGCGCCGCCGGGAAGATTTTTAATTGTGGAGGAAATAGCAT
Source organism: Acutalibacteraceae bacterium (assembly GCA_051881695.1). GTDB lineage: Bacteria > Bacillota > Clostridia > Oscillospirales > Acutalibacteraceae > CAYJFG01. Next base: position 3,566 of record JBJEQJ010000035.1, on the reverse strand, counting down.
TGTAGTCACTGGAGCAGTGGTTTGCTACAACGTCTACTATTATGTTAATGCCGTATTTTTCAGCCTCTGAGCATAAGGACTTAAACTCCTCGAGCGTTCCAAGCTGATAGTTGCCGATTGTGTACAGAGTTGGCTGATAGTGATAATACCATTTGCCGTTGCCCATAAGCTCCATGCCGCCGCCGTCGCCGACTAAGCACTGGTTAATGGGAGAGGTTTGTACAGATGTGTAGCCTGCTTCGGCTATTTGCTGTAAATTCTCTTTTATTGTGTTAAACGACCAGCACCATGCGTGCAGAATTACACCGTCGCTTATATTTTCGGTCAGTCCGTATGGGTTGGAAGCTGTGTTCGTTTTCTGTGCGCCTGTATCTGCGGCGTTAACCGAAAAGGCTAACCCTGAAAATACAAGCAATAGTGTTAAAATAACAGAAAGCGGTTTTTTAATTTGTTTTACCATTTTAACATTTCTCCTTTCAGGTAAAGTATAGACGGATTTTAAATTCAAGTCAATATTTTCCGAAAAAATAAGCAGTAAAACGCTGTATAAAAAATAATTCAGCAGAAGAAAGCCTGTGCTGTGAAGAATCCCTCCGACAAAGCTTGCGCCTGCCACCTCCCTTTAACAAGGGAGGCAGAAAAGGCGAAAACGAGAAAAAAGTCCCTCTTGTCAAAGGGGGAAAGATGACGAAGTCATCAGGGGGATTCAAAAAAAGAAAAGCCTGTGCTGAGAAGAATCCCTCCGTCAGGGGGATTCCAATGTGGCTACCCCGCCTTATTTTAATCTTTTATATGCTGATATATGCTGACAAACTGCAATTTTTATGATACAATAAAAAACAACGGAAATCCGTAAACGGCATTACTGACAATATTTACAGGAGTTTTTATAATGACAAAAAAGCAAAAGGCACTGTTCGCAGTTGAAGCATTAGAAAAAGAATACCCCGACGCTATATGTTCGCTTGTATATACAGACCCCCTGCAGCTTTTAATTGCAACAAGGCTGGCGGCGCAATGCACCGACGCAAGAGTGAATATGGTAACGCCTGCGCTTTTTGAGCGCTTTCCGGATGTTTACGCCTTTGCAAATGCACAGGTGGAGGACGTTGAACAGCTTATTAAAAGCTGCGGCCTTTACAAGACAAAGGCAAGGGACATTGTTAATATGTGCAAAATGCTTGCAGATGAATTCGGCGGAGAAGTTCCCGACAGTATAGAACAGCTTGTAAGGCTGCCCGGCATAGGCAGAAAAACTGCTAATTTGGTTGTGGGCGATATTTACGGCAAGCCTGCCGTAGTTGTTGACACGCACTGTATACGCATAACAGGCAGACTCGGCTTTCACAATATAAAGGACGCAGGCAAAATAGAAAAAATTTTAAGAGAGGTGCTCCCACCCGATAAGTCAAATGATTTCTGCCACAGGCTTGTGCTTCACGGCAGGGCGGTTTGCTCGGCAAGGTCGCCCAAATGCGATAGCTGTTGTCTTAGGGATAATTGTGATTATGCAAAAGGAAAACAGAGATAGATAAAGAAAGCTACTCCGGGGATTCCGGTAATATTTTGTGAAGGGAGATAACGGTCACAGTATGGCTTTTTCAAAGGATAAAATAAGGAATTTCAGTATTATAGCCCACATAGACCACGGCAAAAGCACGCTTGCGGACAGAATACTTGAGCAGACAAAAAGCGTTGAGCTGAGGGATATGGAGGATCAGCTTCTTGACAATATGGACCTTGAGCGTGAAAGAGGAATTACCATAAAGGCGCACGCCGTTACCCTGCTTTACAAGGCAGACGACGGCGAGGAGTATGTGTTCAATCTTATAGACACTCCCGGTCACGTTGACTTTAACTACGAGGTTTCACGCTCGCTTGCCGCCTGCGAGGGGGCAGTGCTGGTTGTTGACGCCTCGCAGGGTATAGAGGCACAGACGCTTGCAAATACTTATCTTGCCGTTGACGGCGGACTTGAAATTGTACCCGTAGTAAATAAAATAGATTTGCCCAGCGCAGACCCGCAAAGAGTAATTAATGAAATTGAGGACGTTATCGGTATTCCTGCGCAGGACGCACCGCAGGTTTCTGCAAAAGCGGGAATAAACATAAGAGCTGTGCTTGAAAAGGTAGTAAGCGACGTTCCTCCACCGCAGGGTGACGAAAACGCTCCGCTTAAAGCGCTTATATTCGACTCCTACTACGACAGCTACAGGGGAGTTATTATTTATGTGCGTATAAAGGACGGCGCACTTAAACCCGGCGACGAAATAAAGCTTATGGCAACGGGAAAAACCTTTACTGTTGTAGAGTGCGGATATTTAAGAGCAACCAGCTTAGAGCCTGCTAAAGGCCTTTCGGCAGGCGAGGTTGGGTATATAGCGGCTTCTATAAAATCTGTAAGAGACGCAAAGGTGGGCGACACCGTTACGCTTACCGCAAACGAGGCGGACAAGCCTCTTCCCGGCTACAGAGAGGTGCAGTCTATGGTTTTCTGCGGCGTATACCCGGCAGACGGTGCACGCTACAGCGACTTGCGCGACGCACTTGAAAAGCTTCAGCTGAATGACGCTTCTCTATCCTTTGAGCCGGAAACCTCCGTTGCTCTCGGCTTTGGATTTCGCTGCGGCTTTTTGGGGCTTTTGCATATGGAGATTATACAGGAAAGGCTTGAGCGTGAATATAACCTTGACCTTATAACTACTGCGCCGAGCGTAATTTACAGAATTACAAAGACAGACGGTACGGTAGAGCTTATAGACAACCCGACAAATTACCCCGACCCCGGTACTATTGCTATGGCGGAAGAGCCGATGACAAACGCACATATTTACGCCCCCAGCGAATATGTGGGCAATATTATGGAGCTTTGCCAGGACAGACGGGGAATATTTAAGGATATGAAATATATCGACTCCGACAGAGTGGATATTCACTACGTTCTGCCGCTTGCAGAAATTATATACGACTTTTTCGATACCCTGAAGTCACGCACAAGAGGCTATGCAAGCTTTGACTATGAGCTGTGCGGCTATCAGGAAAGCAAGCTTGTCAAGCTTGACATTATGCTAAACGGCGAGGTAGTGGACGCACTTTCGTTTATTATTCATACAGATAAGGCATATACAAGAGCAAGAAAAATGACGGAAAAGCTCAAGGAGAAAATTCCAAGACAGCTCTTTGAGGTGCCGATACAGGCGTGCATAGGCGGAAAAATAATTGCAAGAGAAACCGTAAAGGCTATGCGTAAGGACGTTCTGGCAAAATGCTACGGCGGCGATATTACCAGAAAGAAAAAGCTGCTTGAAAAGCAGAAAGAGGGTAAAAAGCGAATGCGCCAGCTTGGCAGCGTAGAGGTGCCGCAGGAGGCGTTTATGGCTGTGCTTAAATTAGATACGGATTAATAATTTCTGAAAAAGTCCCCCTTGTCAAAGGGGGAAAGATGACGAAGTCATCAGGGGGATTCTTTAAAAGAAAGTATGTGCTAAGAAGAATCCCTCCGTCAGGCTTGCGCCTGCCACCTCCCTTTAACAAGGGAGGCAAAAAGTCCCCCTTGTCAAAGGGGG
>JBJEQJ010000034.1:0-26551 GCA_051881695.1 Acutalibacteraceae bacterium | reverse complement strand
TACGGTTCTACTCCTACCGCCACCTACAACGTAAAAGTCGGAACCTTTGGCGAAGTAGTAGGTACTGCTTCTGTAAGTGCAAAGACTGTTTCTGCAGGCGGTACTGTAACCTTTACAGCTAAAAATGCAGGCTATGCAGTGTTTGAAGGCTGGTACGATTCTAATACTGAAACAGCTACAAAGCTTTCATCTGACAATCCGTACACCTACACTGCTCCTACAGATTTAGCAGACGGTGCTAAAATTACACTGTACGCTAAATTTATTAAAGATGAAAATGCATTCACAATCCCATATGCAAAGTCTGGAACTCTTTATGTTCACGCAATTGCAGACGTTAATTCTAACGATACAGACGGTTGGTCAAAGGTAGAAACATACAGCGGCACAAACTACTTCTTCCTGCCGACAACTGCTGACAGCTCTGTTATAGAGATTTATAACACCTACACTTCACCTGTTACAGTTACAGGCAACGGCGGTTCTGTTACAATCCCTGCTAACGGCAGAGCAACCGTAGGCTACACACCGAACGCTAATATTACTGTTTCCGGTGCAACCTCCAAGACTATCAAGGTTATGAAATCCTCAACAGAGGGTGCTGTATATATTAATAATACAGACGCTGCATACGGCTTTACATCTGACAACCCTGCAGGCTTCTGGAACTGGCTTGCATCCTCTAAATCCAACGAAGCTAAAAACAGCACATCAGCAATTGCTACAGGTACCGAACTTACTTCCGCAACTGCTAAGAAGATAAAGGGCAGAGGTAACACAACATGGACAGGAACCAATAAAAAGCCGTTTAATATCACTTTCTCAAGTTCTGTTACTATAAGTGGTATGACAGCAAATAAATGGTCATTCCTTGCAAACTATCAGGATGCTTCCTTAATGCGTAACCGTATTATTTACGATTTATCAAATAACATCGGACTTCCGTGGTCACCGGATTCAAGATTTGTTGACTTCTATGTAAACGGTGAATATAAAGGTAGCTATCAGGCTTCAGAAAAGGTAGAGATTGGTACCGGTCAAATGGTAGATCTTACGGAGCCTACTGCTGACGATTCAGCAAATCCGACTAATCAGAACTTCATTGTAGAAGTTGACGCAGGCGGAGAAGATACTTCAGATTTCGCTCTTTCAGGTACTAAATTCCGCGTTGTAGCAAAAGCTCCCGACCCGAACGATACAGGTATGGCATATATGGGAGAAGTTATGAACCAAAAGTACGGAGCGCTTGAAAATGCTCTGTATAACGGCGACTTAAATACACTTGCCGGACTTATAGATATGGAGTCTCTTGCTAAACAATATATCATTCAAGAGCTTTCCAAAAACTCCGACGGTGGTTTAAGAAGTACATACTTCACCTATAATGCTGCTGAGGATAAATTCTACGCAGCTCCTGTTTGGGACTTTGATATTACCCTTGGTAACCTCTTAAACGGCAGAAGCTATGCTACTCAAAATCCGGACGGCTGGATTACAAAGACCCTTACTGACGGTTCTTTAAACCCGCTTGGTCAGGCATTTAACCTGACAGGTTCATTTACTGTTGGTTCAACAACCTACACATCTTTTGAAGCTTTAGTAAAAGATGTATGGACAAATACTGTTTATCCTGCTGCTCAGGCAGCCGCTTCTAAGATTTCAACATATGAAACTTCTCTTGCAGATTCTGCAGCAATGAACTACGTTGTTTGGCCGCTGCCTATAAATGGCAATAGTAATGATAAAGGCGAAAATATCACTTGGCTTGCAGATATGAGCAGCAACTCTCTTGGCAAAAATTATGATAAAACCTTTGCAGGCACAGTTGACTATGCTGCTGATTGGATGGCAGCTCGTACAACTTGGATGAACAGCCAGCTTTCAACCGGTGATACACCTACACCTACAGGAGATGTTACAATCTTTGTCGGCGGTCCACAGGATTGGGGCACTAAAGTAGACAGCGTTTATATTAACGGTGTTCGCAATCAGAGTACTGTTAGCTTAGGTGATTTCACTCCGAGTGATGATATCGGTTCGTTAACTATATATAAGTTAACAGTTCCTGCTGATGCTCAATTCTTAATTGGTAACGATGCTAAATGGGACAGCACCGGCACAAAGGATGGAACAAGCTATTTCACACCGGAAGAAGGTAAGCTTTATTACATTAAATCAGGTGATGTTGTTGGCACGGTTGATGCTACAAAGATTACTGCATTTACAGCAACACCTGTCGGTGGTACAGCAGCAACGGAAATAAACGCTGACTTTAATTCTACTGTTACACTTAACAGCACACTTTCAAGCCAGTATTCTTCTTATAAAAATGCTGTTCGTGTAGACTATTATATTGGAACTAATAAGATTGCTTCATCAGGTAATGCTGCAAGCACAAATGTTACTGCCAGTCTTGCTCTCACAGAAGCTAACGGCTTTGCAGATAATACCTCTTACAGCGTTAAGGCGGTAGTAACTGACGGAAATTATGAAATTGAATATCCGAATGTAGTTACAATTAACGTTGGTACTCCCACACCTGTAACTGCTAGAGACTATTACTTAGTTGGTTACAATGATGTATGGGCAATAGATCCCGCTTATAAGCTGACAGAAACCGGAACAGACACCGGTATCTACACTATAACTATTGACAACTTTGATGCAAGAAAAACCTTCAAATTTGTTGGAGTTGAAAGCGGTATAACAGACTTAGGCGGCGAAGGTTGGCCGAATGCAAAATATCAGCTGCCAATGCAGGGTGAAGGTGACTTTACAGGCGAAGACTCAAAGGGTACAGCATTTAGTAGCTATAGCGGTCAGAAAGTTCTGTTCACACTTGATACAAACACTCATAAGTTTACAATATCCGATGAGCCCGGCACAGTTCAGGCTAAGGATATTTACATTGTTGGTCCTATAAACAAAACTTCAGATGCCGATGGTTGGGGTATATTTAATAAGCTTGTTTATGATAAGGATTTAGGCTGTTATATTTATACTCCGGGTGAGGCAACAGGACAGTTTAAGATAACAAAGGGCACTGCAGCTGCTGATAAGGATGACCGTGAATTCTGGCCTGCCGATGATGGTAACGGAAATGTCAGCGGTAAAGTTGAAGTTGGCGGCAATGTAGAATTAGTATATAATAAGTATGATGCATATAAAGATCATAATGCTAATTTAACGGCAGTATCTGATAAAATTTATGTTTATTTAAATGAAACTGAAACTGCTGTAACAAAGGTTACTACACAACCTCCTGTAGTAAGCCACGAACCGCCGAAAACTCTCACATTAAAGGTTGGCAATACTACAGTTGCAAACGGTGGTACGGTTTCTGTTCCCAGCGGCTCAGCGATTGAACTTACAGCAACAGCCACAGGCGGCACAAACCTTCTCCACTTTGACTTCATTATGCAACAGCTTGACGCTGAAGGTAGCGTAGTTGCAGAAAGAACTATTGCTTCTCAGGAAACTAACGGAAGCTACTCTACAACAGTAACATATTCTGTTCCGACCCAGACAGTAGCAGAAACACCTTATAAGCTCACAGTTAAAGCGTATTCAATAGACCCTGAAGCTGAACAGTCAACAGGCTTGGGTACTTCTGCAGAAAATCCGCTTATAACTGAGGCTAATATTACAGCTACTAAGCTGGATACTGAAAAGGTTTACTTCGATGCTTCTATCCTGAACGATACTGAATATGGCGACGGCGTTGTTACATTAACAGTCGGCGGCAGAAACGTTACTATGATTCTTGACCCTGATCTCGGTTCTATCGCAGCAGAGAAAAAGGTTTACGTTGGCTATGTAACACAAGCTGAGCTTTCTCAGGAAATGACCTTTAATGTAGGTACTACCTCAAATACAGCTCCGGCTCCCGGTGCTGCTGGTTACATCTTTACTATTGACGCTATAAACGGTAATATGTGGGGTTCTTACGACACAGGAACAACACCAACCGGATCAATAGACTTTAAGACAGATTACGATACCGTAACAAGCAAAGATAAAGTTAAGTACATCTTCTTTGATAACTCCACAACCAAGTGGAAAGAAGTATGGATTTATTCATGGAATATGGGTCTTGCTCAGACCGTACAGATGAAAAAGCTTGTAAATCTTCCGGCTGATGATCCAAACTATGAAGACGTTGTACGTGGTAGAGATATTTATTATTATGAGCTTACAAATGCTCAATTAAGCGCTTGGTACAACCAAGAAGGCGGATTCCTCTTCTTGGATCGTTCCGGTAACGGTACAAAGACTGCTTTTGGTAAGGCTTATATGCAGTCTGTAGATATTAAGGATACTACTGCAGAAAGTATTTGGACTGGCGAAAATAATGTTAAAGCAGAAATCAGGGCTAAGGATTATACTACTACGCTCAGCAATCCGACATATTCATTTGTCGGTAAATTTAATGAATCATTTGAAAAGTCTGCTATTGATGATATTAAATATCCGTTCTTCCAGGTATCTGAGTACAACGTAATAAACGATGCTGAAACTGCAAATAACTTCAAATACCGTGCAAATATTAACTCAGTAACAAACTTCTATGACCCGAGTGCTACCTTGTACTCAGCAAATATTACCTTCTATATTGACGCTCATGCTCCATACCTGACTAATACACGTTTGTACAGAGATGTTATGGAAGAAGTGCCGGGTAAAAAGTATAACTTCTCGTTCGCAACTAAGTATGCAGACCTTAAGTCAGCGTCAACAGACGGTCATTCTAAGGTTTACTCAACCGCATTCCAGGTTCCTTATACTATAGATGCAAACGGCAATCCGGATAAGATTGTAGCTAAATTCTCAATCGCAGCCGGTGCACTTCAAGATTCTTCTCCTGATTATTACGGTGGAAGCGATACTGAATTATTGATTAAAATAGACAAAAAGGCTATTGAAACCGGTGAGGTTTGGATAAACCTTGTTCCCGAAAATGTTGCACAAGATGATGACTTTGAAATCATCGGTTACGAGCACAGCTCAACAAACTTCTCTGCAACTACAGGCGGTCAGATTCTTACAGAAGCTGCAACTGCTCAACATCCTGCTTATCCGTCAGTAACGGTTAGTGATGCCGGATATGTAGGCACTGATGTATACAGCACCGGTTTAGGTCAGGTAGAAGCAGACGGTACCTTTACACTTATCTATGCATATCAGAATCCTGATTACGCTGATCTCCTTACAGCAAAGGACATCCGCTACAACTCAAAGACAAACTTTGCTGACGGCGCTGCTGCTGACTATAAATTTGACGGTTGGTACAAGGACAATGCTCTGATTCTTGCTCCTTATGATGAAGACTTGGATATGAATCAGGTAATCAACTATTCAGCAGTATCTGCAGAGCCTGCAAAGGTTGTAGCTACATATAGCCTGAAGTCAGACGATTCAACCTACACAAGCTACTTTATAGTTACTAAAGCTATGCAGAATAAGGGTTGGAATTTAAATACTCTCTTCCTGAAGGCATTAGCAACAAGAGAAACTTCTACCGGTGATATTACTGAGATTTTAACTCCGACAGTTGAAGTTGCAGACTATTCAACAGTAAGCGGCATTAAGTACAGTATAGACGGCACTATCTACAAGCTCACATATAAGGGTTATGTTGATAAGATTAGATTCTATATGACTTCTGATGAAGCAGGCGCAGAGTCTGAAAGCAACACACTTACTACTCGTAACTTAAACGTATCTGGCGGTGTTCGTGATAACTCTGTATATTATATTACTGATATGGGTACTTCAACTGCTGCTCCTACAGCACAGGGTTGGTACAGCTTAACCTACAGCAGAACCTTCCAGTATCTTAACGAGAAAGTAAGATATGTTGACGGTAAAACATATACCTCAGCAGATTGCACAACGGTAACTCGTGAAAACGTTTATGTTTCTGCTCGTCTTGCAGATATCTATCCAAAGGTTGACAGTAAATACAATACTTACACTTGGTCAGCTGAAGACAGCACAAGACTTATTTCTGCAGCCGCTACAATTGCTCCTTCAAGCGTTCAGGCAAGGAAATATACGGTTAAGATTGATAATGAAAATGCAAAGAACTCTCAGGCTGCAAAAGATGCTGCAAACAAAATTATGGTATACGGCATTTCAGCCCTTCCGATTGAGAATTCTCAGGCTACTGATTCAGGTGTTCCATACTATGCAAACAATGCTAAGTTAAATAATGAGGTCGCAACTTATGTCGATCAGGATACTATCAAAGCTCAGTATGCATATGCAGTATGGCTTAATGCTCCTGCAAAAGTAACTACTGCTGACGTAGAGAAAACATTTATATGCTGGTATGATGTTGACAACAATGAAATTATATCGTATAATAATAGTTATAAGTTTGTTGTTACACAATCTGCCTCAATAATTCCTGTTTATTCTGATAACACCGCTGTAGATGTAAATGCTAATGGCGCTGCACGTGTTCATAGTCCTTCCTACGAAACCTACGTTGATGGTGGCGTAGATAAGGTTAAGATGATTTACAATCTACAGTACCTTGTTCCTGAAAAAACTTCTAACACTAAGTTCTATGTAAGATACTATGTATCAGACACAGAGGTAACTGACTTTACTGGTGTTACATGGACTAAGCAAGGTGTCGAATTAACAAATAAAGTTAATGCTCAGAATACTGTAAACTATGTATTAAAAACTAAGGTTTACGCTGATGACGGAACAGTAAACGGCAAATACTATTATGTTCAGCCATACATTCAGGTAGACGGCAAAAATATTGAGGGTAACATCACATATGCTTCTCCTGCAAATATTAGTGCGCAGTAGTAGAGAGTGGAGGTAGAATAAGATGAAAAAGTTGTATGAAGCTCCTTCATTGGAGAAAGTAGAATTCCGCTTTGAAGATATTATGTCTTATGACGAGCTTGAAACACTTCCTCAGCCCAGCGGAACTATTCCACCGATTGAAACCATACCGGACGTAGAGGAAGAGGTTTAATATTTCAAAGCTTAAATCTTCATTATATCCTCACATTTCATAATGTGAACCTCGGAAACCTTATTATGATTTTTCACATTTCATAATGTTATTCCCGAAAAAAACCGACGGAAAGCATATGCCTTCCGTCGGTTTTAACTTTACAAAAAAGCCCCCCTTGTCAAAGGGGGGAAAGACGGCGAAGCCGTCAGGGGGGGATTCTGTCGCCCCCTTGTCAAAGGGGGGAAAGACGGCAAAGCCGTCAGGTGGGATTCCGTCGCCCCCCTTGTCAAAGGGGGGAAAGACGGCGAAGCCGTCAGGGGGGATTCCGTCGCCCCCCCTTCATAAAGGTGGGAATATGCAAGCAAGAAGTGTAAACAGCTTTTTGGCGTAATTTATTCAGTAGTTCCTTAATCTATAACTCAAAATCCTTTGGGTCATATTTCGGCAGCCTTGCCATTTGTGCAGGAACTCTTAAAAGCGGATTATATTTAAACCGTCTGCATTTTCCGTTTTTTATCTCTCTCTTGGCTTTACATATACGCACATTCTCGTCGCTTTTTTCACAGTTGTCACAGAATTCACAATTAGGCTCAATGTTGTTGCCGAACAGCCTGTAAAGCTTCATTTTTACCCCTCGCTTTTTGCCAAATTACACTTTATTTCTTATTGTATTATATCATTTTTTCTATTATAATGTAAAGGTAGATTTTACGATTTTGGCATATTTGGAGGTAAATATGAACTTTAGCAGTAATACAATGTCTCTTAATAATGCAGACGAAGTACCGTTTTTAACATATAAGACGTTTGAGTATATTCCGTTTATTACCCATGCCTTTTCAACCAGACTCGGCGGAGTAAGTACGGGAGAATTTGAAAGTATGAATTTAAGCTTTGGCAGGGGAGATAAGGACGAAAATGTCATTGAAAATTATTATAGACTTTGCAACAGCGCAGGCTTTAACTTTGAAAGCTTAGTAGCTTCTGCCCAGGACCATAACACCTTTGTCCGCTGTGTAACATATAAAGAAAAGGGCATAGGTATTACAAAACCAAGAGATATGCAAAGCGTAGACGCGCTTGTAACAAATGAACCGGGAGTTACCTTAGTAACCTACTATGCAGACTGCACGCCGCTTTTCTTTGTTGATATTAAAAACAGAGTTATAGCTCTTGCTCATGCCGGCTGGAGAGGCACTGCAGGCAGAATAGGTGCAGAGGTTATCTCAGTTATGTCAGAAAAATACGGTTGTAATCCCGACAATATTATGGCGGCAATAGGTCCTGCAATTTCAAAGTGCTGTTACGAGGTTGACGAGCCTTGCTGTGAAAATTTTAAGTCAATGACTGATTTAAAGCCTGAAAAATTTATTTTCCCAAAAGCAGATGGAAAATATATGCTCGATCTTTTAGAGGCAAACCGGCAGATTTTAATAAAATCCGGAGTTAAAAATGAAAACATAACGATAAGTGATGTCTGTACCCACTGTAACAGCTCCTTGCTTTGGTCGCACAGAGCAACTAACGGCAGGCGCGGCGGTATGGCGGCGTTTATGTGTATTAACCGCTAGGGAAGCACTGAATAAATAACGCTATAAGCTGTTTGCACATCTTCCTTGCATATTTTCCGCCGCTTTGCCCCAAAAAAACCTCGTAATTCGTCAGTATTACTGCGGTTTCTGCCCTTTAACTTGCTTTGCAAAAACATTCCTTCAAAGTAAAGCTTAAAGTTAAAAAACATTTTTCAAATGGGAAAGCTTTGCAAGGGTTACGGGGGATTCCGTCGTTCCACATATCAAAGCAGGAAAGCCATGCCAATGTGTGCCGTCGGAGCTTTTACGCCAACAATAAAATGAGATAACTTACTTAAAAACTATGTAAGCAGGTGATAAGGTGCCAATATATTCCATTGCCGGAAAAAAAGTATATATGAATCCAAAGGGGTTACTTTTGAAAAGACGTGCAGAAAAATATTTGCTCAGCTACAGTGACGCCGTGGAATATGATATTTTCCTTGAGCTTTCCGGCGAACGATTTGATGCCTATAGAAAAGCGTGCTCCGGATATTCTTATGACGAGCAGGAGTATGCATGGGCAGGCGGATTATTCTATAAGGAGCTTATGCGTTTTAACGGATTTTATCTTCACAGCTCCGCAGTAGCCTTGAACCAACAGGCATATATTTTTTCTGCAAACAGCGGCACAGGCAAGTCAACACACGCTGCATTATGGCTTCGGCATTTTAAAGCAGAAAGCCCGTTCATTATCAATGACGATAAGCCTGCAATCCTTTTGCAAAATGGTGAGTTTTATGCATACGGAACTCCTTTTTCTGGAAAAAACGATTTAAGCAGAAATGCAGGAGTGAAAATTAAGGCTCTCTGTTTTTTGGAGCAGGCAAACACCGACAGCATAGAAAAATTAAATTCAAAGCAAGCCATTATTAAGCTTTACGGTCAGATTCTTCCCGGAGCAGAAAAAGAGTATATGAGTGCACTTCTATCCTTGCTGGATAAATTTTTGACCTCAGTTCCTGTATTCAGGCTGAAATGCACTGTATCGGAAAATGCTGTAGTAACGGCATATAATGCTATGAAAAACATCGAATAAGCCTTGTTTAATTTCTCTCTTGACTATTTAAAAAAAGAGGTATAATATACAGATAAAAGATGAAATCTTGTAAAAGGAAGGCTTTTGAAAGGAGAAATATTGATAATTATGAAAAGAACGAAAAAAATATTTGCAGCAGTATCTACTGTAATAGTTGTACTGGCATTTACTGCCTGCAATATTAACACAGGCGGCAGCGAAACCACTAAGCCAACGTCTGTATCGCAGGTGCAGACTAACCCTTACAGCTCATCGCAGCTGCCTTCTCAGGAACAAAATACGGAGGCAGAAACAACCCCGACTCAGGCAGTACAAACAGAGCCTGATGATTTTACCGAGCCTGACGAAGAAACCCTGCCGGAAATCAACTTGGAATATAATGAGGATATTCCCGACATTACAGGCTCATGGCAGGCAAAAAGCGGAGAAAGCGTAGCCTCCGGAAATACACTGTCGCTTTATGATATTTACGGTACAGGTGCACGCTATGGCGGAACACTCAGCTTAAATGCTGATGGAACTTTTTACATAAGCGTGGGAATTAATGCCGACAACGGAAACAACAGAGGAGAGTATTCCGTTGACCAAAGCGGTATTCATGTTACCTACGAAAGCGGAAAAACAGATACATATTATTATATTTCAGATTTTGACGGTGCTGCGGCAATAAAGGCTCGTCAGGGAGATTATTATATTTATTTTGTCAGATAATATTGAATTTTGGCACAGTATATTGTAAAATAAATTATCAAAATTTTATTTGAGAGGTACATACAATGAAAGGTTTTTTCAAGGAGTTTAAAGAATTTGTTATGCGCGGCAATGTACTCGATTTAGCAGTCGGCGTAATTATCGGCGCTGCATTTCAGGGAATTGTCACCTCGCTTGTCGATAACATTATTTCCCCTGTTATCGGTATTGTGACAAAAATGAATTTCGACCAGATGAAATTCACAATTCCCAACACAGACGTTGTAATCGGCTACGGCGCATTTATTACTGCCGTAATCAACTTTTTAATTATGGCGTTTGTTATTTTCCTTATTGTTAAAGGCATTAACAAAATAATGTCCTTAGGCAAGAAGAAGGAAGAGAAAGCAGAGCCGACAACAAAGAAATGCCCTTACTGCTTAAGCGAGATTTCAAAGGACGCTACACGCTGTCCGCACTGCACATCAAAGCTTGAAGGCTTTGATGGCAAGGAATAATTTAATATTTTAATAAAATTTAACACACCGCAAAAGTCAACTCCTGACTTTATGCGGTGTGTTTGTTTTTTCTTAAGTATTGTGTGCCGGCGTTACTTTTTTCTTGCGGCAAGGCAAAGACCTCTGTTTTGCAGCACAGGAATCTTTATTTTTGTCATAAGCACCTGTGCGCCGTAAAGCAATAATATGTTTACAGGCAGTAACGTAAGATAATTTATAAGTCTGCCGGGGATAAGAATCTCGTATGGAGTTTGGTATACCATATGCAGGCTTACTGTTGTAATAATCAAATCACACAATACAGTTACTGTTGCATAGGCTACTGACGTTCTTATAAGCGAGATTGGCTTTTTATACAGAAAAAGACCGAAGATAACGCCTGCAAGCGTTTTGCTTAGTATTATGCCGATATTCGGAAAACCGATGGGGTGGATTATAAGAGTAATTAAATCTCCCATAACTCCCAGAATACCTCCGATTATCGGACCAAACAGCATAGCGCCGAGCGATACGGGAAGAGAGGCAAATGAAATTCTGTAAATGTTCTCAATGTTTATCTCTAAAAAGCCGAGAACTACACGCAAAGCAAGCAAAATGCCGCACAGCGCAAGAACTTGCACGCTTTTAAGCTCGCGTGCAGATGATTTGAAATTTTCCAGTGTGTTTTTCATAAAATTCTCCTTTTCTTATGTTGCTACATAAAGGAGATAATAAAACAAAAAGCGGAATAGGGCATACCAAAAGTACGCTTCATTCCGCTTTAAAATCAAATATTGCTTCCTTATGTAACAGCGGGATGCGAATTTTGAACCGCAGGGATAATCCCGTTTCGTCCGTCTGACAACTCCCCGTTCAGACGGCACTTTGCACAATCGGTGCCACGCACAAAATTCTACTCTGTACTTATATTTAGTTTTTAGTACTGCTGTATATTACCACATTAATAGCAGCTTGTCAACAGCTCGTTAATATACAATTAGTAATTTTATATTAATAATATACAGTTCGTTTTTGAAGGGTGTTTATCGCTCTTTTAATAATCCTCGATACGGCAGAGGGGCTTATATCAAGCTCTGCCGCCAAATCCTTCATTTTTCTATTTTCCAGGAAATAACCGCATATGCAAAGCCTCTGCTTTTCGGTAAGCTCCGCAGGAATAGCAATTCTTAAAAAATTTTTCATTCTTTCAATGTCATCCCTGTTGTCATCTCCTCTTTGATATGCTTTGACGCTGTATAAATTATCAGTAAATTCATCCAGCTTTATTAAACGGCTTACAGACAATCTCCCCTTTACTCCTTTCCTTCAGCAGTACAGCTGTTTTTTTACATTCCAAATACATAGAATACAGTATTGTTATTCTTCTGTTAAGCTCCTTGTTGTTTATGTTTACGCTGTTTTTCAGTTCTTCTCTTAAATTTCTGATTTTTTCCTTCAGCTTTTGCGCTTCAGCAGAATATTCATCCGACCAATTTTGATAATCCATTACTCGACCTCCGTTTTTTACATTCATACCGGTTTTTAAAGAGATAATAATTATATGGCGGTATAATTTATATCTCTATACTTATATAATATCACAAACAGAACAAATGTTCAATAAATTTTGGAACATTTGTTCTGTAAATTTTATATGAACGTGTACCATATTCACTTTTGCTTCCGCTTTTATAAAAGCAGATAAACAGCATTGTCATTTGTCGCCTTATATTTATCCGCTTCTAAAACCTACCGGGTGTATTATATTATCCTCTTTGGGGTCAAATCCTGAAAGTCTTTTGTCCTTTAATAAAACAGCAGGAGTAAGGGAGAATGTTCCGAATCTGTTTTTAATTTCGTCCGACGCTTTGTTAAGACTTTCAAGTCTTATACGCTGCTCTTCATCATTTTCAAATATAGAAAGCTGTATGCCCTGTGTATCATTTTCAAGCTCTGTTACATTTACGCTCAGGCTTCTTATCGGCTTGCGGCTTTTGTAATTTTCCTTAAAAAGCTCCACACAGGTGCGGTAAATATCCTGTGTAAGGTTGGTAGATTTGTTAAGGTTTTTCTGCCTTGTAATGTGCATAAGAGTGTTATCCCTTATATCTATGCATACAGTTTTACATCGCAGATTTTGCTCTCTCATACGTCTGCAAACGCTGTCTGCAAGCACATTAAAAATTATTTTAACATCGTCAAGGCTTTTTAAATCTCTCGGAGCAGTGGTAGAGTTGCCAATGGATTTCGGCGGCGGAGTATATCCGTAAGGCGCAACGGCGCTCATATCCATACCGTTTGCAAATATATACAGCCGCTCTCCCCATTTGCCGAAGTTGTGCTTTAATATTTCTTTGTCGCTGTTTGCAATATCGCCTATTGTGTAAATCCCCATGGAATTCATTTTTCGCTTTGTAGCTTTTCCAACGTAGAACAAATCCTCACAGGGCAGAGGCCAGACAATCCGCTTGTAATTATGCGGACTTATAACAGTTATTGCGTCCGGTTTTTTATAGTCGCTTCCAAGCTTTGCAAAAATCTTGTTGTAGCTTACTCCTATACTTACGGTAATGCCAATCTCGCTTTTTATCCGCTGTTTTATTTCCGAGGCAATATTTACGCCGTTTCCAAAAAGCTTTGTGCTTCCCGTAATATCAAGCCAGGCTTCGTCAAGTCCAAACGGCTCTATCATATCGGTGTAGTCGCTGTAAATATCTCTTACACGCTTTGAAAAATCAATATAATGGTCAAACTGTGCCTTTACGGTCACAAGCCCGGGGCATTTCTTTTGCGCCTGCCATATAGGCTCACCGGTAGAAACGCCAAAGCACTTTGCAAGCTCATTTTTTGCCAGTATAATTCCGTGCCGGCTTTCAGGGTCGCCGCATACAGCAACAGGCTTGTCCCTAAGCTCCGGGTGTAAAAAACACTCAACAGACGCATAAAAGCTGTTGCAGTCGCTGTGAAGAATAATGCGTGACATAATAATCACTCCAAACAAATGTTCTTTACCTTTATTATAGAACGGATGTTCCCTGAAGTCAATAGAAAAATATAAAATTCTGTATTTTATATTTGCCAAAAATTTGCCAAAAACGACAATTCACACATTGACTTTAAAACGTCTTTGTAATATACTTATTATGAGTAATAAGGCATATTTTACCGTCACGTAAAATGTGCAATTAAAATATAATTATTCAAAGGGATAATCACAATAAAAAATTAAAAAAGGAGTATATGCCTTATGGAAACCAGAATAGTAGAAACAGCCCAAAGAATAAAAGGACTGAGAGAGCTTTTAGACATTACCCCGGAGGAAATGGCACAGGCAACAGGCGTAAGTGTAGAAAACTACAAAAAGCATGAAAACGGTGAGTGTGACTTTAACTTCACATTTCTTTATAACTGTGCAGACAAGCTCGGAGTTGATATTATAGAGCTTTTAACAGGCGAAAATCCGCGTCTTTCTCATTATTCCATAGTAAGAAAGGGCGAGGGACTTTCAATAAAGAGAAGAGAGGGCTTTAAATATCAGCATTTAGGATATAAATTTAAAAATAAATATGCCGAAGCCTTTCTTGTAACAGCTCCTTACATAGAAGAAGAGCAGGATAAGCCCATTCACCTTTCAACGCACGAGGGACAGGAATTTGACTATATTTTAGAAGGAAGCCTAAAGGTGGATTTAGAATCCCATAAAGAGATATTAAACGAGGGCGACTCCATTTATTACGATTCCGGCAGAGGACACGGAATGATAGCAACAGGCGGCAAGGAATGTAAATTCCTTGCGATAACAATTCATGCGCCTAAGGACAAGGAATAATATATAATAAAATTAAAGATAAAAGCTTGAAAGGAACGTAAGAAAATGATAAATATCCATCAGAGATTTTGCAGAGAAACATTTTACAACGGTCAGCTTGTGGATTTTCAGCCGGTATACGAAAAAGACTTTAACTTTGCATATGACGTAGTTGACGTAATTGCAAAGGAAGAGCCGGAAAGACGCGCTATGCTGTGGTGCAATGATAAGGGGGAGGAGCATACCTTTACCTTTGCCGATATGAGCAAGCTAAGCAATAAAGCGGCAAATATGTTTACCGACCTGGGCATAAAAAGAGGAGATACCGTTGTGCTTATCCTTAAAAGGCATTATCAGTTCTGGTATGCGCTTTTAGGACTTCATAAAATCGGCGCAGTTGGTATTCCTGCTACAAACCTGCTTACAAAAAAGGACCTTGTATATCGCTTTAATGCGGCTCACGTTAAGGCTGTAATATGCACAACAGACGGAGAAGTAGTGCAGCATGTAAACGATGCACTTCCCGAATCCCCGACAGTAGACGTTAAAATAAGCGTAAAGGGCGCCGCAGATGGCTTTGTGGATTTCGACAAAGAAATTGAAAAGTATTCCGACAGCCTTGAACGCATAGAAACCCTGTCAACAGACCCTATGCTTTTGTATTTTACCTCCGGCACAACAGGTATGCCAAAAATGGTATGGCACGACCAAACATATCCTTTAGGCCACATAGTAACTGCAAAGTATTGGCAGCACGTTATACCTGACGGACTTCATTTAACGCTTTCAGACACAGGCTGGATGAAAGCAATGTGGGGCAAGCTGTACGGCCAGTGGTTTATGGAGGCAGGAGTATTCGTTTGCGATTTCGATAAATTCACACCGTCGGATTTACTTCCGCTTTTTGCAAAGTACAACATTACAACCTTCTGTGCGCCGCCGACAATGTACAGATTTTTCATAAAAGAGGATCTTAATAAATACGACCTTTCAAGTATAACGCACGCAACAATAGCCGGAGAGCCATTAAATCCGGAGGTATTTAACCAGTTTTACAGCGCAACAGGACTTAAGCTTATGGAGGGCTTCGGTCAAACGGAAACAACGCTTACGCTCTTTAACCCAATCGGAACAAATCCAAAGCCGGGTTCAATGGGCAAGCCGTCGCCTGCATATGACGTAGACCTTGTTGACTATGACGGAAATTCGGTAGAGCCGGGTACAGTAGGCGAAATTGTAATAAGAACAGACAAAGGCAAGCCCTGCGGTATGTTCGACGGCTACTATGAAAACCCCGAGCTTACCAAAACTGTATGGGATAACAATATATACCACACCGGCGATACAGCGTGGAGAGATGAGGACGGCTATTTCTGGTATGTAGGAAGAACAGATGATATTATAAAATCCTCCGGATACCGTATTGGACCATTTGAGATTGAAAGCGTAGTTATGGAGCACCCCTGCTGTTTAGAGTGCGCTATTACCGGAGCACCTGACCCGATAAGAGGACAGGTTGTAAAGGCTACCATAGTTCTTGCAAAGGGCTATGAGCCGAGCGAAGAGCTTAAAAAGGAAATTCAGAACTATGTTAAAAAGCAGACGGCTCCGTATAAATACCCAAGAATTGTGGAGTTTGTAGACGAGCTTCCAAAGACAATAAGCGGTAAAATCCGCCGTACAGAAATACGCGGAGATGAAAAGAAATAACAGCTGCTATTGCCGGGGAAATGATAAAGCTTAGAATAAAGCGGACGGATATTCTCCGCCCGCTTTTAGGTTAGCTGATTTTCACTGCAGCAAAAGAAAGGGCAAATTAAAAATGGATAAAATACTTCTTGTAGGTTTGGGCGGTGCGTTAGGCGCGGTGCTCAGGTATCTTATAAGCCTCATTCCGCTGAAAACTACGTTTCCGTTTCTTACTCTTGCAACAAATTTTGCAGGCGCTGTGTTAATAGGCTTTATAATAGGCGCGGCAGAGGAAAGAAAAGTGGGGGACAAAGCATTAATCTTTTTAAAGACAGGTGTTTGCGGCGGCTTTACAACTTTTTCAACTTTTTCGGCCGAGGCGTTAAATCTTTTTGAAAACGGAAAAAATGCAGAGGGCGGTATATATATTGTCGTCAGCATTTTAGGCTGCATACTTGGTGTTATGCTGGGGAAAAGTATCAGTAAATTAATATTCTGCCATTAAATATTTTTTTATAAAAAAGTCCCGATAAACTTTTTATGAAAGCTTATCGGGATTATTTTATTAATTTATTAAGACAGCTTTGTAAACCTGTTCATTTTCTTTCCGTCAATCTCTACAACCTCGCAGAACATACTAAGCGGACGAACCCACGTGCCTCCGCCGTTATACATTGCCTCATAAACAACATATTGCTCGCCTGTTTCGCTGTGCTTTGCAACTGCAAGCACCTCATACTCTCCGCCCTTAAAGTGGCGGTATCTGCCTTTAGTAACCTCAGCAAGCGGCACAACATCCTCTGCAGCTGCTTCTTCTGCTGCGGCTTCAGTTTTTTCAGTATTAATAATTGTCTCCGGCTCGCTGTTTTCAAAGCTTAGCGAAAATTCACCGTTATTCAGCACAAGTATTCTGCTGCTGTTTGGCGCAAGCGGAATTTCTGCCCAGCCGTTCACATCGAATACATCGCCTGTAAGTACGTCGGTAAGCTTTGAATATCCGCCGTCAACATTAAAGCCGATTCTCTGTTCGGAGCCGTTTACGTTAAACGCCGCATAAACAATCTGATCATTGGAAAAACGCTTGTAAACAAGCTGTTCGTTTTTGATAACAATATTTTCAAATCTGCCGAATTGAAGCGCAGGCAGATGTGTTTTAATAAATCCGAGCTTAGAAATATGAGTGCATAGCTCCTCGTTTGCATTTGGAATCTGTCCCAAATCTAAACAGGGGCGCAGCTCCTTGTCGCTGTGCTGTGTTCTTGTTCCGTGAATACCCCACTCGCTTCCGTAATATACAGAGGGAACACCGGGCATTGTATACAGCACCGTATATACATTGTTTAAATGTGCGCTGTCCCTGCAATTATCAGCCACTCTGTTTACATCGTGATTGTCAACAAAGTTATAAGTGCATATATTGCTGTAAATGCCGCCGTTTGCAAATTGACGCTGCAAAGAATGTGCAATCTCAAAATAGTTGTGGTCATTGTGAGAGGAGTAAATTCCCTTATAGCATTCATAATTTGTAACGGAGTCGAGCATATCCGGGTTAGCCCAGCGTGTGTAATCGCCGTGTATAATCTCTCCCATAAGCCAAAAATCAGGATTTTTAGACTTGCAGAAGCTTCTGAGTGTTTTAAAAAAGTCAAAATCTATACAGTCAGCAGCGTCCAAACGGATGCCGTCAATTTTAAATTCATTCATCCAAAGCTCAACTGCGCCCAGCAGATGATTAACAACCTCAGGGTTTTTAAGGTTTAGCTTGACAAGGTCGTAATGTCCGCTCCAGCCCTCGTACCAGAACGGGTCACCCATAGGGGATCTGCCGCCGAAATTCAGGTTCTGAAACCATCCGCAGTAGGGAGAAGCCTCTCTCTTTTCCTGAACATCCTTAAAAGCCCAGAATTCTCTGCCGACATGATTAAACACGCCGTCAAGCACAATTCTTATTCCGTTTGCGTGAAGCTCGTCGCAAAGCTCCTTAAATGAGGCGATGTCGCCCAAACGTGTGTCAATTTGATAATAATCCTTTGTGTCGTAGCCATGCTTTAACGAATCAAAAACAGGACCTAAATATATTGCATTAACATTAAGCTTTTTAAGATGGGGGATCCACTCCTTAAGCTTTAAAATGCGATGCTCCAGCTTTAAGTCGTTGTACTCCGGTGCGCCGCAAAAGCCCAGCGGATAGATGTGGTAAAAAACTGACTGATTAACCCAATTACTCATATACATATCACCTTTTAACTGCAGATTTTGAATAAGTATAACATAAATGTATGTAGTTTGCAAGCATAGATTGTGTAAAATATCAAAAAATAAAAGCTTTTGACACAAACTTTGCTGCATGTTATAATAATACAAAAATATAACGGAAAATGTGAAGCAGGAAAGGATGCTTAGTATGAATGTTTGGCACGATATTGACTCCTCAAGAATAAACCCGAAGGACTTTATGGTATTTATTGAAATTCCAAAGGGCAGTAAGAATAAGTACGAGCTTGACAAGCAAACGGGACTGTTGGAGCTTGACAGAATTCTGCATACATCCACGCATTATCCGGCAAATTACGGCTTTATTCCCAGAACCTACGCAGACGACCTTGACCCGCTTGATGTTTTGGTGCTTTGCAGTCAAACAGTTTACCCGATGACTCTTATCCGCTGTTATCCAATCGGCGTTATCAGTATGGTAGACAACGGCAGAAACGACGAAAAAATTATAGCCATACCCTTTAACGACCCCACATATAACGGATATACTGACATAAGTCAGCTTCCCAAGCATATTTTTGAGGAGATGTGCCATTTCTTCTCTGTATATAAAATGCTTGAAGAGAAAGAAACGGCAGTAGACGAGGTAAAGGGAAGTGAAGTAGCCGAGCAGATAGTGCAGTCGGCAATAGACAGCTACAAAGAAAAATTCATAATAAAAAAATAATCTGATTAAATTAACCGCAAATCAGGATTGCACAGTAAATCAGGGTTTGGCGCACTGACCTATTTTGCCGGGAGGATTTCAAAACAAAAGGCTGTGCTAAATAGAATCCCGCCTCCCTTTAACAAGGGAGGCAGATTTTTCTTGAATGTTCATAACCTAAACACCTAATTTAACTTATTAAAGATGCTAACCGTTAAAAATAATATCTCAAAAACCATTTATGTTATAGAGAAAGGAATATTTATAAAATGAAATACGAAAAATACAAACCCGAAAAAGAATATAAAGAGGGAGTTTTTCCCGACGGAAAATCTGTAAGAAGACTTAGAATTACACTTTGCGTATTCTTTTTTATAATAGCAACTCTTGTATCTATGCCGTTTGTAGTTATTTCAAACGGTCAGCAGCAAAAGGCAATAACGGTGCTTGATCTTATAGGTCGTTCTTTTCTAAGCGGAGAGGTTACGCTGGGCATTGTTTCCTGCGTGTTTTTGATAATTCCGATAGTTGCTTTTTTCTTTGCTGTGTTTGACCGTTCCAGACAATTCAAAGCGGCAGCAGGAATTTTAGCCTCGGCAGCAGGCGTTATCAGCATACTGCTTATTGTAACGCCGGTAAGCATTGCTTTCGGCTCAATGCTCTCGCTTGTTCTTTATATTGTAACCTTTATTATTTCTGTAATGCTTTTAATGGGAAAATCCTCTGAACGTCATATGCTTATGATGAAAAAAGAAGAAAGAGAGCAGGAAAAGGAGCATATGGAAATAAAAATAGGCAAAGACGGAACAGCAACCGCCAAGCCTATGGAGCATAAGTAAGATTAAATTAACAGGTAAAATTAAAATACATAAACAAAAAAGCAGCCGTGCAAAGCTATAAACAAGCTCTGCACGGTTATTTTTTACACCTTTTCAAAATGCTCAACATTAACTACAAAAATTGTAGCACCACCAACATCAATAGTGGAGGGGAGAACGTTAATATTATCAATCTGCATACCTGTACCCATATAAGCAGTAGAATAATTTACCTGCTGTCTTTTTGCGCAGTTTGCTTTAATTATGGATATAACCTCATCTGTTTTATCGTCGTCTGTAACTATCATTAGGGTTGTATTTCCCTTGCGTAAAAATCCGCCTGTGGTGGAAAGCTTTGTAACACTGAAACGGTTTTTGTTAAGCTCCTCCGTAACACATTCGTCATCTTCGGAATAAACAATGGCATAAATCATTTTCATAATGAAATCCCTCACTTTAACAAAATAATTCAATTTACAATATTATAATACATTCGGCGGGTAAATGCCATATGTAAGTCAAAAAGAAAAGCATATAAAATTAAAATCTTAAAAAATCACGAAATAATGAGAAAAACAAAGATAATTTAAGCTTATATGAGATAAACGATAAAAACATATATAAAACTGACTTTTTTTGACTTTGACTTTTCTTGACCTTGTGTGTAAAATATAATCATAAGGTCAAAGAAAGTCAAAGTTAAATTGATAAAAGGTTGAAATCATCTCAAATTAATAATAAGAAACGGAGGCGATAATATGCGTATGAGCGATATAGTGGCGCACTATATAAATGAAATGCTCAACGAAAGCGACGGCAATGCAGAAATTCAAAGGAACGAGCTTGCACAGACCTTAGGCTGTGTGCCCAGCCAGATTAATTACGTTATAACCTCACGCTTTACACCTGAGCAGGGCTACATTGTAGAAAGCCGCAGGGGCGGAGGCGGATATATAAGAATAACAAAGATTAAAATGGATACACGCACATCGCTTATGCATATAGTGAATTCAGTAGGGAATTCGCTTGACTATGTTACTGCAAAGCTTATGCTTCAAAACCTTGCAGACCAGGGGGCAATAACAGAAAAGGAAGCCTGTCTTATGAACAGCGCTGTTTCAGAACGAGCGTTTCTCGATATTCCCAAAGAAATAAGAGATACTGCAAGAGCGAGAGTATTTAAAAATATGCTTTTGACCATAATTTAGAATATGACAAGATTTTTACTGCAATAAGAATAAAATAAGGAGGAGTTATTATGCTATGTCAATCATGTAAAAAAAATCAGGCTACAACACACGTTAAATCAATAGTAAACGGAGAATTTACAGAATACCATCTTTGCCCCGAATGTGCAAAAAAAATGGGCTACGGAAGTATCTTTCCCTCAGCTGGTCTTGATTTTAGCAGCTTTCTGGGCAGCTTTTTAGACGGGGGACTTCCTCAGCGCACAAGTGCAACACGCTGCAAGGGGTGCGGTGCGTCTTTCTCGGACATTGCACGCACAGGCAAGGTTGGCTGCGCCGATTGCTACGATAATTTCTACGATGAGCTTTTGCCCTCAATACGCAAAATGCACGGTAACACAACGCACACCGGCAAAGCACCGGGCGGCTCAAGCAAGGAACTCAGAGTATTAAATGAGCTTGAAAGAGCAAAGGCAGAGCTGAAAATAGCAATAGACAAACAGGAGTTTGAACAGGCTGCAAAGCTGAGAGATAAAATAAAAGAGCTGGAAGGAGGCGCTTCAAAATGAGCAAAAAGTGGTATGAGCAAAGCGGAAATATGGGCGAGGTTATTGTAAGCACAAGAGTAAGGCTTGCCCGTAATTTAAAGGATTATCCGTTCCCCTGCCGCCTTGACAGCGAGCAAAAGCAGGAGGTTGCAGATAAAATAAAAAATGCGCTGCTACACAGCAACAGCGCCATTGCAGACAGCTTTAAGTATATAAAAATGTCTGAATTATCAGAGGAGCAGGCTGTATCGCTTGCAGAAAGACATTTAATAAGTCCCGATTTTGCCTCGGACAGACAGGGCAGATACTTACTTTTAACGCAGGACGAAACAATAAGCATAATGCTTAACGAGGAGGACCATATCCGCATACAGGTTATGTCGCAGGGACTTGACCTTGAAAATTCCTACAATACGGCAGATAAGGTAGACACTCTGCTCGACAACGCCTTGTCCTTTGCCTTTAACCCAAAGCTTGGCTACTTAACGCAATGCCCCACTAACCTCGGCACAGGTATGCGCGCGTCTGTTATGCTTCATCTTCCTGCGCTTCAGCACAGCAAGGCAATAGGAAGAATAGGCGCTAACCTTTCAAAGCTCGGGCTTACCCTCCGCGGTACCTTCGGCGAAGGCTCAGAGCCTAAAGCAGCTCTGTATCAGCTTTCAAATCAGGTAACGCTCGGAATTTCCGAACAAACGGCAATAGAAAACCTAAAGAATATTGCGCTTCAGCTTGCCGCACAGGAGAAAAACGCAAGAGAAGAGCTTGCAAAAAGTATGGAAACGCTCGACATTATCAGCCGTTCAAGGGGAATATTAAAAAGCGCAAGGCTTTTAAGCAACGACGAATGTCTGCGCCTTCTTTCTAATGTGCGCCTTGGCATTTCAATAGGAGAAATTAAGGATATTACTCTTGATACGGTAAACGAGCTTATGACAGAAATGCAGCCGGCAACGCTTATGGCAAATAACGGCGGCAGACTAACGCCCGAGCAAAGAGATGAGCTGAGAGCAAAGCTCGTATCGCAAAGGCTTTAATATATATAAAAGCAGTGCGGAGATTCCTTGCTGTATCTCCGCACTGCACATAAGCAACACAAGGTATATGAGAAAAAGGAAAATATGTATAGGGAGGTAATTTGTATGTATAATTTCAGAGGTTTTACGCAAAAGGCAAACAATGCACTCAATTTAGCTCTTGAGGCGGCACAGCAGCTCGGACATACCTATGTCGGTACAGAGCATATCCTGCTCGGACTTCTAAGCGAAGGCTCAGGCGTTGCTTATACTGTGCTTGACGGCTTAGGTGTTTCGGGTGACGCAGTAGATGAATTGATACGAAATAAAATCGGAGTTGGTTCTCCTACAAGTCTTACACCCTCCGACTTTACTCCCCGTTCAAAAAGAATATTGCAGTTTGCTGTTATGAAAGCGGCAAGACTCGGTCATAATTACGTCGGCACAGAGCACCTTCTTATGGCTCTGCTCGAAGAAAACGACTGCTATGCAGTGGCATTCTTAAACGAGCTGGGCGTAAGCGTGCAGGATATTGGAAAGGCAATTTCAGAGGAAAATCCCAGTGAATTTTTCGGCGGAGAGGCTGTATCTAAGCCTGAAAATATGTCAGGAAGCAAAAAAACAAAAACACAAACGCTTGATCAGTTCGGTACAGACTTAACAGAAAAGGCAAAAAAGGGTGAAATTGACCCCGTTATCGGCAGAGAAAAAGAGATTGAAAGAGTAATACAAATTCTTTCAAGGCGCACAAAAAACAACCCCTGCTTAATCGGAGAGCCGGGCGTCGGCAAAACTGCCGTTGCAGAGGGACTTGCACTTAAAATAGTGAACAACGAGGTTCCCCAGCCGCTTAAGGATAAAAGGATTGTAGCTCTCGACTTAACAGGAATGATAGCCGGAACAAAGTACAGAGGTGACTTTGAGGAGCGTATTAAAAACGCTATGGAGGAGGTCAAAAATGACCCGTCAGTTATCCTCTTTATAGACGAGGTTCACACAATTATCGGAGCAGGCTCGGCAGAAGGCTCGGCAGACGCCGCAAACATTCTCAAGCCGGCTCTTGCAAGAGGAGATTTCCAGGTAATCGGCGCAACCACAATAACCGAGTACAGAAAAAATATAGAAAAGGATTCTGCACTTGAAAGACGTTTTCAGCCTGTTACTGTGGGCGAGCCGACAACAGACGAGGCAAAGCAGATTTTGTTTGGACTACGCGACAGGTACGAGGCTCACCACAAGGTGAAAATTACCGACGAGGCAATAAATGCCGCTGTTGACTTATCCTCAAGATACATTACAGACCGTTTCCTGCCGGACAAGGCAATAGACCTTATTGACGAGGCTTCCTCAAAGGTACGCCTGAAGGCGTTTACAGAGCCTAACAATATAAAGGAAATTGAAGAAAACATCAAAAGACTTCAGCAGGAAAAGGCTTCAGCCGTAAATGCTCAGGACTTTGAGCTTGCCGCAAAAATAAGGGACGAGGAAAAGACCCAAAACGAAAGCCTGAAGGCAGAAAAGGAAAAATGGCAGCAAAAAAGCGAGCAGACAAGCGGCGAGGTTACACAGCAGGATATTGCAGACGTAGTATCACAGTGGAGCGGAGTACCCGTTACAAATATTACGCAGGAGGAAAGCGAAAGACTGCTTAAAATGGAGGAGATACTGCACAGCAGAGTAGTAGGACAGGACGAAGCCGTTAAGAGTATTTCCAAGGCAATCAGAAGAGGCAGAGTAGGACTGAAAGACCCGAAGCGCCCGGTAGGCTCGTTTATCTTCTTAGGTCCCACAGGCGTAGGAAAAACCGAGCTTTGCAAGGCTCTTGCACAGGCTATGTTCGGCGATGAAAACGCTATGATAAGGCTTGATATGTCGGAATATATGGAAAAGCATACGGTGTCTAAGCTTATCGGCTCTCCTCCGGGATATGTCGGCTTTGACGAGGGCGGACAGCTTACAGAAAAGGTGCGCCGCCGCCCGTACAGCGTAGTGCTTTTTGACGAGATAGAAAAAGCTCACCCCGATGTTTTCAATATGCTTTTGCAGGTGCTTGAGGACGGCAGACTTACAGACTCGCAGGGCAGAGTAATCAACTTTAAAAACACAATTATCATTATGACCTCAAACGTAGGCGCACGCCTTATCACAAGCGAGCAGGGCAACTTAGGCTTTGCCTTCGGCTCTGACGAAAGCGAAAAGCTTAAAAAGGACGACAAGGACATTAAAGATGCTGTGCTTGGAGAGCTTAAAAAGACCTTCCGTCCGGAGTTTTTAAACAGAGTTGACGACATAATAGTTTTCTCAAAGCTTAAGCAGGAGGAAATTGAGCAGATTGCAGGAAATATGCTTAAATCACTCTCGCAAAGGCTGAACGCTATGGATATTTTCGTAGAATTTACCGACGAGGCAGTAAAGGCAGTTGCAAAGGAGGGCTTTGACCCTGTGTACGGCGCAAGACCGCTCAGACGTGCCATTTCCTCAAAAATAGAAGACGAACTCTCCGAGAAAATTCTCGACGGAACAATCTCCAAAGACCGGAAAATACTGTGCGACTTCAGCGATGGAAAGTACACCTTCACAGCACAGTAATACAGCAGTAATTCTAAAAATGCCGATATTCATTATGGCATCATAGGATTTTTATATATACAAAGCCGCCGGGGAGCAGAAAACTCCTCGGCGGCTGCTTTTGCAAAAAAGATACACGCCCCCTTGTCTTAAAGGGGGGAAAGACGGCGAAGCCGTCAGGGGGATTCCTCAGAGGAAACCCCGTGCAAAAAAAGAATCCCTCCGTCAGCCTTACGGCCGCCAAAGAAAAGGCAGAAACGAGAAAAAAGCCCCCCTTGTCTTAAAGGGGGGAAAGACGGCGAAGCCGTCAGGGGGGATTCCATTCCCCTTGTCAAAGCGTGGGGGATTCATTAGCAGTCAGATGGACTCCCAAAATTAACTAAAATTTATTTAATTATTGCGATTAAATGTTTAATGTGATAAAATAAAGCTGCGACATTAACTTTATATTTTCATCTATACCAGTGTGTATTTTATTTCGGTAAAAATGCATGCTCTATAAAGCATACTTGTATTAGATGTTAAAGTTTGTGTCGCAACAATCGGAGCTATGCGTTTTTCGTGCGCGGCTTTAGCTTCGCACTTTTTAACTTTATAGTTTATAGAGGAGGAATTTTAATGAAAACAAAAGCCGGAAAAGCAGTATCAATTCTGCTTGCGTTAATTCTTGCAATCAGTGTATTTACCGTTGTACCGACTACAACAAGTGCTGTGCAAACAGATATTAAAAGCACAACGCTAAGCGGGAGAAGCGGTGATTATGAGTATGACCTTTCATACGACGGCACAGCTAGCATTATAAGATATACAGGCAGTGCAAGCACGCTTACAATACCAAGCACAATAGACGGTGTAACGGTTACCGGCATTGGCGCTCGTGTATTTCGCGGTCGCAAAAGCCTTACAAGCGTAACAATCCCGGACAGCGTTACAAGCATTGGCCAGGAAGCATTTGCCTTCTGCACAAGCCTTAAAAGCATAACAATCCCGGACAGCGTTACAATCATTGGCGATTCTGCATTTTACAGCTGCGAAAGCCTTACAAGCATAACAATCCCGGACAGCGTTACAACCATTGGAGATGGTGCATTTGAAGATTGCACAAGCCTTGCAAGCATAACAATCCCGGACAGCGTTACAACCATTGGAGAGGATACATTTAGATACTGCACAAGTCTTAAAAGCATAACAATCCCGGACAGCGTTACAAGCATTGGACTG
>JBJEQJ010000033.1:8300-27165 GCA_051881695.1 Acutalibacteraceae bacterium | reverse complement strand
TCTCTTTTACAGCTCTCTGCAATTCTTTATTCAGTTTTTAGGGTGTATTTTCTTAATATCAGTAATTTACCGCTTGAGTTTATCTTTAAGCGGTTTTTGTTTTTTCGTTTTTAAATTTTATTTTGAAGTGGTTATATATTTGAGCTTAGATATACCGGCGTTGGGCATTTTGTTTTTTTTACTTAACTATGGCTCAAGGTTATTATTTTTCTTTATTGGCATTATACCGCCATATTTTATTATGGATAAAAATTAGCTTACATTACATACTCTCGAACAGTTGTTGCGTTATATTGCCGTATTTTCAAAGCTGTTCGGTTTAACAGATGACTTTTAAAAATTCATTTTAACCTTTGTGGTTATCCGTTGTTATTTCTTACAAAAATATGCCAATATATTTGTTTAAAATATTTCAAAAACAGAATATAATTTAAATGCGAAAACTTATATTGACATTAAAAAAAACAGTCATATAATGAACTCAACAAAAAACAAAACAGAAACAAACTGACGTTTTATTACGAAGTAAGGAGCGTATTGAAATGTTTGTTTAATTCGGTTTGTTTATCTGAACAAGGGCGTTCGCATTTTTTGTGCGGGCGTCTATTTTGTTTTTTGTAAAAAATGAAAAGGAGCAATAAAGAATGAAAAAGAGATTAATTGCTAAAAGAATCACAGCGGTTTTTATTGCCGTTGCTTTGATTGCAACCGGTGCGGCGTCCGCTTTTGCGCTTGACTACACACGCGAGAGAAGGCTAAACCAGACGGCAGTTTCTCATACCTTTGAGGCGGGAGAGCTTGCAGTTGTAAACTTTGCGCCTGTATGGGGCAATAAGGAAGCGAACATTGCAAGTATGGTAAGCTACATTGAAGATGCCGCAGCAAAGGGCGTTAAGATTTTGCTTTTTCCTGAAATGTGCGTTACCGGCTACTGTTCCTCCAGTGAACCAAGCTCTGAAATTTACAGGAAAGCAGTGGCGCTTGCCGAAGGAACAGACGGCCCTACGGCGACGAGGTTTGCCTCATTATCAGACAAGTTTGATATGTGGATAATCTACGGAGCAACTGAAACAGTACCCGGCGACAGATCACACGCCTATAACTCAGCATTTGCCTGTTCGCCTGACGGAGAGGTAACATCTTACCAGAAGATTACGCCTGTTGAGGGTGATTGGTGTACTCCCGGTGAAACTCCTGTATTGCTCGATGCAGGCGAGTACGGTTTACTTGGATTAAGTATATGCTACGATACATACGCAACGCCGGAGCTTGGCAGATATTATGCGGCTATGGGTGCTAATATTCTTCTTAACCCGACTGCAACGTCAAAAAACTATAAAGACACAGACGGTGACGGCATAAGAGATGACCAAGGCTGGGAATGGTACTATAAAAACCGTTTGGAAAGCAATGCCTCCAGAGAGGGGTACACAATAATATCGGCTAACCTTGTGGGCGGCGACGGTCCTCAAAAAACAGACGGCTCTTATACCTATAACTTTCCCGGCGGAAGCGTTATCCTAAACGACAGTGCGGCTTACTACTGCGGTACGGCGGAGGCAAACGGTGAATCTGATTATGATGCAGATATTATAACCGGTCAGGCAGGCTTGCTTACAAATGCTGTAAAAATAAGATGTTCTACAGGCTCAACCTGCCTGAATCAGGATTTCAGACCTGAGGATTATGCACAGTGGTATAAAGAGCTTGCAGACAGGCAGGCGGCAGGGCAGTCTTTAAGATATTCAAGCAAGGTAACAGACGGTCCTGTTGCGGCAGTAGTAAATATGCCGGGCATATGGGGCGACAAGCAGGCTAACATAGACGCTATGACCGAGTATGTAATTGAAGCAGGTGAAAAGGGCGTTGATATTCTGGTATTCCCGGAAACAGTGCTTACCGGCTATGAGTGGAAAGCTCCGCAAAACGACCCGTATTACCGTGAATTCGGCGTTGCAATGCAGGTGGCTCTTGCAGAAACTGTACCCGGACCTACGACAAATTACTTTGCAGAATATGCAAAGCAATACGGAATGTATATTATATTTGGTTTGACGGAAAAAACAGACGAGCCAATTTACAATATGACAGACGGCGCAGTGGAAAAGGTTTATAACTCAGCGGCTATAATTACTCCGGACGGAGAAGTAAGCTCTTATCAGAAAATGCACAGAGCAGGCAATGAGTCTAAATGGTCTGTTTGCGGCGACACCCCTTGTATGTTTAAAACCGAGTGGGGCAAGGTAGGGTTGGATATTTGCCGCGACGGTCACTTCTACCCGGAGCTTGGCAGATATTACGCGGCAAGCGGATGTACCTTGTTTATCCACCCTACAGCAACAACAGGCAACCCGTGGTACAGAGAAACACGCATAGGCTCTTATACAGACCGTGACGGTATGGCGGCTATAACCTGCAATCTGTTAGGCCCTGACGGTACTTACAACGAAGCAACAGGTGAATGGAGCGGCGGCGTGTTTGCAAGCACCAGCTTAATTATTACAAAATATCATGATGAAAACGGCAGAACCGGCTTTAACCCCGAAACAGGCTATGCTATAGATTTAAACGGAACAGGCTCAGCGTCCGAAGGTTTTGACGAGAGAGGTACAAGCCCTGAGGGTCTTGAGATTGCGAAGATGAATTTAAGCGGATGCGGCTTTAGTATTTCTAACTTTAATCCAAGCTTATTCTCAAAGATGTATGATGAGCTTGCAGTCCGCTACAGAGATGGATATGAAAGCCTGTACGGATACGAAATGGCAGTATACGGCGACGCAGACAAGGACGGCGAAGTTTTAACAAAGGATGTTTTAGCCATAGCGAAGCATATGGCGTTAATAAGCACTCTTGATGATAAGGCGTATGAAAGCGCAGATGTAAACGGCGACGGCACTGTTAATTTACAGGATTCTTTGCTGATACAGAAAAAGCTTGCAAAGATTATACCTGAATTCCCCATAGGTACAGAATATGTATACAAGCCTGCAAAGGTTATTTGAGCTTAACGCAAAAGGTAATGTATAAATCTTGATATAGAAGCAGCGCCGCATCGGATTAATTTTCGGTGCGGCGCTGCGGTGTTTATTCTTATCAGTTTTTATTTGCTTTTCTACTCAAAATAATAAAGATATAAATCCTCAAGCGTAGGCTTTACAGCAGTATATGTATAATCAACAGGAGCATTGTCGCAGACTGCCCTTGCTATTATATTTTCTCCCTCATAGCGAAGATTGCTTACCCTGAGTGTGGACTGAACCTTCTGCAGTTGTTCGCCTTTTACCTCTATTTCAAATACCTTATCATCTATTTCCGTTAAAAGATTGGAGCAGCTGCCGTTTGAAATCAGCCGGCCGTCTTTGAGCAAAATAATTTCTTTTGCTATAAATTCAATGTCGGAAACAACGTGTGTTGAAATCAGTACTATCTTATCCTTGGCTATTTCGCTTATAAAGTTGCGGATTCTTATCCTCTCCTTAGGGTCAAGACCTGCTGTCGGCTCGTCAAGAAGAAGAATATCGGGATTGCCGAGCATAGCCTGAGCCAGAAGAACACGCTGCTTCATTCCGCCTGAGAATTCTCCCACCCTTTTGTGGGCAACATACCTGAGATTTACGACATCTAACAGCTCGTCTGCTTCTTTTTTTGCCTGTGAGCGTGAAAGACCCTTAAGCGACGCCATATAAAGAATAAACGAGCGTGCCGACAGATTATCGTAAAAGCCTTGCTGCTGCGGCATATATCCCAGCTTTTTGCGGAATGTTTTGCCAAGGCTTAAAATTTCTTCGCCTTCGCACAGAATTTCTCCCGAGGTTCTGCTGATATTGTCTGTAATCAAATTCATGAGCGTGCTTTTACCTGCTCCGTTTGCACCGATCAAGCCGTAAATTCCGTTTGTAAGGGTAAGGCTTATATTATTTAAAGCTATATTATCGCCGTAGTTTTTTGTCAGATTTTTTATTTCAATTTTCATGTTTTTCACCTGCTGTTTTTACACCATTTCTGTTTTGCAAAAATAATGCTCAGAATACCGAGAACCGTAATAAAGAATACCGGGATTAAAAATGTGAAGCCCTGTGAGGATATAAGTAAATTCATAAAGGCTATCGGCACAGTTACCGAAGCATATGAAAAAGCCTCTATGCCGACTGTATATAAAACAGAGGGTAAAATAAGAACTGCCAATGATGTTATTATACTCAGATGATATTTTGTGCAGGAAGAAATAAAGCAAACAATATAAGCCGAGGACAAAAGCAATATAAGTCTTGTTATATACATTAATGCAATAAATGCTCCTATGCTTATATTAAAAGGAAGAGAATTAAATACCTCAAGGCTTTTTATCGGTGCGTCAGGGTTTGCAAGGGTATACTGACTGAAAACGTCGTATAATTCTGCACAAGTAAAGCAAAGCCAGATAATAACTGTTATAATTGTTGCAGAAAGTATTTTCTTTTTGAAAAGCTGTCCTCTTCCGCCGAAGCTTGCCATTAAAGAATTATACATTTGGGAGCGTTTTTCAAATGCAAACACTCCGGAGATTATTATTACAATGCTGAATACCGAAAGCAGTGAAAAGCTTTGCTGTCTTGAGTAGCCGCTTGTATATAAAAGATTTTCGTAGCCCTTAGGATTTACAAGCCAGGCCTCATTTCCGTTTTTCGCGTTGTTTTCTATGTAATCCAAGCGTTCATAAATGGTGCTTAGCACAGAACGCTTAGTATCATAAACGCTGTATCTCAGGCGTGCCATTTCGTAATCGTTTTTTGAAAGCCTGCCGTTTGAATAATCCTTGCTCGCCTGTATATATTCCTTATCGGCGGCTTCAAGCTCAGCTTCAATATCTGCAACATAATTTAAGGCTCCGTCGCCAACTTTGCCGCCGTACTGTTCGTAAAATCTGTTAAGAATACTGTCCTCCGCACTGTAAAAAATCGGGTTTGAGCTTGTGAGCGAAAACAGCACAAGCACAAAAGCTGCAAGAACAACAAAGCCCTTTTGTATTACGAGAAGCTTATAAAGCTCAATACCTGTTACATTTAGCTTTTCAACAAGCTTCCAGTATGCTTCATTTATCTTTTTAAATGCCTTTACTATTATAATTTCAAGCTTATTTGGAGTTTTGCTCGGATATTTTACAGCATAGGTTACGGTACAAAGAACAGCGAAAACGGCTAAAAAAACCAATGAAGATATAACTAAAAGCCAGTATGCATTTATTACTATTACAAAGGCGTTGATATTTCTGTATTTTATAATAACCTCTGTGGGATTCAGGTAATAAAATATATTCATATACTTAAAAAGCGCAATATTGCTCTGACTCGGCAAGAGAGCATATAGTAAGTATTCAACGGCAAAAACCGCCGCCGTAGTACCAAGCGCAAGGCTTAAATTCTGGATAAACGAAAGCACAAACCACAGTATAAATGCGACGGTAAGCTGAGTTAATATATTTATTAAGATGTAGAACAAAATAAATTCAAGCTCAGACATTGGATAAATAAAATTTTGAAGCATTTTAACAGATTGAACATTTCTGAATATATCGTCTATACCGCCGTACATAAGGAAAGAAACGCCAAACATAACAGCATATGTAATTATATTTACAAAAGCTATGCTGAAAAATAAAATTGCTCCGCGCTTAAGAGCAAGGCTGAAACGTCCGTTAGGCGCAGAATAAATAATATTTTGCAGGCCTTTTTTGCGTTCCTCCAGGAAAGAAAAAATTATAACGAGCGCAAAAATTAAGGTGAGATAATGCACAAGCTCAAATTGGAGTACTGTTGTAATCGGCTTGTCGTTGCCGAGGCTTAGGGTAATACCTTTAAGAGAAGCGTAATCCTCGGTAGTTTTTTCAATGTTTTTCACCGACAAAGGATCGTTATCGGCAAAAATACATATTGTGTTCATCTGCTTTGCCTGTGCGTCTATGCTTTTAAGATAATCGGAATATGAGCTTATGTGCTCAACCTGTGTTGAAATTTTGGTTAATTCCTGTTCCTTTGTCCATAGCTGCAGCAAGTCTATGCTGTTTTTGTTTTCATCATACTCTTGTGCAAGCTCAGGGTACTCTTTTCTTATTTTAAGCGATTCTTCAGGTGTTGACTCCGACTTAAGCAAGTCGGACAGAACAGAAATACGCTCTTGCTCAGCGTTTATCGCCGTCATCATTTCGTCCAAGGACTTGCCCTTTAAGGCATCTAATATATTTTTGTATTCCGTTCTTTCCTGCGACAAGCTTACGCCGTTAAGCTTTGCATTGTCGTATTGTGCGCCCAGATAAAAGCCTACGCTTATAACAAGCAGCAGAGCAAGAGAAATTATTATTTTTTTGCTAAGTAAAACACGTCTTATTTCCATAATATTCTACTCTATTCTTTTCCACTTAAGCTCTTCCTTGCCGATTTTCGATTTATCAAAATAACAGGTGATTAAGGTATATTCCTCCAGATTGTCCGGATCTTCATCATAACAGCCGAAGAAATAATTTTCATCTCCAAAGTAAAGGGATCCCGGTGCTTTCACACTGTCTATAAATTTCATATCCTTATCATATATGTATATTGTATACTCGTTATCAAGGGTGACGTCATAGAGGTAAAAGTAGTTGCCGTCATAATTGGGAGAATTTGCATTATTTTTTGTTTCAACGTCAGAAACAGTCTTAGTTTTTAATGAATACATCTTTAGTCCGTCTGCCGTTTCGTAATAAATATTTCCGTTTGCAATCGTGTAGGGCTTAACGGCATCCTTAACAACCATTTCCGGTTTGTTTCCCGGCAGATATATTTTTATACCGCCGGAAAAGTTTTTCATATCTTTATCCTTATAGCCAAAGTATTGGTAGCTTATCCCGTCTTCACAGCCGATTAAGCGGTAAAATTCGGGGTATGCGCCTTCTGCTTCATCTATCTTTACTAATTCCGAGTTTTTATCTTCTATATCAAATGAGTAGAGCTCTGTTTTTGAATCGCTGGAATATACAAAATACCCCTTGCCCTTATGCATCATAAATTCTATTTTCATACTGCGAAATTCAGAGCCGAAATCCCTTAAGAGCCGGACACATTCGCGCTTAGTTCCGTCGGAGGAAATTTTATAAAGATACAGTCCGGTGCAGTTATATTCGCCGTCGCCGCCTAAAAGATAGAGCGAGGAGTTATAGTAAAAAATACCGTAATACCGTTCATACTGTATATTGTCAAAATATGCATTGCAGTCGGGATAATTCTGATTATGTTCACAATCCGGCTTGTTGCATAAAGGCACAGCCTGTTTGCTCTCTTTATCAAAATAATACAAGAAATCTCCCCAGTCACCGCCGAAATAATAATAGCCGTTTTCGGTTGAAGCCATTTGATGGTAATATCCGAAAAAGGATTGGTCGTCTGTTTCAATATTAAAGTTCTCAAGCGAAAAGCCTGTAAGCTCTGCTATTGATTCTTTTTCATTTTGTTCAGTGTTTTCAGCACCGTTTTTGCAGGCAGTCAGACTGCATACAATTAATAATATGCACAAGAAAGCAGACAATTTTTTCATAATAATCTCCCCTGTTGCAGCCGCCCGTCTTAACGAGCGGCTGTTTTAAGAATACGTCAAAATAGCGGCAAAGAGTGAATTCCTAATGATACACACATAGTATAATTATATAAGATGATGTGTTTGTTATATTTTGGGCAAGGCGCATTTTACTATACTACCGGTACCAAATTGGTATTTGTAAAAATTATAAGTAATTGATTCGTTAATAAATTTATATCCGGTATTCGGTGTTATTGCTGCAGTAACGGTTGTGGCATTGCCTGCGCCGTTTGATCCAGTTTTTGTCAAAGTCTGTCCTGTTTCGGTATGCTTCTGTCTACACGATAGCTTATTAACAGCAAGCGTTGTGCGGTAATCTGTAGTTAGCGTTACATATACCCTGGTGCTTGTGGCAGATGCCTTGACGTTCTGCATTGTAGCATTTGCACAAATAAAAGCAGTTGATGAAAGCGCAAGCACGGCAGCAGTAGCAGTGATGACTACCTTTTTAAATTTACTTAATTTTCTTGTAACAATCATTTAAAGTACCTCCTTTCGTTAATTTTATCTGCATTTTGTTGCAACAAAAATAACAGCTAAATAATATAATTGTAAAAATAGATAACATAATATAATGATTTTTACCTGTTATAGTTATATTGTAATAGAAGCGCTTATTTTTGTCAATAAAATTATTAAATAATTATATAAAATTTTAAACATAATTAAACAATATATTTATTATAGAGATAAAAATACACAATAAAAGCTGAATTTGTTTTAAAATTACAAAAACAAATTCAGCTTTTATTATTCCTTACCCTTTGGCTTAGACACAAGCGCCGCCAGCAAGCCGAACACTATGGCGGCGGTAACTCCTGCCGCCGCAGCGGAAAGACCTCCTGTTAAAACGCCCATAAGCCCTTTTGCTGCAACTGCTTTTTTTACGCCCTCCGCCATTGTGTAGCCAAAGCCGCAAAGCGGAACGGTTGCGCCTGCTCCGGCAAACTCAACAAGCGGCTTGTAAACGCCGACGGCGGTTAACGCCACACCCAAAACAACAAGCGAAACAAGTATGCGCGCAGGGGTAAGCTTTGTTTTGTCTATAAATATCTGCCCCAGAACACAGATAAGCCCTCCAACCCAGAATGCATTAAAATAGTCCATATTATCGCCCTTTTTCTTATTTATTTTATGTTTATTTCTTTAATCCGTATTGCAATAATCATTCGGTAATGATAAAATATAAAATGGATTTATTTGCAGAATTTTGTTGTGATTGTGTTATTTTCTGCATATATACTATCAGCGGCGTATACTTGCCAGGTATAATATACTTTATGGGAAAAGCTCCTTATGTGATAAGTATGCGCTGTTTTTATCTGCTTATTCAAAAGTGAATTTTTATATTTTTTAATTTATCGGAGGAATTTTAATGAATTCATCTGCCATAAAATTTCCAAAGCGGCCGTTTCATACAAGGGGCGGAGCTAAAGCGCCGCACAGAAAAAACACAGCGACAGCCGAAAGCATAATAATGCCTGCACCAAAAGAGGTAATTATTGCAATGCAGCAGCATATCGGTGCACCGTGTAAGCCGACGGTTAAACCGGGCGATACCGTATATGTAGGAACTGTTATAGGCGACAGCGAGGCGTTTGTGTCTGCGCCTATTCATTCCAGCGTTTCGGGAACGGTTAAAAAGATTGTAAGCATAACTATGCCGGGCGGCAATAAAAGCGACGCTGTTTTAATTGAATCCGACGGAAATATGACCGCCGATCCACAGCTTAAACCGCCTGTTGTCGATAATGCACAGCAGCTTATAAAGGCGGCGAGGGAAAGCGGACTTGTAGGTCTTGGCGGCGCAGGCTTTCCTGCACATATAAAGCTTAATGTCCCTGAAGGGAAAAATATAGATACGCTCATTATTAATGTTGCCGAGTGCGAGCCGTACATAACGGCAGACCACAGGGAGGCTGTTGAGAACAGCTGGGACGTTATGTCCGGCGTGTATGCAATAAGCGAGCTTCTTAATATAGAAAGAGTTATTATCGGCGTTGAGGACAACAAGCCGGATGTTATTAAGGTTTTAAGACAGATAGCAGACAGCGAGGAATACGACCCCAAGGACAGAGTGAGAGTTTTACCGCTTAAAGCAAAATATCCGCAGGGCGCAGAAAAGGTGCTTGTAAAGGCGTGCACAGGCAGAGTTGTTCCAACCGGCAAGCTTCCTGCCGATGTCGGCTGTATAGTGATGAATGTAACGTCCGTAGCGTTCCTTGCCAGATATTTAAAAACCGGTATGCCGCTTGTAACAAAAAGACTGACAATAGACGGAAGCGCAGTAAAAGAGCCGAAAAACGTGATTGTTCCGATAGGTGCGCCGATTAAGGACGTTATGGAATTTTGCGGCGGCTATAAGGAAGAGCCGAAGAAGCTTTTAATGGGCGGCCCTATGATGGGACTTGCACTGAAGGACGATACTCTCCCTGTTTTAAAGCAGAATAATGCAATTCTCGCTTTTGCCGAAAAGGACGCTTGCCTGCCGAAGGCTTCAGGCTGTATACGCTGCGGAAAATGTGCAGACAGCTGCCCGATGAATTTATTTCCGCCGTTTATCAGCAGAGCAGTAAAGCTCAAGGATTATAAGGCTCTTGAAAAATACGGTGTTATGACTTGTATGGAGTGTGGAAGCTGCGCCTTTAACTGCCCGGCAAAAAGACCGATTGTGCAGAATATGCGCCTTGGCAAGGCTATGCTTAAAGAGCATATTATCAAAGAAAAAGAGAGTAAGGAGGGATAATTATGCAGGATAAAATGTATGTGTCGTCATCGCCTCATTTAAGAAATAACGAAACGACAAGAAGAGTAATGCTGGACGTTATCATCGCACTTGCTCCTGCAATTATCGCTTCGGTAATATTTTTTGGTTATTCGGCGCTTATTACGCTTGCCGTAACTGTCGGCTCGTGCGTTTTGCTCGAATTTATAAGCCGTAAGGTGATGAAAAGAGATAACACAATAGGAGATTTAAGCGCAGTTGTAACGGGAATATTGCTTGCGCTTAATCTGCCGTGTAATATAAACCCGTTTATTGCGGTTTTCGGAAGTATAGTTGCAATAGTAGTTGTAAAGCAGATGTTCGGCGGAATAGGACAAAACTTTGTAAACCCTGCAATAACTGCAAGAATTGTGCTGCTTGTTTCTTTCCCTGCCGCTATGACAACCTGGCCTGCGCCGTTTTACTATATGCAAAGCGGTGTGGACGCTCTTTCTACGGCAACTCCGCTTGCAAACAACGCAAACGGTGTATCTACAGGCTATCTGGATTTGTTTTTAGGCAACACAGCAGGCTGTATGGGTGAAACCTGCGCTCTTGCGCTTATTATAGGCGGCGTTTACCTGCTTATAAGAAAGGTTATTTCTCCGATAATACCGCTTTGCTTTGTCGGTACAGTATTTGTAATGTCTTTCCTGTTGGGTCAAGACCCGCTGTTCCACATTCTTTCCGGCGGTGTTTTGCTCGGTGCAATATTTATGGCGACAGATTACACAACCTCACCCATGACAAAATGGGGCAAGGTTATCTTCGGTATAGGCTGCGGTATTATTACAGTATTAATAAGACTGTACGCAAACCTCCCCGAGGGTGTGTCGTTCTCAATTATTCTTATGAATATTTTAGTGCCGCATATTGAACGCCTCACCACTCCTAAACCATTTGGGTTTGAGAAATAGCACGCACATCTCGGCTTTTTACCGCCCGCTCGCATACACAAAGTATTGCTCGGGGCGCTAAAAAACCGATCTGCACGCACTCTTTCTCAAACCAATATAAATAGAAACAGCACGCACACCCGGTTTTTATCACTCACCCGAATACACAAAAGTATTGCTCGGGGTACTAAAAAACCGACCTGCACGCACTCCTTCTCAAACCAATATAAATAGAAACAGCACGCACACCCGGTTTTTATCACTCGCCCGAATACACAAAAGTATTGCTTGGGGCGCTAAAAAACCGACCTGTACGCACTCCTTCTCAAACCAATATAAAGATAAGCAGTACGCACACCCGGTTTAAAAAGCCACGCAAAAGGGTGAGTCCGCGCGAAGGCGTGACAGGGAGCTTCAAACAGTAAAAGCTTGTGTTAAGAATAATGCTCACCATCTGAAGCGATTTCTTCTATACGAATATTCCTTAAGTTGAATTACCTAAGAAAGGAATGGTTATAAAAAATGAAAAAACTTACTCCAAAGGCTGTGCTTCTGCCCACGGCGATTCTTATAATAATATGTGCAGTTATTGCCGGACTGCTTGCAGGAACAAACGCTCTTACAAAAGAGCCGATTGCAAAGCAGGATGAGCAAAAGGCACAGCAGACAAGAGAAATTGTAATGCCGGGAGCAGGGCAGTACAAAGAGCTTGCCCTTGAAAACACGGGAGATTTTGATGCGGTAGAGGATTGCTATGCCGCTTACGGCAAGGACGGAGAGCTTTTAGGCTATACGATGACGGCTTCTGAAAACGGCTACGGAGGTCCGGTACAGGTTATGATAGGCATAGACGCCCGGACCGACAGCGTAAGCGGAGTTGCTGTTTTATCTCACAGCGAAACTCCGGGACTTGGGGCAAACGCACAAAAGACAGATTTTACAGACCAATACAAGCAGAAAATTCCCGAAAGCGGCTACAGCGTAATTAAAAATGCAGAGCCGAAGGAAGGCGAAATACAGGCGCTTACCGGTGCTACGATAACCTCAAACGCAGTTACAAAGGCTGTAAACAGCGCTCTTGATTTGTACGAAAATGCGCTAAAGGGCAAAGAGCCCGACAAAAATATGTTTAAGTAGGAGGGGGAATTTATTAATGGCGAAAAAATCTTTATTACAGGAATTTACTAAGGGCATAGTAAAAGAAAATCCGGTGCTGTGCCTTGTGCTGGGCACCTGCCCCACGCTAGCCGTTACAACCTCGGCAACAAACGCCATAGGAAT
Organism: Acutalibacteraceae bacterium; assembly: GCA_051881695.1. Taxonomy (GTDB): domain Bacteria; phylum Bacillota; class Clostridia; order Oscillospirales; family Acutalibacteraceae; genus CAYJFG01. The sequence goes on along the minus strand of JBJEQJ010000033.1, from coordinate 14,634 downwards.
GGGCGTTGCGGCAACTGTAGTTTTGGTTTGCTCCAATGCGGTAATATCGCTTTTAAGAAAGGTAATTCCCGACAAGGTGAGAATACCGGCATACATAACAATAATTGCAGGCTTTGTAACGCTTGTTCAAATGCTTGTAAAAGCGTATGCTCCTGCTATTAATGAGTCGCTGGGTATTTTCCTTCCGCTTATAGTTGTAAACTGTATTATCCTGGGCAGGGCGGAAATGTACGCAAGCAAAAACAAGGTGCTGCCGAGTATTATTGACGGACTTGGTATGGGCGTTGGCTTTACGGCGGCAATGCTTCTTATGGGCATAATCAGGGAGCTTCTGGGAACAGGCTGTATTTTCGGCATTCCGGTAACGGCAAACCTGTTTGACCCGATATTAATATTCATTCTTGCTCCGGGTGGCTTCTTCGTTTTCGGTATGCTTATAGCGCTTGCAAATAAGCTTAGCGGAAACAGCAAAAAGCCGGAGGAGATAGGCTGTGCGGCGTGTCCTCTGGCAAAGGAATGTTCTAAAATTCAAAGCGGAGAGGAGTGCGGCAAATGAACATACAGCAATTAGTTGCCGTATTTCTGGCGGCTATTTTAACAGAAAACTATGTTCTAAGTAAATTTTTGGGCATATGTCCGTTTTTGGGCGTTTCAAAAAAGGTGAATACAGCAGTAGGTATGAGCGCCGCCGTTACGTTTGTTATGGTGCTTGCAACTGCCGTTACATACCCTGTTTATGAGAATATTCTTGTTCCTAACGACCTTGCGTATCTGCAGACGATAGTATTTATTCTTGTAATTGCAGGTCTTGTTCAGCTTGTTGAAATCATCTTAAAAAAATATATGCCGCCTCTTTACAATTCTTTGGGAATTTATCTTCCGCTTATCACCACAAACTGCGCTGTTCTGGGTGTTACAATGCTTGTTCTGGAGAAAGCGGCGGCAGACCCCGGCTACACATACATAACTGCGCTTGTAAATGCATTTGGCGCAGGCATAGGCTTTTTGGTTGCAATGGTTATGTTTGCCGGCGTGCGTGAACGCCTTGAAGAGTGCGATATTCCAAAGTGCCTGCGCGGACTTCCGATAACTCTTGTTGCCGCGTCATTGGTAGCGGTGTCGTTCCTGGGCTTCTCAGGCTTGGTAGATAAGCTTTTGTGATTTTTATAAAACGAAAGGGGAAAGTAATATGAACCCTATATTGCTTGCAGTTATTATCGTTGCCGCAATCGGTCTTATTGTCGGGCTTGTGCTGGCGGTAGCGTCCGTTATACTTGCCGTTCCTAAGGACGAAAAGGCAGAGGCTGTGCTGGCGGCTTTGCCCGGCGCAAACTGCGGAGCGTGCGGCTTTTCCGGCTGTTCGGGTTACGCTGCGGCGTTGGCACACGGCAAGGCGGAGCTTGGTCTTTGCTCGCCCGGCGGAGAAGAAACAGTAAAGGCAGTTGCACAAATACTTGGACAGGAGGCTTCAAATACCGTAAAAACAACGGCTATTGTAAGCTGTAAGGGAAGTCTTGACAATACGCAAAGCACAGTACAGTACCAGGGTATTACAACGTGTAAGGCTGCTATGCAGCTCCACGGCGGAACAAAGGCGTGTTCATACGGCTGTATAGGCTTCGGCGACTGTGTAAGCGTGTGCGAGTATGATGCAGTAAAGGTGTGCAACGGCGTTGCAATGGTTGATGAAAGCAGATGTAAGGCGTGTAAAAAATGCGTTGCGGCTTGCCCGAAGGGGTTAATTTCAATAGTACCGATAAAGCCGCAGGCTGTTGTTTTGTGCAGCAACTGTGACAAGGGAGCACAAACCAGAAAGGACTGTAAAGCAGGCTGTATCGGCTGTATGAAATGCGTAAAGGTATGCCCGACAGGCGCAGTAACGGTAAACAAATTCCACGCCGCAGTAAATCCGGAGCTGTGCACAGGCTGTTTTGAATGTGTGAACGCCTGCCCGCAGAGGTGCATTTCTAAAAAATTTGTGTAAGAATATTATTATAACAGACCTCCGTAAAGACGGAGGATGTTTGCTGATTATGCAGTATTTACAGGCTTCAGGCATACAAAATTCATACAATCTTAACACATAAAAGCTTACTTTAGTCTAATATATTTATTGGATTATCAGCTTTTCTTGAAAGATGGTACAAATATAATCAGGGAGTGAATATTTCTATGGTAGAGGTTAAAAACCTTGTTAAGCGCTACGGCAGTCAGCTTGCAGTAAACAACGTAAGCTTTACTGTTGACAAGGGAGAGGTCTTAGGCTTTTTAGGACCGAACGGCGCAGGAAAATCGACGACTATGAATATTATTACAGGCTATTTGTCGTCGACAAGCGGAACAGTAACAGTTGACGGCTGTGAAATTCTCGAGGACCCAATCGGCGCAAAGTCAAAAATCGGCTATCTTCCGGAAATACCGCCGCTTTATATTGATATGACGGTAATAAAGTATTTACAGTTTATGTTCGACCTGAAGGGCGTTAAGCTGCCTAAAGCCGAGCATATTGCCGAGGTTTGTAAGGTAACAAAAATTTCAGATGTAAAGGACAGAATCATCAAGCATTTGTCAAAGGGCTACAGACAGCGTGTAGGTCTTGCTCAGGCGCTTTTGGGAAATCCGCCTGTGTTAATACTGGACGAGCCGACAGTAGGACTTGACCCAAAGCAGATTATAGAGATGAGAACTCTTATTAAGGGGCTTGGCAAAAAGCATACTGTTATTCTGTCGTCGCACGTTTTGTCTGAGGTTCAGGCTACCTGTGACAGAGTTATTGTAATCAACAACGGCCAGCTTGTGGCAGACAGCAAAACAGACTCCCTTTCAGATACTATCACGGGAACAAGCAGGCTGCTTTTACATATCTGCGGCAACGAGGTTGCAATTGCCTCTGCGCTTAAAGACATAAACGGAGTTTTAAAGGTAGAGAGAATTCGCAGCATTTCCTCTGACTGCACAGAATTTATTGTTACGTCGGAAAAAGACAACGATTTAAGAAAAACAATATTCGGCGTAATGGCGCGCAATGATTATCCTATAATTTTAATGAAGAGTGCAGAGCTAAGTCTTGAGGAATCGTTCCTTCAGCTTACCTCCGGCACAACAAAGGGAGGAAGAAGATAATGGGTGCAATTTACAGAAGAGAGATGGGCGCTTACTTTACCTCCGCAATAGCATATGTTGTTCTTGCGGTGTTTAATATTTTTGCCGGTGTGTTCTTCTTTGGCAACTGTCTTATAGGTGACAGCGCAAATTTAACCCCGGTTTTTACAAGTATGTTTTTAATAATGCTTTTTGTAGTTCCTATTTTAACAATGAAGCTGTTAAGTGAGGAAAAAAGACAAAAAACAGACCAGGCGCTTTTAACGGCCCCCGTAAGCCTGATTAAAATTGTGCTCGGCAAGTTTTTCTCGGCTTGTACGGTACTTGCCTGCTGCTTTGCTGTATTTATTGTTTACGGTCTTGTTATATCCTGCTTTACTCAGGCGGCGTGGAGCTCAATTCTTTGTAACTTTGTAGGTATGTACTTAACAGGCTGTGCCCTTGTTGCAATAGGACTTTTTGTTTCATCGCTTACGGAAAGCCAGGTTGTAGCCGCCATTGCAAGCTTTGCGGCAGGACTTTTCATCTATATGATGGATTCTATCGCATCCGTAATTCCGATAAGCTTTATTTCGGACTTCATCACAAGCCTGTCCTTTGTAAACCATCTGCAAAAGTTTTCAACAGGACTTTTCAACCTGTCAGACGTAGTATTTTTCCTTAGTGCTATCACAATATTTATATTCCTGACCATTAAGGTAATAGAGAAAAAGCGCTGGAGCTAAAAGGAGGGCGGAAATAATGAGTAATAAAGAAAATAACGAAAACTTTAACGATGAGCTTCTTGAGTTTAAAGAAGAGATAGACGCACCTGAAGCAAAAACGCAGCAGGAGCAGCAGTCTGCCGATGAAAGAGAAGCTCTTCTAAAGCAATATGAAGCTGACGGCGATGAAGATAAAATTGAGCCGGAAGCTGAAGAAAAAAACAACCCGGAGCAAAAGCCGGGCAGCGAAGATAATAAGAAGAAAAAGAAAAAAGGAGCAGGCAGGCTTTCATCAAGAGCCTTTAAAAAGGGCGGCGTAGCAACGCTTATAACCTGTCTTTTCTTAGCCGCTATTGTAATAATTAATGTAATATGCAATATCCTTGTTGATAAGTTCAATGTTTTAAGCTTTGACCTTTCTACAAACTCGGTTAATCAGCTTTCCGAGGATACTCTCGATTTACTCTCGGGGCTTGAGCAGGACGTTAAAATAACTGTACTTGCAAAGGAAAATGATTATATTTCCGCAAACACATATTTTTCACAGGCTAACTCGCTTGTGCATCAGTATGAAAAAAGAAGCGATAAAATAAGTATTGAATATATAGATTTGTCTGAAAATCCAACCTTTACAACAAAATATCCGGACGATACGCTTTACGCCGGAAACTACATTGTAAGCTGCGGCGACAAATACAGAGTTCTTACAGACAACGAACTGTTTAACCTGACATATGACCAGACTACAGGCGAACAGACAGTTGAATCGCTTAATGTTGAGCCGGCAGTTACAACGGCAATACTCAACGTAACAAGTGCAGAGCAGACCAAAATTGCATTTTTAGAGGGCTTCGGCGACTATGACGCATCAGCGCTTAAAAGCCTGTTAAAGCAGAATAACTACGATGTATCTGAGGTAACCCTGATTACAGAGGATATAGAAGCTGATACAGCCGCAGTGGTGCTTTTCAGTCCTACTGTTGATTTATCGTCGGAAACTGCACAGAAGATTAATGCATTTTTAAATAACAACGGAAAGTACGGAAAAACGCTTATGTATATTCCTGCTTCCACAGCAAAAACAGACTGTCCGATTTTAGATTCTCTGCTTGAAGAGTGGGGAATGGCTTTTGAACAGGGCGTAGTAAGCGAAACCGATTCCTCTTATCTGGTAACAAATTCGGGAATTTCAATTCTTGACTACCAAAACGAGGATTATACCGCAGGACTTAAAAATTCCACAATTCCTGTTGTTCAGGTTTACTCACAGCCGATAAGCATTCTTGATGACTCAAATGTAAAATCTCTTCTTTCAACGTCGGAAAGTGCTGCGCTTATACCCTACGACGCAGACGAGAATTTCAGTATTGACAATGCGGAGAAAAAGCAGTATTGCACAGCTGCAATCAGCACAAAATCAGGCAATGAAGCAGACTCAAACATTGTTGCAGTGGCGTCCCCCTATATGTTCTATGACGAATTTTTGAGCGCATCTTCATTTAACAATGCAGAATATTTTATCAACGTGCTTAACATACTTACAGACAAAGAGGACGTTGGCGTTACAATAGCTCCGAAGAATTTAACAAACCAGGAGCTTGGCATAGTAGCTGCACAGTATAACGGACTTGGTATTCTCTTTGCAGTTGTATTGCCGATTATTATCCTCGGTGTAGGCGTTGTAGTATGGCTGCTCAGAAGAAACAAATAACCTCTTGACGGAAATCTCGTTGCATCTTGCCGCTATTCGTGGCTTGACGTACAAAAAGTACGACTTCGCCCCTCATAGGCGGCAACCTGCTTAGAGCCTTCCGTCAAAAAGAAAAAAGGAAATCTCGCTCTCCTGTTAAAGAGGGAAAGATGACGGAGAAAAATTAAGAGATATAATAATTTCTGTCAAACGGATTTTGAGAAAGGAGTTTAACGGTGAAGAAGTCTACAAGAAATATTCTTATAGCCGTTATCGGTGTTGTTGTTTTGGTCGGTGTTCTGTTAGCTGTTATCTTTTTACTGCCCTCGGGAAGCTCCGAAAACAATGACGTTACAACGGTTACATATCCAACGGATGAAAACGGCGAGCAGTACGCAGTGGATTCCAAGGGAAATAAAATTCCATCTATAAAAGACAATAACGGTAATATTATAAGCGCCGGCGTAGAAACGCTGTGCGAGCAGGGACCGCTTCAGCTTACTGAAATTAACGTAGAAAACGAGGGCGGAACCTTTAAGATTATTGCAGATACAAAGACTGTAAAGGCGACAGGCGATGACGGCGAGGAAGTTGAAAAGACTGACGCTACCGTATACACACTTGTCGGTTTTGAGGACTGGGATCTTCAGAGCGGTCAGCCTGCTGCGATTGCAAACGATATATCCAATCTGGAAACTACGAAGATTATTGATATAAACGGAGAAAATCCAGCTGAGTTTGGTCTTGACAAGCCGCGTGCAACAGTTACGGCAAAGTTTAAGGACGGAACAGAAAACAAGGTAATTGTAGGTAATGACGCACCGAGCGATTTGGGCGT
>JBJEQJ010000033.1:0-8200 GCA_051881695.1 Acutalibacteraceae bacterium | reverse complement strand
TCCCCTTATGAGGAACCGGTAAATGTAACGGCAGGCTCAAATATTACGGGGGCAATAAAAGGACTTACGGCAGACAGTGTTGTAGCGCTGAACCCATCTGACAGTCAGCTTGCCAAATACGGTCTTGATAAGCCGGCGGCAACGGCTGTAACGGAATTTTCAGATGTTAAGTATACAATGTCGGCTTCACCGGCAGAGGACGGAGCATATTATCTGTACTCCAAGGATAAAAACATTATATATACGGTGCCTGCCGGAAAGGTAACATGGGCAGGCTACACATATGACGACCTGAAATACGAGTATATTTTAAAGCCGAACACAGATTATTTAAGCAAGCTCACAATAACGGCAGACGGCAAAACATACAGCTTTGATATTTCAAAAGAAGAGAAAACAGACGATGAGGGTAATGTGACAAAAACCTTAAAGGTTAAAAACGGTGATAAAGAGATAAAGACAGAATATTTCAACACATTCTACGATAACCTCACGTTTAACGAAAGAAAAGCGTCGGCAAGCGGCTACAGTGCAAGCGGAAAACCGGTGCTGACTGTTGAGTTCGCCTACAACAACGGCAAAGCGCCGGACAGGGTGGAGTATTACAGCGTTGGCGACAGAAAGCTTCTGGCAGTTGTAAACGGCAGAGCAGACGGAATTGTATATGAAACATATACCAATAAAATAATAAGCGATACTCCTGTAATTGCCAAAAACGAAAGAGTTGACCCGGCATAAAAAGCCACAGAAAATTACCAATGTGATAAAGCACAGGCTGCCGCAGCGTACGCCTGTGCTTTAGTAATATAAAGACGATAATAAAAAACAAATATAGACAAAGAAACGGCACACACGGAAGCTTCCGTGTGTGCCGTAATTAATTTTTAGTACAAATATTATTTAATTTTCCACAGCTCTTCTGCATACTGGAGGATTGTTCTGTCTGAGGAGAACTTTCCGGCATTTGCAACGTTCTTTAAGCACTTTCTGCCAAAGGTGATTCTGTCGCTGTAGTCGTTGTTAGCTTTAATCTTAGCCTCAACATATAACGGCAGATCATAAAGCAGATAGTAGTGGTCGGCTGCGTGCCAGCAAGCGCCGTTGATAAGAGAATTGTGAAGCTCCTCAAAGCTGCCCTCGCCCTTTGCGCCGCCGTCGTCAAAGGTACCGTCGATTAATGTGTCGATAACCTTCTTGATTTCGGGGTTGGACTCGTAAATCTTCTTAGGATCATAGCCGTCCTTTTCAAGCTTTGCAATATCCTCAACTCTTGCGCCGAAGATGTACTCGTTTTCTTCGCCTGCCTGCTGTGCAATTTCTACGTTAGCGCCGTCGTATGTTCCAAGTGTAACTGCACCGTTTAACATAAACTTCATATTACCTGTACCTGAAGCCTCGGTACCGGCTGTTGAAATCTGCTCGGAAATATCAGCAGCTGTAACAATCTTCTCGGCATAAGATACATTGTAGTTAGAAACAAACATAACCTTGAGCTTATCCTTAGTATCAGGATCGTTATTAACAAGGTTTGCAATCTCGTTAATAAACTTGATGATAGCCTTTGCTCTTGCATAACCGGGAGCCGCCTTAGCGCCGAAGATGAACGCTGTCGGGTTCCAGTTTTTAAGCTCGCCGTTTTTAAGCTTGAAGTAAATGTCAACAATAGAGAAAGCATTTAAAAGCTGTCTTTTATATTCGTGCAGACGCTTAACCTGAATGTCGAATATAAAGTTCGGGTCTACGTCGAAGTTGTCGTGATGCTTCATATAAGCTGCAAGCTCCTGCTTTTTAGCAAGCTTAATCTCGTTAAACTCTTTAACGGTAGCGTCGTCGAGCATATCGTTAAGCTTTGAAAGCTCATCTAAATTACGCAGCCAGCCGTCGCCGATTCTTTCTGTGATAAATGATGAAAGCTCCGGATTGCAAAGACCTAACCATCTGCGCTGTGTAATGCCGTTTGTCTTGTTCTGGAAGCGCTCCGGATAAAGCTCGTACCAATCTGCCAGAACATCGTTCTTTAATATTTCTGTGTGAATCCATGCAACACCGTTTGTATAGCTTGAAGCATATATAGCAAGTCTTGCCATATGAACAACGCCGCCGTCTATAATCTTCATATTATCAAGGCAAGCCTTGCGGTCCTTTGAAGGCTTGTCAACGCCCTTTGCTGTTAAGTCCTTAACAAGACGGTCGTTAATCTTCTCAATAATAGCAAAGATTTCCGGAATAACGCTCTTCATAAGGTCGATGTTCCATTTTTCAAGAGCCTCTGCCATTACGGTGTGGTTTGTATATGCAAAGGTCTTTTGTGCAATTTCAAATGCCTCGTCAAAGGAAAGTCCGTCTGCTGTGAGAAGTCTTATAAGCTCAGGAATAGCAACAACCGGGTGTGTATCGTTAAGCTGAATAGCAGCGTGCTGTGCAAAATTGCTGTAATCGTCGCCGTTTTTCTTCTTGTATCTCTTGATAATATCCTGTAATGAAGCACTGCAGAAGAAATACTGCTGCTTTAAGCGGAGAACCTTTCCCTCGTAGCTGTTGTCGTTAGGATAAAGTACCTTTGAAATATCCTCTGCGGCATTCTTCTCGCTTACAGCCTCGTCATACTTGCTGTTGTTAAATGCAAGGAAGTTAAAGTCGTTTACTGCCTCTGCCTGCCACAGACGAAGAGTATTGATGTTGTCTGTGCCGTAGCCGATAACTGCCATATCATAAGGAACAGCGTTTACTGTCTGGTCAGCAAATTTAACCTGAACAAGGTCTTCCTCTCTTCTTATGCACCACGGGTCGCCGAAATGCTGCCAGTCATCTGCAACCTCTACCTGATAGCCGTTTTCAATAAGCTGTTTAAACAGACCGTATTTGTAGCGGATTCCGTATCCGTCAAGAGGAACGTTCTGAGTAGCGGCGCTGTCTAAGAAGCAAGCGGCAAGTCTGCCAAGACCGCCGTTACCTAAAGCGGCGTCGTCAATATCCTCAAATACGTTGATGTCAATTCCCTTTTTGCCGAGAATATCCTGAACCTCGTCGAGAATACCCATACAGTAAAGGTTGTTGTACATCATACGTCCCATCAGGAATTCAGCAGAGAAATAATACGCTCTTCTTGCGTTTGCGTGGTTTTCACGGCTTTTCTCCCATCTGTCTGCAATCTCGCCCATCATAACCTTGCCAAGTACTAAATGTAATTCTGAAGGTGTAAGTTCTTCAACTTTTTTACAGAAAGAATTTTTGGCTGTCTGAACAAGGTTGTTAAGTATTTTGTTATCGTCCATTGTATCGTCTTCCTCCAGTCTAGCGTAAGTTTTAGACATTTTTCTTAATCTATATGCTAACTTCTTAGAAAAGGCGCCCTTCTTTATTCTCCAAACCCAGTTGCCGCCGAGTGTAGACGGTACGTTTGTTCTTGCCTCGGAGCCAAGTCCGAGAATGTCCTGCATTTGGATAATGGCATAGTCGCTCACGCTTGCGTATGCTGTGCGGATAATGCCCCAGTTAAAGCCCTCTTCTTCAGAAAGGTTGCAATATTTAACAGCAAAGTCGATGTCCTTTTGCTGTGCCGTATTAAACCAGCCCATAATGGTGTCGTTATCGTGTGTGCCGGAGTATACAACGCTGTTGGTAGTATAATTATGCGGAAGATAGTTGTTTTCCTCTGTGCTGTCAAAGGCAAATTCAAGCACCTTCATACCGGGATAACCCGAATCCTTCAAAAGCTTTTCAACGCCGGGGGTAAGCAGTCCCAGATCTTCTGCAACAATCGGAACATCTCCAAGCTTTTTCTTCATAAGCTCAAAGAATTTAATGCCGGGACCCTCCATCCACTCGCCGTTTATGGCATTTTCGGCAGGGTACGGAATTGCATAGTAGGAGTCAAAGCCTCTGAAATGGTCTATTCTTGTAATATCAAACAGCTTTGAGTTGCCCTCAATTCTCTTAAACCACCAGTCATACTTTGTCTTTTTAAGATAATCCCAGTTGTAAAGCGGATTGCCCCAAAGCTGACCTGTTGCAGAGAAATAGTCCGGCGGACAGCCTGCAACACGCACAGGGTTTCTGTCCTTATCAAGCCAGAAGACCTCCGGGTTTGCCCATGTGTCTGCACTGTCCATAGCAACATAAATAGGAATATCTCCCAAAATGGAAATGCCCAAAGAGTTTACATAGCTTTTAAGCTTGTTCCACTGCTTAAAGAACAAATACTGAACAAACTTCCAAAACTCAATCTCATAGGCGAGCTTTTCTTTATACTGTGCTATCGCCTTTGGCTTCCTCAGGCGTATGCCCTCGTCCGGCCACTGCGTCCAGGCAAGCTCATTATAGCTTTTCTTAACAGCCATATAAAGGGCGTAGTCGTCAAGCCACCAGCCGTTGTCCTTGGAAAATTCTTCAAAACCGTCAACGTCTTCCTTTTTTGCACACTTGTTAAAATGCGCAAAAGCCAAGTGAAGCACATCGAACCTGGCATTGTAGATTTTTTCATAATCTACGGCAGTAGGGTTGCTTCCCCAGTCGCGGGCTTTAACCTCATCAGCGGTAAGGTAGCCCTCCTCAATAAGGGTGTCAAGGTCAATCATATACGGGTTGCCTGCATAGGTTGAAAATGACTGATAGGGTGAATCTCCGTAACTTGTAGGACCTACAGGGAGAATCTGCCATATTTTCTGCCCTGCAATTTTGAGCATATCGGCAAATTCATAAGCCTCTTTACCCAAGGTGCCGATGCCGTACGGAGAGGGCAGGGATGTAATAGGCATTAATATACCTGCACATCTTGCCATAAAACCAACTCCATTCGTATTTAATTTTTATATCGTTGCTAAAAAACAGGAGGGAAAAAGACGGTCGGTAACCCTGTTTTTTAATAATCACCGTTGTTAAATGTCTGCCTGTTTGTCTGGTAACACGCAGATTATTTCATATTAACATCAGTATAAAATTTTAACATAAATTTGCAATTTTATCAATAGAAAAGTTGAGATAAATATACTATTGGTACAATTTAATTAAAATTTGCGTAAAATTTCATTTAAAATTATCGCCATATTAACGCTCGGTTTGCTCTGCTGCCTTATATGCCAGATAAAGAGCCAGCTGTGCGGCGGTTTTTCTTATATCGGCTCTGTCAAAGTCGGGTGCGCCGAGCAGTGCTTTAACGCATTTTGCGGAGTCTTTTGTGATTACTGCCATATATACAAGACCGACAGGCTTGTCCTTGCATGCGCCGCCCGGCCCTGCAATGCCTGTGGTGGATATACCCACGTCAGAGCCTGCAAGCTCTCTTACGCCCTGTGCCATCTGTATTGCTGTCTGCGGCGATACTGCGCCTACGGTATCAAGCACATTGCCGTCAACGGACAAAAGCTTTTCTTTTATTTTGTTTGCATATGAGCAGACTCCGCAGCCGAACATCTCGGAAGCGCCGGGAATATCTGTTATCATTTTAGATATTAATCCGCCGGTGCAGCTTTCTGCCGTTGCAAGAGTAAGCTTTTTTTCAATAAAAGCTTTAACGGTAAGATTGCTTATGGCTTCCGGCTGTATATTATCCTGTGCGAGAAGCCTGTTAAAATCATCAAGTGTAATCACTGTCATAAAAACACCTTTTTACAAATAAAAATACATCAACAGAATACATAATAACAAATGGCGAAAATTTGTCAACCTATTTTTATAAGTATATGGATACAAGGTGATTAAGAAATTTTTATTGCATTGTAAAACGCAGTTTGATATTATTAAAGGAAGAAGCCGGAAGGGGTGATATTGTGGCTTGGTTTTTTACAGATGATGCGGTAAGCTTAAATAAAATTACGCTTACGGGAGAGCAGGCGCAGCATATTATAAAATCGCTGAGGATGAAGCCGGGCGAGGAAATAACGGTATGCGATAAAAACAGAGTACAGCACAACGGTGTGATAAGCGGGATAGACAACCGAAGCGTTGAGATTGATATTATAAAAAGCTTTCCCTGCGAAAACGAGCCGAGCGTAGCTGTAACGCTTTTTCCGGCGCTTACAAAGGGAGATAAAATGGACCTTGTAATACAAAAGGCAGTAGAGCTGGGCGCACATAATATTGTTCCCGTAATTACCGAAAGATGTATTTCCCGTCCCGATAAAAATGCGCAGATAAAAAAACAGCAGCGATGGCAAAAAATAGCAACAGGCGCAGCGCAGCAATCGCGCCGGGGGATAATTCCGCAGGTTGCAAATGTGCTGACGCTTAAACAGGCGGCAGAGGCTTTGGACAGCTATGATAAAACAATAGTATTTTATGAAGGCGGAGGAAAAAGCACAGGTGAGCTTATAGAAAAGAAAGATAAAAATATTGCTGTGTTTATAGGCAGCGAGGGCGGCTTTGCGCCGCAGGAGATAGAGCTGCTTGAAAAAGCAGGTGCAAGGTGTGCAACGCTCGGCAGGCGGATACTCCGTGCAGAAACTGCGCCGATTGCAGCTATGTCCATACTAATGTATATTACCGGAAATTTCTGATCTCTCTCAGTTCCCCTTGTTATAAAGGGAAAGATGTCGGCAACGCCGGCAGAAAGGAATAATTAAAATGAAAATTGGAATTATATGTGCTATGAAGATAGAGGTTGAAAATCTGCAAAAGCGGATGCAGAATATAACCGAGCATAAATTTGCCGGGGCGTTATATGTTTGCGGAAGAATAGAGGGCAAGGATATAATCGCCGTTGAATGCGGCGTGGGTAAGGTGAACGCCGCAATCTGCACACAGATACTTATAGACCGCTTTTCGCCCGATGTTATTATCAACAGCGGCATAGCAGGCTCGCTTTCAAGCAAAGCCGGAATTGCCGATATAGTAATAGCCGAGGATATAGTTCAGCACGATATGAACGTAACGGCGCTGGGCGACCGTCTTGGAGAAATAACCTTTGCAGATGAACAGCGCATTGAAATACCTGCCGACGAAGACACGACGGAGAAGCTTATAAAGGCTTGTGAAAGGCTTGAAAATACCAAGGTGATAAAGGGTAGAATAGCAACAGGAGATATTTTTGTTGCAGGTATGAAGAAAAGGGCGAAAATATTTGACCGCTTTGGCGCCGTTGCCTGTGAAATGGAGGGCGGTGCGGTAGGACAGACCTGCTACAGAAACGGCGTTCCGTTTGCGGTTTTAAGATGTATTTCCGATGATTTTGAGGAAAAGAATTTTATGGAATATGACAGGTTCAGCATTATAGCGGCGCAAAAAACCATAACGGTGTTAATGGAGTTTATTAAGAGCGTTTAGCATTATTCAAAAAGCTGTGGGTTCATTCTGCTGTAATGGAAAATATACTGCTGTGCTATGCCGGCGTATTCTCCAAAGTCTTTAGCAGTAAGCTCCGGGAAAAGCACGCTCATTGCACGCTTCATCCAGACGTCAAGCGGAAAGCACTCAAGCCTGTGCAGTCCGTAAAGCAATGTGCAGTCTGCAACCTTAGGACCTACACCCTTTATCTGCATAAGCATTTCTTTTGCCTCTTCAAGAGGCATTTTTTCTGCTCTTTTTAAATCTATCTCTCCGGCGGCAACCTTTTTTGCGGCGTCAATAAGGTACTTTGCCCGAAAGCCGCTTCTGAGGGGAGAAAGGCTTTCCACCGTTTGCTGAGCCAAAACCTGCGGCGCGGGGAAGCTGTAATCCTCGCCGTTAAACTGTCCGAAGTTTTCGCACAGCCTTTTAATTATGCCCTTAATCCTGGGTATATTGTTATTCTGAGAAATTATAAACGAGCACAGCGCCTCAAACGGAGGCTGTTTAAGTATGCGTATTCCGGGGCAGTATGCTGCGGCAGCTTTAAGTGTGGGGTGAATTTTTGAAAGCTCCTGCCTTATTTTTCCGTAATCAAGGTTCAGGTCAAAATAATCCGCCCAAATGCTGTCAAAGTCCTGCTTTACTGCATTTTTAATAAACAGTGAACCGTTTTCAAGGCTTACGGTTACTGTTTTTCCGCTTACTGTTCCTTTATAGGAGCCGTCCGGCTGTTCCTCCCAGCGAAAGCACTGCCCGCAGTCGAGCGTTTCGCTTAAAGTTAAATCCTTAATATCTGTTATGTAAATTCCGCCTGATTTTTCTGTTACCATTGTTTTTCACCCTTGCTTAAGCTTAAGGAACCACTGAATAAATCACGCAAAGAAGCTGTTTGCACATCTTGCTTGCATATTTTCCGCCGGTTTGCCCAAAAAATCCT
>JBJEQJ010000032.1:0-6962 GCA_051881695.1 Acutalibacteraceae bacterium | reverse complement strand
TCACGCCGGCAACGGGGGTTCGATTCCCCCACGAGTCACCAAAAAGGCTTTTAAAAAATTGCACAAAAACAAAAGAATACGAATATTTACACACGAAAGTGTGATAAATATATAGTGAGAGTTTTCTCACAAAATGAAGTTGGTGTTGATGACGCTGAGGGTCCACCTGTTCCCATCCCGAACACAGAAGTTAAGCTCAGTAGTGCCGAAAATACTTGGCTGGCGACGGCCCGGGAAAATAGGAAGACGCCAACATTTATATTCCTCCATAGCTCAGTCGGTAGTGGCTACGTACATTAAAGTACCCGACACTATTCACTGGTTTGAGGAAACAACCAAATACGTTGTTTAAGTCCACTACCGGGGACTTAAGTAACAAAGAAGATTGCTCTTTGTGCAGTCTTAACAAAATTCTTTGGTTAAATCCAAAGAGAATTGTATATTCCTCCATAGCTCAGTCGGTAGAGCGCATGACTGTTAATCATGATGTCACTGGTTCGAGCCCAGTTGGGGGAGCCAACGAGAGGCTCATAGTTTTTCTATGAGCCTCAATTACTTATATACAAAAAATTCATTTCCGGTAGAATGAATGATAATTGATTTATCGGAAAGGAAAAATATGGAGATCGAAAATATGACTGATAAGCAATTTGATGCTTTAATGAATTCTATTATTCAAATTGTAAAGGATTCCGAAACTAAAGAAGAAGCTGTTGAAAAGCTACAAAATTTAGTTAAAGGTAAAGAAAACTGATTACTTTCGTTAATCGGCTTAATTTAATATTATCAAATATATGAGTCAATCATTATATTTCTTTTTTTAGAGATATAGTAGTTGGCTCTTTTTTTATTTGGCAATCGTTTTAATTTTTTGATTAGAACGGTTGCTTTTTTATTTGCAAAAAAATTTGAAAGGAATGATTTTAAATGTATTTTACCGACACACCCGAACTCAGGAAGTTTGAAAGAGAGATGCGTCAGAAACCTAATTTTGACAGGCGCAATGATGATAACAATGAAAGCGAGATTGCACATTTCTCTGACAACAAAAAACTTAACACAAACAGAAATAAGAAAGACAGGGGTTGATTTTATGATTATAAAAATCAGGAGTCCTACTAATGGATATTGCTTGAATCAAAACTAAAAAAATAGGAGATGTATAACTTGAACGAATATGAAAGACAGCGCAGAATAGCTGAAAGCACAAAGAAATTGTATCCGCCGGGTACAAGAATTGAGCTTATAAGTATGAAAGACCCTTACGCACCTGTTCCGGCAGGTACAAGAGGAACAGTAAAATTTGTTGATTCGATGGGAACGATATTCCCTGAGTGGGACAACGGTCGTTCACTTGGAGTTGTTCCCGGAGAGGACTCATTCAGAAAGCTCACGCAGGAAGAAATTGAAGCAGAAAACCAATCCTCATCTGAAGTTGAAGATGAAACTCCTGATGAGGATAGCGGAATGACTATGCGAATGTGAGGTGATTTTAAAAATATAAATCTTCGTTTGGAATGAAGATTTATGTCCATCAAATTCTTTGATATGTTTGCAGGCATCGGCGGTTTCCGTTCTGGACTTGAAGCCATTGGCGGTTTTGAGTGCGTCGGATACTGCGAAATCGACAAGTATGCAAAGCAGGCATATGAAGCAATGTATGACACGGGAGGTGAACTTTACTTTGATGACGCAAGAAAAATCGTACCCGAACAGTTACCCGATTTCGACCTTCTTGTTGGAGGATTTCCCTGTCAGTCCTTTTCAATCGCCGGAGCAAGAAAAGGATTTGACGATACAAGAGGAACTCTGTTTTTCGAGATTGCTCGAATTGCTGCCGTTAAAAAACCTAAGTATCTCTTCCTTGAAAATGTTCCCGGTCTCCTTAACCATGACTCCGGCAGGACATTTGAAACAATCATCCATACATTGGATGAGTTGGGGTATGATGTGTGCTGGCAGGTACTTAACAGCAAAAATTTCGGAGTACCCCAGTCACGAAATCGAGTGTTCATTATCGGATATCTTAGAGGACAATGTGCCGGAGAAGTATTATCTTTCACGCAAACAAGCGGAAAAGCTCTTATACAAAGAAAACCCTACACAAGGTGAGCGAATCTACTCATCAACAGGACTAAGCTGTACGCTGACAAGCGGTTCGGGCGGTTTTGGCGGTCATTCGGGACTTTATCTCATTGAAGATACTGAAAACTTTGGATTGCCGATAAAATCTAAAACCAAAGACGGTTATCAGATCGCATATCCCGGTGACAGCATTGATACTGCTTTTTCGGGACAGAACTCAAGGCGAGGTCGAGTCGGAAGTCAGATAGCACATACTCTGACAACTTCTGCAACGCAGGCGTATTATTTCATAGACCTGAACCCCGATCCGAAACTGACAGAAATTGCAAGGTGCATAACTGCAAGGCAGGATTCGGGAATCAGTAACCGAAAGGCAGAACATTCGGGAGTTTTTGTAGAAAATTCAGATGTTCTCGATGACAATGAAAAGTTTGCAGTAGCCTTTGTTGAGCCAAACGGCGAAGTTCATATCGGCAGAATCAGAAAGCTTACCCCGAGAGAGTGCTGGAGATTACAAGGCTTCACGGACGATCAGTTCAACAAAGCAAAAGCGACTGGACTATCCGACAGCAGGCTCTACAAGATGGCAGGAAATGCTGTGACAGTAAATGTAATCTCTGAAATCGGGAAGATTATTAAAAAAGTAGATGAATCAGCCAATTAAAAATCTGTTATAATCCTAATCGGCTTATTAGTTTTCTTACAATTATCAATTACAAATTTTGTTCCCCTGCTTTTTCCGTCCCAAAAGGCTAAAACCATATCAGCATTTGAAATGATTTCAAGGTTTCTTCGCAGAGGTGCGTATCTCCCGTATAAATTGTACTTTGGCAGAAATTCTGTGTATTTCAAACTGTGTTTTAAAGCAAATATTTTAGCACAGCTGTCGATACCTTTAGCACCGCCTGAAATTATTTCAACAGTATTTTCAGGAATATAATCCTCTAAATTGTTGATTGTAAGTGATCTTGAGCCGATTATTGCAAGTTTCATAAAAATTCCTCCTAATAAAGTGAACCCACCATAAGTCCACTATGACATTATATCATAAAAAGAACTTATAATAAACTCAAAGTAGGTTCATACGGAGGAAATTATGAAAAAGCAAATTAAACATCTGTCACTGCGCATTGACGAGGAACTTCTGCGTAAGTTTGACTATGTGGCAAAATACGATGACAGGTCAATGAATTGGTATATGCTGCACCTGATAAAGGACGAAATAACACGATTTGAAGAAAAGCACGGGAAAATCCCGGAAAAAACTGAATAAAACAAAATATCAATCGTTTCTGACAGCGATTGATATATGTTGAAATATACAGCCGTTGATTGAGTTAAAAACTTAATCAACGGCTTTTTGTCGTTTCAGGGGCGATTGATATTTAAAAAATTTGGCGAGATGAGAATTATAACTCCCCACCGCTGACAATGTTTCCTCTATCGTAATGTTATGCGGTGGGGAATTGCCAACGGCGGCTCGCCGTAAGGAAGTGAGAATATCAAAACCCCTGTAAGTTGGATGGGTAATAAAACATCCATCCTTCATATTTTGTACGCCCTGTTTCCTCTGAATTACGAAAGATATATTGAGCCGTTCGGAGGTTCGGGAGCTGTACTTTTAGGCAAGAAAAAGCCTGATAAAATGGAGGTTTACAATGATTTTAACCATAATCTTGTAAATCTCTTTCGCTGTATGCGTGACAGACCTATGGCGTTCATAAAAGAACTCGGATTTTATCCGCTTAATTCAAGGGATGATTTCAATGTCATAAAGAACTTTTTTAAACAAGAAAAGTTTGACGATAAGTACCTTGATGAGGAATTGGAACTAACGAAAATTATCCTTACCGACTTGAGAGCAGAAGAAATTATAGAATTGTATATAAAAATGAAACAGGACTATGACTTGCGCAGAGCAGTAATGTTTCTTAAACTCTTACGATACAGCTATTCAAGCGGCGGAAAATCCTTTGCCTGTCAGCCCTTTTCAGTAGTTAGCCTTTTTCAACTGATAGAGCAAGTCGGAAAACGACTTGAAAATACTGTAATTGAAAATCAGGATTTTGAAGTCCTAATAAAGCATTACGACCGAGATAATGCCTTTTTCTACTGCGATCCGCCTTACTATTCAAGCGAGTATGTTTATCAGTGCGGTTTCACTTGGGATGACCATCTGAGGCTGAAAAACACGCTTGCAAATTCAAAGGGTAAATGGCTTGTTTCATACAACGATTGTGAAGAAATCCGCAATTTGTATGACGGATATTCATTCTTTGATTTCACAAGGTTACACAATATGAAACAGCGAATCAACGCAGGCGAGCAATTTCCTGAACTGCTAATCAGCAACTACGATATGTATGAAAGGCAGAGAAACAAACCGTTGCAGTTGAGCCTGCTTGACTTGACAACCGAACAACAAATTGATTTAGAACAAATTTTGAAGGAGTGTATTATTAACAATGGAAAATAAAATATTTGTAAGCATACCGCTTGACGCACTTATTGTATCAGGAATCACATCCGACTGTGCTGTGCAGATTTCAGCTGTGGACGGAGCAATTCTGATTGAGAGGTGCGATGATGATAGTGAAGAATGTTGTTGCGACTGCATCTGCGATGAGTGCAGAGCAGAACTCGCAGAAAGCGAGGACGAGTAATGCTTAAAATTCACAGAGTTCTCGGTAAAAAAGGAAGAATCACAATCCCTTTTGAAATCCGACAGCGAATCGGATTCAAATACAACGATGTTTTATCATTCACACAGCAGGATGATGGCTCGGTTGTTGTCAGGAGAGAAAAAATCTGCGACAACTGTAATGAATTTGCAGAAGAATTCGAGGAAAATTACACCCTTGAAGATTTCCTCGACAGTCTGTCCGAGGAAGAACAGAGAAACGCACTTCTGCATCTTTCTCTTCTGTGGGCTGAAAAGCAGAAACGATAAATCGGAGGTGAATTTATAATGGCACAAAATACAAATTTCAAAGGAAACAAATACAAAAATCAGAAAAGGAAACTGCCGTATATCAAGGTAAGGATTGATAAGCTCGTTGATGTAGAAGATTGCAACACAAAGGCATTTGCAAGCGTTACTGTCGGCGGTGCTGTTGCAATTCACGGAATCAGAGTGATGAACTCAAGAAAAGGACTGTTTGTTGCAATGCCTGCAAGTAACTATGTTGACGAAAACGGCGAAACGAAGTTCAGCGAGATTGCTCACCCGATTTCAAAGGAGTCAAGAGATATGCTAAACAGCAAGGTTATGGACGCATATCATCAGGCACTTTATGAACATCAGAGTAAAGAAGAAACCGAGGCTATGTCGGAAGATGAATCGGAAAGCTTTACACAGACTTTGTGAATTTGTTTGAATGTTTGTTTTCTCTATTGTATAATTTAATATAATCTATTTTTTATTTGAAGTGGAGAATATAAATACGAACGGAGAAAAGAAAATGTTTAAATATTTAAAGAAAAAGCTTATTGATATGGGTTTTTTATGTCATACACCTAAATCAGCATTAAGTTGTCAGGATAAGAAGGATATAAAACAATATGGACTTATACATTTTACCTTTTCGGAAAACATTAATGAGATATTGAAAAATGGCGTAATGCCCGGAAAAGAATATTTGTATCGAAAAGAAAAAAATCTTTGTTGGTTTTATATTAATTATCCTAAAGAGTATGAGAAAAATCTTGGTATTGTAAAAAGCAAAGGCAAGAGGTCAGGCGTTGATTGTTATATTGTTATAAAAGATTTTTCGGAGGAACAACTTAATAATATGCGTATAAGAAAAGAAAGTGATAATGCTGTGGTTCATATTGGAACATTAAAAACAAGCAATATGAAGGGAATGATGTTAAAAGATAAATAAAATTAAGTCTGGACATTTGAAATTCTTTGGATATACTTGTTGCTTGAAAGGAGCGATGAGCATATGAAAAAGAAAATCGCAATAATGATAATCATAATATTAATGGCAGGAACATTCACAGCTTGTACAACGGGAGAAAAAGTAAATAACGATATTAAGACATCCGTAGTTTCAAAGGCTGCGGATGTTTCTGTATCTACAGAAATTTCTGCAATAACAACGGAAAAAACAACCGAAACCACACGCACCGAAAAAGCCACAGTTTCAAAAGAAACAGAGGCTTCGGGACAGAATACAAAAACCGAAGAAAAAGCCGACAGTGGACAAAATTCGGCAAGTGTTTCGGAAACGGATCCGATTCAAAAAACACAATCCGAGGCTCAGAACAACAGCAGGGATACAGTGAATAGCAATCAGTCTGAATCAGAATCGACTGCTGAAAAGGAAACCGAAACTCCTACTCAAAAGCCTGCTGAAAAGCCAACGCAACCGTCTGTGCAGAAGCCTACGGAAAAGCCAACACAGAAACCTACGCAACCGCCTACCAAAGCAAAAACGGTTGATGTTCAGTATGCTGTGAGTGCCTGCATAGCGTATGGTCAGCAGTTCGGAATGAAATACGATTCCTCACTGAATACAGGCAACGCAAGCTGGTTCTCGCCCACAAACACATCATACTATGACAGCACTTCAGAACTGACTTCAAACCTTAAAAGTGATGTTGAGTATGTAGCCTACTACTACCAAAGCAGTGTCATAGCTCCGAGCGACTTGTCATTCAATGTAATCACAGAAAACAACAAAATATATGTAGTCTATTGTTGAACAGACGATTAAGCAAGGCACTCACTTTATTGTGGGTGCTTATTTTTATGAAAGGAAGATTTGAAAATGTCAATTAACAATATTACACTCTCGGACCTCCGCCGAATGAACGACAAGGAAGGACTCATCTTGCAGGGATGCGGTGGTGAAACACAGGAATGGGTGGAC
>JBJEQJ010000031.1:0-31198 GCA_051881695.1 Acutalibacteraceae bacterium | reverse complement strand
TTTCTGCCTCCCTTGTTAAAGGGAGGTGGCAGGCGTAAGCCTGACGGAGGGATTCATTCTAGCACAAACTCTCTTCTCATGACTAAACTATGCCCCACTTTTTGGACAAGGGGGGCTTGAAACTCTGCTAAGCACTAAAAGAGGTATTGACCGAAAATTGTCAATACCTCTTTTTTACAGCAGTTTTCTTCCCGTAAGCCTGAAAAACGCATTAACCGCAAGGCGTACAGACGGCTTAAAAATATAGTCAAATTCACCGGCAAGGTTAAGCACTCTGCCGTTAAAACCTTTCTTAAAGCGGTACACGCCGTAATTCGGATGCTTTTCGTCATAGTAATACGGAACACCCTCAAAGCTGTAAATATCACAGCCTGTTTCAACCGCCCATTTTATCATTTCCCACTGCATAAGATAATTAGGCATATAATCCCGGTAAGAAGAGCTTGACGCCCCATAAATGTAATGAACCTTTCCTGCGTAATTAACCGTTATCGCCCCTGAAAGCGGAATATTGCCGAGATGGCACATATACAGCCTGCAATGCTCGCCAAAGGCATTCAGCATTTTTATATAGTAATCCTTCTGCCGTATTTTAAAATTATCCCGCTTTGCAGTTTCTTTAAGCAGGGCAAAAAATTCGTCAACCTTTTCCGCCCCGTAACTGCCGCACGTTACACCCTTGCGTATTGCAAGCCTTATATTATATCTGTACTTTGGCTTAAAGGCTTTAAAAACCTCCTCCTGCGTTTTTCCGGAAAGCTCTAAAATATAGTTTTCTCTGCACTGTATATTTTTGTAGCCTGCCTTATCTCCTGCATAATTAAAGCCTAAGCTTATTAAATTATCAATCAGCGCTTTTTCGTTATCCTCTATAGCAGGGTCAAGCTTCAGCATAAAGGCATTGTACCTTTTCTGAAGCTTCTTTATCTCCGACATCAGCTCCCTAAGAACCTGCATATTTTCAAAATCACACACAGGACCTCTGGGCGAATACATAAGCGCAGTATTAAAAAAAGGAATTCTTTTTATAAGCACCAGCATATCCGCAGTAATACTGCCGCTTTTATCCTTTAAAATTATCCTCTCGCTCTCCCATCCGCTTTTAACCGCCTGCCAATATTCAGACTGCGTAAAGCTTCCTCTTTTGGCGGAGCAAATAAATTTTTCCGACAATTCCTTTTGCATTATAACATCTCCGTAAAATTTACTTTTTAACAGCAGTAATTTTACGAAAGCAATGTATCTTAACTTAATAATAGGTGTATCTTATATGCATCATTTTTCAATATTCTTGCATCACCTCTGCATCATATTCAATAGGATGAAACGAATTTAAATAAACCACCGTGGAAAGCACGGGAATATCCTCCAAGTCACCTGTCGTCAGGCTGTTATCCACGCCTTCAATATAGTTAATTTCCGGATAAACCTCGTTTTCCTTATAAAACGAATACAGCACATCTGTTATTTCGTCTGCTTCCTCCTTATAGGTTTTTTCTTCTCCGTCAAGCTGCAAAATCAGACTGTAAATAAACATATTGCTTTCCTCATACAGTATGTTCAACGTGCCGTATTCCGACATAATACATACGGAGTAAAGCGAAATCACCGCCATTTTATCATTTTTTTCATCATAAACATCACTAAAACGGCAGCTAACGCTGTATTTTTTTATGTAGAGCACCTGGGACATATTATCGAGCATACTTATAATATCGCCGTACATTTTTGTGTTCTTAATGCCTTTAAAATCCTTTTTAATAATGCCGCCTATATCGGACAGCACCTCGTCATTAGTTTTATCCGAGCCGACATAAAAGAAATTGACATTCTCATTAAATTTTAAATCTTCAATGCTTCCGTTTTGAACGTCAAAATATACTGACGAAGACAAAATACTGAATATCTCCGCAGGATTAAGCGGTATTTCGCTTTCGGTTTCAAGGTCAATTATTGTAACCGCAGCTTTTTCACTGTTAAAATTTGCCTTGGCTGCGTAATACAGGTTGGGCAGAAAGAAAGCCGCAACTGCAGTAAGCAAAACGGCAGCGCCGGCAAATGCATATTTCATTTTTTTCATTATTTCACTCCTTTTTTATTTTGTACCACTGTCAGCCTGTCGGCAATGCAAAGGAAGCAACCGTACCAATGCCTACACTGCTTTTAAATTTAAGCTCACAGCCGTGAAGCTCCAAAATCTGTTTACATAGGCTGAGTCCCAGCCCTGCGCCGCCCTGAGTGCGTGACCTCGACTTGTCCTCCATATAAAACGGCTGTGTTATCCTCTCCATTACCTCCGGCGACATTCCCCTGCCGAAATCTTCAACAGAAATAACATAATGCTTTCCGTCACATTTACCCCTGACATTTATCTCTGCGCCGTTTTTTGACGCCTTGCAGGCGTTGTCGATAAGGTTATAAAGCACCGATTTAATAAGCGCCGGCTGGACTGAAATATCTGCGTTATCTATTTTGCTGTTTATTTTTATATTATATTTCTCCGACAAATACTTTACCGAAGCAAGCACCTCTTTAAATAATGCGGCACAGCTAATATTTTCAAGCTTCACCGTTTCATTTTTAAGCACCATAAGCTCCAAAAGCTTCAGCGACAGCTCCTCAAGCCGCTTGCCCTCCCTATAAATTGCGTCTGCCGACTCTCTCCTTAGCTCCGGACTTAAATCATAGGAGCGAAGCATATCGGCATAGCCTATTATAGAGGTCATTGGCGTTTTCATCTCGTGCGTAAAATTTGCCGTAAAGTCCTCACGGTTTTTCGCAGACAGCTTCAGCTCCTCGGTGTAGTCCTCAATGTACTGCGCCATAACGTTAAAATTCCTTACAAGGTCAGCCGTTTCCTCGCTTTTTAACATAAACCTTCCGTAGCTTATCCGCTTTTCAAAATTTCCCTGCGATATTTCGCCCGTAGCCTCCGACAGCTTTTTAAACGGCCTTGTAATATACAGCGAAAAAGCAAGCAATATGGCGGAGCCTGACACCGCCGTTCCGATAAGCACATAGCGGTAAAGACGAATGTTGTCCTCTCTCTGATTATAAATATCTGTAATATCGGTAAGCGTCTGAACATAAAACTCCTTTGAATTGTAGCTTATTTTACTTACAGTTTGCAGCGTAACCTTGTTTTCCTCATCTATTACAGCATAGCTTTGCTCGCCGTTGCCGATATTATCCACAAGACCGCCTACCTCAAAATTATAGGTCATATTCCTTTGCAAAACAGATGTGTCTGCGCTTTTGCCGCTGTTAAAGTAATGCGAGAAATACACCTGCGCCCTTTCAACGCCTATGTTTTCTCCGGCTGTTTCCAAAAGAGATTTAAAGCTTTTTAAAGCATACTCGTTTTCTATTGCAGCGGCGCTTACAGCGTTTTCAAGCTCAATGCTGTAAACGGAGTTTATAAGCACAAGCCCGACGGTTGCCGTTACCGCCATAATAACAACAAAGCATAAGCAATATATTTTCCAAAAAAGCTTCATAATTATAAGCATAAGCTCCTTTCACAAAACACTTATGGGGTGCTTTATTCCTGCACATTCAGCCTGTAGCCAACCTTGTAAACGGCTTCTATCCGGTTTTGCAGGTCAAGCTTTTTACGCAGCCTCTGAACGTGTAAATCCACAGTTCTTGTATTTCCCATATACGGCTCGTTCCACACTCTTTCGTAAATTGTTTCCCGATAAAGCGCTATACCCTTGTTCTGTGCAAAAAGCAAAAGCATTTCGTATTCTTTAAGAGTAAGCTGTATCTGTCTGCCGTTTTTACTGACAGTTCTGGAGCTTGTATCTATTGTAATGCCGTTTATATCAATATATCTTTTTGTTTTGTTGTATCTTCTCAGCACCGCCTCAACGCGCGCCAGAAGCTCAGAAATCTCAAACGGCTTTGCAATATAATCGTCCGCCCCCATTTTAAGCCCCTTCACCTTGTCCTGCGTAGTGTACTTTGCCGTAATAAATATTACCGGGGTGTTATATTCCTTGATATATCTGAGCAGCTCGTAGCCGTCAATATGCGGCAGCATAATATCAAGCAGAATCAGGTCAAAGCGCAGCTTTTCTATAAGGTCTGCTGCGGCAAGTCCGTCGTTTGCAACGGTACAGCTGTATCCGCCCTGCGTAAGGCTCACCTTTATAAGCCTTGAAATTGAAATATCGTCCTCAACAATTAAGATATTTACCATACGTTTTACCTCCCCGCTGTGCAATGCTGCACTTAAAAACAATTTTTCTGCGTTTGCTTAAGTGTACTGTAAAATTGTATCATAATTGTATACAAAACAGCAAGGCGGCGAAATATCTTAGGTAATCATTGCAGGTAATCTTCCGGTGCTTTTCCTTTGCTGTAACAGGCTTTTTCAAAAAAATAACCGCCGGGAAAATTTATATCTCCCGACGGTTATTCTTAATCTGTTTTTACAGCTTTATTCCCTTTGCGCTTGTTGCAGGACTTAAATAATTCATATTGCCTATTGTTACATATGCTCTTACCTTATAGTAATAGGTCTTGCCCTTTTTAAGCCCTGTGTTTGTATATTTCGTAGATGTTGTAGTCTTTATCTTAGTATATGTTCCGTTTTTAGATGTACTGCGGTAAATCATATACCCCTTAGCGCCTGTCTGCTTGCTCCAGCTTATAGCGGCGCTTGTGGCTGAGGCCTTTTTAACCGTTAGGTTTGTCGGTGTTTTCGGCGTTACATATACTGTGCACGTTGCATACTTTCCGCTTCCGTCCTTTGCAGTACAGGTAATTGTAGCCTTGCCCACACCCTTTGCGGTGAGCTTGCCCTTGGAGTCTACCGTTGCAACCCTTGTGTTCGATGATTTCCACGTTACAGCCTTGTTTACCGCATTGCTCGGCGAAACTGTCGCTTTAAACGTGCCGCTTTTGCCAACCGGCCATATTATTTTATTTGTGTTGAGCTTAATTGAGGTTACGCCTTGGTATACAGTTACCTTGCAGGTTGCATATTTTCCGCTGCCGTCTGTAGCAGCGCAGGTTATTGTTGCTGTGCCTACGCCCTTTGCAGTAAGTTTTCCGTTAGAATCAACTGTTGCAACCTTTGTATTGGAGGACTTCCAGCTAAGCACTTTATTGCTTGCATTGCTCGGAGATATTGTCGCCTTAAAGGTTCCGCTTTTGCCTGTTGGGTAGCTCAGGCTTGTTGTGTTAAGCTTTACGGAGCTTACTTTTGCATATACTTTAAAATAAATGCCGTTTGCTCTTGCAAACTGCTGTGCAAATGAGCCTGTTTTTCCGTATATTGTAAGTGATTTAGGACAGCCGTAAAATACACCTTCATCTTTAAGGTTATCTGCGTTTAATTGCACATTACCTATTTCTAACACAGAGCTTGGAATAATTACAGTAGTTAATGAGGAGCAGCCGGAGAAAGCTCTGGGTCCTATTGGGTCAGCACCATCTTTAATAGTAACTGCTTTCAATGAAGTACAATTAATAAAGGTATCTGCATCACCCCAAGATGTTCCAATATCAATAACTCCGCTTCCTATTATCACTGCTTTTAGCTTGCTGCAATCGCCAAAGGTTTTATACCCTAAGGAAGTAACGCTATCCGGTATTGTAACATTTGTTAAGCTTATACATTTTGAAAACGCTTGTCTTCCAATACTTAATACTCCTTTTCCCATAGTCAATGCAGAAAGAGATTTACAATTCTCAAAGGCACTGTCACCTATGGTCAGCGTATTTCCGGGTATAGAAATTGATTTCAAGGATATACAGTCACGAAAAGCACTGTCACCTATCGAAAGAACAGAAGCGGGAATGTTTATGCTGTTTAAAGAGCTGCATCCGGAAAACGCCCCGTTCCCTATAGGATCAGCGCCGTTTTTGATAGTAACCTTCTGCAGAGCCGTACAATTAATAAAGGTATCTGCATCGCTCCATGAGGTACCAATCTCATTTACTCCGCTGCCGATTGTCAATGTTGATAAGCCTGTGCAATCTCCAAAGGCTTTATAGCCCAGTGATTTTACACTATCCGGAATAACTATTGTTTTTATTCTCGATAATCCTGTAAATGCTTCGCTTCCGATTGAAATCAGTCCATAATTAAAGGTTACAGATGATATATTCTTACAGCCTTTATAAGCACTTGCTCCAATACTTTTTACACTTCCCGGAATTTTTAACGAAGTTAATGAGGAGCAACCGTAAAAAGCGCTGTCTCCTATTGATGTAGCTGTGCTTGGAATATTTATCTCCTGCAAGGCTTTACATCCATAAAATGCCCTGTTACCAAAAGGATTTGCACCGCTTTTTACAGTGACTTTTTTAAGAGAAGAACAATTGATAAAAGTATCGGCATTACTCCAGGATGTTCCTATTTCCTTTACCTTGCTGCCGATTGTTAATGTTGATAATCTTAAGCAATCACCAAATGCACGATACCCCAAAAACGTCACGCTGTCAGGAATATTGACCGTAGCAATTCTTGAGCAATTATAAAAAGCATTGCTTCCTATTGAAGTAACTCCATAGCTTATAGAAAGCGAGGTAATACTTTTACATCCGGCAAAAGCACTATTGCCTATTGTTTTAACGCTGCCCGGTATAGCTATAGCTGATAAGGCGGAGCAGTTTTCAAAGGCACTATCACCTATTGTCAGAACAGAGCTTGGAATATTAATGCTGATAAGTGAACTACATCCGGCAAAAGATCCCACTCCTATGGGATTCGCACCGCTTTTAATTGTTACTTTTCTTAAAGATTTACAATTAATAAATGTCTGAGCGTCGCTCCAAGATGTACCAAGCTCTTTAACGCCGCTGCCAATTGTCAGCGTTGCCAATCTTGAACAATCGGCAAATGCACGATACCCCAAAAATTTAATGCTGTCAGGAATTACCACATTAGCAATATTAGCGTTTCCTCTAAAAGCCTCTGTTGCTATTCTGGTAACTCTCCTTCCGGCTATTGAGCTTGCAATAGTAAGATTAGCGGTACTTCCTTTGTACTCGGTAATCTCCACTGTTCCATCGTCAAGAACCTTGTACTCATAATCTCCGTAAGTAAGACCTGCTTGCTCCGCGTTATCTGTAACCGCAATTTGATTCTCTGCTGACTTTACTGCTCCTGTTGTTACCGGTGCTATGCACATTACACCTGCAAGCATAACAGCAGATAATGCTACAGATAAACACTTTCTAAATTTGTTTTGCATCATACTTCCTCCTTTAAATAATTAATATTATATATTATTGTTTAAATTATAACGCATTTTCATTATTTTTACAACAATTAAATGTCTTAAATACATAATTACTTAAGGAACCACTGAATAAATAACGCTAAAAGCCCGCTTTTTTTCAACAGCCTTTGCGGATAATACTTTTAAGAATACCTGAAGTAAAAAAACGCAACGGCGGCGTGCTGTTTGTTATCAGCACACCGCCTTATATTTTGGGGTTTTCCCTTACGCTATTCAATTGTAATTGTTAATTTGACGTCTTAAAGTCCTAGGGAAACACTGATTAAATCGTTTGTGCATATTGCGCCGTTAGATTTTTTGGTCAGGCTGACGGAAAATATGCAAGCTGGATGTGCAAACAGCTTTCAGCGTGATTTGTTCAGTGTTTCCCCGGCAAAGCACTCCTGTTTAAGCTTATTTAAACATTAGGGAAGGACGGATATTCGTTAAGGGGATTATACTTAACACCAAGATACCTGGTTTCAAAATGCAGGTGCGGTCCTGTTGAATGACCTGTTGTGCCTACATAGCCGATAGTCTGTCCCTTGTTTACATATTCTCCGTTTGAAACAGCAAGCGAGGACATATGAGCATACAGTGTGGAATACCCGTTGCCGTGGTCTATCATTACATAATTACCGTATCCGCCGCCACAGCCGCAGCTATAGCTCATATCCTTCGGCCAGTTATGTGTACAGCCGGAGTAAGCAAAGGCAACTGTTCCCGATTCTGCCGCTAAAATTTTAGTACCCATAATTCCGCCGCCTGCAATATCGAGCGCACCGTGGTTGTAGCTGCCTCTGTTTTCATCCCAGAGAGAGGACAAATATGTAAAGCCGGGAGTCGGCCACAGATAACCGCCTGTTGTCGTTTGAGAGCCGCCGGAGCTGTTGCTTCCGGAGCTTTCACCGCCTGAGCTTTCGCCGCCCGACGAGCTGCTGCCGGAGGAGCTGCTTTGCTGTTGCTTCTTAGCCTCTTCCTCCTGCTTTTTCTTCTCAGCCTCCAGGCGTTTCTTTTCTTCCTCTGCCTTGCGCCTTTCTTCCTCGTAATATTCCTCTATCTCTTTATCTATCTTTTTAAGCTCTTCGTTATTTTCATCCAAAGCGTCGGTAATCTTCGTATTTTCATCATAAAGAGCATTCAGAAGCTCCTTATTTTCCTTTACAAGGGTTTCGTAATTACCCTGCTCTTCATCAAGCTTTGCCTGCTCGTTCTCCTGACTTTTCTTTGTTTCCTCAAGAGACTTTTTCTCGCTTTCCAGCTTCTTCATATCGTCCTGAAGAGTATTAATCAGCTTTGTGTCGTGGTCAGATATTCTCTTCACAAGCTCAAGCTTATCAATAAAATCAGAAAAATCCTTTGCACCCAGAATAATCTCAAGCGATGAGGCGTCGCCCGCCATATAAATAATTCTTATTCTTTCCTGAAGCAGCTTTGTGTTTTTGTCAACGCTTTCCTGCGCTGTCTTTATTTGCCTTTTAAGCTTTGTAATATCCTGCTCCAGCTGTAAAAGCTTATCTCTGCTTTCCACTATCTTCCCGTTAATTACGGCAAGCTCGTCCATAAGCTTTTGCTGTTTTTCCTCTTTTTTTGTTATGTCGCTTTCTGTTTTCTTCTGCTCCTTTTCAAGCTCCTTATTTTCACTCTCTATTTTGCTTTTGTTTTCTTCAAGCTTTGAAACGTCTGTTGCAGCAAGAGCAACAGTCTGAAAGCAGATAAGTGCGGCTATTGCGGTTACAAGTATTTTCTTAAACAAATTATTCACTTCCCCTTTTAGTATTTTCTTAATTTTTCATATATACCAATTTACAAGCCAACCGACTGTACGGACGGAAGTTTGTATGCGAACGTGCGACAAAAGGCCAAGATGTGCGTGCTTTAATTTATTAGTTTTGAAAAAGAGTGCGTGCAGGTTGGTTTTTTGGCGCTCCGAGCTATACTTTATGTATGCGAGTGGGCGGCAAAAAGCCAAGATGTGCGTGCTTTAGTTTATTAGTTTTGAAAAAGAGTGCGTGCAGGTTGGTTTTTTGGCGCTCCGAGCTATACTTTATGTATGCGAGTGGGCGACAAAAGGCCAAGATGTGCGTGCTATTTTTCAAAACTACCAGCCGGCAACCTCGTTTCCCTCTAACTTCAGGTATTTTCTTATTGATATAACGCCGCCGATTGCACCTGTGAGGATGCCGCATATCAAAAATGCAAGCGTTACGGGAATCATAAAGGCGCTGTACGGAATTGAGGTGAACGGAATTATACTTTTTGCTGTATTCATAATGGGGTCATAAAGGAACCAGATTGCCGCAGACGCAAATACTGCGGAGAGCGCACCCATAAACATACCCTCTACTAAAAACGGAATTCGCACAAAGGTATTTGTTGCACCGACCGATTTCATTATGCTTATTTCAAAGCGCCTTGAATACATACTCATACGAATTGTGTTCGAGATGATAAACAGCGATATTATGCCTAAGATAACAACTATCCAAAGACCCATTGTCGCCACAAGATTGCTCAGGGATGTAAGCTTGTCGGCAACCTCTTTTCTGTTGCTGAGTTTGTCAACGCCGTCTATTCCCTGTATTTCCTGTGTAGTTTCATCATAAACAGATAAATCCTTCATAGATACGTGAAATGCGTCCGGCAGAGGGTTCTGATCGCCCTGCATTTGCGAAAAAGCTGCGCCAAGCTCCTCTTCAAACTCAAGAATAGCCTCCTCTTTCGGGTAAAAAGCACAGGTTTCTACATTTGAAATCTGAGAAATTTTTGATTCTATCTGCTTTTCCTGTTCATCGGAAAGTCCGTCCTTTAAGTAAACATTTATCATATTTGACTGTCCGGCTTCGTCAACTACAGCCTGCACGTTCATACAAATCAGAACAGCAAAGCCGGTAAGCAGCATACAGGAAATAAGCACGCCTATTGAAGCGGCAGACATCATTCTGTTATGCCATATATTTTTAAAGCCTTCTTTTAACAAATAGCCAAAGCCCTTCATACCTTAAATTAATAACTCCTTTCACATAACTCCGGTTATACAAATTATTCCTCTGTATTACCCTGCGACGACTCCTTGGCAACGCTTTCTAAAATCTCTTTTTCCTCTGTTTCCTTATCTATCTGCTTTAACAGCTCCCTATACTGTGAGGTTTCCAAAATATCGTCTATCTTTTCTTCAAGCTTTTCAGAGGTAAGGTTCGTATCGTCGGGAAGCCTGTCCGCAGTGGTAAGAGTTATATCTGTGCTGTTTTCAACGTCTGTAACAACTCTTCCTCTGTTAATTTCAATAATTCTTTTGCCGAAATGCGAAACAAGGTCATGCTCGTGCGTTACAACAAGCACAGTTGTGCCCATTTTATTAATTTCGCTTAAAAGCTCAATAATTTCGTGCGACATAAGCGGGTCAATATTTCCCGTTGGTTCGTCTGCTATTATAATCTTCGGGTTGTTTACAAGCGCTCTTGCAAGGCTGACGCGCTGCTGCTCGCCGCCGGAAAGCTCACAGGGGCGGCGGTCTGCTTTATTTTTAAGTCCCACAAGACCCAATATGTACGGTACTCTTTTTGCAACTGCCCTTTGGGAGGCGCCTATTACCCTCATTGCAAAGGCGACATTTTCAAACACCGTCATTTTCTCTATCAGTCGAAAGTCCTGAAAAACTATGCCCATTTTTCTTCTTAAATAAGGCACCTGCTTTCTCTTCATTTTTACTATGGACTCGCCGTCAACCGTAATATCGCCCTTAGAGGGAATCTCCTCACGCATAATAAGCTTTAAAAATGTGCTTTTTCCGGCACCGGAGGGGCCCACAATGAATACAAACTCGCCCTCGTTAATAGTAATATTGATGTTGTTAAGCGCATGAGTTCCCGTTGAATACGTTTTTGAAATATTTTTGAATTCTATCATATATATTTCCTTTCAGAACAGAAGAAATTTAAGATGAATTGCAACGTAATGTATTATACTGTGTTACCGTTGTTACAGAATTGTAACTTTCCTTTTTATTATAACATAAAAACCGGAATTTGCAACGTATTTATTACACATTGCTTCAAATTCCGGCGTTAAATTTTTTATTTTAATGCTGTGAATAACCAATCAATATTAAACGGTTCATTTTATATTATAAACATAAAAGCCGCAGAAAAGCACATTATCCGCAATGCTTTGCTGCAGCTTTACTAAGTTACATTATAATATTGATTAATACTTTACAGGGTTAGCAGTTAAGTATTTTTTAACCATCAGAGCAACCTTAAATACGATAGCGTCTTCAAATTCTCTTAAATCAAGTCCGGTAAGCTTTTTGATTTTTTCAAGCCTGTACACCAGGGTATTTCTATGCACAAAGAGCTTTCTTGAGGTTTCGGACACATTTAAGTTATTTTCAAAGAAGCGCTGAATTGTAAACAGTGTTTCCTGGTCGAGAGATTCTATTGAGCCTCTCTTGAATACTTCCTTTAAGAACATTTCGCAAAGAGTTGTAGGAAGCTGGTAGACAAGCCTTGCAATACCTAAATTGTCATAGCTTACTATTGTGCGCTCTGTGTCGAACACCTTACCTACCTCTAAGGCTACCTGAGCCTCTTTAAACGAATGTGCAAGGTCCTTAATGCCGGTAACGGTAGTACCGATACCGATTACACAGCGTGTATAGAATTCGCTTGATAAGGTATCTACTATTGAGCCTGCAAGCTTTTCAAGGTCTTTAGATTCAATTCCGGAGCGAATCTCTTTAACAAGAGCAATGTCGGTTTCGTTAATGCTTATAACAAAATCCTTTGTTTTGTCCGGAAAAAGGTTCTGCACAATATCATAAGCAGATATGTCTGTTTTAGAGGTGATTTTTATAAGCATACATACTCTGGTAACCTCAGAGTTAAAGTGAAGCTCTCTTGCCTTCAGGTATATATCGCCCGGCAGAATGTTATCGAGAATAACATTTTTAATAAAGTTTCCTCTGTCATATTTTTCATCGTAATATTGCTTTATACTGCCAAGGGAAACAGCTAAAAGCTGTGTATACTTTTGAGCAATTTCGTCATTGCCGGATACAAACACAGCATATTCAGCTCTGGTGCCGTTGCCAAAGGTTTTAAAGGTTTGACCGTTAACAACAAACGGAGCAGAAGAATTAAACGTTTCTGCCGTAACGCTGTCTATAACCTCGCCTATTCTTCCAAGCTCACTGCAGGCAATAACAACAGATGTTTCATCTATAACACCTATTGTTCTGTCAATAGCATCTCTCATCTGATGAATAACGCCTTGAAACAGTCTGTTTGACATTATAAATCCCTCTATTCTATTAATTCTAAGTTTGAAAGTGAAAAATATACAAAAAAATGTGCAAAAGCACACTATTAGTATTTATCTACATTTTACACAAATTCTCGGAAAATTGCAACCTTTTAAAAAATAAAAATATGTCTTTTTCAATAATTTTTTTAAAAATTTCTATTATATTTCCTAAACTTTTCAAATATGAAGCGCTCTTGCCTGCTGTTTTGCTGTTTTTCTTTTGTTAAAATTTGATAAACAGCCGCTTTTTGCAGAAAAACAAATCTGACAAATAAAAAAGAGCAAACACCCTGTCTGCTCTTTTTTCAGATTCTGCTTTGCTTCAGGCTTATACTTATCCTGCGTAAATATATTCAGCCACTTCGTAATGACCCAGTTGATTCTTCTTGCTTGTAATATAGTAGCCTGTTCCGTCGGAGTCGGAGGTAAGCGTAATATCTACCGTCTGACCGCCTGAGCCGCTAAATATAATTCTGTCATACTTATCGAGGTCTACCGTTGCCTTATATATAGTTTCTCCAAGCGGATTTTTCTCTATACCGCTTACATCATCTCCTGGCCACTCCGATTTTTTATCTTCTGAAGCGTTATTCCATATATAAGCCTTAACATTGCTCCATTTTGAAGAGAAGTAAACATTTATTGTGCTTGACGAAGGGGCTGTCGGCGGATCTGTCGGAGTCTCTGTAGGCTTCTCTGTCGGTTTTTCTGTCGGCGGGTCTGTGGGTGTATCTGCACCGAAATATTCACCTATTTTATATGATGTGTTGATTTTTGCAAGGTGTTTTTGAATTTCAAGAATATCGTTAAGAGCCAGCTCGCCGTTTGCATTTACATCGGCAGCAGCTTTACTTAAGCCGGTAAGCGTATGTATCTTTGCAATATGCTCCTGAATCCTCATAACATCCAGCAATGATATTTTACCGTCCATATTGGCGTCGCCCAGCATATATTTACCGTCCGGATTTGTCGGTGGGTCTGTCGTCGGGTCTGTAGGCGGGTCTGTAGGCGGTTTTGTCGGCGGATTGGTCGGCTTAACAGCTGAGTAATCCTCCCACTTGTTGTTTGCAGAAAACTTCTTGCTTGTGCCGCCTATCGACATTCCCTCCTGACCGTCTGCCGGGTATCTGTTTGTTGTTGCGGAGTAGCTCTCTGTAAAAATAACCTTGCCGTTTTGCAGTTCTTCGGGAACTTCAATTACATATAAGCCGGTTAAGCTGTCTTTTGTCATAGCAGCGCCCGGCCATGCTGCGTTTTCAACTACGGGAGTACTGCTGTTATCATATATATAAGCATAAACGTTGCTCCAGTTGTAGGAGGAATTGTCAAAGTAAATTTTAACGCCTGCGTTTGGGTCTGCCTTTGTGTATGTATATGTAACAGGCTGTGAGGTTTTGCTTGCGTCTGCTGCCTTTACAGCTACTGTAGTAACCGTACCGTATGGCTTGCCTGCACCGATTGTAATTGTTTTTCCGTTTGTAAAGCTTTGGTATGAGCCGCCGTCTACAGAATACTGACCGGAGGTGGCATTGTCATATTTAAGCGTAAGAGTCAAAGTATCTGTCTTATATGTGCAGGAACCGGGAGTAACCGTTGCCGCAGGACCCGGTGCTGTTGCGTTGTATACAACCGCAACGCCTGTGCTGCCTACCGTACCGCTTATTTTACCGTTTGAAACAGTAAAGGTATTGCCGGATACCTGGTCTTTATATGTGCCTGCCGCCATTTTGCGTGCAGTAACATTTACACTTCCTGCTCCGCCCATTTTAGAAATTACCACGCCGGCTGTTCCGCGCTCATTATATGCTACGTCGCCCTCTGATGACAGAGATTCTGTCTGACCGTCAAAGTAATTCTTAAATTTATTAACCTCTGCAACAGCAGTAGATTTCCACGTTGTATCTGTGCTGGCTGCGCCCATATTTGCAGCAGGACGGGCAAAATAAAGAGCTGTGGAGTTGCTTCTTGAGCCGATTATTGCCCACGCCTTAGTTATGGTTGCGTTTGAAACACCGCTTGTATTGCCTAAGCCTGCACTT
Source organism: Acutalibacteraceae bacterium (assembly GCA_051881695.1). GTDB lineage: Bacteria > Bacillota > Clostridia > Oscillospirales > Acutalibacteraceae > CAYJFG01. The sequence goes on along the minus strand of JBJEQJ010000031.1, from coordinate 16,623 downwards.
CCGGAGCTGCCCATATATGTATCGTGAGATTCAGCCCAGATGACAGATTTATCGGCTCCGGCACCCTTTTTGTAGGAAGAGTTTGCAACACCGGAAGCATTTGAATTGTTAGCGGCAACAAGCACTGCGTCGCCGGAATTATTGTCGGTTATGCTCATATACTTTGTGTAGTTTGAAATGCTTGTGGCACATCCGTTCAGAATTTCGCCGTAGTAATAAACTTCATTGCTTGTGCTTGCCTTTGAGCCGTTAATTACAGTCGGCCAGAACTGGCTTGAGTTGCTGTCTGACGGAAGCTCAATATGCTTTGCAGCGTCAAAGCGGAAGCCGTCAACGCCCTGATTAATACAGTCAATAAGCAATGCCTTGTACTTGTTCTGTATGTCGGTATTTCCGGTGTTTAAGTCCGGCTGACCTATTGAGCCCATTGTCATATCATAGCGGCTGCCGTCGTTTGCCCATATACCGTTAATATGCCAGTAGCTTGAGTTGCTTTTTAATGCTGAATCAACGCTTGAGTTAATATTGCTCATACTGTTGCCCAGCGAATCATCTACGTTTGCCATATGGTTTGCAACAATATCTACTATAACCTTAATGCCAAGCTTTTCAGCCTCGTCGCACATTGCCTTAAGCTCTGCCTTTGTACCAAGCCAAGTGCCGCCGTCTGCAATGGCTATGTTAAGCGGCTGATACAGCTTCCACCACTGACCCTTCTGATCCTTCCAGCCTGAATTATAATCCTTCGGCTTCTGAACGGGAGATGTCTGCACTGCCGTGTAGCCTGCCGCCTTTATAGCTGCAAGATTGCTCTTGATTGAATTATAAGACCAGTTAAAGCAGTGTAAAACTGCGCTGCCCTGAATACTGCTTTGCGGACCCTGATTCCCCGCCGCCGCAGATTGCGTGCTCTCTGACGCTGCCGTTGCCGTAACAGACGGAACAACAAAAACAGAAAGCACCATACATAATGTAAGGATTACGCAAAGGGTTTTTCTGAAAAATTTTCCTTTTGCCATTATTCTTCCTCCGTTTCTGAATTTTCACAAAAAATCTCATTATTAGAATATCACAGCAGCAACTGCTGTTTCAATAGGCTAGATGTAAAAATAATCTATTTAAAATTAGCCATAATGTATATTTTCAAATACATAAATTAAATCCCGGTATATTTCGGAATATTGCTCAAAATACATAGTGCAAAAAGTCGGACAAAAAATTTTAAAATTTTTTTAAAAAAGGGGTTGCATTTTTCAAAACAGGGTGCTATAATAGTCAAGCAGTCGGGAAAGACCGATAAACTGAATAGTTGGTATTGATGACGCTGAGGGTCCACCTGTTCCCATCCCGAACACAGAAGTTAAGCTCAGTAGTGCCGAAAATACTTGGCTGGCGACGGCCCGGGAAAATAGGAAGATGCCAACATATTAAAGCTTCCACCCAGTAGGGTGGTTGTTTTTTTATCAGCTTCTTTATTTAAAAACAGTCTTTATCTGTAACCTTATCTGTAAATTAAGCCTCCCCATAACAGGGGAGGCTTTTGTTTTGTTTGTTGCGTTTCAGCCCAGCAGTGGGATAACCCACTGTTCTTTCCGGGGTTATTCGCTTTTCTCAAAATATCCGCCAATCTGATAGGCTGTTGAAATTTTTGCAAGATATTTCTGAATTTCCAGAACATCGCTCATATCAAGCTCTCCGTTTGCATTTACATCTGCCGCCAGTCTTTTTACTCCGGCAAGCCGATTGATTTTTGCAACGTCCTGCTGAATTGCCAGAATATCTCTCATTGTAATTTCACTGTCTGCGTTGGCGTCGCCCAGCATATATTTTCCTGAAATATCTGCGCCTTTAAGCATAATGTCGTTTATTGCAATCTCTCCGCCCTCAGGGTCGTCGCTTGTAAGTCCGCCTGAAACGGTTATATTGCTTGTTGAAATTATCCTTATATACAGGCTTTCCCTGTTGTCACATTCTGACGGAAGCTTAAAGGAATATCTCTTCAAAAGCTTTCGGGTGCTTTCCTCTATTGTAATATTGCTGTTGTCAACATCGGTGTAATTTTGTCCGTCTGTGCTGTATTGCACCTTCCAGTCTCTGGGTGCTTTCTTTGAACCTGCCATTGCAAATTCAAAGCTGAGTCCTGTTTTTCCTGTTGCAGAGGTCTGCATTTGTATAATCTGCTCACCTATACCGCCCCAGCTGTTGTTCTTAGCCGCTTTTCCGGCCGGCAAAATCGGAACATACAAGGTTTTTCCGCTTTCGGTGTCCTCATAATAATATTCTGTATTCACGCCCCATTCAAGCGCTCTTAGCTGAATTGCGTTTACAGCTGTTGTAAGCACCGCGTCATTACCGATTGTCTGTGCATAAGTTCCCTTTGAACCGTTATTTGCAAGAGCGTCGCCTTCTGTTACGCCGGAATTGTCAAATACAAAGCCGGAAATAACGTCCCTTGTGTCTGCGCTGTGCTTTCCGTCTGTTGTAATTATCGGCTCGGGGTCAGACTCTTTTTCGCTTGGGGTGTATCCGTAGTCGCTCAAAAGATTTTTTGTAAGCCATGCTGCACGTGTATACATCCAGTCTGCCATAAAGTCATACTGCCCGGAGAAGGTGTTCTGGTCATAGCTTGTCTTTACTGTGGTGTAATCTGCCGCTGCTGGGTTTTCGTTTTCGTCAAGCTGAACATTTATAGCCTCTGCCCTGTCAAGCGAGGAGTGGTTTGAAATCCAGTCGTTGTTAACAGTCATACTCCACTGCATATAGTTCATTCTTTGGGAACCGTCAAGATAATTTTTGTATACGTCCTTTGAATACAGCTCTCCCTGTGCAACATTTGTATTATTATAAAAGCCTTCTATTGCCGGCAAAAAGTCCTCAATCCACGTTGTAGTTGCCGCCTTCATAATAACTGTATTTTTGCCCGAAAGACCTATTATATTATTGTAGGAGCTGTCGGTTATATTGTCGCCGCTTTGGTCAATCTTGTGATACGACCAGTAGTGCATCGGCGACATATACTCATGAGTTGAATAATTGTAAAATCCGGCTGCTGAGCCGACAGCATTGCCCAGCGAGTTGTCAAAGTCCCACACAGGGGAAGCAAACAGCTTCCAATCGCCGTTTTTGTCCTGCTTATATGTAAAGTATGTGCTTGCGACTCCTGCGTCCCAGTTTTTGGAAAGCTCATTTATCAGGAAAAATCCTGCAAGCGATTTTACGTCAACAATTTTATTAATATCGTCATAGGTTGCATTTTCGTTCTTTAATATGTCGCACATCGCCACAAGCTTATCTGCAATAATCTGCTTTACCTGATCGTAGCCCGTGTCTGACGTTGTAAGCTCAGGATATTTAATCTCTATTCTCTCTCCGTTTGACGCTATCGCTGTGTAGTCGCCCGCCTCTGAATTTGGGTCCACCTGGAACACAAACTGGAAATCGGAAAGTACATTGCCCTGCTCGTCAAGATAATCTCCGTTAATATCGCTCATCATATTGCCTGAACCGAAGTCTATCTTCTGTGCCATTTGGTAAGAGCCCTTGTAAACGCCGTCAAAATATACGTCTACTGTTCTGGAGTCTGACGCATACGGCACGCCTACAGCGTCTGCAAGGTCATAGAGTACTCTGTTTCTTGAAAGCGCCGGGTCCTGGAAATTTGCAAGAAGAGAATATTTCTTTGTTGCCTCCATACCGTCAACGCTTACCTTTGCTTCATACGTCAGGTTAAACGGCTTTTTGGCGGTATTTCTCCATGTTGTGTTGCCTCTGCCCTTTATCTTTTTAGCGGCTGTGTTGTCAAACGTGCCGTCCTGATTTACCAACGCCGCCGTGGCAGACGCTGAGTTATTTTTATCGGCACTCATATATGCCCACAGACCGGAGCTTGAGGCTGTCGGGTTGTTAAGGTATATTGCCGCTTCGGCAGTTGACTCAATAAATATTAAGCTTTGTCCGTTTACGGTGTAGGCTTTGTCAGGCTCATAGGGCACGCTAGCAATCTCGCCCGGAGCAATAGTAACGCCGTTTACCGTTACATCTGTACCGAAGGTGTTTAGTATTTCCGCTTTGCCCGCACCTGTATTCTTAACAGAGGACGGAAGATAAAAATACCTTGTGCCGTTTTTATTTTGCCAGCACTGCCAAGCCTGCAATTCTGTGCTGTCCTTTACGGCGTGAACATAAAGTCCGTTATCAGTTGCGTTTGCGGCTGCATATTTAATTATATACAAAGTAGTATTTACAGCGCTGTACGCCAAAATCTCTTCTGCGCTGTTTTTTGCGCTTACCGTAAATTCTACCGCAACATTTCCTGCGCCTTCGGCAATATATGTATATGCGTCGAGTGAGGTAGAAAGCTCTTTGCCGCCTACCTTTAAGGAGTATGTATATTCAGCGTTTTCCTCCTGCGGAATAGTGCTTGATTTTACAGAAGGGGTAATTACAACCTCTTCACCTGCTTTTACCTGTTTAGCAGAAAGCTTCAGCTGCGCAGTTATCGAATACTTTGTTCTGTCGGCATAAACGCTCCAGGCTGAGCTGTAGTCCTCTCTGTTGCTGTTATATATGTCGATGTCAAGGCAGTCATAGCCCTCCGGAATTTCAACATCTCCGGTAAGCTTCTGTTCGTCGCTTATCCCTGTGTTTATGATGAGGTTCTGCGGAGAATCCGAACAAGTATATGAATAATAATACTTACCGTCCGGTAAAACTCCCATAGGTACCATTGGCACCCCGGGGTAATCGGCATTTACTTCAACGCGATAGCCGTTTACATTCCATGTGAAAATATTAACCTGCGTGTCGCCTAATGCCTGCGTAGTACAAATATACAGCGTATTTGTGCCGTCATTATTCAGCACAGCGCCTGCGCTTGTAACTGCCGCAGTCATTACAGAGCAAAGCATAAGAATACAAAGCAGTGCGCTCAACATTTGTTTAACTGTCTTTTTCAAAAAAACTCCTCCTTAATTTGTTTTTTATTTTCCTTTGATAACAACAGAAAACCGACCTGCGTTATCCTCCGATTTCATTATACACCCAAAAGCTTTCAAGTCAATTTGCTTTTTCATTTTCGGCATTATCGCTATAAACGGCTGAATTTTTATGTGCAAAAGCATTGTGCAAAGGCACAGGCGTGCGCTGTACATCTTATTTCAAATTACCTGTATAATAATTTAAGAAGCATTTTTATTCTAATTTATCATTATATTTTTCTTAAATTGTTTTTGCTGATTTTCTAATCATTGACATCGTTAAATTATGGATGTATAATTTGAATGTAAAAATTTTATACTCTTTGTTTTAAAACAACATCAAATATTTTTAATTTGTTTGTTATTTTAGATGTGGTATAAATTTTTATATATCGTTTTTAAATAAATAATATTTTGGAGGTCGATTTTATGAAGAAAACAAAAATCCTTGTATCTTGCCTGCTGGCGGCAGTGCTTGCGGCAAGCCTTGTTACACCTGCCTTTGCAGTTGATGAGATTACTCTAAAGCTGCAGGAGTTGGAGAAGTACTGCGGTTATTGCGCCGCTGAATATGCAGTAAACGGAGGTAATGAACCGGGCAACATCGCTTTGGAATATACAAATGTTTCCAGAGAAAATCTTTCGGCAGTATTAAACGAAGCAGATGATTTTCTTATGGAACATTATTATTCCGTTCCTCCAAAAAGCACTACCCCGAAGGAAATTCAGCAGGAATACGATAAGGTAGCTGCGGCAGAAGAACAAATGTGCTTTGAAAAAAGGGAGCTGGAGTTTCTTATTAATTTCTGTTCTTCCGAGAAGAACAGCGACAATTATTATGACGAAAGCTTATGGGACAATTTTACAGGCAATCTTGAAAACGCAAATAAAATTATGAAAGCCGAGGAGTATACACCAGCGGAAATGAAAGAAGCATATTGGGGCTTGCTAAAGGCTTACAATCTGCTTTGCCTGCAAAATAACACTATGGGAGATGTAAACTCAGACGGCAAAGTTAGCAATAAGGATATATTGCTTGTGCAAAAGCATCTTGCAAAAATCACTACTCTTAATTCTTCGCAGAAGCTTTTGGCAGTTGTGAATATCAGAAATTCAACAGAAGAAGGCACAGTGAAAACAGAAGACGTTTTAGTTATGCAGTCGTACCTTGCAAAAGTCACCTCCGAACTTAATTCTTCACATTTTTCTGATATAGAAGAAAATCTTGATACTACAAAATGGCGTTCAAACCCTTTGTTTCACAACGCAATGAGAGCAAGGTACGAATGGCATCTTTGGTGATATTTATAAAGGAGAGATTATATATGTATAAAAAGTATATTTAATTTTTATTTTCATTTCTTCTGCTTAGTGTTTTCTTGAGTTGCTTTGCTTTATCTACTTATGCTGAAGATACAGATACTTCTTCAGTAAACTACGGAATTAACCTTGACACTATCTACACGCCGGAATTACCAGAATATAGTGCAATACCAAGTAACGCATTCACTTCATATGATCCAAGAACAACAAACTCAATGACAATAGTAAAAGACCAAGGAGACAATGGTGTCTGTGGTTTGTTTGCAACCAATGCTGCATTTGAAACAAAAGCATATAAAAGCACCGGGTTAAAATACAATTATTCCGAGGAATCTATGAGACTGGTTGTAAGCGACCAACTATTAAAACACAATAATTTATCTTTAAGTGACGGCTATTACTTATATCATCCATCTGCAGGCAGAAACATTGAAGATGCAATAACCTATCTTTCAAACCGAAATAATCCTATAATTAATTATAACATTACAAATTGGATTGCTCCTAACCTAACGTGTGACATTCCGTATGTAAGTACACATTATGATCACGATGGTATATGGTACGATAATATGAGTACCTCATATGCAAATGCTTATGTTTCCGGCATGGAATATATAAATGAAGAAGATATAAAAAACAAAATTATAGAAAATGGTAGTGTTTATGTTACCTTTTATGTAGATGCTGTCAATGGGTATGATTCAAGTAAAGGTACATTTTTTTCGCAAGCAGAAACAATAAGCCATGCTGTTGCAGTTGTCGGATGGGATGATAATTATCCTAAAAGCAACTTTAAGTCAAGCGAAAAAATAAATAATAACGGCGCATGGCTTATAAAAAACAGTTGGGGAGACGATTGGGGCGAAAACGGTTACGGATGGATTTCCTACGAGGATACTTCTTTTAACTATTATAATAATGCAGTAGTGATAAACGATGTTGACGTGATGTCTAAAAATGAGTATATGCTTTCATACGACTTTATGCCAATGAGAAGAAAAGTTACATATGTCCCATCTATTAACAGCGATTATGCTTACATGGCAAACGTTTATGATGTATCTGAATTAAATGATGATTTTGGTTCAATAAACAAGGTTATGTTTTATTCTGCCTATATAGGTAGCTCGTACAATATTTATATTGCTCCGGTAAATCAGGATGGTTCTCTCCCTGCGTTGTCTCAGCTTGGACCATCTTTGGCTTCCGGAACAGTATTTAGCGAGGGATATAGAACTATAGATTTTTCTGAGCCTTACGAATTGAACACTAACACTAACAAGATTGCTGTAATAATTAGATTTTCAAAAAATTCTCATCAAGTTCTTCTATCCACGGAATCTGCTACAAACTTTTATATTCCATATATTAATCCCGGTGAAAGCTATGTAAATATGGGCAGTCAGTGGACGGATATAACCGGTGGGCAAGGCACAAACCAGTATGGAAACTTCTGCATAAGACCAACCTTGGTGAGAAGAACTCAAATAACACAAAATTCCGCCCTTTCTACTTATACTAAAAGATACAGTGGAAACAATATTTCTGTAAATTTAACCTTAAACGGAAATAAATTATATTCTATAGAGAAAAACGGAACTGCCCTCTTGTATGAGGATAAGGATTTTGTACGAAACGGTAACACTATTACATTTAAGACTTCTTTTCTTGATACATTAAGCAATACAAGCAATACTAATATTGTGTTTAATTTTACTGACGGTAATCCGTGCACTTTAACAATTCTGCCAAAGGCAACTTTAGTTTCTGCAAGTACCAGTGGCAAATGTGCAGAAGGACAAAAACTTTCTGCATCTGCACAAATCTCCATCGGTTTTGTCGCTAATGATGATTCCGTTACCTATCAGTGGTATCGCTCCAACAACGGCATTGTTTGGTATAGTATAAACGGAGCAACATCAAAGACATATACTTTGACAAGCGCTGATTTCTTAAAGTATATATGTGTTCACGTTTCCGCAAAGCCAAACAATTCATATCAGGCACCAAAAACAGTTGTTTCACCTGAAACTGCAACAAAGATTGTATTATATGGTGATGCTAATCTAGATCATACTATTGATACAACAGACATAACGGCTATACAAAGTTATATGGCAAAAGCAATTTCTTTCAGTAATGAACAGAAAATAGCGGCAGATTTAAACGGTGACGGACAAATTGATACTAGCGATGTAATATGGTTGCAGAAATACTTAGCTGCAATTATTTCAAAATTCCCCGTAGAAGGCTAAATTATTATTTATCAAAAAAACCGGAACGTAAATTATAAAAGACGTTCCGGTTTTTTAAGTGTATTTTTAGTATTTATTTAATATTTATCTTACGCTTTATTTTTATCGCCCGCTTTGCTGCAGCGCTTTAGGTTCCTTTTCTTTTGCATCCTCGGTTTTGTTCTTATCCTCAATAATTTTATTTACGTCAACGCCGTCCTGAAATTCGCCCGTTATCGCCATAGACTCATACCCTATCTGCGAAAACCTCAGCTTGAAAATTTCTTTTGCATACCTTATGCCGGCAACGTCATAGTTCGGGTCGTTAAAGTAGTAATAGTCCTTGTCATAGCCTGTCAGCACAAGGCAGTGCTCGTTTGCAATCCACGTGCAGGTGTCGCCGTCTTTATAGGTTGAGTACTCTGCCGCACCCTTAACGGTCCATTCATAAGAATCAAACGGCTCCCACATATACATAGTTGCCCATATAAGCACCGGTCTGCCCTCTATAAGATGGTTTCTTATCATACTGTCAAGGGAAGCTCCGCTTGTTACAACAGCCTCGTTTTCTTCGCTTAACAATTGGTTCGCCGCATATGCTATAACAGGCGGATAGCAGCCGAGCGAATCCCCCGAATAAGGAGTGCCGATAAATACCGACGAGGTGTCGGGTCCCTCCATACTGCCGTCCTCAAGCGTATCGTAATAACCCATCGGCAAAAAATTATCTATAAATTGCTCGGGGGTAATATCATAGCCGAAATACTGCAAAAGCATAGTGGCGCTTATTACCTCGCACCCTGACGGGTAGTAGCCAAGCTGACAAATCTGCGGCACGTCCTCTATCATATAGCTTTCCGGCAAAGAAGCCACTGCAATGCAAACAGCCGCTTCTCCGCTTTTGCTTTTTGCATATACGGCGGTCTGTCCCATCTTTTTAAAGCGGATATACCCGTCCGGAGTAATGCTTGCAACAGATGAATTGCCCACGCCGAAGGTTATGTCGCTTTCATCCTCAGGCATATTTTTAAGCTTAAGCCTTGCGGTGGTATACACCTCTATAACGTATTTACTTTGTTCAAATTCCAGCCTCTGCGCCTGTTTTACGGCTGTAGCTTCTGTGCTTTCTTCCGCTTTGCTTTCCGTCTTTTTTTCGTTACCGTCAGAAGCCTGCGTTCCGCTTTCTTTCGGTAAGGACGTGCTTTGCCCTGTTGTCGGCTCTGTGCCTTTATCGTTGCCGGAAGCGGCGCAAATATCTCCGCCCATACTGCACAGCATTATGATTGAAAGCAAAACAGAAATAACTTTTTTCATTTTAAATTTAATATTCATAATAATGCCTTTTCTGCAAATTAAAAAATATAATATTTAGGTATCCCTTCCGATAACCTCATCATTTTAATCTGCGCCTCCTTTTCCTTTTTTGCAACAGATGAAGTATCATAAGCCGCAAGGCGTCTGAGGGCGCTTATTTGTTCCTTTGACAGGCTGATAAAGTTGATATAAATTTTTATGTATAGTATAATATAACAGAAAAATTGAAAAAGTATTGAAACCGCCGCAGATAAGCGGCGGATGATTAATAATAAGTCTAACATATAAAACGATTTATTTCATCTTGATATTGCAAAAATTTAAAAAATCGGAAGTTATAACATTTTTAAAAGAAAAGGAGAGCGCAAATATATGATTTTTGATGTTCACGCTCATTACGATGACGAAGCCTTCGACGCAGACCGCGACGAGCTTTTGCAAGCCTTAAACAGCAAGGGCGTATGCGCTGTGGTAAACGGCGCAACAGATATAAAAACAGCTCTTTTCGGCATTGAATACGCAGAGAAATTTCCGTTTATGTGGACAAGCGCAGGCTTTCACCCGGAATGTGCCGAAAAAGCCGCAGACGGCTACCTTGACGAAATAAGCGAAATCCTAAAGCACAAAAAGGCTGTGGCGGTGGGCGAAATCGGGCTTGACTACCACTGGCAGGAGGTGCCCAGGGAGGTACAAATAACAGTATTTGAACAGCAGCTTGCGCTTTCTAAGGATTTGGATTTGCCGGTAGTAGTTCACGACAGAGAGGCTCACGCAGATACGCTGGAGCTTTTAAAAAAGTACAGACCCAAGGGCTTTGTTCATTGCTTCTCCGGAAGTGCGGAGCTTGCAAAGGAAATTGTGCGCCTTGGAATGTCGATAAGTATGGGCGGAGTAGTCACCTTTAAAAACGCAAGGCATTCCGTCAATGTTGTAAAGGAAATTCCGCCTGACAGATTATTGCTTGAAACAGACGCACCGTATCTTTCGCCTGTTCCCTACAGAGGAAAAAGGTGCGATTCTTCAATGATAATTTATTCAGCTGCGAAAATAGCAGAAATAAGGGGTATAAGCTTAGACGAGCTTTTAAGGATAAACACCGACAACGCCTGCAAAATGTTCAATATTACTTTGTAAGAATATACGAGCTTCCGCTGCAAAGCAGCAAAAGAGAATTTAATTCAGACAGCAGATAATATTTAGAAAGAAGGAAATAAAAATGAGTGTTAAGGGAGAAAAAGCAAAAGAGCTGTTCGAGCAGGGATATAACTGCTCTCAGGCTGTATTTGCCGCCTTTTGTGAGGAAACAGGACTGAGCTTTAATAATGCACTGCTCATTTCCGGCGGCTTTGGCGGCGGCGTGGGCAGAATGAGAGAGGTGTGCGGCGCAGTAAGCGGAATGACCCTTACCGCAAGCGTGCTGTACGGCTTTACAGACGCTAAGGCAAGAGCCGAAAAGGCGGAAATATACAAAAAGGTACAAGCGCTTGCAAATGTATTCAAAGAAAAAAACGGCTCAATAGTCTGCCGTGAGCTCTTAGGGCTTTCAAAGGACGCCGACATTACACATATTCCCGACCGAAGAAGTAACGGCTACTACAAAAAGCGCCCCTGTGCAGAGCTTGTACAGGAGGCAGCGGAAATTCTTGAAGAATTTATAAAGCAAAATCCGGCGCAGTCAAAGTATGAGCCTTAAAGCAGGCTCATAACGGCAAAAACAACTGCTCCGCCGAAAAGCGCAGCGCAGCCGAGGCGCAAAAGCCAATACATAAAAGGCTTTTTCTTCCTCATAAACGACGGAGCTTTTATATTCTTAACCATATACCTTGCTTCCTTTTCAAGAAGCTGTGCGTCTGCATTGTTAAACTGCGGACGTACTACTAAAATGGCACGCTCGTAATATAAATTACCCGTGTCCGAAACCTCAATAATCTGCCTGTTAATTCCTTTTATCATTTTAACCGTCTGCTCCCTTCGCAAAGGTAATTTTGTTTTGACGCTGATAAAAGCTTTGACAGACATTTTTATTTTTATTCAAATACTGCGTATGCTTTTTTGAAAAAATAAAAATTTTTCTTAATTCTTTTAAATATACTAAATTTTAATTTGAATACAAGTTGTACAAAAATTCAAAAGTATATTTTACATCCAAATTTGTAATATTTTTTGAATTATACAGGCTGTAAAGGTGAGGTTTCCCTCATAAATGTTGAAAACTATGTGGAAAATGTGAAAAACCCGGCTTAAAAATCGCAATTTAAACACAAAAACCGCCTTTTTATTAAAAAATGTACTTTTCAACTGCCGCATTAGGAAATAAAAAACGCTTCAAAATAACTACTCTTCGTATTTTTTGCATTGTCAAGAAGTATTAAGAAAAATAAAAAAATTATTTTTTTGCACTTTTTTATGCATAAATTTCCTTGTTATGCACTTTGTTTTGCGATATAATTTTTATTGCTTTATCTTCCTTTGAATGGAGCGACGTTTTAACGTATGAACAAAAAAACAGTTATCTCCGGCGCACAGATAATTTTAGCCGGAGTCCTCTGGGGTACAATAGGCATTTTTGTAAACACGCTTTCCGGCTTTGGCTTTAATTCTTACGAAATAATCGCCGTAAGGTGCTTTTTTACTGCCGTATGCCTGTTTATTTTTCTGTTTATAAAGGACAGAAATCTGCTTAAAATAAGGCTTTCCCATATATGGTATTTTATCGGTACGGGAATTTGCAGCTTTATGTTTTTTAACATCTGCTATCTTTTTTCAATACAGGCAAACGGTATGTCGGTTGCCTCTGTTTTGCTTTACACTGCGCCTGCCTTCGTGTGCATTATGTCTGCAATTTTCTTTAAAGAAAGGCTGACCATAAAAAAGCTTTCAGCCGTTGCCGCCGCCTTTTGCGGCTGTGCGCTTGTAAGCGGCATAGGTGCGGCGCAGTCAATGACCATAAACGGACTGCTTTTGGGGCTGGGGGCAGGCTTCGGCTATGCTTTATACAGCATTTTTGCCTGTGTTGCGCTTAAAAAATACAGCAGCTTTACAGTTACGGCGTACACTTTTTTGTTTGCTTGCGCCGGGATTATTCCGTTTTTAAGCTTCGGCGAGTTCTTCGGAAAAGTATCTGCTTTTCCCGACTGCATTTGGCTTTTGCTTTTGCTGGGTCTTGTTACAAACCTGATACCCTACATAAGCTACACATCGGGCCTTGCCGGTGTTTCGCCGGGGGCGGCGTCTGTTATGGCGTCTGTTGAGCCGCTGGTGGCTACGCTGCTCGGCGTTTTAATATACAGCGAACAGCTCACCCTTTTCGGCATAGCCGGAATGGTTTTGATTGTACTTTCTATTGTTGTTTTGAATGTCGGGAAAAGCAATTAACGGCAGGCAATAAAAATTTGCAATTTTTTTAAAAGCTTGATATACTAGTTTAAGACTGCAAAAACGAAATTTTTTATTCAGGAGCCTGGGTTTATGTTCAGCGAAAGGATTGGTTATAAATGAACAGCGAAAAAATCACAAAGTCAACTAATGCCGCGCCGCAGCGCACATTGCTTCATGCGCTTGGCTTAACAGACGAGGAAATCGGCAAGCCGCTTATCGGCATTGTCAGCTCTCAAAACGATATTGTGCCGGGTCATATGAACCTTGACAAAATTGTAGAGGCTGTTAAAACAGGCGTTGCAATGGCAGGCGGTATACCGATAGTTTTCCCTGCAATAGCAGTATGCGACGGCATCGCAATGGGACACGAGGGTATGAAATACTCTCTTGTTACAAGAGAGCTTATTGCAGACTCTACCGAGGCTATGGCAAAGGCGCACGCCTTTGACGGTCTTGTAATGGTACCAAACTGCGACAAAAACGTGCCCGGTCTTTTAATGGCGGCGGCAAGGCTTAACATTCCGTCAATTTTTGTAAGCGGCGGTCCTATGCTTGCCGGTATTGTAGACGGCAAAAAGATAAGCTATTCCACTGTATCAGAGGCGGTAAGCCGCTACAAGGTGGGAGAAATAGACGACGCAAAATTAAGCGAATACGAAAACAAGGCTTGCCCGACCTGCGGCTCGTGCAGCGGTATGTTCACTGCAAACAGTATGAACTGCTTAACAGAGGTTCTCGGTATGGGACTTCGCGGCAACGGTACAATTCCGGCTGTATATTCAAGAAGGCTTCAGCTTGCAAAGCACGCAGGTATGCAGATAATGGAGCTTGTTAAAAATAATATTCGTCCCCGTGACATTATGACGGAAAAGGCGTTCCAAAACGCTTTAACGGTAGATATGGCGTTGGGCTGCAGCACGAACAGTATGCTTCATCTGCCTGCAATAGCGCACGAATGCGGCATTGATCTGCATCTGGACATAGCAAACGACATCTCTGCAAAAACACCTAACCTTTGTCATCTTGCCCCTGCCGGCGACCACTTTATGGAGCAGCTTGACGAGGCAGGCGGCGTTTATGCTGTTATGCACGAGGTAAGCAAGCTTGGACTTATAAATACAGATATTCTCACCTGCACCGGCAAGACGGTGGGCGAAAACATAGACGGCTGTGAAATTAAGGATACCGATATTATCAGAACAATAGACAACCCGTACAGCAAAACAGGCGGTATAGCAGTGCTCAAGGGCAATCTTGCGCCGGACGGCTGTGTTGTAAAGCGCAGCGCCGTAGCACAGGAGATGATGCACCACAAGGGCAGCGCAAGAGTGTTCGACTGTGAGGAGGACGCATTAAATGCGATTTACGGCGGAAAGATAAACCCCGGAGAGGTTGTAGTTATCAGATATGAGGGTCCAAAGGGCGGCCCCGGTATGAGAGAAATGCTCAACCCGACCTCTGCAATTATGGGAAGCGGCCTGGGAAGCTGTGTTGCACTTATTACAGACGGACGTTTCTCCGGCGCTACAAGAGGTGCGGCAATCGGTCACGTTTCCCCCGAGGCGGCAGTAGGCGGCAACATTGCGCTTATTAACGAGGGCGACGAAATTGAAATTGACATAAATGCAAATACAATAAACGTGCTTATCTCAGACGAAGAGCTAAATCGCCGCCGTGCACAGTGGAAGCCAAGACAGCCTCGCATTACAACAGGCTATCTTGCACGTTATGCAAAGCTTGTTACCTCCGGCACAAAGGGCGCAGTTTTAGAGTAATTTCGGCTGCGGAAAAAGCTATAAAACCATAAATAATTTCTTTATCTAAAAAGTAAAGGGGTATTGACTAAAACGGTCAATGCCCCTTTTTGAATTTAGCTTCAGTCCGAATTTATTTTTCAAATCCTTTTTTATTTACTTAAAAAAGCGTATTAAAATGAGGTTTTTATTTAAAAAATACAATCTATTAAAATATAATCTACCAAAATTTACAAAGAATTATTTACACACATTGTATTTAGTGTTATAATAAAGAAAATAAAAAAGAACTGCAAACCGTAACAGGTTTGCAGCCTCTATGTAATAAAGAGTCCAAAAAAGTCCCGAATGGGTACGCATAAAAACGCAGCTTCTTTTGTATTGTTCTAATTATATCACAGCAATGTCAAGCCATCAACAACAATTGAATTACAAATTGGTGTCATTGTTGTAATTTTACGCTAAAAAACACAATATATTGTGATTTCATATAATCAGCGCAAGCGTAAGCATCTCCTTTATTTGTGAATATATTTCCTCAGCGTCCGAAAGCGGCAGAGGATTTTCCCCTTTTCCGACTTCAACGGTAAAGGCAGGGCGTGAAAAGCAGGTGATAAACCAGTCTTTAAAGCCTCCGCCCACCGCAAGCCCTTCCGGACTGCCTATTTTGTACCCGCTGCTTTGCGACAGAACATTTGCCATAAGGTGTGAACGCTGAGGAGTGTTTTTTCCAAATTCCGAATATATCTCCTCCCCCTGACTGTGAAAGGCCAGAGCATGGCGTATATTGTGCGTTTTACAAAAATGCGTAAGCGCTCTTGTTTCCGGCTCGCTTTCGGGAAACTCTCCGCCGTAGCGCGTCATGGCAGCAGAGCAAATTCCGTTGCTCTGCTCCAGCAAATGCAGGGTCTGCCACTGTGCGTCAAAGTTATGGTTAATGTCCACTCCGGCAGCGTTAGCCTGCCATTTTTGGGTATTTCCGCCCGATACCTTCTCTACTAAGCTGCGGTATCTTCCGCAGGACAAAGCACCTCTTGCGGCAATTTCCACTCCGTCGGGGTTTACACAGGGTATAAGCGCAAGACCCCTGCGCTTTAAAAAGCGGTCTACTCTTATTTCGCACAGGCTTCCGCCTGTTTTTGCGGCGGCGCAAAGCTCGTCTAAAAACATAAGCAATATGTACGAGGTTATGGACTCCATTCCGTGAAAAGCACCGCAAAAAAGTATCTGCTCGGCTGTATTGCCAAGGTAAAAAACGTCAATATTACGTCCGCAGTGGCTTTGCCCTATTGTTTCCCTCTTTAAAAAGCGGTGATTTTTCAAAATCCTGCTCACAAGCTCATACCGCATTTTTTCATCGCAGCCTATTTTTTCTGTTGTCATTGTAGCTATTACTCCTTTATTCTTTTTATTCGCATATATATCTATGAAGCTTAAGGCTGTGATATTCCTAAGAAGAATCCCTCCGTCAGGCTTACGCCTGCCACCTCCCTTTAACAAGGGAGGCAGAAAAGTCCCCCTTGTCAAAGGGGGAAAGACGTCGAAGACGTCAGGGGGATTCCTTAGAAGAAAGTATGTGCTAAGAAGAATCCCTCCGTCAGGCTTGCGCCTGCCACCTCCCTTTAACAAGGGAGGCAGAAA
>JBJEQJ010000030.1:0-31244 GCA_051881695.1 Acutalibacteraceae bacterium | reverse complement strand
CGTTTCATTTTTCAAAATCAGAGTTTCATTTGCTGCTTTTACATATATAAAATTGACTTCAAGAAGGTGCAAAATAGCCTAATGAAGGTCGTTAGTTTTAGAGCTGTATTTTGAAGCCTTGCGAGTCTTTTTACCGTCAATAATTTCTACATTTGACCTACGCTTTCGTTCTTCCAGAACAGCTTCAAATATTTCTTTGCTGATAATGGCAGGATGACAGCCAACTGCATAATATTGCCTACGCTCCTCACGGTTTGTTTTTCTTTTCATCTCCGGAAAAGAAGTATTATGATTATTGATTTTAACAGAGGTGCAATTCTTGCCAAATCGGAGATTTTATGCTATTATTCAATATAATATAAACATTGTTTTTCGGGTGAGAAATATGCCTTCTTTTACAAAATACGCAATCAAGATTTCTTTTATGAAACTGCTGAATAAAAAGCCGTTGAGTAAAATTACGGTTAAAGATATTGTTGAGGACTGCGGAATCAACCGCAACTCTTTTTACTATCACTTCAGTGATATTCCGTCGCTTATTGAGGAAATTTTTACCGAGGAGACAGACAAGCTTTTACAGTCGCAGACCGAGTCTGATACAATTTTTGACTGTCTGCTTTCGGCAATTGACTTTGCCCTGGAAAACAAGACAGCTATGATGCACATTTACAATTCGGCAAACAGGGAATTATTTGAGCAATATCTGAACAGGGTATCTCAACACGCTGTTGCAAGGTACATAGACGCCGTTTCGGGAAACTATAACATAAGTGATAACGATAAAGAAGTTATCGCAATGTATTACAAAAGCCTGCTGGTAGGTTTTGTGCTTGACTGGCTTTGCGGTGGAATGAAGTATGATTTAAGTATCAAACTGCGCAGAATTTGCGAGCTTTTTGACGGCTCAATGGAAAATGCGTTTAAGAACAGCTCAAAAAAATAACATAATAATATATATGAAACAGACATTCGGGTTCTCAAACAAGGCGTATGTTTTTTAGTCAGATTTGCTTTCGTGCCTAAAAACTAGGCACGATTTTTTTTGTGTCTATTTTATTTTGTCTGTTTATTCAATAAAATATTAAGACAAGAAAATACAGGTAAGGAGTAATTGAAGATGAAATTCGGAAAAGCGGTTGTAAAAAGCCGCATAGCAATTCTGATTGTCGCAATTGTGCTTCTCATTCCGTCGGTGCTGGGAATGATATTCACACGTGTCAATTATGATATGCTCAATTATCTTCCCGATAGTCTTGACACTATAAAGGGACAGGATTACCTTCTTGATGATTTTGACAAGGGTGCGTTTTCGTTTCTGATTTTTGAGGATATGAACGAAAAGGACATTGTCAGAACCGAAGAAAAAATTAAGAAGATTGATCACATAGTCACCGTACTCTGGTATGATGACATAGCTGATATGTCAATCCCTATGGAGGTGCTTCCCGACAAAATCTACGATGCGTTCAATTCAGACAATTCAACGCTTATGGCGGTGTTCTTTGACACTTCCAGCTCGGCTGATGAAACTATGGACGCTATAACGCAAATCAGAGCCGTTGCAGGTGAGCAGTGTTTTGTTTCAGGCATATCGGCAATGGTAACCGATTTGAGAGATTTGTGTGAAGAACAGGAAGCAATCTACGTTGCAATCGCAGTAATTCTTGCCGTTGTTGCAATGATGATATTTATGGATAACTGGATTATCCCGTTTGTTTTTCTTGCAAGTATCGGAATGGCAATACTTATGAACCTCGGTTCAAACTACTTCCTCGGTGAAATTTCGTACATTACAAAAGCTCTGTCTGCCATTCTTCAGCTTGCCGTAACAATGGACTATTCAATCTTTTTGTGGCACAGCTACGGAGAGCAAAAGAAGATTTACGGCGACCACAAAAGCGCAATGGCTGTTGCAATCAAGGAAACAACACGTTCCGTACTCGGAAGCTCAATAACAACTGTTGCAGGCTTTATCGCACTCTGCTTTATGACCTTTACGCTCGGACGTGACCTCGGAATCGTTATGGCTAAGGGCGTAATCTTCGGTGTAATCGGCTGTGTGACAATTCTTCCATCGCTCATTCTCGTACTCGACAAGCCGCTTGAACAGACAATGCACAGATCGCTGATTCCGTCAACGAAAAAGCTTGCAAAAGGTATTATTAAAATTTTCCCCGCTTTTCTTATTCTGTTTGTAATGATAATTTATCCGTCATATTACGGATACAGCAACACAAACAATGAGGTTTACTACGATTTGTCAAAGAGCCTGCCCGAGGATATGTCAAACGTAATTGCAAACACAAAGCTCAAAGAGGAGTTCGACATTGGTACTACTCATATGGTGCTGACCGACTCAAAATTGCCTGCAAAGCAGGTTCGTAAAATGACCGAAGAAATGGAGAACGTAGACGGCGTAAAATACGTTCTCGGACTTGAAAGCGTAGTCGGCTCGCTTGTCCCCGAGGAAATTCTTCCCGAATCTGTTACAAGTATTCTTAAAAGCGACAATTGGGAGCTTATGCTGATAAACTCGGAATATCAGACCGCTTCCGACGAGGTAAGTACGCAGATAGAACGGCTTAACAGCATAATCAGAAAATACGACGATGAAGGTCTGCTGATTGGTGAGGCGGCTTGCACAAATGACTTGATTGATATCACTTCGGTTGATTTTCAGGTTGTAAATATGATTTCGATTATTGCTATCTTTTTAATCATAGCAGTGGTTGAAAAGAGTATAAGCCTGCCGATTATCCTTGTTGCAGTAATTGAGCTTGCAATATTCATCAACCTTGGCTTGCCGCACTATATGGGCGAGTCACTGCCGTTTATCGCACCGATATGCATAAGTACAATTCAGCTCGGCGCAACAGTTGACTATGCAATACTAATGACTACACGATATAAAAAGGAACGCTCGCTCGGCAACGATAAAAGGACTTCTGTCACTACTGCGCTTGAAACCTCAATCCCGTCAATCATTGTCAGTGCAATGGGCTTGTTTGCCGCAACGGTCGGTGTTGCAATTTACTCCGACGTTGATATGATAGGCTCGCTTTGCGCACTTATGGCAAGGGGAGCAATAATCAGCGCACTTTGCGTAATTCTTATTCTGCCTGCAATGTTTATGCTGTCTGATAAGGTTATCGGAGTGACCACATTAGGTTTTAAGTCAAATAAAAACAATACGGAGGTAACGGTAAATGAGTAAAATAAAAAAATATATGCCAAAGGTGCTTTCAGGCGTCTTGAGTCTTACAATTCTTTGCTGCACAATTGGCGTTGTGTCATATTCGGCAGGTGCAAAGAGCACGGATACTGAAACAACGAATACAAATATTTCGGACAATTCTTCAACCGCAAAAAACGCTTCGGAGGACAAAACCAAAAAGCTTTCAAAGAATGAAACGGTTTACATAATTGCAAACGCAGACGGTTCACCCAAAAAGGTTATCGTGAGCGACTGGATTAAAAATACCGCAAAGGCAAAGAGCTTTGGAGATATTTCAAACCTTGATAATATTGTAAACGTAAAAGGCGACGAAACTTACACAGTAAACGAAAACAATATGTACGAGTGGAGCGCAGACGGAAATGACATTTACTATCAGGGTACGGGAAAGTCGGAACTTCCTGTCGGACTTTCGGTAAGCTATACGCTTGACGGCAAAAAGATTTCAGCAGATAAGCTTGCAGGTCAGAGCGGTAAGGTGAAAATCCGCTTTGACTACACGAACAGACAGTCGGAGAAAATAAAAATTGACGGCAAGGAAGAAGAAATCTACGTTCCGTTTGTAATGCTTACGGGTATGATGCTCGACAATGACGCTTTCAGAAACGTTGAGGTTTCAAACGGCAAGGTTGTCAATGACGGTAGTCATACCTTCGTTGCAGGTTTTGCACTCCCCGGAATGCAGTCAAATCTAGGCATAGACAGCAAGGATTTTGAAATTCCCGATTATGTTGAGATAACAGCTGACGTAAAGAATTTTGAGCTTGCAACAAGCTTTACGCTTGCCGCAAACGATATGTTCAGCGATATTGATTTTTCTAAGGTTGACGATAAGATTGATGCGTTGTCAGACTCTCTTGATGAACTGACTGATGCCGCAGATCAGCTTATTGACGGTTCATCACAGTTGTATGACGGGCTTAAAACTCTTCTTGACAAGTCGGGAGAGTTGATTGAAGGTGTTGATCAGCTTTATGACGGTGCAGAAAAAATCAGCAGCGGTGCACAAGAGCTTGACAACGGTGCCGGTGCACTTGCAAGCGGTGCAAAGGATCTGGACAACGGTGTGGGAACGCTTAAAGACGGCGCAGATTCGCTCGACAGCGGTGTAAGCTCACTTAACGATGGTGCAGTAAGTCTTGATTCGGGTATCTCGCAGTTGCAGGGCTATGTGGCAACGCTTTCATCGGGACTTAATACGATTTCAGGCAACAGCGAGTCGCTCAATGCGGGAGCAAAGCAGATATTTGATACTCTTCTTGCAACTGCCGATGCTCAGATTGCCGCAGCAGGACTTCAGGCTGATAAGCTGACAATTTCGAATTATGCACAGGTGCTTGATAAGCTTGTCGGCTCATTAAGTGAGGATAACGTGAAAACTGTTGCTTATAATACTGCGCTTGAAACCGTTACAACTACGGTGAACAGCCAGAAGGATGTAATCAGAGTGGCTGTTGAGTCAGCAGTAAGAAAGCAGGTTACTGAGAGCGTTTTAGCTTCGGCAGGCTATTCAATGAGTGCAGAGCAGTACGATTCGGCAATAGCATCGGGACAGATTCCTGATGAGGTACAGGTGCAGATTAATACCGCAGTATCAACGCAGATGAGTTCTTCCACAATTCAGTCGACAGTTGACATCAACACACAGAGCCGGATTCAGTCTCTTATCGATACAAATATGCAGAGTGATGAGGTGCAAAGCCGGATAAATTCTGCTGTTGAAAAAGCAAGTGCAGGTAAGACTTCACTTTCTTCACTCAAAGAACAGCTTGACAACTACAATATATTTTATCAGGGAGTGCTTACCTACACCGACGGCGTTGACAAGGCGAACGCAGGAGCACAGCAGATTCTCGGCGGAACAAATACTCTTAAAGAAGGTTCTTACACTCTTAAGAACGGCGCAGAACAGCTAAAGAGCGGTTCGGGCTCGCTAAAAGACGGCGTCGGAACTCTGAAGGACGGTGCAGACTCTATTAATAGCGGTGCACAGTCGCTCAAGGACGGCACAGGCGAGCTTAACAGCGGAGCGAAGAATCTTGCGCAGGGAGTTGCTTCACTCAAGGAGGGAAGCAGTGCCCTTGTAAGCGGAGTAAAACAGCTTAAGGACGGCTCAATGACGCTTAACGATGGACTTAAAAAGTTCAAAGAAGATGGAATAGGCGTGCTTGTTGACGCAGTAGGCGGTAACGTAAATGGACTCGTAAGCAGACTAAAGGCTGTTTCGGAGGTTTCTTCACACTACAAGAGCTACAGCGGAATTTCCGATGATATGGACGGCAAGGTCGATTTCATTTACAAGACTGATTCCATTGAGAAATAACAGTAGGTGTTGCTGTAAATATTGAAAATAGATAAAATGCGTTGTGAAAATACTCACAGCGCATTTTTTATATCAAAATGAGACTATCCCAAAAATTGTGTAAACCTACATTTTTACATAGAAAAGAAAGGGACTTATTCAGCCCCGACTTCGATGCTTGTTCCGTTTTTAAACAGGAATATTATCTGCCCGTCCTTGTGTACTGTGGCTGTTTCCAGAATGCTTACCCAAAGCTCCTCGTCCCATTCTTCAATAACGAGTGGTTTTTCTGCTAACTCGGAAATGAAAATCCGAAGCTCCCGTTCTCGGTTTATTCGTCCGTCACGCTCCTGTGTTACATCAGTAAGCCTTTTGTCGGCTTTTTCATACCTTTTGACAAGGGAATTGTATTTCTTATCATAGCTTGACTGCGACTGCTTTGAGCCGGCGTTTTCTTTTACGCACTGATTGACCATTTCAGCAATTAACTGTATTTCATCATTCAAAGCGTCGATTTCTTTATTTAAGGCAGAGCAATCACTTGCTGTTTCACACATAAGCTCGCAGGCTTCCAACAGCTCCTTGCGGTTGCCGAGCAGCCGATTATACGCAATAATAAACTTTTCTTTGATTTCGTCAGCGTCCAATGTCGGAGTTTCGCACACATATTTTCCGTTGAATTTTCTGTTGCAACGCCATACGACTTTGCGATAAGGGTCGTTGGAATGCCAGATTTTCTGACCGTAAAAGCTGCCACACTCACCGCATATTACCTTGCTTGAAAAAATAGATGCACCGCTGTAGGAACGACCGAGCTTTTGTCGTCTTGCAATTTCTGCTTGTACCATATCAAACTCCAAAGGGTCGATGATTGCCGGGTGGTTGTCCTCAACATAGTATTGAGGAACTTCGCCCTCGTTGACCTTTTGCTTTTTTGTAAGAAAATCTACAGTAAATTTCTTTTGCAAAAGTGCATCACCCTTGTATTTCTCGTTACGCAGGATACTGTTTATCGTTGTCTGATTCCAGGCTTTTCTGCCTGTTGGAGTCGGTGTTCCAAGTCCGTCAAGGTGTTTGCAAATTCCTGATGCGGTCTTTCCTTGAAGAAATAATCGGTATATCAGTCGTATAATTTCAGCCTCTTTTTCATTGATGACCGGCTTGCCGTCTTTGCCCTTATCATAGCCGAGAAAATTCTTATAGGGCATAGTTACCTTTCCGTCAGCAAAACGCTTTCTCTGTCCCCAGGTGACATTCTCCGAGATGCTTCGGCTTTCTTCCTGCGCAAGAGAGGACATAATTGTTATAAGAAGTTCGCCCTTGCTGTCAAATGTATAAATGTTTTCTTTCTCAAAGTAAACCTCAACACCGGCATCTTTCAGCTTGCGTACAGTGGTAAGGCTGTCCACCGTATTTCGTGCAAAACGGCTGACTGATTTTGTGATAATAAGGTCAATCTTTCCGTCAAGTGCGTCCTTGACCATAAGGTTGAAACCATCACGGTGCTTTGTGCTTGTGCCGGTAATACCCTCATCAGCATACACACCGACATATTCCCAGTCGTTATGCGACTGAATAAGACTGCTATAATAGCTGACCTGTGCAGAAAGGGAATGGAGCATAGCATCCTTTCCGCTTGATACTCTTGCATAAGCGGCAACCTTTTTCTTTGCTGTGGGTATCTTAGAAAATGTGAGTTTTGTTATTCGTTTTTGCATTATTTCGCCTCCTTTGTATCAGACATATTACCTCGGAACAAGGTATTTATCCACTCATTATCCCGAAATATACTGCACGAATTGATACCAAACTTTTCGCACATTTTTGTTTCTATTATTTCGTATTCTTCAGCAGTAATTATGCCCTTTGAATACATCAGTTTTGCCTGTGCCATAGCCGATTTGTAAGAAATCAAAGAGAAGTATTGTTTGTCAATCATTCTGACTGCCTCTTTTCTGATAGCAAGTGCGGGAGCAATACTTTCTTTGCGTACTGCTATAATCAGCAAACTCATTACCGCATACATTACATTTGAACTGCTTAATTAATGTGCTGTTCTTATGGTCATAACGATGAAGATTCCACCACGCTGTTTTACAGGCATCAGAGCAGAATCTTCTTGGGCGGGTTTTTGACGGATTTAATATTGGCTTGCCGCAGTTTTTGCAGAAACCACTGCTGCTTTTAAGAGATTCAGTGTTGAGTCCGTGACGGTAACAATAGGATTTGAATGCAACGACTGAGAGTCCTGTCTTTTCGGCAATCTGTGTATAGCTGCATAATGCCCGACGCATTGTCAGAATCGTTTCCTTTTGGCTTTTTGTCATTATGGGTATTCTCCTTTATGAGCTTATTCTCAATAACCCATCTGGACAAAAATTCTGCATATGGCCGAAAATTTCAAAAAACTTCCGACGAATAATTATGTATAGGGAGCAATAATAAAAGATAATATTGAATATTACAATATTTTGTATAGAAAAATGAAATTATTGTCTTAATTGATTGATTTTTGGTTTGCTGTATGGTTAATTCTTATTATTGCTTTTGTATTAAGTTTTTTCTATCTCTTAGTTGATTCAGTGCTGCAAATGATAAAAGGCAATAGTTCCTTTAACTTTAGACAAACGGCTATGATGTTAAAAAAAGCAATTATTGCATATTTAAAATCGTTTGTATATTTGACGGCTTTAAATCAGGTTTATTCATATTTTATATATCCTTATTTCCCAATTAACTCAATTCTTTATTTCGCAATCAGTATTTTATTTGTTTTTGGGGTCAGTAAAATTAAATTATCCGATAATATCTGTGTAATATGCTGTTTTGCGTTATTTGACCTTGTGATGATGGTTATATCACATAATTTTGTTTTTATAACCTATTGGAAAAACTATTTGCTTATCTTTATTTTTATGGTTCTCAGGGTATTTATGTCCTTGTACAATTATAAAGTAATCAAAACTAATGAAGCTAAAGAAGGTATGGTTATTTCAAGAATTGATACTCTGCTAATGCACAAATCACGTGTACAGGGTTTACCCGATATATCTGATGAATCTTTGAAATCAAAACTGACAATTGAAGAAGCCGAAAGCGTTCGCAGATGGGAAAAATCCAAATACGGAAAGTCACAGATTTCAATTGTAAGAAAAATCCCGTTTGCCGCCTTTATTTCAGCAGGCGTATTTATTTATTTTTTGACTGGGGTGTTACAAGTTTGCGGTTTAATATAGAAAATTATGACCTCGGGCGCAGAATTTTTTCAATAGCATTTTGTAAAAATGTACTTGACATATTACGAGAAAAAAATCTCAAAGCAGCCCTTATGACAGATTCGGGAATAATCTTTTATCCGGAAAAAAGAATTTTTACACTCACAGAAGAAAATCGAAAAAAGCTTGAAATCTGCGAAAACTACGATGTTCTTTTTATTAACGACAAAGGTAACGGATATGTTCACTTTGCGAATGAAAATGACGATAATCCGCTGATTCTTACTCAAAAATGCAACTCTAATTGCCTGATGTGTCCTACAGCCGAGGGAATTCGCAGAAGAGAAAACGGATTAAGCATTGAATATATTATTGAATCGATACAATACATTCCTGATGACGCAAGGCATTTAACTATAACAGGCGGTGAACCTTTTCTTGTAAAAGAAAGAATTTTTGATTTGTTCAGCGAAATAAAAACTCGATTGCCATATACAGAGTGTTTACTCCTTACAAACGGAAGAGCATTAGGATATAAACCTTATGCAGACAGATTTGCCGATTCTGCGCCTGAAAAAATCATCGTAGGTATTCCGCTTCACGGTTATAATTCGGAAACACACGATAGGATAACACAGTCAAAGGGTGGTTTTAAACAGACTGTTGCAGGAATAAAAAATTTAATTTACAGAGGTTTTAATGTTGAAATCCGTTTGGTTGTAAGTAAACTTAATTACAATTACATAGATAAAATTGCCGAACTTATTGTAAATGAGTTTCCAAAAGCAGGAAGCGTAAAAATTATGGGACTGGAAATGTCAGGCAATGCGGCAAGAAATGTTGATGACGTATGGATTTCCTATCCCACAGCTTTTGAATACTCAAAAGCAGCAATCATTAGGCTTGTTGGTAACGGAATAAATGTAGGACTATATAATTTCCCGCTCTGCGCTGTAGACCGGAGCTTTCATCTTCTGTGTGCCAAAAGCATAACCGGTTATAAAATCCGATTTACGGAAAAATGCGAAGAATGCAAAAAGAGAGAAAACTGCGGAGGAATTTTTGCAGGCACAATCAGGCTTGCCGGTAAAGATGTAATACCTTGGAGGGAAAATGATTAACTATTTTAATTTCAAAAAGTACAAAAACAAATTTTTAATAACAAACGACTTTGGCAGATATGATTTTCTGACTCCGTTCGAGTTTAAGTCGCTCCTGCTCGAAAAGATAAATAACGATAGCGAAACAGGTAAACGTTTACAAAGAAAATATTTTATCTATAATTCAAACGATGAGGAATTTTCCCGAAACTCTGCTTTTGAAATATACAGCAGCAAAAATTATCTTTACAAAAGTACAAGCCTGCATATTTTTGTAGTAACTTCTGCCTGTAATCAGAAGTGTGTATACTGTCAGGCTCAGAGCGAAAACAGCTGCAAAAAAGGGTTTATGAACAAAGAAACAGCAAAAAAAGCCGTAGATATTGCTGTCCAGTCACTGTCTGATTATCTTGATTTTGAGTTTCAGGGTGGCGAGCCTCTTCTTAATTTTGAAATAATAAAGTTCATCGTGGAATACTCTAAGTCAATCAGCAATAAACATATCAAATTTTCTTTAGTTACAAATCTCACGCTTATAAATCAAGAGATGATCGATTTCATAATACAGCACAATATAAATGTTTCTACATCACTTGACGGAAACGAGTTTGTTCATAATGCAAACCGACCTTATCAAAACGATGGAGAAACATTTAGTGATGTTATTAATTCAATCAATAAATTACGCAAAAACGGTATATTTGTCGGAGCAATTCAGACTACCACTAAGACTTCACTATCATATTACAGAGAAATTGTTGACGCATACACAGATTTAGGCTTCCATTCAATTTTTATCAGACCACTCACTCCTCTTGGTTATGCAAAGGAGCATTGGGATAAAATCGGCTATACACCCAAGGAGTTTACAGAATTCTACAAAAACGCACTTGACTATATCCTTGAAAAAAATAAAAAAGGATATAATCTTATCGAGGGACACGCAAGAACTTTTCTTACAAAACTTCTTTCAGGGTTTTCGCCTAATTATACGGAGCTACGCTCACCTTGCGGAGCTGCTCTTGGTCAGCTTGCCTACTATTATGATGGAAATATTTTTACCTGTGACGAAGCGCGTATGCTTTTTGAAATGGGCGACAATTCTTTTTGCGTGGGCAATGTATGCGAATCAGATTATAATTCAATTATTGATTCAAAAATCAGTGCGCTTGCGGCAAAGGCAAGTGTGCTTGAATCTCTCCCGTCATGTAGCGACTGTGTGTATCAGCCCTATTGCGGAGTATGCCCGGTGGTAAACTACGCAATTAACAATGATGTGTATGAAAATACTCCGCAGGAATACAAATGCAAAATTTACAGCGGAATGCTGGAAAGCATTTTTGATTATCTGTATTTTGAAGATAAGGATAGTATGGCTGTCTTTAGAAGGTGGATAGAATGAAAAATAAAAAAATCACTATAGCAGAAAACGAAACAAATATTATTGACAATAACAATTCTGAAACTACTGAAAACAAAAAGAAAAGTAAAGCAAAAATTATTATTTTATGTGTTGCCTTATCTATTGTGCTGGTTTCGGGCGTACTGTACTTTTCAGGAATCGGAGAAAGAATGTTCAAGGAACTTGAGCATCAATTCACCGGTAAAATTCAAAACTCAGACGGATACTATGTCGGTGATACCGACTTTGGCATTTTCAATGGCAACGGAACGCTAAAATACGATTTTGGAAAATCCGTTTCGGGCATCTGGAGTGACGGAATCCTGTCTGGTAACGCTGTTGCAGAGTTTGAGGAATTAGGCAAATATGAAGGAAACTACGATAACTCTGTTCGTTCAGGCAAGGGTACATTCATTTGGACAAACGGTGATGTTTATACAGGTGAATGGTCTGATGACAAAATAAACGGAACAGGAAAAATGACATGGTCAGACGGTTCATTTTATGAAGGCGAGTTTAAGGATAACAGGCTTTCGGGTGAAGGTGTTCTGACTCTTGAAAACGGTAATAAGTATACAGGCTCATTCTTAAATGGTAAAATTAACGGTAACGGAATTCTTCAGTTTGCCAGCGGAGATAAATATGACGGAGAATGGTCTGACGGTATGCTTTCAGGTGATGGGACATTCACCTGGAAAAACGGTGATACCTACACAGGAGGTTTTGCCGACAACTGTTTCAGCGGAGAAGGTGACCTTGAACTGTCAGACGGAGGATACCTTAAAGGTACTTTTGAAGATGGAAAATTGACATACGGTACAGGCTATCGAAAAAGCAAAAATGCTTCTTATACATTTACATATGAGGAAGGGAAAATAAGCAAAGCAAAAATTGAGTTTTCCGACAAGGCAAAATATGAGGGTGAGTATTCCGATAATGCCTTCAATGGAAATGGCACATTTACATATAAAAACGGAGATACATATACAGGTGAGTTTAAAAACGGATTACGCAGCGGAACAGGAACCTACAATTGGAAAAATTCAGGTGCAAAGTATGAAGGCAAGTGGTCTGAAGATAAAATGAACGGACAAGGTGTATATTACTACTATGAAAAAGCCTCGGGATATAAACTTGACGGAAACTTTAAAAACAATAAACCGAACGGCAAATGCACCTACTATCAGACACAAAGCAAGTCTTACACAACACAGTGGAAAGACGGAAAATGTGTCAAGCTGGAGGAATGATGATGAACGAAAAAGATAAAAAATTCCCTAAAATCAAAAAGTCAATCAATGATTTTATAAACGATGAAGACGGAAGCACAACCAGAAGCAAGCTTATAAGTGTGGGCTCTATGGTCTTGCTTATGACAATTTTTGCAGGAATAGACGCTTATGCCGCCCACAGCTCACATAAAAGTCATTCTTCACATTCATCAACATCCTATAACCGAGGACATGTAAGCCACACCTCACATACAAGCCATACTTCAAGCACTCATTCAAATCACGGATCACACTCAAATCATAGTAATCATGCAAGCCATTCGAGTCACACTTCACATGCTAATACATCATCTCATTCAAATTCGCTTTACAGTTCCGAGGGAGATGTTAAATACGGCCCCGATGTATCAGATATTCCGGGCATTGAAATTCCGCAAAGTACAGAGGGATATGCAAAAATAACTATTAATGATAAAATATCAATAACTGCACCAACTGTTTCCGATGATGTTAAAACTGTACAATCAAACCATATTCAAGATGTTGATTTAGCGAAAACAAAAAATTAATAGAAATCATTATAATAAAAAATTAATAAAACTCGTAGTTCAAAAGTATAAAAATTTCTTGCAATAGTCAAAAGACTAAAATTCTGCGTTTGTACGGAAAAAGCAAAAAATAATGCCCGTTAGAGATTGACTTCTCTGACGGGCATTATTTTTTTGTTTTGCCTGGAATGGACAGTGACTTGGTTGTGAAAGTCTACTACAGGCTTGGCATTAGAAACTGTTAGATGAGGGCAAGTGTGTCCATCGTGAGGTTGAGTATGAAGTAATCCTAAGGCAAACTCTCGGTCTGACGAACAGAAATCACATATAAGGTATATGCAGAGCGGACGAGCTTGCTTCACAAAGCAAAGTCCAATACTGTCCGAACTCTGCGGCGTAAACGTGGCAGAAGTATGAGAGGATGATTACACCAATTCGGTGAAAATATTATAAAAGACTGCCAACGAGATTTTATGTTCAGCGATGTCTGAACTATGCTTTGTTTAATTAATCAGAGCTGTGTTTATCACGCCATTGACGGGGCGAAATGCCGTATGTATTTTTAAAAGCTCTGGAGAAGTGGAGCTGGTCGTTATATCCCACAGCACAGCTTATTTCTCCGATTGAGAGTAGGGTTTGTTCCAAAAGCTCGGTTGCCTTAGTCATTCGGTAGCGCATAAGAAATTCCTGCGGTGTTTTTCCGAATTCTTCTTTAAACTTCTTTCCAAAATAGTTTCTGTTAAGTCCGCAGTTTTCAGCAATGTTTTCAACAGAAATATCTTTTTGATAATTCAGCTCAATAAATTTGATTGCTTCACTGATATAATAATGACTCGAATTATTCTTTCTTTTGTTTTGCGATTGGCTTGTAGCTACGGAGCGGGTAAAGTAATCAAGAAACAAATAAAGATGCCCGATAAGATGCAGAGGAGCAGCTTCCTTGTGCTCAATAATGTAAATCATTTCGTCTAATGCGAGTTCACGCAACTCAATTGATAACGGATGGTATATAGGCTTGTCCTGCGATAATCCGGTTGCATTGATAGCAGCTTTTGTCTGAAATCCATCAAATTCAAGCCAGATATATTCCCAAGGCTCGTTGTTATCGGCTATATATGTGGATATCTGACCCGGGAAGAGCATAAAGCCTTCGTTGGTATTTATTTTATAGACATCGGTTGTGCCTGATGAATTGTCGGCATACAGAGTGCCCTTGCCTGATATTACGAAATGAAAAAGATAGTGGTTTCTTGCAGCCGGACCAAAGGAATAGCCGCCCTTGCAGCTCTCTCTGCCAAACTGAATCAGGGTAAGATCCATACAATTATTCTGTGGAAATACTTTAAATTCAAAATGTTGCATATGATTTATTAACCTCGATATATTTTATTTATGCTAAATATACCATAAAATATGCCAAAATGCAACTTATAAAATATAAAAACGGACATAATTGCAGATTTTTTACATAATTATGTTGCAATTTGATATTTACCATATGCGAAAAAATTGGTACAATTTATACAAAAGATACAGCTTAATATGATAATTAAAGGAGGAAATGCTATGAGAAAGACAAAAAAACTGTTGAGTTCATTTTTGATAGTTGCTATGCTGTCCTCGTTGATGTTGAGCGGTTGTAATTCAGAAGGTACAGACAAAATCGAAGTTGAGCTTGTACAGTATAAGCCGGAGGCGGTTGCTGCGTTTGAGAAAATTGAGGAAGGCTTCAATAAAACTCACGACAATATCCACCTCACAATTCAATCTCCGAATGAAGCAATGACTATATTAAAGACACGCTTTATTCGTGAGGATTATCCCGACATTGTTGGAATAGGCGGAGATATTAACTACTCAAATTTCCTTGACGCCGATATGTTTATGGATATATCAGATTTTGAGGGTGTATCCGATATTAAGCAGGCTTATATGGATATTGAGGACGAGCTTGAGTTTATTCCTACAGACGGTGTGTACGCATTGCCCTATGTAGCAAATGCGTCAGGTATCCTTTACAACAAGGATATGTTCGAGGAAAACGGTTGGAAAATACCGCAGACTTGGACGGAGTTTACAGAACTTTGCGAAACAATCAAGGCTTCGGGAGTTCAACCGTTATATTTTGGATATAAAGATACATGGACTTGTCTTGCTCCTTGGAATGCTCTTGCTGTCGGTCTTTCACCATCTGATACCTGCGCACAAGTGAATGCAGGCAAAACCACCTTCAGCAAGGAGTACAGAGAAACAGCCGAAAAGATAAAAACTCTGCTTGACTACTGCGAACCGAATCCGTACGCTTACGGCTATAACGATGCCTGTACAGCTTTTGCAAGAGGACAGGCAGCAATGTATCCCATAGGCAGCTATGCCGTTCCTCAGATTAAATCGGTTAATCCCGATATGAATATTGATTCATTTGTATTCCCTGCAAATGACGACGAGAAAGACAATGTGCTTAATTCGGGTGTTGACCTTCAATTCTGTGTTATGAAGAACAGTAAGAATAAAGAGGCTGTGTATGAGGTGCTTCGTTATCTGTATGAGGATGAAACAATACAGATTTATCTTGACGATCAGAATTCAATCCCTTGCAAGAACGGAGATTTTAAGCTGCCCTCAATGCTTGACGGAATGAGCAGTTATATTGAGGAAGGCAGAATGGCTGACTATCAGGATCACCACTATCCCAGTGAGATGAGCGTTGACGCTATGATTCAGACCTATCTTATGGACAACAGCAGTGACGCTACCGATAAATTCCTTAAACGATTTGATGATGAATGGGTACGCTATAACCGTGACCTGATTCAAAAGGTTCAGGACTATGAAAAGGAGGCTAAAAAATGAAATCCGGAAGACGATTGTCAAGCAAGAGCAGAACGTATCTTGGTATGCTTATCCCGGTAGTAATTCTGTTCTTTGCGTTTAATACTTTGCCGCTTATAATCGGTGCTTTCTACAGTTTCACAAACTACAGAGGCTACGGCAGCTGGGATTTTGTAGGTTTAAGAAATTACTTTGATTTGTTTACAGATTCAAGGGTATGGAATTCTTATTTATTTACATTTAAATATGCGATTGTAGGAACAATACTTGTAAATGTTATCAGCCTTCTTATGGGACTTGCATTAAACAGCAAGATTCGATTTAAAAGCACATTAAGAGGTATCTACTTTGTTCCGAACATTCTCGGAGGATTGATTGTAGGTTACATTTTCAGCTTCATTTTTACATACATTATTCCTGCTGTCGGTGAAACCTTCAACATTGAGTGGATTCAGAACAGTATTCTTGCAGATGAGCGATTTGCCTGGATAGGCGTTCTTATTGTAGGTGTATGGCAGGCGGTTGCTATGAATACGATTATTTATATTTCCGGCTTGCAGACCATTCCCGAGGATGTGTATGAGGCTTCAAGGATTGACGGTGCAGGAAAATTTCTTACATTCAGAAAGATAACGCTTCCGATTTTGATGCCGTTTATCTCAATAAATCTTGTTTTAAGTACGAAGAATATGCTTATGGTTTTCGACCAGATTATGTCCTTGACCAAGGGCGGACCTGCACAGAGTACGGAATCAATATCTTACCTGATTTACAGAAACGGTATGGACGGCGGTCAGTTTGGCTTCCAGAGTGCAAATGCGGTAATATTCTTTATTCTTATTGTTACTATTTCCGTTATTCAGATGAGAATGACAGGTAAAAAGGAGGAACAGCTATGAGGAGACTGAAAAAGAAACAGGGAACGAACTGGTTTTTGACCTTTGTGCTTATATTAGGCTGTCTTACAGTTCTGTTTCCTCTTTATATGACGGTTATTATCGCCTTTAAAAATCCTTCGGAAATGACAAACGATGTTGCCGGTGCGTTAGCTCCGCCAAGTAACTGGAGCTTTGATAACTTTGCCGAGGCAATGAGAGTAACAAACTTCTGGAGCGCACTTGCAAACAGCCTTTTTATCTCCGGTATTACAATAGTATTATCGGTTCTTGTTCATTCCATAGCAGGCTATGTTATCGGCAGAAATATGAGAAGAAAAAAGGGCTACAAGTTAGTTTATTTCTACATAGTAAGCGGTATGTTTGTTCCGTTTGCAATCCTTATGATGCCTCTTGTAAAGGAAACTGCGCAAATCGGACTTGCAAATCCTATCGGTGTAATTCTCCTTTATCTTGTTTTCTATATGCCTATGAATGTTATGCTATACAGCGGCTATCTAAAGAATATTCCTCTTGCTATGGAGGAAGCGGCTGAAATCGACGGCGCTTCTACCTGGAAAACATATTGGACGGTTATTTTCCCGATGATGAAGCCAATGCACGCTACAGTTGCAGTGCTTACAGCTTTGGGTACATGGAACGATGTAATGACGCCTCTTGTTATTATGTCAGGCTCAGAAAATACAACGCTTCCGCTTGCACAGCTTAATTTCCAAACGCAGTTCGGAACAAACTACAATCTTGCATTTGCATCATATCTGCTCTCGTTAATTCCTATTCTTATATTCTATGTAGTCTGCCAGAAGCAGATTATCGGCGGAGTTGCAAACGGTGCAGTAAAGGGTTAGTAAAAGGGGAGAAGTTTTATATAAGCTTCTCCCATTGAATTAATATGAAACAATAAGGTGATATTTATGGCTATCAGAGTTACAGAACAAGGCAGAAATTTTTATTTGGAAACACTTCACTCTATGTATCAGATAAAGGCAGACGAATACGGAGTGCTTAAGCATATCTGGTACGGTTCACGCACGGAGTGCGATATGGAATATTTGCTTGATTATCCCGATGTAGGTTTCTCGGGTAATATTTATGAGGCAGAAAACAAAAGAGATTATTCTCTTGATACAATGCCGCTTGAATACTCCTGCAAAGGAATAGGCGATCACAGAATTCCGGCGGCGGCAATCACTCACCCGAACGGTAGTGATGCCCTTGATTTGCGTTTTGACGGTTATGAAATCAATAAGGGAAAGTATGCAATTTCAGGATTGCCCGCTGTTTACGCTGATGAAGATGAAGCTGAAACACTCGAAATATATCTCAAGGATACTTCGTCGGATATTCGTGTGATTCTAAAGTACGGCGTACTTGAGAAGAAGGACATAATTACCAGAAGTGCGGTTTTCTGCAATATGGGTGACGCTCCGTGTAAAATTACAAAGGCGTTCAGCTTGTGTCTGGATATTCCTCACGGCGATTGGGATTGGGTGCATTTTCACGGCCGTCACACAATGGAGAGATTAGTTGAACGCAGAAAGCTGTTTCACGGGGTTCAGGAAAGCTCAAGCAACAGAGGAACTTCAAGCCACCAGCAAAACCCTTCTGTTCTGCTTTGCAGTAACGATTGTACGGAAACAAGCGGAGAGTGTATAGGTGCGTTGCTTGTTTACAGCGGTTCTTTTCAGACAAAAATTGAGCTTACTCAGCATAATCAGGTGCGTATGCTTATGGGCATAAACAGCGAGTGTTTCAGCTGGGAGTTAAAGCCGAATGAGCAGTTTAGTACACCCGAGGTTATATTGTCTTATAGCGACAGCGGTATGGAAGCGCTTTCACATAATTTTCATAATGTAATAAGAAACAACATTTGCAGAGGTGAATATAAGCTGTCCGAACGTCCCGTGCTTATTAACAACTGGGAAGCAACCTACTTTGATTTCAATGAGGAACGCTTGGAAAACATTGCAAAGGAAGCGTCAAAGCTCGGCGTTGATATGTTTGTAATGGATGACGGCTGGTTTGGTAAGAGGGACAGCGATACCTCGGGGCTTGGCGACTGGTTTGTCAATGAAGGAAAACTAAAAGGCGGCTTGAACACTCTGGTTGAAAAGGTCAAGTCCTTTGGTATGAAATTTGGTATATGGTTTGAGCCTGAAATGGTGTCCGAGGACAGCGAGCTTTACAGAACTCACCCAGAATGGGCGATTCAGATTCCAAAAAGAAAGCCGACGAGAAGCCGTTATCAGCTTGTTCTTGATATGACCCGTCAGGATGTTCGTGACTATTTATTCAAGGTTATCAGTGATGTATTGAGCAGTGCCGATATTTCGTATGTGAAGTGGGATATGAACCGCAGTATCTGCGATTGGTACAGCGCAGAGCTTCCTGCTGAAAATATGGGAGAAATGCAGCACAGATATGTTCTGGGATTGTATGAACTTTTGGACAGACTCACGTCTGAATTTCCGCACATTCTATTTGAGGGATGCAGCGGCGGCGGCGGTCGTTTTGATGCAGGCATACTTTACTATTGTCCGCAGATTTGGTGCAGTGACGATACCGATGCATACGAGAGGACGAAGATTCAGTACGGAACCTCATTTTTCTATCCCATATCAACAATCGGTTCTCACGTTTCAATTGTACCAAACCATCAGACAGGCAGAATTACTCCTTTTGAAACAAGGGTAGTTACGGCTATGAGCGGCAGCTTTGGCTATGAGCTTGACTTAAACACACTTTCGGAAAAAGAAAAAAATGCGGTTATCGAGCAGAATAAACGCTTTAAAAAATACGGCCCGTTAATTCATAACGGCAGATACTACAGACTCAGCAATCCTATGACGGATAAATTTGCAATCTGGTCGTTTGTGTCTGAAAATTCCGTTGAGGTGCTTGTTCACGGTATGATATTCCGAACAGAGCCTAATATAACAGGTTATTCCGTAAAGCTACGTGGATTGATTCCCGATAAGAAATATGTTGTTGATGGTGATAACACAATTTATACAGGAAAGGCTTTAATGGAAGGCGGTATCCTTCTTCCGAGGCCTTGGGGAGATTTCTTCCCGATTGAACTGCATCTCAAAGAAGTATAATTATACGGAACGGAGAATACAATATGAAACCACAAGCTTTTATTGATAGACTAAACAGCGGTGAATTTGACAGCTTACTGAAAAAATTATACGGTGAGTCACAGCTTGAAATTGAGAAACAGAAAAAGCGTTATACAGAAGCGGTAAAAAGCTTTAAAGAGCTTTATCCGGAGCGTGAAGATATAAAAATCTATTCTGCCCCGGGCAGAACGGAGATCGGAGGAAATCACACAGACCATCAGCACGGATGTGTATTGGCGGCAGCAGTGAATCTTGATGTAATTGCGGTTGTATCTTTTCATAATGACGGAGTAATAAGACTGAAATCAAAGGGTTATGAGAAGGATTTAATAGATTTATCCGACCTCAGTGTTCACACCGAAGAAATGGGAAGGTCAGCCGCAATCATCAGAGGTATAGCGTCATATTTTAATAATAAGGGCGTTGCTATGGGCGGTTTCGATGCCTACACGACTTCAGATGTGTTGAGCGGAAGCGGACTTTCATCGTCAGCAGCGTTTGAAACGCTCATAGGTACAATTATTGATTTGCACTATAACGGCGGCAATGCAGGCAGTGTTGAGATTGCAAAAATCGGACAATATGCAGAAAACAAATATTTCGGCAAGGGCAGCGGTCTTATGGACCAGATGGTAAGCTCGGTCGGAGGATTTGTTTATATCGACTTTCTTGATACATCAGAGCCGATTATCGAAAAACACAGCTTTGATTTTGAAAAGGCGGGTTACAGTATTTGCATAACCGATACAAAGGGCAGTCATTCTGATTTAACCGAGGACTATGTTGCCGTGCCGTCCGAAATGAAAAAGGTTGCAGCTTATTTCGGAAAGAATGTTTTGCGTGAGGTTGATAAGGAAAGCTTCTATGAGGCTGTTCCGAAACTCCGAAACACCTGCACAGACCGTGAAATTATGAGAGCCGCACACTTTTTCGGTGAAAACACAATAGCTGAACAAGAGGCACAGGCACTTGAAAACGGTGATACTGACAGATTTTTTGAGCTTGTTCGTCAGTCGGGTGAGTCGTCTGCAAACCTTTTGCAAAATCTGTATTCCTGCAAAAAGCCGACTGAACAGGGAATACCGCTTGCGATAATGATGAGTAAACGAATTTTACAGGATAGCGGTGCAGTAAGAGTTCACGGAGGAGGCTTTGCAGGAACGATTCAGGCATTTGTTCCTGTTGAAAAAGTCAAGGAATATTTCGATGAAATGAACAGGATTTTCGGCGAGGGCAGTTGTTATGTTCTTCGCATAAGACCTGTTGGCGGAATTGAAATTACTGCATAAGGGTGGTTTTTATGATTTGTAATGAAATTCAGAAACTGATAAATTATTCAATAAAAAGCGGACTGATTGAAAAAGAAGATGAATATGTAATAAGAAATCAGCTTATGGACGCACTCTGCGTTTATGACTGGGAAGAACCGGAAGTTATGGAAAATAACTTCGTAATTGATGATATTCTGGACAGGCTTACAGAGTATGCTTGCGAAAACAAAATAATTGATGACACAACTGCATCACGTGATTTGTTTGATACAAAGCTTATGGGAATTGTTACGCCTTTTCCAAGAGAGATTATCGGCAAGTTCAATCAGCTCTGTTCACAGTCTCCTGAAAAGGCTACCGACTGGTATTATGATATAAGCCAAAAGCTTAATTATGTGAGAGCAGGAAGAATAGCAAAGGATATTCGCTGGCAGTATGAGTCGGAATACGGCACGCTCGATATTACTATAAACCGTTCAAAGCCGGAAAAAGATCCACGTGATATTGCGGCGGCAAGAACAGCAAAGGCAACAGCATATCCGAAATGTCAGCTTTGCCCCGAAAACGCAGGCTTTGCAGGAAACAAAAATCACCCTGCAAGACAAAATCTCCGTCCGATTCCTATTGATATCTGCGGTGAAAGCTGGCAGCTTCAATATTCTCCTTACGGCTATTACAACGAGCATTGTATTGTGTTCAATGAAAAGCATATTCCGATGAAGATAGACTCAGCCGTATTTGAAAAGCTGTTTGATTTTATAGAAAAATTTCCTCATTATTTTGTAGGCTCAAATGCAGATTTGCCGATTGTCGGAGGTTCAATTTTAAGCCACGAGCATTTTCAGGGTGGAAATTACACATTCGCAATGGCTAAAGCGGATATAGAAAAAGAGTTCTCTTTGTCGGATTTCCCTGAAGTAACAGCAGGCATTGTAAAATGGCCTATGTCCGTTATCAGAATTAAGAGCAAAAACAGACATACACTTTCAAAGGCTTGCAGCTATGTCCTTGAAAAATGGAGAGGCTACAGTGACCCGAATGCAGGAATATTTGCCGAAACCGAAGGAGTGCCGCACAATACGGTAACTCCTATTGCAAGAATGAACGGTGACTACTATGAATGCGACCTTGTGCTTCGCAATAATATTACTTCCGATGAGCGTCCTTTCGGTGTGTTCCACCCGAATCAATCACTGCATCACATAAAAAAAGAGAATATAGGTCTTATTGAGGTGATGGGACTTGCCGTTCTTCCTGCAAGGCTTGCAGTTGAATTAGATGTACTGAAAAATGCAATGCTTAACAATGAGAACCTTGATGAAAAACCTGAAACCGCCTCACACGCACAGTGGGCAAGGGATGTTTTATTGCGTTATCCTGAATTTTCCGAAGCTAATGCAGAAGATATACTTCGGCTTGAGGTCGGAAAAGTATTTGAACAGGTGCTTTGTGATGCCGGAGTATTCAAGAGAACCGAAAAGGGAATTTCCGATTTTATAAGGTTTACAGAGGTGCTTTAAAATGTTTGATATTACTACTGTGGGAGAAATACTGATTGACCTTACACAAACGGGAATTTCGGATAACGGAATACCGATATACACTGCAAATCCCGGCGGCGCACCTGCCAATGTTGCAGTAGCGGCTTCAAAGCTTGGCGCAAAAACTGCGTTTATCGGAAAGGTCGGTAACGATTCTTTCGGAAGAATTTTGTGCGATACACTAAAAAAATATAATGTCAGTACAGACGGCGTTATTACCGATAAAAGTGTCAACACAACGCTTGCGATAGTTTCGGTAAACGAAAACGGAGAGCGCAGCTTTGCTTTCTATAGAAAAAACAGTGCCGACACATTGTTATCTGAATACGAAATAATCGATTTGCATCTGAGCAATACGCATATACTTCACTTCGGCTCTGTCAGCCTTACCGCTGAACCTTCAAGAACGGCAACAACCTCAGCAGTCAAGCGTGCAAAATCGTTCGGAGCGGTAATTTCATATGACCCGAATTACAGAGAGAGCCTTTGGAGCAGTTTAGATGAAGCAGTTGAACAGATGAAAAAACCGCTTGATTTAGTAGATATATTAAAAGTATCAGATGAGGAATTACCTCTTATCAGCGGAAAAACCGATGTTGAAGAGGGAGCAAAATACTTATGTGACAAGTATAATATTAAGCTCGTTCTTGTAACTCTCGGCGCAAAGGGTGCATA
This sequence comes from Acutalibacteraceae bacterium, assembly GCA_051881695.1. Classification (GTDB taxonomy): domain Bacteria; phylum Bacillota; class Clostridia; order Oscillospirales; family Acutalibacteraceae; genus CAYJFG01. The sequence continues at coordinate 7,873 of JBJEQJ010000030.1, read as the reverse complement.
TTATCGCTTTAAAGATTGCGCAGGAATTGTTGACGGCGTAAGCGTTACGGTTGCAGATACAAACGGTGCAGGCGATACATTCTTCGGTGCATTTTTAAGCCGTATGGCGTATATTGGAAAATACAACCCGTCAGACCTGACGGAGGACGAAATAAAGGATATGCTGGCATTTTCAAACAATGCGGCGGCAATTACAACAAGCAGAAGCGGTGCGATACCTGCTATGCCAACTATCGGAGAGATTGACAGATTACCATAAATTGAGGTGATGAGTAGTGAATAAATCAGCTAAGTGGGAAAAGGAATTTGTTGAACGCTTTTCAAAACGCTATGATGAGCTGAAATGGCTGTATTGTGAAGTGTATAACAATGATATGAAAGCCTTTTCCTGGTTATGTGATTCATTATACGAGTATTACAAGCGTCGAAAAAGCTCATTGAAAAAGCTTGACAGAGAAAAAGAGAAAAATCCCGATTGGTATAAAACGAAAAATATAATCGGTATGATGTTGTATGTTGACGCTTTTGCAGACAACCTTAAAGGTGTAAGAGAAAAAATTGACTATCTAAAGAAATGCGGAGTAAACTATTTGCATTTTATGCCTTTGCTGAAAACTCCAAAGGGCAGGAGTGACGGCGGATATGCCGTATCTGATTTCAGAAAGGTTCAGCACGAGCTTGGCACAATGGCTGAACTTGAAAAGCTGACAGCCGAGTGTCATAAAAACGGAATAAGCTGTTGTCTTGATTTCGTTATGAATCACACAAGTGAGGACCACGAGTGGGCAAGAGCAGCACGAAACGGCGATACTGAAGCTCAAAAAAGATATTTTTTCTTTGATGATTGGGAATATCCCAATAAGTTTGAACAGACTGTTCCGCAGGTCTTTCCGACAACAGCACCGGGAAATTTTACTTATCTTGACGACTGCGACAAAATTGTGATGACTACCTTTTATCCTTATCAATGGGACTTGAACTACGGAAACTGCGTAGTGTTCAACGATATGGTCGGAAATATGCTTTCAATTGCAAACCGAGGAATTGATGTTATAAGACTTGATGCTGTTCCGTATATATGGAAGGAGCTTGGAACAAGCTGCCGTAATCTTCCTAAGGTTCATTCGCTTGTCAGAATGATGCGCATAATAACGGAAATTGTCTGTCCCTCCGTACTGCTCTTGGGTGAGGTTGTTATGGAGCCGTCAAAGGTTGTGCCTTATTTCGGAACTGTTGAAAAGCCCGAATGTCATATGCTTTATAATGTAACAACGATGGCAAGTACATGGCACACCGTTGCAACAAAAGATGTAAGACTTCTTAAACGTCAGATGAATCAGCTTTCCGAATTGCCGAAAGATTATATCTTTTTAAACTACCTGCGTTGTCACGATGACATAGGCTGGGGACTGGATTATGATTGGCTAAAGCAATTTGGCATAAGTGAGATACCGCATAAAAAATTCCTTAATGATTATTTTACAGGAAAGTTTCCCGACAGCAACGCAAGGGGAGAGCTTTATAATAATGACCCAAGGCTCGGTGACGCTCGGCTTTGCGGAACAACGGCAAGTCTTTGCGGAATAGAAGCTGCACTTGAAGAAAAAGATACGGACAAGCTTGAAAAATCAATTGACTGTGATATTATGCTCCACGCTTATATGCTCACGCAAAGCGGTATTCCCGTTCTTTACAGCGGCGATGAAATAGGACAGCTCAATGATTGCAGCTATCACGATAATCCCGAAAAGAGTGTTGACAGCCGTTATCTGCACAGAAGAAAGTTTAATTGGAAGCTTGCCGAAAACTGCGATGACTCAGATACGGTTCAGGGCAGGATTTTTCAGAGTATTCTGAAACTTGAAAAATGCAGAGCCCAAAACGAGGCTTTCAGAGCAGAAGCAGATTTTCAGACAGTGGATACAGGTTCTGACAGCGTTCTGGGAATTTGCAGAGAATATGAAAATAAAAAGTTGCTTGCATTTTTTAATTTTAGTGATAAGGTTCAATCCGTGTTTCTTGACGGTGTAAAAAGCGGAAGAGATTTATTCACTGATGATGAGGTGTGCAGTATTTCCATTGAACTAAAGCCATATGGTTTTAGCTGGCTTTTACTTGATGTATAAAATGACGGAGATAAGTTACGGAAAGGAGAAACATTATGAAAATTCTTGTACTCGGAGGAGCAGGATATATAGGCTCACATACAGTTTACAGTCTTATTGAACAGGGCGATGAGGTTATTGTTTTTGATAACCTTGAAACAGGTCATATTGAGGCTGTGCATCCAAAGGCAAAGTTTTACAAGGGTGATTTGAGAAACAGAGTTCATATAGATAGTGTTCTTGATGTAGAGAAAAATATAGACGCAGTTATTCATTTTGCGGCAAATTCACTTGTCGGCGAAAGTATGATAAATCCGCTCAAGTACTACGACAACAACTTGTGCGGAACAAAGGTGCTGCTTGAATCACTCATAGCACACAATATCAAAAATATTGTATTTTCATCAACAGCGGCAACCTACGGCGAACCAAAACATACGCCTATTCTTGAAGATGATCCGACCAACCCGACTAACTGCTACGGTGAAACAAAAAAAGCAATGGAGAGAATGTTCTATTGGACTCAGCAGGCACACGGCTTGAAGTATGTTTCACTGCGTTACTTCAACGCCTGCGGCGCTCATATCAGCGGAAAAATCGGTGAGGCGCACACCCCTGAAACCCATCTTATCCCGATTATTTTGCAGGCGGCAAACGGTACAAGGGACCATATAAGCATATTCGGAACCGATTACAACACACCTGACGGAACCTGCATCCGTGACTATATTCATGTTAAAGACCTTGCACAGGCACATATCCTTGCCGTTAAGTATCTGTTAAACGGCGGTGAAAGCAATATTTTCAACCTAGGCAACGGCGTCGGATTCTCGGTAAGAGAGGTTATTGAAACGGCTAAAAAGGTCACAGGAAAAGAGATAAAAGTAATTGAAGAAGAACGCAGAGCAGGCGACCCTGCAATACTTATCGCTTCAAGCGACAAAGCAAAGAATATCCTTGGCTGGAAACCCGAATATAATGATCTTTCAACAATTATAGAAACTGCGTGGAAGTGGCACAGTACACATCTTAACGGATATCTATCCGATTGACAAAACGACAATTTTCAAAATATTAAAGAATTATCTTGTTTTATTTATCCCGATGTTTTGTTAAGGATAGATTGCCGAAAAAGACGTCCGGAATTAAATTTCAAAAGATAATCAAAGTATAAAATAAAACTAATGCACCTCCGTACGATAGTAGATTGTATGGAGGTGTTTTTATTAAATACAGAATTTAACTTTGTGGTAAAAGCAGGCTAAGGAATGTAACAGCAGTGGGTTGAGTGTTGCTATGTGGTGCAGAAAAAGCTTTCTATTTGGCAATAAAAAGTCCGGCGCACAAGGCAGTGCGGTGGTTTGCAACATAATTGAGACAGCCAAGGATAATAATCTTGATCCGTATAAATACGTGACTTACATATTCACAAGATTTCCGAATCTTAAAGAAGACGAAACGGTAGATATACTTATAATATGGAATGCTTTGGCAAAATTCAATGCTAAAAACTTAAGAGATTAAAATATCAAAGTCAGCGATTGGTTGCTATCTGGTTTTATGTGCTCATTTGACGGTTACAATTAAAACTGGGCAGATAGACTGCCGGGATTTTTTTGGAGTAAAGTGTTTGTATTACGGTGGTATTTTGCTGTCTTGTTTGACGGTAAGGCTCAATCATTATCTTGAAGATGAGTTAGTTGAATGTCAGTAAGAAAGTTAGGATATTATTCTGATTATTAGTCTGAAAAAGTATGGTTCTGTACTATGAGGTTGCCGTAGTGGATAACTGGTTTTTATGCTCATTTTCTCAAACAACGGGAATCCAGTTGACAGGGTTGCATAACTTTCAGAAGAGATGACTTTTCAAATATAGGAGGTCTGAAGCTATTACAGATGAACAGCGTCAGAAGATTAAGAATCTCCGTGCTGTCGGAAATGAATATAAGAAGAGAAGTAAGCTACTTAGCTTATTAAAGGATACGGTGAAGAGTTCTGCTAACGGCGAAAACTTGTCAGTTTGATCTTTCGCCCCGATGCAGAAGTCACAGTATGTAAGTGTTGCGGAAACCCATCTGCTACAGAACCCGCCATTAACACAAGCAAAGCTGATGTGTTCGAAGTGTATTGTTTCAGTCACTGAAATAGCTGAAATTGGCACAAAAAAGAAACAAGAATTTAACTGAATATTTTTATAGCACTTATGTCCGTTGTAGATTGATTTCTCTGATGGGCTTTTTTCTGTTTGGTTCTTAAAATCAACATTTCTGTCCTTATACTCTTGAAGAAAATTTTGTGACTATGGGACTTCGGATTTTATTAATTGTTTTTGCCTATAGACACATCAAAGAAAAGAGAGGTGTCTTTCATGAATAAGGAACAGAAAACAAGTATTATACGGATGCGTTCAAATGGAATGACTTTTTCGGAAATAGCAAATCATCTGCAACTTTCAATAAATACGGTTAAATCATTCTATAGAAGAAATGCAAAAACTAAATCACCCTTTGAAACCTGTATGCATTGCGGAAAACCGATTGTGCAGACAAAGCATAAACGGCAAAAGAAATTTTGTTCGGATAAATGCCGTAATTCCTGGTGGTCGGCACATCCCCAGAATCGCAAACCTAAAAAATTATATAGTCATATATGCGCATATTGCGGTATTGCTTTTCAGAGTGACCGTGCAAAAAGCAAATATTGTTCCGTTAAGTGCTTTGCCGATGTAAGACGCAAGGAGAACAGAATATGACAAAAGAACTTTATGGCAAGGTGGTTGCTTACAGAATATCAATGTCAGTTATTAAAAGTATGCTGAAATCAAACATAATTACCGCTGATGAGTACTCTGAAATTGATACAATTATCGCCCGTGAAAACGGCTTATCTTCGTGTACCATATTCAGTGAAATGAGTGGATAATATAGGATTTCAGAGGTAATATGTAACCGTAAGGGGGGTGCTGTTATGAGCAGAATTGTTGAAAAAGTTAATTTCCCGATTCCTAAACAGCCGAAAGCAAAAAGAGTAGCGGCATATGCCAGGGTATCATCGGGCAAAGATGAAATGTTGCATTCATTGTCTGCACAGATAAGCTACTACAGTGAATTGATACAAAGCCATAGACAGAGCTTACAGTGGAAAGAGTGTATTCGGTGCAAAAATCGTTTGCGGTGACTGCGGTGGCTTTTACGGTTCTAAAACCTGGCATTCAACGGACAAATACAAAACGGTAATATGGCAGTGTAACAGAAAATTCAAGAACAACACCTGTTGCAAAACACCGCATATTACCGAAGATGAAATAAAGGAGCGATTTCTTAAGGTTTTTAACGGACTGATTTCCGATAAAGAGCCGTTCATAAAGGCTTGCAAACTTACAAGAGATGTTCTGACCGATACTAAGGAGATTGACAGAGAAATGTCAGAACTTCTCCGTGAGCTTGAAGTCGTTACCGAGCTTATTAAAAAGTGCATAGCCGAAAATTCTTCATCGGCTCAGGATCAGGAAAAATATACAGAGAGATACAATAGCTATGTTGAACGATATGAAAAAGCAAAATCAAGATATGATGAGCTTGAACAGCAGAAAGATAATAAGCTTTCAAAAAGAAAAGCAATAGACAGCTTTATTTCCAACCTTTCAAAGCGTGACGAACTGCTCACCGAATTTGATAATTACCTTTGGCTGACGGTTGTTGATACGGTCACGGTTCGCAAAGACGGAACTTTAATATTCAGGTTTAATGACGGTACTGAAATTGAGGGGTAAAAATACGGAAAATAAAACAGACTGCAGTTTACTAAAATTTCAGTCTGCTTTATTATGTATTATGTAAGTTACTATTGACTAATTTTAAAATGTAATAGTATTTCTGATGCACCAAGAAATACGAAATGCACCCACAATTTAGTTTGGGTGCATTTGTATTAAAATAAGAGATTTGCTCCAAATAAGAATCGCAATTTTGATACAAAGCGTATCCTGATTGCGGTTCATTTTTTATGTCTTGAAAACGGCTTGTAATCAGTGTTTACTGCACTTTTACCTTTTAGTAAAGTGTCAGAGTGATTGCTGAATACAGCTGTTTTGTAATAAAAAAGTCAGTCTTTGAGTGTATTTTTATGCCCCATTTTTTATTCTGACACTAAACTTCCAGACCGTTTCATTTTTCAAAATAAGCGTTTCATTTTCTGATTTTTGCATAAGAGAGATCTAAGAATTGCAGCGGATAGGCTTGTGATGATTATGTTTTTTATTTTTTACTATTGACAAATAAACGGTCGTTTACTACAATTGATGTAAACGAACGTTTACTCACACAAAGAGAGATTATTTATATGTTTTGGAGGGATACAATATGGGTGATACTAAGGAAAAAATTTTATTAACAGCACTACAGTTATTTGCAAGAGATGGTTATGAGGCTGTATCTGTCAGAAACATCGCAGAGGAACTTGGAATGACCAAAGGTGCTCTATACAGGCATTATAAAAACAAGCGTGATATTTTTGACAGCATTGTTGACAGAATGATACAGATTGATGCCCAAAGAGCAAAAGAATATCAGATGCCGGTTGAACAGTATGATAAAATGTCGGATTCCTATGCAACTACATCTTGGGAGGATATAGAGAAATATACCGTTGAACAGTTGAAATTCTGGACAGAGGATAATTTTGCATTGCTCTTCCGAAGAATGTTGACGTTGGAGCAATATCGAAATGCCGAAATGGCAGAGCTTTACAGTCAGTGTATTGTTGAAGGGCCGGTTTCCTATATGGAAGATTTGTTTCGTGAACTGACAAAAAAAGGTGTGTTGAAGGAAGAAAACCCCAGACAGCTTGCAGTAGAGTATTATGCCCCGCTTTTTCTTCTTATCAGTATGTCCGATAAAGAAGGAGAAAATGAGGGTTATGTTCAAATTCTGCGTAATCATACAAAACAGTTTATACAGAGCCATGGAGTGAAATCGGTATGAGAAAAACAAAAATTTAAAAACATATAGAAAATGAATAAACAAAAGTAATAGAAAGGTTGAGGAAAAATGATTAAAAACAATATTGTGATTCGTTTAGAGAAAAAAGAAGAATACCGAGAAGTGGAGAATATGGTAAGAGAAAGCTTTTGGAATGTATACCGTCCGGGATGCTTTGAACATTATGTATTAAATCAGCTTCGAAATGATCCGGCATTTGTTCCTGAGCTTGATTTTGTTATGGAGCTGGACGGTAAGTTCATAGGTCAGAATATGTTTATGAGAGCAATCATAAAGGCAGATGATGGAAGAAATATTCCCATAATGACAATGGGACCGATTTGTATTGCGCCGGATTTCAAAAGAAAGGGATATGGCAAAATCTTATTAGACTATTCTCTGGAAAAAGCAAAGGAACTTGGATGCGGTGCTGTCTGCTTTGAGGGCAATATTGACTTTTACGGAAAGAGCGGTTTTACTTATGCAAGCAAATTCGGCATCCGTTATCATGGCTTACCGGAAGGAGAAGATGCGTCATTCTTTTTGTGCAAGGAATTGATACCGGGCTATCTTAATGGAATTACTGGTGAGTATTCAACACCACAGGGGTATTTTGTGGATGAAGCAGAGGTTGAAGCATTTGGTAAGGAGTTTCCGATTAAGGAAAAAATGAAGCTTCCGGGTCAATTATTCGAGTGATTAAAATGTTTGTAAATTAAAAGAAAAATAATGCTTGACTCGTCCCTTAGGGGAGGTTATATCATAGCCTTACAAACAAAAAAGGAGGCA
>JBJEQJ010000029.1:0-7817 GCA_051881695.1 Acutalibacteraceae bacterium | reverse complement strand
GAGGGATTCGCTTCCGCACAGGCTTTATTCTGAGGAATCCCCCTGATGACTTCGTCATCTTTCCCCCTTTGACAAGGGGGACTTTTTGCCTCCCTTGTTAAAGGGAGGGGGACCGCTTGCGGTGGAGGGATTCTTTTTAGCGCTGACTTTATTCTGAGGAATCCCCCTGATGACTTCGTGATCTTTCCCCCTTTGACAAGGGGGACTTTTTGCCTCCCTTGTTAAAGGGAGGGGGACCGCTTGCGGTGGAGGGATTCATTTTAGCACAGGCTATTCTTTTTTGAATTTTCCTTTTAGACAAGGGGCGTTAATTTACATTGGATTTTTCTGTCAGAATATAGTATTAAAAAGCTCAACAGATAAAAATCCGCATAGCAAGCCCAGCATCATTCCCGCAAGCACATCTGTTAAATAGTGAACTCTTAAATACAGTCTTGAGAAAGCGATTAAAAATGCAATAATAGTTACAGGAATTGCAACAGGCCAAAAGCGGAACAGTGTTACCGCAACAACCGAGAAGGAAGAAGTAGTATGCCCCGAGGGGAAGGAATAGTATTTAGGCTTTTTTATAATATTTTCATCTTCATCAAGCTTGTGGCAGGGTCTTATTCTGCATACCAGATGCTTAATAAGCACCTCGCCTGCAAGATGCGCCATAACCAGCGCAACTAAAATATTAGTTCCGACCAGCCTGGTCTGCGGAAAAATAAAAAACGGGGCGCACAAAGTAAACCATATAAGTCCCTTATCCCCGAGTCTTGTGAAGAAAATCATCAATTTATTACGTCTGGGCGACTGAATTTTTGCAATCCAATTGATTACACGGTCATCGTAATATTGTATTTTTTCAAACATAAAAATACTCCTTAATTTTCACATCACCTAAATTATATCATACTTTTGATTTTTTGAATATATATAAAAAGTAGATTTTTCTTTTTGGCAAATTAAGAAGTAGTGTACTTTGTTCAAAAAAACAGACTGATACTAATATTGGTTTTAATACGGAAACACTGAAATCAGTATAGATGAAGGCTTCGGCATTAAATCATAATATTCAAAAGATGTGCAATACCGGGGATAGTTTCTCCCTGCTGGGACGAGGTGGGGGACATAAGCGCACCTGTTGCCAGAAAAAGAATGTTGTGTGCGTTTTGCTGCTGCATATTGTTAAGAATGTATGAGCAAAGCACGCTTGCGGCACAGCCGCAGCCTGAGCCTCCTGCATGAACGTCCTGATTCTCCCTGTTGTAGATCATAAGTCCGCAGTCGTTGTGACGGCTTTTAATATCTATATTATCCTTTTGTAAAAGCTCGCAAAGCAGCTTTGAGCCGACCTCGCCCAAATCGCCTGTTATTATCAGGTCGTAATCCTTAGGGGAGGTGTTCATATCAAGCATATGATTTTTTATTATCTCTGCGGCGGCAGGCGCCATAGCCGCACCCATATTGTTTGCGTCGTTTATGCCCAGGTCTACAATTTTTCCTATAGAAGCTGCATTAATCCTTGGAATTGACGAGCTGTTTTGCTGTGCTTTGCCGTTTGCAATATCTGTGCTGTTATTGCACGTTACTATAGCACAGCCGCCGCCTGTTACGGTGTGCTGTGCAGTAGGAGTGCGCTGACCGCCGTATTCAAGAGGAAAACGAAATTGCCGCTCTGCAGAGCAAAAGTGTGAGGAGGTGACTGCGGCGGCATAGCCGGCGCAGCCGCTGTCTGCAAAAACGGCAGAGAGCAAAAGCGCCTGCGCCATTGTGGAACAGGCGCCGTACTGTCCCAAAAACGGAATATTAAAATCCTTTAGCCCAAAGCACGAAGAGATGCACTGGTTGAGCAAATCTCCGGCAAAGATAACGTCAATATTCTCCGGCTTTAAATGCGCCTTTCCCAGAGCTATGCTTAAAGCCTCCCTTTGTATCTTTGCCTCTGCCTTTTCAAAGCTGTCCTCGTCCCAAAGCTCATCGTAGAAAAGCCTGTCAAAGCTGTTGCGAAGAGGCCCCTGAGCCTCCTGCTTTCCCGCAACCGACGCCCAACCTGCTATAATGGGGGAATTATCCGTTTTTATAGTATATTTTCCTATTCTGTGTGCCATATATCCTTCACTTCCGAAATAATACTTTTTATTATCCCTTTGAATAAGCGCAAATTCGGGGTTAGCGCAGAAATATTGCGTGTTTTTAACAAGAGAAATTCTGCCTCCCTTGTTAAAGGGAGGGGGACCGCTTGCGGTGGAGGGATTCATTTTAGCACAGACTTTGTTCAGGGAATCCCCCTGTCACGCTTTGCGTGACATCCCCCTTTTAGACAAGGGGGACTGTTTTCTGCCCTTAACATAATCCCAATCAGAATTTTTGATAAGATAACCCAAATTTAACTTGTGAAAAGGGATAACTGTTTTTTATTATTATCCGAAAATCAGGCGGTAAAATACGCTTTTGATTAATATTTAAAAAACTTTCATTTATATTTTTACGTTGCAGGATAAATTTTGTGCATTTTTGTTGAAAAAAATGAAAATATGTAATATACTTATGCTGAATAAAAAACACATAAATTTTGGAGGGAATAAAATGGATAACGAAACCTTTGAGCGCAGACAGGCTGCGCGCAGAGAATATATGCGTAAGCAAAGAAGAAAAAGACAGATAAGAAACAGAGCTATAATTATCGGCTCGGGAGTTTTAATTCTGGTAATTATCATTCTTATAATATCGGGCATAGCAAAGGGCTGCTCAAAATCGGGAGATGTAACGCCGACGCAGCCGGCAACATCGGCAACAGCGCCGGCGTCTGCATCGGCAGCGGAGAAGCCGACCGAAAAACCCACAAAGCCTGCGTCCTCTGTAAAAGAGATAAGCGATAACGGCGAGGACGGAAAGCTTGTTGAGGGCATTTATATATGGGACAACAAGGGTTTTGAGCTCTTTTTCGGCGGAGAGGACTCAGCAAAGACCTACGCTGCTAAAATTTCGGAATATAAACAACAGCTCGGAAGCGGCATAAACGTATATAATATGGTTGTTCCGAATCATACGGAGTTCGGCTTGCCTGCAAGGCTTACAAATCAGCTTCAGTCAGAGGGCAGTACAAGGTCACAGCGTGAGAGCACATCGTATGTATATAATAATTACTCGGCAGATATTAAGGCGGTAGATATTTATAATGTATTAAACGAGCATAAAACAGAGTATTTGTACTTTAATACCGACCACCACTGGACAGGACTCGGTGCGTATTATGCTTATACTGAATTTGCAAAGGTTGCCGGAAAAGAGCCGTTTGCGCTGCAGGACGCAGAAAAGCATACCATTGAGGGATTTACAGGCTCGCTTTGCACAATAACGGGTGATGAGGGTCTGCGGTCGCATCCTGACCACGTTGATTACTATGAATTCCCCGGAACGTACACCTGCACCATACCACAGATTTCCGACGAGCCGATTGATATGTACTATTCCGGAGCAGAAGGCGGAAGCAACACCTACGGTGTATTCATCTGGGGCGACAACCCGCTTACCGTTATTGATAATGAGGACGATGAAAGCGGCGACAAGCTGCTTATTGTGAAGGAGTCCTACGGAAATGCATTATCGCCGTATTTTGCATATAATTATGACGAGGTGCATATTGTAGATTTTCGCCATTTTGAGGGCAATATTAAGCAGTATTGCAGTGAAAACGGAATTAAAAACGTACTGTTTGTAAACGGTGTTATGAGTGCAAATACTCCGATGCAGCTTGCAAGTATGGATACCCTGTTTGAATAATATTATCAATTTTTAAAATATCCCCTTTGCCGGCAGGCGACGAACGTTCCGCCGTCGGCAAGGGGGTTTTTCTGTAAAATAGTGGTAAATATGTGATTGCTGTTGTAATTCAAAATATTATACGTTAAAATTATGCCTGCGGAAAAATTCTCTTCGACATAACACAAATAATTTTTTGCGGTGTAAGGTATAAAATATGCTTAACGCATATAAAGCAGATGAAAAATTCAGATTCGTATTTTGTATATTATGTTTAATTTTTATCCGGAAATCGGCATTATTACCGTATGCCGGTTGCTGTTATTGTACAGTAAGTATAGGATTTAATATGAAGAAAAAATGGAAATATTTTTATTTACTTAATTTTCAAAAATAGATTGCAAAATTCCGTGAATAGTGCTATTATAACTATAGTAATAAATGTGAAGGAATAATTTTGTAAAAATTGTAAAAATTTACGTTGTTTTATTTATGCCGCATAAGCCGTACACGGCTTTAGGAATAAAAAATTAAAAAAGAAAAAGGAGAATAACTATGCGTAAGTTTACTAAAATTGCAGCAATTGCAATGTCCGCTTGTATGGCAGCTGCAGCTTTTGCCGGATGTTCACAGACTCCGTCGTCATCAGGCGGTTCTGAGGTTGAGGCAGCCAAGGAAATATATTTCCTTAACTTCAAGCCGGAGGAGCAGTATGTAAAGGCATACAAGGAAATTGCTGCAAAGTACAAGGAGGAGAAGGGCGTTGACGTTAAGATAGTTACGGCCGCTTCCGGTGAGTATGAGCAAACACTGATGTCAGAGGTAGATAAGTCTACTCCGCCGTCAATTTTCCAGATTAACGGACCTGTTGGATATCAGAACTGGGCTGACTATTGTGCAGACTTAAAGGATACAGAGCTTTACAATATGCTTACAGAGGGCGGAAAGAGCCTTGCTGTTACTAATGAGGGCGGCGTTTACGGTGTTCCGTATGCTATCGAGGGCTACGGCATTATCTACAATAACGCAATAATGGACAAATATTTCGCATCTAAAAACAAAACATCTAAAATAGCATCAGTTGACGAAATCAAGAGCTTCGACGCTTTGAAAGAAGTTGTTGAGGATATGACAGCTATTAAGGACGAGCTTGGAATCGAAGGCGTATTTGCTTCTACCTCTATGAAAGAGGGCGAGCAGTGGAGATGGCAGACTCACCTTGCAAATCTTCCGCTTTATTATGAGTTCAAAGAGGATAAAAACTATGAAACCCCGATTCTTGCAGGCTTAGACGCAAAAGAAATTGAATTCAAATATGCTGACAACTTCAAGAATATATTTGATTTATACACAAACAATTCTGTCACAGACAAGAAGCTGCTCTCCAGCAAAACTGTTAACGACGCTATGGCAGAGTTTGCACTCGGCAAGGTTGCAATGGTTCAAAACGGCAACTGGGGCTGGGGACAGATTGCAGGCGTTGAAGGAAATGTAACAAAAGCAGAAGATGTTAAGTTCTTACCTATCTACACAGGCGTTAAGGGCGAAGAAACACAGGGCATCTGCATTGGTACAGAAAACTACTTTGCTATAAACAGCCAGGTTGACGAGGCTACACAAAAGGCTTCCGTAGACTTCCTTGTATGGCTGTTCTCAAGCGATTACGGCAAAAAGGCTGTAACTAACGACTTAGGCTTCATCACTCCGTTTAATACCTTCAGCGAGAAAGAGCAGCCGTCAGACCCGCTTGCAAAAGAGGTATTAAGCTATCAGGCTAAGGAAGGCGAGATTACTAACCCTGTATGGCTGTTCACAGCATTCCCGAGCGAGAAATTCAAGAACGATTTCGGTGCTTCTCTGCTTGAGTATGTTCAGGGACAAAAAGAATGGGATCAGGTTGCTAAGGACGTTAAGGACTTCTGGGCTGCAGAGAAAGCTGCCTGAGCCTGATTTTAAGACTGATAATTAAACTTACAGCAGTTTATAAAAACTGAAAAGGCGAATCCAAGTATTTATTCACCCCGTGCCTTAGGGTACGGGGTGATTGAATAAAAACACCTTATGATACGCAAAAATAACTTTTGTTAATGACAAAGAAAAGGAGGTAATTATGCAAAAGGCTATTAAAAAATGGTTCCCTGTTTTGGCGCTGCCTACGGTAATTGCGTTTATAATCGCTTTTATTGCGCCGTTTATAATGGGAGTTTATCTGTCGTTTACTAAGTTCTCTACCCTTTCAAACGCAAAATGGGTAGGCGTTGATAATTATATAAAGGCTTTTTCAAACCCGGATTTTATCAATGCGCTGTGGTTCACCGTAAAATTTACGATAGTGTCGGTTATTACAATTAATGTGCTGGCCTTTTTATTGGCTTTATTATTAACAAGGGCTATTAAGGGCACAAATATATTCAGAACAACCTTTTTTATGCCGAACCTCATCGGCGGAATTGTTCTTGGATATATATGGCTTCTTATAATTAACGGTCTTCTCGGAATATTCGGCGTTACAATTACATATGACCCCGCATATGGCTTCTGGGGACTGGTTGTACTTATGAACTGGCAGCTTGTCGGTTATATGATGATAATTTATATTGCCGGTATTCAGAATGTTTCGCCCGATTTGCTTGAGGCGGCAGATATTGACGGAGCAAACAGCATACAAAAGCTGTTTAAAATTACAATTCCGCAGGTTATGCCGTCTGTAACAATATGCACATTCTTAACGCTTACAAACTCGTTTAAGCTGTTTGACCAGAACTATGCGTTAACTGACGGCGCCCCGGCAGGAAAAACTAAAATGCTGGCGCTGGACATTTACGATACGTTTTACGGCAGAGTCGGCTGGCAGGGCGTTGGACAGGCTAAGGCTGTAATATTCTTTGTTATAGTTGCTGCAATAGCTCTCACCCAGCTTTATCTGACAAGACGGAAGGAGGTTGAAAGCTGATGGCTGAAAAGACAATAACGGTAAAAAATACAGGCAAAGACGGAAAAAATAAGAAGATTAAAAAGAAAATGAGTGCAGGTGAGCGCATAATATTTGCCGTGCTTTGCGTTGTTCTTGTTGCGTGGCTTACACCTATTTTTCTTGTGGTTATAAACTCCTTTAAGGGTACGCTTTATGTAAGCGACAATCCGTTTGCATTGCCTAATGCCGAAACCTTCGTCGGGTTGAAAAACTACATAAACGGTATTGAGAAAATTAACTTTTTCCAGGCGTTTGGCGTTTCTCTCTGGGTTACTGTAGCGTCGGTGCTTATTATAGTTTTATGCACCTCTATGTGCGCATGGTTTATTGTAAGAGTAAAAGCATGGTACACCTCGCTTTTATATCTGCTCTGCGCTTTCTCTATGATAGTACCGTTCCAGATGGTAATGTTCCCGATGTCGAAAATTGCAAATATGCTGGGACTCGGCAATATGTTCGGTATTGTTATTTTGTACCTTGGCTTCGGTGCAGGGCTTTCGGTCTTTTTGTTTACAGGCTTTATAAAAAGCGTTCCGCTTGAAATTGAAGAGGCGGCAATGATAGACGGCTGCGGCCCGATGAGAACCTTCTTTATGGTTGTATTCCCTATATTGAAGCCTACGGCAATAACAGTTGCAATTCTTAATGCTATGTGGATATGGAACGACTACCTTTTACCCAAGCTTATTCTTCCGGATTCACAAAGAACGATTCCTGTTGCAGTACAGTATTTAAGAGGCGGCTACGGCGCAGTAGATATGGCGGTTATGATGGCTATGCTCGTGCTTGCTATTATTCCGATTATTATCTTCTATCTGTTCTGCCAGAAATATATAATTAAGGGCGTTGTTGCAGGAGCAGTAAAGGGATAACATAAAAATAATTTGTAAAGTGAAAATATTTAGTCGCACGTTATCGCAAGGTAGCGTGCGATTTTTTTGTGGGAAATTAAAAATGAAGAAAAAGCGGAATATGAAAGGAAAAAATATAATAATAGAGAGGGGAAAATTAAACAATAAAAGAGGAAAAAATTAAATAATAAAAAAGTAGTTGACAAAGGGGCGAAAGTTTGCTAGAATAGACAAGCTGTCACGAG
>JBJEQJ010000028.1:0-7830 GCA_051881695.1 Acutalibacteraceae bacterium | reverse complement strand
GTCCTTTGTGCTTGCACTGCAGCCTAACAAAAACAGAATTGAGGGTAATTTCTTTATTAATGTAATTTCAAAATCCATACCTACTGCGCTTGCAGTAATTTTCAGTATTCTGCTTGCTGTAATAGGCGGAAATCTGCTTCATTTAACGCAAATTCAAATTTCTACACTTTCTGTTTTGACAACGGCAGTTATTGGAATTATGTTCATAATAAAGCTGTGCTTGCCGTTTAATGCGCTTAGAACAGCCCTTGTTGCTGTTTGCACCGGCGGAACGGTACTGTGCATAACTCTTTTAAGCAGCCTTCTCGGACTTTCTCCGTTTGATTTTACCGTACTGCTTTCATTCTTAGCTACAGCTGCTTTAGCTGTGCTGATGTTCTTCGGCTTTAATAAGCTTATAGGCAAGGCACACTTAGAAGAGAGAATAAAAATTAAGCTTTAAGGTGCAATAGAAAGAGATGAAAAATAATATTTATTAAGAAAAATTTGTGCTTATTTTGACAGAAATTCATATAGGACTTAAAGTACCACCTTAACAAGGGAGGCAAAAAGTCCCCATTGTCAAAGGGGGAAAGACGGCGAAGCCGTCAGGGGGATTCCATAAAAGAGATAATAATCAAACACAAAGTAAAGCACCTCGTTGCCTGTTAAAATTCAGAAAACGAGGTGCTTTTGTGATTTATTAAAAAAATAATTTTTTATTATTTTTTCTGTTTTTTGCTCTTAATAATGTCCTCAAGCTGGCCTTTTGTAAATCTGTAATTTTTGTTGCAGAAATGACAGTTTGCCTTAGCGTAACCAAGCTCATCGGCAAGGCTGCGTATGTCATCGTCGCTTAAAAGACGTATGGACTGCTCAATTTTTTCTCTGCTGCAGGTGCACACATAGTCAACAGGCATTTCGTCAAGCTCTTCAAGCTCAAAACCGTTAAGCGCAATTTTACAAATATCCAGTGCGCTCATACCCTTTGCAAGCATTGTGGTTATCGGCTCCAGCTTAGATACATTATTTTCAAGCTTTTCAATAGTTGTATCATCAGCGGCAGGTAAAAGCTGTATAAGCAGTCCGCCTGCAAGCATTACCTCTCCGTCCTCCTTGTCAAGAAGAACACCTAAAGCGCAGACAGTGGGTATCTGTTCGCTTACAGCGTAATAATTTGTAATATCCTCGGCAATTTCTCCGCTTACAATCTGCGTTTGACCAATGTACGGGTCGCCAAAGCCGTAATCGCGCAGTACGTTTAAAACTCCGTCTTTGCCTACAGCGGCAGAAACATTTATTTTCCCGTTTGCATAATATGTGGTTTCGCAGTCTGGGTTTCCCACATAGCCTCTGCAATTACCCTTGCTGTCTGCAACGGCAATAACAGGACCGAGCTCGCCGCCGCCGTTAATTCTCAGCGTAAGGCTTGCTTTTTCCTGCTTTAGCTGTGCGCCCATCATAGAAGCGGCAGTGATAAGCCTGCCGAGAGCCGCCGAAGCAACGGGGGAGGTGCGATGAAGCTTTTTTGCAGTGTATACTATGTTTGTGGAATCTATGGCAGACGCCATAACCGCACCGTCAGAGGAGATACATCTTATTATTTTGTCGTGTGCCGGCTCGGCTTCTGTCAGTTCAGAGTTTTGCATATCGTTATTTACCATTTGAATATTCCTTTCGTTATCGCTTTTTTGCAATATATACCTCTCGTTGAGTTTTGCTGCTTGGCGGATTAAATGTCAGCTCTTCAAAAATATCAACAAGCTCAAGACCTGCTTTATAAAGCATTTCTTTTATTTTATTCTGCGGATAAGCTTTTTCGCAAAAGCGTTCACTGCTTTTTGTATATGTGCCGTTTTCATTTTTTGAGAAAAAGTCAAGATTAATCCGTACGGTAAGCCTGTCTTTTTCAAGAGAATTTTGCCATACGCAGTAAACCTGCTCGGTATCATATACATATGTTTTGTTAGAGAGTATTTGCTGATGCTTATAGGGAGTATTTACATCAAAAATAAAATAACCGCCGTTATTCATAAAAAGAGAAACCTTATCAAATGCCCTTTGAACATCATCACAGCTTGGAAGATGGTTAATGCTGTCAAGCGTACAAAAGCAGGTGTCGATAGTGCCGTAAAGGTCAAGCTCCTGCATTTTCTGACATAAAAAAAGTATACTTTCATTTGCTTCATACGCCTTTTCCTGCGCCTTCATAAGCATATCGCACGAAGCGTCAACGCCGTATACATCAATTCCTCTCTTTTTAAGCTCCAGCGTAAGGCTGCCCGTGCCGCAGGCTAAATCGAGAGTAATACCGCTTTTATGTCCGTATCTTTCAAGCAGAGATAACAGGTAATCAGCTCTCTTTTTATAATCAACATTAACGGTGAGATTGTCGTAAAACTGTGAAAAATCAGCGTAGCCCGAAATCATTTTTTCCAATCTCCGTTTTCTATTCTCTCAAATACAAGAGAGTAGCCGTCACAGCCGTAAATAAGGGAACGGTTTACTCTGCTTATTGTTGCTGTGCTTGCGCCTGTTTCCTGCACTATGTCGCTGTAAACACGCTTCTCACTGAGCATATGTGCAACAAGCAGCCGCTGTGACATTGCCTTTAGCTCAGGTACAGTGCATAAATCCTCAAAAAAGTTGTAGCACTCCTCTGTGTTTTTTAAGGATAAAATTGCCTTGAACAGAAAGTCAACACTGTCATCGTGTATTTTTGAGTTCATAAAATCACTCCGATTATCAAGTATAATTTAGTACAATAAAATTTTAACATATGAAAGCGCAAAAGTAAATAGGTACACCGTTGCAAAATACAAAAGTGTACCCGGGAGAATTAGAGCATATTTGATTATACCAGATTATTCTGCAGCTTTGCTGCCATAAGCGTATTCTTCATAAGCATTGCAATTGTCATAGGTCCGACTCCGCCGGGAACAGGAGTAATGTAAGAAGCCTTGTCCTTAACGCTTTCAAAATCAACGTCGCCGCAAAGCTTACCGTTTTCGTCCCTGTCCATTCCTACGTCAATAACAACAGCACCGTCCTTTACCATATCAGGCTTAACAAATTTTGCAATGCCTACTGCTGCAACTAAAATATCAGCCTTACTGCATATTTCAGCCAGATTTTTAGTTTTGCTGTGGCATATGGTAACAGTACCGTTCTGATGAAGCAAAAGCATAAGCATAGGCTTTCCTACAATGTTGCTTCTGCCGATAACCACGCAGTTTTTGCCGCATATTTCAATATTTTCGCTTTTTAAAAGCTCCATAACGCCGGCAGGAGTACAGGGAAGAAAATGATAGTCGCCTATCATAATTTTTCCTACGTTAGAAGCGTGAAAAGCGTCAACATCCTTAGCGGGGTCAATGGCTTCAATTACAGCCTTTTCGTCAAGATGAGAGGGAAGAGGAAGCTGCACTAAAATACCGTTAATATCCTTCTTTTTGTTAAGCGTATCAACAAGAGCCATAAGCTCCTGCTGAGTAGTTTCTGCAGGAAGTGCGTATTCTTCGGAATAAAAGCCAACCTGAGCGCACGCTTTTTTCTTATTATTTACATAAACTCTCGATGCGCTGTCGTCACCCACAATTACAACTGCTAGACCGGGCGTTATGCCTTCAGCCTTTAAAAGCTCAGTTTCTTTTGCTACCTCGTCCTTTACCTTTCGAGAAACTGCTTTGCCGTCAATTATTTTAGCCATACTCATCATTCCTTTGCGTTATTTTAAGGGAACACTGATTAAATCGTTTGTGCATATTGCGCCGACAGATTTTTCGTTAGATTGTACAAACAAAAGATTGTACAAACAAACCGCAGTAATGCTGACGCATTACGAGGATTTTTTGGGCAAACTGGGGGGGATATGCAAGCAAGGTGTGCAAACTGCTTTTTGCGTGATTTATTCAGTGGTTACTTAAGAATTTTTTATCGGGACAGCCATTGTGTCCTTTTTTCTTATAAGGTTAATTATTAATAGCGTAAGCCCTACAGCCGCTATAACTATAGACACAAGCTGAGAAACTCTTAAATTTAAGAAAGGAGTATACAAGCTGTCTGTTCTGAGTCCCTCAACTACTGTGCGTTCAACTCCGTACCAAACAAGATACATTAAAAAAATCTGTCCGTCATATTTTTGAAATTTTTTACTGAAGAAATGAAGCAGTACAAAGCCGAGTAAACACCAAAGCGACTCGTACAGAAAACACGGATGAACAGCAATATTTCCTGTGTTTTCGCTTACCATACCCCAGGGAAGATCTGTCGGAGTTCCGAAGGCCTCCTGGTTCATAAAGTTGCCCCATCTGCCAATGCCCTGGCCGATTAGAAATCCAAGGCAGGCAAGGTCAAGAAGACCGGGTATATTCATTTTCAGTATTTTCGCAACTATAAGTCCGCCCAGAAGACCGCCGATAAGTCCTCCGTAAATAGCCAGACCGCCCTCGTTTATGTATAAAATGCTTATGGGGTCGGCGCTGTAAACATCCCAGCGAAATGCCACATAATAAAGCCTTGCACCTATTATTGCGGTGATAATCCCCACAAGCACACAATCCAGCAGCTTGTCTTGACTTACGGCATAACGCTTGCAGTTAAACATAGCGTAGGCAACTGCCAAACATAGACCGACAGCAATAATTACACCGTACCAGTTTACGGTAAAAGAGCCTACCGATAAAGCAACAGGGCTTATCTCAATGTTTTCAATTCCAAGACCGGGAAACGACACATGATACATATTTAACCCTCCTGTTCTCTGCATTTTACAACAGACAGAGCACAGTTGCTGCTGTTAAGCTGCGCTTTAAGTCTGATGTTTACATCTTCCGCCGTTGCGTCTGCAATATATTTCAGATAATCATATAGCTCCTTGCCGGAAAAATGAAATTCGGTAAGTATATTTGCAATAGAGCTGATGTTATTAAGAGCTGCAACAGACGAGCCGTAAACAGTATTTCTGGCGATTTCAAATTCTTCTTCTGTAATGCCGCTTTTAATTTTATTTTTAATATATTCCTTAATATATCCGGCAGTTTTTTCAGGGTCACGCGATTCTCCGCTGAAAATAGTGCTTCTGTATCCGGGTCCCTCAAAATATTCATAAGAAAAGCTGGAGTTTATAAGATTTAAATTCATTAGCTCGTTATATAAATCAGAGCTGTTTCCGGCTAAAGCGGCAAGAACTATGTCTGTGTAGGCCATTTCCTCTGCAGTTGCCCTGCTTTTATCTGCTTTCTCTTTATAGCCAAGCTGAAAAAGCGGCATAGCAACAGGAAAATCCTGCTCAATATAATCCTTTACAATTTCATAAGGCTCGTCAGGGAAGAAGCTTTCAACAGTCTGCTCCTTTGATGGCTTCAGCTTTTCATCGGCTATCTTCAAAACCTCGTCCGTATTTACATTACCTGCCACGCAAAGAACCATATTATGCAGATTATAAAAGCTATTGTAGCATTTGTAAAGCTTCTCTGCGGTAATCTGTGCAATACTTTCTACAGTTCCGGCAATATCAATTTTTACCGGATGATTATGGTACATAATTTCAAGTAGGTTAAACATCACTTTCCAGTCCGGAGAATCATCATACATTTTTATCTCCTGACCGATAATACCCTGTTCCTTTTGTACTGTTTCCGCCGTAAAGTAAGGCTCCTGTACAAAGCCCAAAAGTATTTCCAAGGACTCTTTAAAATTCTCGGTGCAAGAGAATAAATAGCACGTTTTTTCAAATGAGGTGTATGCGTTTGCGCTGGCTCCAGTCTTTGCATATTTTGCAAATGCGTCGCCGTCCTCACTTTCAAAAAGCTTGTGTTCAAGGTAATGCGCTATACCGTCGGGCACAGTTATTTTTTCTGAACCGTCTACGCTGAAGCAGGTGTTTACAGAGCCGTAATTTGTACCAAATATAGCGTAAGTTGAGGTGTAGTCCTCCTTTGGATATACATATATAGTCAGTCCGCTTTTATGAACAGTTTTATAGTATTTTTCGCCTAATCTATCACTTTTAATTTCTGTAAAGCTCATATTCTCTGTTGCAAGCTCCTTTCGGTAAATTTTTAAAATCTTTGCATTATTATATACTTATTTATGCATCTTTACTTGTAAGCAGATATACTGTATCAAGCTTCATCTTTTTGGCAGCATTTATAACCTGTTCAGCAGTTACAGCGTTTATTTCCTCGGCTGCCTCCTGCGGAGATTTCATATTTTCTGCCGTAGTTTGACAAGCATACCAGGAGTCTATGCCGTTTACTGAATCTGTAAGAGTTTTGTAGCTGTTGATTATGCTCATCTTTGTGCTTGTAAGCTCAAAATCCGTCAGCTCTCCGTTTTGCAAAAGCTCAATCTGCCGCAGTATCTCTTTCTTAGCCTTATCGACATTTTCGTTTTCAATGCCGCTGTCAATCATTATTATACCTTTTTCCGTTTCACATCTTGCGGCGCAGTAATAGCACAGCGAATATTTTTCTCTTACATTTACAAAGAACTTAGACTGCGGTGTGCCGCCCAGAACAGCTGTCATCAATTTCAGCGCAGGCACTTCCTCTTTATCAAGAGCAGAAATGCCGCTTCTGAAGCCCATCACAAGCTTAGACTGTGTTACGTCGTCAGTTTCTTTTATGTCTTTAATTTCTTCAACATCATAAATTACATTAGTATCAAAAGGAGTAATCTCTCTGTCAAGCTTAGAGAATTTTTCAGCAAATATTTGTAAAGCAGAGATTTTATCTGAGGAGCCTATCATCATAATTTCAATCTTTGCGTGAATAAGCAGATTCTGCCATGCTTTAAATATATCATCGGGAGTAAGAGCCTCAACACTTTCCTTAGTTCCGTAGCTTCTCAGACCAAACCGCTCGTTTTTACACATTTCCTGCGTCATTCTGTTAATTGCATAAATTCGCTTTTCGTTATAGTCAGCGTCTATAGCGTCTATAAGCTGTCTTTTCTCCTGCTCAAACTCATCAATACAAAAAGCACCGTTTTCAAGCTTAGGATTAAAAATCAGCTCGCACAAAAGCTCGGTTAAATCTGCCGAGGTTTTTTCGCCGTTTAAGGTGTACCGGTCGTCAAGCCCGCTTATAGAAAAAGCCATAAGCTGAACCTCTCCCAGTTTTTTTGTATAAGCAGATATATTTGCTCCGTACAGCCTGCTAAGGTGCTTATTAAGACTTTGAAAGTCTGAGTATTTTGCACAGCTGCGTGAAAGAACCTGAATAAGCAGGGCGTTGGCAGCGGCAGTTTCCTCTTTTAAAGGAAAAAGAAAATACACACTTATTTTGCCTGTGTTAAATCTCTTATCATTAATAAAGTTAAAGGAAACGCCTTTTGCGATTTCGCTTCTTTCTAAATTGTTCATTGCAGTATTCCTTTCAGGGTGGAAAATAATTCATGTTAATTAGTATATCATAAATATGTTTAATTTAAAAGCCGAAAATCTTAATATCGTAATAAATATTTCAAGGAAAATCGCAAGACAACCATTTATAGTGTTACCGGAATTATTTTCACGTAAATTTTCATTTAAAAACTGTCAATTAAGTGTTGACAAAAACAGAATTTGCAGATATAATAATCAAGCTGTCACAAATAAGCAGTTTTAACAGAACACATCAGTTTTATTTCTCTTAAGATTTTTATTGAAAAAGAAATAAAAAAGTTGAAAAAAGTTCTTGACAAAAGCTTAATTGTGATATATAATAATTAACACGCCACTCAAAAGAGGACGTGCTTTTTAAACCGAATGCAAATTGTATAGCGGTTAAGAAAGTTTCTTCTTTTATGTGACGTAACAGGACCTTGAAAATTAAACAACGCAACAATAAAGAAACCCGTAAATTCTTG
>JBJEQJ010000027.1:0-8725 GCA_051881695.1 Acutalibacteraceae bacterium | reverse complement strand
AATCATAGCCGACAAATACCGCATTGTGATAATCGGCAGATTCATAAATCATTTTGTTTCTGACAAACTCAAAAAGCACATCTTTGTCAATACCACGAGTCAACAGCAGATAAGAAAAAACTCTGCTCATTCTGTCATTTCTCTGTGGTAATTCAAAAGGTTTATGCTCTTTTTCTATGGGTGGTGATGTTATGATTTGACCGCCACAGTTATTCAAAAGCATTTCAACCGCTTCGGCATAGTTCTTGTTGTAAAATCTGCGGACAAAATCAACTGCATCGCCGCCTTTCTGTTCATACTGATGATACCAGAGGTGACCTCTGATTGTAACCTTTTGCGAGCCGTCAAGCCATTCATACTCCGAGCCTGATTTCTTGACTTTCTCGCCTTGGCTGATTAAAAAATCAGCAAGGTCGGTCCGCCTTGCCTGTTCTCGCTGTTCTTTTGTAAAATGAATGTAGGTTGATATTTTAATCACTTCCTTGAGTATAATATATTTTTTCTTTCTGCTGTAATATCTTATAGTGGGTAGTTCGTTCTCCTATCACCGTGACAGGTGGCACCTGTCAGCATTTGGGTGCAGATGCTCCTTGGCGGTGGGAGAATTTTTTTGATAGACAACTACATTTTTGTGTGGTATGATAATATCAAAATAACTGGTACTTAAAAGGATGTTGAATATGAGAAGAGAAATTGAAATTAAAGGTTGTGTAGAAGTTCCTCAAGATATTACAGAAGATGATTTTTGTGATAAATTCATTAAATTTATTGAAGCCAATGATTGGCAATTCGGTGGCGGGTTCCGTACCATTGAAGATGGATATTACATGAATAATGATGGTACAAGAGGAAGGTATGTTTTAGATGAAAAATAATATTTCCCACTTGTCAAGCTATATTTAGAAAATCCTATCACATTTTTAACCCCTGATCTCGTTTCTTATCATTAATTTTCTGCTGTAATTTTCTATCTGTCCTTTGCGCTTTCTGCTTTTCTTCAAATCTTAATTGATTTTGAATCATATTGCAGAGATAGCGCAGGAGATAAAGAGAGGAAACTGCAACGCTGTTGCGGTTTGTTTTAATTGAACAATGAGGATACAGAATACCTCTGTCTGAATTAAAGACTGATTCGGCAGAGGTGTTTTCTTCATATTCAAAGGTATTTGAAACAGGTTCTTCATCTGTATTCTCGCTTTCTTCCGCTTCATCTTCCGTGAGATTTAATTTCAATGCTTCCTTGATTACTGCATTCTTGATTGACTTGAATTCCTTGTTTTGGGCAAGCGGAATCCTGTCAGGCATTTCATCCGTGTAGGTGCGGATTGTATTTTCTTTTTGCTCATACCACAGGTCATATAGTTTCTTAATTCTGCTGTCATTGGCAAGCTCTTCAACAATGGAATCAACGATTGCTTTTACATCGGGCTTGAGATAACCATAAACCTTTTTACCGCTTGTTTTTGAAAGCCTGTCGGCAAGCTCCAACAGCTTATGCTGAATTGATGCACTGACATATATTTCGGAGTTAATCTTTGAAACCAAATCATCTACAATGTCACGAGCCTCTGCTCGGAGCTTATCTCTATGCTCGGTCTGTCTCTCATAGATGCACAATAAATCTTGCTGAAAAATATCTCTTGCAAATGACGAGCGCAGATTTTCAACTCCCTTTTGCGTGAGATAGACTTCGTTCTCTACAGTTGAATATGCAATCAGATGTACATGAGGGTGGTGGGATTCATTATGGAATGCCGCATACCAACGCAGATTCTCCGTTGGTATTTTAAGATTTTTCGCAAGTGCCTCTGTCTGTGTGCGGAGCATATCTCGCCAGCGTGCTCCGGTATTAAATCCTAATCGTTCTGCATCTTCTCTGCGTATTGATATTATAGCAGTCCAGATATTTCCCTTGTGTTTGTCAAGTTCTTCAGTTACGTTACTCAGCTGAACCTGAATACCGTCATCGGTAAACAATCCATGAGAGCCGAATCTCTCGGCACGAGGTCGGGTAGCGATGTAATCAGCATATGCTTTTCTTCCCGAGATTTCATAAGCGTAATCTTCCATAACACGAGAAATAAAATCAAAAGCCGAGCCTTGATTTTGCTTTTCAAGGTAATCAGCGTACTCAAACATATCCTTGCTGTCGGGAAAATCCTTTAAGATTTTTTCAATTAGATTCTTCTGTTTCGCTGTCACAGGAGCAAACTTTTTAGTGTCATCAATTTTCTCAACTCCCTCACGGGTAGCAATGTATTTTGCATAACCGCCTGCACTAACTTTTCGATTTGGCTTTAGATATTTGAATTTCGTAACTAATCTTGCCACAAATAATTATCCTTTCTGCCAATCGTATGCATCATCAAACGAAAATGAACCGTTGAGCCGTTTGACTTCCTTGACGCACTCGCCACGAAGTTTTGTAAGAGTCATCTTGTCAATATCCTGTGACGAGGCAATAATATTCATCGTCATTGCAAGCTCAACCGCCAATTTAAAAATCAGCCTACTCATTCGGTTGTCGCTCTCGGCAACGATAGACTTCAATGTAGAGGTAACCACATTGGGAAGATACTGACTGTTGTCGTTTGAGGAAAGGTAACCCACATAAAAGATGATTGCCTTTTCAATAAATTCACTTCTACTGGAGCAGTTATCTTCCTTGTAGATATTCTGAACCATATCGAGTGTTGATTCCTTTATCCAGAGTGCAAACTTCCGCTTTACTTCTTTTCTGTTATCCGTTTCATTCAAGTGCAAAACCTCCTTTTTGTTACAACCCACAGTTGCAACTCCTTGAATTTTGGCATTTTATTCGGCAATTCGGGCATTTAAACCCACAAGTACAACCCCAAGGCTGAAAATTAACCCCTATGGATTTTTGAGGCTGAAAAGCGGGAAAAACCGCATGGCAGTCGGCGTTGCCGTCTGCTGTGAACCGACACGAGGGAGCGACTGCAACCCCGTGTCTTTCTCCTGCTTAAAATTCCACCCTTGAAAAACTGCCCGAAATGCCGTAACTGCGATTTTTCACACCTTGCCACAAACCGCCCGATTTCGTTTTTTCTTTGATTTCGGATACTTTCCCGACTTTTCCTTTAAAAGCCGACACAGGGCAAATGTGGCGAGAATACCACCGTTATTCTTTACTTAATCACTTTGCCGTTTATCACTTCAAAATTGCACTCGGTATATGACAGTCCGTACTCCTTGACTTCACGGTTCAGAATATCGAACATTGATTGCTCAATACTGCGAGGAGATAACTTGATTTCGTCCGATAGCGTATCGTAGCTAATCCATTCCTCACTCTCGGGAGTATCCTTAACGAGGATGTCAAAGCCGAGGATCATTTTATCGGGAGTCGGAAATACAACAGCATTGATTTTTACACAGCCGACTGTGAGTGAAGCAAACAGAGTGTCGTGCTTCTCCTTTGGATTTTCGGAAAGTAATTTCTTAACTTCGCTCACAGACAAATACATTTTGAAAATATATTTATCGCTGAGTTGCTTTTTCAATTTCTTTCTCTCGTTCATAAAGTCATACCACCCATTCCCATATTCTCATCTTCATCAGGTGAATCAAACAGATTATTCTGTTCAAGGTTTTCGTAGAACTTTTCTGCACTGTCAGTCACGGCTTCGTTTAAAACTTTTAAATCAAAACCGCAGTCCTTATAACCTTGCGATACTGTATCGTAATAGCTTGCACTTGGCAAGCCGAAATCCTGCTTAAGATTCATAATGTAAACCATTGCAGTCAGTTCCGAACCGTTATTCAATCTCACAGGCAAGTCCTGCTTGAAGTAGTGAGAGGGATAGCCCTCGTAGCGGTCAAGGAGTTTTTCATCTCTCGGCTGAAGCTCCCACAGTGCAACAGGAACAGACTTGCCGTTGCTGGGTGCAATTGTCGCATAGGAGCAATGAGGCATACCTTTGAACTGCAATTCGTAATTTTCGACTACACCCTTTCCCACAAGTTTGGCTGTGGGGCAACGAAATTTCATCTGTTCAAGATTGAGGTTGCTGCCGTAGGCAATATATAATTTTTTACTCATAATAGATTTCTCTCCTTACATACTCATAACAAAACCCGAATCCTCATTCTGCTCAGTTGCAGTTTCAGATTCGGGTTCGTTGATATTTATATTTTCGTTTGTGTTATTAAGTTCTGCGGCTCGTTTTTGAGCAAGTCTTTCCTTTTGCTTTTCAGCCTGCGAAGGATCCTTCCACGCA
This sequence comes from Acutalibacteraceae bacterium, assembly GCA_051881695.1. Taxonomy (GTDB): domain Bacteria; phylum Bacillota; class Clostridia; order Oscillospirales; family Acutalibacteraceae; genus CAYJFG01. The sequence goes on along the minus strand of JBJEQJ010000027.1, from coordinate 4,484 downwards.
ATGTTGCCATCAAGATTTTTCAGCAGATGATGACGAGCTGTCTTGAACTCGTCACCTATCAAACCTAATCTCAAAAGCCAAGTTCTGAAAGTGTACTTTTCATTATCCGATACAGTTTTAGCGTGTCTTGCAGACTTCTGAATCAATGCCTGATGACTGATTGCAAGGCAAAGCTGAATCGCACTTTTGACCTCTCCTGCGTGCAAAGTTGAATTGAACAAACGAAATTCAATCGTACCCTTGTAAAACACGCTGTGAAGATTCAAAGCGTGATAGCGAGTGTCATCATAATGTCGGTAGCTGTAATCCTCACCGTCATACCACATTGACTTTATTTGCTCCATTGACATCGGCGGACGGTTATTGATTTCATCAAGAAAGCGTGTGTCCATCTTCTGACAGTAATGTTCTCTTGAAACATTCACTTTCAACGCCTTGTATAGCAAGTCCTCTTTCGCCGCCATAATGTTTACGATATTGCGAAGCGTTTTAGGGGTATGCGGAGCAGCATTAATATGGCAATGCAAACCACAGCTTGAGTTGACTCTCGCTCCTGCGCCACGAAGCTTTCTGACTAACTCCTGTATCGTTTCTATATCGTCATAGTTGCAAATCGGAGTAACAAATTCAACCGAGTACAGAGAGCTTGCATTCTGTCCCGAACGGTTTTCACATCTAACGCTTGCGTCACGCATAATCTTCCACATCCTGCCGTCATTATCACGAACAGAATATGCGTCATAGCAACCGCCGACATGAGTTGCGTCTGTATGAAAATAACCGGCAATCACTTTCGCCGCAGTACTGCGAGTGATGCCGGTCATTTCTATTTCTATGCCAAAATTTTGCGACCTCAAGTCTTTTCCTCACTTTCAATCTTTGGTTTTTTAGGCTTTGGTGGTTTCACCTGTGAACCTTTCATATCAATAAACTCTCTGACATTTGCAGGAACATATTTAGCGTACAGAGAGTCCACAGATTTTTCAAGTTCTTCCTTGAAATCCAAATCACGCTGTGACATATACAGCCTGATGGCATTCAGCTTTTCATCATCGTACATTATGCTTACGCTTGTTTTCTTCATAAAAAATCACCTCGTCATTTCTTGCTTTGGTTTACATATTTTATATTTGGTATTTTCAGCCACTTTGTCCACCCTCGAGCGTTAAGCTCTGTTTTGACAACTCCGTAGGCTGTGCCTTGTGCTTCGATAACTTCTCCGTTGCCGATATATACACCGATGTGACCGTTCATCCAGACGGCAAGTCCGGGTGTGTCGGGCATATTAGAAATCGGTCCGCTTTCGGTTACATTGCTCCAGATTGAATTTGCACCACAATCTGTAAAGCCGTTTGAGCCTGCGACAATTTCTCCGCTGTCATCGTTGTACCAAGCATAGGATTTTATCAAGCCTATGCAGTCGCAGACTCTCTTGCCGAGCCACTTTTCACCGACCTGTCGCATTTCACCACCTGCCTCGTTGTTGCCGGGATACAGACTTGCCTGTTGGTCGAGATACTGCTTTGTACAGACCTGACCGTAACCGCCGTAAACATAACCCCAGCCGTTTTTGTATGCGTTCTCGCACCACTTGACAAGGTCGAGATTATTTTTCGTGGTCTTGTCGGTAAAATCTGCGGTGCTGATTTCAGCACCCTTGATTGACTGCATCATTTTCTGAAACTCGTCACACTTAATCTCCGTTCCAAATTTCTGATTGACGGCATTTATCAAATCCTCATCAGACTGATTCTTTTTGAAACAGGATACGAAGTTTTTTACAAAATTCTCATCTTCTGATTTATCGGACAGAGAGAACAGATATATAACCTCTGCCTGCGTGTTGCAGTCGGACATTTTTTTGCTTTTGAGTTGATTTTCAACCTCAGTCATTGTGTCGTTGATAAGCTGTAGATTTTCCATCTGCTCTGCTGAAATGTTTGCCTGTATGGACTGGTTGAGCTTGTCGGTATCAATATTCATACTGCCGTTAAAAATTGACACAACAGCAACAATCGGCATAACCACAATTATGATTATGCCGATTATTATACCGCCTATTATTTTTATTACCTTTTTATCCGTTAGCAGAGAAACTGCTATTTTCTTCAGTGCCGCACCTATGGTAGCACTCATTGAAACTCACCTCCTGAACGCAAAAAATCCGATTGAAATTCATTTAAGAAATCAATCGGATTTTTCAAATTTAATCTAAAGAATTCATGTAAATAATTTATCTATCTCCCTTTTTGCTTCAGACATTATCTTATACACATCACTTCCATATATATCAAGATTTTCAGCCTTTATTAGTAAAACCTCATCTATTCCAAACATCCCCTCTGCCAGAGCTTTGACATAACCGTATCCGTAGACATCATCAGCAATCGTTCCGCCTGCTGTTGTAACATAATACAGTTTTTTCGCTCTGCACATACTTACGGGTAAGCCTTCATCTGAATAAGAAAAAGTAAGACCGACAACACAGATGCTTTCAAGATATGCTTTTACAACCGATGGAAATGATAAATCCCAATAGGGTGCAACTAAAATTATTTCGTCTGCCTTTGCAAACTGCTTGGCATACTTGAAATAAGGATTGCTGAAATCTCCTTTTTGACACGATTCATCTCTCATAGAAAGAGTTTTTAAATTCATCGGTAAAATATTTTCTTCTGAAAGCCGTACATATTCAAAATTACAGTTAATTTTCCCTGCAAGATAATCTGCGAGTTCTCTGGTTCTTGATTCAGCTCTGACAGCTCCGTCGATATATAAAAGCATTTTTATTTTCCTCTTTTCTGTTTATTACTTGCTTCCATTGTGGCTCTTCCTTTTATTTTCGAATTGAGCTTTGTGTTTTCTGTCAATTCTTGCTGTATTTTCAGAATTCAAACCCCTTGAAATAATTGCCGAGCCGAACCTGTTGCGTAGGTTATCAACCGTCTTATCAATCTTTCTCTCCTTGTCCTTGTTTTTATCTGTAGCAGAAAACAAAGACATCTGCTCGTTATCTTCTCTTGTAATGTCAGTCAGAGAAACGCCCATAAGACGAAGCGGCGAATGTCCGTCCCACAGTTCATCAAACAAAACCTTTGAAATGCTGTATATCTCTGTTGTAATATCCGTAGCAATATCAAGGTGCCTTTGATGAGATTTGTTTCTGAAATCATTTGTTCTGATATTTACGGCAACGCAATACGCTTTAGCACCGTCATCACGAATACGAAATGCAACACTGTCAGCAATGGAAAGCAGAACCTTGTGTGCCTGTTCTCTTGTTGTGATATTATCCTCAAATGAGGTTTCTACGCTGTAGCCTTTAGCTTTAGGCGGAACATCAAGGACAGGTGATTCATCAATGCCCTTGGAATAGTAATACAGCTGTTCACCAAATTTGTTTCCCACAATGGACTGAATGTTTTGAAGGGAAAGCTTTGCTAAATCCCCTATCGTTCTGACATAAGATTTTCCAAGCTTTACTGCTGTGTTTTTGCCCACAGAAATAAGTTCACTGACAGGCAGTGTCCACATTTTATCGGGAATTTCATTCTCAAACAGAGTATGAACCTTATCGGGCTTTTCAAAGTCGCTTGCCATTTTAGCACACAATTTGTTAGAGCCTATGCCGACATTGACCGTAAAGCCAAGCTCGCTTTTAATCCTGTCCTTGATTTCATATGCGGTTTTTATCGGTTCGGGATATATTCTCTCCATACCCGACATATCAAGGAAACATTCGTCAATTGAGAATTGCTCGACAACAGGTGTGTAGCTTTTGCAGATTTGAATAAATGCCTTAGAACATTTATCATACAGAGGAAAATCGGGTTCGGCTATTACCAAGTCGGGACATTTTCTCAAAGCCATAGAAATCGGTTCGCCTGTCCTGATATTGTATTTCTTTGCAGGAATGGATTTTGCAAGTACAATGCTCGTTCGCTTTTCAGGATTACCGCCTATGCAGGACGGAATCAAGCGTAAATCGTCTTTGCCCTCACGAACTCTGCGAGCAGCTTCCCACGACAAAAAAGCACTGTTTACATCAATATGAAAAACAAGCCGTTTCATAAAGTTCCCTTCCTAAAGTTTTTATTTAATCATAACACAAGGATTTTTCATTGTCCACAAAAATTATCGACCGCCTGCACTGCCGAAAATTCCGGCTTTGTATTCGGGAGCCTGAACAAGTAAAAGATAGCGTTCATTACCGCACCTATACATACAAGTTCCACGCTCACCGAATTTGATTAAGGCATACTCGTTTGGTTCTACCATTAGCGCATCTTCAAAGTCTTTCGGATTGATGTTGCCGGGAAAGAACAGGAAGTGATGAGTCGGAATTGAGAACAACGGCTTGGTATATTCCTTAACGCTTGGAATCAGAAAATCGTCGATGTTCTGACTGGCTAAAATCACTGCTGAATCCTTCTTACGAACACGCTTCATTGCGTTGCGGATATACTCAATAGCTGTGAGGTTAG
>JBJEQJ010000026.1:0-36212 GCA_051881695.1 Acutalibacteraceae bacterium | reverse complement strand
TCGGGACATCTCTATATTTTCAGTTATTGCAGGCGCTGAATCAGCCGTCGTAGTTCTGCAAGAAGCAGAGATATGCATACTGTTTTTCAAATACCCTTTTCTTGCTCAAATAACACTGCTCTGACAGGCGACGCCTCAAGCCCTGTAAGCTTCAGCGGAAACGCCGCAAGGCGGTAATCTCCGTCGGGTATTCCCTTTAAATTCAGTCCCTCTAATATTACAATATTGTTCATAAGTATTTCTTTATGAACAGCGTATTCCTCGTCCTGTGTTGCAATGGAAACACCGTCTGTTCCGATAAGGTCTATGTTAAAATCCGACAAAACATATGCGGCACTTATTGAAAGATAAGCCTCTCCGCCGCCTCTGAGCAATACCTTTTTTTTGCAAAACGGCAGAATTGCCTCCATATCCTCACCGGTGAGCAGACCCTTTATGCCTATAACAGTGCAGGCACCGTACATTTTTGAAAGCGGAATTTCATCCACAGTAGCACCGCCCTTAATATAATGTGCAGGTGCGTCAATATGAGTAGAGGTGTGCGTACACATTTCTATATAGGAAACGCTGCATTCCTCGCCGTATTCAATTTTAGTAAGCCATTCATACTTTGGATCCGGGTCGCCCTTGTACTTAGGTGAATTAAAAACATCGCCTGAAATATCGTGCAGGTACATATGCCCCATCCTTTCCGCAAATTCAAAATAATATAGTTACCCTATTATTTATCATTATAACATATTTTCAGCATTTTTCAAATTAATTTCTGTTTATTAATGCGGAAAAAATATAGAAATAAAATGCAGTCAGAAAAAACTAGAATAATTTTTTCTGAGATACCTTGACAGATGAGGTATGTATGTATATAATGTAACCACAGCATTTGAGGTGTGTAAATTATCAGCCGCCTCATTGCCGTACTGATAGCAGACCTTACATTATTTTGCCGATATCAGTTATAAACAGGAGGTGCTTATTTGTCTATTGCATCAGATTTAATCAGAGGTCATACAGACACAATTATTTTAGCGCAGCTTTTAAAGCACGACAGCTACGGCTACCAGATAAACAAATATATTAAAGAAACTACCGGAGGGCTGTATGAGCTGAAGGAAGCAACGCTGTACACCGCCTTTAAGAGGCTTGAAGGCAACGGCTGCATTAAGTCTTATTGGGGTGAGGAAAACATAGGCGCCAGACGGAAATATTACTCTATTACTCCGCTTGGCAGAGAAACCTACAACGCACTTGCCAGGGACTGGGATATGGCAAAAAGGCTTATTGACAGCCTGATAAATTTTGACAGGTAGATTACATTATAGGAGGAAACATTTATGGACAATATGGAAATAAGACTTAGAAATCACATTGAAACTATTTTCAGCAATATGCCGCAGGAGCAAAGTACAACAGAAATAAAAGAGGAAATGCTGCAAAATCTTCTTGAAAAATACCATGACCTTGTAGCCGAGGGCAAAGACCCAGAAACGGCATACAGCATTGCAATAAGCAGCATCGGCGATATCAGCAGTCTGTTTGATTTCAACACAAATACTGTCGGGCTTATGGAAAAAAGCAAGAAGCGTTCTGCGCTTTTAATGACTATAGCTATAATGCTGTATATATTGTGCGTAGTACCGGTTATAATCTGCGGTGCAGCAATACACAGCGAAAGCAGCGCAATTTTAGGTGTGTGCTTAATGTTTGTTATGATAGCCGTTGCCACAGGACTGATAATTTATAATTCCAAAACAAAGTACAGACCGAACTTTAATAACCCGAATATGGTAAACGAGTTCAGACAATGGCAGTCCGGCGAGCAGCCGAAGAACGCAAAGCTCAACGGCATTAACGGTGCGCTGTGGAGCATTACGGTACTTGTGTATCTGGCTGTAAGCTTTCTTACGGGAGCATGGCACATTACGTGGATTATATTCTTAATTACCGTTGCTATACAGCAGATAATAAGGCTTATATTTACATTTAAAAATTGATTATGAGCTTATCTCCCGACGGAAATGAGAATTAGAAAGGAATTAACTGAAATGAAAGCTTCAAAAATAATAGGTATAGTTTGTTGGGCGCTTGTGGCTCTGCTTCTTACAGGAATACTTATTACCGGATTATGCGGCGGCAATGTGTTCGGTATAAATATTTTTAACCCAATGAATTATGTGTTCCGTTTTGGCGGCAGCGACGCTTCCTCGTTTGAGCATAAGGAGGTTTATACCATAGATGAAAAAGAAATTACTAACCTTACGCTTGACTGGACCGGCGGCTTTGCTCAGGTTACACCGTACGACGGCGACAAAATAAAGATAACGGAATATTCAAACGGCAAGCTGGAGCAGGATGAAAAGCTTTGTATAAACACTGCAAGCGGCGACGCAACAGTAAAGGGAACAAGCATTAAAAACATACAAATAAGCACAGCAAGCGGAGATATTAACACCGAAAATGTAAGCTTAGATGAAATAAGCCTTAATACAGCCTCCAGTGAAATACAGGCGGAGAAGATAAAATCAGCTGCTGTTAACGCCGAAACAGTATCGGGCAACATACGCCTTGGCAGTATAAATACAAATAAGCTTGGCGTAAGCTCAGTAAGCGGAGATATTACATCTGACGGTACATATACCGAAGCAGAAAGCGAGAGCGTGTCCGGCAATATCAGTATTGAAGCCGAAAAGATGCCGCAAAGCCTCAACGCAAGCACAACAAGCGGCAACATAACTGCGATTATTCCCGAAGACGAAAAACAAGGGTTTACTGCAAAATTTTCAAGTACATCCGGCAACATAAGCTATAATGTTCCTGTAATGACTCAGGGAGATACCTCAACATACGGTGCAGGACGGTCGGATTTCAGCTTTGAAACTGTAAGCGGTGACGCATATGTACGCACAAAATAATATACACATAGGTTTAGCAGGGCAGTCGTATATTGCGGATGCCTTTTACCCTACGGAGGCAATATGGAAAAGAGGACAAACGGGCTAAGTGCATATCAGCTTAAAATCATTGCTGTTGCAGCTATGCTTACGGACCATTTAGCATGGGCATTTGTCAGCACCGCCAGTTTTGAAGGGCAGCTTATGCATACAGTCGGCAGGTTAGCAACACCGATAATGTGTATGCTTATAGCAGAGGGATATCATCATACTCGCAACTTAAAAAAGTATGTAATAAGAATGGCGGTATTTGCCGCTGTTTCTGCTTTTGCATACAGCTTTTTTGAAAGCGGAGGGCATATAACTTATAAAGGTATGGGTGTGATTTACACCCTGCTTTTAGGTCTTATTTCTATTATAATCTGGAACACAGATATGATAAGCACACCGGCAAAGGTACTATCTGTAGCTTTGCTGTGTGTATTGTCACTGCAAGGTGATTGGCCTATTATGGGTGTATTGTGGCCTTTATGCTTTGCAGTATTCAGGGATAATAAAAAAGCACAGATAATATCATTCTTGGTAATTGCAATATTAGAAGCTGTGATTATAAACGCAAAGACAATAATGCACATTCCGGAGCTTTGGTGGGCAAAAACATTTCAGTTTGGAGTACTTTTTGTAATACCAATACTTATGCTGTATAACGGAAAGCTTGGAGGACGCAGGGGAGGTAAATGGTTTTTCTATATCTTCTATCCGGCACATCTGCTGGCTCTGGGGCTAATTGTCAGGTTTATTAAATAATTTTATCCAATAATAAAAGGCTCCCTTTACAGGAAGCCTTGAAATTCCCCCCTTTTTGTTACAGGGGGAATTTTAATTTCTGCTTATCCATCGCGCCTTTTCCGCAGGACAGAGCCTTTAGGGATATTTACGTCCGACTGCATTTTAAGCTTTTGCATAGGGTGCGGCGCAGACTGCACCTCGCAATTGTTTTCATCAAACAGGGCGCAGACAGCTGCTGAAAATGGGATTCCGCTTGGAGGTAAAACATCAAGGGTATCGCCTTTAAAAAATCTGTTGCGCTGAGTAATAAAAGCTGTATCTCCGTCAGAGTCTTCACAAACAGCCACTACGTCATATTCTCTAATATAACCGCCGTTATTGCGGGTCTGCCCCGGCTCTTGTCCGTAGAAAAAGCCTGTGGAATACTCCCTGTGGCTTATTTTATGCACCTCATCAATTATCCAAGCAGGGACTTTATAGTCCGGAATATTAAAATTATCAAAGTAATCATCAAGCGCCTTTCTGTAGGCATTTGTTACAACAGCAACGTAATAAGAGGACTTTGCTCTTCCTTCAATTTTAAAGCTTGAAATTCCTGCTTTTACCAGATCGTCTATATGCTCTATCATACACAAATCTCTGGAATTATAAAGATAAGTTCCGCCGTTTTCCTCTACAACCGGGAAATACTCTCCCTCACGCTTTTCTTCACATAGGTGATATTTCCACCTGCACGGCTGAGCGCAGTCGCCTCGGTTTGCATCTCTGCCTGTCATATATGCAGAAATAAGACATCTTCCGGAGAAAGAAACGCACATTGCACCGTGGACAAAGCACTCAATTTCTAAATCGGCAGGGATTTTTGCACGTATCTCTACAATTTCTTCCAAAGGAAGCTCTCTTGCTAAAACAACTCTTGAAGCACCCATATTATAAAATGAGTTGGCGCTTTCATAATTTACAATTCCTGCCTGTGTGGAAATATGAAGCTGGACATTAGGAGCATATTTTTTTGCCAATGACAAAACACCCATATCAGCAACAATAAAGGCGTCTACTCCACAGTGTTGAGCATACTCTAAAAAACCGGGCAAACGTGTAAGCTCATTATTTCTCGGCAAAGTATTGCACGTTACATAAATTTTTGCTTCGCTTTTATGTGCTAAGTCTACCGCTTGCTTTAAAGCGTCATTATCAAAATTCTTCGGCGCAGTTCTCATACCAAATTCCTCGCCGGCAAGGTAAACTGCATCAGCACCAAAGCATAAAGCGTTTTTTAGGCAATCCATATCCCCTGCAGGGGCTAAAATTTCCGGCTTATTAATCGTAATCATAATTTATCCTCTTATTGTTTTTTGTTTTGAACACCATATCACGATTTGTCGTGACTTTTCTCCTATACAAGGGGAATTTTTTGTAATTTTAGGACAGCAATCCACACCCAAAGCGTGACAGCTCATTGAAAACGTAGCTTATAAGTTACACTAGAAATCCTTTCTTCGTGCGTAAGCTTATTAAACTGATTAGAAAATGAGTAAAATCCATTAATCTGCAAAGCATTGCTCCACTTAGCCGCTTACGGTGTTGGGATATATTTTCTTATATTCTACCACAAAAAAATAAAATAATAAAGTACAATGAGCATTAATAAAGCAAAATAAACACAAAATGTCCCCCGACATATGTCGGGGGACAAATTATGCTAAATTATATTTAAGCGTTAAGCTTTAAATTCAATTAGCCGTTAACTCTTTTACGAGCAACTACGATTGTACCAGCTGCGAGCAGTAATACACCGAGGAGAAGAGCTACAGATGTGCTGTCACCTGTTGCTACCTTACCTGTTGTACCACCGGTAGGAGTACCACCGGGTGTGCCCGGCTTATCTGTTGAGCCAGTAGCACCTGTTGCGCCTGTTGCGCCAGTCGGCTCTTCTGAAGGCTCCTCTGAAGGCTCTTCTGACGGTTCCTCAGAAGGCTCCTCTGAAGGCTCTTCTGATGGTTCCTCTGAAGGCTCTTCTGAAGGCTCCTCTGAAGGCTCCTCTGAAGGCTCTTCTGACGGTTCCTCTGAAGGCTCCTCTGAAGGCTCTTCTGACGGTTCCTCAGAAGGCTCTTCTGATGGTTCCTCTGAAGGCTCCTCTGAAGGCTCTTCTGAAGGCTCCTCTGAAGGATCTGTCGGCTGCTGAGGAGCAGGATTGATCTCAACATTGATTTCCTTAGTATCAGCGTTGAAGATTACTGTAACATCAGCAGGTGCCTGAGCTTCAGAAATTTCAACAGGTACATCTTCACCGTCAATGCCATACCATGTTGTATAGTCTTCAACTACCTTAAATGTATAGTCACCGTCTAAGATATTCTTGAATGTGATTCTGTAAAGACCGTCTTCACCCTTAGTCATGTTGTTACGTGTCTTACTTTCTTCGTCTACCCAGTCAAGATTCCAGTTAAGACCGTTACAGAGATCAGCTGTACCGGCTACTGTGTAAGTGTGTTCTGTAATTACATATCTAGCATCAGAAGCAGCATATGACTTACCGGTTGTAGGATCAAATGTGAACTTAACATCTGATGTTGCATTCAGTGAGAATACAGAGTTAGAATCAGGACCTTCTGCAGGACCGTCCTCGTTGTAAGAGAAATCAAATGAACCATCCTGAATTACTTTGTAAGCGTATGTGCCTGCCGGAACACCAGTTATTGTGTAAGCAAATGTACCGTCATCCTGCTTCTCCATCGCAAGACCCGGAACATCCCATGTTAAGCCCGGAACTGTACCAACAAGACCGAATGTGTGATCAGGACCAGGACCCGGCTGTGAAGGCTCTTCTGATGGTTCCTCTGAAGGTTCCTCAGAAGGTTCCTCTGAAGGCTCTTCTGATGGTTCCTCAGAAGGCTCCTCTGATGGTTCCTCAGAAGGCTCCTCTGAAGGCTCTTCTGAAGGCTCCTCTGAAGGCTCCTCTGAAGGCTCTGTCGGGAGGTTGCAAATTACTTCGAGCTTCGGCTCAGGAAGTGTATAATCAGCAGACTCATATTCACTCGGATCTTCTGCATCTTTATACTTTAAGAACTCGAGAATAGTTGTTGTGATGTTAGCGTCACCTTCGCCGATTACATCGAACTTAAGTGTAACTAATACAGAACCATCTGCAGAGAAATCTAAAGCATCTTCTTCATAAATGCTTGCAGCATTTGCTAAGAATGCGCTCTCGCCGTCTTCCGGAGTAAAGTTATATGTCGGTCTCATAGCGCCAGCAATAGGCATAAGCTCTGCTCTCTTTGCGCCTAATGTTTCTTCGCTGAACTTTAATACTTCAGGTGTGTAGTTAACCTTAAAGTTGTAAGCGCCGATTAAATCAGCAGCCTTAACGTAAGCTGTGTAAACAATCTGATCACCAACGTGAGCTTCAACACCGTTTACAACTGCCTTTGCACCTGCTGCTGATGTAGGAGCAGCTGTAGGAGCAGCTGTCGGAGCGTCTGTCGGAGCGTCTGTCGGAGCAGCTGTCGGAGCGTCTGTCGGAGCAGCTGTAGGAGCGTCTGTCGGAGCAGCTGTAGGAGCGTCTGTCGGGGCAGCTGTCGGAGCGTCTGTCGGCTCTTCTGTACCGCTTAATACAACAACCGGATCTAAGATTGTTTCAGTATCAGCGTCGAATACGATTGTGATGTCATAGTAATCCTCTGCTGTAGGTGTGGAAACAACCTGGTCGTTACCCATACCGTCCGGAATCCATGCTGCATAGTCTCTTACAACTTTATACATAAAGTCGCCGCCGAGAATGTTTTTGAATGTCTTTCTGTAAAGACCGTCTGCACCCTGAGTCATTTTGTTTTGATCTCTGAGCTCAGGATTCTGGAGGTTATCGCCCCAGTTAACACCTGTGAGGTCTGCGTTACCGCATACAACATAAGTGTGGCTGTCAGGTACATATCTTGCATCAGAAGCAGCATAAGCAAGCTCTGTAGCAGGATCGAATGTAACTGTTACATCAGCAGTAGCGTTGAGTGAGAACTCAGCGTTACCGAGTAATGAAGCGTCGCCTTCCTCGTTGTAGCAAGTGTCAAATGTACCGTTGAGAAGTACCTTGTACTGATATGTGCCTGCAGGTACGTCATTTAATGTTAATGCAAATGTACCGTCAGCCTGCTTTGTCATAAGAGTACCGGGAGCGTCCCAACCGGTGCCTGTTTCTGTGCCAATTGTAAGGCCAGGAATAGTACCAGCAACGTAGTACTGTGCGTCCGGATCAGCTGCAAAAGATGTAGCTGCTGTTAAAGCGCACATTGTTGCAACTAATGCCACTGCAAGAATAATGCTAATTATTCTTTTGGATTTTTTGAACATTTTTTGAATCCTCCTTTAAAATTTATGCTTTTATTAGCATTACAATTATATAATAACCAAATTGAAAATGCAACATAAAAAGCTAAAAAAATTAGCAGAAATTAAAAATTTTTTAATTCAGCTATTTCCTTTTGTTTATTTTAGCTAAATGTCGCAATTACAATTTAGTCAGTATATCCATTCGGGTTATTTTTTTGCCAATTCCAAGAGTCTTTGCACATATCATCGAGCGTTTTTTCCGCTTTCCAATTCATCTTTTTCTGTGCCTTTTCGGCATTTGCATAGCACTGTGCAACGTCGCCGGGTCTGCGCGGTTTTATCTCGTACGGAATTTTTATATTGTTTACTCTTTCAAATGTATTAACAATATCAAGCACGCTGTAGCCCACACCTGTGCCGAGATTAAAAATTTCCGTACCGGTGTTTTTATCTGCATAATCTATTGCGCAAACGTGACCCCTTGCAAGATCTGTAACGTGAATATAATCCCTGACGCCTGTTCCGTCGTGTGTAGGGTAGTCGTTGCCGAACACATTAAGGTACGGCAGCTTTCCCGCTGCAACCTGTGTTATATACGGAATAAGATTATTGGGTATTCCTCTTGGGTCTTCTCCTATTCTTCCGCTTTTGTGTGCGCCGATTGGGTTGAAATACCTAAGCAAAACAACCGAAAGCTTCGAGTCGGCGTTTGCCGCGTCTGTTAAAATCTGCTCTATCATATATTTAGTCCAGCCATATGGATTTGTGCAGCCGGTTGGCATTGTTTCCGTAAGCGGAACGGTCTTTGGCACACCGTACACAGTTGCCGAGGAGCTGAAAACAATTTTATTAACGCTGTGCTTTGCCATAACCTCTAATAGCGTTAAGGTACTGTCTAGATTATTGCGGTAATAAGAAACGGGAATCTGCACAGACTCGCCAACTGCCTTGAGTCCTGCAAAGTGGATTACGGCGTCAAAGCTTTGCTCACAAAACAGCTTATCCATTTTATCAAAATCGGCAACGTCCAGCTCGTAAACAGGAACCCTCTTTCCTGTTATTTCTTCTATTCTGTTAATTACCTCGGGCTTGCTGTTTAAAAAGTTATCTGCTATTACAGGCTCATACCCTGCGTTTATAAGCTCTATGCAGGTGTGGCTTCCTATGTAACCTGCGCCGCCTGTCAGTAAAATTTTCATATGTGTTCCCCTTAAATTGATGTTTTGAATAACGGCTTTCTGCGGTAGGATTTATTTGGCTTTCATTATATAGTACATATTATGAAAATGCAAGTTAAACAATAACCTCTCCGTCAACAGTACCGGTAAGCCCTGCCGCGTTAGATTCGTCGGTATCTATATGCATAGCAGGAGCAAAGTTTTCGTTTACTCTTACTACTACATCGCCGAACACGAGCTTTCTGCCCTGTGCGCCCACTTCAACAGACACTACCTGCTTATCTGTTACGCCGTATTGCTTTGCCGTATCCGGTGTAAGGTGTATATGTCTTTTGGCGGCAATAACACCGCAATCTATTTCCATTTCTCCGCACGGACCTACAAGCTTACAGCCCGGCGTTCCGGCTATATCTCCGCTTTCTCTTATCGGTGCGGCAATACCAAGCTTTCTGGCGTCTGTAAGAGCAACCTCAACCTGTGTTGCGCTTCTTACAGGGCCTAAAATAGACATTGTAATCTCACCCTTAGGGCCTACGACCTTTACCTTTTCTGCACAGGCAAACTGACCCGGCTGAGATAAATCCTTTTTGTTTGTAAGCGTTGCGCCCTCTCCGAAAAGAGTATCAAGCGCCTCTTTGGAAACGTGCAGATGTCTTGCAGATGTTTCTACCATAATTTTCATTTTAAAAAACCACCTTATTTTATAGAATTTTACATTTTATATTCTACAACTGTTTATCTTCATTTTCAACCATAAAATTACTTTTTTGCGTTTTGCTTTTAAATATGATATACTATATATAATGTATATCACAGTAGCCGCCGGGAGGTATTATTTAATGTATACAGACTGGAACACACTAAAAAAAGACTGCCTTAGCTGCACACGCTGCGGACTTTGCAGTACGCGCACAAACGTTGTTTTCGGTGTTGGAAACGAAAACGCAGATATTATGTTTATAGGCGAGGGACCCGGACAAAACGAGGATTTGCAGGGAGAGCCTTTTGTAGGCAGAGGGGGACAGCTTCTTGATAAAATGCTTGCGGCAGTTGACCTTGACCGCAAAACCAACATATATATAGCAAATATAGTAAAGTGCCGCCCGCCTAAAAACAGAGATCCTCTGCCGGAGGAGCAGGAAATGTGCAGTCAGTGGCTGAAAGCGCAGATTGAGCTTATTAAACCGAAAATTATAGTATGCTTAGGGCGCATTGCCGCAATGAAGATTATAAAGCCGGATATGCGGATAACAAAGGAGCATGGGGTATTCTTTGAAAAAGACGGCATGCTCTATATGGCAACTCTGCACCCAGCTGCGCTGCTGAGAAACCCGAACAACAAGCCCGCCGCTTTTGAAGATTTTTTAAAGCTTAGGGATAAAATAAACGAGCTTTTGGGGTGATTTGCTATTCGCTTTTAAAAAATCAGCCAAATCACCATGGATTATTGACTAATAACCGCAGTGTACCTGAGTAAATTTAGATAAATTTTTTATCTCATTTGTTAAACATTTCCTAAATTATTATCAATTTGTTAATTTTAGATAATTTTGCTTGAATAATATATAAAAAAATGATATTATTATTTATACAGAGGTTATTATACGGGGTAAAATAATGAAAGTACAGGAATCCGCAGAAAACTATTTGGAAGCTATTTTAATGCTAAAGCAGAAAAACGGAGAGGTTCGCTCCATAGATATTGCGGCTATGCTCGGCTTTACAAAGCCAAGCGTAAGTATTGCAATGAAAAAGCTTCAGGAAAACAGCTTTATAACAAAGGATAATCACGGTTATATTGAGCTTACCGATAAGGGACTTGAGATTGCACAAAGCGTTTATGAACGCCACCGCGTTATTTCCGACTTTTTGATTTTTATCGGCGTAGACGATGAAACAGCGCTGCTTGACGCTTGCAGAATAGAGCACGTTATAAGTCAGCAGAGCTTTGAAAAGCTTAAAGAGCATCTTTCCGATTGTATATAGGCCTTTTAATTTCCCTGATAATTAATTTTATTTTTGATATGACATTTTTTCATTGTCTCTTCTTTAAAGGTATTGTTTTTATGGTCAAACGTCAAGGACTGCAGCTGTCGCCGCAGTCCTTGACGTTTTGTTGTGTATTTTATTTTAAAATTTTCATAGAAATATCAAACGCTTTAACCGAATGTGTGATTGCACCTACGGAAATAATATCCACTCCGCTTTGTGCAACCTCTTTAATTGTTTCGTCTGTAATTCCGCCGGAAGCTTCTAACAGCGCACGCCCTGCCGTTATCTCTACCGCCTGCGCCATAAGCTTTGGCGGCATATTGTCAAGCATAATTACGTCTGCACCTGCTTCAAGCGCCTGATTCAGCTCATCAAGGTTTCGCACCTCAACCTCTACCTTTACCATATGCCCCAGCTTTTTACGCAAAGCAGAAATTGCGTTTTTAATTCCGCCGCCTGCGTCAATGTGGTTATCTTTAAGCATTGCGGCATCCGAAAGATTGTAACGGTGGTTTTTTCCTCCGCCTACCGTAACGGCATATTTTTGAAGCGGACGAAGCCCCGGAAGAGTTTTTCTGGTATCTGCAATAGACGCCTTTGTGCCCTCAACAAGCTTTACACATTTGTTTGTGGAAGTTGCAACACCGCTTAAATGCTGCAAAAGATTAAGCGCAGTTCTCTCTCCCTTTAACAGCGTTCTTGTAAAGCCGCTTACCTTTGCTATAATATCGCCCTTTTTCAGCACATCGCCGTCGTTTTTATATATTTCTGCTTCAAAACCGGGCTGTAAAATTTCAAATACTCTCATTGCAATATCAATACCGCACAGTATTCCGTCTGACTTAGCCAAAAACACGGCACTGCCCTTTTGCTCCTTAGGTATTAAATAATCTGTTGTTGTATCAATATAATTTATGTCTTCAAGCAGCGCAGTTTTTATTATTTTGTCTATATAAATCTGATTCACCATTTTTTATAAAGCTCCTTTTCAAACTTATTTGCATTCTTACAAAGAATCCCCCGGCACTCTTTGGTATGTCTTCCCGTTTTTAAGAAAAGCGGGATTTTTGCGATACCTCGGTAAGAATAATGCTTGCCACCGTTGCAAGGCTTTTTGCCTCCGTAAAATCTGCCGTCACTGCGTATCCGCCTGTTTTAAGCTGATTTAAAATCTCGTTTGTCTTTTTCAGGCTTTCTTCAACCGCATCCGGATTCGGTATTACAAAATGCGTATTCTGCATTATCCTTCTTATCTGTGTTCTGAAACCATGCGGAAGAGTGTTGCCGTCTGTGCTGTAGGTTTTTTTACATTCCCCTATCGGTCTGTTCTCGCCTTTAGCAATTTTTTCTTTAATATCTGTCGCTGCTCTGCGTGAGAACACAAGCGCCTCAAGCAGAGAGTTGCTTGCAAGGCGGTTGGCTCCGTGTACTCCTGTGTGCGAGCACTCGCCTGCGGCGTACAGCCTGTCTATAGACGTGCGCGCGTGCAGATCAACATCTATTCCGCCCATTAAGTAATGCTGGCATGGGAATACGGGTATTCTGTCCTTGGTGATGTCTATGCCCTCTTCAAGACAGCGGGAGTATATCATAGGAAAACGGTTTTTCACAAATTCCGGGTCCTTGTGGGTAATATCAAGATAAAAGCTTTCGCTGCCTGTTGCCTTAGATTCAAGTATTATTGCGTTTGATACAACATCTCTCGGCGCAAGCTCGCCTCGTTTATCATATTTATGCGCAAAGCGTTCTCCGTTGCAGTTTAAAAGCACTGCACCCTCACCGCGCACGGCCTCGCTTATTAAAAAGCGTTCTCTGTCCTTTTCTGCGGCAAATGCAGTCGGATGGAACTGTACTCTGCTTAAATGCTTTATTTTTGCTCCCAGCTCATATGCAAGCGTAATGCCGTCACCCGTTGCTATAGCCGAGTTTGTTGTGTATTCGTAAACTCTGCCTATGCCGCCTGTTGCAAGTATACAGTAGGACGCTGCAACGGCTTTAATTTCTCCGTCTTTTAAAACTGAAGCGTAAAAGCCGTTTTCTGCTTTGTCAAGCGCAACCACCATTGCATTTTCTACAATATCTGCGCCGCCTCTTTCTTTTACGGCGTCAATTAAGGTGTCTGTAATTTCCTTGCCGGTTGAGTCCTTATGATGCACAATTCTGTGGCGGGAATGTCCTGCCTCCAGCGTCATAAGCAAATGTCCGTGCTCGTCCTCGTCAAAGTCAACGCCCAACTCCTTAAGCTTTAAAACGTCCTTAGGACCCTCTGTTACAAGCACCTCTATTGCCGCAAGATTGTTTTTGTATTTTCCCGCAATCAAAGTATCTGCTATGTGCAGCTTGAAATTATCGTGGCTTTGGTCAAGCACCGCCGCAACGCCGCCCTGTGCAAGCGAGCTGTTTGAAAGCGGAAGCTCCCTTTTTGAAAGCAGAAGCACGCTTATCTCCTTTGGAAATTGCAAAGCGGCGTATAATCCTGCCGCCCCCGTACCTATAATAATTACGTCATACTGTTTTTTCATTATGCTCAACCCTCTGATATGCAAGTGTTTCCTTATCAACTGAAAATTTTTCATCTTTTATTTTACCACACATTGTATATAAATCAATGGATTTAAACATTTTTTTAGATTTCGCCCTTACACGCCACTTGACCTGAAGAGTGACAATATGATAAAGTTTATACTAATATCCGATTAATCGGCGGAGAAGATTTTTCAGAAAATTTTACGAAAGACAAATGACACGCCGCAGAAAGGCAGGTAATATATGGAACTATACGAAAACGAAGAAAAAATACAGCGCGCCCTGCTTGTAAGTGTAGACACGGGCGAATATGACGCAGACGCCTCTCTTGACGAGCTGTTTGAGCTGACGGAAAGCGCAGGAGCAGAACCCGTAGCTTCAATAATGCAGAAAAAGGAAAAGCCGGACACCACAACCTGCGTGGGAAGCGGACGTTTGCAGGAGATAGCGGAATATTGCACTGCAAATAAAATTGACTTGATAATATTCGACCGTGAGCTTACTCCTACTCAGATAAGAAATATTGAAGCGCAGACAGACGTAAGAGTAATTGACCGCACTATGCTTATCCTTGATATATTTGCACAGCGTGCAAGAAGCAAGGAGGGAAAGCTTCAGGTTGAGCTTGCACAGCTTCAGTATATGCTTCCGCGCCTTACCGGTAAGGGTGTGGAGATGTCCCGTCTTGGCGGCGGAATAGGAACAAGGGGACCGGGCGAAACAAAGCTTGAAACAGACAAGCGTCATATTAGGCGCAGAATGGAAACTATAAAGGAGCAGCTGTCCGATGTTGAAAAACACCGTGGGCAAATAAAAAAACGCCGTGAAAAGGACGGTGTAATATCTGTTGCTATTGTGGGCTATACAAACGCCGGAAAGTCAACTCTTATGAATTACTTAACCGACGCAGGGGTTTTGGCGCAGAACAAGCTTTTTGCTACGCTTGACCCCACCTCACGTGCGCTTAAGCTGCCAAGCGGAGTTACCGTTATGCTGACAGACACCGTAGGACTTGTGCGCCGACTGCCCCACCACCTTGTGAACGCCTTTAAGTCCACTTTGGAGGAGGCGGCACAGGCAGACATTATTTTAAATGTGTGCGACGCCTCAAGCAGTGAGGCTCAGGTTCATTTACAGGTAACAGCTGAGCTTTTGGAAAGTCTGGGCAGAAAGGACAGCCCCATTATCCCTGTGCTTAACAAATGTGATTTGTTAAATGAAGCGGAGAATATGCCGATTATAGGGAACTCTGTAAGGATAAGCGCAAAAAGCGGAAAAAACATTGACGCTCTGCTTAAAGCGATTGATGATAATCTTCCGGTAAAAATAAAACGTGTAACACTGCTTGTCCCGTTTGATAAAAGCGGACTTGTAGCGCATATACGAAAAAACGGAACGCTTATTTCCGAGGAATTCACCGAAAACGGAACTCTTGTTACGGCGCTTATTGACGCTCAGACATACTCCTCTGCAAGGGAATATGTAATTGAATAAATTGTAAGGGACTGCGGCACTAAAAGATGCCGCAGTCCTTTTAACGTACGCTTAATTTTACTGCTGTTTAAGCCTTATCCTTTGGGCTTACAGCATCCGCAATCGTCATTTATATCCGTTACCCTCGGCGGAAAAAACTCATCCGTCGGGAAGTCTAACCGGCTGAACATTTCGCACGGACTGTCCGAAGAGGTTTTACATTCCTTTTCAGGCACACAGAAATCGTACGTCGGGACGAGCATCTGAACATTTCTTTCTATCTGAACAATGGTAAAAATACCTATAGTTACAAATACATCCTTTTCGCCCTTGTCGCACGGTAAAGCTCCGCCGAAGCGTTCGCATATTGTACCGGGTATTCTGCAGCAAGGAACACACGGTTCTCTGCGGCGGCACAGCTTAGCAGAAAGTCCTATCGGCTTTGCAACCTGCACGCTTGCCTTTGGCAGATTTTTTGCAGGGGCGTTTGGAATATCCGGGTCATCCAGTCTGAAATCTGAGCTGAATATCTTTACATTACCCTCGCTGCCGTAAAGAATAACCTTTTTGTTGTATATTGAAAGTCCCTTTACGCAAAGCGGCATTGCTGCAGGTGCAGTAAATACATCAAGCTCAACCTCAAAATAGAATGTCATATCTACCGAATAAAAGCCCTTGTGAAACGGTACAGGCTCCAGATCGATATAAACGCAGATTACGTCAACATCTCTTATTCTTACATTGCTCGCTCTGTCAATTATACACTGGGCGCTCTCGCAGAACATTACCTTTAAATCTTCAAGGCAATCCTTGTCGCCGCAGCTGTCATATACTCGAAATGCGTCTATACAAACTGCCTCTTTCTCTCCGCCGTGCTCAAATGTGCCGTCCGGATATGTTTGGTCTGCCATATAAATTCCTCCTTATCAGCTTTACTAACATTTTATGGAGAATACGGCTTATTGTTACAGCTTTTTGAAAATGATTATAATTACATAAAACAGGGCGGTCGAAACCGACCGCCCTTAATGTGCGTATATTATTACATTGTAATCATCTTAACATACCCTGAATAAAGGTAAAGCGTGTTTTGTTCCAATTTGTGGCATATTTAAAGCTTCTGTTATATGAATTAATATCCGTCGGGGACGGTACATTTGACGACACAAGCTCAACGCAGAAGCCGGGTCTGTTAAATTCCTGTCTGAACCAGTTTTCAAAGCCTCCGCCATAATCATTATCATCGGTTGATGTAGGCATAAGGGAATATCCGCACTTATTCTGAAGCTTGCTTGCAAGCGCATAATCACCCGGAACCGTACCGGACAAGGTATCACGCCAATAAACTACGTTTCCTCTTAAATGCATAGAGAACATCCAGTTGAAGTTATACTTTCTGCAAAGAGCCATCATTATCTTTGTTTCCTGCTCACTTCCGGCTGACGGTCCCTTATACTTCTGGTCTGTTGTTGTTCTTGTAGAAATTCCGCCGTTTGTTATTTTGCTCCATGCACACGGGAAATTTCTGTTCAGATTTACGCCGTTTGCATTTGACTTGAATTCTGCTCTCTGACTGTTCAGGTTAGGATAACTATACAGCACATTTTCGTTATTTGTAAAAATATCAAGTCCGTCCGGGTTAATTACAGGCACAACATAAAGAGTGTACTTTGAAAGTAAATCTCTCATATCATATTCGCCGTATTTGCCGGACTGTGTGTAATATGCCTTTGCATATTCCTCAACACAGGTCATAGTAAAGGAAATTGAAAGATTTTCCCTTGAATGTATGCCTGCCGCCGCAAGAGCCTTTTGGCTTCCTGTTCCCAAGGTAAGCATAGGTATTGTTTTTCCCTTGGTGCTTTTGCCGATAGAATATGCTTTTATTAAATCGGGGTATCTCTTTGCAAGCTCCTTGCAGTCGCTTATTACCCTTGATGTTGTATACGCTTTTGAATAATCGACTATTCTGTTTGTATAGTTTGTAACGGTAACCCTGCACTGTGCCTCTGCACCGCTTCCGTCCTTTGCATAGCAGGTGATTACCGCACTGCCTGCGCCCATTGTCGTAAGCTTACCGTTTTGGTCAACCTTTGCGACCTTTGAGTCCGAGGATTTCCAGCCTACCGCCGTATTGTCGGCGTCAGACGGAGCTACCGTCGCCTTGAATTTTCCTGTTCTGCCCGGTTTCCAGTTAATCGAATATGTGTTAAGCGTTATGCTTTCAACCTTTTTCGGCGCCGCCTTAACAGTTACCGAGCATTTTTTCACAAGACCGGCATTATATTTTGACGTACAGGTAATTACTGTACTTCCAACGCCCACTGCCGTAAGTTTTCCGTTTTGGTCAACCTTTGCTACAGCAGTATTGTCGGATTTCCAAATGTATTCGTTATTTGCCGTCTTAACATTTGCCGTCGGCTTAAACGTGCCCTGTCTGCCTACTGTCCAATTAATTTTATATGTGTTCAGCTTAAAGCTTTTTACTGTTTCCGTAACGGTAATTTTGCAGGTATCCTGTAATTTTGTACCCTTCACCTTGCAGGTTATAACGGCACTGCCTGTTCCCACAGCCGTAATTTTTCCGTTATTGTCAACTGTTGCAACCGTTTTGTTTGAGCTTGAATAGGTAATCAGCTTCTTTGGCGTATCGGCAGGTGTAAGCGTCGGCTTAAAGCTTGCCTGTCTGCCTGCTTTCCAATTTAAAGAATGAGTATTAAGCACAAGTGATTTTACAGGCTCATAAACAGTAACGCTGCATAAATCATATGCGGCGCTTCCGTCAAGGGCAGAGCATTTAATCGTTGTGCTTCCCTTTTTCAGCGCTTTTAAATATCCGTTTTTATCAACTGAAGCAACCGACGGATTTGAGCTTTCGTATTTTACTGCCGCACCATTTGAAACAACAGGACGAAAATATCCCTTCTTGCCAACCTGCCACAAAATACTGTTTGTATTCAGCTTTACCGTTGTCGGCTGCGTCGGCTCGGTTGGATTTGTCTGCTCTGTTTCAGGCGCAGTCACAGGCTGTGTCGGCTCGCTTGCCGCTTCCTGCTGTGAAAGCCCGTACATTTCAAGTTCGTTTATAAAAAGCTGTTCTGTCCCTTCTTGCAGAGTATTCTCTCTTGATATTGCCGCAGGAGATATTACTGCACCGCTTACAAGAATAACTGCCGATAAAACAGCCGCTAAAGCTTTTTTCATATTAAATCTCTCCTTCTCTTTATTTTCCTTTTAAAAAAACAGTTTTACAACCATACAATGCATACAAAGTACCGCATATAATTATTAATAATTCTTGCAGGACGAGGCAGAGGGGCAACGGCTGTATTTGTATACGCCAAGCCCCGATAACGAAGTAGTGCAAAAATTATTCGGAGAAAAATGAATGAAAAGCAAGATATGCCATATATACATCAAGCTTGGACACAACCTCAAAGGGTGCATGCATTGATAAAACGGGCACTCCCAGGTCAACAACGTCTACGTTAAGATTTGCAACGTACTTTGCTATTGTTCCGCCGCCGCCCTGGTCAACCTTGCCAAGCTCGCCTGTCTGCCACAAAACGCTGTTTGTGTCAAGCATATTTCTTATTTCTGCCATAAACTCTGCGGAAGCGTCGGAAGTGTCGTACTTTCCGCCGTGACCGGTATATTTTGTTATTACAACGCCGTTGTTAATATAACTGCTGTTGTTCGCTTCAAAAACGCCGGGATAAGTAGGGTCAAATGCAGCGTTTACATCTGCTGACAGACATCTGCTCTTTGAAAGCACTCTGTAGCCCTCTTCGTTTTCCTGCTTTGCAAGGTCAAAAATAAAGTATTTCATAAAGTCGCTTTGCATACCTGTGTTGCCGTCGCTGCCGGTTTCTTCCTTATCAACCAAAACGGTTATGCAGGTTTTTTCAGGTGCTTCGCAATTAACCGCCGCCATAAGCGCAGGATATGCACATACACGGTCATCGTGGCCGTAGCTGCCGATCATACTTCTGTCAAAGCCTAAATCGCGAGCTTTGAAAGCAGGCACAAACTCAAGCTCGGCAGAAAGAAAGTCAGACTCTTTTATTCCGTACTGCTTATTTAAAATACTCATAATATTAAGCTTAACAAGCTCGGACTCCTTATCGTCCTTAAACGGTCTGCTGCCTACAAGTATATTCAAATCCTCACCGGTAAAGCTTTTTGCAAGCGTCTTTGCGTTTTGCTCCTGCGATAGATGCGGGAGCAGGTCGGTAACACAGAAGCAGGCGTCCTTTTCGTCTTCGCCTATTGAAACTGTAATTTTTTCTCCGTTTTTCAAAATTACTACTCCGTGCATAGCCAGCGGAATTGCCGTCCACTGGTATTTTTTAATGCCTCCGTAATAGTGGGTTTTAAAAAGCGCCAAATCGTTTGCCTCATAAAGCGGATTAGGCTTTAAATCCAGGCGGGGAGAATCTATATGAGCTATTGCAAGATTAACGCCGTTTTTACAACCGCTTTTTCCTATTACTGCAAGCAGAATATTTTTATTTCTGTTCACGGTGTATACTTTGTCACCGGGCTTATAGGTTTTTTCTGCGTCAAATTTTACAAAGCCTGCATTTTCCGCAATTTTCTGCGCAGTTAAAACAGCCTCTCTCTCTGTCTTTGCATTGTTAAGAAATTCTTTGTAGTCCTCGCAAAAGCAGTCTGCCTTGCTTATTTGCTCCTCGCTTATTGTGCTTATGCCGCTTTTTTTGTCTATAAAAAGCTCCTCCTTGAGCTTTGCGGCAACTGATTTTTCTTCTGCCATAATTATCTTCCTTTCTTCTGTAATTTTACATTTCCGATTATCCCTTTGAAGTAGCTGCAAATTTAGGCAGTGCAGTAATCAGGGGGCAGCGCAGTAAAAGGAATAACCATATTTTTATTTATACTTAAAGGCTACATATTATATATGCTTTCATACTTTAGCTTTGCATTTTCCACCTTTACAACATAATTTGCCGTTTCATCATAAGGTATGTAAGAAAGCGTTTTACCGTCCGGAGAATAACTGCTGTCGGAAAGCCACTCGTCAACTATGCCAAAGCCTGCGTTATATGCCGCAACGGCAGTTTCCTCCACACTGTACTTTTCCAAAAGATACCTTAAAAACATTGTTCCGTATTCTATATTAACCTCGGGGTCGTATAAATATTCGCTGTTCATCGTGACCTCGCCGTTATAATAGATCTGAAGCCACTCAAAGGTTTCGGGTATTATCTGCATAAGTCCCATAGCACCGGCTGATGAGCCTGCATCGGGGTCGAAATGACTTTCTGTTCTTATCACTGCAAAAATAAGCTTTTTTTCCACCTGATACTTTTGCGACATCTCGTTTACAATATTCTCGTACTTTGTAGGGTACTGTGCCTTTTGGAAATCGCTTGATGAGCTTTGAAAGGAATTAACAATAACAATAATTATCGAAACAAAAACTGCGGCTGTTATTATTATTGCAACAAATGCGCCCAAAAAGCTTTTTTTATTTTTTTCGTTTTTTGTTTTCCTCTTTCTTTGAGGAGCCGGGGTTGTATACCTGTAATTCGACATAATTACGGTCTTAACTCCTTTCTAAAACTAGTTTATCAATAACAGAAGCTTTTCAGCCTCCTGCCGCAAATAGTTTAAGTCCCTATCTCCTCTAATAATATAATCTGACTTTTCCTCATAAAATTCTTCGCTGTGCTGTGCGCTTATTCTCAGCCTTGCCTGCTCGGCTGTAATGCCGTCACGCTTTATAATCCTTTTTAGTCTTACGCTTTGTGACGCAACAACGCAAACAACTGCGTCGCATACGGAATCTGCATTGCTTTCAAAAAGCACCGGCGCATCAAAGAAAATGTATTTTGCACCCTCCTTGCCGTATTTTTTAATAAGCTCAAAGGCTTTTAAAAATACCCACGGGTGAACTATGCTGTTGAGAAGCTGTGTATTCTCTTTTGATGCAAACGCCCTTTGTGCAAGCTTTGAGCGAATTATGCTGCCGTTTTCATCCTCAATATCTTCTCCGAATACAGCTTTAAGCGCCGCTGTGCAGGTGCTTTCTTTTTCCGTCGCCTGCCTTGCTAGCTTATCGGCATCAATTATTCTTACAGCTTCGTTTTCAAGCAAAATATTACACAGCGTGCTTTTTCCTGCGCCTGTCGGGCCTGTAAGCCCGATAAGCTTATAGCTCTTCAAGATTTTTCACCTCAAATCCTGCGGCACGCACCAAACGGTTATAAACCGCCATATCTACTCCGCTTGCCTTAGGGCAGCGCGCATACACTACTGCTATATTGTCCTCATCAATTTTTCTCAGCTGTGAAAAAAGATTTTTAGCGTGTGCCGCCGAATCGTCCTTTTTACCCATTGAATATGACTTTATATTTAAAAAGCTCATATCCTCCTCGTAGCAAAGCGCCGCCGAGTTTTCCTGTTTTAAACCGTTTATATATTCAATATATTTTCTGTCGTCTGCTTTTATTATAATCACTCTTGCCTTGGGTGCGTAATGCTTGTACTTCATACCGGGGCTTGCCGCAACTGCTCCGTCTTCAAGCTTACTGAGCACTGCCTTGTCAACATCAATTTCGCCTATTACACCCTGCATCTGCTCAAGCGTTACTCCGCCCGGTCTTAAAAGCCGAGGTTTTTCCCCTGCAAATGTAATTACCGTTGATTCAAGCCCCACGCTGCAGCTTCCGCCGTCAAGTATAGCGTCGATTTTGCCGTTTAAATCCTTATAAACATGAAGCGCCGCAGTAGGACTTGGACTGCCCGACAGATTTGCGCTGGGTGCAGCAAGCGGAACGCCTGCTTTGCGTATAAGCTCACGGGCAAGCCTGTGCGACGGAAAGCGTATTGCCACCGTATCAAGACCTGCGCTTACCTCCTTGGGGATAATATCGCTTTTCGGCAAAATTATCGTAAGCGGTCCGGGCCAGAAGGTTTCTGCCAGAATATACGCCTTTGCCGGAATTTTTACGGTAAGCCTGTCTATATCAATAAAATCTGCAATATGAACAATAAGCGGATTGTCCATCGGTCTGCCCTTTGCCTTGAAAATTTTTGCAACTGCTTCGCCGTTTAAGGCGTTTGCCGCAAGGCCGTAAACTGTCTCTGTCGGCATTGCAACCAGCCCGCCGTTTATAATAATCTGCGCTGCCTTGTCTATTTCATTTTCCTTTAATAGTTTAGTTTCCATAAAACCTCATTCTTTCCCTGAAAGACATTTTCACCGCAAATAATCTGCGGCAATTAATTCTGCGACTCAAGCTGCTGCGCCCTGTATGCCGCAGTAAGCGCGTCCATTACCTCGTCAAGTCCGCCGTTTAAAACCTCGTCAAGCTTATAAAGAGTAAGTCCTATTCTGTGGTCGGTTATTCTGCCTTGCGGATAATTGTAGGTTCGTATTCTTTCGCTTCTGTCGCCTGTACCAACCTGCAGCTTTCTCTCCTGCGCCACTGCGTCTGTCTGTTCCTGCTGTTTTGCCTGAAGAAGCCTTGATTTCAGCACCTTCATAGCCTTGTCCTTGTTTTTATACTGACTTCTTTCGTCCTGACATTCAACCACTACGCCTGTTGGTATATGCGTAATGCGTATTGCAGACTCGGTCTTATTTATGTGCTGTCCTCCTGCGCCGCTGCTTCTGAAGGTGTCTATCTGCAAATCTGCCGGGTTAATTTCAAGCTCTACATCCTCTGCCTCCGGCAGCACTGCCACAGTTACGGTAGAGGTGTGTATTCTGCCCTGCGACTCGGTTTCGGGAACTCTCTGCACCCTGTGAACGCCGCTTTCAAATTTAAAACGGGAGAACGCTCCCTCTCCGTTTATCATAAAGCTTACTTCCTTGTAGCCGCCCAGCTCCGTTTCGTTTGCGTTAATAAGCTCTGTTTTAAAGCCCTTTTTCTCGGCATACATACTGTACATTCTGTAAAGGACACCGCAAAACAGCGCTGCTTCCTCTCCGCCTGCACCGCCTCGTATTTCAACAATTACGTTTCGGCTGTCGTTGGGGTCTTTCGGAAGAAGCAGAATTTTAAGCTCGTCGCTTAAAGCTTCTATATCCTCCTTTGCCTGTGCAAGCTGTTCGTCTGCAATTTCCTTTAATTCTTTATCTGCCGTACTGTCACCGAGTATTTCCGACGCCTCCGCCATACTCTCCTGCGCCTGCTTATATTTTTTGTAGGTAAGCGCAATAGGCTCAAGCGTTTTAAGCTCCTTCATTATCTGCGCATAAAGCTCTGCATCGCTTGCAACAGCACCGTCATAAAGCTTCCGGCTCAGCTCCTCGTATCTTTTTTCAAAAATTTCTATTTTATCAAACACTGTGCAAATCTCCTTAATAATTATTCAAATCCGGGGGCATATCATAAAATTTTACATCATGCCTTAAATTTGCACAGCTAATGGCCGCTTTCGGGGCGGATAATCTTCCTTATATTTTTTTCTGCCTTTGACCGGGGAAGCATAATCTCGTGCCCACATTCCATACATTTTATTTTAAAGTCCATACCTATACGCAAAACAGAAAATTTTTTGCTTCCGCACGGGTGTGCTTTTTTCATTTCAAGTATATCTCCTACCTGTACATCCATCGGTTATGCCTCCTTTATCTTTGTATTGACTTTTATTATATCATTATTAAGCCTACATTTCAAATTTTCGGCAAATATAGTTTAATATTGTTTACGTATTGTTTTCAGCGTGCTTTGCGTGTTATTATTATAATAAAGCAAAAGACATATAAATTAAGAACAACTAAACCTGAAAGGGGTTATGATAATAAAATGAAAATTGTAATTACAGACTGTAGAACAGTAACTAACGGTGATATTGACCTGTCTGTTTTTGAAAAATACGGACAGGTCACCGCGCTGCCGCTGACGCCGTATGACGAGGTTGCCGACGTTGTCCGTGACGCCGATATTATTCTTTGCAACAAAACGCTGCTTAACAGCTTTACATTAAGAAAAGCAGACAAATTAAAATATATCGGATTATTTGCAACTGGCTACAACAATATAGACCTTCCCTATTGCAAGGAAAAAAACATAACTGTATGCAATGCAGGAGGGTATTCCACCGAGGCAGTTGCACAGCACACCTTTGCATTTATACTTGAGCATTACAGCAAAATTTCAAAATATAACAGCTTTGTGCAGTGCGGCGGTTGGAAGAAAAGCGAGATTTTCTCTCCCTTTGTATATAACACAAGCGAGCTGTGCGGCAAGACAATCGGTCTTGTCGGCTTTGGTACTATCGCCGCCCGTGTTGCAAAAATTGCGCTTGCGTTTGGTATGAGGGTGCTTGCATATTCCCGCAGCAAAAAAAGCTTTGACGGCGTTGAATTTACAGCGCTTGATACACTGTTAAAGCAAAGCGACATTGTATCTGTTCATTGCCCGCTAAATAAAGAAAGCGAAAAGATGTTTAACGAGAACACCTTTAATAAATTTAAAAGGGACGCATATTTTATTAACACTGCACGGGGCGGAGTTGTTGACGAAAAAGCTCTTGCAAATGCAGTATTAAGCGGGCATTTATCCGGTGCGGCAATAGATGTGCTTGACCCTGAGCCGATGGCGCAAAGCTGTGCCTTGTTCGGCATTGAAAACATTACACTTACTCCGCACGTTGCCTGGGCACCCATTGAAACACGTCGCAGGCTTATTGATATAGTGTGCGGCAATATAGAAGCATTTTTAAGCGGCAAGCCGCAAAATACAATTGTACCGTAATACCTTAAAACATTTAAAGAAACCTTGGGGGCTGTATAAAAACTGCGGTTAAATGATATCCGCCGATTTTTACAGCCCCCGATTTTTATAATTTATTATTTTATACCTTTTCTACTGTCTGTCTTACCTGTCCCGGTTCAATATCTTTTCCGTCGTAATCGACAAGCTCGTTAAAGTTTAAGTTGATTTCGCTTGCAGTTGAGCTTGATTTAGTAATTACAAATTCCGCTGTAACTACTATATTTTCCTGCGCAAAGCTGTAGCCGCCTAAATCGGACGCATTAAACAACAGCTCGTCCTTAAGCTTATCGTTATATGTAGCAGGACTTATTTCAGGAAAACGAATTGTATCGCTGTCAATTTTAAGCATAGAGGAATTATAGCTTACATATGCGTTTATTGCACATACAGTAGTGTTCACCTCGCTGAGATATGCAGTATATACTATTCTGTCGCCCACCTCAAAGGTTTTGCCGTTTATCTGAACTGATGTTGACTCCTCTGCGTTTGAGCTGCTGTTGTTTTCCGGCTTGCTGCTTGTATTTGAGCTGCTATTGCTTTCCGGCTTGCTGCTTGTATTTGAGCTGCTCTGGCTTGAAGAGCTGCTGTTTGATGACGAGGGGATGCTTTGGCTTGACTGTGAGCCTGTCTGAGATGAATTACCCGATGAATTGTTTGACGAATTGTTTGATGAATTGTTCTGTGAGCCTGCGCCGTTTGAGCTGTTATTATTGCCGGTGCCAGATGAAGAACCGCTTGATGAATTTCCGGCCGGAGCGGCTGCTACTACATTTCCTTTGGGGTCAGTTACCGGCTCAACATATATAACCTCTCCGCTTTCCGTAAAGCGGATATTCCCCTGCGGGTCTGTTGCAGGCTCCAGATAAATCACATTACCCTGCGGGTCTGTCGCTGTTTCTCCGTTAGGGTTTGTTGCAGGCTCCTTATAAACTACATTACCGTTGGGGTCTGTAACCTTTTCTCCCTCAGGCGTTGTTTCCGGTATTTTCTCTGTCTGTCCGGTCAAGCTTAAAACATTCGGGTTAAAGGTAAGCTTTCCGTCCTTTACAGAAAGCATATTTGTTGCAAACATTGCGCCCACCGCTATGGCAAGTATTATTAATATGCATATCAGTATTTTAACTCCAAGCGGCACTTTTCTTTTTTTCTGCTGATCGACTTCAAATTCGCCGTACTCCTTTAAATGCTCCGGTATTTTCTCTTCTTCACTGCCCTGCTCAAAGCTGTCGCCGTACTCTTCTGCTTTTTCTGTAACAGAGTCAGTATTTTGCTCAGGTATACCGTCCGACTGAAGGTTTTGCTGTATGCCTGCTTCCTTAGGTGTTAACTCCTCTGTCTTTACATACTGTGACTTTGTCTGCTCAATAAGATTTTCTATCTCCTCCTGCGGATTATTGCCGCAGATGGGACATTTGCCTATTTCTTCATTATATTCATTTCCACATTTGGGACAACGCATCATTTCTATCTATCCTTTCCTTTTTTAGGAACAAATCTCTGTATATAATTATAACACTAAACCCTTTTTTGTAAAGCATAATAACAGTTTGTTTAAAGTTTCCACAATTTATTTACAAATAAGCGTCTGCGCATAATTTATGATGTTTGTTCGCTTAGGGAACCACTGAATAAATCACGCCGAAAAGCTGTTTGCACATCTTGCTTGCATATTTTCCGCCGGTTTGCCCAAAAAATCCTCGTAATGCGTCAGCATTACTGCGGTTTGTTTGTACAATCTAACGAAAAATCTGACGGCGCAATATGCACAAACGATTTAATCAGTGTTTCCCTAGCTTTGTATTATTGCAAGCAGTATACAAAAGTAATGAAAGATACTTCCTGCAATAGTAAACAAATGCCAGACAGAATGAAAGTACCTTACCTTTTTTATTGCATAAAAGATAATGCCCAGCGTATAAAACACACCGCCTATAAGCAGAAATACAAGCGAGGTTTGCGGTATAGACTCCGTAAGAGGGCGGATTGCAAATATTACTACCCAGCCCATAAGAATATAGCAAACGACAGACGGCTTTCTGAATTTTTCAAGGTCTATGGAGTTTAGCACTATACCCAGCGCCGCCGCACCCCATACAACGCCAAACAAAATCCAGCCTGTTACTCCCCTTAGGCATACGAGCGTAAGCGGAGTATACGTTCCGGCAATGAGAAAGAATATGGTGTTGTGATCCATAATTCTGAAAAAGCTTTTTGCCTTAACATTTGTTATGGCGTGATAAAGCGTTGACATTGTGTAGAGTATTATTAAGGACGCTCCGTAAATACAGGCGCTCACCACTGCCCATGCATCGCTGTAAATTGCCGCAAATACTATTAATATTACTGTTCCAGCTATTGATAAAAGTCCTCCCGTACCGTGCGAAACAGCGTTGAATATTTCTTCGCCGAGCGTGTATCTTTTTTTGTTCTTCACATTTTCCTCATTCTTTTTTATCTCTTGACTTTGCATATTTCCGAATAAAGCTCCTTTCCGCAGGGCCTTTTTAAATCAGCTTAATGTCCTGCATTGTTACTGTTTTATCTCCGCTTATTTCTGCATTTGCTTTCTCGTTGTGTATATTAACTGTAATAGCAGCGGGGCTTGTGTTATAATTTTTCGATATTCCGTCGTCGTCATACAAGGTATAGCTTGCCTTGTCTGTGACAAAGCCTAAAAGCTGAAGGCTGTTTCTGTCTAGCTCAGCAGTATTTTGAGCGCTTTGGCAAAGCGGCAAAAGCTTGTTTTCTCTTATAAAGAACACAACCTCGTTCAAAGCAACAGGTATATAGTAATCCCCCTGATCCATAATCTTAGTTTCGTAATTATTCTCGTCAAAAAAGCGTACAAGCATCATTCTCTCCGGCAGATATACATATCTGCCCCTTTGGTTTTGCTTATAAACAGGCGCTATCATAAGGCTTTCGCCCACCAGAAGCTGGTCCTCCGTCGTTTTTGCCCTTTCATCATCTCTGTATTCAAACGCAAGGGGACTTATCATCATTTCGTTATTAAGCGCCGCCTTTAAAAATTCGCTGTATAAATACGGTATCAGCCTGTATCTCAGAGCAATAATCCCCTTAAACACTGTGCAGTCTCCAAAGCTGTATGCCTCCTGCTCTCTTGTACCGAGCGCAGAGTGATTTCTCATAATAGGCGTAAATACCGAAAGCGCAAGCCAGCGCAGCACAAGCTCTTTTGTTGCGTTGCCGCCAAAGCCGCCTAAGTCTGCGCCTGTATACAAAAATCCGCACATATTAAGCGAGGGCAGCATTTTTATGTTCATTTCCAGATGACTCCACCACGACTGGTTGTCGCCCTGCCATATGCCGCCGTATCTGTGAGAGCCGATATATGACGAGCGAGAGAACAGCAGTATTCTCTTATCGGGACGCAGCTGTTCAAATGCCTCCGCTGCACTTTTTGTCATATTTCCGCCGTACATATTATGCACCTTGTCATGATTAACAATTTCTCCGTCCATATTATGATACATAGCCCGGTAGTCAAGCATACTGTTTGAAGCGGAGGCGAAAATATCCCTTACAGTAAAAAAGCTGTTGATGTCAAGCGGCTTTCCCTTGTATTCGTCAAATTTTTCCCAAGCTGTTTCAAGACCGTTTTCGGAATAAAAAATCGCAGGCTCGTTCATATCGTTCCAAAAGCCGTCTATTCCGCAGTCCAGCAATACCTTGTATTTATTTCCGAACCACTTTCTTGCCTTGCTGTTGAGAAAATCGGGGAAATGCGTTTTGCCCGGCCACACCGCCGTTACATAATCGTTGCCGTTTTTATCCTTTACAAAATAGTTGTTTTCAACTCCCTGCTCATACACATCGTATCCGTCCTCAATTTTTACGCCTGCGTCTATTATCGGCACAAGGTGTACGCCGTTTTTACTCATATAGTCTACAAGCCCCTTAAAGTCGGGAAAAGCCTTTTCATTCACGGTAAAATCCTTAAAGCTGTCCATATAGTCAATATCAAGGTAAATGGCGTCTATAGGAAGATTGTTTTCCCTGTGCTTATTAAATACGTTTTCAACGGCTTCTCTGTTATGGTAGCTCCATCTGCTTTGCTGATAGCCAAAGCCCCAAAGCGGCGGAATATAGCTTGTACCTATCAGCTCTCTGAACTGCTTAACAATTTCCTTTTCGTCCTTGCCCTCAATAATATACAGCTTAAGGTCAGCTTCATTTGTATATACTTTCAGCTCGTTCTCATCTGTATAGCCTATGTCGAAGGTTATGCGCGACGGTGTGTCAAAAAATGCACCTAAGCACTTTTTACCGCTGACAATAAAAAAATTATGTGCGCCGTAAAGCGACCTTTTATCCTCTGTGTGCATCGGGTCGTCTGCACAGTAGCTTTCGTAAATCCAGCCTCGCTTGTTAATTCCCCTTACATTTTCGCCCAAGCCGTATACAATATCTCCGCTGTCCATAGCATAGCTAAACGATAAAACGCTTTGATTTTGCTCTTCTTTAAAATATACCTGATTTTTACTTTCTTCAGCAGGTTTTACTACGGCACCCGTTTCCAAAGGCTTTCCGTAAACAAATTTTAATACCATTAAAATTGACTCCTTTCACAAAAGATGTTTTATAAAGATAATAAGCATTTATTTTAAACTTTATCATTACAGATATACAAAATTGTATATATACAACAATTTTGTGCTTGCAATTATTCCTGTACACCGTTATAATTGTATTATACATTTAAGCGATAAAAATATATTGTCAAAAAATAATTATATGTAATTTTTTAGGAGGGAAAAGCTTTGGACAGAAAGGTTTTGCTTACAGCGGACAGCACCTGCGATTTAAGCGAGGAGCTGAAAAAACGCTACAAGGTCACAACATATCCTCTGCATATAGTGCTTAACGATAAAAGCTATGACGACAGCGTTAATATTACGCCGGCCGAAATTTACGACAACTTTTACAAAACAGGCACACTGCCGAAAACTGCGGCAATAAATACATCTGAATATATTGATTTTTTTAAGCCTTATATTGACGACGGCTACGACATTGTTCACATAAATATAGGCAGTGCGCTATCGTCTTCACATCAAAGCTGTTTAAACGCCGCACAGGAGCTGGGTCATATATATCCGGTAGATTCGTGCAATCTCTCCTCCGGAACAGGCTTAATTGTTATAGAAGCCGCACTGAGAATTGCAAAGGGTATGAGCGCACAGGAAACGGCAGAGGAGGTTCAGGCTCTTACAGATAAAAGCTTTGCAAGCTTTATACTTGACAAGCTGGACTTTATGCGTGCCGGCGGCAGATGCTCCACCATTGCAATGCTTGGTGCAAATATGCTGAGCCTAAAGCCCTGCATAGAGGTTAATAATAAAGCGTTTGGTGCCATGGGCGTCGGCAAAAAGTACAGAGGAAAGCTTGCAAAGGTTCTTGACAGCTATGTTGAAGAAAGGCTAGCCGCTTACAGCAATATACGCCGTGACAGAATTTTCATTACTCACTCAGGAATTTCCAAGGAGCTGGAAAACCTTGTATA
The DNA here is from genome assembly GCA_051881695.1 of Acutalibacteraceae bacterium. Classification (GTDB taxonomy): domain Bacteria; phylum Bacillota; class Clostridia; order Oscillospirales; family Acutalibacteraceae; genus CAYJFG01. The sequence goes on along the minus strand of JBJEQJ010000026.1, from coordinate 5,767 downwards.
TGACAAGCTTAAAAGCAAAAACTACTTTGACGAAATATTAATTACCAGAGCCAGCTGTACTATCTCTTCACACTGCGGCCCTAATACGCTTGGTATTTTATTTATGACGGAGTAATAATACTGATAAAGATCTGAAATTTAAGGAAAGGGAAAGCGCTGTTTTGCTGCGCTTTCCCTTTATTATTATGCTTTCTGTTTTGCTGTTTACCTTAAAGCTGTAAATACCCTAAATTTTTCAGCCTGCCTATGTGTATATTACACTTATATCAGTCAGAGCTTTCAAGTACAAGGCTTTTAAATGTCGCAGACTGTAAAGCGGAATCTTCGCCGACTGCCGCAAACACAAATTCTTTGTTTTGCGAAATAACGTAATTACTGTACTTGTTATCCTTTGTGTTAAAGCCTTGAAGCCGAGAGCTTATATGCTCTGTAATAATCTCCTCAAGCTCCTTGTAATAAGATGTATTCTTTAGCTTGAAGCACGCAATTTCATCTGTTTTTTCGGTAGATTTAGAAATATACACCGTACTTTCAAGCACAAGTCCCTCAGGTATTGAGTAATACTTTGAAATATTATCCTGCTTAAGCTTTTTAAGCCGGTTATATCCGCTTGTTTCCAAAACAGACTTTGCTATTTTGTCTGTGGTAGGATTTGTAATTACAGCTTCAATATTCTGTTTTGGCGACGAACTGTCAATTAAATTTATTGCCAAAATACTAAGAGCAACTGCGGCTATTACAATAACAGCCAAAGCGGTAATTGTTAAAGCTTTTCTCCCGGGTAATGTCATACACAGCCCCCTTTGTTTTCCTTGCCCTTATTTTACCTTGCCTTTGTTCTTATTTCTTCAAGGAGCTTATCTAGAAATTCCTGTGTTGTAGTTGAACCGATGTCGCCGAGCTTTCTTGAACGCACTGAAATAGTATTATTTTCTATGTCCTTATCGCCGACAAGCACCATATACGGTACCTTTTCAAGCTGAGCTTCACGGATTTTATAGCCAATCTTCTCGCTTCTTGTATCTATTTCACAGCGAATTCCGTTTTCCTCAAGCTGAGCCTTTATCTCGGTAAGCTTTTCAATATGTCTGTCTGCAATAGGCAGAAGCTTAACCTGAACCGGAGCAAGCCAAAGCGGAAATGCACCGGCATACTTTTCTATAAGCAAAGCAAGTGTTCTTTCATAGCATCCGATAGAGGTTCTGTGGATAATATACGGATTTTTCTTAACGCCGTCCCTGTCAACATATTCCATACCGAATTTTTCAGCAAGCATCTGGTCAATTTGAATTGTAATCAGCGTATCCTCCTTGCCGTACACATTCTTTATCTGAATGTCCAGCTTCGGACCGTAAAACGCCGCCTCTCCAATGCCAACCTTGTACGGAATTTCAAGATGGTTAAGTATTTTCTCCATCATTCCCTGTGCTTCGTCCCACTGCTCCTCAGTACCGATATATTTCTCTCTGTCGTTTGGATCCCACTGTGAGAATCGGTAGGATACGTCCTCGTAAAGACCCAGTGTTTTAAGCATATAAATTGCAAGCTCTACACAGCTTTTAAACTCGTCCTCAAGCTGCTCAGGAGTACACATCAAATGACCCTCTGAAATTGTGAACTGGCGCACTCTTATAAGTCCGTGCATCTCTCCGCTTGCTTCATTTCTGAACAAAGTAGAGGTTTCGTTATATCTGAGCGGCAAATCTCTGTAGGAACGTCCTCTGTTTAAATATGCCTGATATTGGAACGGACAGGTCATTGGACGAAGCGCAAATACCTCTTTGTCGCCCTTTTCCTCGTCGCCCATAATAAACATACCGTCTTGGTAATGATCCCAGTGACCGGAAATTTTGTATAAATCACTTTTTGCCATATACGGGGTTTTTGTAAGCAGCCAGCCCCTTTTCTGCTCCTCGTCCTCAACAAATCTTTGAAGAGTCTGAATAATTCTTGCGCCCTTAGGCAGCAATATCGGCAAGCCCTGACCGATTACATCGGAGGTTGTAAAAAGCTCAAGCTCTCTGCCAAGCTTGTTATGATCCCTTAGCTTTCCCTCCTCCATCATTTTTATATATTCCTCAAGCATAGAAGCCTTCGGGAACGCCGTTCCGTAAACTCTGCAAAGCTGCGCCTTGCTTGCGTCTGCACGCCAGTATGCGCCTGTACAGTTTGTAAGCTTTATTGCCTTTAACACCTTAACATTCAAAAGGTGCGGACCAGCACACAGGTCGGTAAAATCGTCCTGCCTGTAAAAGCTTATCGGCTCGCCCTTTTCTGCGTGCTCCTTTGCAAGCTCCACCTTGTACGGCTCGTTCATCTTCTCTAAAAGCTCAACTGCCTTATCGGGTTCAAGCTCAAATCTTTCAGGCTCTATTCCGCTTTTGATAATAACCTTCATTTCGGCTTCAATTTTTTGCAAATCCTCCGCCGTAAAGGGCTTTTCAACGTCAAAGTCGTAATAAAAGCCATTGTCTACAGCAGGGCCTATTGCACACTTTGCATTTGGGTAAAGTCTTTTTACAGCCTGTGCAAGAACGTGAGAGGCAGTATGCCAAAAGGTCTTTTTACCCTCTTCATCGTCAAATGTAAAAAATTCAACCTTGCTGTCCTTTGTAATCTGTGTTCTTAAATCACAAAGGGCGCCGTCAATTTTACAGCAGCAAACAGACTTATACAATCCGCCGCCAAGTGACTTTACAACGTCTGCCGCCGTTATATTATCTTCAAACTCCTTTACAACTCCGTTTTTCAGCTCTACATTTACCATTTTAATCATCCTTTCAGATTTAATTCACAAAAATAAAAACAGTCCCATCCCAAAAGGGACGAGACTGTGCCCGTGGTTCCACCCAAATTCGGTACCGATAAAACCGATACCCTTTAAAACCTTTAACGCAGTTATGCGGCGCACCTTGCTACCGGTACGCACTCAAAGGTGGTAAAAACAGATATTTTACCGCGTAAGCTTTCAGCCGTAGACCTGCGCTCTCTTTTGCAAAATGCTTTTCTGTTTTCGTCCTTCTCAACATTTTATAATATTATGTGCATATATTATCACTATTATTTTTTAATGTCAAGTTACATATTTTTAATTTTTGCTCACAAAAGCTTATTCTTCCCTGCGGGAGGAAATCTCCAGAATAAGGCGGTCAATATCGTCTAAATTAACTCCGTAGGTTCCGGGAGTTTCTTTTTCCTGCTGTTCACCGCCGGAGGCAAATACATAATCTTCATCCTCTGCATTACCGTGTTCAACTCTTTCAACAATTTCATCTGCCTGAGCTAAATATTGATCCTTAACTCTTACTCTCGCTTCACTTAAATTTTCTCTTTTATTTTCGCCTATAGTACTCTTTTTTTCAAGTCTTTCGGGAGCTTCATACGTTTTATCCTCAGATTTTTTCTCGGACTTTTCATCATCTGTCTTAGCAGTAGCCTTACCAGAAAGCTCCGCAATGAAAAACAGCATAAACAAAGCAAAGCAGATATACTCAGGCACACAGATATTTGCCAAAACATCAAACTGTGCACCGGAACTGATAATTGCAACAATGCGAGCCGCACAGTATGCAAACGCCAATGCTATTGCCGGCATACCGTATAAAAAGCAAGCCTTAACCGGATTTTTTCCCTTAGTATTAGAAAAAATGAGACAAAGATTAAATGTAAAGAGCGTGGCAAATACTAAGAAAATAAGGTCTGACATATCCTGTGCGTTCACTGCAACGTGCGTGTAGCTTGCAAAGGTAATAACCATTCTCATACAGACCCAAAGAACCGGAGCCAGCATTAGTCCACGTCTTTTATATGTAAGCCTTTTTCCCGAAAGTGACGCCGCACCGATAAAAATAAATGCTATTCCGCCAAAAATCGAGGCTATTAAATCTATAATATTCAATACGTTTGTAACAAGATTCACAGAAAATTCAGAAACAAAAAAGGCAGAACCGAGGTTTTCTGCGCCGATTCCGAGTCCGAAAACACTCATACCTCTGACAGCTAAGTCCGCAATTACAGCAATGCCTGTAAGAACGGCAAATATTCCGGCGGGTATATTTCTGTGAAATCTATATACTCCGGAAGTTTTTTTATCTGCAATGCACAGCGCAATCAGGATAACAAACATTAAAAGAATTGCACCGACAAAGGCTATGGATACAAGTCCTCCGTCAAAGAAGCCCTTTAAAATGCCGTTGTCAATAAAAAGAACCTGATATACTCTTAAAAGCACCGTCGCAATGAACAGCGGAATAAAAAACAGCCAGGACAGCTTTATTTTCATATTATCTCTTCCTTTCGCTCAGCCTGTAAATGGAATAAAGCGGAGTACCGCAATATATAATTAAACAGACAATATTTATCCTATTTATAAAGCGTGTAATTACAATTTTAGTTGATAATCAAAATAATGTCAACTAAAAAAAAGACAGCTTTTTATTTTTTAAGAAAAAATTTGCATTTAGCACAAAAAGGAAAGATAAGTATGAAAAAAAAGATTGTAACTTGGGTTGTGTTTATTTTGCTTGTAGCAAGCGTTCCGCTGCTCACAGTTAAGCTTATGTCCGTTGAAAAACATATAAATATTGAAGGTGCTTTAGCTTCAGGTCAAACAGCAGAAAGCGAAGAAACAAAAGCGCCCACTGAAAAAGCAACGGAAGAAATAAAGCCTGCCGAAAAAGAAACTGAATCTGCAAAGAGCAGCGGCGAAAGCGAGCTTAAAGCTTCGGCACAGAAAAAAAACATCCGTAAGTTTAAAATACTAAACACAGATACAGGTACAACAGAAGAAATCTCGGATTACGACTTTGTTGTGAAGGTTTTAGCAAAAGAAATGCCGCTAAGCTATGAAAAAGAGGCTTTAAAAGCGCAGGCGGCAGCAATATATACTTATTACAGCCGACTAAGAAGCGATGAGGAAGAAAAGAAAAGCGATAACCTAAACGGCGCTGATTTTTCTTACAGCGGTGAAAAGGATAAAATGTTCTTTACCGAGGAGGAATTAAAGAAAAAATGGGGCGGCAATTTTGAAAAAAACTTTAACCTGCTGTGCGGCGCTGTCGACGATGTATTCCCCTATATTATTACATATGACAATCAGCCTATTTACAGCGTATACTGCGAATGTACCGCCGGCGTTACCGAAAGCGGAGAAATCTCCGGCATAAAAAACACTCCGTATTTAAAAAGTGTTGCTTCACCTTTCGACAGCTTCTCTTCAGGCTTCACCAAAACATATTCTTTCTCATCCGAAGAAGCAAAAGAGCTAATAACCGATAAATGGGATGATGTTAAGCTGAGCGAAAGCTTTCAGGAGTGGTTCTCTCAAATTGAATACAGGGAAAGCGGAAATGTTGAATCTCTTTATATAGGCGATAAAAAAGCAGACGGAAAAACAATTCAAAAAGTTTTTGGTCTTAAAAGCTCCTGCTTCGACATTTTATATTCTCTTGATGAATTTATCTTTACTGTTAAAGGCGAGGGGGATTTTATCGGAATGAGTAAATACGGCGCTAACGAGATGGCAAAGCAGGGAGCAGATTTTAAAGAGATTTTAAAATACTACTACGACAGTGTTGAGATAAAAATTCTGTGATAACTTATAAAGTGCTTCATAATTTACAGCAGGCAAAGCTGATTTCCCCCTTTAACAAGGGGGACTTTTTCTTGCCTCCCTTGTTAAAGGGAGGTGGCAGGCGCAGCCTGTCGGAGGGATTCTTTTTAGAACAGACTTTTGTTTTTTGAATCCCCCTGTCAGCCTTCGGCTGAC
>JBJEQJ010000025.1:0-37749 GCA_051881695.1 Acutalibacteraceae bacterium | reverse complement strand
TTTTCAAATTTTTCTGTTTTTGTTCTCTTTTCTCTCATAGAATTCACTTTAAGTCAGCATATACTGCCATATTTGCGGATAAAAATATATTACGGATGTAAAATATACGTTAAGTATCAAAATTAAGTTGAGAAAAAGCAAATTTTACTGTATAATTTACTTGTAGAATTTAACTCAGATTTCTAATTTTCTATTATGAAAAAAGCGAAAGGATGTTGAACGTTATGAGAAAAACAAAAATAATCTGTACTTTAGGCCCTGCCACTGACAACGAGCAGGTATTAAGGGACCTTATTATAAACGGTATGGCTGTTGCCAGGATGAATATGTCCCACGGTCAGCACGCAGACCATAAGGCAAGAATAGATATGATAAAAAAACTCAGAGATGAGCTTAATGTTCCTGTTGCTTTATTGCTTGACACTAGAGGTCCGGAGATTAGAACAGGAACCTTTCCGGATAAAACTGCAGAGCTTAAAACAGGGCAGCTTTTTACCCTTACACCAAAAGAGGTTGACGGCAGCAGCAGCAAATGCTCAATAACCTATAAGGACTTGTACAAGGACGTAAACCTCGGTTCACGAATACTGGTTGATGACGGACTAATTGAAATGAAGGTTGTTGAGATAAAGGGCTGCGACATAGTGTGCGAAGTAATAAACGGTGGTACGATTGCATCTTATAAAGGAATAAATGTTCCGGGTGTTAAGCTTTCTCTTCCCTTTATCAGCGAGCGCGACAAGGCAGATATTGCCTTTGGCGTTAAAGAGGATGTTGATTTTATTGCGGCGTCCTTTACAAGAAGCTCAGACGATATTTTACAGCTTAGAAACGAGCTTGAGAAAAACAACTGCAACAATATAAGAATAGTTGCAAAAATTGAAAACGCCGAGGGTGTAGACAATATTGACGATATAATAAGAGTATCTGACGGTATTATGGTAGCCAGAGGAGATTTGGGCGTTGAAATACCGATGGAGGATATTCCGATAATTCAGAAGAAGCTTATTGCTAAGGCATATAATGCAGGAAAACAGGTAATAACCGCAACACAGCTGCTTGATTCTATGATTAAAAACCCACGTCCTACACGTGCCGAAGCAACAGACGTTGCCAACGCAATATACGACGGAACAAGCGCAATTATGCTGAGCGGAGAAACAGCAGCCGGTAACTTCCCTGTTGAAGCTCTTAAAACTATGGCGACCATTGCAGAAAGAACCGAGCAGGACATTGATTATATTGAAATTTTCAGGAAAAGAGATATTACCGAAAGGCCTGATGTAACCTCCGCTATCTCTCACGCCACCTGCACAACTGCTCACGATTTGGGCGCTGTTGCAATAATGACAGTATCAAAAACAGGACAAACTGCCAGAATGATCTCTAAATTCAGACCGGCGTGTCCTATAATAAGCGGAACAACAAATAAAAAGGTTGAGCGCCAGATGGCACTTTCCTGGGGTGTAATTCCCATTTTGGTAGACGAAAAGGACAACACCGACGAGCTGTTCAATCACGTTGTTTCTGTTGCACAAAAGCAAGGTCTTGTTAAAAACGGAGATTTAGCTGTAATCACAGCAGGTATCCCACTTGGTATTTCGGGTACCACAAATATGCTGAAGGTTCATTTAGTAGGCGATGTCCTTGTAAGCGGAAGCGTTGTAAACCATAACAGTGTATATGGCAGACTTTGCGTTTGCAAAAGTGAAGATGAAGCCTGGGAGAATTTTAAGGACGGCGATATTCTTGTTATTTCTAAAACAAGCAACAATATTCTTCCTCTTATGAAAAAGGCAAGCGGTATTATTACCGAAACAGGCGGAATTAATTCCCATGCAGCGATAGTGTCTTTGGCTCTTGACAAGCCTGTAATTGTAAACGCAACAAACGCAGTCAGCCTTTTAAAAAGCGGTACTACCGTTAAGCTTGACGGCAACAGAGGCATTGTTTTCAGCGCACACAGCAAGCAGTAATAGCTGCCGACAAAATTAAATATTTACCTGCCCTTTCACACGTTAAAATCCCCTGTGCTTTAAAAAGTAAAGCACAGGGGATTTGTTATCTAATTATATATGCCTCAATAAAGACTGTAATAGATTATTCCGGCTTAGCAGTATAAACTGTACAATCATTTTCGCCCTTATTCGGCTTAGCAACATTCATAACTACCCAAATGTCTGAATTGTTATTCTTCATATCGATAGTCTGGTTAGCGCCTGAGTTAACAATGAAGTGGAACATACCGCCGCAGTCAAACGTGATTGTATACCAGCCGTCGCCCTCTGCGGTCATTCTCTTTCCGGGCCAAGCGCCTAAGAAGTTGACAGCCTTAGTGCTCGCATCCTCATACCAAGCGTAGAGGTTAGGAATCCATGTCTGGCCGTCCATTAGCTTAACGTGAACAGTTCTCTTAACTGCTGAATAGTTATAATAATAGTTAATTTCTGTCTTTGTTGTTGAGCAAATGCCCTGTGCGTTGTCCGGAAGAACTGTTTCATCAAGAACGTAGTAATTTACAGCCTTAGGCGGCATATTGTAGCTTTCGCCTACACGAGCTTTTGACACTGTCTGCGGAGCAATAGGTTCGCCTGTTTCTTTGTCAAGATAATTTACAACAACCTCGCTGATGCCGCTTACAAATATTTTGGCAAGGTTCTTTTGATAGATGAGTAAATCCTTTAAGTTTACTTCGCCATCCTTATTTATATCTGCATCAACAGGAGATTCAAAATATCCTGCAAAGCTCTTTTGAAGATAAAGTACATCGTGGTTATCTACTTTACCGTCGCCTGTAACATCAACACCGCGAAGTGAATAAAGCTCATATTCGTAGGTTACAGTTATTCCTTCTTCCGTGAACAAGCCCTCTGCATTTTCAGGAGTTGCTGTAAGGTCATATTCTAAAGCGAATTTCTTGTTTGCGGTTGATGTGTAATATGAGCCGATAGGACCTGTAACGGTTGACTGACTAAGAAGCTCGCCTGTTGTCTTGTTAACGTGCTTAATTGTTACAATACCTCTGTTATTGGGAATCTTTGCAGCGTCGTAGCTTTCCTTATCAACAAGGATTAACGCAGACATAGCAGGAACTGTAACTGTTTCTCCGGAAATTTCGCCGAGGCTTGCAACACCGGCAGCGTCTCCGTTTGCAACTACTACCCAATTTGTAGGAACATCTGTCTTACCTTTAAGTGTAACTTCCTGAGCTTCCTCAGTGTCATTAAAGCATACTGCAACATTTTTCCAAGCCTGTTCGCTGTCTTGAATTGTATAAGCAATTACGCCCGCTGCCGTAGCTGCATACGTAAGCTTGTTCTTAGCTGTATCTGTTGTAGGATCTCTAAATAACGGATATGCGTTACGCAGCTCTATCATACCGGCATAGTAAGACATTACGTCCTGATACTCTGTCATTCTGTTCCAATCAATCTTGTTTATGTCCGGCGATGACTTGTAGCTGTTGTGATCGCCGTACTTTGTTCTTGCAAGCTCTTCACCTGCAAGGATAAACGGAGTACCCTGTGATGAGAATATAATTGCAGAGCTTAATTTATTCATTGCAATTAAATCATCATACCTTTGTGAGTAAAGCTCTGTTTCTGTTCCGTACATTGAAGCAACAAGTCTGTCGTATAATGTATGGTTATCATGGCAGGATACATAGGTCACTGTTTGTGTAGGCGCTAACGCCTTCCATTTTCCAGACAAAGTATTAGCTGTAATACCTGCCTTTACATCAGCTGCAGATGTTTTTACACCCTGGATATAGCCCTTACCTGTTTCGGCAAATACGCTGCCCTTAAGGCCGTCTCTTATTTGGTCATTGAAGAAACCGATTCTCTCAGACACCTTTGAAGCATTAGTCTGTGTAGCTAACGCAGGAGCTGTTGAGTCTGGAGATGTGCTTAAATTCCAGCCCTCGCCGTACATTATAAGTCTTTTGTCGATTTCGTCAAGGGAAGCACGAATTGCGTTCATTGCTTCAACATCGTGCAAGCCCATAAGGTCAAAACGGAAGCCGTCGATGTGGTATTCCTCTGCCCAATATCTTACAGAATCAACCATAAACTTTCTGAACATAGCACGCTCTGAAGCAGTATCGTTACCGCAGCCTGAACCGTTAGACCATGCGCCAGTTTTTGTGAATCTGTAATAATAATAAGGTACTGTATAATTGAACCAAGATGTAGTATTTGAATATGTATGGTTATAAACTACGTCCATAATTACGCCGATTCCTGCATTATGGAGAGCCTGAATCATTTGCTTTACTTCGTTAATTCTTACATTACCATCATACGGATTTGAAGAATATGAGCCCTCGGGAGCATTGTAGTTCTTTGGGTCATAGCCCCAGTTAAACTGTGTGGAAGAGCCTGCCTCAGTTACAGAAGCGAAATCATAGAATGGGTTAATCTGAACATATTTAACGCCCAACTGCTTTAAATAGTCAATACCGGTTGGCAGTTTTCCTTCATTGTTTAAGGTTGTACCTGTTTCTGTAAATGCAAGGTATTTACCTCTGTTCGCCTCAGAAATACCTGAGCTTGCATCATAGGAGAAGTCCTTAACGTGAATTTCCCAAACTGACGCATCTGTCTGGTTAGGAACAAGAACGTAATTGTCGTTCTCCCAACCCTCAGGGTCAGTGCTGTCAAGGTCAACTACCATACCTCTGTTACCCTCTATGCCAACTGCCTTGGCATAAATATCAACAGTCTCCTTTGTGCTGCTATTAGCAGTTACGGAGTATGTGTAGTAAACATTCTTAAAGTCTCCTTCAATCTTTACAGACCATATGCCGTTTGTTTCGTCATAGGTCATTTCGTATGTACCGAGGGCATCATCAACGCCTTGTTTTGTTGACTCTGCTTTAGATCCGGTCGCATAAAGTTTGACACTTACTTTTGAGGCTGTGGGTGCCCAAACCTTAAATGTTGTTTCCTCAGGAGTGTAAGTCGAACCCAAGTCAGAGCCGGTGTATGCAATCTTATCCAGCTCTGCTGCTTCTGCTTCATGTTTGTTAGGCGTTGCCGCAGATGCAGTCGGCATACAAAATACACTTGCTGCCATCAATACAGTTAAAATAACTGCTGTTAGTCTTTTTAGTTTCACTAAAATTCCTCCTTAATTTTGTTTGTATAATATAAAAATTTCTATATAAGAAATAATTACCATAATTAATTTTGCTTGTTTTTATTCTTATTCTTTTTTATCGCAAGAATTGCTGCGCCTGCAAGCACAAGTATTCCCGCACCTGCTGCAATTGCTATCCCTGCGAAGCCGGAAGGATTACCGTTTTCCGTTTGAAGCTGCGAGGACGGTTCGTCTGTCGGCGGTTCTTCCACTTTGCCTGTTTGAGTGACAGAAATACTTAAAAGCTTTTCAATAAGAGAATTATCTGCCTTTAGCGCAGCTTTTTCAAAGCTTTCTTTCTCGGCCAGAATTACAAGTCCGGTCTTTTTAACATCTACCCTGCCGTCTGTAATCTCTCCCAGCGAAGTAAGACCTGCCTTTTCGCTGTTTGCAACTATAACCCAGTTTTTATTTTTTGCCTCACCCTCAAGCTCAACCGTTATATCCTTGTCATTGTTCGAGTTGAATATGCAGACAACTGCGCTCCACTGCGAATCTGCCGTCAAGGTGTTTGTAAGCATATATGAAAGCGCACGCTTGTCGTCGTTTTCAAAGAAAAACATATTGTCTATTGCTTCGTTTGAAGAGCAGGTAAACGGAGCAAAATTATTTCTTATCTGCATAAGTCCGGCATAGTAAGCCGTTAAATCCGGGAATTTCTCCAGATTGCTCCAGTCAAGCTGATTTATTAAAGCAGAAGATTTATAGCTGTTTTCATCTCCCTGCTTTGTTCTTGCCATTTCTTCACCGGCAAGCATAAAGGAGATACCCTGTGATGTCAGCACAACTCCTGCCGACAGCTTATTCATTGCAACCAAATCTTCATATCGCTTTGTGTAGTCTGCGCCCTTTTCACCGGCAGATGAAATAAGCTTATCATAAAGCGTTAAGTTATCGTGGGCAGAGGCATACGTCACCGTTTGCGACGGCTGCTTTGCCCAATCTACGGTTGCCGCCTGCACACCGCGCTTAATCTTTGACGGTGCCGCATTACCCTGAACAAAGCCGGAATCATTTGCGTTGAAATTATCACCCTTTAAGGCGTCTCTGATTCCATCGTTAAATGCGCCTATTCGTTCGCTTAACAGCTTCATATTAGACTGCGACGCCATAGAGGATTCCGTGTTTTGCGCCATCTCCCAGCCTTCGCCGTATATAACTATTTTTTCACCGTTTTCTATTGTATCAAGCTTTTCTCTTATGGCGTTCATCGTGTCAACATCGTGAAGTCCCATAAGGTCAAAGCGGAAGCCGTCAAGATGATATTCCGTCGCCCAATAGTAGACAGAATCCACCATAAATTTCCTGTACATTGTATGCTCTGAAGCTGTATCATTTCCGCAGCCTGATGCATTTGACCACTGACCGTCCTGCGTAAATCTGTAATAATAGCCCGGCACTGTTCTGTTAAAGAACGAATCCTCGCCTGTATAGGTGTGATTATACACAACATCCATTATTACTGCGATTCCCGCATCGTGCAAAGCCTTTATCATTTGCTTTGTTTCGTTTATTCTGACTGCACCGTCATATGGGTTTGAGGAATATGAACCCTCCGGAACGTTGTAATTTTTCGGGTCATAGCCCCAGTTGAACAGCTCTTCATCGTCTGTAACTGTTTCATCAACTGAGCCGTAGTCGTAAAACGGGTTAAGCTGAACAGCTGTAACACCAAGCTGTTTTAAATAATCAATACAGGTAGGTATATCTCCCTTACCGTTTAAGGTAGTGCCTGTTTCTGTAAATGCAAGGTACTTTCCTCTGTTTTCTTCGGAAACACCCGAGGTTTCACTGTTTGAAAAGTCCTTTACATGTATTTCCCACACTATCGCCTGTGTTTGTTCATCAAAGAGTATTCTGTTGTCCTTGTCCCAGTCGCTTGGGTTTGTGGAGCTTAAGTCAACAACCATACTGCGTTCGCCGTTTACTCCTGCCGCTTTTGCGTAAATATCACCGGTTTCCTGCGATTCTCCGTCAGTTGTAACAGTATATGTGTAATAAGTTCCGTTTAAATCTCCGTCAACTTTTACAGACCATACGCCGGTTACATTATCCTTATTCATAGGAGTATTTGAAATTGTTTTTGCATTTTTTTCGCTGTCGCTGCCGGTTGCGTATAAATTAAGCGTAACACTTTGTGCGCTTGGCGCCCAAACCTTGAAGGCAGTGCCTTCTTTTGAGTACACCGCGCCAAGATCATCACCGTCATAGGTAGTTTTTTCAAGCCTTTGCACCAGTGCGCTGTAGTCGGTTTCCGACAATGCACTCACAGACGTTCCTGTTAAAGACATAGCCATAATTATTGCCATCGCTCCCGAAATAATTTTTTTGATTTTCATATACATAATCCTCTGAAATAAAGCATAAATTTTACATATCGCCTTGCAAAACTGATAAAATGCAAAGCATCAAATTTTAATACTTATAGTTATTTTATCATCTTTGCTCCGGATTGAATTTCCCAATTAGAATAATATGTATATTTATTTAAAAAAAAATAAAAATAATTTTGTTTACAATTTACAGTTTCTCAGCAGCAAATTTTATCCTGTTTTCGCTTTTAAAGTCTTTACCAAAAGATAAATTTATGATATAATAAAGTAGCATATTGCGGACTGCGTCCGTATGCTGTGCTAAGCACAGTATTTATGATATATTATTAAATTAAAATAAGTTACAGGAGGTTTTGAAGTATGGCAAAGAAGGAAAAGTTCCCTACCTATAAGGGAAAACCGCTTGTAAGATGCGGAGACTCCTTATTTTACGGTAATATGGATGAGCGTTATGTGATAAGACTTCAGATAAAGTCTAAAAAGACTGTAAATAATTTGGAGATTGCAGACAAGGTTACTGTACAGCTTATGTGTACAGACCCGGATATAAGCCCCAGAAAGCAGGTTGTTAAGGTAAGCGAGAAAAACGGCTTGTACCTTGCAATGGATATCGGTGAGGTTTGGCTTAACAGAGCGCTTGCCGCAAATGAATAATTTTTTAAAATAAAAAACGGAGCACCGGATAAACGGCGATAATATCTCAGCTTTGATATTATCGCCTTTACCGGTGCTTTTACTTTGCATAAATACTATTATTATATGCTAACAAAACAGAAAAACAGAGCCTGCACAGATTTTACGCACAGACTCTGAAAAAAGAAAGGAAAACTACCTGTTGTTATTTCGTTTAAGCTCATAAATTACATCCGATTTACGGGCAACGTCGGCAGAATGTGTAACAACTATTACACATTTGCCCGCCTTTGCAAGGTCTGACAGAATTCCCATTATCTCCTGCTGAGTTTCCGAGTCAAGATTTCCCGTAGGCTCGTCTGCAAGTATAATATCGGGATTATAAGAAAGCGTCCTAGGGAAACAAAAAGCTCAATTTCGATATAGACGACAACATAGAAATTTACGGTGACGAAAACGGAATAAAGCAGATTGCCGTAATTCTTATTGACAATGCGCTTGCTCATACCTTTGAAAACGGAGAGATAACAATTTCGTTGAAGCAAGCACAAAGTAAAAAGTATTTCTCTGTTACAAACACTGGAGAAGGCATAAGCGACGAGGACAAGCAGAAAATATTTGAGCGTTTTTACCGCGCCGACAAAGCAAGAAGCCGCCAAAACGGGAATTACGGTCTTGGGCTTGCAATAGCTAAGGCTATAGTGGACGAGCATAAGGGAAAAATTTTTGTTGAAAGCAAGCAAGGCGAGTGGGCAAGGTTTACTGTGGTATTAAATTAGCGGCGCTTTCAAAAATTGAAGCACCTGCATCGCTTGATTAACGATACAGGTGCTTTGTACTAAAACAGCTCAGGCATTTCGCCTGAGCTGTTAAATTTAAAAATTTCGTTTTATCAGTCGCTTGTGTAAGGTAAAAGTGCAAGGTGTCTTGCTCTTTTAATGGCAACTGTAAGAGCGCGCTGGTGATGTGCACAGGTGCCTGTTACTCTTCTTGGAAGAATCTTTGCTCTTTCAGAGAGGAAGCGGCGAAGTCTTGCAATATCCTTATAGTCGATTGTCTCAACCTTGTCTACGCAAAATGCACAAACCTTTTTGCGGCCCTTGCGTCCGCTTCTGCGGTTATCTCTTTCCGGTCTGTCAGCCATTGTTATCGCTCCTTTATATAAATTTACTGTGTTTTTTAATTAAAACGGTAAGTCATCATCAAGCGGCATTTCTTCAAAATCGCCGGCTGAGCCGTTTGAATATGTCGGAGCAGGTTCTGTCGGCATCGGAGGCTGTTCGCTGTAAGAATTATTTTGCGAGGCACCTCTTCTGTCGCCTGTGAAATATACATTGTCTGCAACAACTTCAAAAGCAACTCTTTTGTTACCGTTTTTGTCCTCGTATGAACGGGTCTGTATAGAACCGTCCAATGCAATAAGCTGTCCCTTTGAGAAATACTTGCAAACGAACTCTGCTCTCTGGCGCCAACAAACAATATTGATAAAATCAGTCTGCCTTGTTTCGCCCTGCTTAACATAGTTACGGTCAACCGCAATGCTAAAGCTTGTAACAGAAATGTTTGACGGAGTAGTTTTAAGCTCCGGGTCAGCCGTCAGTCTTCCCATAAGTATTACTTTATTCATAATTCTGTCATCCTCTTTTCAAATTATCATCTGCTCGATTATGCTTCTTTTTTTACGATTAATGTGCGAAGAATACCGTCTGTAATTTTGTAACGTCTGTCAAGCTCTGCCGGGAATTCAGCGTCGCTTTTGAAGTTAATTAATACATAGTAGCCTTCTGACTCTTTGTTGATAAGGTATGCAAGTCTGCGCTTACCCCATTCATCAACACTTTCAAGAGTGGCATGCTTTTCGATAAGAGCCTTGAACTTCTCTAAAAGAGCCTGAATGCCCTCATCACCGAGTTTTGTAGAAAATACAATAACTGTTTCGTAGGAATTAATAACTGCCATCTTATTTACACCTCCTTGTGGACTATTGGCCGCCGTAATATACGGCAGCAAGGAAATAAACGGAAGAATTTCCGTATTAAGCCATACTCTGCCCTATGACATAACGAGTTAATTATAACAGGACAAGGCGTAGGGTGTCAAGAGTTTTTTTAGCAAATTTTGAAGTGTTAAAAGGCGTTGAAAGTATGATTTTTCCGCTGTATTGCAAATCTTAAGTTTTATTTGCCAAAAGAGTAATTTCATTTACAAAACAGTTGAAAATTAGAGTAGGATAAATTATAATTGCCATAGTAATTCTTCTTGGATGTGATTATAATGAACAAAAAACAAACGCGGACTTCAAGTAAGTCTGCAAGCTCAGGGAAAGACTTTTTTAAGCTTATCCCGCCCGACTATCTTTTTGCCGCTTTCTGCGCCGGATTCTGCGTTGCTTCTTTTTTCACACTGCTTACAACCGGCGGAAATTATACTAATTTAAGCTTTGTATCGGCAGTAAGCCTGCCTGTATTGCTTTTAGTTACGGTATTTATCGCTGCGGCTCTTGTTTTTACCTCTTATATTCTGAAAAACAACAAGCCTATTCCGGCGGCATTGCTTATTTCTTCTGTTCTATTCGGCTGTACCCTTGCGTATAAGGGTTGTGTAATTAACGACGAAAACGCCAGAAACATCTATATAAATATTGCTGTTGCCTTCGTGCTGTTTTTGATAATAGCCTGGATAGGCAAGGACGATAAGCTTAACCTTACTGATATTAAGCTTCCTAAGCACACTGCCTTAACTGTTGCAATAGCAGGACTCGTTATATTTACCGTCCTGGTTTCCATTGCCTCCATTGCCAGATACTCGGCATATATGGCGCACAATTTCGATTTTGGAATATTCACACAGATGTTTGAAAATATGCGTACCGAGGGAGTTGCCGACACAACGGTTGAAAGAAATGTGCTTATGTCGCACTTTGGCGTACACTTCAGTCCGTTTTACTATGTTCTTCTTCCATTTTATATGCTCTGCCCGCGACCGGAAACACTTTTGGTAATTCAGGCGGCTTTTGTTGCGGCGGGTGTTATTCCTGTGGTACTAATATGCAGAAAGCTGAAGCTTTCTCAAAGCGTTACAGCCATATGCAGTCTTATGTATCTTTTCTTCCCTGCTCTTGCAAACGGCTGCCTTTATGACTTCCACGAAAACAAGTTCTTAACGGTTCTTATAATGTGGGCAATGTACTTTATAATAAGCGACAATATGATAGGCACCATTGTCTTTTGCGCTCTTACCCTGACAGTTAAGGAAGATGCAGCAATATACATAATGGCTATTGCACTTTATATTATTTTATCTCGCAAGAAATATTTTCTTGGTGCAGGCGTACTTGCAGGCGCTGTAATTTACTTTGTAATTGCAACCTCTGTAGTCGGAAATCTCGGCGACGGAATTATGACAAACAGGCTTGAAAACTATATGTTAAACGCCAACGGCGGCTTTGCGGATGTTATAAAAACCTGTCTTTCAAATTTCGGTTATCTTCTTTCTCAGGTATTTACGGCAGATAAGATAATGTTTATGGTATGGATGCTGCTGCCGGTAGCCTTTACACCGCTTTTATGCGAAAACAAGTCGGTGCTTGTTCTGCTTATACCTATGCTTGCAGTTGACCTTATGTCTAACTGGCAGTATCAGTACAACATAAGCTTCCAATACACCTACGGTGCAGCAGCGCTTATAATATTTATGGCGATTATGGTTATTTCCTCTGCAAAGAAAAGCACCCAAAACAAGCTTTTAATGTTTAGCCTTTCAATGTGCGTTATTATGAGCTTTTCGCTTTTCTTCCCTCGATTTGCATATTTTGAAAGCTGTGGAA
This sequence comes from Acutalibacteraceae bacterium, assembly GCA_051881695.1. Lineage (GTDB taxonomy): Bacteria > Bacillota > Clostridia > Oscillospirales > Acutalibacteraceae > CAYJFG01. The sequence continues at coordinate 25,818 of JBJEQJ010000025.1, read as the reverse complement.
AAACGTACAAAAGTATGTCAGATTCTTATAACAGCTTAATCGCTCAAATCCCGACTGACGTTGAAATAACTGCAGACGGAAGCTATATTCCGCATATGTATAACTTTAAAAAGCTGTATCAGTACCCCAATTATTACTCTGCCAGCGTGAAAACAGATTATTTACTTGTAAGTGCAAGCAAGGTTTCACAAAATACAGATAATCTGGCAGATTTTATAGGAAATGATTACGAGCTGATATCTCAAGCAGGAGATATGACTTTGTATAAGCTTAAAACAGCAACATAATACAAAAAATTTTGCTAAGCTAAGCCCTGATTTATCTGCATTTTTCAGCAGACTTTCTTCTCTTTTTAAAAAATTCATTTAAGCGACGAAAATTTTTGTAATTATATGTAAAAATATGTTGCAATACTAGGTATTGACTTTTACGCTTAAAAAGTATATTCTATGCAAGGATAAAAATTAAGAAATTATGAATTTCGTTTATTTTGTGTGAACTTTATGATTTTTTATTTTTACAAATCAGCTTTTTCCTTTTTTTCATATACCTTCCAAATTGAAGGAGCAGAAACTAAAGTTTCTGCTCCTTCAAGCATTATAGTAAATTGGTGACAGCAAATGAAAAATTTATCCTTATATATTCATATACCGTTTTGCATATCAAAATGTCCGTACTGCGACTTTTTCTCTGTTAAATTCTCACGGAGTAAGGCAGATGAATACACAGACGTTTTATGCAACCGAATCAGAAGTGCATCGGCGCAGCACGCAAGAATTTTAGACACCGTTTATTTCGGAGGCGGCACACCGAGCATAATAGGCAATGATAACCTTATTAAAATACTTGACTGCATAAGCACAAGCTTTAATATTGAAAACCCGGAAGTAACAGCCGAGGTAAATCCTAATTCCTCCGATAAGCTTAATTTTGCTTTGCTGAAAGCCTACGGACTAAACAGAGTATCAGTAGGTATGCAGTCCATTGAAAATAATGAACTGAAGCTGCTTGGCAGACAGCATAACCAAGATGATATAAAGCATACCGCAGAGCAAATTTTAAAAGGCGGTATTGATAATTTTTCCCTTGACGTTATGGTGGGAATACCACGGCAGACAAGCGAAAGCCTTATTCACTCGCTTGATTTTTGCAAAGAAGCAGGGGCAAAGCACATTTCGGCATACTTGCTGAAGCTGGAAGAAAATACTGAATTCTACAAAAACAAAGACCTGTTAAATTTACCTGATGACGATGCTGTAAGCGATTTGTACCTTTTAATGTGTGAACATATTGAAAAGCTTGGATATGCTCAATATGAAATATCAAATTTTTCTCTGCCCGGCTTTGAAAGCCGCCACAACTTAAAATATTGGCGATGCGAGGAATACCTTGGCATCGGTCCTGCGGCGCACTCCTTTATTGACGGAAAGCGTTATTTCACGCCAAACAGCTTTAAGGATTTTTACAGCGGAGTTATAATTTCCGACGGTGACGGCGGCAGCGAAGAGGAATATATAATGCTTAATTTAAGGCTTTCAAGGGGTGTTTCTTTTAAAGACTTCAATACACGCTTCGGATATGGTTTTCCGAATAAATATATTAAAAAAGCAGAAAAGTTCAAAAGCAAAGGGCTTTTGGAAACCGATAATAACGGTATCCGTTTAAAAAAAGAGGGTTTTCTGCTGTCAAATTATATTATAGGCTCAATTTTATATTGAAATTACTCGTAGAAATACCGTACAAATTTAATGTTATAAAAATCGCAGGACATAAGATTGCCTGTGCCGATTTCGTTAATAAGAATATAATTTGCACCTACTCCCAGCAAATAGCCGGTTTTTGTAATTAAGGAATCCGAGCCGACAAGCATTTGAATTTCTATTTTTCTTCCCACCTGCGTTCTCATAAAGCCGTTTAAATACTGTATGCTTTCGGCTGTTACGGGAAAGGGCTGTGAATATTCAGTAATCATCTGCCGGCTTTCATTTGTTGCCGCAGTTCCTGTTTGCACTCTGTTTGTTATGCCCGAGGCTATTCCAAACGAGGACTGCACGCCCTCCTCCCCCTGCTGATACGCTCTGCTTACTCCGTCTGCAGATTGGTCACGTACATTTTCTGTGCTTTGCGTTTGCGGTGCTTCGTCCGGCAATGTATTGCCGCTTTCTCCCAGTGTTTCTCCAAGCCTTCTCAGCGCTGCACGCTGCTGCGGTGTTCCGTCGCGCGCCAGTCTTCTTTGTGCAAGGTTATACGATGCAATCTCCTCCAGCGACGGAAGATCAGGTATAAAATTCTGCGTATATGGGCATATTCCGCCCGGACAATCATTCAGCCCATATATTTGACCTAAATCCAATGAATTTTCCATTATATTCCGCTTAGCTCCTTTCAAGCTGTATTAATGAACCACTGAATAAATAACGCTAAAAGCTGTTTGCACATCTTGCTTGCATATTTTCCGCCGGTTTGCCCCCAAAAATCCTCGTAATGCGTCAGCATTACTGCGGTTTGTTTGTGCAATCAAACGAAAAATCTGACGGCGCAATATGCACATATGATTTAATCAGTGTTTCCTTAAGTACTTGCATATTTTTCTGTTGGTGCATAAAAACAATGCTGGTTAATTCGTGTATAAATAACTCCTATTCCGTTAGGAGGAAAGTACGTTGGGCATGTATCGCTGTAGGGATTGAAGAAAAACAGCGAATTTCCGACAGGATTAAACAAATTTCCCGCAAGCGCCCAGTCGGCTATTTCGTAATCTATATCTTCAAGCTCCATATTGTATACGTTCTGCGGATTATACTGTCCCTGCACATTTGTACGCATACATACAAATTGGCCTGAATGTTCAATTATATTTCTTACGTTGCCGCCCTGACTTATTCTTTCAAATTCTCCGTACGGTATATTTGTCCTGTTCATAATAACCGTTGCAACTGCCTTCATTCCGTCTATACCTTCTCCTCCGGCTTCGCATTTCAACAGTCTGGCAAAAAGCTCTCTGGTGTCCATTTTCCGGGTAACACCTGCCTTGTATTTATTATAATATTTCTTGTTCGCTAATCATCTTATGCACTGTAAGGTTTTATGGTTACCGTTAAAAGCACAGAAAAAAAAGTAAAATAAAAAAGGACTGCATAAACAAGGCTTTTAAAGCTGTAGCTTAGCCTCGTTTTTTGCAGTCCTTAATTATTTAATTTTTATTTTTTATCAGCTTTTGAATTTCAAGCGCCTTTCCCAAGTCACCCTCAACCTTCAGCTTGCCTGTTGTAAATGCGAAAATCGGGTCAAGCTTGCCGTGAGCAAGCTTAAGAAAGTCGTGCGAATCAATAATGAACATTACATCGTGGTCTCTGTAATCATACGGCTCAACCTCTAAATGTCCATCGTTCAACAGTGCATAGAATATGCCCTCTCCCTCACCGGTAAGATTAACCTGAAGAGCCAGACGACCCTTATAGTCACTTACATCTGCCTGCATAAAGGTTTCCTTTATCTCGCTGAATATTTCCTGATATGTCATAATTTTTCTCCTCTGAAATAATATTTAAATTAATATTTACGTTTTATTTTGCCCGAAGCTGTTTTTTCAAACTCTTCATTTCTGATAATAATTTTATTTATACGCTTATACAAGGGTAATTCTTGATTTATCTGATTAACCTTATCTTTAACAACTGCTTCAACATCCGGAATTTTTAAGCAGCTTTGCTCTTCTTGAGACGGTTGACTGGATTGAAACGTCCGGTTGGTTTTTATTTACCTTTTGAAGATATGTACGAAGAGCCATAAGCAACAGGCAAACCATAGGCACATTGTTTTCTGCATCCTCCATTTTCCAATGGGAAAACTCAAAAAACGGAATATCCCTTTCCTCCTTCGGCGCTATGTACTGCATTACCTCATTGTTCTCATTCTGACAAAAAACGTATTCTCAAACATTCGTAGCGATCGTACACCTCGTAAATACTCTCTTTAAGAACATTAAAGTCAATATCATTTTCAATCATTAAGCTTGTACCGATATTGAGCACCTGCTTCATAGGGCAGTACTGAAGTGTAAAGTAGTGCATCTTCTGTGATGCAACCAAGGGGTAAAGCTTTCTTTCAATACTTTTAATTCCTTTCTTTTCCGTATTTTTCAATAAAGCGCCTTAACGCCTGCTCATATGCCTTTGTATCAACGTAATAAGACTCTGCGTGGTCTGCACCGTCAACAAGCAAAAGCTCCTTGTCCGACGAGCATACCTCAAAGTTTTTCTCGCTCATCCACACAGGTACAAAATCGTCCTTTTTGCCGTGAATAAACAAAATCGGAATCTTCGTTTTAGCAACCTCTTCAAGGGTATTCACATCATTATATCCGTAGCCTGCCGCTTTTTTCGTCATATATTCTGTTATGTTCATTATCGGGAATTTCGGAATGTGATAATCACGCTTTAAAATATGAGAAAAAACATCGTAAGCGCTGGTAAACGCACAGTCTGATATTATAGCCTTTACATTTTCAGGAAGGTTTAGCCCGCTTGTCATAAGAACGGTTGCGCCGCCCATAGAAGTACCATGCAGGAATATTATGCTGTCCTTTCCGAAAAGTTCAATTACATACTCAATCCATTTTACTGCATCGTTGCGGTCAAGAACGCCGAAGCCTATGTATTTGCCCTCGCTTTCGCCATGCGCTCTTTCGTCAACAAGCAAAATGTTAAAGTCGTTTTCATAGTAAAATTTTGACAGTGCGGTGTAATCGTTTGTTCCGCAGCTTGTGTAGCCGTGAAAGCAAATTACTGTTTTTGGGGTTTTACTTTCGTTTTTAATAAGCGTTGCGTGAAGCTTCAGTCCGTCGTCTGAGGTAACAAACACGTCCTCCAGCTTCCGAGAATATAACCATTGCTTGCGCTGTGCAATAAAATCAATATGCCTGCTCCAGTCTGTATTTGCATTAATATTTTTCTCAAGCGTTACTGTTGGCTTGCGTAGAATTGTGAGCCTGAAAAAATAAATTACAGATACAAGCAACACTATACAAACAAGCGCAAGCAGTGAAAGCACAGCTATGAGAATATAAACCCAAGTATCCATTACTGTTTTTCCTCCCTTTCTTTATTTAATATGCCGTTTAAAATAATATCAATTTCCGTGTTGAATATGCTTTCTATCTTTCTTTTGTCTGTTTCCTCCTTTTCTCTTATTATCATTTGAATCACTATAAAAGTATTAAGCAGAGTATATGCCATTATTTCGCTGTCTATTTTTCTTAGCTCGCCTGACTCTATACCCATTTCAATAGCCTTGATTATCATATCAATCCAGATGTCCACCGATTCGTTTTGGTGGGAATAGTTGCTAAGTAAAATAAGCTTAAAGGTATCCGGATTATACACAGAAATCTCCGAAAGCATTTTATATACAACCTTCATATTCTTCTCAAAGCTGCGCCCGGGCTTCATACAATGCTCCACGGCTTCTTTGATTTCCATACTGGTTTTACGGTGTATTGTGTCCAGGATTTCCTGCTTGTCTTTAAAATAATGATAGATTATTCCCGAGGAATAGCCTAGCCTGTCTGTTATTTTTCTTATCGACAGTTCGTCAAAGCCTTCTTCAAGACCTATCTCAATTACTGCGTCTAAAATTGCTTTCCTTGTTTCGGCGTTTTTTTGAATCTGTCTTTCGCGTCCCAAAGCACAGCTTCCTTTCTCGGTTAATTAAACACTGTTAAATTATTAAACACTGTTTACTTAATGATATTCTCAATATATTCATTTTTCAATACAAAACTTAGCAAAATAAACATAAAAATACAGCGTAATTCTCATTTGAAAAAAGTACTAAATAAACAAAAAACCGAACCCTTCTCCAATCGGAGTAAGGTTCGGATTATTTTCGCTTGGTGCGGATAACAGGACTTGAACCTGCATGAAATTGCTTTCACATGGACCTGAACCATGCGCGTCTGCCAATTCCGCCATATCCGCATTTATTAAATTGAAAATTGAAAATGGAAAGTTGAAAATTAATTCATCTTCAATTTTTCTCTCTGAATTTTTACACGGTTGAGAGCACCGAGGCGGGGCTTACTTTCAGTTAAAACTTACTATTCAGCCTGATCCGCATATATAAAAACAGGCTAAAGCCTGTCTTTATCTAAGCTGGCTAAATAATTATAGCAATCTTTTTGTATAATGTCAAGAAAAAATACTTGGATAAATATCTACTGCGGCAGTATTAGCTTTTTTTATTTTTAAGAGCATTTGTTTACACAAGCGCCTACGTTAAGACAACAACTGCCGCAATTAAATTATTAAAACAGGCTTCCGAAAAATTCACCGATTAGGTCGGTTGCGCTTGTTGTAAGTACAGAGGCTCTTGCCTCTTTAATAACCAGGCTTTTTATCTTAAAGGTAAGCGTTTGTCCCAGAAATTCCTGCTCTATGTATGACGGTGCAGTTACAGTAGTGCCGCTTAAGGATAGCTTATCAGTATAGCTGTTTACCGCTTCGTTTTGGAAGAGATAACTTAATATCCACTCGCTCGGTACGGGCAAATCGCCTATTTTTGCATCTGAAATTTCAAGAGAAAATGCATTATTCGCACTGTCAAGCCTGATATCTGCAAGTGCAGAGAAAATCAAAATCCTATCGCCATAAACCATTTTAGCATACACCTCGCACGGCGTTTCCTTGTGGAAGTAAATTGCTATTGATTCTATACTCACCTTAGGAGTTTTTATATTCTCCTGCTGATTTATCTTATGATGCTTTTCATATTCTTCAAATGTATAGGCTAAAAAAGAATTTAATTCGTTATTAGTTATTTCCTGCTCCTCACCGTACAGAACCGACTTGCAAAGCGACTCAAACAGAGCGTTGTCCGGTACTGCGTCTAGCTTTGAGAGATTTGCAGTTGACGATGCGGCAACTACCGCCCAAATAAAAAATGCGCCGACTATCACAAGTAATATGCACAGCACTATTATTGAATTTCTCAAAATGTGTCTCTGTTTTTTCTGCTTATGTTCCGTATTTATAAATCCGTCGTTGTAATCTATATCATTCATATTAATAAATCACAAGCTCCCTTCGCAAACCTCATTTGAGATAAGCTATATTCCGCATTATTTCAGCGTGGCTATTGTTACGCCGTTTTCTCCCTCTCCGAATACGCCAAGGCGAAATTCCTTAATCGCCTTATGATGTTTTAAATGTGCGTGTACTTCTTTTCTGAGTACGCCTGTGCCCTTTCCGTGTATTACGGTTATCTGACCGATATTTGAAAGAACTGCAGAATCTATGGCATTATCAAGCTCCATTATCGCTTCAACTGCGGTCATTCCCCTTAGGTCAACTTCCGTTACCGCTTTAATGTCAGTCACACTTCTTACATTTCGAGTTGCACTGCGAACAACAGGCTTTTGCTGTTTTTCCTCCAAAAGCCGCAGATTATCAAGTTTAACCTTTGTTTTTATAATGCCTGCCTGAACCAGAACCTCGTTTGAAGCGTCTGCTTCTTTTAAAACAATGCCCTTTTTATCAATATCAAAAATAAGCACATTGTCGCCGACCTTTAATTTTCTCGGCAGCTTGTAGCCACTGTTTTTATTTTTTATTACAGGGTCTGCGCTGTCATCCATGGCTTTTATCCCGGCGCGCAGCCTTGCTTTATCCTCCGAAGAAAGCTCTTTGTTTTTCTTTTTTAACGCTTCAAGCTCGTCAAGCAGTGCATATGCCTGAGCCTTTGTCTTGGCGCTTATCCGTAATGCCTCTTCCCTTGCCCTTTTTATTTCCTCATCGGCAGTTTTTTTCACCTTTTCAAGCTCTTTAGAGGCAAGCTCTCTGTCTTTTCTTGCCTTATTTACGGTACTGTGCGCCTGCTTTAATTTATCTTCAAGCTCCTGCCTTTTTGATTCGAGCGTTTGCATTACCTGCTCAAAATCGCGACTTTCTTCAGAAACAAGATTATTTGCTCTTTCAATAATATCATCCGAAATGCCGAGCCTTTTGGAAATTGCAAAGGCGTTTGAACGTCCTGCAACTCCGATTAACAGCTTATAAGTAGGGCGAAGAGATGAAACATCAAATTCACAGCAAGCGTTTTCTACTCTGCGGTTTTTAATTGCATATGCTTTAAGCTCTGCATAATGAGTTGTAGAGGCTGTTTTTGCTCCGCATTCCTTAAGCTTTTCCAAAATTGCTATAGCAAGCGCCGCCCCCTCTACGGGGTCTGTTCCAGCGCCAAGCTCATCAATAAGTACAAGAGAGCTTTCATCGGCTGTTTTTAAAATTTCCGATATATTAGTCATATGAGCTGAAAAGGTCGATAAAGACTGTTCTATGCTCTGCTCGTCGCCGATGTCTGCGAGTATGTTGTTAAACACCGAAAGTCTGCTGTTGTCAGCCGCAGGAATCATAAGTCCGCACATAGCCATAAGAGTTAAAAGTCCCAGAGTTTTAAGCGAAACTGTTTTACCGCCTGTGTTTGGTCCTGTTATTACAAGGGTATCGAAATCTTCGCCCAGCTTAATATCGGTGGGTACAACTGCGGCGCTGTCGATAAGCGGATGGCGCGCTTTTTTTATGTCGATTATTCCGCTTTCGTTCATAACAGGCATACTTGCTTTCATTTTAAAAGCTAGCTCCGCCTTTGCAAGAATCAGATTAAGCTCGACAAGGTTTTCATAGCTTCCTATTATAATATCTGCAAAAGAGCCTGCCTCAGCAGACAGCTCAAGAAGAATGTGCTCAATTTCCTCCTGCTCCTTAATTCGCAGAACCTTTATTTCGTTATTAACGTCAACAACGCCCATAGGCTCAACAAACAGCGTTGCTCCGCTTGAGGAGGTGTCGTGTACCAAACCGTTAATCTGCCCCTTGAATTCAGCCTTAACAGGCACAACATATCTGCCGCCGCGCATTGTTACGATGGCGTCCTGCAAATACTTTTCGTATGTCTGCGACCTTATCATTTTGTCGAGTATATCCCTTACCTTTGAGGATGCAGAAACTATTTTTCTTCTTATTCCGGCAAGAGTTACAGAAGCGCTGTCTGCCATTTCCTCCTCAGACAAAATTGAAGAGGTTATTTTTTCTTCGAGATATTTGTTCGGCACAAGCGCTTCAAAGCGGCTGTCTAAAACTGTATTTATCCCTGCCGATTTTTGCCGCCACTGGCTAAGCGAGCGTATTATACGCAAAACCTCTGCTATACGCAGAAGCTCCTTCATGGTAAGAGCACCGCCTGCCTGCGCCCGGCGCAGACTGTTTGTTACGCTTTTTACTCCGCCGAACGACGGCATACCAAACCTGCCGATAAGCATATGTGCATCGCTCGTTTCCGCCAAAAGGCGATTAACCTCTCGGAGCGTATGTGCAGGCTCAATTCTGAGTGCCATTTCACAGGCGTCCGGGCAGGTTGTTTCTTTTGACAGCATATTCAGTATTTTGTCCAGTTCTAAAACTGTAAAGTGTTTGTTCATATATTACCATTCCTTATTTAATTCAGCAAAAGTTTATCTTGCCGCACCTGCAATGTTGTAATTCTGAAAATAATATTTACTGGGTTCTTTTGTCGTTAGCTACAACAGTGTTTTAATAAAGCTCCGTTTTATTTTATAGCTTTATAAAAATCAAGCGTTCCCGGAACCCTATCGCATATATTTACCATATATTCCTCGCTCACTCTTTCAAGCAAATCCACAGAGCTTTTCGATAAATTGAAGCTGAAAAGCTTTTCAAACGGTGCATAAATACAGTGGCGCATTGCAGTTGTTACACCTATTCCGGTATTAATTTTGTATTCGTCTGCATATTTATTGTGCTGCTTAATACATTCGGAACAGATGAGTATGCCTCTTTTCGGCATAAAATGCATATTCTCGTCCTCATAGCTTTTACACTCTGCACAGCAAACAAAATCGGGCATATAACCGGCTATGGAGAGAAGCCTTAATTCTGTTGCCGCTTTTACAAGTCCTAATGGCCTTGTTCCCTTTGAGAGAATATAAAGGGCGTTTAAAAATAATCTCAGATACATTTCAGACTGCATATTCTCTGCGACAAAATACATAGCAAGCTCGCAAAAATACTGTGCAAGTGACATTTTTACAACGTCGCTTCTAAGCGGCACAAACATCTCCTGTGTTTGTGCTTCATCAACTGTATATGTATCTCTCCCTTTGAAAATAACAAAGCGAGAGTAGCACAAAAGTCTTGTAGACGCCCCCTTGGGACTTTTTATATTTCGTGCGTTTTTTACGAAAGCTCTTACAAGCCCGTTTTCTCTTGTTAAAATAGTAACCAGTCTGTCCTGCTCACCAATATTTTGTTCCCTGATAATCAGACCGTCCGTCCTGATTTTCATTTTCCGACTCCTCCGGGGAATTTCCGGCAGGATTTTCCCTGCTGTTTGAAATTGATTTATACGTTAAATAGTCAAGCACGCTGCCCGACTGTAAAAAATTTGTCCATGCATCTGCTTCTTCCATATCTTAAACACCCCTGTATTAATTTTGGATTATCATCCTATAACAGTATATACTTATCAGAGTGTGATATAGCGTGTAAATTGTAGAAAGAAAGTGAGTAAATTTTTGGAATTCAAATTTTAAGCGATGACGTTTATTTTACATCAGTCAAAATTACTGCTGTCGTAACCGAGTGAACGCAGAATATTCTGCCTGTTGCGCCAATCCTCTTTAACCTTTACCCAAAGCGTAAGATTAATTTTGCAGTCAAAAAATCTTTCCATATCCTCTCTGGCATAGGTTCCTATTTTTTTAAGCATTGCGCCCTTTTTACCTATAATAATACCCTTGTGGCTTTCCCTTTCGCAGTAAATCGTTGCGTCAATATCAACAATGGAGCTATCCTGTCTTGTCTTCATTTTTTCTACAACAACTGCCGTTCCGTGCGGTATTTCCTTATCTGTCAGGCGCAGTATCTTTTCTCTTATTATTTCTCCCGCAATAACTCTCTCAGGTTGGTCGGTCAGGGTGTCTTCATCAAAGAAGTGGCCGCCCTGCTGCGCCAATACTTTAAGCTCGCTTTTTAGCTCCTCCATACCGCTGCCGTTTTGAGCAGACACCGGAACTACCGCCGTAAAATTATATTTTTCGCTGTATGCGGCAATATCCTTAATAAGCTCCTCTTTATTTTTAAGCAAATCAATTTTGTTAATTGCAAGCACCGCAGGTATACCGTTTGCCTTGAATTTTTCAATCAGCGAAAGCTCTGTAGCAGACGCCTCTCTTCCTGCCTCGGCAACAAGCAGACAGGCGTCAACACCCATAACCGATTCGCTCACTGAGCGCACCATATAGCTGCCAAGCTCTGTTCTCGGCTTATGCATGCCGGGAGTATCAATAAAAACAAGCTGTGTTTCAGCCTCGGTTAAAACACCCATAATTCTTGTTCTTGTCGTTTGCGGCTTACTTGATACTATTGAAATCTTCTGACCTAACATTCTGTTTAATATGGACGATTTACCGACATTCGGTCTGCCTACAATGGCAACAAATGCTGTTTTTTCGTTGTTATCTATAATTTCTTTTTTATTATCCTTACTCAAAATATACCTCCGTATCTTTTCCTTAACCTTTAAAAAGGGCAGAGATAATACCTCTCCGCCCTTTTATTATATCCTATTATTGTTATTTAGCAAGTGGCTATCTTCTTTTGAACGTATCCTTTGCATTTTGCAGCATTTCTTTCGGTCCGATCACAATAAATAATATGCAGATAAGCAATAATAAAATAAACACTGCAAATTTAGCCGGGTCTGTTGCTATGTATAAAAATGCCGAAAAGAGCTTTTGCGGATTCCAAAACAGAAGCACACCGATAACAGCAGCAAAAAAAGCAAGCACAAGCACTGCCCCTGCGGACGCATCCTTAACAATTTTTATTGTTTCGTCCTTTTCACTGCACACACGGTTACAAAGTCTTTCTATTGCCGTGTTAATAGCCTCCGCCGAAATAACTGCGGCAATAGTTATAAAAAGTACAGCCCATTTTTCTGCCGTAAGCCTGAAATACAGCGCAAGTAAACAGACTAAAAACGCCGCAACAAGGTGAATACGCATATTACGCTCATTATTTACGCAGTATATAATTCCGCGCAATGCATATTTAAATGCAGATAAAAACTTCATTTTATTCGCTTATTATATAGCTTGAAGAAGCAGGAAGTCCAAGCTGGTCCATAATGTACTCCTCTTTTTCCCTCATATGAACCCTCTGCAGATTGTCCTCGTGGTCATAACCAAGCAGATGCAAAACGGAATGAGCAGTTAAATAACCAACCTCTCTTTGAAGTGAATGGTCATATCTAACCGCCTGCTCCACCGCTTTTTCCATAGAAATTACAACGTCGCCCAAAATCTGTGCTCCTGTGTCGGGGTCAATATCGTAAACTCCGTTTTCGCCCATACCAAAGGACAAAACATCTGTTACCATATCTTTATCTCTGTACTGCTTGTTATAGCTTTGAATCTGCTCGTTATTTACAAATGTAACGCTTATTTCTGCAGAACCCTTGAATTCCTCCATCCTAAGCACTGCGTTGCAGCAGCGTCTTACTAACATTCTGAGTCCTGTGGGAATTTTTACTTCCTTTTGCTTATTTGTAATTATAACTCTTATCTTATCCATTTCTTCGCTTAGCCTCCTCGTTTTTTTCGTAAGCTTTAATTATATCCTGTACTAATTTGTGCCGAACAACATCTTTTTCATTAAATGTTACATTTGCTATATCGTCAATGTTTTTCAAAACTCTGACACATTCCTTAAGTCCGCTTTTAGTTCCGCCCGGCAGGTCAATCTGCGTTATATCTCCGGTGATAACCATCTTGGAATTAAAGCCAAGGCGCGTTAAAAACATTTTCATCTGTTCTCCGGTTGTATTCTGCGCCTCGTCCAAAATTATAAAGCTGTCGTCAAGCGTTCTTCCTCTCATATATGCAAGCGGAGCAACCTCTATATTTCCTCTTTCCAGATACTTCTGATAGGTTTCGGCTCCCAGCATATCAAACAGTGCGTCATACAGCGGTCTTAAATACGGGTCAACCTTGCTTTGTAAATCTCCGGGTAGAAAGCCGAGCTTTTCGCCTGCTTCCACCGCCGGTCTTGTAAGGATAATTCTGTTTATCTCTCTTGAACGAAAGGCTGTTACTGCCATTGCAACAGCAAGATAGGTTTTTCCTGTTCCGGCAGGGCCTACACCAATGGTGATTGTATTTTCCTTAATTGCGGTGCAGTATTTTTTCTGCCCGAGTGTTTTAGGCTTTACGGGCTTTCCCTTTGAAGTAATGCAGATACAGTCCCCTGCAAGCTGCTCTATTTTTTGCTCGCTGCCCTCATTTACAAGCGACATACAGTACCTTACGTTCTGCTCGCTTAAGCTTTCGCCTCTGTTAATTAAGCTGAGCAGACTTTCTATTACTCTGACCGCCTTGGCTACGCCCTCCGGGTCGCCTGTAATTTTCAGATCTGAACCTCTGCTTACTACCGCAACAGCATATTGGTTTTCAATTAATTTAATATTTTCGTCGAAGCTTCCAAACAAAGCGGCGGCGTGCTCCATTCTGTCGATATTAATAATTTGTTCTATAATACTTTCCACCTCTGTGAAAATTCAGAATAAGCAAGAAATCGAAAAAAACTATAAGTTTTACACAATATAAACCTGCTCTTCTTAAATTATATGTAATTATACCACATATTTTTTGTAAAGTCATTAAATTTTTATAAAAATTTTTCAACAATCTCACTTTTGTACAATTTTAATAATATGAATTTGTACAATAATACCCTGTTGTATATTTTGCCATAAATTTCATAATTCCTGCAATTATTATTTCCATCTTTATATAAAAAACTCTGATTAAGGGTTAAAATCAGCACACTTTTTATATAGAAAATTTCTTTATTTATGCTTAAATTATCGGCAAGCAGTTTATTTGACTTTTTATATGCAAAAATGTTATTATATTAGGGAATGTAAGATTTTCTGCATAGGAGGGAATACAGCGTGGAGAATATATCTTCAGCAGACATTAAAAGCTATTTACCTAAGCTTTACTCGGCGGTGAACAGCGGTCGTCTTTCTCACTCTGTAGCTTTAGAATCTTCTGACAAAAGCCTGCTGAAGCTTGCAGTAAATTACCTTTGTATGTATGCAGTATGCAAGGAGGACAACAGACCGTGTATGCGGTGCAGAGGGTGCCAAAATGCATTACAGCATAATCACGGCGATGTTTACTTTGCAGAGAAATCAGGCAAAAAAGAGATTATCAATATAGCGGAGATAAGAAAAATATGCATTGATGCATATATTAAGCCTAATGAAGCAAAAAATAAGGCTTATGTTCTTGAAAATGCCGACAAAATGCAGTCAGAAGCTCAAAATGCGTTTTTAAAAATGCTTGAAGAGCCGCCGCAGAATATTCTTTTTATACTGACCTGCGAAAGCTATGAGGGTCTTCTCCCCACTATTCGCTCACGAACAACCGTTTTTCATATTGGAAAGGAAGATACATCTGGACAAAATGAGCAGGCTTTTGAGCTTGCTTTGGCAACCGCCGGCGCTATTTGTGAAAAAACGGAATACCCCCTGCTTGCCGTTACGGGGAAATATTCCGACAGAGCGCTTGCAGAGAAAGCGCTTGTGTGCCTTGCCGAAATTACCGGGGAGGCATTAAGGTACGGCATTACAGGCGCAAAAAACGCATCAGAAGCTGCACAAAGGCTATCCCTGGGTGTAAAAAGGCAGGGGCTTATAAATATAGTTAAAATAACGCAGGACGCAAGAGAAATGCTGAGCTTTAACGCAAATGCAAACCTGTTTTGCACGTGGCTTTGCAGCTCACTAAGACAACAAAAATACATTTGACATATGTGGAGGTAAAAATGGCAGAAGTAATAGGAGTACGCTTTAAAGAGGTTGGAAAAGTATATTATTTTGACCCGGACGGAAGCACCCTTAAAGAAGGAGAGGCTGTTATAGTAGAAACTGCAAGAGGCGTTGAGTGCGGATATGTTGCAAGCGCAAACAAGGAAGTACCCGACGAGGATATTATTCATCCTCTTAAAAAGCTTATCAGAACAGCAACGCCGGAGGATATTGAAAAAACAAAGGAAAACCGCAGAAAAGAAAAGGAAGCCTTTGAAATATGTGAAAAGAAAATTGAAAATCACAAGCTTGAAATGAAGCTTGTGGACGTTGAATATACATTTGACAACAGTAAAATACTTTTTTATTTTACTGCCGACGGCAGAGTTGATTTCCGTGCGCTTGTAAAGGATTTGGCGTCTGTTTTCAGAACCAGAATTGAGCTAAGACAAATAGGCGTGCGTGACGAAGCAAAGATGCTGGGCGGTCTTGGAATGTGCGGCAAACCGTTTTGCTGTTCTACATTTTTGGGAGAATTTCAGCCTGTATCAATTAAAATGGCTAAAGAACAGGGTTTATCGCTTAGTCCCGTTAAAATATCAGGCACCTGCGGCAGACTTATGTGCTGTCTTAAATATGAGCAGGAGGCATACCTTGACCTTCTTAAAACCACACCAAAGGTGGGCGCTATTGTAAGCACGCCCGAAGGGAAAGGACAGGTAGTCGACCAGAATTTGCTTACGGGTATTTTGAAGGTCAGAATGGACAGAGCACCGGAGGCTGCTCCCCTTACCTTTAAGGTAAAGGAAGTTAAGCTTTTAAAAGACGCGCAGATAAAGCTTGACAGAAAAGAGATTGAACAACTTAAGGGTCTGGAATAAAAGAAAGCCGTGTGCTGTAAAATAGCTGTAAAATAATACTTTTTTGAATAAAACGGTTGCTTTTTTCTAAAACAATGATACAATATAGTTGTAAATAAAGAAGGAGGTGTGCATAATGGCATACGTAATTAGTGATGATTGCATTTCCTGCGGCGCTTGTGCAAGTGAGTGCCCTGTTGAGGCTATTTCTGAGGGTGACGGTAAATACGTTATCGACGCTGACGCTTGTACAGAGTGCGGAAGCTGTGCAGAAACTTGCCCGGTAGACGCTCCTACACAGGAATAATTGACAACATATTAAGCAAACACAGATTTAAAGCGGCAGAGTATCTATCTGCCGCTTTTGCTTTTGTTGTCTGTTCATTACTGCGGCAGTTGTGTTTTTGCTTTTAATTTGGTATAATTTTTAAAATACTTTTCGGAGGGATTAAATGCTGCTTCAGGGTGAAAAAACAGAGCCGCTAGGAAACGGCGTAAGGGTGATAGTATCTGATGAGCATCACTTTACTACAGACACAATACTTCTTGCAAGCTTTTCAAGACCAAAACGATGTGATAAGGCAATTGAGCTTGGCAGCGGATGCGGAACAATACCTCTTATTTGGTGCAGGGAAAATCCCCCAAAGGAGATAACCGCCGTTGAAATTCAGGAAAACGCCGCAGATATGCTAAAGCGGAGCGTGGAGCTGAATTCTCTCAATGACAAAATAACCGTAATAAACGATGATTTAAAAAAACTAAAGGGCAAAGTGCCTTTCGGATATTTCGACCTTGCCGTATGCAACCCCCCGTACAAAACGGGCGGAAGCGGAATTGTAAACCCGAATACATCTCACAAAATAGCCCGACACGAGGTTATGTGCAGTATTGACGATATTACCAAAGCCGCCGCAGCTGTTCTGAAATTCGGCGGAAGGTTCTGTCTTTGTCAACGGCCTGAACGTCTTACAGATATATTGCTTAGCTTTAGAAACGCAGGCATAGAGCCGAAACGGCTGCGTCTTGTTCAGCAGAGGAAAAGCAAGCCGCCAAAGCTGTTTTTGCTTGAGGGTAAGCTCGGTGCTAATCCCGGAGGACTTGTAAGCGAAAAAACGCTGTTTATCGAAAATGACGACGGAACGCTTACAGATGAAATGAAGGAAATTTACGGCTGTTATAAGGATTACAAATAATCCCTTTATACTGATAAGGAGTCTGCTATGAGTGGAATATTATATATAGTGGGAACGCCGATAGGTAATTTAGGCGACTTTTCCCCAAGAGCTGTGCAAACGCTTAGAGAAGTTGACTTTATTGCTGCGGAGGACACAAGAGTAACAGTTAAGCTGCTTAATCACTTTGATATTAAAACTCCTATGGTAAGCTACCATGAGCACAACAAAACCCAGCGAGGAGAAATTATCTGCAAGAGGCTTGAAGATGGAGAAAGCTGTGCATTAGTTACAGACGCAGGTATGCCGGCGATATCCGACCCCGGTGAGGACCTTGTGCGGCAGTGCCGTGATAAGGGTATAAAAACGGCTACTGTACCGGGTCCCAGCGCACTTGTTACCGCTTTGGCGCTTTCTTCGCTTCCTACAGGACGTTTTACGTTTGAGGGTTTTTTAAGCGTTAATAAAAAAAGCCGCCGCGAGCACCTGGAAAGCATTAAAAACGAGCAGAGAACCATGATATTTTATGAAGCGCCGCACAAGCTTCCGAATACGCTTACAGATATGTACAAGGCTCTCGGTGACAGAGAAATTTCAATAGTAAGAGAGCTTACGAAAATACACGAGGAATGTATACACACTACATTGAAATATGCCGCCGAAAACTACACCGACGGTAGTATTAAGGGTGAGGTGGTGCTTGTAATACACGGTGCTCAGCCTTCCCCGGAGGAAGAATTTACGCTTGAACAGGCTGTAAAAATTGCTAAAGAACAAATAGAAAGCGGAATGTCTGCCTCTTCTGCCGCAAAGGAAGCGTCAAAGCTTACCGGCATAAAAAAGGGAGATATTTACAAGGCTATATCTTGTGAATAAAATTACTTATAAAGAAGGTTTAAAATGATTTACTGCGAGGCAATACAAAAAATAAATTCTCTTCTGCGCTTTGGCTCACGTCCCGGTCTTGAAGAAATATCCAAGCTGCTTGACCGCATAGGAAATCCGCAGAACAAATGCAAATATATACACGTTGCAGGAACAAACGGCAAAGGCTCGGTTTGCACAATGATTGCATATACACTTAAAGAGGCAGGGTACAAAACAGGGCTTTTTATCTCTCCGTTTATAATAGATTTTTGTGAAAGAATACAGATTAACAACGAAATGATAAGCCACGAGGAGCTTTCTGTACTTACAGATAAAATATTTCCCGTTGTTGAGGATATGGCAAAAAACGGCGATATTATTACTGAGTTTGAGCTTATTACTGCAATAGCGTTTGAATATTTTGCAGAGAAAAAATGTGATGTTGTTGTTCTGGAGACAGGGCTGGGCGGATTGTATGATTCCACAAACGTAATAAGCACGCCGCTTGCAAGTGTGATAACATCAATAAGCTTAGACCACACTGCAGTGCTCGGCAGCACATATGAGGAAATTGCAAGAGAAAAGTGCGGAATTATTAAACCAAACGGTCATACGGTGTTTTACCCGCAGCAAAAAAATGTTGATGATATTGTGCTTGCAACCTGTAAGGAGAAATGCAATGAATTTATAAATGCAGAAAACGCAGATGTTACATCTGTTTCGTACTCAATAAGCGGAAGTAAATTCATTTATAATGGCTATGCAATTAAAACGAAGTTTTCAGGCAGCCATCAGATTAAAAACGCAAAAACGGCTTTGACTGCGCTTAAGGCTGTAAAAGCGCAGGGCTTTGACATAAAGCAGGAGCATATACAAAGAGGCTTTGAGAAGGCTTTTTTACCTGCCAGGCTCGAGCTTCTATCCTCCTCCCCCATAGTTCTGCTGGACGGTGCACACAACCCGGACGGGCTGCGCTCCCTTGCACGCTTTATAAAGGAAAACGCAGACGGCAAGAAGCTTATTTGCATTATGGGTATGCTAAAAGACAAGGACTTTGAGAAATCTCTGCATTATATAAAGGGTCTTTTCACCGAGGTTATTACAGTTACTCCGGACAATAAGCGTGCGCTTGACTGCAAGGATTTGGCAAATGCTGCAAATCCGTATTTTGACAAGGTAACGCCGTACATCGACAAGCAGAAAGCAGTTAAATATGCCCTTTCAAAATGCTCAGATAATGACGGAGTGATAATATGCGGCTCGCTTTATCTTGCCGGTGAACTTCGCCCAATGCTGTTAAGGGAGCTTAAAGGGCAGTCATAAATATATAAAATTTGACAACTGTATTCGATAAAAAATTTTGATAAAATCATCTATTATTACTATTAGTAGATGATTTACCGAATATGCATATGCAAATACAACAAAAAAATCATCTATCTTATGATAGGTGATTTTTTATTGCATATTTTGACAAAATCCGGGAATAATAATTTTGAAAGGAGTTTACCGAATAAAAATGAATGTGCAAATAAGCTGTGAGAACGGCGAAATGACCGCCTTTTTAAGCGGAGAAATAGACCACCACACAGCAAGAGAAATAAGAAAGGATATAGACAGCAAGGCTGAGAGTATGCACCCGGCTTTGCTAAAGCTTGACTTTGGCTCGGTGCAGTTTATGGACAGCTCCGCAATCGGACTGATTATGGGCAGGTACCGTCTTATGAGGCTTTTGGGCGGTTATGTAAAGGTAGTAAACGTACCAAGGCATCTTCAAAGGTTAATTGAGCTTTCCGGTGTAGGTGCGCTTGGAGTTTTGGAATACAAGGTAAAGGATGTGAAGCTATGAAGCCGATAAACGAAATGAAATTAAGCTTTGTAAGCAAAAGTACAAATGAGAGCTTTGCACGCAGTGCAGTATCCGCTTTTATTTTACAGCTTGACCCCACAATAAGCGAAATGGCAGATATTAAAACTGCTGTGTCTGAGGCTGTAACTAACTGCATTGTTCATGCATATAAGGATAGTCAGGGCATTATATACATAACTGCACAAATATTTGACGGCAGAAAGCTTGTAGTAAAGGTGCGTGACAAGGGGTGCGGAATTGAGGATATAAAAAAGGCAATGGAGCCGCTTTTTACAACGGGCGGTGACGAGCGCGCAGGGCTTGGGTTTGCCGTTATGCAAAGCTTCACGGACAAGCTAAGGGTAAGCTCCTCGTGCGGAAAGGGAACAACCGTTACTATGACAAAGTATCTTTCTGAAAATGATGAATAAGAATGATAAGCGTGAAGTCGCAATTAACGAAAACTTAGGTCTTGTGCATGCCTGCGCAAAGCGTTTTAAGGGCAGAGGAATTGAATATGACGACCTGTTCGGCGCAGGCTGCTTAGGGCTTGTAAAGGCTGTGGATAACTTTGACGAGGAGAAGGGCTTTAAGTTTTCTACCTACGCAGTCCCTGTAATACTGGGAGAAATTAAAAGGCTCTTCCGTGACGGCGGTGCAGTTAAAGTAAGCAGAAGCTTAAAGGAGCTGTCATTAAAAGCCACAAGAGAGATTTCTGGCTTTATTGCAAGCTTCGGGCGAGAGCCTACCATAAACGAGCTTGCAGAAATACTCAATACCACGCCGGAAAAAGCGGCAGAAGCATTAAATGCCTCCGCTTTGCCTGTAAGCCTTTCTGCAAATGATGACAGCAGCCTTCAAATTGACATTCCGACTGAAACGCCGGAGGAAAAGCTTACCGAGCTTTTATCCTTGGAGCAGATTATAGACGAGCTTGACGAAGAGGACAAAAAGCTTATTACACTGCGCTTTTTCAAAAACAAGACACAGTCGCAAACTGCAGAAATTCTTTCTACAACACAGGTGCAGATTTCCCGCAGAGAGAAAAAAATATTGCTCGCAATGCGCAAAAAGCTGGTTGTATAATTATACCATTTGTATAATAAGCTAAATATATTATAGAAAAAGCTCCGAGGCAAAAAGCATCGGAGCGTTAATTCTGCGAAAGTTGTATGTTAGTTACAGTTCAGTACACAATTTTTTCAGCCTTGCCTTTGTTTTATCATCTGCAAAAGAGGCGTCTGCAGCATTTAGCAAAAATTCAAGCTGCTGCTCTTTGCTTATATTAAAATCACGGCGAAGAAGAGAAAACTCTTTTTGTATACTTGTGTCTGACACAGTTAAGTTATCTGTATTTATACATATTTTTATTCCGTGCTGCAAAAACAGCTTTATTGGATAAGCCACAGCGCTGCTTACTGCTTTTGTTGTAAGATTGCTGCTGTAGCATATCTCAAGGGTTATCCCCTTTTTTGCTATTTCCTGCATAAGCTCCTTGCTTTCATAAGCCCGCACACCGTGACCTATGCGCTTTGCACCAAAATCAATGGCACTGCGAATACTGCTTACGCCATCGGCTTCTCCTGCGTGGATAGTAAAGGGTATGTTATGCGCTTTAGCGAAAGAGAAAATATACTCAAAATCCCTTGTTTTATATTTTGCTTCATCTCCTGCAAGGTCTATTGCGGCTACTCCCCTGCCAATATATTCTGAAGCAAGCTCTACTGTTTTAAAATTTTCCTCTTTATTATTACAGCCTCGCATACAGCATAATATCAGGTTGCTTTCCACCTTACTGCTGCGAAGGCCGTTTACTACCGCCTCTACTGCTTTCTTCATAGACAGCCCATTTTGGGTATGCAGCTGAGGAGCAAAGCGCACCTCTGCATAAATCATATTCTGTCTTTCAAGCTCTTTCATAAGCTCCTGTGCAGCAAAGGTCAAGGCTTCTTGTGTTTGCAGAAGTGCCAAAGGTAACTCAAAGCATTTTAAATATTCTGTAAGGTCGGAGCAGTCAGGAGGTGCAGATAAGAACTTTTTCAATTCAGACTCGTCTTCAGTAGGCAGCGAGCAGCCTTGTTGTTTTGCAAGTGCAGTAATTGTTTTCGGCGTAAGAGAACCATCTAAATGCATATGCAGGTCAATCATTTTATTTTATGTGCTCCTTTCAAAACGATAATTTGGAGAGGGTAACGGCAAAGCGCAGCAGAAAGATTCAAGATAAGTTATCTGCTTTCCGATAAATAAATTATGCGGCGGAGATAATCTCCGCCGCAAGTTTTATCTGTTGATTAAACACAGAATATAATATTACAACTGCTTAAATTACTTTAAGTATGTTCCGTCTGTACCGATTTTGCCATCGATTCCGGTATAGCCGTTAGAGCTTAATACATATGCTCTTAAGTTGCCCTTACCGGGTGCAGCAATTTTAAGAGTTCCGTCTGTAACTGTCTGAGAAGTACCTGTTACAGCGTCAATATATGTACCGTTAGGAATACCTGTAAAGGTAGCGGCATTAGTAACTGCTACGCATACAAAGCTGTTAATTCCTTCTTCTGCGTTTTTATAAGCACGCTTAAAGCACATATTGCCTGTTACGCCCTGAGTTGAGTACTGTCCCTTTTGCAGCGCCGGAATAGCTCTTCTAATCT
This sequence comes from Acutalibacteraceae bacterium, assembly GCA_051881695.1. Lineage (GTDB taxonomy): Bacteria > Bacillota > Clostridia > Oscillospirales > Acutalibacteraceae > CAYJFG01. The sequence continues at coordinate 3,530 of JBJEQJ010000025.1, read as the reverse complement.
TGTTAAGTCTTTGAACATGCTTTGCAAGAGGCTTATTAAGAGTATATGCTACTACTTTGCCGCTTGCCGTATATTCGCTGAAGTCGGTTGCTGTTACGTTACCCTGAATATTATCACCAAAGTATGCACGACCTGTATCAGACAACGGAAGCTCAGGTCCCTTATCCATAATTACACCACCCTGGAATTCAACTTCACTACCGTAGTATAAGCAAGGAATTCCACGGAAAGTAAACATAAGGCTCATATTCTCTGCCCAACTATCTGTACCACCGTTGTATCTGGTATCATTACCCGGACCGTAGTCGTGAGAGTCAACATATACTACATTCCATGTAGCGTCGTTATAATACTTATCTCCTGATTTTGCAACATTAAATGCGCCGGATGCAGAACCGAAGTTCCAGTGCATTGCAAAGTCAATTACGCCCATACCGGAAGCCTGACTGTAATCCGGCTCGTGATATTCGTTTCCGTTTAAGAATGCATTATCGCTTGTCGGCTGCTCTGACGGGTTATAATTATCAATCCAGTGGTCAAGTGTAAGATCCAGGTTGTTTGCAACCGTGTCAGGATCTGAGCCGCTGAACTTCCATCTGCTCAGGTATGAATCATCAGGCTCATCCCAAGTATAGAACGGAGCAGACTCACTTGCCATACCTCTGTACCACACATCTGTGTGCCTTGTGCAAGCCTCGCCAAACATATAGAAGCCTTCACCGCCAACTGCATTAAGCTGGTCAAGAACCTGTGCGTTCAATGAAAGTCTTGACATATGTCTTAAAGTATCTACACGGAATGCGTCAACACCCATTTTGATATAATCGCTGTATATATCAACAATCTTATTGAGTACTTCCGGGTTCTCTGTATTGAGATCTACGCAGTCGCCTGCTATCTGAGAATACTTTGTTGCATAGTCGTCCCAGTTGTAGCTTCTCCAATAAGCATTGTGATAATAGTTATTTGCGTTGTACTTATCGGAATGAGAAACTCTGTCATATTCTGCCTTATCAAGCGGAATACTTGCCACAAAGCCGTTATAATCGCTTGCCGCGTGGTTATTCGCTTTAATATCCGTATCCTTCATAATTCTAAGTCTTTGTTCGTGCTGTGTTCCTCCGGGCTGAGCATAGTATTCCTCAGCGCTTGAAAGACCATATTCGCTAAGCAGTCTCTCGTTAGGAATCATTGATTTTTCAATGTCACCTAAATCCTGAATAGAGTTGTAAACCTTGTCAAACAAAGGCTCAAAGGTTGCTTCACCAAAGTTACCTGTGTGCTGCCATACAACGTCCTGAATAAGCTTCATTCCCTTGTCGTGAACAGCGTCAATCAAATCCTGATATGTAGCGCCCTCAGACTCATAACGAACGTCTACTGTGCTGAAGTCAAATGCATGGTAGCCGTGATAGTCATATCCGCTTCCGTTTGTTACAACAGGAGTAATCCAGATTGCGCTGAAGCCTAAAGCCTTTATGTAATCGAGCTTATCGATAAGACCCTGGAAGTCGCCTCTCCAAGGAGTATCACTGTCCGGGTTGCCGGCTTTGCTGTCTTCCCAACAGTGAACGTTATTGCCTGTGTTGCCGTCGTAAAAACGAGTTGTTATAACAAAGTAGATTGTGTCTTCTCTAAGGTCTGATCTCTCATACTCAGAAATGTAGTCGGGGTTTTTGCTGTACCACTTGTTGTTGGCATACCAATATTCACCCGCACCGCTTCTTGTAAGCTCTTTGCTTTGTACGCCGTTTTCAATAAACAGCATATTAACCTTTGTTAAGCCCTCTTGGAAGGAGTAGGTGTACCAGCCGTCGCCCTGAGCAGTATCCTTTGTCATGGCAGGGCCGGGATATGCTGTTTCAATATTTGTAGGCAGGCTGTTCCAATAGTAAATTGTAGGAACAGAAGTGCCTGTAGCCTTATAGTGAACTATAATCTTTTCACCGGCAGATGCGCTCTCGTCGCTTGTCTGCACTGCGTTTACAGATATAACTGCTACTGAAACCAGCAGCGCTATTGTTAAAAGCAGTGCGATAATCTTTTTACATCTTTTCATTATAAATTACCTCCTGCTTATAATTCTGAGACGATCTTAGCAAGGTATTTCTGAATCTGTAATACATCGTTCATTACCGGATCGCCTGTTGTATGTGTTATTCTTGCTCTTTCAAGCTGTTCTTCTGAAAGTGTTGTAATCTTTGCAAGATATTTCTGAACTAACAGTACATCGTTCATATTAACAGTGCCGTTCATATCAACGTCGCCGCGTTTAAACTCAGCTGCATCCGTAACCGTTACCTCAATTGTTTTCTTTGCAAGCTTATTGTTAGCGTCCTTAATTGTAACTTCTATTGTATAAGTTCCAGCAGCTTTTGGTGTCCATACAAAAGAGTTAGTTGAGGAATAAGCCTGCTCTACCTTGCCGTTTACAGCAAACTGATATGTATACGGCTGTGTTCCCTGTGCACCGCGAGCTGTAATTGTTGCAGAAGTGCTAACAACAACTGACGGCTTTTCGTCAGCACCGTTTACGGTAAATTCTGTTACCAGCGGATCTTCAACCGGAGTAAGCTGGCCTACGCTCTTATAAGTATAGGTTTTTGTAACGGTTGTGTTTTCGCTGTTCTGTACAGATACATCTATTGTATATGTACCAAGCTTAGACGGTGTGAATGTAAGCTTTGGGCTTGTCTTGTAGTAAACTGTGTTTACTGCGTTGCCGTCAGGGTCTTTTACTGCAACCTTGTAGAATAAAAGGTTTGTGCCAACCTTACCGCCGCTTGCCTTTACTTCTACTGTTGCAGCCTTGTTTGCTTCAATTTCGCTGCCTGTTACAGGTGTAACGCCCTTGAGAACAGGCTTTACGCTTAATTCATCATCTTCAATTACATAGGAAATTGACTTTGAATTTTCATTTCCTGCTGTGTCCTTAATATCAACTACAATTGTATATGTTCCTGCTGTCTGCGGAGTCCATATTACGCTGTTGTTTGCAATACTGTAGTCCGAAAGCACTGTAGTTGATGAAGCGCTCTTTACGCTGAACTTGTAGCTTATTGTGCCTTCGCCGCCTGATGCTTCGGCAGATATTGTAATATCTGTTCCCTTATACTGCGGAGAAGCTATGTCTGTTGAAAAGCTCTTGAATTTAAGTGCGCTTGTGTCATAATCCAGCCATGTTCTGGCTGAGTTATCGTAGATTTTGCTTTCGCCTGAGCTGATGTCCAGGTCAAGGCTCTTTGAATTTCCGTTATCGCTGAAAACAACACCGCCGCCGATGTACTCCTCAGGAATATAAACCTGGTAGTTTCCTGCCGCGTCCTTGTCTGCGTCTGTCAGCTTCTTTCCCGGCCAGTTGCCGAACGCCTTTTCGGACTCTGTTTTCCATGCGTATACTGTGGGATTTGACCAGTTTGCAGTATTTGCAAGGTATGCATATGCTCCGTCGCCTGACGGTGTTGTCGGGCTTGTAGGGCTTGTCGGGCTTGTCGGTGTTGTCGGGTTTGTGGGTTCGTTACCGCTGGGTA
>JBJEQJ010000024.1:26829-111951 GCA_051881695.1 Acutalibacteraceae bacterium | reverse complement strand
TCACGCCGGCAACGGGGGTTCGATTCCCCCACGAGTCACCAAAAAGGCTTTTAAATTATTCCGAGACTAAAAAAGCGATTAAAGTTGTTTTTCAGAGAATCGAACCCGAGAGGGTTGACACGTAAAGAAAACAATCCGGTGAATTGTTTTTAGTGTCATGCGGCGAAAACCGGCACCGCAAAGCGGTGGTTGAGCCATACAGCGCAAAGCGCTGTGTCGATTCCCCCACGAGTCACCAAAAAAGCTTTTAAAAATTGCACAAAAACAAAAGAATACGAATATTTACACACGAAAGTGTGATAAATATATAGTGAGAGTTTTCTCACAAAATGAAGTTGGTGTTGATGACGCTGAGGGTCCACCTGTTCCCATCCCGAACACAGAAGTTAAGCTCAGTAGTGCCGAAAATACTTGGCTGGCGACGGCCCGGGAAAATAGGAAGACGCCAACATTTATATTCCTCCATAGCTCAGTCGGTAGTGGCTACGTACATTAAAGTACCCGACACTATTCACTGGTTTGAGGAAACAACCAAATACGTTGTTTAAGTCCACTACCGGGGACTTAAGTAACAAAGAAGATTGCTCTTTGTGCAGTCTTAACAAAATTCTTTGGTTAAATCCAAAGAGAATTGTATATTCCTCCATAGCTCAGTCGGTAGAGCGCATGACTGTTAATCATGATGTCACTGGTTCGAGCCCAGTTGGGGGAGCCACAAAAGAGTAGCGAAAGCTACTCTTTTTATTTTATCTCAAATTATTTTATGATATAAATAGGGGGTGAGTCTGTGAATTACGAAAGATTATTAAAAAAACAAGCACAGCTTATTGAAATGCGGAAAAACAATACTGAAAAATTATTTGATAACTTTGATAAGGCTTTTGAGGTTGACTATGCTCATAATTCAACAGCAATTGAGGGAAATACACTATCTTTGATTGAAACAAAGGTTTTGCTTGAAGACCAGATTTCAGTCGGGAATAAATCTTTGCGTGAGATTTATGAGGTTGTAAATCACAATAAGGCGTTCTCATATGTTAAGAAATGTATTTCGGATAATAAACCGCTTGATGAAAAGATCGTTAAAGATATACATTCTATTCTTATGGAAAATATTTTAGTTGGCGGTGTTTATAGGAATGTTGAGGTAAGAATTACCGGTGCGAAACATAAACCGCCTGCTCCAAGCGAGATGTATTATCAGATAAAAGAATTCTTTAGTAATATGAACTCAAAGTCTGATTTAAACCCAATAGAGCTTGCGGCATGGACTCACGCTGAATTTGTAAAAATTCATCCTTTTGTTGACGGCAACGGCAGAACTTCAAGACTCATTATGAACTATCAGCTTATGAGCAACGGATTTTTACCTGTGTCTGTCAATAAGGAAGATAGACTTGAATATTTCAACCATCTTGAAGAATATGCTGTCAATGCAAATTTATCTCCTTTTATTGATTTTGTTGCTGAACTTGAGGAACAGCAGCTAGACGAATATTTGTCTATTTTTTGAGGTAACTACTGATTGATAAAAACTTAATATTGTTATATAGAGTTGGAGTTATAGGAATATAATTTCGGCTTTTTTTTAGTCAACAACAAGGAATTCAAGTCTATCAAGAATGTAGTAATTAAGGAAGCGTTGAAACTAAATTTCACTGAAGATGAGATTGAGAAAAACGAGAACACAGACAAAGAACCTGTTTCAAACCTCTTGGAATATGAAGAAAACACCTCTGCCGAATCAGTCTTTGATTCAGGCAGAGGCATTTTATATCCACATTATTCAATTAAAACCAACCGCAACAGCGTTGCAGTTTCTTCTCTTTATCTCCTGCGTTACCTCTGCAATATGATTCAAAGTAGGCTTCGTTTTGAAGAAAAGCAGAGAGTACAAAGGACGGATAGAAAATTACAGCAAAAGATAAATGACAAAAAGCAGGCACAGGGATTAAAAATGTAAGTTTGATAAACTGAAATTTAACGCATACAAGCATTTACAAATTTCATTGGTACATCCATTCTTTCTGCTACTTGCTCTGGTGTCATGCCACTATCCAAAAAGCGTTGACAAACTACTTTTATGTTTTCACCAATCTCAATAATATGCTTATCAGGATCATAAATTCTAACCACTCGCTGCCCCCATGAATGTTCCTTGATAGGATGAACGTATTCCACATCATAATTTTTCAATCTGTCTGAAAATTTATCAAAATTATCTTCCTCAAAATAAACCTCAGAACTATTGCTTCCAAATGAAATATCATCTGTACCGATAAATTCTTGCCACGTATCAAGTGTTTGCAGTGCTAATCCACCCGTCAAGGTCTTATTTGCACCAAAATCCATAACCACATGAAGTCCAAACACCTTTTTATAAAATTCTACAGACTTATCAATATCTGTTACCACCAGCATAGGATTTTTTATTTTCATCAGTTAAAACCTCCGGCAAATTCCGTTTTATCAACCAATCATTTTACAATTATCATATCATAGACAAATAAAATTGTCTATCAAAAAATCAGCCTACCGCCAAGGAAGAACTGCGCCCAAACGCTGATAGGTGCCTCCTGTCACAGTGATAAGAGAAGAACTACCCACTATAAGATCTTACAGCAGAAAGAAAAAAATTATACTCAAGGAAGTGATTAAAATATCAACCTACATTCATTTTACAAAAGAACAGCGAGAGCAGGCAAGGCGAACAGACCTTGCTAATTTTTTAGTCAGTCATGGCGAGAAAGTCAAGAAATCAGGTTCCGTAAATACAATAGCAGGCGACATAAAGCTGTCGCCTGCCACGGTCCGCAGAGCTATTAAGGATTTGAAAAAAGTAGGGTTAATAAAAACAGAACAACGATATAGAGAAAAGGGTGGTAAAAGCACATTGCTGTTTAGACTTAAACAGCGTACAGACATTGTTTAAACTTGGATATGGAAAACTTCCTGAATATATGATATAATTTGATGTATATAAAATTTGCAATTAAATTGATATTTCTTTTTATCAGGGAAAGAGATCGAAATATATGTCAAAATCCATTAAAAGGAATAAAAATACCGGAATAATTGTTGTGTTGTTGATTGTTTGCGCCGTCATTTTCCGCATTTTAGGAAAATTCGGTATTTATCCGATGATTGCCGGATCCCTGTGCACGTTAGTCTATATCGGTCTGTATATCGTGTGGGGGATTTCCGTCAGTGAGTGGATTGTTCAGGCACAGGTGCGCCATAATCTGGTTGCTGTAGCTTTACTTAATGTTTTTTGGTTTGTCATAAGGATACAAAAATTAAAACAAAATGAAACATTTTTGAAAGGAGGTCCCGCATGACGAAACAGAATCACAAAACAGGCTTTCTTGTAGCCGCGATGGTTTTCTGTGCTATTTTTTTACGCGTTTTGGGGAAGTTTGATATATTGATCGTTCCCGGGGGGATCGTCCGCTCGCTTATTTATATCGCTCTTTATATCGGGTGGGGGATCTCCGTCAGTAAACGGATCATTCAGACACAGGTGCGCCACTATATGGTTTCCGTTTCAGGCTTAATGGTTTTCTGGTTTGTGATCCGTACAATCAAATATTTTTTTATAACCGATATCGGAATAGTACGGCAGCTATGGTATTGGTTCTACCTGCCCATGCTGTTTATCCCGCTGTTTTCTTTGTTTGTTGCCATCTCACTGGGCAAGCCCGCGAACGCAAAGTTATCGAAAACGACGCTGGTGTTATTATCTATTCCTACAGTGCTTTGCCTGCTTCTGGTGCTTACAAACGATCTCCATCAGCTTGTTTTTGATTTCCCGGAAGGAAAGGTATGGACGGACAATAACATGAATTATGCATTCGGGTATTATTTTGTACTCGGGTGGGAGATCCTTTGCGGTTTTGCGGCATTTATCATCATGTTGATCAAGTGCCGGCTCTCGCAAAGGAAAAAATATCTGCCGTTTTTGCTGCTGGCATGTTCTGTCGTATATGCCGTGATATATGCCAGTGGCGCAGAATGGATGCAGCTGATCGGCGGAGACATCGCTGCAGCGCAGTGCCTGATGTTTACCGGAATATTGGAAAGCTGTATTCAATGCGGGCTTATCCAGACCAATACCGGTTACAAAGCTCTGTTTGAAGCCGGGTCCATAGGAGCGCAGATCGTTGATACCGACTGGCATACCCGTTATGCCTCATCAAACGCACCGGAGCTGACGGCGAATATGATGCGCTCGGCGGAGAGGGACGCAGCAATGCTGGATAACAACACTCTGCTCAGAAGCAGCAGGATTGGCGGCGGTCATGTTTTGTGGCAGGAAGATATTACAGACATTTCCGCTTTGCTGGAAAAGCTGGAGGAAAACAGGAAAACTATTTCGGAAAGCAATTATGTGGAGCAGGAGAACTATAAAACCAAGGTAAAGATCAACACGGTTCGGGAAAAGAACAGACTGTATGACCGGCTGCAGGCACAAACCGCACATCAAATCGAGCTGCTCGATCAGCTGCTGACGCAATATGAAGCAAAGCCCGACCCGGATATTCGCCGCAGTCTGCTGGCAAAAGCGGCGGTGATCGGTGCATACATAAAACGTCGGGGTAATTTAATGTTTATCGGTGAAAAATCCGATGTAACGGATACCGCCGAACTGTCAGCCTGTCTTGATGAATCCTTTGCCAATTTAGAGCTTATGGGTGTGGAGTGTGCCATTGATATTACGGATAAAAACAGCATTTATATCCGGGATGCGATCCGTGTATATGACTTTTTTGAAGCCGTGACGGAAGAAGCGATGGATGACCTTCGTTTTGTCTGGCTGAAAGCCCGCAGTCTTGAAGATGTCGTCATCTTTTATCTGCAGGCAGAAAGCAAAACCGAATTGTCGGCGCTATCTATGCTTGCCGACACCTGCACTTGTGAGGAAGGCGTATGGCGCTTTTCTCTGCGTATCGGAAAGGCGGGTGAACAGGTATGAAAAGTTTCTATCTTTCTTCCGCTTCGGCACAAACGACACTGCTTATTGCCTTGTTCCTTACCCTGATTTTATCCCTTTTCCTGCTGCTGGCAGCTTACGGCAGACAGCGTGACAAATGGAAAAAATATCTGCATCTGTCCGTATTTCTGTTCTTTCTTATCTTATTGTCAGTGTTAGCGGATGCTTTTTCACGGATAACCGAAGGATTGGAGTACAAGGCTTGGCTGCCTCTACCTATGTGGCTGCTTTGGGGCATCACATTTGCGGCAGATTTTCTGCTGATATGGGATATGGCAGGGCTGTGGAGACAAGGGAGGCAGTCGCTCAGCCGCGATTCCATCAAACAGGCTCTGGATATGCTGCCAAGCGGCATATGCTATTTCACACCGTCCGGGAGTGTCAAGCTGTGTAATAGGCAAATGGATTCTTTATTCCGCACGATTTCACAGAGTGATCTCCAAACTCTTGCGGAACTGCGGGATGCACTGTCAGACTGCGATGCGTGCAGCGGAGTGATATGTCTCTCTAAAGAGATGCAGACCTATCTTTTCCCTGACGGCAAAGCATGGCGTTACCGGCAGACCGAGGTGAAAGCTTCGGACGGCGTTGTGTATACGGAAGCCGTATTTTCGGATATCACTGAGCTGTACAATAAAAATCTTGAGCTGAAAGCTCAGATCAAGCAGCTGAATGCCATTTCCCGCGAATTAAAATGGCTTTCCGACAATGCTCTGATCCTTACAAGAGAAAAGGAAGTGCTGTCCGCCAAGACGAAGCTGCATGACGATATGGGAGCGGGACTGATCGCCATACGGCACATTCTTCACCACAACCGGACGGAGGAAGCGGCAAATGCCGTGGATTTGTTCCGTCGGGCTGTCAGCACCATAAAATACGATAATGCATATCCGCAAGGGCGCAGTAAGTTGGACAGATTCATGCAGGATGCCGAGGCAATCGGCATAAAAGTAAATTTGTCCGGAGAATTGCCTGAGCAGGAGGAGCTTCGGCGTGTTATGATTCTTGCCATGCGGGAATGTCTGACAAACAGCGTGCGTCATGCCGGAGCAACAACAATACATATCACGGTGGAGAAAAAGGGAGACAGCATTTCCATGAAGATTACAAACGACGGAAGATCTCCCGAAACCGAGGTTGTTCCCAAGGGCGGACTTCTCAACCTGTACCGTCATATCATAGCTTGCGGCGGTACGATGGAAATACAGTCGAAGCCGAGCTTTGCATTAACCGTGGTTCTCACGGTGATACAGGAGGGTACAGAATGAAACGGGTTCTTATTGTAGAGGATCAGCGGATGCCCCGTGAAAATATGGAGCGGACTCTTTCCGACAGCGGCAGATACGAGCTGGTCACCAGTCTTAACGGAGCGGATATTGCTATTTTGAAATGCTGTCAGCAGCACATTGACCTGATTTTAATGGACGTCTGCACTTTTGGTAATAAAGACGGAATTGAAGCTGCCGCAGAAATCAAGGCGAAGTTTCCGGAAATCAAGATCATCATTGTCACATCAATGGTTGAGGTGAGCTACCTTGAACGTGCCAGAGCGGCCGGGGTTGACGGCTTCTGGTATAAGGATATCAGTCCGGAAGCGCTGATCGACGTGATCGACCGGACAATGGCGGGCGAGCATCTTTTTCCGAACGAAACGCCGAAGGTGAAATTGGGACTGGTCGAAAGTACAGAGCTTACGTCAAAGGAGATTGAGGTTCTGCGGCTTATCTGCGACGGATTGGAATACGATGAAATAGCCGACAAGCTGGGTATTGCGGAAAGAACCGTCAAATACCATGCTTCTAACATTTTATCAAAAACCGGATATGCCAACAGAACCCGGCTTGCCATAGCAGTAACAAATAAGAAATTTATCGTTCCGAGCCTCCCTGAAGAATAGGCGTTTTCCACAACCGAATAACCGAAACCATAACAGTTTATCCCGACTTCCTTTGGAGTCGGGTGTTTTTTTGCAATTTTTTTTTGAAAAAGTGCTCAAACCTGTACTTAGGTACAGGGTGCAATCAAAAAAAATCTGTTATAATGATTATGGTGCAAATCTGTGCTGTCGATTTTTATTCTGAAACGGAGGTGATTTCATGCGGAGAGTTGTTGTTGATATGCAAAATGCTTTGTTTGCCGACGCCATTGCAACGGCTTTGCGTGATTTTGATTCGGATTTTGAGGTTTTTCCGAGTGAAAGTCCCGACAAAACAACGGATATGTGCGCCGATACACAAGCGAATGTTCTGATTATGGAGGTCACAGCCTACACGCCGTGGAAAATTGAGGAGCGTATGAAAATCCGTGACGAAGTAAAGGCGTATTGTCCTGATTGTAAAATCGTTCTCGTGGTAGATGAAAATACCGAGAAAAAATTAGCCGATAAGGTTCGCCGAGCAAAAAAGGACGGACTCATCGACAATTTCCTTTACGGCTCTGTTTCGTCCACTTATCTTTCAGCGGTTATCGATGCTTTGTAAGTAGGACGGCTGTGACGGAATGCTATGAATGCATTAAGCGCATCTCCATCCTCTGAACGCAAGAAGAATGGCATAAGCTCTCTTTGCCGTGCGGGAGAGCCGATAAAACGAAACACACGGTCAAATCACCCGGCAAAATGCCGGAAAGAAACAAGGAGGAAATGATATGACAAAAACAAACACACGAAGTCGCATCGTCAGCATCCTGCTGGTGCTTATGATGCTGCTGACAATGGTGCCCATCACCGGCGTGACGGCGAGCGCGGCGGACGATACATCTTATACGCAGGCGGAAATCAGGAACTATTATACGTTTGCGACCTATCTCCGTTCGTTCGATTCAAGAGATCTCAAGCTGATGGAAGACATTGATTACATGGTAGGCATTAATGATCTTTCTATCGATGTAATACGCAACCAAAAACTGGACCTGAACGGTCATAAGATCACGATCAACGCAAGCAGGCGGACGGGGTTTGAAAACCTGCTCTGCATTCGCCGCGGCGAATTCACGCTGTATGACAGCAAGGGCGGCGGCGAGCTCGCGGTTGCCTTTCCTAATGACAACAAAGCGTACAGCATCATCATGATGAGCTCCGAAAAGGAAGACGAGCCTTCAAAATTTACAATGAATGGCGGCACGCTGACCAAGCTGCGTCCTAACATGACATACAGCTATGGAGCCAGCGGCTGCATCGGCGACGACTATTTTAATAAGCCCGAGAACGGCAAGCGCCCGCAGATCACGATCAACGACGGCACGATCAACTGCCCATACGAATGGGACAGGAGTCAGTCGCTCCTCGATTTCGAGGTTGAAGTAATGCCGCTGGCGCTGCAGCTGCTCTATTCCAATCTCACGATCAACGGCGGTACCTTCAACGGCATTGTCTGGACGGATAAGCTGACGCCGGGAAAGGGCGAAACAGAGCCGCGCGTTGTCCTCAACGGCGGCGTGTTCAACTCCCCGTTCGTGGTAGACGGTATGTCGAGGAATGCGACGCAGATAGTCATAGACGGGGCGCGCTTCAACGACGGCTTTCATGTTGACAAGGGTGACAGGATAAACACTGCTGTGGGAACCGTCCCGGTGCTGCTGCTCAAGAGCGGCGTGTTCACCTCGCCCGACAAGAATCCCAAACTCGACATTTACAATGTTACCGCAGAGAGCTATGGCAATGGGGTGAATTCGGATGCCACAGCGCGTGCCAAGCTGAAAATGATACTTCACGCCATGAAGTGCTTCCCGAACAGTGCGATAAAGGTGAACGGAAAGTTCTATACCTCCGAGAACATTGAGTCGCTCGTGGGGAAAAATAATGATGATTTCTATCTGAAACTTAACTCGAGCACTCCCATCGAGGTCATCCGCGACGCATGGGGCGTGATGGAGTCCGTCACGCTGGACGGCAACCCCATCGACTACTTCAAGGACTGGAAGGGCACCGTTGAGCGGATGGACAACAGCACGGCACATACCCTCAAGTTCGAGTGGAAGCCTTTGGCGAGTGAATTGGTAAATGCGGGCTATAGCTATCGAACCAAGTGCGAGCATTATATCTCCGGTTCTGCTGCAGTGCAGCAGACAGATACCATCGCTGCCGATAAAACCTCGCATACGGTCACCATTCCCGTGGGCGCAGACCCCAAGGTCTATTCCTATGATTTGCAGCTGAATCTGGATAAGAACGGCAGCTCTGTCGGCATCATGGCCAACCAGCATATCGTTAAGCTGGTGGTAAGCGAAGCGCCGGTGGTTGAACCCGATCCCACCATCGATGGTACGGTGTACTACACCAGCGGCATCGTCTTCGGTCACCCCATCTCCATCGCTGCCAGCGTGACACCCGCAGAAGCTACCAAGTCGTACCAGTGGCAGCGCAGCACGGACGGCGGCAGCATATGGACGAATATTGAGGGCGCGACCAGTGGCCGGTATACTCCCGTGACGGCTGATATGGGCGAGAATGTCCGCATCCGCGTGAAGGTCACGGCGGAGGGCTATCTCGGCGAGATCGTCAGCGCGGCGGTGAAGGTCAGCAAGGCTGCCAATAACAATTATCCCGAGGTTATTAAGCTGGAGGCCGTGAAGAATGGCGCAGGCAATTACACCGGCTTCAAAATCACGAACTTTGACTCCGACTGCGAGTATGTTTACAGCACGACTGATACGCCGAATTGGGGCGCAAATCAGATCAGTTCCGCAAGCGTAACCGGCTTGACGAGCGATACCACCTATTATGTTTTCGCCCGTTTCAAGGAGACTAACATCCATACGGCAGGCTCTATTGTGAGCAAAAACAGCATCAGGCTGTATGAGTATGTTCCTTTGGATCGCGTGTTGCTGGAAGGCTACGACAGCGGCAACACGATCTATATCAAGAAGGGCAAGAGCGTTACGCTGAAGGTCAGCGCGGATCCCAGCAACGCCAATTCTTGGAAGGAGATCACCTTTAAGGATAGTAGCTTGGGAACAAGCAACATCGCTATCTCCAATGGAACAATTAACGCAAGCACCGGGACGGCCACACCGTTCCCCAATCGCCATACCATCACGATCACCGGCGTTTCTACGGGCAGCGCAACGCTGGACGCCAGTTACTCTGGACCCACGCAGCCCTACTATGGCCGGTGGAATGTGGTTGTATACGATGATTCCACTGTGGCCAATGCTTTGAGGCTTGAGAATGTTTACGCATACGAGGATATTACCCTGAGCGTAAATGACGAGGCGCAGCTTCCCACCAAGCTTCCGAAGCTGCTGCCCGCGAACAGCGGCTATCATCTGGAATGGCGCATTCTCAAGAGAGGAACCTACGGCGCTACGTATGTGACGGAGAATGATAATATTAAGCTGGAGGACGGCAAGATCAAGCCGAAGGCGGCTCATGCCGCATCGGAGAAAGCCCAACTGGAGCTGGTTGCCGTCAAGGATGGCAGCACCGAATACAAAACGCTTCCTAAGACTTCCCTCTTTTATGTCACCGTGACCGAGACTCCCGTCATTGAGCTTACCGGCATTACCGTTGCCCCGACGAAGGTGAATCTGGAGCTTAACAAGACCTTCCAGCTCTCCGCCGTGAAGGAGCCTGTCAACGCAGCGGGCAGCCTGACTTGGACGAGCAGCAATACCGGCGTGGCAACAGTTGACAGCACCGGCAAGGTGACCGCTAAGGCACAGGGCACGGCAATTATCACAGTCTCCTGCGGCGATAAAAAGGCTACCTGCACCGTTACGGTCGACCACCAGCATGACTACTCCGGTCAGCCGTACCTGTATCTGGATCCCGGCAATCACTATCAGGAGTGCAAGGCAGGCGACGACTACAACATTCAGGCTCACGAGTTCACGCCTTGGACGGATAACGGAAACGGCACACACAGCCGCTACTGCACCGTCTGCAAGATGACGGACGGCTCCACCTACACCGAAACCGCTCTGAGTCCCGGCTATACCGTTTACGGCGCGGCCACCAGCTTTGGCAGCCAAACGGACGATGTGACCATTCAGCTCATTGAGAGCGGCGCATCCGAGGCAGCCTATGAAGCTGTCGTACATGGTAACACCGCCAGCTATTCCATCGCAGGCGTGGCTCCCGGCACCTACACCATGAAGGTGATGAAGAAGAACCACGTCATGAGAGAGTACACTGTCACAGTTAGCGCGGAGAATGTGACCCAAGATGTGAAGATTTGCCTTTTGGGTGATGTCAATATGGACGGAGCAGTAACTATGCAGGATGTGCTTTTGTATCAAAAGCACTTGGCAAAAATTGCAACCTTTTCAAGCGAAGAACAAAAGAAAATTGCCGACTTAAATGACGATGGTTTTAATAACCTTCAAGACGTTCTTCTTATTCAAAAGATAATTGCAAAAATCGCTATTTAATAAACAACAGAGGTTCAAAAAGGTATAGCGGGTTTATTGTCGTTAAATGAGTACCAAAACAAACTTGCAGATGTGAATAAAGACGGAAGTGTGAGCATTATTGACGCCACTCAAATCCAAAAGTACTTAGCAGGTTTAATTGATAAGTTTTGATAACAAATGAAAAATAAGTGGTGTTTAATTATGGAAATTATTTCCTGTATTCTTTCACTTTGCGGTTGTACCAAAAAGCCTGTAAAGCCCCAAAGTGAGCTGACTTCAATTTCAATTTCTCAAAATCATATGGACAGTACATATTGCTATAGCTTTTGGGCAAGGGTTGAAAACAACTCTTACCTGCTTGACGCAGAATGTTTTATCGTTGATTACGATAACAACGATTTTGAAGAAATAAACCTCACCGATACACAAATAACACAAGAAGATTTCAGGCATTTTACTGAGCTTGACAAGGAATACGACTTTTGCAGCCATATAAAAACAAAGAGGAAGAATAACAAATTTTTCATCCTTGACGAAACGGTAACAGGCTTTAGTGTTAAGTACGGTGAGGACAGCTTCAATATTGAAACAAACGGTGAGTGCTTCAGAAATGTAAAAGATTTTTTCTTTCAGCTTGCAGAGAAATATGCCGATAATGACAAATAAACAGCTTTCCAGAACAAAAAGCTTGGCTGATTTTTGATTAGAATCAAATAATCAACAGTCACGGTCGGGCGAAATAATACATATACTTCGCCCGACCGCAAACCCTTCCTCTTTAACTAAACAAACAGAACTGATAGTATGTATGATAAATTTGAATAATAAGGAGAAATCATTATGGGACTTTTTGAAAAGAAATTCTGCGATATTTGCGGAGACAAGGTTAATATGCTTACACAACAAAAGCTTTCAGACGGCTATCTTTGCTCGGACTGTAAGCACAAATTAGGCTCATTCACAAGCGGCTGGAAACAGAGAACGGTTGATGATGTAAAAAGACATCTTGAATTAAGAGAGCAGAACAAGCAAAAATATCAGCAGTTTAACTGCTCTGCAACGGCAGGCGGCAGTGACAGCTCAATTCAGGTTGACTTCGGTAATCGTTGGTTTATCTTTGCGATAAACAACAGAGATTACAAGAGTGGAAATCCGCAGATTTTTGATTTTTCACAGCTACAGGATTTCTGGCTTGAGCAGGAGTACAGAACGCTTTCCGACTCCGACCACGACGGTATTCCTGACAACAGGGATAATTTTGACAACAGACAGCTTAATAATCAGAATAACGGTTTTAATAATTTTATGAACGGAATGAATCAGGCGTTCGGCAATATGCAGACAGGTATGGTTAATGTTCCGCTTTCCGCACAGCCGTTTGTGCGCAATGCAGACTCGGGTTATTCAAGCTCGGGCAGTATCAAAGAGGTTAGCGGAATAAAGGCTTGCTTCAGAGTGACAGACCCGTATATTACTAATGAAATATCGTTTACCGTTGCGTATGTAAGCTCGAATAATCAGATGCAGCTTATGCAGGCTTATGAAACAGGCGTTCAGATTATGCAGCTTTGTCAGCAAATCAAGCAGGGCGGAGCACCGAATATGAGCCAGGCCTATGGTCAGCCTATGAACAACGGCTTTAATCAGTCGCAACAGGGTTACGGGCAAAACGATTTTGTGGCTTCTGACGCCTCTGCTACCAAAACCCGTGAACAGGAGCACATGGAGTACATCATGAAGTATTCCACATGGGACTGCAAATTCTGCGGTATCCCAAACTCATGCACCCTTACCTGCCGCTATTGCGGAAAGCCGGTATCGGATGAGAAATTGCTGACCCTCGCAAGAGATTACGCTAAGGCAAAGCTGAAGGAAGAAAACGCCGCCCAGCAGGGCAATTCCGCCCCGATGCAGCAAAGCGTACCGCAGAGCTGGATTTGCCCCTCCTGCGGCGCTCAGAATTCCGGCAAGTTCTGCGAAAGCTGCGGCACACCCAAACAGTAAATATAAAGTTAAGGCGGATTATTATGGGAATTATTCAATGGAAGAATCGGAAATTGAATACGATTGTACTCATTCTTTTAGAAAAGTCTTTATAATAAATATTCACCTTCAACTTCACATTTTATAAACATAATTATCAGGAGGAATTATTATGAAAAAATTTGCGGCAATTTTATTAGCACTCGTTATGACAGCATCGCTTGCAGCCTGCGACGGCTCAAGCGAAAGCTCCGGCACAAAGGAAACTTCTGCTCAAAGCTCTGCTTCTGCTACTTCAGAAGTAAAGGCTGAGGAAACAACAGTTGAAGAAACAACAGCTTCGGCTGAATTGCAGACGGGCGACCGCGGCGAGGGTAAGAAAACTCTCGACAGCGCTTTCTGCACAGTAACAATTCCCGAGGGCTTGCAGTACGAAATTTACACCTATTACCATGATGAAGACAACCTTGGCTCAATTAGTATTAATTTCGGTAAAAAAAGCACAATAGAGGGCAAGCTTGAAGTAAGTACAACAAGGATGATAAGCTCCCTTGACGACGCCGTAAACGAGTGTATAAGAGTAAGAAATCTCGATACCTACAAAGAGGGCAAGTCTGAAATCGGCGAAGAAGTAACCTACGGTGACACTACATACAAAGTGGTTAAAATGTCACACGAATACGGCGCAGAAACCTGCCTTGTATCCTATTACAAGAGAGCAGACGGCAAGGATATTTATGTTGAAATCAAAACAAATCAAGCCGACCTTTTTAAATTGCCGGTTGACGATCCCCTTGTTCAGGAGCTTGCAAAGTCTGCTGTTTACAAGTAATTCTATCAGCTATTGCACATCGCAGGCAGAAAAGCATTCCGCCTGCGATGATGTCAAAATGAACAGTTGAGGTTAAAATGACATACAAGCTCAATGCTTTAACAACGCCTGTTGAAATCAAGTTCTCAGATCTTCTTGAAAGTGAAACGGACATTTTGACAATAGATTTGACATCGCTGAAGTAATAACTTTTATGAATCATTGACGCTCATATTGACACTTGAATTAAATAAGTAAATAAAAATATGCTGCTGTTTAATTTTTGACAGCAGCATATAGTTTTGAAGAAGAATAAAGGTTATAGAAAATTATTGGGATAAACAAAAGGAAAATTAGGATTCTGAAAAGTAAATACTGTTTATGCTACCGCAGTGCAAAACGCATTGTGGTATTTTTTTCGACTTTTTTTATCTTTTCAGACAAATATCTGTATTTTTTGTAACCAAGCCTATTATTAAAAAATTTTTAAAAACTCTAACTCATAGATTTTATTTTTTTGCTCAAAATTGCGAAATATGTTTTATACGAGGACCTCCTGTCCTGTTTTAACGCAAAAAGTCAAACAGAACGGAGGAAAATACCTTGGACAACAACGATGACTATTCATATAGAATTGAAAGTAAAAATGGATTAGAAAGATATTATGTGTCGTTTGTAAATACTAACAAGGAACTTACAGAAACAGAGGTGCCACAAGATACATTTTTAGCATTGCAGGAGTTTACACAGTCGAGAGCGCATGACTGTTAATCATGATGTCACTGGTTCGAGCCCAGTTGGGGGAGCCAAAAAGGTTGTAGAATTAATTTTCTACAGCCTTTTTTCATGTCTAAAAAGGCTATGTTTTTGTATAATGCGACAGTCTTGTTGATTTCATATATAAAAAATCTTAAATATTATGTAACATTTTACCGGTTAAAATGTTATAATTATGAAACACGAGGGAGAGAGGGTGACAGAATGTGAATAATCGGATATTGCAGCAATTTTATGCGCGATACAGCAGGGAATTGTATATCTATCTGTATTCTCTTTGCAATAACGAGCATCTTGCAGAGGACTTGTTGCAGGAAACTTTTCTAAAAGCGATTCTTTCTCTTCCCGACAAACATACAAATGCACGTGCGTGGCTTTATATGGTTGCAAGAAATCTGTATTTTAATCATTATAAAAAGGAAAAGCACAAAATTTCATTTGAAATCTGCGATAAATCTGCTGTCATTGTCCCTGATGTACTTGAAAAGTTTATTGAAGATGAAAATAAACGGATTTTGTATAATGCACTTGAAAATCTGTCGCCTATTAAAAGAGAAATACTGCGGCTTCAGTATTTCGGAAACCTCTCTCACAAAGAGATAGCGGCAATACTGCATTTATCGCCTGAAAATGTCAGGGTTCTGGGCTGTCGTGGAAAAAAAGAGCTGAAAAAATTTTTGGAGGTCAACGGTTATGAAATATAGCGAGTTAATTGAACTGTATAAGCAGAACAAGCTTGATGAGCAGAAAATGAAGGAGGTCGGGGCTGAAATTGAAAAGCACGAGGCAATCAGTGAATTCCTTTTTGAGGAGGATATCCCCGGTTTTGAGAGTGACTCAGAGGATATAGTAGGTGCAACGGCAAACAGTAATCTGCAAACGGAAGCAAAATTTGTAAAAATGATAAACAAATCAATTCGTGCGGCTTTTATCAAGCTCGGTGTAACAGTGGTTTGTTTAGTACTTGCATTGGTAATGTTTGTTCAGTTTGTGCTTCCAAAGCTAGTGTCCAAGATGTATTACAATCCTGAAGAGGCGGTAACAGAGATTACAAAGCAGTTTGACCTTGATATAGCGGTATATACTGAATTATTTGTTCCTGAGCAGCTCAGGGAGGAAACGATAGTAAAAAGCAGGGGCTACGGCGAATATGAGTTTGCGGTGCTTCAGACAGCAAGCGACACCGGAGCATTTACGGATGTTTCGGGATATATTGATAAAAACCAAATCATATTCTATAATCCCAATATAATTAAGCCGTTTACCTCCAATGCATTTGTAAGGGAGACATCAGAGTTACTTGACAGATCGCAGTCGCTTTCAAAACAGATTTCTGAAAATGATTTAGAAATATACAGTGCAGCAGGAACAAGAGAAGAGGCTGAAAATAAAATCAGAGAGCTTGACGATGATAAGTTTTACAATGCTTATGTTTCACTTGACAGGGTGATGAATTATGAGGATTTTGTGAGCTTTCTTGAAGATACAGGCTATGATGGCGTTGTGTGGTGCGCTCCGGTGGTAACGGGCGGAAATACAAATAACATCGGATTTTTCTATGAACAGGGTTCGGGAACTGAAATTGAATGGGACGAGGAAAAATATCCTCATCTCAAGCTGTGGAATATCATCAGCGATGAGGATGCAATGAAGGATACAGATACGGCAAAACAGCATTTTACCGATATGCTTTCATATATGTCTGAGCAAACTTCGTTCTGCGAGATGATGGGAATTAATGCCGATAAGCTTTCCAAAAGCAAGCAATACATTGAGAAAAACGGTCTGAATATTTACGGATTTATGATTATTGCGCAGAAAGAAGAGATTAAAGAACTGTTTGACAACGAAAATGTTTTCACTATTTATACAACAGCCGTAAAATAATAAAAAATAAAACAACGAGGAGCTGCCGCATTAAAGTCACAAAAGAAAAATCCGGCAGCCAAAAGGATTGCTCAGTTAGTGTGTAACCGTCAAATAATAGACACCGATTAGATTACATTTCCTCCGCAAATGTTAATATGAGGAAAAGTATAGATGGTTTGTCGCAATTGATATCAAAAATATATATACAGCCGTTGATTAGATTTTTTTAATTTAATCAACGGCTTTTGTCGTTTCAGGGGCGATTGGTATTCCGAGAGGAGTGATGAATATCAAAACCGTTAGTTGGATGGGTAAGATGTTGAAACATATTGCAATTTAATCAGATGTATGTTATACTTTTTATTCAGAACGAACGATTTGAATGAAAGGGCGATTAGGTGGCGAATTATACAGAAGAACAATGGAATGCAAAAAAAATTGAGCTTATGGAAAAGTGCTTTAACGGTTTTGCCGATTTAGGACTTCACGGCACCGGTATTCGTACCTTGGCTAAGCATTGCGGATATAACACATCTATGATTTATACCTACTTTGAAAGTTTAGATGACCTTATCATCCAATCTACAGAATATTGTATGAGTAAGGTGGAAGATGATTTTATGGCGAAAGCACCCAACGATGCCTCAGACTTGTGGAGGTTTATAGATGAGATACCCTACTGGACGGCAAAAAAGCACGGAAAGAAATACCGCCTTATGTATCAGGTCTATACACACCCGAAATACAGAGAATACGGTCAGAAATTCTTTGCAGGTGTTGATAAGCGTTATACCGAATACGCAAAAAGCTTAGAAGGTAAGCTGGGTATTCCCTATCAAAAGCTGACGCCGCTGATTTTTATTCTTATCAGAGCCTGCGTACATTACGCACTGTTTGAGGATGAGTTCTATATGAAAGCACAGATAGAAGTGCTGAAAGAAAGTTTGGAACTCTTTATTATGAAATATAACTAGAAAGCAAGGTCGGGTGCTATTACAGAATAAGTTAAGGAAGCACTGATTAAATCGTTCTAAAGTGTGATTTATTCCGTGGCTCCTTAAATTCAAAAATAATCTCTTAGCAGGCAGCTTCAATGAGAAAACGAAATTTAAGCATAATATCCTCGTGATGATTACATCACTTCGGTGTAAAAATATTGCTTAACTATTATGATTCGTCGTTGTATTATCAGTATTATTAACTTATAATAAACGTGATGAATTTAGAATTATATAACGAAATTTGCTTGTAACTTAACAGAATTTATTTTATAACTAAATAAATATTTGACATTGGAGGTATCATTATGCAAATCACAACTAATATCAGTAATCAGAATCTTATAATTTCATTAAGCGGCAGACTTGATACTATTACCTCACCGCAGTTAGAGGAGGAGATTAACCGAAATTCTTTTGATGAAATTGAAACGGTTACTCTTAATATGAGAGCACTTGAGTATATATCAAGCGCAGGACTTAGGGTTATTTTAATGCTTTATAAGAAACTGACAAGTGTCGGAGGTAAGCTCAGGCTTGTTAATGTAAATGATATGATTATGGAAATATTCATTATGACAGGAATGGACAGCTTTCTTGATATAGATAAAGCATAATATTTTTAATGAGAGTGATGTTATGAGTGAAACAGCGTTAAAACGTAATTCTGTCACAATAAACAGGAAATATTCGGAATATTTTTTGCCTACTGTTCTTACGGCTATGGCTACAAATATTGCAATGATTGTCGATTCAATAATAGCCGGCAATATTCTCGGTAAGAATGCTTTGGCTGCAATAAACCTGTTATCGCCTGTTGCTCAGCTATATTTTTCGCTGACAATTTTGTTCGGACTCGGAGCTTCAAGCGTTATAGCCGTTGCAAAGGGCAAGAATGACAGAACGCTTGTAAACCGCATTTTTACAACAACATTTATTGCAGTTGTGTTATTATGCGTTGTACTGATGGCAATACAGCTTCCGCTTGCAGGCGGAATATGCTCTTTGCTTACTAAGGACAAGGTTTTGAATCCGCTTTTATACCAGTATTACATACCGTATATAATCGGAACGCCTCTTAATCTGATGCTGCTGTGTTCAACTTATTTTATCAGAACTGACAACAGACCTAGATTTGCTTCAAATATAATTATTGTGGCTAATATAATAAATCTGATTATGGATTATGTATATATGGGCGTTTTGGGTATGGGTATTGCAGGCTCTTCAATAGCCACCGTAACAGGCTACGCTGTAGGCTTTATTATGATGATTACACATTTCGCTTCAAAAAAGAGCACGCTGCATTTTGACTTTTCAATTCTGAAAGCTCCGAAAAAATTTTTTGAAATATTCTCTAATCTGATTACGGTCGGCTTATCCGGTGCGTTGGGAACGCTTCTTATAACGGTCAAAATGCTGTTTCTCAACTGGATTATCATGAGTACAGGCGGTAGGGACGCAATGGCTTCATATTCAATATGCTCATCAAGTCAGATTTTTATGTCTATGTTCATAACAGGTGCGTCGCAGACAATGATACCGATTGTCGGCGTTTGTCTGGGAGAAAAGGATTTTGACGGAATACGGTATGCCTTCAGACGGGCATTCACAATTCTTGCCGTAGTAAGCGTTGTAACTATGCTGTTTATTTTGGCTGCGCCCGAACCTGTAATAAGACTGTTTGGAATAACTGCTGAAAACGATATTTCAAATGCAGTTCCGGCACTCAGGATAAACGCTCTGTCGTTTCCTGCGCTTGCTTTTTCCTTTCTGTTTCTGTATTACTATATGGCAACTCAAAGAAAGTCATTATCAACAACTATTGCTGTTGTCAACGGCATTGTAATACTGATTCCTTCGGCTCTGATTCTTTCAGTATTTTTCGGAATAACAGGCGTGTGGGTTTCACTTGTTACAGCTCAGGTCGGCACCTTAATTGTATTATATTTTATTACTCTTGTTATTAAAAGAAAATCAAAGGGTAAGTATGACAGCTTTTATCTTATTGAATCCAATGATAATAATGAGATTGTTTCATTGTCTTTCAAAGGCTCAAAGGAAAACGCCTCCGGTGTTTCTTTATATTTAACATCGTTTCTTACAAGTCATAATATTGAAAAAAACGTTGCTAACAGGATAGCCGTAGCTGTTGAAGGAATTTCGGCAGATATCGCAGAGCGTACCGGTAAGAAGAAAAAAGCAGATATTGATATTCGTATTATGATTGACGGCGGTGACACAATAATTTCTATTCGTGATAACGGAGAGCCGTATGATATTGTTTCAAATGACAGTGAAGAAACACTTTCGGAAATTGATGTAGTAAAAGCTGTTTCAAAAAGAGTTGAATATTCAAGTGTACTGGGATTTAACAGATTGGTAATTAAAATTTAGAGCAAAAGAATACATTTAAGTGTTGTCTGTATAAAAAATTAAGGGGTGACCTGAATGAATAATAATAAAAAGACTGTTCTTTCAAAGACAGAGTACGGAATTTATTTTGATTATCTGAATAATCCGAGCAGTATTGCTTACAATATTCCGTTGTTTTTAAAGCTTGACAAGGATATCGACATTATAAGACTTAAGCAGGCGGTTGAAGCAGGTATTGAAAATCATCCGTACATTAAATCACGCCTAACTGCCGACAGCGACGGAGCTGTTTACAAGCTTTCGTCCTATGAACCGGCAGTTGTGGAAGTTAAAGAAATGCACGATGCTGATTTTGACATGAAAGGTCTTGTTTATCCTTTCGAGATACTCAGCGAAAGACTTTATCGGTGCTGTATTATTAGTCTTGATTCATATGTAATGCTTTTCTGCGATTTTCACCATATTATCTTTGACGGCTCATCAGCGAAGATTTTGTTGAATGACGTTGACAGAGCCTACAACGGTTTGCCGCTTGAACCGGAGCATTTTACAGGAAACGATGTTTCTGATGAAGAACAGGAAAGATTAAAAACAGATGAGCTTAGAACAGCCAAGGAATACTATAATTCGCATTTCGGCGGTATTGAGCTTGATTCCGTTATGATGAATGATAAAAACGACGGAAAATCACTTGCAAAAGCAGTTGATTACGAATTTACCTCATTTAATGCTGACGATATAAGAAAGTTCTGCCGCAAAAACGGCATAAAAACAAGCACATTCTTCTGCGGTGTTTACGGTTTTTTGCTTGCAAAATTTTCGGGAGCTGAGGAAAGCCTTTTTGCAACTATTCATAACGGACGAAACGAAAAGCTCTCAAATTCCTGCGGAATGTTTGTTAAGACATTGCCTGTTTACTGTAATTTCAGTAAGAACGAAAGTATTGTGCAATTTCTGAAGAATCTTGATTCACAGCTTCAAAACAACAGAAAATATGATTTGTATTCATATGCAGATATATGCTCTGATTTACAGATAAATCCGCCAACCATTTTTGCATATCAGGGTGATATATTCAGAAATATTAACTTTTGCGGAAAGGAAATATTTGCTGACAGCATAGATGTTCCCGATGCAAAGGCAAATGTTTCGGCAGAGCTTTCAAGAATTAACGGAAGTTTTTCAATGAGATTTGAATACCGTGCAGATTTATATGAGAAAAAGTCTGCAGAAAGCTTTTTGAAATCGTTTGAAAAAGCGGTAACTGAATTTATCAATAACGAAAACATAAATGATATTGACATAACAGACAGCGAGCAGATTTCTCTGCTTGACAAATTTAACAATACCGAAAGAGATTACGAAAAGACCGATATTGTAACGCTGTTTAGACGTAAGGCTCAGCAGAACCCCGACAACACAGCCGTTGTTTATCTTGACAAGAGCTATACATACAAAGAGGTTGACGGAATTTCCGAAAGAATAGGTGCATATATTTCCTCGCTCGGAATCGGCAGGGAAGACGTTGTTTCCGTACTCATTCCGAGATGTGAATATATGGTGCTTGCTTCCCTCGGCGTTTTAAAATCAGGTGCGGCATATCAGCCGCTTGACCCGTCATATCCGCCGGAGCGACTTGAATTTATGATGCAGGACGCCAATGCAAAGCTGTTGATTGCAGGTAAAGACTTGCTTAAGCTTGTTCCGCATTACAGCGGAAAGGTTCTCCTTATTGAGGACATTCCAAGTCTTCCCGAATACAATAAAATCAGCACAAATCCAAAGCCTGAGGATTTATTTATTATGCTATATACCTCAGGCTCGACAGGTACGCCAAAGGGCTGTATGCTTGAGCACAGAAATCTTGTGTCATTCTGTAACTGGTACAGAAATTATTATAATCTCACACCGCAGTCAAGGGTAGCCGCTTACGCAAGCTACGGCTTTGATGCGAATATGATGGATATGTACCCGGCGCTTACAACAGGTGCAGCAATACATATCATTGACGAGTCAATCCGTCTTGACCTTGTAGCAATTGACAAATACTTTAACGAAAACGGTATAACGCACAGCTTTATGACAACGCAGGTCGGCAGACAGTTTGCTGTTGAAATCGACAACAGCTCAATAACCGAATTGTCTGTAGGAGGAGAAAAGCTTGTACCTCTTAATCCTCCCCAAAATCATAAGATGATTAATCTTTACGGCCCTACAGAAAGCACAGTTTGTATAACAGCATTTGAGATTGACAGGCTTTATGAGCGTGTGCCTGTCGGAAAAGCTATTGACAACACAAAGCTTTATGTTGTTGATAAGCAGGGCAGAAGATTGCCGCCCTGTGTTCCCGGTGAATTGTGGGTTGCAGGTCACGGCGTGTCAAGAGGTTACCTAAACCGTCCTGAGCAGAACGAAAAAGCCTTTATCAAAAATCCGTTTACAGATGAAAAAGGCTATGAACGAGTTTACACAACGGGCGACATAGTACGTTTCCTGCCTGATGGAAATATTGACTTTGTCGGCAGAAATGACGGTCAGGTAAAAATCAGAGGCTTCAGAATTGAGCTTTCCGAGGTTGAGCGCATTATCCGTGAATTTGAGGGCATTAAAGATGCAACCGTTGCGGCATTTGATGAAGCAGGCGGAGGAAAATTTATTGCGGCTTACGTTGTATCTGACAGCAAGGTAGATATTCAGAAGCTCAATGAATTTATACTTGCTAACAAACCGCCGTATATGGTTCCTGCCGTAACAATGCAGATTGACAGAATTCCGCTTAATCAGAATCAGAAGGTCAATAAGCGTGCATTGCCGAAGCCTGAAAAGAAAGCGCAAAGCAGCGAATCGTCATCAAAGCCTATGACCTTGCTTGAAAAGAAAATTCACTCAATCATTGCTAAAATTCTCGGTAACAATAAATTCAGTGTTACTGAAAATCTTTTGTTTGCAGGCTTAAATTCTCTGTCGGTAATTAAGCTTGCGGTTGAACTCCATAAGGAATTCGGCTTTGAGGCGAATGTAAAGCAGATGATGAAGGAATGCTCGGTTATTTCCATTGAAAACCAGCTTCAGGAATACCTTATAAGCGGAGCATTGGCAAAGAATACAGCCGAGACAAAGCAAAAAGCTTACAAGTCTTTATATCCTCTGTCAAAGACGCAGCTGGGCGTGTACCTTGACTGTATGAAGAATCCGTACACTACCCTCTATAACATTCCGTCAATTCTTAAATTCGCAAAGTCAATAGACGCAGATAAGCTTGCTGAAAGCGTTAAAAAGGTCATTCTTGCGCATCCGTACATATTCACTCATCTTACAACGCAAAACGATGATGTGGAGCAGGTTTATCCTGACAACAGGCAGATTGATATTCCCGTAAAGAAAATGACCGAAAACGAGCTTGAACTCTTAAAGAAAGAATTTGTCAAGCCGTTTAATTTCTCTAAATCTCCTCTATTCAGAACCCTTGTTGTTGAAACAGAGAAAAATACCTATCTTCTCGCTGATTTTCATCATATTATCTTTGATGGTGCGTCTTACAACATATTCTTAAATCAGCTTAAAGCAGCATATGAGGGTGATGAAATCGAGTCAGAGGACTATACATATTTTGATTATATTGATGACGAAATCAAAGCTGAAAGCAGCGAAGAATACAGTAAAGCTGAAAAATTCTTTGATGATATGATGAAGGATTTTGAGTCAGCGTCCGAAATAACTCCCGATTCAGGCTCGCAGGGAGATAACGGCAAGCTTGCAGAAGTAAATGTTCCCTTTGATTTTGTCGAGATAGAAGCTTTCTGTAATAAAAACGGCGTTACACCTGCACAGCTTTTTCTTGCGGCCGCTTTCTATTCAGTGTCACGCTTTACAAATTCAAGAAACGTATATCTCAGCACAATCAGCAACGGCAGAAGCGATATGCGTCTGACGGATTGTTTTGGTATGTTTGTCAAAACATTACCTCTCGGAATTGAGATTGAAGATATTTCGGCACTTGAATTTGTTAAAAAGAGCAAGTCTGTTTTTACGGGCGCAATAGAAAATGAAATTTATCCTTATTCAAAGATTTGTTCAAAATATGGATTTGCACCGAATATAATGTACGAATATCAGATTGGTGTAACGGACGATTTGAAAATTGACGGTGAAGCAGTTGAGCGAAATTTCTTTGATATGGAAATAACCAAGTTTAAAACTGCAATTTATATTGAGAATTATAAAAATCAGCCCTGTATTGTTGTCCGTTATAACGAAGCACTTTACAGCAAAGATTTGATGCAAACACTTGTAAAATCAATTTTCAATACGGCTATGCACATTATTTCTGCGCCGGATTGTAAGATAAGGAAAATTTCTCTGCTTGATGACAGTCAGCTTGATGAGCTTAACAGCTTTTCTTTAACACGTATTGCTCCTGTTGAAACAAAGCTTTTGCATAAAATGTTTGAAAATCAGGTTGAAAAAACTCCCGACAACAATGCAATTACTGCCTGTGACGGAACTCTTACATACAGAGAGCTTAACCGCCGTGCAAATGCTACTGCAAATGAGCTTATTGCAAGAGGCCTCAAAAAGGGCGGAAGGGTTGTTGTGTTGCTTAGCAGAACCTCAAAAATTTTCTCAACCATTTTCGGTATCCTCAAAGCAGGCGCAGCATTTATTCCCACCTGTCCGGACTATCCGCAGGAAAGAATCAACAGCATTATTGAGGACAGCGAGGCTGATTTCGTAGTAACCGAGGGCGAGCTTGTTGATGCTTATGATAAAACGCTAGATGTAGATTTACTTCTCCGCGGTGAAAATTGTGAAACACCTGACGTCGACGTAAGTTCCGAGGATTTGGCTTATCTTATTTACACATCAGGCTCAACAGGAAAGCCAAAGGGAGTTATGCTAAGACATATAGGAATTGCAAACTATGTAAGTTACAGCGATGCAAACCCTCAGGTGAAGTATGTTGTTGATAATTGCAAGGCTTACGGTTCTGTAACGACAGTATCATTTGATATGTCCCTTAAGGAAACGGTGCTTTCGTTATGCAACGGTCTTACCCTTGTCTTTGCAAGCGATGAGCAGACGGTTAACCCGTTTACTCTTGCAGAATTTCTTAAAGAAAATAATGTTGATGCGTTCAACTCAACGCCTTCAAGGCTCTTGCAGTATATGGAGCTTGATGAATTTGCAGAAGCAATGGCTCAATGTAAGGTTATTCTTTCGGGTGGTGAGAAATATACTTACAAACTTCTGAAACTTCTCCGTGAGAAAACTAATGCAAAAATTCTTAATACCTACGGTCCTACCGAAATTACAGTATCCTCAAACTGTAAAGACCTGACAAACGCTGATGAAATTTCAGTGGGAAAGCCACTTTTAAACTATGTTGAACATATAGTTGATGCTGACAATAATCTTCTTCCTGTGGGAGTGGTGGGAGAACTTCTAATTTCAGGCTGCGGAGTTGCACTTGGCTACAATAAACTGCCTGAGCAGACGAAAAAGGCATTTATTGAATTTAACGGCGAAAAAACCTATCGCTCGGGTGACTATGCCAAGTGGACGATGAACGGTGATGTTATAATACTCGGCAGAACCGATAATCAGGTTAAGCTCAGAGGTTTGAGAATTGAGCTCGGCGAAATCGAAAAATGCCTGTCTAATATTAACGGTATCAAGAGCGCAGTTGCTTTAATAAGAAAGGTGAACAACGCTGACGCTATATGTGCCTACTACACATCGGATATTCAGCTTGATGCGGAATTTATCAAAAATGAGCTTAAAAAATCTTTAACTGATTATATGGTGCCTGCGGCATATGTTCAGCTTTCTGAAATGCCGCTTACTCCTAACGGCAAAATCAACACGAAGCTTTTGCCTGAACCTCAGTCGTCTGAAAAGAAAGCAGGAGTTAAACCCACAACTGCTCTTGAAAAAACTTTGTGCGATATATTTGCCAAGGTTCTGGAGCTTGATAAGGTTTATGCCGACGATAATTTCTTTGATTTAGGCGGCAGCTCGCTAACCGTAACAAGAGTGATTATTCTTGCCAATAAGAGCGATATAGAGATTGCGTACGGCGATGTATTTGAAAACCCGACTCCGGCCGCACTTGCAAAGCTGTGCGAAAAGGATGAAGTGAAGAACGACTTTGAAGATCTGGGTAACTATGATTACAGTAATATTGAAAATGTGCTGCTTAAAAATAATCTTGACAGCTTCAAAAACGGAGATATGCAGGATATAGGCGATGTACTGCTTACGGGGGCCGCAGGCTTCCTTGGTATACATATTCTTTATGAGCTGCTCCACAGATACAGCGGCAAGGTTTACTGTCTGTTACGTGACAAGAATAACAATCCTGCAGAAGACAGACTTAATATGATTTTCTTCTATTATTTTGAAGAAAGTCTGAAAGAAAAATATTCCGACAGGTTAACTATCTTAAGCGGAGATGTCACAGACAGAGAATCCTTTGACAAATTCCTTGATTTCAATATTGATACTGTGATTAACTGTGCCGCAAATGTAAAGCACTTTTCAAAGGGAACAGACATTGAAGATGTCAATTTGTACGGAACGCTTAATGTAATAGATTTCTGTAAGCAGGCAGATGCTCGCCTTATTCATGTTTCAACTATGAGTGTTGGCGGTATATATGTTGGTGAACAGGGAGAGGTAACTCATCTGAAGGAAAATCAGCTTTATTTTGGACAGCAGGAAACATCTAAGTACACGCTTTCAAAGTTCCTTGCCGAAAGGGCAATTCTTGAAGAAGCTGTAAAGGGCTTTAATGCAAAAATTATGCGTGTCGGTACGCTTTCCGCAAGAAACAGCGACGGCGAATATCAGATTAACTTTACCACAAACACATTTATGGGCAGGCTCAAATCCAATATTATCATCGGAAAATATCCGTATGATATGATAGAAATGCCGTTTGAACTTTCTCCTATAGATTTTGTAGCAAAAGCAATCCTCCTTCTGTCTCAGACTCCAAAGGACTGTACTGTATTCCACCCATTCAACAATCATATGCTGATGATGGGCGACTTGTATATGGAGATGGATAGAATCGGGCTTCACTCCCAGGCATCAGAAACAGAGGAATACGAAAAGGCGCTCGAAGAAGCAAAGCAGAATCCTGAAAAGGCGAAAATTCTTTCCAGTATGCTTGCCTACCAGAATATGGCGCACGGTCAAAAGATATTCTCCGTTGGAAAGAGCAATAAATACACAATGCAGGTGCTCTACAGAATGGGATTCCACTGGCCTGTGACATCGCTTGACTATATGAAACGCTTTATTAATGCACTTTACGGACTTGGCTTCTTTGATTTTTACTAAGGAAACTATGAGCAGAGCGAATATAGATATTGATAATTATACAAACAAATGATTAAAATTCACCTACTGTAAAATCTATATCGTATCTCTTACCATTTGAAAAAAGTAAACCATCTGTAAGTTGAATACAAGTATTTTCGTCATCAAAATTATTGTGACGATTGTCAATCCAAGTACAAAATGCTTTTTTAGTTTCTCAGCAATATTCCTATTCTGGTTATTACCAAAATAACCAAGATTGATACCTTAGTATAAGGTTGTTTCGCTTGTAGAATGCGGAGAAGATACTGAAAAATATTGAATTTTAATCAGATGTATGTTATACTATTATTCAGAACGAACGATTTGAATTAAGGCGGCTGACAGTGGCGAATTATACAGAAGAACAATGGAATGTCAAAAAATTGAGCTTATTTAAAGTATAATGCTGACCGCCTGCCTTGTGGCGGAATTTGTGCCGACATCCGCTTTTGCAGCATCTGCCTCCATTCGCCCTTGTGCGCATTATGGAAAGGATGTGATACCGATATTGATGAAGAAGTAAAAAATCTATTAACCAATGGTATTTATACCAAACATAAAAGGGGGAAAAGACATGAATAAAGTGAAGAAGCGTATTTTAATAGTTTTGTTGGCGATTTTAGCGGTCGTTGTATTAGCCGCCGCTGCGTTTTCGGGACTGTATTTCACCAGGTTCCAGACCATCGGCAGCATTGAGCAGCTTACGGATTACGAGAATGGCTACAATCTCTATCGCATGGACGTCAAATACGATTACAATCTTGAAAATATGATTGATTACGGCATTAAGGACGATCAGACGATGATCGATGCGATTCTGAAAGAGTCTCTTCCGCTGCTGCCTGTGAAGATCGAAGCGCCCAATTTCGGCTGTACGGCGTTTACTCTGACCGATACGGACGGCGACGTTCATATGGGACGAAATTACGATTTTAGCAAAGATACATCTGCTATGTTGGTTTACTGCGAACCAAAGGACGGATATAAGTCTATTGCCTTTGCTGCGCTTGACAATGCTTCGGCAAATGTGCCTGATGAGAATATCAAAACTAAGATGGCGAGCCTGACTGCGCCTTTCGTATGTCTTGACGGTATGAACGAAAAGGGTGTGTCCATCGCCGTGCTGACGCTGGACACCGAGCCTGTACACCAGAACACCGGCAAGCCCGTAATTTCGACTACTCTTGCCATACGCCTTGTACTTGACCGGGCGGCGACCACAGAGGAAGCTGTGGAGCTTTTGCGAAGCTATGATATGTTCGCTTCCAGTGGCAGAGATTATCATTTTTACATCACCGATGCATCAGGCGACGGCAGAGTAATAGAGTATGACATTGACGGCGAACCAAGAGAGCTTATAGATACTCCATCAGAGGCGGTTACTAATTTCTTAATTAGATATAAGGATGAGGTGCTTCCAAATCAGAAAAACGGCATCTACGGTCACGGCAAGGAACGCTATGACGCCGTGCTGAAGGTGCTGGATACGGAAAAAGGCAATTACACCAACGATACCGTGTGGAACGCACTGAAATCGGCGGCACAAAATCCCGACCCTGATGACATCACAAGCAACACCCAGTGGTCTATTTCGTATAACAATACTGACCTTACCGCCGAGATCGCCATTCGCCGCAACTGGGAGGACATAACACGCTGCGAGCTGGAAAGCAAGGTTACAACGCCGGTAAAGTGATTGGTACCGGGTGATTCTGCCGCTGATAGTTTATTATTTGCTTCAATTAATAGTTTCTGCGATTTCAGCAATTTTTGCAGGTGATTTTTCACTGTCTTCGGGATTTATCATATGAACTCTGTTCAGAGTATTATTGCTGCCTTTATGGGTATTGCGCTTGCAATCCTGTATGTAAAGACAAGAAGCCTTGCGGCTTGTATGGTATTCCATATTATCAATAACGGACTATCAAATCTTCAGGAGCATCTTATTGTAAACGCCGGAAGTAATGCAGATATGTATAATACTATATTCTTCTGGTTAAATATAGCAATAATGGTTATCGCAATTATCCCGTCTGTTATTTTCTTTAAGTCTAAGGGTGCAGAGATTGAGACAGCTGAATAAAATAATTCTATCGTAGTAGTTGCTTTTTATACAACAGAAAAGTTTTATTTTGAACTCCGTTATATGAAGCCGGATTTACTTTAAGGTAAATTCGGCTTCTGCTTGTGCGCCCGGCACGCATGATTACTTGGTGGTGAAAGTCCACTACTGCTCATAGATATGCGACTCCTTTAGAAGCCTGATTTGTGCAGCAATTTTTCTACATCAGCCGGCTTCAGCACCTTGCCCTGTGACACAACTTTTTCGTTTACAACAAGTGCCGGCATACTCATAACGCCGTATTCCATTACTTTCTGCATATCGGTGATATACTCTACTTCCACGGATAAACCCATTGCTTTAACGGCTTCTTTAGCATTTTTATATTGCTCGTGGCAGGATTTACACCCTGCACCTAAGACTTTTATGCAACAAATACCGTCTTTTGCATCACAGCAGCAATCACTTGTGATTTCGCTTTCTTCACTTGCGGAGCAACTGCAGCTGCAGGCACAAGCAGGAGTTTTCTTTTCTTCTTCCTTTTTCTTACCAAAGTTAAAAAATGACATAGTATTTACCTCCAAGATTTATATAATAATATTTTGTATAGCGTTGAAGAAGTAACCTACAACGATGATACCAACAGTACATATTGCAATGAAGATACCGAGCAGCTTCGGCTTTACTGCCTTTCGGAGCATAATCATTGAGGGAAGTGACAGGGTAGTTACACCCATCATAAAGGACAGCACCACGCCAAGCAATGCGCCTTTTGCAAGTAAAGCCTCTGCAATAGGGATTGTACCGAATATATCTGCATACATAGGAACGCCGGCAACAGTCGCCAGAATAACGCCAAATGGGTTGTTATCGCCAAGGAGCTTTACAATAAATTCCTGTGGTATCCAGTTGTGTATTATTGCCCCTATTAACACACCTATGAGGATATATGGGATTACCTTTTTGGCGGTTGTTACCACCTGTTCCCAAGAATACTTCAGTCTGTCCTTAAAGCGTAGTTCCTCCTGTGGCAAATCAAGGGACTTGCCGTTTCGGATAAATTCCTCCACCTGATTTTCAAGGTGTAGCTTCTCAATCAGCGTACCGCCTGCAACTGCAATTACAAGTCCAAGCACAACATAGATAACTGCAACCTTCCACCCGAAAATACTCATTAGCAGTACAAGGCTTCCGAGGTCGATCATCGGAGAGGAAATGAGGAAAGAGAATGTTACTCCAAGAGGAAGTCCTGCACTTGTAAATCCAATAAACAGAGGAATTGACGAACAGGAACAAAACGGTGTAACCGTACCAAGTAGGGCGGCGATTATGTTAGCCCATATTCCGTGAAATCTTCCGAGTGTTTTTTTAGTCCTCTCCGGTGGAAAGTAACTTTGAATATACGAGATAATCAAAATCAAAATTCCCAAGAGCGCCATGATTTTAATGGTATCATAGATAAAGAACTGAACGCTTCCGCCAATCCTGCTTGCCGTGTCTAAACCACAGGCATTCAGAATTGTACTTATAAGTCGGTTCAGCCACCCCATACCGAGGATTTCATTTTGAAAGAAATCCCATACGAATTTTACTACCTCCATAAAGAAAAACTCCTTCTAAAGATTGTTAAATTGAAATATGTCGATATAAATGGTTTTAAGTAAGTCGTGCTGAAAAGCACACGGTCTTACTTTTCACAACACGACTTATCAAAATCAGAACAAGTGATTTTTGTAAGTTCTTTCAGGTATTTTACGGCAGTTGCCGAACCTTCCGGAGAAATGGAGTAGTGCATCCATTTGCCTTCCTTTCGTCCAACTACAATGCCGGAATCACATAGAATTTTCATATGATGTGACAGTGTAGGCTGTGTGATATTGATTTCTTCAAGCAATTTGCAAGCACATTTCTCACCGCTTTGCAGCATTTTTATTATGCGGATACGGTTTTCATCACATAAAGCCTTGAATACTGCAGCAATCCTTTTTTCCTCATTATCCATAAATATCATCCTTATATTCAATCTTATCTATCAGCATTATATGCTAAATATAGATGATTGTCAATATATCACAGCTTGTTGACAGCAAAAAAATAATGCCCATCAGAGAAATCAATCTTCAACGGGCATTGTTTTTTTCTGCTTGCTTCTTGAAATCAACATTTCTGTCCTTATACTCTTGAAGAAAATTTTGTGTCTATGGGACTTCTGATTTTATTAATTATTTTTGCCTATGCAGCTTTCAATAAATACAGTTAAATCGTTCTACAGAAGAAAATTAAAAACTAAATCACCCCTTGAAGCCTGTATGCAATGCGAAAAAACGATTGCGCATACAAAGCATAAACGGCAGAACAAACAGTTATGCAAGTGTGTGGCAGTCGTTAAAAAATCAAAAATGCTTTCTGACGGCAAGACAGTATCCTATGCCTTCGGGAGCCTGCATAGTGTATTTTGGATTATCAGCATTGTATTTTATAAAAAATCGAGCTGTTGCTTTTTTTGAATCAAGATGCTCATAGACAAGAAAACCTTTATCCGACAGCAGCCTTTCAAGCTCTTCATAAGTGTATGCAGACTTCATCGGCTCGCCGGCGCCGCTTGCAAGCTTGCTGTTTATTTCAGTTTCTTTTCCGCCGTTTTTTATCGGATAATCAAAGCATAGGGCTGACCCCTCGGTAAAAATCGTTCCTATGTTTTTCAGCAAGTCTGCAAAATCGGCTTTGTCAAGATAATAGCTTATGCCGAGCAGACTTCCGAATGCTTTTCTGCTTTTGCAAAAACCGCTTTGCTCAAGAGCTTTAGTCCACGATGATGCCGCCGAGAAGCAACTCGGCGGCATCATCGCCAAAAACACAGGTGCTGTTGGTTTTAAAGTGATAAGCTCTTGCAAAACAGCTTACCTTAGCGGTCGTATGTTCCATAAAAACTCTCCTTTTCAAATAGCTTTAATACTTAATACACCCAAAAAATAAAAAATACAAGACTTGTTTTTTATCCCCAAATATGGTAATGTAATGGTACAGAAAAAAGATTTTTGCAGAAAAATTTGTTCTCGAAAAGAGAACCGCAATTTTGATACAATGTGTCAGGACTGCGGTTCTTTTCTTTTTGCAGCAGGGCAATATGAAAATTCTGATTTTCAAGCTATCACGTTTTGCAGAATCTTTGATTAAGAGTATTTTTAATATTCATAGATAATGCCTATGTAATTGCGATTGATTAATTTAAGAAATTTCTTTCTAAAAATAAATGAAAATAAAACAGTATGCAATATGTGACAAAATTTCAAAATTTACAATATACTATTGCAAAATATTCATTAATACGTTAATATAGATATAAATTAGATGTAAATATCAAATAAATTGTTAAATATAATAATAACTATGATAAAAATTAGGTTAAATCAGAACCTTATTTATGATAATGTTCATTTTTTAGTTTCTTATAGTTTCTAAGGTGAAAAAAGAACACGTGCATTTCAGCTTTTCATACAATGTACTTGTATATAAATTTCAATATGTAGCTGATTTTGATAATTTTTCATTAATAACTCAAATAAAAAAATAAGAAAGCAGGGGGTAAAAGTGAGCTATATAGCACACAAACGCATTGATTACGATAATAAGGAACAGCCCTTGATTGAGCATTTGAAAAATGTTTCTGACTTATCAGCAGAATTTGCAAAACCGTTAAATCAGTCAGAATATGCAAAAATCATTGGTATGATGCACGATATCGGAAAATACAGTAATCTTTTTCAGCGGAAAATCAATGGCAACAATAATATAAGGGTTGACCACTCTACATGTGGTATGCAGGAAAGTATAAAAAGAAAAATGATTATGGCTGCTTTTTGTATAGCAGGGCATCATGGCGGAATACCGGACATCGGCTCTAAAACTGACACAGCGGATGATTCTACATTGTGTGGCAGACTAAAAAGAAAGACAGAAGACTTTTCAGATTGGGTTACGGAGGTTGACCAAAACGAATTAAAGCAAATAAGTGAGCAGCTTATGAAGGATGAGGTTTCTAATTCCTTTATTACCCGTTTTTTGTTTTCGTGCCTTGTTGACGCAGACTACATTGATACAGAAAATTTCATGTCAAACGGCACAGTTTCCAGGACAAGCGGTGATACGCCTGATAGGCTGCTGAGCTTGCTTAACAGCTTTGTTGAGAAATGGAAAAATCCAAGTGCTAGGCTTAATATTCTAAGGTCACAGATTTTAAATGAATGTGTCGAGGTTGGCAAAAACAGTGATGACTTGCTTTTCACGCTGACGGTTCCGACAGGAGGCGGAAAGACAGTTTCATCAATGGCATTTGCCTTGAATTATGCGGTAAAGCACAACAAAAAGAGAATAATTTACGTTATACCCTACACGAGCATTATTGAACAGAATGCAGATGTTTTCAGAAATATATTCGGCTTTAAAAATGTACTTGAAAATCATTCAAATGTTGATTTTAAGAATTATGATGATGAAACTAAAGCCCAAATGATGCTTGCAGCTGAAAACTGGGATTCCCCTGTTATTGTTACGACAGCTGTTACGTTTTTTGAATCTATGTTTTCAAACAAGCCGTCAAAATGCAGAAAAATCCATAACATAGCAGACAGCGTAGTGATTTTTGACGAAGCGCAAATCCTCCCGCTTGACTACCTTTTGCCTTGTGCGGCAGCCATCAGACAGCTTGCGGAAAATTATAATTGCGCCGTTGTACTGTGTACGGCAACACAGCCGAATTTCGACTCAATAATAAGTATGACGAAAAAAGACGGCGGTGAAACAGCATTAACTGAAATTTGCAAATCAAACCAAAGTATAACAGATGATTTCAGACGAGCTGAATTCAAATATGACGGAAAGCTTGAAGATGATGAGCTTGCGTCAAGACTAAGCCAATGCAGTCAAGTGCTTTGTGTTGTAAACAAGAAAGCACACGCACAAAAAATTTATTCAATGCTGGGTGAATCAGACGAGAATTTCCATCTGTCAACATATATGTACCCTTCTCACCGCAAAAGGGCGCTTGAAATAATCAGAAAAAGACTTGCGGAAAACAAACCGTGCCGAGTTGTTTCAACAAGCCTTATAGAGGCAGGAGTAGATATAGATTTCCCGACAGTTTACAGGGCGATTTCGGGGATTGATTCTATTTTGCAGGCAGGCGGCAGATGCAACAGAGAAAACAAAAGGGAGATTGGCGAAAGCGTTGTACATATTTTTAATACAGATGAGGTTCTGTCATATCAGCAGACAAACGCAGATGTTGCAAAGGACGTTATAAATAAGTACGGTGACAGGATATATCTGCCCGAGGCAGTAAAAATGTATTTTGACAATCTGTACTATTATCGGGATATAGACCGCACACATAGGGTGTTTGATAAAAAGGAAATAATCATGAGTATTTCTAATTCCAAATATGAGACGGCGGCACAAAAATTCAAAATGATTGAAAACAACACTATAGCTCTATATATTTGCACAGATGAAAACATAAAAGAAATCAACGATTTAAGACACGGCAATTACTCAAAAGAGCTTTTCAGAGAATTACAGCAGTATGCTGTTAATCTTTATGAGCAAGATTTCAACAGGCTTTATAAGATGTGTGCCGTTGAACAGATTGACAATCATTTTTACGTTTTGTCGGATAATAAATATTACAGTAAAAAAACAGGAATAACATTTCCTGACGAAAACGCACTAAAATGCTTTTTTGAATAAAATAGAGAGGAGTGATATTATGAGCATTAAGGTTGAGGTATGGGGCGACTACGCCTGTTTTTCAAGGCCAGAGCTTAAAAGCGAAAAATACAGCTATGATGTAATGACTCCGTCAGCGGCAAGGGGAATTCTTGAAGCAGTATTCTGGCATCCCGGCTTAAGGTGGGTAATTGATGAAATCTATGTTTTAAGTCCGATTGAGTTTACTAACATACGGCGAAACGAGGTGAAGTCAAGACTGCTTTCTTCAAAAGCAAAAAGTGCGATGTCGGGAAATGACGTTGACCTGTATATTGATGCAAAAGCAGATATTCAGCAAAGAGCCGCAACCGTACTGAAAAATGTTCATTACGTCATTAAAGCACACTTTGATATGACCGATAAAGCGAGTGAAACCGACAATCCGGCAAAATTTCAGGAGATGATGAAGCGGCGGTTAGAAAAGGGTCAGTATTATCACCAACCGTATCTTGGTTGTCGTGAGTTCCCCGCAAGGTTCAGACTCTGGGAGTTCGATACAGTGCCAACAGTCAATATTACAACGGATCTCGGACTTATGCTTTATGATATGGACTATTCGGACAAAGAAAACATTACGCCTGTGTTTTTCAGGGCAAGGCTTCACAACGGGGTTCTTGACTTAAAGGATTGCGAGGTGTTCAGATAATGGTTATACATTCGCTTACAAAGCTGTATGAGGTACTTGCAGAAAAAAATAAGGTTGACAAGCTCGGCTGGGCAAAATCAAAAGTATCATACGGCTTGAGCATTGACGAAAACGGAAGATTGACAAATATTATTTCGCTTAAAACTACCGATAAAAGCGGAAAAAAGGAAATTGCTTCACAAATCAGCCTGCCAATGCCTGTCAAAAGGTCAGTAAATATTGCGGCAAATTTCCTTTATGATACAGCGTCATATTTTTTCGGAAATGACAGAAAAGGCAATCCTCAGCGAAACAGACAATGCTTTGAAACGTCAAAATCGCTTCATCATAAGCTGCTTGCCGATGACAATTCTGCTGCTGCAAAAGCGATATTAAAGTATTACGAAAATGTTGATATTGATAATATTGAGAATTATCTTTCAGAAATTGGCTGTAGCGAAAACGTCATAACAGATATTTTTAAAAACGGTGCAAATCTTGTCTTTATGCCGTTTGGCAGGCTGGCTGTCGATTATAACGACATATGCGAGTGCTGGAACAGCTATTATGGCATAAGTGAGGCAGAAACAGGCATCTGCCTTGTAACAGGAAAGCGTCTGCCTATTTCTAAGCTTCACCCTGTAATTAAAGGTGTAAGGGGCGGTCAATCGATGGGAACCTCGCTTGTTTCTTTTAATGCGCCTGCATTTGAATCCTTTGAAAAGTCGCAGGGACAGAATTCACCTGTCAGCGAATATGCGTCATTTGCCTATACAACCGCCCTTAATTACCTGCTTTCTGAAAGCGACTATGTAAATTACTTTGGCGATACAACTGTAGTATGCTGGACAGATGACGAAAACGAGGGCTGTCAGAAATTGTTTTCCGATGTTTTTGGCGATAACGATGAATTAAAGCAAAAGGATTTATGGAATGCTATCAGGAAAATCTCAATGGGGCAGAGCGTTGAATGGAACTCAATACCGATTGATCCCAAGGTTAAATTCTACATTCTCGGTTTGTCGCCAAATGCCGCAAGACTGTCAGTCAGATTTTTTCTTGTAAATACATTCGGTAGCTTTATGAAAAATATCGTGCAACACGAAGAGGATATGCGTATAGCTATTCCTGATTTTCTCAACAGCTCACATTTCCCTGTTTGGAAGGTGTTACGAGAAACTGTAAATCAAAATTCAAAAAACAAAAGTGCAAAACCGCAGCTTGCGGGAAGCTACATCTACTCGATTTTAACAGGCTGCAAATATCCTGAAACACTTTATAACAACATAATGATAAGGGTGAACGCTGAAAGAAATGTCAAGGCAGAACGCTCATCGATAAGAGCGTCTGTGATAAAAGCATATCTTGTCAGAAATCATACTGAATATAAGGAGGTACTAACCGTGGCATTAAACACAGAAACAAAAAACGAAGCGTATAATCTTGGAAGATTATTTGCAATTCTCGAAGAAATTCAGTCAATGGCTAATCCGGGTATCAACGCAACTATAAAGGACAGGTATTTTTCATCTGCAAGCTCAACACCTGCTGCAATTTTTCCTTTCCTTGTTGACCTTGCTCAAAAGCATCTTAAAAAGATAAGAGTAAGCAATCCCGGCTTTTGCGTAGCAAAGCAAAAAGAAATCAGTGATATTTTATCAAAATTTGAAGAGAATCTGCCTGCAAGAATGACTATGCAGGAAAAAGGCGCTTTTCAGATAGGCTATTATCATCAAACACAGTACAGATACACAAAAAAGGAGGACAAATAATATGTCAGAAGTAATTAAAAACAGATACGAGTTCGCCATAATCTTTGATGTTGAAAACGGAAATCCTAACGGGGATCCCGACGCAGGCAATATGCCGAGAGTAGATCCCGAAACAGGCTACGGGATTGTAACCGATGTATGCTTAAAGCGCAAAATCAGAAACTATGTTGAAGTGGTAAAGGAAAACGAGCCGGGCTACGGTATATATATTAAAAGCGGAGTACCTCTTAACAGCAGTGACAAAAAAGCGTTTGAATATCTCGGTGTAAAGGAAGCAGAAGGTAAAAAGCTCAAAAAGGACGACCCTGAAATTGACGGCAAAATAAGGGATTTTATGTGCAAAAATTTCTTTGATATAAGAGCCTTCGGCGCAGTAATGACTACATTTGTAAAAGCATCTTTAAACTGCGGTCAGGTGAGAGGTCCTGTTCAGCTTGGCTTTGCACGTTCAGTTGACCCGATTTTTCCGCAGGAAATAACTATCACACGATGCGCAATTACAACCGAAGCAGACGCAGAAAAGAACACAAACACAATGGGCAACAAGTTTATTGTGCCTTATGGCTTGTATGTTGCAGAGGGATACATATCGGCAAATCTTGCAAGAAAGGTAACGGGATTTTCCGAGGATGATTTAGAGCTGTTATGGAATGCAATAATAAATATGTT
This sequence comes from Acutalibacteraceae bacterium, assembly GCA_051881695.1. Lineage (GTDB taxonomy): Bacteria > Bacillota > Clostridia > Oscillospirales > Acutalibacteraceae > CAYJFG01. The sequence goes on along the minus strand of JBJEQJ010000024.1, from coordinate 73,537 downwards.
TGAATATGACCATGCAGCGGCAAGAGGAAAAATGGCAGTTCGTAAGCTTGTAATATTCAAGCACGACAGCGAGCTTGGCAACGCTCCTTCATATAAGCTGTTTGACGCAATAAAAATTAAGTGCAAAGAGGGCGTAAAGGTCGCAAGAAGCTACAGCGACTATGAAATTAAAATTGAAGAATCCGAAATCCCCGACAGCGTAACCCTTACAGTAAAATGAGCTACACAGACGAAGAATTATTGAGCATATCCGGAATACAGCATTTTGTGTTTTGCAGACGACAATGGGCGCTTATCCACATTGAACAGCAGTGGGAGGAAAATTTGCTTACGGTAAGCGGAAATATAATGCACGAAAATGCCCACGATAATGCATCCTCTGAAAAAAGAAACGATCTGATAGTTTCTCGCGGTATGCCTGTAGTGTCACGTGAGCTTGGCATTACCGGAGTGTGTGACGTTGTAGAGTTTTACAAGTCTGATGACGGCGCTTTGATCAACGGCTATGACGGATTATATAAAATTATTCCCGTAGAATATAAGCACGGAGAGCCTAAAGAAAGCGACGCCGATATTCTTCAGGCAGCGGCTCAGGCATATTGCTTAGAGGAAATGTTTTGCACAAAAATAGATGAAATCAATATTTTCTACGGAAAAACAAGGCGCAGGCTAAAAGTCGCTTTAGACAACGAAATACGCAAGCGTATCCGCCTTTTCTGTGGAAGTAGGTGCTATATGTGCTTGTACTAATAACTTATGATGTAAGAACCGATACACCGAACGGCAAAAAGAGACTTCGCAAGGTTGCAAAAGAATGCTGCAATTATGGTCAGAGAGTGCAAAATTCTGTTTTTGAATGTATAATGGATGCGGCAAAAAGCCGTGAAGTAAAAGAAAAGCTTTTGAAAATCATTGATAAGAATGAGGACAGCATAAGATTTTATTATCTGGGAAACAATTATAAAACAAAGGTAGAACATTTTGGCGTAAAGGAAAGCATAGATATGGAAGGAGTGTTGCTGTTTTAGTGCGAACATATAGCAAACATTGTTCTGCAGGAATATTCGCACAAGAAGAATAAACATTTTCAAGCGCACGAAAGCAAAAATATTGTTGTTTATATAAAGCAAAAACGTATTTTTGTATTTGTTGCACAAAAGAAAAGATATATAGCATAATATAGCTGTATATTTTTGCTGTCACCCTCCCCGCGGAGGGTGTGGATTGAAATAAACCAGAGGTTTAAAGGCTCAAACTTCGGAAATTGTCACCCTCCCCGCGGAGGGTGTGGATTGAAATACTTCACGGTAGACGACGAAGAAGGTCGCAAGTACAGTCACCCTCCCCGCGGAGGGTGTGGATTGAAATGTCATCGGTTGCAATTTCAACACGGATTGAATTTTGTCACCCTCCCCGCGGAGGGTGTGGATTGAAATTCAGCGGCTGTCGGCTCGGAGGGAGGTGTACTTATGGTCACCCTCCCCGCGGAGGGTGTGGATTGAAATCTATCGGTCAAGCATTAGCACCTTACCTGTTGGCGTCACCCTCCCCGCGGAGGGTGTGGATTGAAATTATGAAAAAACAAAAAGAAGAGATGTTGATAATGTCACCCTCCCCGCGGAGGGTGTGGATTGAAATGGGAGTAATTATGTGACTTGCGATAGTGCAGAGCGTCACCCTCCCCGCGGAGGGTGTGGATTGAAATAAAGCGGTACCTTATGGAAAGGCTTTACTGCTGAAGTCACCCTCCCCACGGAGGGTGTGGATTGAAATAAAAAAAGGCTTGACAATAGTTTCAACCTATGTTAGTCACCCTCCCCACGGAGGGTGTGTATTGAAATAAAGTATCACAACAGCGCTTTCAGTTCAATACAGAAAATGTGTTTTACAAGTGATTTAATAACAATTTACTTCACCCATCCCTTTATCTTAACATAGGATAGTAACAGAGAATAAATAATATCAAAAAGAGAGAAAAGGGGATTTTATGTATAGTTATCATAAATATAATAGCAAACCTTCAGGCTTATTCCGCAATGAAATAAGATGTATGGCAGACTATGGAGCTGAGCCGTACACAGTTAATATAGTACGAGAAACGTGCCGGAACGATAATTTCAGAGCAGCATTATGGACAGGTAATCACTTGCAGCTCACCCTTATGTGTATCCCAATAGGGGGAGAAATAGGTTTAGAAATGCATCCCGATACCGACCAGTTTTTGCGCTTGGAGAAAGGGCAGGGCGTTGTTAAAATGGGAAGCTGTAAAGATAAGCTTAATTTTCAAAAATGTGTTGCTTCTGAGGATGCCGTTTTTGTTCCTGCCGGTGTATGGCACAATATAATAAATACCGGTTCCTGTCCGCTTAAGCTTTATTCTGTCTATGCTCCGCCTAAGCATCCGCATGGGACTGTTCATCCAACTAAGGCAATTGCCGATGAACAGGAATATTAATATGCTTTTATACGGATTTGCAAGCAAGCGCCGCAGATTACAACTCTGCGGTGCTTGTAACTAAACAATATAGCAGACATCTCTGTAACAGTAATTCTCTGTTTTTCATATATTGTAAAAGTGAAAAATACTTTTACTGTGGAGGAGAAATATGCATACAAGTAATTTTGTAGTTAAATCGTTAGAGCTTCATCTGTTCTTCGGGCGTATTATGAAAGAACATTCCTTCTTTTTAAAAGCCGGCTTTACACCTGTGAACGAAGGCTTTGCACAAAAAGCGGAGTTTTTCAAAAAGGAATTTGAGAAGCTTCTTTGCAGGGCAATAAGTCTTAGCTCCGGAATTGTCAGACGAGAGGTTCTGCGCTCAGGGGAAATTGTAACGGAGTTTACTGCTCTTGCTGAAAGACAGACTGAAGCGTTCACCGGAATTTCAATTAATAAGGATATAACCGCCAGGGAATTGCGCTTGATAGGCGCCTGCCGTAGCATCAGCATAAGCTCGGAGAAGGTTAAACAGGTGAAAATACTCAACTGTACCGCACTGAAGCTTCTTGACGGACTTATTTCTCTGAAAGAGAACATTTTGGAAAATGTAATGTGCTGTAAAATGTTTACATTGAATTATCCGCTGCTTATTGAACATATATTAAGAGAAGCAAAGCTTTACAGAGAATATGTTTGTATGCTTGAGAATGACGGAGATTTAAGCTGTAAATCCATGAAAGAAATTGAGTGCTTCTGGAACAGAATAATGATGGAGCACGCTATGTTTATAAGGGGACTTCTGGATCCGTGTGAAAAGGAGCTTTTTGAAACGTCAGATAAATTCGCTAAGGATTATTGCGCTTTGCTTGATACCTGTAAGTGTGAAGAGGATAAGGCTATGACCTCCGTATCGCTTGAGGAAACACTGAAGCTGAGAGATTTTAAGAGAGCCGGTACGCAGGGGATAGAGCAGTGTAAAATTAAATCTATAATACTACCGCTTCTTGCCGATCACGTTTTGAGAGAAGCAAATCACTATATACGTCTGTTAAAGGCTTGATTGAAAAATTTGATAAAGCTGTTATTTTTACATCAAAAATTAAACGGCGGCAAGCAGAACAGTGAATATTGTCTGCTTGCCGCCGTATTTATATTTTTATTCCGAATAATTCAACAGCGTTTTTATACATTATGTTTTCGTAATCGTCCTTTGAAATAAGCTTCTTCAAATCAGAAAAGTATTCCTGATACAGGCTTCGCTGTCCGCTTTTGTTGCAATAATATGTGTCAGCTCCGTCAATAGGATTATCAGAGCCGAATAACAGCTTTTCGCTTCCGTTGTTTTTTATGAAGTCAACCGTACTGCTTATCGGCACCCATGCTGTATCTCCGTACAAATTTGGCAGTTTGCCGATTAATTCTGTCGCTTCTTTGTTGTCAGTTCCAAGCCCCATATGCGCCATTATGAATTTAACAGTCGGGTGCTTTCTTGCTGCGTTAAAAACTCCTTTAACGTCAGAGCAGCGGTCATCAGCAGTGTGAACAAGCACAGGCAAATTAAGCTCGGCTGCCAAATTAATGTACGGCTCTATGCGTTCATCGTCAAATGGAATACCGCTGTGGAACGGATGACACTTAATGCAATATATATAATCAAGATTATTCTTTAAAAGCCTGCTAAAGCTGTCGTCACATTTTTCAGTAAGAGGCTTTATCCATATTCCTGCGCCTATTTTTGTTGGATTGCTTTTTGCAAAATCCAGAATATTTATAAGACATTCCGTCTGTGAAAGCGATACCTCCTTAGGCAATAGCCTTTGAGAATGGTCAACCTCTGCTGCGCTTCCGTCTGATACTATTGAAAAATCAATATTATATTTCTCCATAGATTTAAGGACATATTCCTTTTTCATATCAAAACCGAGGTTTTCTCCGCCGATATGAACATGAGTATCTATTATCATTTTTAATCACCGTAATCCTTATGTTTTTACAAGTTAAATCAGAGCTTACCTGCGCCGCTTTACTGTGCAGCTTCCGTTTGTTTTGCGCTGCCTGTGTTTGAAGCCTCTGTGCTTTCCGCAGCGTTTACGGGTTTTGTTATCTCTTCGGCAGATTTTGTATATTGGTATCCGTTTATATATAAGGTGTCGTTCTCCAAATACCAGTTTTCAGGAGTAACATTATCAAGGCTTCCTGCCCATTCAAAGGAGATAGAGTCGCCCTGCGCGGGAGTCAGAGTAAAGGCAAGGCTTTCTTTATCAAGACTGTATTTGCCTGTTGTGCCGCCTATTACACAGTAACCGTCACTGTAAAATTCGCACCATACCTGCTCCATATATTCCCAACCGCCTAAAATATCATCTGCAGTAATTTTCTTTTCCTGTTCCTGCGGTGTACAGGAGGTTATTGTAAATAACAGGAGTATGGCGATTAAAATAAACGAGAGTGCCTTTTTCATAAAAATCAATCCTTTTTTGCAAAAATGCAATAGTAATCAATAGCTTAAATATATTCTATATTTTTAAGACCTCAAAGTCAATAAATGAAGGGAGAAAGTTTTTCTCTATTATTATATCCAAAGAGTTCGCTTAAGAAAAATTTTTTATAAATTTTGAAAAAACAGTTGACATAATCCCAGTAATGGACTATTATCATATTAACATATGAATACATATTCATATGTTAATATGATAATAGTGAGGCTGAATTATGAGCGAAATAATAAATAACAATAACGAAAAAAACACAGACTGCTGTGAACAGCACCTTATACACAACGATGTTGTTAAACAAACGGTTGAGCATATGCCGGACTTAGACACTCTCTTTTCTCTTGCAGAGCTTTTCAAGGTATTCGGCGATACAACAAGAATACGCATTATGTGCGCCTTGTTTGAAAACGAGCTGTGCGTATGTGACATTGCAGAAATTGTGCAGATGGGGCAGTCGGCAGTATCTCATCAGCTTAGAATACTACGCAACGCAAAGCTTGTAAAGGTCAGGAAAGACGGCAAATCCTCGTATTACTCTCTTAATGATGAACATATAAAGAAGATATATGAGATGGGACTTGCACATATAAACGAATAGTTATACAGTTCACTTTAACAGGGACAGGTGCAGTAGCTGTAAAGCATAGATACGGAGAAAGGAATGAAACGTAATGAAAGAATACAAATATATTTTAAACGGACTTAACTGCGCTAATTGTGCGGCAAAAATTGAGAACGCAGTAATAAACACAGAGGGTATAGAAAGCGCGTCGCTTAATTTTGCCAACAAGTCAATAAGCTTTAAGTCGGAGGAAAGTAATGAAGAAAAGGTTTGCGCCTGGCTGCAAAAGCTTGTGGACTCAATAGAAAGCGGAGTTGAAGTCACCTGCAGCGGTGATAATAAGCAAAAGAAAAAATCATTCAGCGGCATTGTAAGGATTATTTTGTCGGTAGTTCTCTTTGCGGCGGGACTTTCCGTTTTCATTTGTCTGCCGCAGTATATTTTGTTAAGCGCCGTTTTATTTGCCGGTTCTGCGATTGTAAGCTGTTACAATGTTTTCGTAAAGGGAATAATCTCCGGTGTGAAGCTGCGTCCTGACGAAAACACCCTGCTTTTTATAGCAGTTGTTGCGGCGTTTTGCATAGGCGAATATTTTGAGGCAGCTTTAGTTGCACTGCTTTTTGCAATAGGTGAAATACTTGAAGAAAAAGCAGTTGAAAGCTCACGCCGTGATATTGCGAAGCTTGCGGAAATCCGCCCCGATACAGCAAATTTACAGACAGAAAACGGTGAGCAGAAAGTTGCCGCAGAAAGTGTAAAGGTAAACGATATTATATATGTAAATCCCTTTGAAAGAGTTCCGCTTGACGGTATTATTACCGAGGGCATAAGTACGCTTAATGCCTGTGCGATAACGGGCGAAAGCTTGCCGCAAACGGCGCAGACGGGCGTAAGGGTAATGTCCGGTATGCTTAACGGCGAGGGCAGAATTACGGTAAGGGTAGAAAAAACCTATGAGAATTCTGCGGCTTCAAGAATACTTAAAATGGTCGAGGAAGCCTCTGCCGTAAAGGGCACTTCAGAAAAAATGATTACTCGCTTTGCAAGAATATACACGCCCGTTGTAATGCTTCTTGCCCTAATAGTTGCCGTGCTTCCGCCGTTGTTCGGGCTTGGTGAATTTACGCTTTGGCTTTCCCGTGCGCTTGTGTTTTTAGTTGCGGCGTGCCCCTGCGCTATTGTAATTTCAGTCCCGCTTGGCTTTTACTCGGGTATCGGCGGTGCGTCAAAGCTCGGCGTGCTTATTAAGGGCGGAAAATATGTTGAAGCTCTTGCAAAGGCAGACACGTTTGTTTTTGACAAAACAGGCACGCTCACAACCGGTAATTTAACGGTAACAAGCGTAAAGGCATTTGGCAGCTATACTGAAAAAGAAGCTGCTTTGCTTGCTGCGGCGGTTGAAAGGCTGAGCGAACATCCGGTAGCTTCGGCAATAAAAAAATATGCGGAAAACGAAGCTTTGCCTGTGCTTACCGATTATAAGGAAATTGCAGGAGTAGGCGTTAGCGCTATGCTAAACGGTAAAAAGGTAATGTGCGGCAGCAGCAGAATTTTGCAAAACACAGACGGTAAAGAAAATAACGGAGTTCTTTATCTGACGGTTGACGGCGCCTTGGCGGCGGAAATAACAGTTGAAGATAAAGTCAGAGGGGAAAGCCCTGAGGTTATCGGTAAGCTGCATAAATTAGGCGTTGGCAAAACAGCAATGCTTACAGGAGACAATGAAAAAACTGCAGAAAAAATTGCAAATATATGCAAGGTGAGCACATTCTACGCAAGCCTTATGCCGCAGGATAAGGTTGAAAGAATGAATGAGCTTAAAAAAGGTGCGAAAGCGGCAGTGTTTGTAGGCGACGGCATTAACGATTCTCCGGTTATTGCGGCGTCTGACTGCGGCATAGCGATGGGATTAGGCTCGCAGGCGGCTATTGAGGCGGCTGACGCAGTTTTGACAGCCGGAAATTTAAAGCAGCTGCCAAACGCAGTGCGCTATTGCAGAAAAATTATGAGTACGGTTAAAGCAAATATGGCGTTTGCGCTTTTGGTAAAGCTTGTTATTTTAGTGCTTGCAGTATTCGGTATTGCTCCTATGTGGCTTGCAGTATTTGCCGATACAGGTGTTTCGGTGCTGTGTGTGCTAAACTCCGCAAGGCTTTTACACCCGGTAAACGATAAGCTCTTGGACATAGCCTAAGGCGACGGAAAACTGTTGAGTATACTAAGAGAAAAATAAAAAAACGGAGCTGCCTTGCTTTTAGGGCAACTCCGTTTTGCTTGTGTTTAAATGTAAATTAATTATTTTGCGTATTCAATTGCTCTGCTTTCCCTTAAGATATTAACCTTAATCTGTCCGGGATATTCAAGCTCTTCTTCAATCTTTTTGCAGATTTCTCTTGCAAGCGGAATCATACGCTCGTCGTTTATAACCTCAGGCTTTACCATTATGCGTATTTCTCTGCCTGCCTGAATTGCAAAGCTTGTTTCAACGCCCTCAAACGAGGAAGCAACCTCTTCAAGCTTTTGCAGTCTTTTAATATAGTTTTCAAGATTTTCACGTCTTGCACCGGGTCTTGCGGCTGAAATTGCGTCTGCCGCCTGCACAATACAGGCAACAACCGTTTTAGCCTCAATATCTCCGTGGTGTGCGTGAATAGCATGTATTACTGCTTCACTTTCTTTGTACTTTTTAGCAACGTCAACGCCTATTTCAATGTGAGAGCCTTCAATTTCGTGGTCTAACGCCTTGCCTATGTCATGCAGAAGACCGGCTCTTTTTGCAACCGTCGGGTTAAGTCCAAGCTCGCTTGCTATCATACCCGCAAGGTAGCTTACCTCAAGCGAATGGTTAAGTACGTTTTGTCCGTAGCTTGTACGGTAGCGCAAACGTCCTAAAAGCTTAATAAGCTCAGGGTGAATACCGTTTATTCCGGCCTCGATAACTGCTCTTTCGCCCTCGTGCTTAATTGTGGCTTCAACCTCTCTGCGTGCCTTTTCAACGGTTTCCTCAATTCTTGCAGGATGTATTCTTCCGTCGGAAATAAGCTTTTCAAGCGATACTCTGGCAATCTCTCTTCTTACAGGCTCAAAGCACGAAAGCGTAATCGCCTCCGGTGTATCGTCAATTATCAGGTCAACGCCTGTAAGGGTTTCAATCGCTCTTATGTTTCTGCCCTCTCTGCCGATAATCCTGCCTTTCATTTCATCGTTAGGCAGCGGCACAACAGAAACTGTAGCCTCGGCAACCTGGTCTGCGGCACACCTTTGAATTGCAAGAGAAATTATCTTTCTTGCCTTTGCGTCCGCCTCATCTTTAAGCATCTGCTCATATTCAAGAATCTTAACGGATTTTTCGTGTGTCAGCTCGTTTTCTAGCTGCTGTAAAATATGAGCCTTTGCCTGTTCCTTTGTGTATCCGGAAATCTTTTCCAAAACCTCAAACTGGCTTTTCTTAAGCATTTCTGCCTCTTCAAATTTGCTCTCGGCTTCTTTAAGCTTCTTTGCAACCTTTTCTTCCTTGTTTTCAAGGTTTTCAAGCTTTTTGTCAAGAGTTTCTTCCTTAGATTGAATTCTGCGCTCCTGGCGCTGAACCTCTCTTCTTCTTTCAGCCAATTCCTTTTCGGATTCGTTTCTCAAACGGTGCAGCTCGTCCTTACCCTCTAAGATGGTTTCCTTCTTTTTTGCTTCGGCAGTTTTAAGTGCGTCGCTTACAATTTTTTTAGCCTCTGCTTCTGCAGAGCCAAGCTCTGCTTCTGCTATTTTTTTCCTGTAGCTAATTCCGGCAAAAAACGCAACAGCCGCACCAATAGCGGCGGCGATGATAATAAGCACTATAGCCAACCATAATTCCATATTATGAATTGACACCTCCTTGATTTGATTTTTTTAGTTCTTTAAAGCATTATTATAACTTCTAATCAACTCAAAGAGTCGTTATTAAGGAAAATATTAAATTGTCAAAAATAAACTCAACTAATCTATCGATAACCGGCAAAACGCCGGCAATGTAAATTTTAAATGTATTTCAAATAAAATCCAGTAAATATTAGCGGTTTATCTATATAATAACGACTCCCAAAAGTGAGTCTGATTAAATAAAAGCAAGCTTACAGCACAGCTTGCATATGTTAAGCAAGAGCAAAGAATAAAAAATTAAGATGCTTTTGCAACATACCATTTTCATTTTATACTTTGTTCAAAAAAAAGTCAAGAAAAATTTAATATATATGTTAATTTACAACAAATCGGAAAAACTGATAAAAAGCACTTTTGCCGTAAATACTTTGAATTTTGCGCCAAAAGAAAAATCGGCGGAAAAAATATAAAAAATTTTTGTTAATTCTTTGTCAAAGGCTTGTATTATTCGCAAAAATGCTTTATTATTATAGTTGCTATCTGATATAGTTAAAATTAGTTAAAAATTCAGGAGGTAAATTACAATGTCAGTAAAAGTTGCAATTAATGGTTTTGGTCGTATCGGCCGTTTGGCATTCAGACAAATGTTTGGTGCTGAGGGTTATGAGGTTGTAGCTATCAACGATCTTACAGATCCTAAGATGCTTGCTAACCTTTTAAAGTATGATACAGCGCAGGGCGGTTACTGCGGCAGAATCGGCGAGGGTCTTCACACAGTAGAGGCCGGCGAAGGTTCAATTATTGTTGACGGTAAAGAAATTACAATTTACGCTAAGCCTAACGCTGCTGAGCTTCCTTGGGGCGAAATCGGCGTTGACGTAGTTTTAGAGTGCACAGGCTTCTATTGCTCAAAGGCTAAGAGTCAGGCTCACATTGACGCAGGCGCTAAGAAGGTTGTTATCTCTGCTCCGGCAGGCAACGACCTTAAGACAATTGTTTACAGCGTAAACGAGGGCACACTTACAGCTGATGATACTATCATCTCTGCTGCTTCCTGCACAACAAACTGCCTCGCTCCTATGGCTGACACACTCAATAAATATGCAGAAATTCAAAGCGGTATTATGTCAACAATCCACGCTTACACAGGCGACCAGATGATTCTTGACGGTCCGCACAGAAAGGGCGACTTAAGAAGAGCAAGAGCAGGCGCTGCTAACATTGTTCCTAACTCAACAGGCGCTGCTAAGGCTATCGGCCTTGTTATTCCTGAGCTTAACGGCAAGCTCATCGGCTCTGCACAGCGTGTACCTGTTCCGACAGGCTCAACAACAATCCTCACAGCTGTTGTAAAGGGCAGTGACGTTACAGTTGAGGGCATTAACGCTGCTATGAAGGCTGCTGCTTCCGAGTCCTTCGGCTATAACGACGAGCCTATCGTTTCTTCTGACGTAATCGGTATGAAGTACGGTTCACTCTTCGACGCTACCCAGACAATGGTTGCAAAGATTGCTGATGACCTTTATGAGGTTCAGGTTGTTTCCTGGTATGACAACGAGAACAGCTACACAAGCCAGATGGTTAGAACAATCAAATATTTCGCAGAGTTATAATATAAATATTTTTATAGCATAGCTTATTATTAGTCAAAGCATTAAAAGGCCGTTCGGTGTTCCGGACGGTCTTTTTACTTAAAAAATTACATATATTTAGTGCATTTTTACGTAATATATGTTATACTATAGGCTATACTGAGACAGTTGTGTGTAAATTTGCATATTTAGTGCTTCAGTCAAATAGATTTTGAAAGGTGTTGGCAGTTACAAAAATGAAGCTTGCAAGAGCAGATATTAATAAAAACAAAAGATATTGGCATAAAGCCTTTTTGGGCGGTCTCCTTTTGGCAACGCTTATATTTCTGCCGTTTTTAATACTTGATAACGGTTTATTCCTGTATTACGGTGACTTTAACGTACAGCAGATTCCGTTTTATCAGATGATACACGATACAATACGAAGCGGAAATTTCGGCTGGAGTCACACAACTGATTTGGGTGCGAATATTATCGGCTCGTATTCGTTTTATCTATTTGGCAGTCCGTTTTTCTGGCTGACTATACCGTTTCCTAGCGAGGCAGTGCCGTATCTTATGGCGCCGCTTTTAATCCTGAAATCAGGCTGTGCCGCACTTTCTGCATATATCTTTTTGCGCCGCTATGTTCAAAATAAAAATTTAGCGGTTATCGGCGGCTTGCTGTATGCTTTTTCGGGCTTTGCAATTTACAATGTGTTTTTTAATCATTTTCACGAGGCTATCATAATTTTCCCCCTTCTTCTGGCAAGTGTAGATGAATATATGGCGACAAGGCGCAGAGGTATACTGACGCTGACGGTGTTTGCCGCTTGTGTGTTTAATTATTATTTCTTCACCGGGCAGGTTGTCTTTGTAATTATATATTGGTTTTTAAGATATTTTACCGGCTCTTTCGGGAAAATAAGCTTAAAGGACTTTATAAGAATGGCGTTTGAAATTCTGCTTGGCTTTGCGGCAACAGCGTTTATACTTTTGCCGTCTGTACTTGTAGTTATGCAAAACCCCCGTGTGGATAATGCTCCCGGCGGCTGGAGTGCGTTGCTTTATCCGTCAAACCAAAAATATGTGCATATTCTTCAAAGCCTTTTCTTCCCGCCGGATATTCCTGCACGTCCAAACTTTACTCCCGACTCAAACGCAAAGTGGGCGTCTGTGGCGGCATATATACCGCTGTTTTCTATGACAGGCGTTATTGCATATTTACAGACAAAAAAGCATACAAGCTGGATAAAGCGTATGATTGTCATTCTGCTTGTTATGGCGTTTGTGCCTATATTAAACAGTATGTTCCAGCTTTTGAATGCGTCATTTTACGCAAGATGGTACTATATGCTAGTGCTTATTATGGTGCTAGCAACATTAAAATCGATAGAAAGCGTAAAAACAGACTGGAGACGCGCAATAACCTGGACGGGAAGCATAACGCTTGCTATGCTTGTAGCAATAGGCTTTATGCCTGCTACAGAAACAGACAGTGAAACAAATATTGAAACTACAACCTACGGTCTTATGGATTATCCCGAACGCTTCTGGGCTTACGGCGCAATAGCGCTTGTGTCGCTCGGTGTGCTTGCTTTATTATTGGCTCTTTACAAGCGTGACAAAAAGAAGTTTATAAAATACACCTATGTTGCCGTCGGAGTAATTACAGTGTTCTATTCTGTTTATCTTTTGGCGCTTGGTAAATCTCAGGGCGACAGTGCGCACGGCTTTTTAATACCTTACGTTATTAATAAAGGAGATAATTTTGACCTGCCGGACAAGGACTCTGTAAGAACAGATGTTTATAAATCGCTTGATAATCTTCCTATGTTCTGGCAGATACCGACAATTCAGGCATTTAACAGTGTTGTGCCGGGCAGTATAATGGAGTTTTATCCTACTATCGGTGTAACCCGTGACGTTGCCTCACGGCCGGAAACCTCTGTATACGGCTTGCGCTCCTTTACTTCTACAAAATATCTGCTGGACTATAAGTGTGACGGCGATAATTTTGTGACTGAAAACGACAATACCAAAATGCCAGGCTGGAAAAAGCTTACGGAGATAAATAATTACGACGTATACGAAAATGAATATTATATCCCGATGGGCTTTACCTATGACAAGTTTATATCTGAGGAAGCATATTATGATTGCAGTGAGTCCCGCAGGCATCTGCTTTTGCTGAAGGCTATGGTTCTTTCAAACGAGCAGATAATAAAATATGCCGATATTACAAACGGTGCGGCAGACACCTCGGACTATTCTTACGCAATTGCAGATTATTATAATGACTGCGAAGAAAGAAAAGAGGTAAGCTGTACTGACTTTGCATATGACAACAACGGCTTCTCTGCAAAAATAGATATGCAAGGCAAAAATGATAATCTTGTTTTCCTAAGCGTTCCGTATGAAGAGGGCTGGAGTGCACAGGTAAACGGACAGAATGTTGAGATTGAAAAGGTGAATATAGGGTTTATGGCGGTAAGAGTTAAGGGCGGACAGATTAATAACATTCGCTTTAATTACGAAACGCCGGGTCTTAAAACGGGATTGATAATAACAGGAATAAGCTTTATAGTTTTTGCTCTGTATCTCCTTTTCTTTGGGGGCAAGCGAGTTAAAGCCAAAAAGGTGAATAAATATATTGTTGTAAAAAGATTCAAGGCAGAAAAAATGCCGTCAACGAAAAAGACAGATACAAATATAAGGGAAAGAATATATACAGCCGGTGAAGAAAACACCGACATTGACATCAGCAAATATACTGATGAATAAGCTTGCGGATAAAATTGCAAAAATGAAATGAGGTAATTGTATGTCATTCGGAGAAAAAATACTTGAGTACAGGGAAGATATATTAAAGGATTTGGCAGCTGTAATTGAGATTGACTCTGTATCCTCACAGAGTGCTTTAAAGCCACAGCAGGCTTTGGAGTATGTTCTTAAAAGAGCCGGGGAAATGGGACTTGAAACTAAAAATATTCTTGATATGGCAGGTCACGCACAGTATGGAAACGGAGACAAATACTGCGGCGTACTAACACACCTTGACGTTGTTCCGGCAGGAAACGGCTGGGAAACAGAGCCGTTTAAATTAACGCAGAAGGATTCAAGACTGTACGGCAGGGGCGTTGTTGATGACAAGGGTTCTGCAATAATGGCGCTGTATTGCCTGAAGGCGTTAAAGGACAACGGCATAACCGGTAAAAATGCTCTGAGAGTAATTTTCGGAACAAGCGAAGAGGTTGGCATGGAGGATATGAAAACCTACTTTGCAAACGAACCGCTTCCGTTTATGGGCTTTACTCCGGACAGTGAATACGGCGTATGCCGGAGCGAAAAGGGAATTTTACAGCTTGAAATTATTGCAGATACCCACAACGGTACAACGCTTACCGAATTTAAGTCGGGCACTGCCGTAAATTCCGTGCCGGATACAGCGTATGCTCTTCTTGACTGTACAGAAGCGGAGGACCATCAGCTTTCAAGGCTTGCAGACGCAAAGGAAGGAAATTTTGAATTTAAATATACCATAGACGGACTTATGGTAATATCAAAGGGTACGGCGGCGCACGCCTGCGAGCCGCAAAAGGGCTTTAACGCAGCTACCCATTTAATAGATTTGCTTGCGGCTAACTTTTCTCATTCTGTTCTTGGCAGTATCATAGCCTTTCTTCACTCGAAAATTTCAACAGAGCTTAACGGCAATTCAATGGGTCTGAAAATGAGAGATTCACAGTCAGGCGCACTCACTCTCAATGTCGGCTCGGTAAATATTAAAGAAAACTACGCAAGAGCAGCAATAGATATACGCTATCCGGTAACTATGGACGGCTCTCAAATTCTTGGAAGAGTTCGCTCCGCCGCACAGTACGAGGGACTTAACGTAAAAATTTTAAGTCATCTAAAGCCTCTTAATGTTTCTGATGACAGCGAGCTTATATCTGTGCTTAAGGACTCTTACCGTGAAATAACGGGTGAAGAAGCAAAAATATATTCCACAGGCGGCGGCACATACGCACGTTCAATGCAGGGCAGGGGCGTTGCGTTCGGTCCGGTGTTTGAGGGAGATACGGCAAATATACACAATGCTAACGAATCCATAAGCATTGAAAATTATTTTAAACATGGGCAGATATGCCTGGAGGCTATGTATAGGCTTATGAATGTGTAAGGCTTGAAATTTCCGAAGAGGATTTTGCTGCCGGAGATTACGGTTAATAATATAAGTACTTTGCTTTCAGAGCGTTGCAAAGGCGAAAGGAGCATACGAATATAAAAATGAATCCGGAAAGAATTATTAAGGAACAGGCCAGAAACAGGCTTGCAGATACCGGTTGGGGAAAAGCCATTGCTGCGCTTTCACTTGTGATATGCACATATCTTTTTATATCAAGCATATCCGGACTGTTAATAGGTGTATTTACAAAGTTCAGTGAAGATTATTACCGGTACATTATAAATAACCCGCAGGAGAGTATATTGTCGCTTGCTGCAATATTCGTCACACGCTTTATGTCGGTTGTTTTACTTTTTCTGGCTGCTCCCGTATTAACAGGAACAACAAGGCTTGCAATAAATACGGCGCAGGGCATAAGCTCTCCTGTTTCTATAATTTTTGATGCTTTTTCAAGCTTAAAAGCCTATGCAAGCTCTCTGATGTTCTGGAGCAAGCTGCTGATACGCTGTCTGCTTTGGACAATTTTATGCTTTTTGCCGTCAGCATTTTTCAGCTCGTTATTTATGGCAGATAAGCAAAATGACCTGTACTTGCTTTACTGCTTTGTTTATGTTATTTTGTTTGCGGCAGGTATACTTGCGTTTATCGTGCTTACGTCAAAGTATTTTTTAGCGCCGTTTATTTTTGCTTTTAACGAAAATCTAACAGCCGCAGAATGTATACGCTATTCTAAGCAGGTTATGTGTAAAAACCGTAAAAATTATTATAAATTGCTTCTTTCATTTCTGCCGTGGATGCTTTCCTGTCTGCTTGCATTTCCGGTGCTTTATGTAATACCGTATTTCAGCGTGAGCTGTGCCTTAAGCGCAAAATATATGCTTTCGGCTGAATAAGCATTTTACTGTTTGCTTGAAAGGGGCTAATAAAAATATGACTGTGTCGCTGTGCGTTATTGCTTATAACGAGGAAAGCACGCTTCCAAAGCTTTTGGAGGATATTAAAAAACAGGATTATCCGCACGAAAAAATTGAGCTTGTTTTTGTTGATAATATGTCGCAGGACAAAACCGTGGATGTAATAGAGAGTTTTGCAAAAAGTGATAATAGCTTTAAAAGCATATGTATTTGCACCTGTAAAAAGCATATGCAGGCGGCTTGCTGGAATGTTGCCATTGAAAACAGCAATGAGGATATAATAATAAGAGTTGACGCACACGCTTCAATACCAAATAATTTTGTAAGTATGAACGTAAAAACGATAGAAAGCGGAGAATACGTCTGCGGCGGCGGCAGACCAAGCAGAACGCAGAGTAATACTCCATGGCAGAAAACACTGCTTGCCGCCGAGGAGTGCCTGTTCGGAACAAGCCCTGTCTACAGAAAAAAACAGACGAAAAAGCAGTACGTTAATTCTGTTTTTCACGGAGCATACAGAAGAGAGGTTTTTGCAAAGGCAGGCGGCTTTAACGAGTCGCTGGGCAGAACAGAAGATAACGAAATGCATTACCGCATACGCCAAAACGGCTACAACATCTGTCTTACTCCCGACGTAACTTCTTACCAGAATGTGCGTTCGTCGCTTTTGAAAATGATAAAGCAAAAATACGGAAACGGATATTGGATAGGGCTTACTTCTGCTGTTTGCCCCGGCTGCCTCTCCTGTTTTTACTTTGCACCGTTTTTGCTTGTATGTGCCTTTATTTTCTTTGGCGTATTTGCATTGTTCGGTATCGGCTTGCCGCTTTTGCTTTTTAGCCTTGCATATATACTTTTTGATGTTTTAATAACAGTATCTGCTTTTTTAGGCAGAAAAAGATATATATCTTTTTTGCTTTTGCCGTTTATCTTTCCGCTTCTTCATATTTCTTATGGATTTGGAACGCTTTTAGGCTTAATTAAAGCTCCGTTTTGGAAAAGAAGAATTGACAAATCAGTTTATGAAAGAATACAAGAGGTAGGAAAAACCGTTCAGAATAGAATAAAGGAGGCATAGCTATGGAACCGCTGAAGCTAAGCCCGGAGCAAATAAGAGCGTTACAGCTTAAAGAGCTTGACACACTTATATACTTTAAAAACTTTTGCGAAAGAAATAATCTGCTGTTTTATTTTTGCGGCGGATGCTGTATAGGGTCGCTTCGTAATAAAGGCTTTATCCCGTGGGATGACGATATTGACATATTTATGCCGCGCAGGGATTACGAAAAAATGAATATACTGTGGGACAAGCAGGAAAAAAACGAAAGATTTATCAAGCTTAAAACTGACGACAGCATATTCACCGGAAATATTTTTACTACTATTGTAGATACAAGCGCCACCTGCGTTAAGGCAAATCAGGCGCATATTGATATTCCTCACGGACTGGTTATGGATGTGTTTCCGCTTGACGGCTGTCCGCACGGCTTTAAAAGAAAAATGCAAAAGCTGTGGGCTATGATTTATTCGTTGTTTTTGGCTCAGGTTGTGCCGGAAAAGCACGGCGGAGTGCTGGCAGCAGGAAGTAAAATGCTGCTTTCCGTATTCAGAGGGGACAAAATAAGAAGAAAAATATGGCGCTATGCAGAAAAGAAAATGACAAAATACAAGATAAGTGACTGCGAATATATAACTGAGCTTTGTGCAGGACCGCACTATATGCAAAACGAATACCCGAAGGAAATTTTTGAGTCTTGCATATATAAGGAGTTTGAAGGTATGCAGATGCCCATTCCGAAAGGCTATGACGAATATTTAAAAATAGCCTTCGGAGATTATATGGAGCTGCCGCCGGAAGAAAAGCGTGTGCCGCACCACGATGTTGTATATCTTGATTTAGAGCATAGCTGTTATGACTTTGACATAAATACATTAAAATAATAAAAGGGAGGCTTATATATGATATACGGAGCAATACTTGCAGGCGGAAGCGGCACCAGGATGCACATTTCGTCAATGCCAAAGCAATTTCTGCCGCTTGGCGAAAAGCCTATAATAATTCATACTCTCGAAAAAATGCTTATGTGCTCACGTCTTGATGTTGTTTATTTAGGGATAAACCAAAGCTGGATGTCGCATATGACGGACTTGCTTGAAAGATACGGTATAGATACCGGCAGAGTTAAGCTTGCAGCAGGCGGCGAAAACAGAAATGAAACTATATTTAATATAATTGATGAAATTGACAAAGATTTCGGACTTACTGACAGTGATATTATTGTTACCCATGATGCGGTGCGTCCGTTTGTTACGCTTAGGATTTTAAATGATAACATAGATGCGGCGCAGAAATACGGTGCGTGCGATACTGTAGTATCTGCAACAGATACCATTGTTAAGTCCGAAAACGGAACGAGCATAACGGAAATTCCAAACAGAGGTCATATGTATCAGGGGCAGACTCCGCAAAGCTTTAAAATTTCTCTGCTGAAAGAAATGTACGCAAAGCTGAACGAAGAGCAAAAAGCGGTACTCACTGATGCCTGCAAAATTTGCGTGCTTGGCGGGGTTGAGGTTAAGCTTGTTGACGGAGAGATTTCTAATATGAAAATTACTACTGTAAACGATTATAAAATAGCACAGATTCTTGTTGGGGGTATTGCAAGTGATTAATTATATCTATCAGCTTGTAACTCCGCAGTTTTTCTCTGTTAAGTACACAGACGTAAGTCTTGAAAACAATGTAATTATCAGACCCCGCTATATGGCAATATGCCATGCAGACCAGCGTTATTACCTTGGCAAGAGAGATTTAAAGGCTTTAAATGAAAAACTGCCTATGGCGCTTATCCACGAATGCTGCGGGGAAGTAATATGCGATAAAACAAACACCTTTACTCCGGGACAAAGAGTAATACTAATTCCGAATTCACCGACGAATAAAAAAGACGGCATTTATGAAAACTACGACAGCTCCTCAAAATTTTTGTCGAGCAGTGCAGACGGCTTTATGCGTGAATTTGTAGATTTGCCGCCCGACAGGGTAATTCCGTTTGACAGCAGTATTCCTATGCAGACAGCCGCAATGTGCGAGCTTTTCAGCGTTGCAGTGCACGCAGTAAAGCGTATGGAGCTTTCGGCACATAAATACAGAGAAAGCTTTGCCATATGGGGCGACGGAAGCGTTGCGTATTTTGTTGCCTGCGTTTTACGCCAGAAATATCCCAAAAGCAATATTACGGTCGTTGGCAAAAATACACGCAAGCTTTCGCAGTTCTCGTTTGCAGACAGAACTTATCTTACCCACAGCCTGCCGGCAGGTTTTTCCTGCGACCACGCCTTTGAATGTGTAGGAGGCGAGGGCTGTGTAGACGCTTTAGACGATATAATAAATCACATAAAGCCTCAGGGAACCGTTGCAATGCTTGGCGTAAGTGAAAATAAGGTTGCAATGAACACACGACTTATTCTTGAAAAAGGACTTACAATGCTTGGGTGCAGCCGGTCGGGAAGAGAGGATTTTACAGAAGCAGTACAGCTTATGAGTATTCAAAAGGTTAAGCGGCGCTTAGGCAGTATTATTTTTGAGGATACTCCTGTTAAAAATATGGACGACCTGCACAGGGTTTTTGCTACGGATTTAAACACGCCCTTTAAAACGGTGTTTGAATGGCAGATTTAGGGAAAAACTGAATAAATCACGCCGAAAAGCTGTTTGCATAGCTTGCTTGTATGTTTTTCGTCAGTCTGACCAAAAATCTGACGGCGCAATATGCACAAACGATTTAATCAGAGTTTCCTTAGAATTTTGTGATTTTTATATATTCAGGGGCGTTTTACTTATGAAAAGCCTAGGCAATAATAATGCAAACTGTTAATATATTCTTTACAAATTTGTAATTTTTTCCGATTGAAAAAAACGTAGAAAAGCTATATAATCTATATCTATATGGGAAAGGAGCTGGTATTTTGCAGAAACAAGACAGAACCCGTGAAATATATTCATCCGGAAAGCCGGCTAAGAAAGCGGCAAGGGTTTTCAACGCTAAAAACTTTCTTGCGCTTTTGCTTTGCTTGCTTATAGGACTTGGCGGCGGCGGTTTGCTTGCGGTTTACGGTACTGTGCAAAGCGTCAATTACAAGCCTGTTGATGTTGGTAATTCAAACAACACAACAGCCGACGAGGACGCCAATCTTGACCTTACGAACGGAAAGCTTTTAGATGACCCGATGGTTTTAAATATAATGCTTTTTGGCGAGGACCATATTCTTGAAGGTGACGACCACGGCAGAAGTGACACTATGATAATGCTTTCTATAGACAACAGGCATAAAAAGCTTAAAATGACCTCATTTATGAGAGATACTTATGTTACAATTCCCGGTTACGGTGACAACAAGCTTAACGCCTCTTATACCTTTGGCGGAGCTTCTTTGGCAATACAGACTATCGAAAGCAACTTCGGCGTTAACATAGACCGTTATGCAGTTGTAGATTTCAAAAGCTTTCGAAATATTATAGACGTTCTCGGCGGAGTTGATATGGAGCTTACTGCTGAAGAAATTGATTATATTAACTGGCAGACATGGAAAAACGGACAGGCTGATACACGTTATGAAATTCAGGCAGAGCCGGGTATAGTTCATCTAAACGGCAGACAGGCGCTTTGGTATGCCAGAAACCGAGGAGATGCAGAGGCAGGTTTTTCCGGCGATGATTTTGACAGAACGCAAAGACAAAGAAAGCTTTTGTCAACAATAATGTCAGAATTTAAGAGCGCGTCTCTTACACAGATAGTAGAAATTGTAGGTCAGGTAGGGCCGATGATTACGACAAACCTTAAGAAAAACGAGATTACAATGCTTGTTTCAAATTCGCTTACATATCTCGGTTATCCTTTGGAAGAATTCAGAGTACCTGAGGATGACGTATGGCAATATGGCTGGACAGATGACGGACAGTCAATAGTTGAGATTGTTGACTGGGACAAGCAAAGATATGACCTTGCGTATTTTGTATATGAGGACAGTATAATAAAGGCTAATCCGCAATATGCAACAGAGCAGGAAACTGTAGCATAGATATTTGTTGTGCAATTGTGCAAAACTTCCGCATTTTATCCTTGACAAAAGCGCATAAATTAAATATAATAAATTGCAGATTGGACCGGCTCCATGAAGGGGTACACCACCTTGGGTGTAGACTTTCATGGGGTCTTTTTGCTTTCTAAAAGATTATGTCCGTTATACCGGCATAAGTTAAAATACTGAAAGGGGATAATGAGCAAAAATGATAACAATAAACGGAGTGAAAATTGAAAAGGATGAAATTTCTCTTAAAAGCTATCTTGATGACAACAGCTATAACATAAGCCGCATTGTAATTGAAAAAAACGGTGAAATTTTGCCCAAGACAGATTATTCACAAACTGTATTGAAAAACGGAGATGTAGTTGAAATCGTCAATTTTGTAGGAGGAGGTTAAGTATGAAAATCACATTAAACGGAAAATACCTTAATACCTCGTCGCAAAGCTTAGAGGAGCTGAAAAATGAAGTTAATAAACGCACCTGTGTTACTATTGTCAACGGTTTTCAGACAAATGAAAACCATAAGCTGAAGGAAAACGACAGTATATTTTTAATTGAAAAAGGCGTAATGCCGGATGAAGAAGAGCTTAAAGCAATGCTTATGGCAAGACATACTCCCGGGGTACATAAAAAGATCGAAAAAGCAAGAGTTGCAGTTTTAGGACTTGGTGGTCTTGGCTCCAACATAGCTTTACAGCTTGCAAGAACAGGCGTTGGTTGTTTGCATTTAATTGACTTTGACGTTGTTGAGCCAAGTAACTTAAACCGCCAGCAGTATAAAATAAAGCATCTTGGTATGTATAAAACAGATGCATTAAAGCAAGAAATAAGCGAGATAAATCCGTATATAAAGGTAATTACAAATTGTATAAAATTAGATGAAAATAACATACTGGATATTATTAAGGGTGATGAAATCATCTGTGAAGCGTTTGATAATCCGGACTGCAAAGCAATGGCGGTAAACGCCGTGCTTGAAAATTATCCTGAAAAGTATATAGTTGCCGCCTCCGGCATGGCAGGATTTGAAAGCGGAAATACAATAAAAACAAAAAAAATAACGAGCCGCTTTTATATGTGCGGCGACGGAGAAACAGGCGCACAGCAGGGCAGAGGGCTTATGGCGCCTCGTGTAAGCATTTGTGCAGGACATCAGGCAAATACAGTTCTTCGTATACTTACAGGGGAATATGGTGTTTAATTGTTTTATACGGTTATCCATTTTACTTAGCTGAATGGAGATTTAAGATAACTTTTGATAGGGATTCTTTAAACACAGTCTGTGCCAAATATAATCCCGCATATTCACTAACAATCTGTATTTTCAGCGGCTTTAAAGAGTAATCGTATTCTTCATAGTTTTATATTATATAAAGCGACAGCAATTATTACAAAAACGACAGAAAGGAATGTTAAAAAATGAAAGAAGATAAGCTTATTTTAGGAGGACATGAATTTACCTCCAGATTTATTTTAGGCTCAGGCAAATATTCGCTGAATCTTATTAAGGCGGCAGTTGAAAATGCCGGAGCACAGATTATAACCCTTGCTCTCAGACGTGCAAATCCCGGCGGAGCAGAAAACATACTCGACTATATTCCGCAGGGCGTAACGCTTCTTCCAAATACATCGGGTGCCAGAAATGCCGAGGAAGCAGTGCGTATAGCAAGGCTTGCAAGAGCGTCCGGCTGTGGAGATTTTATAAAAATAGAGGTTATAGCAGACTCAAAATATCTTCTCCCTAATAATTACGAAACCTGCAAGGCAACCGAAATACTCGCTAAAGAAGGCTTTGTTGTAATGCCGTATATGTATCCTGATTTATACGCTGCCAGAGATTTGGCAAACGCAGGAGCTGCGTGCGTTATGCCTCTTGGCGCGCCTATAGGCTCAAACAAGGGAATATGCACAAAGGACTTTATCCGCATACTGGTTGATGAAATTGACCTGCCGGTGATAGTAGACGCAGGTATAGGTAAGCCATCGCAGGCGTGTGAGGCAATGGAAATGGGTGCCGCCGCAGTTATGGCGAACACAGCTATTGCAACAGCAGGAGATATTCCGTCAATGGCTGAGGCGTTTAAGCACGCAATAATAGCAGGCAGACAGGCGTATCTTTCAGGTATGGGAAGAGTGCTTGAAGCAGGAGGAAGTGCTTCCTCTCCTCTTACCGGATTTTTGCAGAATTGACTTTGAAAGGGGATAATGCAAGGTTATGAATGAACAAAGAACAGACCATATGAAGTATCTGCCGGATATGGAGGTGATAAAGTCTGATATTATGGACGCTGTTATAAATGAAATGAACAGCTTTGACTATAACACCTATACACAGGCAGACGTTAAAAAGGCGCTTGCAAAGGATTCCTTAAGTCCCGATGATTTTAAGGCACTGTTATCGCCTGCCGCCGAGCCTTTTTTGGAGCAAATGGCACAGCGCGCACAGCTGGAAACAAGAAAGCACTTTGGAAACTCAGTGTATATGTTTACTCCGCTGTATATAGCAAATTACTGCGAAAACTACTGCATATACTGCGGCTTTAACTGTCACAACAAAATAAGAAGAGCGATACTTGACCCTGAGCAGATAGAAAGAGAAATGAAAACAATAGCCGATACCGGCTTGCAGGAGATTCTGATATTAACAGGGGAAAGCCGTAAAAAAAGCGATGTGAAATATATCGGAGAGGCTTGTAAAATAGCAACAAAATATTTTAAGGTTGTCGGCGTTGAGGTTTACCCGATGAACAGTGACGAATATGCGTATCTGCATAGTTGCGGCGTAGATTTTGTAACGGTGTTTCAGGAAACCTACAATTCCGATAAGTACGAAACTTTGCACCTTGCAGGGCATAAGAGAGTTTTCCCATACCGCTTTAACGCACAGGAAAGAGCCTTAATGGGCGGAATACGAGGTGTTGGCTTTGCCGCACTTTTAGGACTTGACGATTTTCGCCGCGACGCCTTTGCAACAGGCTATCACGCATATTTACTGCAAAGGAAATATCCGCACGCAGAAATTGCCTTTTCCTGCCCCAGACTTAGACCTATTATAAATAACGATAAAATTAATCCAAGGGACGTACACGAGCCTCAGCTTTTACAGATTATCTGCGCATACAGAATTTTTATGCCGTTTGCTAATATCACAATTTCCAGCAGAGAATGTCAGCGATTCAGAGATAACATAGTGCAAATTGCCGCAACAAAAACCTCCGCAGGAGTAGACGTGGGAATAGGAGCACACAGCGGAGAGTCCAAGGGCGACGAACAGTTTGAAATTGACGACAGCCGAAGCGTAAAGGAAATGTACGATATGATAAAGTCAAAGGGCTTACAGCCGGTTATGAGTGATTATATCTATGTATAAGCTTCTCTGTTTTACCGACAGCAAAAGCTGTGAATACGATTTTTTAAGTCATATTGAAACGCTGGCAAAATCAAATATTTACGCATTAGTGCTGCGTGAAAAGAATTTGTCGTCAGATGATTACAGGTACCTTGCAAAACAGGTGATAAATATATGTGATAAATACGGAAAGCTTTGTATCCTGCATAATTTTATTGATGCGGCTTTGTCGCTTAACCACAAGGCTGTTCATCTGCCCTTGCCTGTAATGCGGGAAAATAAAGAAAAGCTTTGCAGGTTTGATATTGTCGGTGCTTCAACGCACAGTATACAGCAGGCAAAGGAAGCATACAGCCTGGGCGCAGCATACATAACATACGGTCATATTTTTAATACGGACTGCAAAAAAGGCCTGCCGCCAAAGGGAATAGAAACTGTTAAGGATATTGCTTCAAATGTACCTATACCTGTATATCCGTTGGGCGGAATAAACGCAGATAATATAGCTAAGGTAAAAGCAATACCGACTGACGGCTGTGCTGTTATGAGCGGACTTATGAAAAACGGTTATAAAAAAATAATTGAAAATGCAATCAGGTGATTTTATTGCAGCAAAAAATGCGGCGTACACCCCAAATCGGTGTACGCCGCATTTATATAGCGTGTTTATTCTTCAATAACCTCAAGCTCTTCTTTATTTACAACTCTTACCTTGCGCCTTGCTAATAAGTCGTACATAATCGGTACAATATACAAAGTCATTATAGTTGCATACAGAAGTCCTCCTATACAAACAATCGCAATTGGCTGCATAAGTGCTGCTCCGCTGCCATAACCGAGCGCCATTGTGGAAAGTCCCAATATAGTGGTGAGAGCCGTCATCAGTATAGGCCGCATTCTTGTTTTAGCGGCAGTAATAATTGCCTCCCGCTTTTCCATACCGTCTGCACGCAGACGGTTAATATAGTCAATAAGAACTATTCCGTTGTTTACAATAATACCGGAAAGCATTACAAAGCCGATAAGTGATATTACGCTTATAGTATTGTTTGTAATAAGCAGTCCCAACAGACCGCCTGTAAAAGCAAGCGGAATAGTAAACATTACTATAAACGGTGACAGGAAAGACTGGAACTGTGCAACCATAATAAGGTAAATAAGGGCTACTGCAAGTAAAAGCATCAGCATAAGCTGGCTTATTGCCTCCATAATTGCCTCGTTTTCGCCGTCATACTCTATTGTAACGCCGCTTGGAAGCTTATAATCTTTAAGCGCATTTTGTACATCAGCAGTAACAAGGGTTACGTTTTTGTTCTCATCAATTTCAGCTGAAACCGTAATATAGCGTCTTTGATTAACTCGTGATATAGAATTAAGCGACTGAGCATCCGTAATTTCAGCTATATCCTTAAGCGCAACTGTGCTTTCGTTGCCCTCCTTGTCGGTAACCTTCAGCTTGTAATTTTTAATATCCTCCGTAGATAAATCCTGCGCCTTACCGTTAACAACTATTACATCTAAATCCTTTCCGTCCGCAGTAAGCGTTGTAGCAGTGTTTTCAGATTTTAACGCACTTGATATATCCATATATACCTGCGCTACGGTAAGCCCCTTGCCTATAGCCTTTGCCTTGTCAACAGTAATTTTAAGCTCAGGCGTTGTATCCTCTATACCGTTGTTTACTTCCTTGACTCCGTCTACCTTTTCAATTTCCCTTGCAACGCCTTTTGCAGCGTTGGATAAGGCGTCAAGGTCATCTCCGAACACATTTACAGATATTCCGCTGCCTGTAAGCGTGTTTATAGACATCATACTTGATGATGCGTCGGCAGTTACTATACAGTCTTTAAGCTTTTTGTTTTTCTCGCATTTATTCTGTATTTCCTGCGCTATTTCGGTGTTGGATTTATTTTTGCTTTCGCTCGGCATAATATACATTGTAATTTTAGTGCCGCCTCCGCCGCCGGTATTTATTCCCAAAACGCTTGCTACTCCGCTTCCGCCGACCATTGCGCCCACCGTTTCCACACCGTCAACGCTTTGTGCTTCTTTAGATATTTCATCAGCCGCCGATGTTGCATATTCAAAGTCTGCGTCCTCAGGCAGTTCAACAGAAACGGTTATGCTTTCTGCTTCAACCTCAGGCATAAAGGTAAAGCCTCTTGAAACTGTGAAAAATACGCTGGCAACAAGTATTAATACAATAAGAATAAGTGTAATTGCACGGTGACGCATTGTAAAAGCGGCAGATTTTTCATAGCCTCTGAGCATTTTATTAAATATTCCGGATTTGCGCTGTTTTACTTCCTTTTTAAGCAAGCCTTGCGAAATAGCCGGAACTAAGGTAAGAGCAACAATAAGGCTTGCAATCAGTGCGTATCCTATCGTAAGAGCCATATCGGTAAAGAGCTGTCTTGTTATGCCCTTAATAAATATTATCGGCAGAAATACGCATATGGTAGTAAGTGTAGATGAAGCGATAGCACCGGTTACCTGTGCCGCACCCGAAACAGAAGCCTTAATTGCAGATGCGCCTTCGTTTCTGAGTCTGTAAATATTTTCAATAACAACAACGCTGTTATCAACCAGCATACCAACTCCCACGGCAAGACCTGAAAGAGATATTACGTTAAGTGTTACTCCCGAAAAATACATAAGAACAACGGCAAATACAACACTTACGGGTATTGAGCAGGCAATAATCAATGTTGGTCGTATATCCTTCAGGAAGAATAAAAGTATAATTATTGCAAGTATTGCGCCGAACAAAAGATTTTCAAGCACGTTGTTAATGATTAAGTCTATGTAATCGCCCTGATTCATCAGTGAGGTAAAGCGCAGTCCCTCGTGTTCCTTTTCAAGCTCATCAAAGGTTTTGTTAATGTTTTCGGCAACTGTTGCAGTAGCATAGGTTGACTGCTTTGTAAACGAAAGCATAACGCCGTTGTTGCCGTTTATTTTTGCGTATATTTCGTCTGAATTATCGCTTACAAAAATATCGGCTACATCCTTTAAATATATAGGGTCAACTCCGTCTATACCCATATCAAAGAGCATAAGCTCCTCAATTTCTTCGCTGTCTTCAAATTTATCGCCGACTCTTACAAGGTACTGAACGCCATCCTCTGTAACATAGCCTGCCGGCATAGAGAAGTTCTGCGCTGTCAATATTTGCGACACAGTTTCCATAGTGACGGTTTTTTCGGCGTCAGCTGCACTTAAGGCTGATTCCTTTTGTGTTTTCAGCTCCTCCATACCGCTGTCAACCTGAGAAAGCGCTGTGTTAAGCTCCTTTTCGGTTGAATTTAAGGTAGCCTGAGCCGACACCAATTCAGTAAGCGCCGCACTCATTTCAAAACCGGCCTGTGCCTGCTTGGATAGTAACTGCGTCTTAGCCTCATTAACGCTTATAGCTCCGCTTTCAAGCCGGCTTATCCCGCCTTCAAGCTTTGAAATACCGGTTTCAAGCTGGGTTATTCCGCTGTCAATTTGATTTATGCTGTCTGTAAGTTGCTCCTGAGATATTCCGAATTTTTCAAGAGCCTTGTTAAGCGTATCCATTGCTAGCTTTGCAGAATTATAAGCAAGCTTTACCTTGCCTAGCTCTATCGGCAGCTCCAGCCTTGATAGACCGTATTCGTTAAGAGTTTTGTCAAGAGCTTCAAATTCCCTTTGAGTTTTAATATATTCCTCGCTGTTTTCAATAGCGCTAATTAATGCAGCCTTTTCTTTTTCATCAAGAGAAGAATTATTTTTGATTGCGTTAATTTGCTCGTTATAAACAGCCTGTTCGCTTTTTAAGCGTTTTAAGTTATCGTATGCTTCGCTTAAAGCTGTTTGAGTCTTTTCAAGGTTGTTAATCTTATCTGTTATTTCGTCAAGCTTTGTCTTTATGGTAACAAGCTGCTCTCTTGTTGAAAGCAGCTCTGCCTTTTGGACTTCAAGCGAAGAGATTTTTTGAAGCATAGTAAGCTTTGTTTCCAAAAGCTCTGCCTGCTTTTGGTCAAGCTCTGCCTGAGCCTTTGCAAGCTGTTCGGTTACTGCTTTTTCCTGCTCCTTTAAAGCTTCCTTGCCGCTTTCCGTCTGCTGCTTTCCACTTTCAACCTGCTCAAGGCCGCTTTCAATCTTTTCCTTGGAGCTTTCAAGCTGTTTTTCAGCATCATCAAATTTTTCGTTTAACGCCTTTTGTATTTTTTTATTTACATTGTCAATTTTATCCTGAGAAAGTACAACATTGAGCTTTTTTTCAATTATTCCGCTTTCGGTAACGCTTGCAACTCCTTCAATGCCGTCAAGCTTTGTCTGAAGAGTGTTTGTTACAAAAGAAGAAATTTCCTCAGTGTTTTTGCCTTCATAGTCAACTGCGGCAACGGCTACCGGCATTAAATCTGCGCTTATTTTCAGTATGTACGGGTTTCCGACAGTATCCTCCCAGCCGGATTTTACGTTATCCAGCTTTTCTCGTATGTCTATCGTTATAGAATCCATATTTGCATCGTCTGTAAACTGAAGCATAATCATAGAAAAATTTTCTGATGACTTAGAGGAAACCACGTCTATTTTATCAAGAGTAGCCATAGTTTTCTCAAGGGGCTTAGTTATGGTATCCTCCACCTTTTCGGGGCTTGCACCGGGGTAGGTTGTCATTATCATAACATAGGGGAATTCCATATTAGGAAGCAAATCCGGTGTCATATTCGTAAATGACATTATTCCAAGGATAATAACGATAATTACTGCCACTATTACAGTAAGCGGCTTTTTTACGCTGAACTTTGAAATCATTAAACACACTCCTGTCCCATTTATCTGCAATCAGTATAATGATTATATTCTATCAAATCAATAAATGACGTCTATATTGCAAAAAACACAGGGTAAAATACACTGTACGATGTCTGTGTAAATAAACTTTTTTATATTATACACTTTTAAGCTACTTAATTGTTCTGTATTGGAATATTAAACAAAATGAAGATGTAAAGATTTTGTGAAGAATGTTTCAGGAATATTAAAATAAGAGTGAACAGTTGACATATTCAACAAAATTAATATAATAATTAAGAGAATAAAAGATTAAGACCATTAATTTTTTGGAGGCGGGAAAATGGCTTTGGATAAACAGTTAAATGATGAACTTATGAGCTGTATATATAACATTAAAAGGTTTGTAAGACCTCCGAAGATTTACCGTGATTTAAGCTATAGCGAGATGAGCGTCTTTACATGTATGAAGGAATATTACAACGAAAATGAAAACAGTCAGCCGGTTAAAACAAGCTTAATTTGCGAAAGGCTGAAAATATCAAAGCCTGCGCTTTCACAAATAATAAACAAGCTTGAGGACAAAGGCTTTGTGGAGCGTGTAACGCTTAAAGAGGACAGACGCTCAGCGTATATTAAATATACACAAAAGGGACTTAATGCCTTTCATCGTGACCGCAAAGCTACTCTCGCTGTAACGTCTGAAATAATTGAAAGGATGGGAACAAGCGATATAAAGGAGCTTATCAGAATACTGAATAAGCTTGCAGATACTGTTTCAGCCTTAGATTATAAAAAAATAATTGAAAACACTCAGTAAGGTATATGAAAGGAGTTAGCAGTAAAAATATGGGAAAGCTTATTAAGTATTTAAAAAAATACGCACTGTCTGTTATAGCAA
Organism: Acutalibacteraceae bacterium; assembly: GCA_051881695.1. Taxonomy (GTDB): domain Bacteria; phylum Bacillota; class Clostridia; order Oscillospirales; family Acutalibacteraceae; genus CAYJFG01. The sequence continues at coordinate 43,411 of JBJEQJ010000024.1, read as the reverse complement.
TTTTGCTTCTTTTGTTAGTTCAGGCGTATTGCGCTTTGGCGCTTCCCGACAGTATGTCGTCTATTGTCAATGTCGGCATACAGCAGGGCGGAATTTCCAATGCAGCGCCGGTGCAAATAAGAGAAAAGCAGATGAACAGACTTTTCTATTTTATGTCTGACGATGAAAAAACATTTGTAGAAGAAAATTACACATTACAGGATAAAGAGGAAAACGGCGAAAAGCTTTATGTTTTAAATGAAAACGCTGACAGCAAAACAATAGATGAGCTAAGCGCTGCCCTTGAAATGCCGATGACGATAGTTTCGTTCTTGCAAAGCGAAAATGGGCAGACAAAGGCGCTTAAAGCTCAGCTTGCCGCCGGAAAAACAGATAAAAGCATAAGTATTTTGGATATTTTGGACGCTATGCCGCAGGAGCAGAAAAGCGAAGTTTTGGCAGGTATTAATACTCAGCTTGAAAAATTTGACGATATAGACCCAAGTATGTCAAAGCAGATGGCAATAAGATTTGTAAAGGAAGAATATAAAGCAATAGGTATAGATACCGCTAAAATTCAAAACGAATACATTTTACAGTCGGGACTTATTATGGTTGCATATGCATTGGCAATTGTTATAAGTTCTGTGCTCGTTTCTCTTTTGGCGTCGCGCGTCGGCTCCGGACTTGCGTGTGAATTAAGAAGAGATGTGTTTAGAAAGGTTGTAGGCTTTTCAAACAAAGAGTACAACAGCTTTTCAACTGCCTCTTTAATCACCAGATGTACAAATGATATTCAGCAAATTCAGATGCTTGTAATTATGCTTTTAAGAATGGTTATTTACGCTCCGATTCTCGGTATCGGCGCACTTGTAAATGTTATGAAAACAGGCAAGGATATGGCTTGGGTAATAGCTGTTGCAATAGGGCTTATCTTAGCTTTAATTATTTTGCTGATGATATTTGCAATGCCAAAGTTCAATATACTTCAAAAGCTGGTTGACAGGCTTAATTTAGTATCCAGAGAAATGCTTACAGGGCTTCCGGTTATCAGAGCCTTCAGCAGAGAAAAGTACGAGGAGAAGCGTTTTGATGTTGCAAATACAGAACTTATGAGGGCAAACCTTTTTGTAAACAGAATAATGTCTGCAATGATGCCTGTAATGATGCTGATTATGAACGGCATATGCGTGCTTATAGTATGGGTTGGAGCAGATATTATAAGCGTAGGACAGATGCAGGTCGGCAATCTTATGGCGTTTATCCAGTACACAATGCAGATTATTATGTCGTTTTTAATGCTTTCTATGATGAGTATAATGCTTCCCAGAGCTATGGTATCTGCAAAACGTGTGGCTGAGGTTTTAAATACCGAAAATACCGTAAAGGATATTGAAAATCCGGAGCAAATGGATAGCGGCAAAAGCGGCATTGTGGAATTTAAGGATGTTTGCTTCCGTTATCCCGGCGCTGAGGAGGATGTTCTGCACAACATAAATTTTGTTGCAAAGGCCGGTCAGACCACTGCATTTATCGGAAGCACAGGCAGCGGTAAATCAACGCTTATTAGTTTAATTCCCAGGTTTTATGACGTAACAGACGGAGAGATAAAAATAGGTGGTAAGGATATAAGAAAAATAAGTAAAAAAAGCCTTAGAGATCTTATAGGCTATGTGCCGCAAAAGGGATTTTTGTTTACGGGAGATGTAAATTCAAATATATCTTACGGTGCAGAAAACATAACGCAGCAGCAGATTGAAAAAGCGGCGGAGATATCACAGTCTGCCGAGTTTATCAACGAAAAGCCGGATAAATATTCATATGCAATATCCCAGGGAGGTACAAATGTTTCCGGAGGTCAGCGTCAAAGGCTTTCAATAGCAAGAGCTATTGCTAAAAATCCGCAGATTTATATTTTTGACGACAGCTTCTCTGCGCTTGACTTTAAAACGGATGCAGCTTTAAGAAAAGCGTTAAAAACAGAAACTAAAGACAGCACCGTGCTTATTGTAGCGCAAAGAATAAGCACCATTTTAAATGCAGACCAGATAATTGTGCTTGACAACGGTGAGATTGTCGGCAAGGGTACTCATAAAGAGCTGCTTAAAAACTGCGAGGTATACCGCCAGATTGCACAATCTCAGCTTTCAAAGGAGGAGCTTGAAAATGAGTAACAATAATTCAAGACCGAGAAGAGCGCACGGACCGGGTCACGGTCCGGGTGCGATGGCAGCAGGGGAGAAAGCAAAGGATTTAAAGGGTACGGCGTTAAAAATGTTTAAGTATATGGGCAGCTACAAGCCGGCGTTACTCTTTGTTGTAATTTTTGCCATAGCCGGCACTATATTTAATATAGTAGGCCCCAAAATACTCGGAAACGCCACAACGGAAGTATTTAACGGAGTTATCAGTATGTTTTCAGGCGGAGAAGGTATAAACTTTGCAAAGCTTGGAGAAATACTTTTGTTTCTTTTAGGACTGTATGTTATAAGCTCGCTGTTTATGTTTGTTCAGGGACTTATAATGACCAATATTACGCAGAAAATAACATATCAAATGAGAAACGATATTTCAGAAAAAATAAACCGTCTGCCAATGAGCTATTTTGATAAAAAGCAAACGGGTGAAATTCTATCTGTAATTACAAACGACGTGGATACGCTGTCTATGAATCTTAACCAAAGCGCAACACAGCTTATAACTTCTGTAACAACTATCATTGGCGTACTTATTATGATGTTCAGCATTAGCTGGATGATGACGCTTATAGCGCTGTTGATTCTGCCTGTATCTATGATTTTAATTTCTATTATAGTAAAAAAATCACAAAAATACTTTATAGACCAGCAGGACTATTTAGGACACGTTAACGGTCAGGTAGAAGAGGTTTTTAGCGGGATTAATGTTGTTCAGGCGTTTAACAAAGAGGAACAAACTGTAAGCGAATTTGAAAAAAGTAACAACAAGCTTTATAAATCAGCGTGGAAATCACAGTTTTTGTCAGGACTTATGCAGCCTATTATGGCGTTTGTCGGCAATCTGGGCTATGTAGCCATTGCCGTTTTAGGCGGGTATCTTGTAATCAACGGAAGTATTGCAGTCGGCGATATTCAGTCGTTTATACAATATGTCAGGAACTTTACGCAGCCGATTACTGAGGTGGCGCAGGTGTCTAATATGCTCCAGTCTATGGCGGCTGCGGCAGAAAGAGTATTTGATTTTTTAAGCGAAAGCGAAGAAGAGCAAACGGCTGAAAAACACGCAATGCTTACCGAAAAGGCATCAGGCGAAAACGGCGAAGTAAAGAGTATTCAAAGAAATGTAACCGTAAAGGACATTGACGGAAATGTTGAGTTTAAAAATGTTCACTTCGGATATAACCCGGATAAGATAATTGTAAATGATTTTTCCGCTAAGGTTCAGCAGGGTCAGAAGATTGCAATAGTAGGTCCCACCGGTGCAGGAAAAACAACGATGGTAAAGCTTTTAATGCGCTTTTATGACGTTACGGACGGTGCAATATTAGTTGACGGATATAATGTTAAAGAATTTGACAGAAGCGAGTTAAGAGAGCTTTTCGGTATGGTGCTGCAGGATGCATGGCTGTTTTCCGGTACTGTTATGGAAAATATCCGTTACGGAAGACTGGACGCAACAGACGAGGAGGTAATTCAGGCGGCAAAAGCAGCACACGTTCACCGTTTTGTGCAGACCTTGCCGGACGGATATAATATGGTGCTTAACGAGGATGCGTCAAATGTGTCACAGGGACAAAAACAGCTTCTAACAATAGCAAGAACCATACTTGCAGACCCAAAGATACTTATTCTTGACGAAGCGACAAGCTCGGTAGATACCCGCACAGAGGTGCGAATACAAAAGGCTATGGATAACCTTATGAAGGGAAGAACAAGCTTTGTTATAGCGCACCGCCTTTCAACAATAAAAAATGCCGACCTTATACTTGTTATGAAGGACGGCGACATTATTGAGCAGGGTAATCACGAGGAGCTTTTGAAGGCAAACGGTTTTTATGCTTCTCTTTACAATTCGCAGTTTGAAAGTGCTTCTTAAAGCTTATAGGGTTGGTCAAAATGCAAAATGCAGTTTGGCCAACCCTTAATTTATAGTATATCTTCAATTTTTTTGCTGCCTTGTATTATGCTTCGTTCGGTAAATGCTTTGTTAATGCCGTTAAGCACTCTTTTTTTATCTGCGCTCCACAGCGGCGCAATAAGCAGCTTTTTGTCACCGTCGCCTGTAAGCCTGTGAATTACTGTATTTTTCGGCAGTATTTCTATGCAGTCGCACAGAATATCAATATATTCCTCCGGGCTGAGTGTTTGAAATTTTCCTTCAAGATACTCCTTTTCCAAATCGGTGTTTTTCAAAACGTGCAATAGCTGAAGCTTAATACCGTCTGTTCCGCACTTTGCGGCAAAATCCACCGAGCGCAGCATATCCTCACGGCGTTCAAACGGAAGCCCCAAAATAATATGTGTGACAACATTTACTCCGATTCTTTTTAAGTCACGAACAGCTTTAATATAGCAGTCGTTTTTATAGCCGCGTCTTATATATTCTGCGGAGGCTTCGCAGGATGTTTGAAGCCCAAGCTCGACAAACACAGGCTTTTTATGGTTAAGCTCATCAAGAAGGCTAAGCACGTCGCTTCCAAGACAGTCCGGCCTTGTTGCTATGGATAATGCGGCAATTTCAGGCGGAGCTATTGCCTGTGTGAAAATATCGTTGAGATAATCAACAGGGGCGTATGTATTTGTAAAAGCCTGAAAGTATGCAATGTATTTTCCGGATTTTATTTTATTGCTTACAAGCTTTTTAGCGTTATCCAGCTGTTCGCTTATGCTTTGTCCGGAACACGCAAACTCACCGGAGCCGCCCTCACTGCAAAATATACAGCCTTTATAGCCCTTTGTTCCGTCACGGTTGGGACAGGTCATATTCCCGTTTAAAGAAAGCTTGTAAACCTTTGTCCCAAATGTTTCTTTTAAATATTTATTTAACGAGAGGTATTCCATTAAAACATTTGTACCTCCTTTTTACTGACTGTTACAGGTTATTTTCTTTTATTATATGATATTGTTACGAAAGTGTAAATTGTATAACAGTTACAATAATGTAAATTGTATAAAATTGACATAAAGGCGCTGTTGTGATAAAATAAATCCTAAGTTATAAAACTAAAGTGCGATTATTAAAGAATTTTTTGATAAAAACTAATATGAAGGTATTATCGGCATATTTGTATTTTGCTTTAGATATGCCGGAAAAATCTGATTTACTGCACATTACGGGCAGTAACGGGAGTGCTTAATATGAAAATAATCCCCTTTTCTCCGCCGGATATAACAGACCTTGAAATCGGTGAAGTTATAGATGCGCTTAAATCCGGTTGGATAACAACAGGATACAGGACAAAGCTTTTTGAAAAAAAGCTTGCTGAATATATAGGTACGTCAAGAGTCGTTACGTTTGGTTCATGCACATCGGCTTTGGAGCTTACTCTGAAAATTCTTGGAGTAGGTCCGGGGGACGAGGTCATAACCACCGCTTACACATATACAGCGTCGGCCTCGGTCATTTATCATCTTGGCGCAAAAATCGTTCTTGTAGATACCTTGGAGGATTCCTTTTTGATTGACCCGAAAAAGGTTGAGCAGGCAATTACAGACAAAACAAAGGCGATTATTCCTGTAAATATAGGCGGAAAGCTTTGCAATTATGACGAAATATATAAAGCGGCTGAAAACAAAAAGCATTTGTTCAAGCCATGCGGAGAGCTGCAAAAGGCATTTGGCAGACCTGTGATAATTTCAGATTCCGCACATGGACTTGGTGCTGTTCAAAACGGCAAAAACAGCGGTCAAATTGCAGATTTTACTGCTTTTTCATTCCACGCAGTTAAAAATCTTACAACAGCTGAGGGTGGAGCAATAACGTGGAAGGACTTCCCGGCGATTGATAATGAGTGGCTTGCAAATTTATTTACTGTTCTTTCGCTTCACGGTCAAACTAAGGATGCATACGCAAAAACACGTTTAGGTGCATGGGAATATGACATTATCTATCCTGCATATAAGTGTAATATGACTGATTTGCAGGCAGCAATAGGCTTAAAACAGCTTGAAAGGTACGACAGCCTGCTTAAAAGAAGAGAAGAAATTGTAAATATGTACGACGAGGCGTTTCTGCCTATGGGGTTAAAGCCTCTTATTCATAAAGGCAAGGATTACAAGTCGAGCTTTCACCTTTATATGCTGCAAATACCGGGTTATTCTCCGGAGCAGAGAAATCAGCTTATTGATAAGCTAGCCGAAAACGGCATAGCGGCAAATGTGCATTATAAGCCGCTGCCGATGTTTACGGCTTATAAGAATCTTGGTTTCAAAATTGAAGATTATCCGAATGCTTATAAGCATTATTGCGAAGAAATAACGCTTCCGCTGCATACTTTGCTTACGGACGAAGACGTAGAATTTATAATAGAAACAATAAAAAATGAAATATAACCGGGTTGTATCTGAAAACTCAAACAACTGTCTGTTTCCGTTTTCAGATACTCCGTAAAAGCAGGGCATTTCCTGCTTTTTTGTTTATAGGAGGATAACACCTTGCCGCAATTTGCACATATTTCAAATATAGGCAACAGAACAACAAATGACGACTTCTGTGCATATGCCTGTGCTGACAGCGAATACTGCTTTGCCGTTGCAGACGGCTTGGGCGGCCACAGCGGCGGAGATATTGCGTCATACACAGCAGTGAACAATACAATAAATCTTTTTCAAAAGGACAGTACAAATCCTGATTTTTTTAAAAATGCGTTTAGCTCATCCCATAAGCTTTTAAAGAGCCTGCAAAAGGAGCGCAGCTTGCCTGACGGAATAAAGACAACAATGGTTGTGTTGACCGTTTCTGACGGCGACGGCATTGCAAAATGGGCACATATAGGTGATTCGCGCCTATATATGTTTGATGAAAATAAGCTGTTACTGCAAACGCAGGACCATACTGTAACAAACAAGCTTTTAAGCGACGGCTTAATAACTCAGGAGGAGCTAAGATACCACCCGGCAAAAAACAGGCTTTTAAGCGTTTTGGGCACGAACAGGGAAACTCTAAATTTTGAGCTTTCGCCTGTTGTGCATATAAAAAGAGGAAATGCCTTTTTGCTTTGTACCGACGGCTTTTGGACATTAATTGACGAAAAAGCAATGGTAAAAGCTCTTAAACATTCAGACACACCGCAAAAGTGGCTTGACAAAATGTGCAAAACTGTCATTAAAAACGGCAGATACTCAAAAATGGATAACTTCACGGCAATAGCAGTTATGATTTGATTAAAAATTTTTTATAGACGCAAGCAAAAATTCGAACTTATTGCTTTAAGCGATGGGTTCGGGTTTTTCGTTATCGTTCTCGTTGACAATTTTCTTTTGTTGTAATATACTAAAACTAAAAGGTATAATTTGTGTATTATAACGAGCGCAAAAGGGAAGTTTTATAATGGTTACGGATATGACGAAGGGCAGCCCGTCAAAGGTGCTGCTCGCTTTTTCTATGCCTATGCTGATAAGCAGTATGTTTCAGCAGTTTTATAATATGGCAGACAGCATAATAGCCGGCAGATTTATAGGCGAAAATGCGCTTGCTGCAACAGGCGCTTCTTTTCCTGTTACTATGCTGTTTGTGGCTATTGCTTTGGGTGTAAATATTGGATGCAGCGTTGTAATTTCGCAGCTTTTCGGCGCAAAAAAATACAGAAATATGAAGCTTGCAATAAATACATCATTTGTTTTTGCCTTATCGTTAAGCGTATTGCTTACAGTGTTTGGACTTTTGTTTTGTAAACAGATACTGTGGCTTTTGAATACTCCGCAGAATATAATGGCAGACAGTCAGGCGTATCTCAATATTTACATAATGGGTCTAATGTTCCTTTTTTTATATAATATCTGCACAGGAGTTTTTACAGCGCTCGGCGACTCTAAAACGCCGCTTTATTTCCTTGTTGCTTCCTCACTTGGCAATATAGCGGTGAATCTTCTTTTTGTAATTGTGTTGAATATGGGTGTTGCAGGTCTTGCGTGGGCGACCTTTTTGTCGCAGGGAGTATCGTCCCTGCTTGCCGTAATTGTGCTTGTCAGCAGAATTAAAAAACTAGGACACTCCGGCAAGGTTCGCTATTTTTCTTTTTCAATGCTTAGAAAAATCTCTGTGATTGCTGTGCCAAGCATTTTGCAGCAAAGCTTTATTTCAGTTGGAAATCTGTTTATACAGGGACTTATTAACGGCTTCGGTTCGTCTGCCGTTGCCGGATATTCCGCCGCAATAAAGCTTAATACCTTTGCGCTTACATCATTTACCTCGCTTGCAAACGGACTTTCAAGCTTTACAGCACAAAATATAGGAGCAGGAAAAACGCAAAGAGTGAAAAAAGGCTTTCGGGCAGGAGCAATAATGGGTGCCGCTGTTGCGGTGCTGTGCAGTTCGTTGTTTTTGCTGTTCAGCACTCAGTTGCTGGGAATGTTCTTAGAGTCAGACAGTACGGTTGCTATGGAAACAGGAAAAATGTTTTTGTATATTGCAGCGCCGTTTTATCTTGTAATTGTAATAAAGCTAATGGCGGACGCAGTTTTAAGAGGCGGAGGCGCAATGATAGCCTTTATGATTTCCACCTTCTCAGACCTGGTTATAAGAGTAGCTTTGGCGTTTGTGCTATCTGCGTTTATGGGAACAAACGGCATATGGGCGTCGTGGCCGATAGGCTGGTCTGTCGCGGCTATAATGTCTGTAACCTTTTATTTATGCGGAAACTGGAAGAAAAAATTAAGGATTAACTGAATGTAACGGAGATGTTTAAATGGCAAAAATATATTATACAAAGATGCACCTTGCAGAGTACTATGTAATAAACGCTAAGGAATATCTGACAAAAGAGAGATATAACAGATTCTGCCGATTGGTAAATAAAAACGACAGACTTCGTTGCCTTGCCGGCGGCTTGCTTATGCAAAAGGTATTTGGCCGTGATTTACTAGAGGAAATCCAGTTTAACGAATACGGCAAGCCGTACATAGAAAACGAGTCGTATTTTAATCTTTCTCACAGCGGAGATTACGTTGTGCTGGCGGTGGACGATAAACCGGTGGGCGTTGATATAGAACAGAAAAAGGAAAGAGGCTTTGAGGGCATTGCAAAGCTGAGCTTTCACGAAAAGGAGCAGGAAACATTAAGGATAAGGGCGGACAAAGCAGATACCTTTTATTCAATATGGACCTTAAAGGAGAGCTATATGAAGCAAAAGGGTAGGGGCTTTAACCTGCCGCCCAAAAGCTTTTATTTTGAACTGACAAACGGAATACGGCTTTTCAGCTTTGACGATGACGACAAGCTGTATTTTTATTTGAATAAGGAACTTGAGGATTACACCGTTGCGCTTACAACCTTTTCAAGCGTGTTTGTAAACAAGCTTGAATATGTGGCTTTTTAGATAAGCGCAGGTTGACAATAAATAAAAAAAACATTATTATATATTTGTCGTTTTGGTTGCCGCAGGCGCGGCATTAAAAGGGAACGCAGTGAAAACCTGCGGCAGTCCCCGCTACTGTAAAAAGGACGAAAGCTTATTTATGTCACTGAGAAATCGGGAAGACAAGCGAGTAGGATGAATTTGAGCCAGGAGACCTGCCTTTTCGGCGTAACACATTTCGGAGGAAAATGGTGTGACAGACTTTATATAATAATACTCTTTATTTTTATGATTATATGATAGTTTGTACGCACCGCTTTTGCGGTGCTTTTTTTCTTCGGAGAATTAATTTAATCGGAGGAATTAAAGATGAAACAAAAACAGGTAAAAACGGTATTATCGGCAGTACTTGCGCTGGTGCTGATATTAGCGGCAATGCCGCTTTCGGTATCTGCCGCAGACAGTAAGACGGTTTATATGTCTGTGGAGGCATTTTCCATAGGCAACGGCTACGTTGTAGAGCCGACCAGAATTGAGCTTACTGAAAACAAGAACACAGCACAGCTTCTTGACGAGCTTTTAAAGGCGAATAATCTTACATATAATTATTCCGGAACGTTCGAAGACGGCTTCTATCTAAAATCAATTAATGTCCCAAATACAGATAAAATACCAAGCTGTATTACAGAGAAAATAGAAGATTACATTGATGAAGGAAGCGGCACAGCTCTTGGAGAAATGGAGTACACTGCTCTGGCAGGATTTTTATTCACTGCAAATAATGTTCCGCTGAGCGTCGGCGTAAGCGACTATTACCCACAGGACGGCGATATTATAAGAGTTGAGTTTTCGCTCTATTACGGCGCAGACGTAGGTCTTGCCGAAGCAATGGAAATGGATAAGTGGATGGGGATATATGATTTTTATCCCGTTGCCGATAAAGACGAACTGACAAAGCTGTTAGCAGATATAAATTCTGATAAAGCAGTGCTTGATACAAATGAAAAAATTAATGCTTACAATGTGGCAGAATCAGCGATAGAAACAGTAAATATTTCACAGCAGGAGCTTAATAAGGCGTCTTATGACCTGGTAAATCAGATTAATAATGTCGCAAGGGGCGACGTAAGCGGAAACGGAGAAGCAGACTTAAATGATGTGCTTACCACTCAAAAATACATAGCGAAGATTACAGATCTTACACTTTTACAGCGTGCTGCGGCAGATGCAGACGGTAACGGAGAAATTAATCTTCAGGATGTATTAACGATTCAAAAGATACTGGCAAAAATCCTTTAAGAATCATTGCGCAGACCCCTGTTATTACAGATGAGATTTTAAATTATTATTAAGGACTGTTCATTTAATGAAGTTAATAAAACGCTTTGTATGTGTAATTATGTGCTTTTTAACAGTGCTTTCCGGCTTTGTAACAGCGCAGGCGTCACAGCTTGATTTAAACATAATTATTTCTGATTGTATTAATTGGCGCAAGCTTAAGAACGGTGATAATATAAATGATTTTCTTTTCACTCAAAGCTTTGCCAAAACAGCAGGAAACGGCTGCGACTGGTATATGACAGCCTGCGGCAGATACGGTCTTGTTGATAATCCTGCTGAATATCTTTCGGCTGTTGAAGCATATATTACAGAGAAATATAAAACAGAAGAAAAGCTTGATGCTAAAAAGGCAACAGAGTGGCACAGAATTGCACTTGCTGTTTTGGCTGCCGGGGGCAATCCGAGAAAAATCGGCAAAGACTCAAACGGAAAGAGAATTGACCTTATAGCCGACGGAACATATAACCGAGGTTATACCGCGCCGCTTTCAAAGCAGGGCTTAAACGCCTATATATGGGCGCTTATCACGCTTGACTCAAAAAATTATACAATACCGGGCGACGCTTTTTACACAAGACAGGATTTAATAGAAGAGGTTGTTTCTTATCAGAATCCTGACGGCGGCTTTTCGGTAATAGGTAACAAGGCTGACCCGGATGTTACCGCAAGCGTGCTTATCTGTCTTAGCAGATATATGGGTAAAAGCGAGCTTTACACAGTAAAAAACAAAAAAACCGGTCAGATACAGTCATTAAGTATTGGCGAGGTTGTAAACAGAGCAGTAAGCGCTTTGTCCTCTTTGCAGCTTGAAGAAGGCGGCTTTGCTTCCTTTGGAACAGAAACGTCCGAAAGTGCCGCACAGGTTATTATGGGACTCTCCTCTGTGGGAATAGATCCGCAAACGGACGCACGCTTTATTAAAAACGGTAACACTGCGCTTAATGCTCTGCTCTCCTTCAGAAATGCCGACGGAGGGTTTGCTCATTTAAAAAACGGGGAGAGCAACTCCATGGCAACGGAGCAGGCATTATGTGCGATGGTGTCTGTTTACAGATTGTATAATAACAAAAAAAGCTTTTATGATTATACGGACGGTATAGTAATGCAGCAGGCGCATTACAGTGGGGAGAAAGCACAGAATTCTGAAAACACTTCAACTGTTATTAATGACAGCGCAGTCATAGAGTTAAAAAATGACGGCACAAATAAAACACCCGATTCTTACATAGAGCCGAAAACGCAGGAAAGTGCTTTAAGCTCAACGAATTACGGCGGAGTATCTGATAAAGTCAACTTGCAGGATAATCCTGACATTCCCGATGTAAGCTCTTCACAGCCGGATGATACTGTCATTGAAAATAGCTCGGAAAGCGAACCCGCAGGTCAAACTGAACACCCAACGCAGAAAGCGGAGGAAAGCACCGCCTTGATAGATGAAGCAGATATAGAAGCTTATAAGGCTGAAAGCACAGCAGATGATAAAAGTGATGATGTGTTGCCGGAGCTTCAAATTCTTGACGGAGATAACAATATAAATCCGATATTTTTCATCATTATCGGACTTGCACTCACAGCAGGCGGAGCAGGCTTTGCAATAGCTAAAAGGCGAAGCCGTAAAGATTCGGGCGAAGAGGATGACTTTTTTGAAAGCCTTAAAGATTATAAGGAAGATGACAAAGCCGTCGGGGACGATGACGTGCGTCAGGATGAAGAAAAGGAAAACTGAGAAGGGTGCGGTACAGTTGAAAAGAAAAATAAGCTTTTTTATTTCTGTTATATTTTGCCTGAGCTGCTTTTTCGGCTGTGCCGTTCAAACTCCGCAGGAGTATTATTCATCGTCGCAAAAAGAACAAAGAGCAGTCGGCAATGTTACGCTTGAAATTGAATGCAAGACCGTTCTCGATAATTGGGATATGCTAGACAGAGCAGTAAGAGAAAGCGGAAAAATACCGCAAAACGGAATTATCCTTGCAAAAACACAGTATGCAATATCAGACGGAGATACAGTGTTCGACGTGCTGAAAACGGCTGTGCGTGAGAATAAAATACAAATGGAATACCAGGGAGCAGAGGATAATGCACTCGGCTCGGTCTACATTGAGGGAATAAACTACCTCTATGAGTTTTCCTGCGGAGATAAAAGCGGCTGGATGTACAGCGTAAACGGAGAATTTCCCTCTGTTGGCTGTGACAGCTATGCTTTAAAGGACGGCGACAATGTGCAGCTTCGTTACACCTGCACGCTGGGCGAGGATATCGGAAAAATATTTTGACCGTAAAAAATAAATAAACAGAGTAAAGGGAGGATTTTTATGCACAGTATAAACAGGCTGCATCCCTTTGCGCTGTTTTTTTATTTTATTGCAGAAATAACGGTAACAATGCTGTTTTTTCACCCGGTGTTTATTTTGGTTTCTCTGTTAAGCTCTGTGCTTTTATGCCTGTTTTCAAACGGTGCCGGCAGCGTATGCTCAAGCCTTATTTTGTTTTTGCTTATATCGCTTACAAATCCGCTTTTTTCTCATAACGGGGCAACGCCCTTGCTTTTTATCGGCGGCAATGCCGTAACGCTTGAAGCAATAATATACGGCGTTATAATGGGTTCAATGTTTATTTCGGTACTTTTTTGGCTGCGTTGCTTTAATTTTTATATAACGTCAGACAAGCTGATTTACATCTTCGGTAAGCTTGCGCCGAAGCTTGCGCTTATTATCTCTATGGTTTTGCACTTTGTACCGCAGCTTGTAAAAAAAGGAAAGGAAATTTACGCAGTACAAAGGCTTATGCTTAGTGACGGCAAAGGGAAAACAGCTAAAATTAAGCTCATAACAGCCGTTATGTCGTCGCTTGTTTCGCAATCACTTGAAAACTCCGTAGAAACTGCGGATTCAATGTCTGCACGCGGCTACGGCACAGTACGCAGAACAAACTCATTAAGCCGAAATTTCACCGCAAAGGATATTATCTTTACGTCGTTTGTATTCATAATGCTGTGTGTAATATTTTTATCCTCTGCAAACGGCGGCTATTACTTTTCCTGCTATCCGTATATAATGAATATCTCAGTCGGCACAGGGGAGATAATCGGTTATTTATGCTTTTTCTTTATGTCAATTATGCCGTCCTTAATTTTTATAACGGGGGAAATTAAATGGAAATACTCAATATCAAAAATTTAAGCTTTACCTACCCCAACGCAGAAAAGAATGCGCTTGATAATATTAATTTATCGGTAAACGAGGGCGAGTTTGTAGTTTTGTTCGGCGCCTCGGGCAGCGGAAAAAGCACTCTTTTGCGCCTTATAAAGAAAGAGCTTGCACCGTTTGGCAAAAAAAGAGGAGAAATAGTATTCCTCGGCAAAAATACTGACGAGCTTTCACAAAAGGAATCGGCACAAAATATAGGCTTTGTAATGCAGAACCCTAAAAATCAGCTTGTAACAAATAAGGTTTGCTATGAGCTTTCATTCGGATTGGAAAATTTAGGTGTAAGCAGAGATAAAATAAGGCGAATAACTGCCGAAACAGCCGATTTTTTCGGGATTTCTGCTTTGTATAATAAAGAAACAGACAACCTCTCCGGCGGACAGACTCAGCTTTTAAATCTGGCGTCGATAATATCTATGCAGCCTCGCTTGCTCTTGCTGGACGAGCCGTTATCTCAGCTTGACCCGATAAGCCGCCGAGAGCTTATTTCAATGCTGAAAAGGCTTAATGAAGAGCTTTCAATAACTATAATAATAGCGGAGCATACTCTGGAGGAACTGCTGCCGATAGCCGACAAAGCAGTATTTTTAGACGGCGGAGAGCTTAAAGAAGCTGCAACTCCTGAGGAAATGTGCAAAATAATTTCAGGAAACCGGCAGTACAAAAATACCGTTATGGCTCTGCCATGCCCTGTGCGCCTTTATAATGCGCTTTCAGTGGGGGAGAAATGCCCGCTTACAATCAAGCAGGCAAGGAGCTTTATAACCGATAATTTCGGTACAAAAATAAAAAGCCTTGATATGGGTGATGAGCAAAAGCAGGATAATAAAAAGAGAGATAAATTAATTTCTCTTAACGATGTCTGCTTCAGGTATGAAAAAAAGACAGAGGATGTTTTAAGCGGTGTGTCGCTTAATATCAATCGGGGAGAAATTATAAGTGTGCTGGGCGCTAACGGAAGCGGTAAGACCACCCTGCTGAAAATAATTTGTAATATTTTAAAGCCGTACAGCGGCAGGGTTAAAACGCAAAAGGGAGTTAAAAGCTTTCTGCTCCCGCAAAATCCTGCCGATTTATTTGTAAAGGACAGCATAAGGGAGGATTTACTTACTGTGTTCGACGGAAAGAGCAGTGAAGAAAACGAAAAAAGGCTTTGTGAAATAAGCGAGAAGCTTAGAATAACCAAGCTTCTTTCTAAAAATCCCCTTGATTTAAGCGGCGGAGAACAACAAAGAGCAGCTCTTGCAAAGCTTTTATTGCTTTATGCAGATGTTTTGCTGCTGGACGAGCCGACAAAGGGTATGGACGTGTATTCAAAGGAGGAGCTTGCCGATGAGCTGAAACGTCTGTGCAGTAACGGTACCTCAATAGTGCTTGTAACTCACGATATTGAATTTGCATCATACATATCTACACGCTGTATGCTGTTGTTTAACGGTCAGACCGTTGCAGAAGATGTACCGAAAAGCTTTTTTTCATCAAATACCTTTTATCAGACTGCGGCCGGAAAAATATCAAAGAATATTTTTGAAAATGTCGTCACATTAGACGATATTGTAAAGCTGTGCAAAATAAACGGAAGAAAAGGAGCAGCGAAAAATGAAAAAAATTCCCCAAAAGACTAAAGATTTAGCCGGCATAATAATTTGCGTGCTGTTAATTCCGTTTTCTGTTGCGCTGTGGGCGACTGTGTTTAAGGCGCAGCATTTAGAGCTTTTTATGCTTACAATCGCAGTTCTTTCGTGTTTGCCGCTGTTAATGCACTTTGAAAGAAAAAAAGAGAACACACGCCGCCTGGTTGTAATAGCCGTTATGCTGGCGCTTAGTATAGCAGGAAGATTTATTTTTGCCCCGCTCCCCGGCTTTAAGCCGGTAACGGCAATAGTGATAATAACCGGTATTTACCTTGGCTGGGACGCAGGCTTCTTAGTAGGAAGCCTAACCCCGCTTATTTCTAACATTTACTTTATGCAAGGCCCTTGGACCCCCTTTCAAATGGCAATATGGGGTATTATCGGTCTGCTTGCAGGACTTCTTTACAAATATTTAAAAAGAAGCAGAATTTTACTTTGCCTGTTCGGGGCTGTGTCCGGTGCAGTTTTTTCGTTTTTTATGGATATATGGTCAACCATTTGGTACGACGGCTTTTTAAATCTCTCACGCTATCTTGCTCTTCTTTATACATCTCTTCCTTTTATGTGCATTTACGCAATTTCAAATGTGGTGTTCCTGTTTTTTCTCTGCAAGCCTATCGGCAAGAGGATAGACCGCCTAAAAACCAAATACGGTATTTGAAGGGAAATCTCGTCGCATATTACCCTTATTCAGAACTTGAAGTATAAGCATACGTCTGCGTTCCTCATAAGGGCAATCTGCTTAGAGCTTTTCCTTCAAATAACTTACAGAGGAAATCTCGTCGCATATTACCCTTATTCAGAACTTGAAGTATAAACATACGTCTGCGTTCTTCATAAGGGCAATCTGCTTAGAGCTTTTCCTTCAAATAATTTACAGAGGAAATCTCGTCGCATATTACCCTTATTCAGAACTTGAAGTATAAACA
>JBJEQJ010000024.1:0-26729 GCA_051881695.1 Acutalibacteraceae bacterium | reverse complement strand
TGAAGTATAAACATACGTCTGCGTTCTTCATAAGGGCAATCTGCTTAGAGCTTTTAATTTTGAAATCAAGTATGTAAAACCTATGTAAAATACATTCAAAACGCTTTTTATATGTCATATATGTCAAAATATATGCTTTTTCATTGACAAATTACGAAAAAAATATAAAATAATAAGGTGATAGTGTTTTAGTAATACTAATCCTTGGTTGAAGAATTGAAAAGCTTTTGAGCATATTTTGTTTGTTTAATTAATGATTAGTATAAGTACATAATCAGGAGGGTGGTTTCACCTTGTTTTCTATTTTTAAGGAACACAGGCACTTTGGCAGACAGATATTTATGCTTGCAAAAAATGAACTTATAAAAACCTATAAGGGCGCAGTTATCGGTCCGCTTTGGGCGGCTGTTAAACCGCTGTTTACGCTGTTTGTTTATTGGTTTGCTTTTGTTGTAGGACTCAGGAGCGCAGGCAACGTAGCTGTAGAGCTTCACGGCGCAACAGTTGAGTTTGACCGTTTTATTTTTATGCTGGTCGGCTTTATTCCGTGGTTCTTTATGAGCGACTGTATATTGCAGGGCTCAAAATGTATAAGGCAGAACAGGCAGTTTGTTACAAAGGTTTCTTTTCCTGTTTCTACTATAATGACGTATACAACTGTTTCAAAGCTGTTTGTACATCTGTTTTTAACGGCTCTGATGTATATTTATATTTTATTCGCCGTAGGTCCAAGCATATATAACCTTCAGTTTTTCCTGTACTGTCCGCTTATGTTTGCTTTCTTTCTTGTTTTGTCGTGGTCAACGGCGCCTATGTGTGCGTTCAGCTTAGACTTCCAGAACGCCATAAATTCCATTATGACCGGTCTTTTCTGGTTGTCGGGAATTTTATACAACAGCTATGATATGCCGGCAAACTTAGGATGGCTTGAAAAGCTTATGCTCTTTAATCCTATAAACTTCTTTGCAAACGGATACAGAAACGTATTTATCTACAATAAATGGTTTTTTGAAGATCCGCTGGAGCTTGGTATATTTTTTGCGGAGCTTGTGGTATTATTTGTGCTCGGACTTTTCAATTACAAGCGTTTAAGAAAGAAGCTTGCAGACGTTTTGTAATACCGAAATTAAAATCTGCACACGGCTGATTATCTTTCTGAGCATAGCGAAAGGAATGGTCATTATAATGGCTGAAGAACCGATTATTATATTTGAAAATGTTACAAAAGAATATACTCTCTACAAAACAGACAGAGACCGCTTTAAGGCGCTGTTTTTTACACCTAAAAATGCAAAAAAGCACCTTGCACTGCAAAATATTAATTTAGAGATTAAAAAAGGCGAGTCCGTAGGTATTATAGGCGATAACGGAGCCGGAAAATCCACCTTGCTTAAAATGATTACGGGCGTTACCTTCCCTACAGAGGGAGAAATAACAGTACATGGCAAGGTGGCGGCTCTGCTTGAGCTTACAGCAGGCTTTTCGCTTGAGATGACAGGCAGAGAAAACATATATTTAAAAGGATATATTCTCGGTCTTAAGGATGAATATATAGCACAGATTGAAGAAAAAATAATAGACTTTGCACAGCTTGGCGACTACATCGACCAACCTGTAAGAACATACTCAAGCGGTATGAAAATGCGCCTTGGCTTTGCCATCAATGTAAATATAGACCCCGATATTCTCGTTGTTGACGAGGCTTTAAGCGTGGGCGATAAAAAGTTTAAAAAGAAGTGCAAGGATAAAATAAACGAAATAATCAAAAGCGGCGTTACGGTGCTTTTTGTAAGCCACTCAATGGAGGGCGTGCGTGAAATTTGCCCCAGAGCAGTCTACCTGAAAAAGGGCAGACTTATTTACGACGGACCTGTGGACGAAGCGCTGAAAGTTTATGCCGAGGATAAAGCAAAGTAACACAAAGAAAAATAATAGAATCCGCAATATATAAATTATGATAATATTGAAAGGAATGGTTATTAATGGTATCTGCAATGATTTTTGCCGGCGGCGTCGGTGCAAGAATGAAATCCGTCGATATTCCAAAGCAGTTTCTTGAGGTTGGCGGTAAGCCGATTATTATAAGAACGCTTGAGAATTTTCAAAATCACAGCCAAGTGGATGAGATAGTGGTATCCTGCCTTGAAAGCTGGATTGACGAGCTTAAAAGGCTTGTAATAAAGCATAATATAACAAAGGTAAAATCAATAGTTAAGGGCGGAGCAAACGGTCACGGTTCAATCCATAACGGACTTGTAGAAATCAACAAAACTGCTCTGCCGGATGATATTGTATTAATTTGCGACGGCGTCAGACCCCTTTTGTCTGAAAAGCTTATATCCGACTGTATAGCTACTGCCAGAACATACGAAACGGCAGTTCCCGTAACGCCCAGTATAGATTCCGTTTTGTCAAGTCCGGACGGTCAAACCTGCTCAAAGAGTATGCCCAGAGGAGAGATGTTCATTACTCAGGCGCCGCAGGGATATACTATGAGAAAGATTATGTGGGCGCATGACGAAGCTGAAAGAAGAGGAATAACCAACCCTATTTCCAGCAGTGAGCTTTTAATTGAGCTTGGCGAAAAGGTAAATATCTTTATAGGCGACAGAGATAACATAAAGGCGACAACTCCTGAGGACCTGCGCTTCCTGCGTGCTTATTTCTATT
This sequence comes from Acutalibacteraceae bacterium, assembly GCA_051881695.1. Lineage (GTDB taxonomy): Bacteria > Bacillota > Clostridia > Oscillospirales > Acutalibacteraceae > CAYJFG01. The sequence goes on along the minus strand of JBJEQJ010000024.1, from coordinate 24,059 downwards.
ACCGCAACTTCAAAAACTTTGCTAAGGAGGAGCTTGAATATGGCATCTGATGTCAAAAGCTTACTTCATCCGTATATTTACGAGGATGTTCTGTCTGTTGCACAGGCTGAAAGCGTACAGTGGGAAAAGCTTAATAATAAAACACTGCTTTTAACAGGTGCGGCAGGCTTTATAGGATATTACCTTACAACTGCATTACTTATAAGAAATGACCTTTATGACAGCGGCATAAAGGTTATTGCTCTTGTAAGAAATAAACAAAAGGCAGAAAAGCGTTTTGGCGAGCTTTTAAAAAGAGATGATTTAAAGCTTGTTGTTCAGGACGTGTGCAGTGATATTAACATTGAAGAAAAGGCAGATTACGTTATACACGCCGCAAGCCAGGCAAGCGCTTATTTCTTTGAAAACGACCCCGTAGGCACAATTGACGCAAACCTTACCGGTACCTACAAGGTGCTTGAATATGCAGAAAAATCTAAAAGCGCGTCAACTCTTTTTGTGTCCAGCCTGAAGGTTTACGGCACGCTCCATAACGATGAAGAGATTATAAACGAGACCGATATAGGTTATCTTGACCACACGTCATATAAAAATTGCTACGCACAGGGAAAGCGTGCGTCAGAAACGCTGTGCGCCTGCTTTAATAAGCAAAAGGGCTTAAGCGTTAAAATTGCAAGACCGTCATATATTTACGGCCCGTCCAGCCTTGACGACGACAGGGTATGGGCGCAGTTTATTGCAAATGTTGTAAAGGGACAGGATATTCTGCTTAAAAGCAGCGGCGCACCGTATCGTTCTTTCTGCTATGTTACAGACACCGCAAGCGCACTGCTTACAATACTTTTAAGCGGCAAGGATGTATATCCGTATAATATTTCCGCAAAACATTCCAATGTAACTATAAGAGATTTTGCAAAGGCGGCGGTGCAGGCATTTCCCGAAAGGAATTTAAAGCTAAGCTTTGCAAACAAGGAGGACGAGGCAGAGCCTCAGCGTTCTCCGCTTTCGCCAACGCCCGAAATTTTAAATAACGAAAGACTCATTTCCCTTGGCTGGGAGCCAAAGGTGGATTTAACACAGGGAATAATTAAAGCTGTACAAATAGTGGAACTGCAAAATAACCTGTGAGGTAGATGGAAATGGCGCTTAAAGATTTGTTGAACGAATTTGAGTACGACTGGGCTGCTTTCCCGGCAATGCAGAAAAAATTCCCGTCCTCCGGGCTTAAAAATAAAACTGTTACGGTTGCAGGCGGTAACGAAGCATTCGACCGCTGTGTTTTGTATTCTCTTTTTGCCTCAAACGATTTACACAAACTTAATATGCAGATTATTTACGTCGGCTGTGACAGCTCCGCTTTGTCGCAGAATATTAAACTGCTTTTAAAGAGAGAAGATTTTAAGTTTTTTACTCTTTCTCAGCTTGAAAACGAAAACACAGACGTAAAGACAGATTTTGTTATCTACACTGGCTGTTGCAATAAAAGTCTTACACAAAGCCCGGAATTCTTCTTTGAGCAGGTAAGCCTTACAAAAAGGATACTGAGCCTTGCAGAAGAAATGAAAGCAGAAAGGTTTGTTTTGCTGTCTGACTACAGGAGCTACGGCATTGTTGAGCGCAGTGTAGTTATAAGCGAATTTGAAAACGGCACGGCAGATTTTTCACGAGCCTCGTCGTTTGAATTTGAGCTTATAAATACTATAGAAAGCCTGTGCGCTTCATACGCAAGGCAAGGGAAATACAGCTATGTAGTTTTGCGTACAGCTATCATTCTGGGTGCATACATAGGCTTTGACGACAGCATAATTACAGACTTGTTTTCGGCTGTTGCGTCGGGTAAGGAATATACGCTTATTAACAGCAAAAATAAATATTCTTTTGTATATATAAGTGATGTGTTAAACGCAGTTTACAGCAGTCTTACAACGCTTAAAGCCAATACAGTGTATAATGTTGTCGGCAAAAAGTCCACAGTATCTACAGGTATGCTTTGTGCTATGCTTCACGACCTTTTTCCGGACGATACAAAGGTAACGCTTGAGTACAGCGAAAAAGACCCATGCTACGGTGCGGCTATGAATAATCAGAAGATAATGGCCTTCGGCTGTAAGCCGAGAGTGACCCTTGAAGACGCAATACAGCTTACGGTAAAATCCTTAAAGGACTCCGAGGGCATTTTTGTATTTGACGATTCCTACCAGGGCAAGCTAAGAATTATTCAGAATATTCTGCTTGGTTATCTGCTTGAGATAGACAGAATATGCAAAAAGCATAATATAAAATATTTTCTCGCCGGCGGTACTCTGCTTGGCGCAATAAGACACCATGGTTTCATTCCGTGGGATGACGATGCAGACGTTATGATGCTGAGAGAGGACTATGATAAATTTCTGTCTGTTGTGCAAAGCGAGCTTCCAAAGGGAGTTACCCTGCACACAGCAGATACAGACCCGCAAAACCACTGCGTTTTTACAAAGCTCAGGCTTGACAATACTTTTTTTGCTACAAAGTGGACTTCAAAGCATTTAAATGTGCATAACGGTGTCTTTTTTGACGTGCTTTCTCATGATAATACCGCAAACTCTGCTATCGGCAGGAAAATACATTTACAGCTCACCTTGCTCACACGCTCTCTTGTTTTTAATAAGTGGTACAACAGAAAAATCAATAATAAAAACAAGGTGCAGTCCGGTTTTGCAAATGTGCTAAAAAAAATACTGCCTATGTCTGTTTGTGAAAAGCTGCAGTACAAATGCCTTAAATGGTTTAAGGATAAAAAGGATGCAAAATATCTTTATGATGGAATGGGCAGAAATGTGTATAAGGGAGATTTTCCCAAGGAATACTTAAAGGATGTAATTTACTGGGATTTCGAGGGCTACAGATTTCCGATTCCTAAGGAATACGATAATTATTTGAAATATCTTTACGGCAACTATAACGATATGGTGATTGCAAGTGCCAGAAAAAACAGTCACTCAATAGTTGTTATGGACTTAGGCGAGTACGCCCATTATAAAAGACCGAGAAAAAGCGATATAACTCAAAGGGTTGTGAAATTAAACGCTGAAAAGAAAGAAAAGGCTGAAAAAAGCGAAAAGGAATAATATAGAGGAGCGCATATATGCTTAAGCAATATTTAGAGGTTGGTAAAATAGTCGGTACTCACGGCTTAAAGGGAGATTTGCGTGTTGACATATGGTGCGATACGCTTGAATTTTTCTGCTCGTTTAATACTCTTTATTTTGACAACGGCAAAAAAAGCGTAAGCGTTAAGTCAAAGCCGCATAAAAGAATTGCGCTTGTAAAAATAAAGGGGATAGATACGGTAGAGCAGGCAGACGAGCTGAGAGGAAAGATACTGTACATTAACAGGGACGATGCACAACTGGAGGAAGAGGAGTATTTTATCCAGGATATTATAGGCTTAAGCGTAATTGACGAGAAAACAAAAGAAAAATACGGCATTGTTACCGATGTATTTAAAACAGGAGCTAATGATGTGTACGAAATAAAGGACAGTGAAAATAAAACTTTCTTAATTCCGGTAATTGACGATGTTGTGATAAAAACAGACGTTTTGGGCGGAGCTGTTCTGATAAAGCCGATGAAAGGACTTTTTGACGATGAGGATTGACATAATTACTCTTTTCCCCGAAATGTGCGAAAATGTGCTGTCACAAAGTATAATCGGCAGGGCAAGAAAAAATAATATTATAGAGATACGCTGTCACCAGCTTCGTGATTATGCTTTTGACAAGCACAACAGAGTGGATGACGCACCCTTTGGCGGAGGAATGGGTATGCTTATGATGGCAGAACCTATTGCGCTTTGCTATGAGGATATATGTAAAAAGGCTCCCCAAAAGCCCCATCTGATTTATATGTCGCCTCAAGGGAAGACGCTTACTCAAAAAAGAATAAAGGAACTTGCCCAAATGGAAAGCATATGTATATTGTGCGGTCATTACGAGGGCGTAGACGAAAGAGTAATTGAAGAATATGTAGATGAAGAAATTTCTTTAGGCGACTTTGTTTTAACAGGCGGAGAGCTGCCTGCATTGGTGCTTGCCGACGCTGTTGCAAGGATGGTACCGGGTGTGCTGTCAGACGAGCTGTGCTTTACAGAAGAAAGCCATTACAGCGGCTTGCTTGAATACCCACAGTATACTCGACCCGCAGATTGGAGAGGCAGGCAGGTGCCAGAAGTACTGATTTCCGGGCATCACGCAAATATTGCAAAATGGCGGCGAGAACAGTCGCTCATCCGCACAAAAAACAAAAGGCCGGATATGCTGAAAACGGCAGAATTAACAGAGGATGAAAAAAAGCGTTATTTGTAGTTTTTTGTGTTATGATGAGGTTAAAATTCTTTAGCGGAAATTATGACTGTGTGTCAATAACAAATTCCAAACAAAAATTTAGGTAATATGCATAATAATCAAAGGTGTTCCATAATTGCAAATAGTTCATCAAACTGAATTTTGTAAAATAGTGTTGACCTTGAGGTTCTTTGTGATATAATAATAACTATTAAAAAGAAATGGCGGAAAAGCCTGTTATTCTGTTGGCTATAATTTGAAACTTTAATAATAGGAGAGGTTAGATTATGTTCGTTAAAGATGTAGAGGTTCAAAATCAAGTAGGTCTTCATGCAAGACCGGCAACATTTTTTATTCAGAAAGCAAATGAGTACAAATCTTCTATTTGGGTAGAAAAAGAAGAGAGAAGAGTAAATGCAAAAAGCTTGCTCGGCGTTTTATCTTTAGGTATTGTAGGCGGCACATCAATCAGAATTATTGCTGACGGCTCGGACGAAGAGGGAGCTGTAAACGATTTGGTTAAGCTGGTAGAATCCGGCTTTGCAGAGTAATAAAAATTCAGCTTGGCTTTTCACGTTTATATAGATATTGTTTGGCGGAGTAATATACTCCGCCTGTTTTTATTAAAAGACATTGTGGTGATAAGATGAACGAAAAATTGAAAGAGCTGAGAGAAAAGGCTATGAAGCTGCCGCTTTCGCCCGGCGTATATATAATGCGCGACAAAAGCGACGGAATTATATATATAGGCAAGGCTAAGGCTTTAAAAAACAGAGTCAGCCAGTATTTCGGTTCGCAGAATAATCACGCCCAAAAGGTTCGCAGAATGGTAGAAAACGTAAACACCTTTGATTATATAATTACAGACAGCGAATTTGAAGCGCTTATTCTTGAATGCAGTCTTATAAAACAGCACACCCCAAAATACAATATACTTTTAAAGGATGACAAGGGCTACAGCTATATAAAAATTACTAAAGAAAAGTGGCCTAAAATCTCCGAGGCTAAGCAAAAGGCGGACGACAATGCAGAGTATATAGGTCCGTATAACAGCAGCTACTATGTTAAAAATGCAGTGGACGAGGCACAGAAGATTTTTAAGCTGCCAAGCTGTAATAAAAAGTTCCCGCAGGATATAGGCAAAACAAGACCGTGCCTTAATTATCATATCAAGCAGTGTATGGCGCCCTGCTCGGGTAAGGTGTCCAATAAAGAGTACAATGAGGTTTTTGAGGAGGCAGTTGAGTTTTTAAAGGGCGGCAGCTCTGTTTCCATAAAGGACCTGACGCAGAAGATGAACGAAGCGGCGGAAAATACCGAATATGAGCGTGCAGCAAAAATAAGGGACAGAATAACAGCTGTTAAGCGTATGAAGGAACGCCAGAAGGTTGTGGCAAATAAGGTTAAGGAGCAGGATGTAATTGCGCTTGTGCGCGACAAAACAAGCGCCTGCTTTGAGGTGTTTCGTTTTAAAGACGGCAAGCTTTTTGACAGGGAGCATTTTATTCTTTCAGATGTAGGCGAGCCTAACACAGCAAGGGCAGAATTTATTACGCAGTATTATTCTATACGCAGTGAAATTCCCAAGAGAGTAACGCTTGACGGAGATGCGGAGGATATGCAGACCTTAGAGCTTTGGCTTTCGGAAAAAAGCGGAAGAAAGGTGTACATTACCGTTCCGCAAAAGGGAGAACAGCTTCAGCTTGTAAATATGTGCAAGAAAAACGCCGCCGAACGTCTTGCACAGCACAAAGGAATAACAGGGGCTGAGGCGTCTGCTCTTGATGAGCTTGCGGAGCTTTTGGGTCTTGACAAGGTGCCGGTATATATTGAAGCGTACGATATTTCAAACCTTGCAGGAAGTGAAAACGTAGCAGGAATGGTTGTGTTTAAAAACGGACGTCCGCTTAAAAGCGCATACAGAAAATTTAAGATAAAAGGCTTTGACGGGCAGGACGACTATGCGTCTATGCAGGAGGTTATAAGCAGGCGGCTTGACGAATATGAAAAGCTGAAGGATAAGGAGGACGAGGGCTTTGCTCGTTTACCGGATTTAATTCTGCTTGACGGCGGCAAGGGGCATGTGTCGTCAGTTGAGCCGATACTAAGTCAAAGAGGCATTGAAATACCGCTGTTTGGTATGGTAAAGGACAACAAGCACAAAACAAGGGCAATAACAGGCGGCGGAGGAGAAATTTCAATAACCTACAAGCGAAAGGCTTTTACGCTGGTTTCTTCTATTCAGGATGAGGTGCACCGCTTTGCTATCGGCTATCACAGGCAGACAAGAAGCAAAAATGCCTTTAAAAGTTCTCTTACAGAGATAGACGGAATCGGAGTACAGCGCGCCAAAGCCTTGCTTAAGCATTTCGGAACAATAAGTAATATTCAGCTTGCCGATCTTGAAGAGCTTGAAAAGGCGCCTAAGATGAACAGCGCTGCAGCAGCGGCGGTGTATAAATATTTTCACGGTTGACAAGCCTATTATAAAATGTGATAATATATTATAAATACATCGCTTTATGTCGATGTAAAAAAGGAATGAGCATAATGAGAGTCATAACAGGAAGTGCCAAGGGCAGACGCTTGCAAACGCTAAGCGGCGACGAGGTAAGACCGACGACAGAAAGAGTAAAAGAGGCTGTTTTTAGCATTGTCCAGTTTTCTGTACAGGGCAGAAAATTCCTAGATTTATTCGCAGGCTCAGGGCAAATGGGTATAGAAGCCTTAAGCCGCGGCGCAAAGCTTGCTGTTTTTGTCGATTCAAGGCGCGACAGTATAGAGGTTGTAAAGACAAATCTGAAAAATACCGGATTGCTTGAAAGGGCAGAGGTCAGAAACGGCGACTGTATTAATTATCTTTCCGGAACTTCAGAGCGTTTTGATTTAGCGTTTCTTGACCCGCCGTACAGAACCGGAATTCTGCAAAATGTACTGCCAATGGTTGCCCAAATTATGAACAAAGGCGGCACAATTATATGTGAAAGTCCACAAAATGAAGAATTACCCGAAAAAATTGATAATTTTATACTTGACAGAATTTATCGCTATGGTAAAATAAAAATTAGCACGTATTGTCATGAGGATGTGGTTGGATGAAGCGGACAGTAATATGCCCCGGCAGCTTTGACCCTGTTACTTTAGGACATATTGATGTAATATGCAGAGCGGCAAGAATGTTCGAACACGTTATAGTGGCGGTGCTTAATAATTATGACAAGCATCCGACTTTTTCTACTGAGGAGAGAATGTCGCTGCTGAAAAAAGCGACAAAAGGGATTGAAAATATTGAAATCGACTGCTTTGACGGTCTTTTGGCAGAGTATGCCAAGGAAAAAAACGCTATTGCCGTTGTAAAAGGACTGAGGGCGGTTTCAGACTTTGAATATGAATTCCAGATGTCGCTTACAAATAAAAAGCTTAACCCGGAGCTGGAAACTGTTTTTCTTACGTCAAGTGCAGAAAATATGTATTTAAGCTCCAGCATAGTAAAGCAGGTTGCAGCATTGGGCGGAGATATTACAAACTTTGTCCCTGACTGTATACACGATGAAATAAAAGAAAGACTCTTTTCCGCAAAATAATATATGCTAAAGTGTGCCAGACTTCAGAGAATTATTTAGGAATAAAGAGAAAGGATTGATACTGATGAAAGTTGAAGATTTATTGTCTGAATTAAGAGAGGTTATTGACGAGGCTAAAACATTGCCGCTTTCCGGAGGAAAGCTTGTAGTTGACGCCGAGCACATCAAAGAAATTCTTGAGGATATTGAAGACGCTCTTCCTCAAGAGGTTAGACAGGCTAAGGCTATAGTTGCAGACAGGGCGAACATTATTGCAGACGCTAAAAAAGAGGGCGAAAGCATTTTAAGAACAGCTGAAGAGCGCAAAAAGACAATGATAAATCAAAACGAGATCGTTCGTCAGGCTCAGGCTGATGCCAATGATATTATTGCCGATGCAAAGCTTAAAGCAAGAGAAATCAGAAAAGCAGCTAACGAGTACGTTGAAGAGCTTATGAAGAAAACAGACGAGTTTATGACAGCTCAGACAAACGAGATTAAGAAAACAAGGCAGAATCTTAAGGCAAGCCAGCGTAACGGCAACTGATTGCCTGTTTAAATAATATTTTGTATTTTACAGCAGACGGATATTTTCGCCTGCTGTTTTTTTGTGCAAATTCGGTAAATAATAAAGAAAAGTAAGGAAATAACTTATTTTAAGCTGTTGTCAGTGTTTTATGATGCCGGTAAAAAATTTTTTAAAGTTTTTTGACCCCGAAAAACAATATCTTGTATTAAAAAGCTTTTTTTGCTCATAATGTTGTAAAACGCCCTTTTTATGCGATTTTTTGCAAAATTTTTTTAAAAATTCCTATTGATTTTTGCTGAATATTGTTCTATAATAAAAACGAAGTGGCACAAAGTGTTTAAAAATGACACGAAAAAGCATAAAAATGGCATCAAGTAACATGGAAGTGACGTTATGTTTACCGGAACCTACCAGCATAATCTGGATACTAAAAACCGTATCATAATGCCCGCTAAGTTCAGAGATGAGCTTGGCGATACTTTCTTTGTTGCAAAGGGTCTTAACAGCGTTAAAATGGGCAAGGGCTGTTTGCAGGTAATGTCCAAGACGCAGTGGGAGGAATTTCTTGCAAAAATCAGCGCATTGCCGGAGGGTAAATCTCAAGGCCTGTACAGATATTTCTGTGCCGGCGCAGACGAAGTAACCCCCAATGCACAGGGCAGATTTTTAATTCAGGACTACCTTAAAAAATTTGCAGGCATTGAAAAAGACGCTGTAATTATCGGAGCCGGAACAAGGGTTGAGATTTGGAGTTCGGAAAACTGGGAGGAATACACAAACGCTCAGACTCAGGACGAAAATATTTTAAGCTTGTTCGACTGTATTTAAGCAGACAGTAAAAAGGAGAGAACGATAAATGGAATTTAATCATATACCTGTTCTCTTAAACGAAACTGTAGATGCCCTGAATATCAAGCAGGGCGGAATTTATGTTGACGGTACTGCCGGTGGCGGAGGACACTCCGCAGAAATACTGAAAAGATTAAGCGGCGGAATGTTAATTTCAATCGACCAGGACCCCGAAGCCATAAAAACTGTTACAGAGCGCTTTGCAGGTGTAAAAAATTCAACTGTTGTAAAGGCAAATTTCAGTCAGATGAAATCTGTAGTGAATTCTTTGGGGTACAGCGGTGTAGACGGCGTAATGCTTGATATAGGTGTTTCGTCAAGACAGCTTGATACGCCGGAGAGAGGCTTTTCGTTTCATTATGATGCTCCGCTTGATATGCGTATGAGCAAGCAGGGAGTGTCTGCTTACGATTTGGTTAATACTTTGCCGTATGCGCGTTTGGCAGAGATAATCAATCATTACGGGGAAGAGAAATTTGCTTCTTCAATAGCCTCGGCAATTGTAAGAGCAAGAGAAAAGGAAAAGATAAAAACAACTGTTCAGCTTGCCGAAATAGTAAAAAGCGCCGTTCCGGCTGCAAAAAGACGCGACGGACACCCGGCGAGAAAGACCTTTCAGGCAATAAGAATAGCTGTAAACGGGGAACTTGACAGACTGTCTGAGGGCTTAGAAGCAGCGTTTGAGCTTTTAAACACAGGAGGCAGACTGGCTGTAATTACTTTTCATTCGTTGGAAGACAGAATAGTAAAAAAAAGAATGGCTCAGTGGTGTACCGGCTGTATATGTCCAAAGGACTTTCCGGTGTGTGTATGCGGAAATAAACCGAAGGCGCAGCTTGTTAACAGAAAACCGATAGAGGCGTCACAGACTGAAATAAGTAAAAACACACGAAGCAGAAGCGCAAAGCTTCGTGTGTTGGAGAAATTGTAACAAACTTGTAAAAAAATTTAATAAAAGCTTTGACAAACGACCTTATATGTAGTAAACTATATATTGTGTTAATTGACCCGGTTTTTATCGGAAAAAACATCTTATATAGAATACATACGTTCGACTGAAACGGTCGGCTTTTATAGAATAAATACAAAAGTTACAAAATTGTTGCAAAATATTGCAGCAAGCTGCTTTTTTAGATATTTTTCAGAAAGCTGCTTGCATATTTTACTTTATTTTACTTACTTGTTTATTATTTACGTTAAATTTAATTACGGCTTCTTTGTACTGTTAAGTACAAGGTTTTTAGATATATCAGAGGTGTAAGGAATGGCATTTGAAGAAAGAAACGCTGCATATGATATCAGTCTTTTTGAAGCAGCTGAAGAATATGAATACGAAGAAAGAAAAAAAGCTACACATAGAAAAAAGAGAAATAATTTAGTCAGCATACCTGAAGAACAACTGAATAAAGCGCGCAGACCAAAACGCAATCCGCTTAAGCTTGCAAAATGCTTTATGGTAGGAGCACTTTTAACAGGTACAGTTGCGCTTATTATTCACGGACAAGTTCAGCTAACCGAGCTTAACCAGAAGATAAGCAATGCTGAGGTTACGCTTGCAAATCAGGAAAGCTTATACACACAGACAAAAATGAAGGTAGAGGCTAAAATCTCTCCGTCTGTTGTTGAAAAGTTTGCAACTGAAGAGCTTGGTATGGTAAAGGCGGATGCATACCAGAAGGAGTACATAAAGTTTACCGAGGGCGACAAGGCAGAGGTAAGCAATCCGGAAAGCGTTAATATTTTCGAGTCAATTGCACAGTCTATTGCGGATTTATGGTAATAACTGTTTTATTATGCTAATAAATATATATAAGCAAGTATACAATGAACGATAAAGAGGTTGTAACAAAAACAGCTGCGGCTGTTTTGTAATGAGTTGGTAGACGGACGTATTACTTTTTAACAGTAATTCTTACTGACTTTTGTTACAACCCTATTTTTTTATTACACAGTAAATAATTTTCTGCTTTATACTTTGCATTTGTATATGGAGAACGAATTTTAAATTATTAAGTTAATTATCGGGAAGGAGTTATATATTATGGTTAAAGGCGCAAATATCAAGCTGATGCGAAGATCGGTAATTGTGCTTGTAATAATTTTGCTGCTCGGCTTTGGCAGCGCGGTGCTCAGGCTGACTCAGATTGGTCTGGTACAGGGTGAGGAGCTTCACCAAAATGCAGTTGACCAGCAGCTTATTGATACCACAATAAATGCAAGGCGTGGTACAATTTACGATACAAATATGAAAACGCTTGCACAAAGCGCAACTGTGTGGCAGGTGGTATTGGCGCCGATTAACTTTAAAGATGACAAGCAAAGAACAATCGCGTCAGAGGGACTTGCGAAAATTCTCGACTTAAAGCAGGAGGATGTTTTTGAAAAGTCAAAGCAAAAGTCATACTATGTTGTATTAAAAAGACAGATTGAAAGCGACGTGAGAGATAAAATTTTAAAATTTGAAGAGGAGATTGAAGAGAAGTACGATATAAAGGGCGTAATAGATTTGCTTGAGGATTACAAAAGATACTATCCCTATGGTTCTTTTGCATCCTCTGTTTTAGGCTTTACCGGAAGCGACGACCAGGGACTTGCAGGTATTGAATATCAATACGACAGTGAGCTTACGGGAACACCGGGCAGACTTGTAGAAGCAAAAAGCGGCAATCAAACAGAGATGCCTTTCCCTTATGAACAAAAAATAGAGGCACAGGACGGCAACAGTCTGGTGCTTACAATAGATGAAACATTACAGCATATAACAGAAAAATATCTTGATAAATATATAGAAGAGTTTGAGGTTTTGGACCGTGCAGTCGGAGTTATGATGGATGTAAACACCGGCGCAATTCTTGCAATGGCTTCTCAGGAGGGCTACGACTTAAACGACCCGTTTGAGATTGCAAGTGAGAAAGCAAAGGAAGAAATAAAAGCTTTGCCGAAGGATGAGCAAAGCGAGGCTGAAAGCGCTGCTCTTTCAAAACAATGGCGCAATAAAGCTGTCAGCGATACTTACTACCCCGGTTCTGTATGGAAAATAATAACCTCTGCAATGGGTCTGGAAGAGGGTACTATTACGGAAGAATCAAGATACACCTGCGCAGGCTCCTATGTGCCGTTTGAGGGTGCGGGCGCAATAAGCTGTCATAATACAAGCGGTCACGGAACGCAAACCTTTGCACAGGCTTTGTGCAATTCCTGTAACCCGGCATTTATGCAAATTGGCAGTGCTATCGGAATAGACAAATTCAAGGAATATTATCAGGCGTTCGGTTTTTCGGAAAAAACAGGAATAGACCTTCCGGGTGAGTCTGACGATATTTTCTTTCCTGATATGGACCTTACCGATTTGGCGGTTGGCTCTTTCGGTCAGAACTTTTCCATAACTCCTATACAAATGGTAACGGCAGTGTCAGCAGTTGCAAACGGCGGCACGCTGCTTCAGCCGTATGTTGTGCGTCAAATATTGGACAGTGACGGAAATGTTATAAAGTCAACCGAAACAATAGTAAAGCGCAAGGTAATATCAGAGGAAACCGCCGGAATAATCTGTGATGTTTTGGAGGAAAACGCAATTTCGGGAGCTGCTTCCAACGGATATGTACAGGGCTACCGCATTGCGGGAAAAACAGGTACATCAGAGAAAAAGGTTGACACAAACGGCAACGGCTTCGAGGACGACTACATTGCCTCCTTCTGCGGCTTTGCTCCGGCAGACGATCCAAAGGTTGCAATGCTTGTATTCTTTGATACCCCGAACAACGGTGTATATTACGGAAGCCAGATTGCAGCGCCCTGCTTTGCAGATATAATGAAAGAGGCTCTGCCTTATCTTGAAATTGAAACACAATATAATGAAGAGGAAATAACAGAGCTTGATACTACAGCGTCGAATTATGTAGGAATGACAACAGACGAGGCACAGGCTCAGGTAGCCGAGGACGGATTTACTCCTGTTGTTATGGGCAGCGGCGAAAAGGTATTGTCACAGATTCCTGCGGCTGACTCAAGAATCCCGCAACAGGGAACGGTAGTTTTATATACCGACAATTCATCTGTTTCGGACCAAAAGGTAGAGGTTCCGGATCTTACCGGTATGCAGGTTGCGGACGTAAACTATGTAGCTTCTCAATATAACTTAAACATAAGTATTGCAGGTGCAAGCGCCGCCGGTGAGGGCATATCAAAATCTCAAAGCATAAGCCCGGGTACAAAGGTAAGCCCCGGTACAGTAATTAAGGTCACGTTTGCACAGAATAACAACTACGGTACAGGGGTTATGTAAGGAATGACTGTAATTATGAAAAAAGATAATGAAGAAATGCAAGTAAAAAATAACATTATTGTTATTGAGGCCTCACAGATAAATGCTCCGAAAGCGTCAGGACTTATTAAGGAGCTGCTTAATATTTGCGGCGTTACGGTAACGGGTGAAGATATGATGATAAACACCTCAGACGTCAGATGCAAATGCTCTGTTGTGTTTCCTGCAGGAGAAAACGATGCCAAGCACATTTTAATAGCTGATGACGATATACGGGAGCTTACTGCGGAAGCAGTAAATGCTTTTGACGAAGCAATCCTTCCGTACTGCGCCGAAAGCAAATATAAGGGAGTAAAGTGCAAGGTGATAAATTACTCGCTTAGTAACGACAGAGCAGACCTTTTAGCGAAAAATATAAAATACGGCGACAGCTTTGTTTCGTTTGAGCTTTTGGCAAGAGGTATACTGTCAAGAATAAAAATAAAAAGCAGTATTTCGCTCCCCCTGCGTTTGGTTCTTGCTGCTTGCTATGCGCTTGTAAGAGCAGGAATTGATATAAAGGATATTTCGGCTTCTTTTTTAAAACTATAATAAAACAGAACAGCGGTAATATTTTAAGTGTAAAAATATGGAGGTTACAACATTATGAATGCATTATGGATGCTTATAAGCGCAGTTGCTTCATTTGCAATTGCCGGACTTCTGGGAAAATGGCTTGTTCCCTTTTTGCATAAGCTAAAATACGGTCAGACAATTCTGGATATAGGCCCAAAATGGCACAAAAGCAAGCAGGGTACTCCCGTTATGGGCGGAATTATGTTTATTGTAAGCTCTGTTATAGTTACTGTCATTGTAGCTTTGCTGTACAGTGCGTTTGCAGATAAAAGCGGAGTAATGGGAGAGGTGCTTTTTGGCTCTTCGCTTGCGCTTAACAAGGTGCTTGCCGGTCTTGCTTTAGCTGTGGGCAACGGTGCAATAGGCTTTGTTGACGATTACACTAAGGTTGTAAAGAAAAGAAATTTAGGACTTACCGCAAAGCAGAAGTTGCTGCTTCAGTTTTTGGTGGCGGCGGCATACCTGTTTTCTATATATTTAATGGACGGCGGCTCATCTGCAACGCTTATACCGTTTGTCGGCACTGTAGACTTAGGCTGGGCATATTGGATAATATCTGCAATACTAATTGTCGGCGTTGTAAATGCCGTGAATCTTTCAGACGGCGTAGACGGTCTTGTGGGCTCCATGACATTTTTTGCTTCTTTGGCATTTATGATTATAGCCTGCACTCTGTCCTTTGACGGAATAGGTATTATGGCGGCTTCTCTTGCGGGCGGCTGTCTTGGCTTTTTGCTTTGGAACTTTCACCCTGCAAAGGTATTTATGGGAGATACCGGCTCGCTTTATCTGGGCGGTTTTTTATGTGCTCTTGCGTTTGCGCTTAATATGCCGGTGCTTATCATACCAATAGCGCTTGTTTATATTTTTGAAATGTTTTCCGTTATTTTACAGGTGGCATATTTTAAGCTTACTCACGGCAAGCGTTTGTTCAAGATGAGTCCTATTCATCATCACTTTGAAATGTGCGGTTGGTCAGAGGTTAAAATAGTTACGGTGTTCAGTATAGCTACAGCAGTAATGGGTGCGGCGGCTTTACTGTGCGTAGTTTTCGGTTTTTAAATTATTTCGTCCTGAAGAGAATTCAGACGGTTTCCGAAAGGAGTTAATGTAGTAAAAATGGATATAAGCTATCCTTTAAAATATGAGGGAGAAAGAAGAAGAAACGCTCAAAGCGACAGCAGAAGAATAAGAGAGAGAAGAGAACGCTATGCCGCACAGGAGCGTGAAATAAGGCAGGAGATGCAAACCGGCAGTAAGCACAGGGGAATAAAAAAGCGTATTAAGCTTTTCTCTGTGCGCGCCGGACTTGATATGCCTTTTCTGGTGCTGGTGCTTGTTTTGCTTGTCATCGGAATGGTAATGATGTTCTCTGCAAGCTACGCAGTAGCTTATTACGAAAACGGCGACAGCTACCTGTATTTAAAAAGACAAGGCATCTTTGCCTTGCTCGGAGTTGCCGCAATGCTCGGAATATCTTTTTTTGATTATCATTATTTTCACAAGCTGTCGGTAATAATTATGGGCATTTCAATGTTTTTGATGGTGCTTGTGCTTTTTCTTCCGGCAAAAAATGATATACATAGATGGATAGGCTTCGGGCTGTTTACCATTCAGGCGTCAGAAATATTAAAATTTGCAGTCATACTCTTTATGGCGCATTGGGGCTCGGTTTATTTTAACAGAATGGAAACCTTTAAATACGGTGTTGCTCCGGCGCTGATACTGTGGGCTGTGTCTGCCGGCTTGCTGATATTGGAACCTCACTATTCAGCTATTGTAATTGTTACATTGCTTATAGCAGTTATGATGTTTATTTCGGGAGTGAAAACCAAGTATTTTGTTATAGCGGGGGTAGCATTAGGCGTTTTGTTTGCTATAGCCTATGTAACCGGCATTTTGTCATATGCTATGACGAGAATGGAGGGCTGGGGCCAGGCGCTTATATATACGGACGCCGATATGTGGAACACAACCTGGCAGACCAGAAATTCAATGTACGCAATAGGCTCAGGAGGACTTTGGGGACTTGGACTGGGACAGTCAAGGCAGAAGTATCTTTATTTGCCCGAACCGCAGAACGACTTTATTTTCGCCATAGTTTGCGAAGAGCTTGGTCTTGTCGGTGCATTTATAATTCTTGCAATTTTCGGACTCCTTGTTTGGAGAGGTATAACAATATCAATGCGTGCAAAGGATAAATTCGGAACGCTTCTCGGCGTTGGCTTAACAGCGCAGGTAGGACTTCAGGTTGTACTTAATATACTGGTTATTACAGACTGGCTTCCGAATACCGGTATCAGTCTGCCGTTTTTCAGCTATGGCGGCAGCTCGCTTGTAATGCTTTTAATGCAGATGGGCGTAATACTTTCTATTTCAAGAACTTCCAATATTAATAAAGCTTAATTTAAAAAAGAGGGTGCAGGCAATGAGGATTATTTTTGCCGGAGGCGGAACAGCAGGCCATATTAACCCGGCGCTTGCAGTTGCAGGCTTCATAAGAGAGAAAATGCCGGATGCAGAAATACTGTATATAGGTGCAAAGGGCGGCATGGAAGAGCGTCTTGTGCCGCAGGCAGGCTTTAAATTTAAAAGCATTTCAATTTCCGGCTTTAAAAGGAGTTTTTCTCCGTCGGCAATAAAGGACAATATAATTACTGCAAAGCGTGCAATAACAGCAAGCGCAGAGTCGAAAAAAATAATAAAAGAATTCAAACCCGATATTTGTATGGGCACAGGCGGATATGTAAGCGGTCCTGTTATAAGAACGGCTGCAAAAATGGGTATTCCCACAGTTATACACGAGCAAAACGCATTTCCGGGAGTAACTACAAAAATGCTCTCAAAGTACGCAAAAAGAGTAATGCTTGCTATGCCGGCGGCAAAGGCACATCTTGACAAAAACGTAAAGTGTGTTACAACGGGAAACCCTGTAAGAGGAGAGATTTTAACTGCCGATAAGGAAAGCTCAAGAAAAAAGCTGGAGCTTGATGACAGACCGGTAATTCTTTCCTTTGGCGGAAGCTTAGGCGCCAGAAAAATAAACGAGGGTGTTGCTGACCTTATTGCAAGAAGCGGCAAGGATAAGAAATATCAGATTATTCACGCCTACGGACAGTATGGCAAATGGTTCCCTGATTTACTGCGTGAAAAGGGGATAGAGCCTGAGGACTGTAAAAATTTAGATATAAGAGAATACATTAACAATATGCCGACCTGTATGGCGGCGGCAGATTTGGTTATTTGCCGTGCGGGAGCAATAACGCTTTCCGAGCTTCAGGCACAGGGCAAGCCGGCAATATTAATACCGTCGCCCAATGTTGCAGAAAACCATCAGTACCATAACGCAATGGCAATGGCAAACGCAGATGCGGCTGTTGTTATTGAAGAAAAGGACTTAACCGACGATATAATTACTAAGACTGCCGATAAAATGGCAGGCGACAGTGAAACCCTTGCACGTTACAGCGAAAATGCAAAAAAGCTTGCAATCAGCGATGCAAACGAGAGGATTTTCTCAGTGATAAAGATGGTGCTTACAGGCGTTGCAAATTAACCGCTAAACGCTCAGAGTGCAAAGTAACACAGTTTTCATATACCGCATAAAATAACACAGAAACAGTTTTTAATATGTTAAGCGGGAAGGGTGTTGCTTGTGTCTAAATTTGTTGTGGAAGGCTCTAACCGGTTGTGCGGAAGCATAGCTGTACAGGGTGCAAAAAACAGCTCTCTGCCTATATTGGCGGCAACAATTTTATGCCGTGATATTTGCGTTTTACATAATTGCCCGAATTTGTCTGACGTAAATACTTCTATTAAAATACTCAGGTATCTCGGTGCGGAGGTTATAAGGGACGGCACAACCTTAACGGTAAATACAAAAGATATTTGCAGGTGTGACATTCCCGATGAGCTTATGAGGGAGATGCGCTCCTCAATAGTTTTTTTGGGCGCTATCGTTTCAAGAATGGGTATGGCAAAGCTTTCTCTGCCGGGAGGCTGTGAGCTTGGACCAAGACCGATTGATTTGCATTTGAAATCCTTAAGACTGCTTGGAGTGGAAATTTCCGAACATTACGGAGTGCTCGACTGCGATGTTCCAAATGGTATTGAGGGTATAAGAATTGCACTTTCGTTTCCCAGCGTGGGCGCAACAGAGAATTTAATGCTTTGCGCCGCCATGGCAAAGGGAACAACAGTGATTTCAAACGCTGCACGAGAACCGGAGATATGCGACCTTGCAGACTTTTTAAATGCCTGCGGAGCTAAAATAAGCGGTGCAGGCGAGGGAACAATATATATAGACGGAGTCGAAAAGCTGTGCGGATGTCAGCACAGTATTATACCCGATAGAATTGTAGCGGCAACCTATATGGCGGCTGCCGCTGTAACACGCGGAAGTGTAGAGCTTAAAAATATAATTCCTGCGCATTTAAGCGCTTTAATACCTGTTATGGAAGAGGTTGGATGTTCCGTTATTATTAACGGAAATTCACTTTTTTTAAAAGCTCCCGATCGTCTTAACCCGGTGAAATATATACGAACAATGCCGTATCCGGGCTTTCCTACAGACGCACAGCCTCCGGTAATGGCGATGACCTGCATTGCCAACGGAACAAGTATGTTTGCGGAAAATATATTTGAAAGCAGATATAAGCATGTCGGAGAGCTTCTTCGATTAGGAGCAAACATAAAGGTTGAGGGTAAGGTTGCAGTTGTTGAGGGAGTAAAAAGGCTCTACGGTGCAAGAGTGGAAGCGCTGGATTTACGTGGCGGGGCGGCGCTTACTGTAGCGGCGCTTGCTGCACAGGGAACAACGGAGATAGGCGGCATAAAGTATATTGAAAGAGGCTATGAGGATTTAGAGCTTAATTTGTCATCGGCAGGTGCATTAATTAAGAAATTGTAGTATAATGATTCTATATAGATATGATATAAGAACATTCATTGAAGTCAAAAATAAATCCGCAAAAAGGATGTATATATATGGAAAACAATAGACCAAAAGGAAACCAAAACTCAGAAAATAAAAATACAAAAAATCACAGGTCCTCCGCAAACAGCGGAAGACCTGTGGGTAACTCATACAATACACCGAAAAGCCGACGTAATACATATGATAAAAACGGCAAAAATACTGCCGGCTACAATAGAAATCAGCATAGCAATAATGGAAACCGACAAAGCTACAATAAGAAAAATAATGTGAAAAACTCCGACGGCACAAGGCAAACCGGCTCAGAAAATTACAAACGAAGCAGACCGCCTGAAAGCTACCACAAAAATTATAACGGTGCTTACAACAGCGAAAGCCGAAAAAATAAAAGCTCTGAAAAAAACAGCACAGGCAGAAGCAATTATAACAATAATTCAAACGTAAAATACCGAAGCCGGCATAATCAAAGCAGTGCGACAAGCTATAATAAACCGAAGTCGGACAAGGATTCTATAATGGATAAGAACGACTATTCAAAGGGTTTTTATGTTGACGAGGTTGCACAAAAGCAAAAAGAAAAAGAAAAAAGAATTGCCAGAAGGCAAAAAACAAAAAAGCCTGAGGAGCCTGTTAAGGAGCCTGTTTCAAGAAAAACAAGAAAGCTTATTAATATAGGTATATGCTCCGCTATTATTGTTGTCGTACTGATAACGGGAATTATACTGTCGCTTACCGTATTGTTTAAAACAGAGAATATTGAGGTTTCAGGTTCCGTGCATTATAAAGAGGCTCAGATAATAGAAACAAGCGGGCTTATGTACGGAGAAAATCTGTTTGTAAGCGATAAAAAATCGGCAGCGGAAAAAATTGAAAAAGAGCTTCCGTTTGTTCAAACGGCAGATATTAAGATTAAAATTCCGAATACTCTGGAGATTAATATAACAGACGCCGAGCCTGCCTATGTTGTAGAAAAAGGCAAGCAATATGTTGTAATAAGTGCGCTTGGCAAGGTGCTTGAAATTACAGATAAAAATACATACGAAGCAGCTGTTGTAAAAGGCTGCGAGCTGACAAAGTTTGATGCAGGTGAGGTTGCTCAGTTCAAGGGTAAAAATGATTTAAGCGTACTTAACGATATTTCAGCCGCTTTGCAGAAATATGAATTCAAGGGTATTGTTGAGATTGATATTACTCATTCAACCGATATAAAGCTGAATTATTCCAACAGAATAAAAATTGAGCTGGGTATGCCTACAGATATTGACTATAAAATTTTAACAGCAAGAGATATAATAACTCAAAAGCTGAATCAGGCAGACGTAGGCGTTTTAGATGTTTCAGCCTGCAACGAAGGTATTAAGGCGTCATACTTTAACCCGGACAGCTCCGTATATCCTACCGAGCCGCCGACAGAGCCGGAAACGCAGGCGGCTACCGAGCCTGAAATTTCGTCTGACTATACTTGGGACAGCGGCGCAGATACAGGATATGATACGGACTATGACACAGACTATGACACAGACTATGACACAGACTATGACACAGACTATGACACAGGTTATGATACAGGATACGATGACAGCTATGACAGCTACGACAGCGGCTATGATGCTTCGTACGATTATTAGTAATTAAACATCTGCCTGCGTGCCTTTCAAGGAGAGAATAACAGTTCTTTGCATAAAAAATTATCTGAAAAATGTAAAAAGGCGAAAAAACTTGACAAAAGTAAGCTGAAAAAGCATATTTATATTGAATTTAATAAAAATCTTTTGCAAAAATATTGAAATTTTTTCTTTGTTGTGTTAAATTATTAAGTAGGCATATAATAAAACGCATTATGTACAAATTCAGCGTGAATTTGATTTTAGAAAATTATTGTCAAATGACTAAAGAAAAGCCCGTAAGCGGCTTAAACTAGGAGGAAGTATAATGGCATTTGAATTAGAGAAAGAGTACAGTAACAATATTCCCGTAATTAAAGTAATAGGTGTTGGCGGCGGCGGCGGAAACGCTGTAAACCGAATGGTAAAGATGGGTGTGCGCTGTGTTGAGTTTATAGCAATAAATACAGACGACCACGTTTTACAGTTCTCAAACGCTACACAGAAAATTCAAATCGGCGAAAAGGTTACACACGGTAAGGGCGCAGGCTCCAGACCTGAGGTAGGAAGAGAAGCAGCCGAAGAAAACAGAGAAGAAATCTCTGCAATTTTACAGGGAACAGATATGGTGTTCATCACAGCCGGTATGGGCGGCGGAACAGGTACAGGCGCTGCTCCTGTTGTAGCTGAAATTGCAAAAGATATGGGTATATTAACAGTTGCCATTGTTACAAAGCCGTTTGCTTTTGAAGGTAAAAAGCGTATGATACAGGCAGAGGCAGGTATTGCCGCTTTAAGAGAACACGTTGACTCTCTTATCGTTGTACCTAACGAAAGATTAAAATATGCAACAGAAACACGCATTACACTCAAAAATGCATTTGATTTGGCTGACGATGTTTTAAGACAGGGCGTTCAGAGTATTTCTGACCTCATCTTAATTCCCGGTCTTGTAAACCTCGACTTTGCCGATGTTACAGCTATTATGAAGGATGCGGGCTATGCTCATATGGGTATTGGCTACGCACAGGGCAAGGACAAAGCAGAGGAAGCTGCAAGGATGGCTATCTCAAGTCCGTTGCTTGAAACCACTATCGACGGCGCTAAGGGTGTAATTGTAAACATCACAGCTTCTCCGGATATCGGCCTTGATGAAATTGACGCAGCGTCAACTATGATTACAGAACAGGCTGACCCGGATGCAAATATCATTTGGGGTGCTGTTCTTGATGAGAATTTAGAGGACGAGATGAGCGTTACTGTTATTGCAACAGGATTTATTACCTTTGACGGCGACAAAAAGAGAGAAGAGGCAAACGCTGTAAAGGCAGGCAGAACTCCGCTTACAGCTACAAGAGCAGAAATGCTGAGAAATCAGGCAGCTTCTGCGGCAGCAGCAAAGGATGTGGCTGCAAGAAAGACAAAGCCGGCAGACGTAGCAGATGACGACGACACATACTACGACATTATGTCAATTTTCAACCGTAAATAATTTTTAAATCAAAATTAACAGGCGACAGCTGAAACGGCTGCCGCCTGTTTTGCGCTGTATCAAAGCCGGAACTTAAGGAAACACTGAATAAATCTCGCCGAAAAGCTGCTTGCACATCTTGCTTGCATATTTTCCGCCGGTTTACCCAAAAAATCCTCGTAATTCGCCACCATTACTGCGGTTTATTTGTGCAATCAAACAAAAAATCTGACGGCGCAATATGCACAAACATTTTAATCAGTGTTTCCTTAAATTTTCTTGACAATAAGGTTTAATAAAAGCATAATAAAAGTAAATTACCGAAATTTTCCGGAGGATATTATGAACGCACCGCTTGCACAAAGATTAAGACCACAGACTATTGACGATATTGTAGGACAAAAGCATCTTTTAGGGAAGGGAAAGGCTTTAAGGAACATAATTTATTCGGGGGAGATACCGAATATGATTTTCTACGGCCCGTCAGGAGTAGGCAAAAGCACGCTCGCCTCTATAATAGCAAACAGAACTAACAGAACGCTGAGAAAGCTCAACGGAACAACAGCTTCTACGGCGGATATAAAGGAGCTTGTAGCTCAGCTGGATACTTTCGGCGGAATGAACGGAATACTGCTGTATCTGGACGAAATACAGTATTTTAACAAAAAGCAACAGCAAACGCTTTTAGAATTTTTGGAAAACGGAAGCATCACACTTATTGCCTCTACAACTGAAAATCCGTATTTTTATGTGTATAACGCTATTTTAAGCCGTTGTACTGTTTTTGAGTTTAAGTCCGTTCCAAAGGAAGAGGTAGCAAAGGCTGTGTGGAGAGCCTATGATGTTTTATCGGAACAGCTTTCAGAGCAGATAGATGTTGATGATGAAACGGTTATGTATATTTCCTCTGCCTGCGGCGGAGATGTGAGAAAGGCGATGAATGCAGTTGAGCTGTCTGTTTCGGCAACAATACCAAAGGACGGTGTCAGGACAATAACGCTTGAAGCAGCTAAAGAGCTAACGCAAAAAAGCGCTATGCGCTACGATAAAAACGGAGATGAGCATTATGATATTGTATCGGCATATCAAAAATCTATGAGAGGCTCCGACCAAAACGCTGCGCTTCATTATCTTGCAAGGCTGCTCTCGGCAGGAGATTTACCGTCTGCGTGCCGCAGGCTTTTAGTGTGCGCCTGTGAGGATGTAGGTCTTGCATATCCGCAAATAATCCCTATTGTAAAGTCCTGCGTTGACATAGCGCTTCAGGTAGGATTGCCGGAAGCACAGATTCCTCTTGCAGATGCAGTTGTAATGGTATGTAACGCACCTAAAAGCAACTCGGCTTATATCGGAATAAATATGGCGATGAATGATATAAAGCAAGGAAAAACAGGGCCTATACCAAGGCACCTGCAAAATATGCATTTTGACGGCGAGGACAATCGGAACAAGGGACAGTTTTATGAGTATCCTCACGATTATGAAAACCACTATGTTAAACAGCAGTATCTGCCCGATGAAATTAAAGATGCCGTTTATTACGAATTTGGAGATAACAAGAATGAACAGGCGTTTAAAGCGTATTGGAGCAAAATAAAAGAAAAATAAATTGTATTTTACGAATTTTATATCCTTTAAAATAAAATTGTTATTAAAAATTAGCCAACTTAAACTAAAATTTTTTCTAAAATTTGTAATATAGGATAGGCTATTTTTCTGTTTTCGCATTATAAAAAACGACCTGTAATTTATAATTGAGACAATAGCCGAAGTAGGCTAAAATACAATTTTTTATCAGGAGGATGAATAATGGTAAAACCACAACACAAGTTTTTGTCGGTTGTACTTTCTGTACTGATGGTACTCGGAATGCTTACAGTTCTCGGCGGAACAATTACCGCAGGCG
>JBJEQJ010000023.1:0-9651 GCA_051881695.1 Acutalibacteraceae bacterium | reverse complement strand
GCAGAAAAAGATTGCAAAAATTATGAGCTTTGCTGATGATCAAAGCTATTTAGCAGATGCGAACTGTGACGGAGAGATAAACTCCTCTGATGTACTTGCAATACAAAGATTAATTAGTAACGGATAATATAGTTTTTTAGTTGAGCTTGACATAATAGTAGAATTTTGGTATAAATAAGAATATAATTATATATGATGTATTGAGAAACTGATTAATGGAGGAATTTGTATAAAATTATTTAAAAAAATTATATGCACTGTGCTTGCGTTAATAATGGCACTGTCTGTATTTGCCGTTACAGCAGGTGCTCAGGACGAACAGACAACAGAAAAAGACATATTGCTTGGACTCTTTAAGGATTATTTAGCGGAAAATTGTCCGGATTTTGGCGGAGCTGTCAGTGTTGATAATATTACAAAGCTTGGGGACTGGACCTTGTTTTACGGTTCACCCGGATTTGAGCAGCCTATGCCTGTAGCCGCACAGCTGGGAAATTATGTTTTTGCTCACTATACTTGCTGGGGTATACCATACGAGCTTGAAATATATGCTGAAAAGGACGGACAGATTTTCACCCTGAAAGAAGCGTATGAAACAGGTGAGATAGATATTGCACAGGTTGCAAAAGCCAACCTCCCTGTTAAAGCATTTCTTTTGGGTGATGCAAATTTAGATAATGAAGTAACAGTTAAAGATGTTTTGCTGACTCAAAAGGTACTTGCAAAAATAGAAAAAGAGCTTGACGGCAATGTTGCATGGCTTTTTGAGAAAGAAATCACGTTTAATTATTATGACTGCAATCTTGACGGCAGCGTAAATGTGCAGGATGTTTTGCAAATACAGAAAACGCTTGCCAAGGCAGCATAATTTTAACACTGTCAAAGGATTTCTCTTGACAGCGGCGCACAGTATATTGCTGTTACAATTAAATAGTAAATAACAAACGGCTCTCCGTAAGGTAGTTTCACCGCACGGAGAGCTTTTTAGTTTGCCAAAAGGCTGACAAAATTGCTGTTAAAGCGAAGCATATTTCCTGTTTAAAAGGGTAATTAGAATATTTTTTAATTGACACCTTTTATTATGGTGATAAAATGTAAATAGAAAAACACACAGATGAGGGCTTTGCCTGAAAATAAAAATCTTGCGGTGATACCACTTGAATAACTTAAATACAAAAAATAAGAAAAAATTTATAATGAAATCAAAGCGTGTTGCTATATTCACGCGCGCATACATACTTACCTTTATTAAATGGATAATTATTGCAATAATTACCGGCAGCATAGGAGGATTCATCGGCGGCTTATTCAGCAAAAGCGTAGAAGCTGCCTCCTCGCTTTTTCAAAGCTACAGCTTTCTTTTGTACTTTTTGCCGCTTGCCGGCGTTATTATTGCAGCTTTATATCGTTTTTCAAAAATATATAAGGACCCCGGTACAAATCTTATAATAAATTCTATACGAGAAAAAAACGACGTTCCTCTTGTTATTGCTCCGCTTATATTTATAAGCACCGTTTTAACGCATTTGTGCGGCGGCTCGGTGGGCAGAGAGGGCGCCGCTTTACAGCTTGGCGGCAGTATCGGTGCTAAAATAGGCAAGCTTTTTCGCCTTGACGAAAAGGATATGCACCTTGCCATAATGTGCGGAATGAGCGGCGTGTTTTCGGCGCTGTTCGGCACGCCTGTAACGGCGGTTATTTTCGCCGTTGAGGTAATCAGCGTGGGCATAGTGTACTATGCAGGACTTCTGCCATGCATAGTTTCCTCTCTTACTTCATTTTACATAGCTTCATTTATGGGCGCTAAGCCTGTGCGCTTTACCGTTAATAATGTTCCGCAGGCAGATATAATGGTGATTTTACAGGTTGCCGCACTTGCGGCGCTGTGCGCTTTAGTAAGCATTCTGTTTTGCATTGTACTGAAAGGAACAGGTACATATTTAAGAAAATTCATTAAAAACGATTTTCTGCGTGTAATAGCCGGCGGTACAGCTATAATACTATTAACGCTTATACTCGGCACACGCGATTATAACGGACTTGGCACGCAAATTATAGCAAAAGCAATTAACGGCGAGGCTGTACCGTATGCCTTTATACTTAAAATCGTTTTCACCGCCCTGTCTATCGGCGCCGGGTACAAGGGCGGAGAGATTATCCCGACCTTTTTTATCGGCGCAACCTTCGGGTGCTTTGCAGGCGGTCTTTTAGGGCTGGACCCCGGATTTGCCGCCGCCGTGGGTATGATTTCGCTGTTCTGCGCCGTTGTAAACTGCCCTGTTGCCTCCTTTATACTGAGCATTGAGGTTTTCGGTGCAAACGGATTTATACTGTTTGCCGTTGCCTGTGTAATAAGCTATATCCTGTCAGGCTATTACGGTCTGTATTCCAGCCAGAAAATTATGTATTCCAAAATAAAAGCGGAATACATAAATAAAAAGACAAAGTAAAGATGTGTTTCAAGCTGCGTAATAGTCTTTTCGTTTGACAAGAGGGATTTTAATACCGATTCCAAAATAAAACCCGTCAGATTTCAGCTTTTTGAACTCTGACGGGTTTTTACCTTTTAATTTTTACCTTTTAAAATATAATTCTGACCTTATGCTCCATTCTGTATGAAATTACGCTTAATACAACCGTCATAAAAATTACGGCGCTGCCCATTATCAGACAAGGCAATAACCCCAGCTTAAAGACTATTGACAGCAGGAATAACACTATAAAAGCACCGGTAAAGGTATTGTAGCAAATTTTAAATGCCTTAAAGCCTGCCTTATATAAATACAATCTTTGCATTTCGTCAACCTGCTCCTCTGCCGTTTTTGCCGGATTAATATCCATTACATCAAAATCAAGATTCGGATTAAGCTCTTTATTAAGCTTGAACAGCCTTTGAGTTAATATTACTATCATCACAAAGGTCGGAACAAACACCGCAAACCCTGCTAAACATCCTAAATTCTTTATTAAGTCAGCCTCAATAGTCATAAGCATCAGCATACAGAATACGGCCTCTGAAGCCAGACAGATATTAAGCAGAATAGAAAGCTTATCAACACTTTTTTCTGCCAAATCAAATGCTTCTTCGCTTTCACTGCTTTTTGCAACGCTCTTTTTTGCCTTATTATACATAAGCTTACCGCCTATACAGCCAACAAGCCCGGATATTACGGTAAACACAAGAAACACCGCTGACAAAACAGGATAAGCATAAAGCTTAATTGAAGCCATAATTTCATTAAGGCTGAAGCCGCTATCCGGGTCGTTCAAAATTGCGGCTGACAGTCCTGCAATAAAGCCGATTACGCACGCTGTTATCATTATAATCATAAATATTCTTCTGTTTTTCTTTTTGTTTGCTGTATTCATTTTATTCTTCCTCCGTATAATTAAAAATATCCTCAACACTTACGCCGAATGTCCTTGCAATTTTTATAGCAAGCGTCACGCTCGGCGAATAATCTCCACGTTCAATCTGGCTTATTGTCTGTCTAGACACTCCGACCAATCTGCCCATCTCCTGCTGATTAACGCCGATTTTTGCCCTGTGCTCTCTGAGCCTGTTATAAAGGGGCATTACACACCACTCCTTATTCAATTAATAAGAAAATTATTTGACAACTATAGCTTTCATTATGACAATTTTCCTTGTCATTATATTATCATATGACAACTATCCTTGTCAACAACTTTTATAAAAAAATCCGAAAAAGTTTTAATTTCCCGGATTTGTTTCATCTTATGTATTTAACAAAAATTTATTATTAAGGAAACACTGATTAAATTGTTTGTGCATATTGCGCCGTCAGATTTTTCGTTAGATTGTACAAACAAACCGCAGTAATGCTGACGCATTACGAGGATTTTTTGGGCAAGCCGGCGGAAAATATGCAAGCAAGATGTGCAAACAGCTTTTTGGCGTGATTTATTCAGTAGTTCCTTAAATATACGTTACCTTTTTATCTTTAAATTTGCCGTCAGGCTCAAAGCTGTCTGCTATTCCGTCAGTTACAAGAAATTCGCCGTTTTTATCAATAAGTATAAAATCTATATTTTTATACTTGTTGTAATATTCTATGGCTTTTTCCTTGCCCATAACAAATAATGCCGTAGACATTCCGTCAGCCAGAACAGGGTCATCGCATATTACCGTTGCGCTTATAATTCCGCTTTGAGCCGGAGTGCCGCTTTTGGGGTCTATAATGTGGTGATATGTTTTACCGTCTGATGTAAAATTACGCTGATAACCGCCGGAGGTTACTACCGCCGCCTCGCTTACTTTAATTTTAGCAGCTATTCCGTCGCCGTCAGGATTTTGTATTCCCACACTCCATTTGCCGCCGCCGGGCTTTTCTCCTATTGTCTGCACATTGCCGCCAAGGCTTACAACTGCGCCTGAAGCTCCGCTTTCAGCTAATACCTCTTTCATTTTCTGTGCGGCATATCCCTTTGCAATTCCTCCCAAATCTATCTGCATACCCGGTGAAAGCTGTACAAGGTCGCCGGAAATTATAATTTTTGTATAATCTACATATTTTAAAGTATCATTTATTTCTTGTTTGCTTGGTACGTTATAGCTGTCTGTTGTAAAGCCCCAAAGCTTAACAATCGGATAAACGGAAATATCAAAACAGCCGCCTGTTTTTTTCGATATTTCCAAAGACGAATTAATAACGCTTACTAGCTCTCTGTCGGCTTTTGTCCTTGTTCCGTCAGAAGCATTTATCTTTGAAACACCGCTGTCTTTTTTTGTGACGGAAAATAAATTTTCAAGCCGAACAAGCTCTTCATTGCATTTTTGCACAGCCTTATCTGCATTGTCACCGTATATTGTCAAATCAATAACCGTATCCATTGCAAAAAGCTGACTTTCAGTTTTTTTATTGTCAATATTGCAGGATGAAAATATGCATACCGATATTAAGCTTAAAACCAAAGCAAGCGCTGAAAAAAACATATTCTTTCTCATTATATTATTACCGTTACCCCGTTTACAAATCTGTTATATTAAATATCCCCATTCGACAAAATCAAATGGGGATTGTTATTAAAAGAATAATTATGAAAAATTATACCGGATGCACCTTGTTTTCCATATCAACGTGCTCGCTGTCTACTCCGGCTTTTTTGTTTTTGCGCTTTTCAAAGAAATCAAGCGCAACCTTTGGGAACTGAGCGTAGGAAAGAACGTCCTCCTCCTGCTCCAGATACTGCGGAATTTCAGCTCTGAGCTTATCAAGCTCCGGCTCAAGCAAATCTGCCGGACGGCAGGTTACAGGCTTTTCGTCACCGATAATCCTTTTTCTGAATTCAGGGCTTATCGGCATAGGAGTTGAACCGTACTTGCCTGCTACCATATCCTTAAATTCGTTTGTGCACATTTTGTAGCGTTCGCCTGTTATAACATTGAACACAGCCTGTGTGCCTACAATTTGAGATGTAGGAGTTACAAGCGGCGGATAGCCAGCGTCTTCTCTTACTCTCGGAACCTCCTGAAGCACCTCGGTCAGCTTATCCTCCTTGCCTGCCTGCTTAAGCTGTGACAAAAGGTTAGAAAGCATACCGCCCGGTACCTGATAAATAAGAGCGTTTGCATCAACTGCTAGCATCTTCGGGTCAAGCAAGCCATTATCAATATATTTTTGGCGGAGAGTCATAAAGTAATCTCTTATTTCGTTTAAAAGCACCAAATCAAGACCTGTATCATATTCTGTTCCCTCCAGAGCCGCAACCATAGACTCTGTAGGTGCGTGAGATGTACCAAGCGCCAACGGTGACATTGCTGTGTCTATAACGTCTGCGCCGGCTTCTATACCCTTTAACAAACACATTGAAGCAAGTCCCGATGTGTAGTGTGTGTGAAGCTGTATAGGCAGGTCAACCTGAGCTTTAATAGCTCCTACAAGCTTTCTTGTTTCATATGGTGTAAGCAATGCCGCCATATCCTTAATGCAGATTGAGTCTGCGCCTGCGTCTGCAATTCTCTTTGCATAGTCAACATAGTAAAGTGTATTGAACACAGGACCTGTTGTGTAAGAAATTGCAACCTGTGCGTGTGCGCCCTCTCTTTTAGCCGCCTTAATGGCAGTTTTTAAGTTCTTGATATCGTTGAGTGCGTCGAATATACGGATAATATCAATACCGTTAGCCACGCTGCGCTGTACAAGATATTCAACTGTATCGTCAGCATAATGACGGTAGCCAAGCATATTCTGTCCTCTAAAAAGCATCTGAAGCTTTGTGTTCGGGCAGT
The DNA here is from genome assembly GCA_051881695.1 of Acutalibacteraceae bacterium. GTDB lineage: Bacteria > Bacillota > Clostridia > Oscillospirales > Acutalibacteraceae > CAYJFG01. The sequence goes on along the minus strand of JBJEQJ010000023.1, from coordinate 3,398 downwards.
TATCTCTTATTACACGCAGTCTGTGCCACGGGTCTTCATTTAAAAATCTTAAACAGGAGTCGTATGTTGCGCCGCCCCAGCACTCAAGCGAATGGAAGCCGACCTTATCAAGCTTCGGTAAAATCGGGAGCATTTCGTCAAGAGTCATTCTTGTAGCTATAAGCGACTGATGTGCGTCACGCAGAACAGTTTCTGTAACCAGAATTTTTTTAGCCATAATATGTTTACCTTTCCTTTCCGGTATATTTGCCCTCAAAGAGCCTTATTATTTAATTGTTACAAGTAATGTACCGGAATCAACGCTCTCGCCCTTGTTTACGTTAACGCTTGAAACAACACCTGATTTCGGGGCGAGGATTTCGTTTTCCATCTTCATAGCCTCAAGCACTACCAAAATGTCGCCTTCGTTTACATTCTGTCCGTTAGATACATTAACGGATACTATGGTTCCCGGCATTGGGCTTTTTACAGGCTCTCCGTCGCCTGCCGGAGCAGCTGCCTTAGGCGCCGGAGCAGCAGGTGCTTTCGGAGCAGGAGCTGCTGCAGGCGCAGCAGGTGCGGAAGCACCGTCAAGCTCTTCAACCTGAACGTCGTAAGCAGTGCCGTTTACAGTAATTCTTAAATTTTTCATAATTATACATCCTTTCAAATACAGGTAAATAAATTGTCACGCAATATTTTAACGCTGTTACGTTTGTTTTGTTTAATAAATTGTGCTGTGCTTTTTCGGCAGGTTTGTTACTCTCTTGCCGGAAAGCATATCTAAAGCACTTATAAGCTTTTCTCTTGTGTCGGCAGGATTAATTATATCCTCAACATAGCCGTTTGCCGCTGCATTAAAAGCACTGCACTGTGTTGCCTTAAACTCTTCAACAACCTTCGGCTGGTCTGCAACCGGAACATTCATTTTGTCGCTCCACAATACTGTTGCGCCGGTAATAGGTGCAAGCGGAGAAATTGAAGCGTCTGCATATGCCATAGTTATATCTGCATTTGCGCCTGTTCCTGCTACTGCAACATAGAACGCACCATATGCCTCTCCCGTAATTACGGTTGCCTTTACGGTTGTTGCCTCTGCATATGCATTTGTTACTTTCTTTGCGCCGCAAATGCACTCAAAGCCTTTGGAGTCTGCAAAGGTAACTACCGGAACAGCAAAAGCGTCACAGAAGCGAACAAGCTTTGCAATTTCCGCCGAAGCTTTGCAGGAAATTTTCTCTCCCTTAGTAATTACTGTGCCGACAACACCGCCGTCAAGCCTTGCAAAGCCTGTTACAGCTGCGTCCGAGCCGGATATTTCAAAAAAGCTTTCTTCGTCAAATACTGACTTTACAACATCGCTTGACGTAATATCTGCTGCCTGTGCAGTTTCTGCAAACGGAGTCATACTCAAATTGTTTGACGGCAGGTATGAAAGCAAAGTCTTAGCCTTTTCTATAGCCTGTGTGCTGTCCTTTGCTATTATATTTGCATAGCCGCCCTCTAACGCCTGCTCTGCTGTGCCGCCCTCTCCGTTTGTTTCAAGAGAAAGCTGTGCTTTTTCTGTCATAATAACAAAATCTGCGCTGACTGCGTTTAATGCGCCAACACCGAGGCATGTCCCCAAAACTACAGAAATCTGCGGAACAACACCCGAAAGGTTAGAAACACTGTTAAGCACAGCACCGTATGCTGCCAGCATCTCATCGCCCTGTGTAAGTCTTGCGCCCTTTGAATCGTAAAAACCTACCACAGGCGTACCTGTTTTAACGGCAAGATCATAAAGCTTTTTAAGCTTTGCAGCCTGCGCCTTGCTCATAGCGCCGCCTAAAATATCACTGTTCTGTGCAAAGGCAAATACAGGGTATCCGTTTGCCGTACCGTAACCGGCTACAACCTCCGCATAGCTGTCGCCTGATTTTGCAAAAGCGTCAATCTCGTTAAAGGCGCCGTCGTCAAAAAACATTTGCAGATTTTTGTAAGCCGAGGTTTCCGATATAAAAGCCGCTGCTTCGCTTAACTGCTGCTGTTTATCCACAATACTCATTAGTGTTCCTCCGTTCGTTGTGCCAAATATAAAAATTTATACACATTAATTATAGTTAAATTTTCCGAAAACTACAAGTAAAAATATTATTCCCCACAATTTTCGCACTTTTTGAACAATACTTTTAAATCTACAGAAATTTTATGTTCATTTTGCTTGAAATTAAATCTTTTCAGCAATCCCTCAAGCTCAAAAAGAGTACAATCAAGCCCCAAAAGCATTCTGTTAAGTGCGTAAGAGCCTGCCGCCCTTATCAGGTATTCCGCTATTTCGAGGTTATCTCTTGTCGGATTATTATAATCCTCACAGTCCGTTATATCAAACGCAAGTATATTGAGCCTTGTATTTTGCACTTCAACCACTTCAAGTCCGACCGTCCTGCCGTTTTCCTCCGCAAGCAGAAGCCTTGCATTTTGTGATTTTATATTATATTTTTCAAAAGCATCTTTTACTGTGCGTTTTTCATCAACCGGTTTTACACAAAGCATAACAAATACCCCTTTTATTAAAAATCGCTGACCGTTGTGTTTGGTCTTGCCGTAAGCTTTCTTACCTCTTCGGTGGTAAGCTCTCTCCACATTCCCTGCTTTAACATTCCAAGCTTAACTTGTCCTATTGCGGTGCGCTTTAGCCTGGGTACTTCAAGCCCTAACTGTTCGCACATTTTTCTTATCTGCCTGTTTCTGCCCTCTCGCAAAATTATCTCTAAAACGCATCTGCCCTCTTCACGCTTAATAACGTGAACCTCACATGGTGCGGTTTTTCTACCGTCTATTTCCATACCTACGCACATCTGCGTTATCTGTTCCTCTGTTATCCCCGGTCTTACAGTAACCCGGTACACCTTGTAAACGTGCTTTGCCGGGTGCATAACCTTGTTTGCAAATTCACCGTCGTTTGTCATAAGCAGCAATCCCTCGCTGTCCCTGTCAAGTCTGCCCACCGGGTATACTCTTGCGGGAATATCCTCAACAAGCTGTGCAACGCACTTGCGCCCAAGCTCGTCGCTCATTGTAGACACATAGCCTCTCGGCTTGTGAAGCATAATGTAGTAATACTTCGATTTTGCCCTTGCGGTAACTCTTTTACCCTTGACAAGAACCTTATCGTTATAAGGGTCAACCTTATCGCCTATCTGAGCTATTCTTCCGTTTACCTTTACACAGCCCTGCGCTATTAGCTCCTCTGATTTCCTTCTTGAAGCAACTCCGCAGTCTGCAAGCATTTTCTGTAAACGTACCAATTCTTTTTTTCCCATATTTTCACCGTTTTTCTTTTATCTTTCCCAATATATGTAAAGCATTATTTTTAAGGAACCACTGATTAAATCGTTTGTGCATATTGCGCCGTCAGATTTTTCGTCAGGTTGGAC
>JBJEQJ010000022.1:0-38953 GCA_051881695.1 Acutalibacteraceae bacterium | reverse complement strand
CTGAGCGTTATTCCTGTAGGAGATATTGTCCCCGATGACGGAACCTTAAGCTTCGGGAAGCCGTTGCCGAAATATTTATCCCAGCCCGAAGCGCCCAAATCCTTTACGTTTGTTTTTACAAGCTTTTCAATTTCCGCCGGAGTTTTTGACGGATATACCAATTTATACATTGCCGCTACTGCCGCAATATGAGGAGTTGCCATTGATGTTCCGTTCCATCTGGCATATCTGCCGCCCGGTAAGCAGCTTAAGATATCTACTCCCGGAGCTGCCACGTCAACTGAGCTTCCGTAGTTTGAAAAGTACGCCTTTTTAAGCTTTGAATCAACCGCCGCAACAACTATTGCGTTTTTTATATGCGCCGGGCATACGTTAGCCGTATTCTGGTTTTCATTTCCTGCCGCCACTACTACCGTAACGCCCTTTTTTATTGCATAAGAAATACAATCATCCTCATAGTTGCTGTGACCCCCACCTAAGCTAAGATTTATTACCTTTGCGCCGTGGTCGGCAGCGTATTTAATTGCATTTCCAACATTTAAACTGCTTCCGCTGCCGTCTGCATCCAAAACCCTGACAGGCAATACCTTTACCTTGAGTCCGGGTGTGCAGTCAACTATAGTACCCGACACATGGGTACCGTGACCGTGAAGGTCGGCAGGGTTAGAGTCGTTATCTACAAAGTCATATCCGCCGCTTGCAATTCTTCCGTTTAAGAACGTATGGTTAGACACTCCCGTATCAACAACGGCTACCTTTATTTCATTATTCGCAGTCTTAGACACATAGCTTGCGTACTTGTCTGCTCCCATTGCGGAAACGCCCCATGACTTTGACTCGCTCACTGTTGCCTGTACCGCTTCACTGCTGTCTGCTGCGTCAACTCCGATATATGAATCCGGCTCGACAAAATCTACACTTGACCAGTTGGAAATTGCCTGAAACGCCTTTTTGGCGGCGGAGCTTGATGCAAACTGAACTATGTAATAATTGTCAGGGCTTTTTACTACAGAGGTAGGCTTGTATTTATCAAAGTTTAGCTTTGAATTCTTGCCCTTTATGATAAGTCTTTTTGCAAAAAACTCATCGCCGGACATTGCTCCGGACGCTTTTACCGGATTATCCTTATTAACCTTTGCCGCCGCCTTATAGAATTCATCAGCCGTATCTGCGTTGCGAACATTTACGGTAACCTTTTTGCTTTTTACAGACGAATATGCGCTGTAAACCTTCTTGTTGTTTACCGTTCTGTATGCTTTTATTTTATAATAATACGTCTTTCCGTTAGTTAATTTAGTATCTGTATAAGATACCGTTGCGTTTTTTGTGATGGTTTTTAATAAGGTATATTTTCCGTTTTGACTGGTGGAACGGTACAGCATATATCCCGTTGCGCCTGCCACCTTGCCCCAGTTGACAGTCAGCTGCTTTGATTTGCCGTCCGCTATGCTCTTAATTGCCGGCTTGGACAGTGATGTTTTTCCCTTTATGCCGTTTTTAACATAGGAGCTCCACGTTACATTTGAGCCTTTCTTTATATACGCTCTTACAGTATATGTATACTCCGTGCCGGTTGCCGCCTTTTCGTCTACATATTTGCACTTTGTACTGCCTGTAAGCGTTGCAATCCTCTTATATCCCGAGGAGCCGCTTTTTCGGTAAACTGCATACCCTGTAACTCCCTTTACTGCAGACCACTCCACCTGCAGGGAATAATAGTTAAGCGCAGTAACCTTTTTAAGCGCAGGTGTTTTTATGCTTGCGGCTGCAGACGCCGTAACAGACATACCGGGAACAACCGACATTGTCGGCACCGCAACAGTAAGACACATTATAAATATTATAACTGCCTTTAGAATCTGCATTGATCTCTTTTTTGCTTCCATACTGTCACCTTTTCCTTTCGTTTTTACGGATTTGTTCACGATTTATCCGCAATAGTATAGTTATATTGTTTTCAAGCTAAGCTTTAATTTACCTTTTTTGGCAAAATGCAATAATCCATTTTTATTATATCATATTTTTTCGATATTGCAACAATGCGCTAAATTTAACTGTCTGCGTTTTTAAATATTATGCATAAACACTAATCGGCATCAGAAAGCTCAGCATAATAACGCTCCGCTAATGCGCGCTGATAAACGGCTTCAGAGAGCTTCCTGCAAAGGATCAGCGCTTGACGCTCGGCGTAATAGTGGGACTTAACGCAAAAAACAGCAGACTTGCCTACTAAAAAATATAATACAAAGCAAAGCGAGCAGAACAACCGTCCTGCTCGCTTTGCTTTGGGGAATTGGATAATATATATATGTAGTTATAATCGTTAAAAGGTTCTCAGCGAATACGAATTTGGTATATATCTGCTTGTTTTATCTAAATACACCTGAAAATTCTCGGTATAAGCACCCCAAGGGTTGGCAATTAAAAAATCGGACGGCTTTAGGTTGTTTTTATCTGCGCTTTTCTTAACGCCGACAACCGTAAGCCAGTGGTCGCTGCCGCCCAGTGTGTTAATCAATGTCGGCTTGCCCTTTAAAAGCTCGCTGTATGCCGTTGAAAGCTTTTTCTGAACAGAGCAGTTATATAATCTGCCGCTTGCAAGCTCAAAGGTTGCTCCGCCGTAGGTCCAGCCTATTAGCTTATTTGTGGGTAGTATCTTCTTATTGTAAATAATAGACGCTCCCATTGCCTCGGCAACTGCTGAACAGCCAACGTTTGTACCGCCCTCATCAAATTTATGATAATCTCTCTGCTCGTAAAGATAGTCCTCTTTAAAGTTTGTCGGCACGTTATACACAACGCCGCCGCTTGTATAATTTTTAAGGTTTTCGGAAAGCGTTTTCCCCTTAACCGTATAGGTGTAGGAATAAAGCTTAATATCGTAAGCCGACTGCACATCTGTTGCATAAACATTCAGCGTATACTTGCCGGCTGAGGGTGAAGAAAGCTTTATTGTTTCTGCCATTTTTGAAATATTATATGACAGAACATTGTCATCCTCGCTAAATGTGACTGTTTTCCTCATTTTTGTTCCTGTAATTTCGCACGTTACAGACGTAAGCGGCACGTTTGACTTTACCTTACCCGATAAATTAGCCGCCGTACCCTTATTTACGGCGTTACCGGAAAGCTTTTTAAAGCCCGAAAAGCCCATGTTTGATACAGGCTCAACATCTATTATACAGGTTTTTCTTACTGTTCCGTCCTCTGTTTTTACTGTAACGGTAGCTTTACCCTCTTTAACTGCCGTTACCTTACCGCTTGCAGTAACGGTCATTACGCTTTCGTTTGAGCTGGAATATACAAGCTTACCGTTTACAGCGTTATCGGGAGTAACGGTAGAGGTAAGACTAAGGCTCTGCCCCTCAAGAAGAGTTGCGCTTTTTAAATTAACGTGTACGCTCTGTGCAAATAGACCGGCTGTCTGCTGTACAGGCGGATTGCTGTCTGCCGCTTTTTGAACCTCGTTTACCTGCGCCATGCCTACTTCTTCGGTTTCAATTTTTGCTCTTGAAAGCTGTGCGCCTGATAAGCTGTTAAGCTTTGCCACACATTCACGCAGAATTATTACGTCCTCATCATCTGTTACTCCGTCAGCGTTTACATCACCGAAGCCTTCTTCATACTGTGGCTCAGCCTCTGTTACAGGCTCTGTTTCTGCTTTGGGTCCTTCTATATTAACTTCATTAGCTTTCTGCGTCAAAACCGCATTTTCAACTTCTTCATTATCTCCTGCGGCGTTTGCACCAACTGCAAGCGTTGCCGAAGCTAACAGTGCTGACAGCGCAAGCGCTGTAAACAGCTTAAAAATCTTCATTGTGGAAATACTCCTTTACTGCACTATTTCTTATTCAGTCATATGCAACATCTAAATTGTAACAAATTGATTACAAAATTGCAAGCGCCCGTGACATATTCGTTACAAATTTGGATATTACATCCTGATTATCAGCAAATAAAAGGGTATTTTTATATATTATTTAGCAAAATTTTACATATTTCTCGGTTATTCTTTTGAATAAAAAATTTTATAAATTCAGCCTAAACCGAAAAAGTATGCAAATAAAACCTTAAATTTCTTTTGATATTTCCGGCAATAAAAGCTTTGCATAAAATTAAATTTATGCAAAAAAGATACAGGTGCATTTTTATAAAAACACACCTGTAACAATTTGTAACCTTTTTATTCGCCTTTACCTGTCCTCCATTTTTACATACGGACGTCTATCCTGAACATTCATATATGCCGGACGTATAATCTTGCTGGGATTAACAAGCTCTTCTATTCTGTGTGCGCTCCAGCCGGAAATTCTTGCAATGGCGAAAAGCGGAGTGTAAAGCTCCTTGGGCAAATCAAGCATACTGTAAACAAAGCCGCTGTAAAAATCGACGTTTGCGCTTACGCCCTTGTATATTTTTCTTTCTCTTGCAATTATCTCCGCCGCTATTTTTTCAACAGCACTGTAAAGCCTGAACTCGTCCTCTCTGCCCTTTTCCTTGGACAGGCTTTCAACATAATGCTTAAACACCCTTGCTCTTGGGTCTGACAAAGAATAAATTGCGTGACCCATACCATACACAAGGCCGGACTTATCAAATGCTTCTTTGTGCAATATTTTAGTAACGTACGCTTCTACCTCTTCTAGGTCGTCATAATCCTTAACGTGCGCCTTAATATCCTCAAACATTTTTACAACCTTAATATTCGCACCGCCGTGCTTAGGTCCTTTAAGTGAGCCGAGAGCCGCCGCTACTGCGCTGTAGGTGTCTGTTCCGGAAGAGGTTACAACGTGCGTAGTAAACGTAGAGTTGTTACCGCCGCCGTGCTCTGCGTGCAGAACAAGCGCCATATCAAGAAGCTTTGCCTCCAGCTTTGTGAATTTGCTGTCTGCTCTGAGCATATAAAGTATATTTTCCGCAGTTGAAAGCTCAGGCTCCGGAGTATGAATAATCAGACTTTTATTATCGTGATAATAGCCGTATGCCTGAAAGCTGTATACAGACATAAGCGGAAACAGCGATATAAGCTGCAGGCACTGTCTTAACACATTAGGCACAGACGTATCGTCCGGGTTAGCGTCATAGGAATACAGCGTAAGCACACATCTTGCCAGCGCATTCATAATATCCTTGCTGGGGGACTTCATAATAATATCCCTTACAAAGCTTGTAGGCAGTGTTCTGTAATAATCTAAAAGAGAAGAAAAATCTTCAAGCTCCTTTTTATCCGGCAGCTTTCCGAAAAGCAAAAGATAAGTTACCTCTTCAAAGCCGAATCTTCCGTCGCTGATAAACCCTTTAACTATTTCCTCAACGTCGTAGCCTCTGTAGAAAAGCTTTCCGTCAACAGGAACACGCTTTCCGTCAACAATTTTCGTAGAACAAACCTCAGAAATTTCAGTAAGACCGGTTAAAACACCCTGTCCGTTTAAGTCACGCAAACCTCTTTTTACATCGTACTTAGTATACAGCTCGGGGTCAATGTTGCTGTTTTGCTCGCATAGCTTGCTTAAAGCAATTACATCGGGGGTGATTTCACTGAATTTGTATTTATTGTCCATAAACTCACTCCTTTAATTTGTCGTTAATACCATAACGCATACTGTGCTGTTGATCCCGCAAAATCAAATTATATTAATTATACAGTATTCCATAGTAAAAAACAAACTTTTTGCGGAGGAAATTTTGAACAATCGGTAAACATTTGCCTGCTTAGCTTAAAAACCGATTAATCAGTAATTAATTTATACTCGATAGACTCCGTAAGTGCAAACCTTGAAGCCTCCACAACGTCCTCCGACACGCCGACAGTTGTCCAGACCTTTTTACCATCGGTTGATGTTATAAGTACCCTGACAGCTGCGCCTGTTGCCTGCTTTGAGTCCATTACTCTAACCTTGTAGTCGATAAGGCGCATTTTTTTAAGCGACGGATAAAACACCTCCAGCGCAGAACGCAAAGCCTTGTCTATCGCGTTTATAGGACCGTTGCCCTCCGCCGCCATAAGCTGCTGCTTGTCGCCGACCTTTATTTTCACCGTTGCCGTTGCACTGCAGCCCTGCTCGCACGGTCTGCCAGCCGACACCTTGTAATTGATAAGCTCAAAAAACGGCTTATATGCGCCGAGGTTTTTTCTTATGAGCATTTCAAAGCTGCTGTCTGCTCCCTCAAATTGATAGCCCTGCTGTTCAAGCTCTTTAAGCTGATTTACAATTTTTACGGTTTCAGGGCTGTCCTTAGTCAGATGAGGATTGATTTTCTTTATCTTTTCAAGCACCGCAGTACGCCCTGAAATTTCGCTCATCAAAAAGCGTCTTTCGTTGCCTACCGTTTCCGGGTTAATATGCTCAAATGAGCGAGGAAGCTTTAAAACACCGTCTGCGTGCATTCCTGCCTTATGAGCAAAAGCGCTTATACCTACAAACGGCTCGTTGCGCTTTATAGATATGTTAGAGATTTCTGCAATTTCTCTTGCTGCCTGCGTCAGCTTTTTTAAACGGCTTTCCGGTATGCAGCCTATTCCGTACTTTATCTGAAGATTTGGAATTACCGACGAAAGATTTGCATTGCCGCATCGCTCGCCGTAGCCTAAAAATGTTCCCTGCACCTGCACTGCGCCTGCACGCACCGCCATAACGGAATTTGCAACCGCCATTGAACGGTCGTTATGCGTATGAATACCCACCTTGCCCTTAAAACGCTCGTCCACAGCCTTTGTAATTTCGTAAATTTCATCGGGGTAAGCTCCGCCGTTTGTGTCGCAAAGCACAAGACAGTCTGCTCCTGCACTGTTTGCGGCTTCAAGCGCTTTCATTGCAAAATCAGGGTCCTCCTTATAGCCGTCAAAAAAATGCTCTGCATCAAAGAAAACCTTTTTACCGCTTTCCTTTAAATACTTGCAGGTGTCGTAAATCATCGCAAAGTTTTCCTCTGCCGTTGTTCCTATTATTTCCTTAACGTGCAAAAACCAGCACTTGCCGAAAACTGCAACGGCGGGTGTTCCTGCATTTATAAGCGCTTTGAGATTAGCGTCCTGCTGCACCGTTATATTTTTTCTGCGTGTGCTTCCGAAGGCTACAAGCGACGAATGCTTTAAGTTGAGCCTTGCCGCACGCTCAAAAAACTCCAGATCCTTCGGATTAGAGCCGGGGTTGCCTGCCTCTATATAGCTTACTCCCAAATCATCAAGAGCCTTTACTATGCCCAGCTTGTCCTCAACGGAAAAAGAAATTCCCTCTCCCTGCGCTCCGTCACGCAGAGTAGAATCTAAAATCTCCACATTATTATATTGCATAAGGATTTATCCTCTCTTCATTTTAGCTTTTCAAATTCTGCCGTTAGCGGCAGACTAAAAATTATTTCTGTCCTATATATTACCAAAGCTCCAAAATCATCTCATCTGCCGTTTTTCCCGGAGGAATCATCGGCAGTACGTTTTCATCAGGCGAAATATGGCAGTCAATTACTACGGGAGCGTTCATACCGTATGCTTTTTCAAGCGCCGGCAGCACCTGCTCGTGCCTGTTCACCGTAATACCTTCTATGCCGAATGCATTTGCAAGCTTTTCAAAGCTTGTCGCTCTGTGCGGGTCTGTCTGAGAAAATCTTCCGCCGTAAAAAAGCTTCTGCCACTGTCTTACCATTCCGAGAACAGAGTTATTCATAACAATAACCACAATAGGTATGTTATAGGATTTCAGCGTTACAAGCTCGTTTAAATTCATATGAAAGCTTCCGTCACCCGTTACAAGCGTAACCCTGCTTTGCGGCTTTGCCGTGGCTGCGCCGATTGCTGCGCCAAGACCAAAGCCCATTGTGCCAAGCCCGCCAGAGGTTAAAAAGGTTCTCGGCTTTTCAAACACACATTCCTGTGCAACCCACATCTGGTGCTGTCCTACGTCTGTTGTAATTATATCCTCCGCATTTTTAAAGCCGTTGAGCGTTCTTAAAATATACTGCGGAGTCGGCGGACTCTGCTCATAATCAATAATCGGCGGAATCTCATTTTTCCACTGCTTTATCTGCTCAAGCCAAGATCTGTGCTCACCGTCTGAAACAGCGTCTGTAAGCTTTGAAAGCACATTCTTTACATCGCCGAGAATATAATTATCTGTTTTAACGTTTTTGTCTATCTCTTTTTTGTCTATGTCAATATGTATGATATTGCAGTTCTGCCTGAATTTTTCGGGGTCGCCTGCAACTCTGTCGGAAAATCTTGCGCCCAGTGCAATTATAAGGTCTGCGTTTTTCGTTGCCATTCCCGTTTCGTATGCGCCGTGCATACCGATATTACCTATGTAAAGCGGATGCTTTGTGCTTATGCCGCCAATTCCCATAACAGAACAGCACACAGGTGCGTCTATTTTCTCTGCAAAGGCTGTAAGCTCATCTCCTGCCTGAGAGCTTATAATTCCTCCTCCTGCATAAATCAGCGGACGCTTTGCGTTATTTATAAGCTCAGCGGCTTTACAAACAGCTTGTTCATCTGTCTGCAAACACTCCTCGGGTTTTTGGGGAGCATACTTTTCATACTCTGTTTTAAGCGCCGTGATATCCTTTGGCACGTCTATAAGCACAGGGCCTTTTCTGCCGCTTTGAGCGATTTCAAAGGCTTTTCTTATTGTCGGGGCAAGCTCCTCCATGCTCATTATCTGAAAGCTCGCCTTTGTAACCGGACGTGCAATCTCTTTTATATTTACCTCCTGAAAGCTGTCCTTTCCCAAAAGATTGCGCGACACATTGCCCGTTATGGCAACAACCGGCGAAGAATCCATATATGCCGAAGCAATTCCCGTTATTAAGTTAGTCGCTCCGGGGCCGGACGTTGCAATAACAACGCCTGTTTTTCCCGTTGCTCTGGCATAGCCGTCTGCCGCATGAGCAGCACCCTGCTCGTGCGCTGTCATAATATGTCTTATTTTGCCGCTGTACATATACAAAGCGTCGTATATATTCAGCACGGCTCCTCCGGGATAACCGAAAACTGTGTCTACTCCCTGCTCAAGCAAGCACTCTGCAATAATTTCAGAACCTGTCAATATCACTTTTAATTCACCTTTTCTCTGTATGCTTTTACAAATAAAAAAAACCTCCGTCTTTATTACAAAGACGAAAGCATACTGTTCCGCGGTACCACTCTGTTTGCTAAAAAAGCCACCTCTATACATCGGGCATAAAATAAACGCCGAATGTCGTCCCCTTTAACGGAGGGATACCGTTCACGCTTACAAATTAATAAATATTTTTATTTAAAATTTCAGCGGACTGCTCAGGGGTGATTTTCCTCCCGGACATACTGCCGCCTTCCACCAAACAGCGGCTCTCTGAAAATATGTATCCGAGGTACTCTTCCCCATCACTGCATTTTTTGTATTTTATTTACTTTATTTTAATCAAGTATTTCTTTTTTGTCAACCCCATTTTGCGTTCGGTTTTAAATTTTACTTTTTATTTGCTGAACAGTCCGTTTTCTTTTATCCGTTTTAACGCCTTAACCGCTTCATCATACTCAACTCTTTCATTGTGCAACATCATATATCATCTCGCTTTCAATCATTGTTCTCATTGCCTTATCGGGAAATGCGGGGGCATATTTTGTAATATCTTGTCTGGTAATTCCGTTATCCGCTATATATAATCTAACTGCCTTCTTCCTGTCTCGTATTATTCCTCTCCGCATAATTATTACACTATTTTCTACTTAATAAGTCATTGTTACTATAATTTTAATAATCTGTTAACCTTCTCTTTCTTCGCTTATTTTTCTGCTGTGCAAAATTTACTGCGGATTTTTCTGGCATAATATTTATGTAATTTCATTTATTGCAAATAAGGACTGAATATTATGGAGAAAATAAAGCTTTCGCCTTACGCTGTATTAATTTGGCGTTTAAGGGCTACCGCTGTAATAATATTATGTGCGTTTGCGCTCGGAGCAGTTTTTGTATTTAATCAGGCGCTTGCCGTCGCTCTTGGAATATTCACTGTGATTATATATATTTTGGTTATGCTTTTATATATTCCGCTTTTGTATAAAAGCTATTACTACACCGTAGAAAACGGAGCCATTGAAATAAATAAGGGCGTAATAATAAAAAAACGGTGCAAAATTTTCGCAAACCGTGTACAATACACACGCACAGCACAAACTCCGGCACAGAAATACAAAAATGTTTGCTCTGTTATATTCTTTACTGCCGGGGCAGCAGTAACCCTTGCCTGCGTAAGCACAGAACAGGCAAAAGCTTTGGGGGAATTTTATGCACACTAAGCGCTCGCACAGAAGAAAAAACGCACAGCTACGCCCTCATCCGTATACCGTTGCTGCTTTTCTCTACCATTTCGCATATCTTCTTATTATTCCTCTTTTACAGCACATTCTGTTTAGCCCAAGAAGTCTTGCGGAAATTATAACCTCTTTCGGCATTAATATATTTTTCGTTTTGATTATTGTGTTTACTGCCGCTATGAGCTACAAAAGCATATACTACTCGCTTAACACAAACAGCATTACTCTGCGCACCGGGTGGATAGTACAGCGACACATAAGCATTCCGTATAAAGCGGTGCAGTCTGTTATTATTCAACGAAACATTCTTCCTGCCGTATTTGGGGCGGTAAAGGTATTTATAGACGCACCGGGTGCGGCAGCAAACAAAAGCGACGTCCGGCTTGTTCTGTCGTTCAGGGCGGCGTCACGCCTTATTGCCGGCATATACCCCAAAAGGATAAAAACGCAGTACAAATACAAAAGCTCTTTGCCCCGCATATTTATTATGGCGGCAACATGGTCAAACTCGTTTACAGGCTTGCTTATTTTTGCTCCGTTTGTAAAAAAGGTGGGTGCTGTTCTGGGCGAACAATTCAGCCAAAGCTTATACAAGGGGGTAAACCTTGCCGTATATATCGCTTCTATCGGACTGCCGCCCATAGCGGCTTATATTGCAGGAGTTTTGGTTTTTGGCTATGCAGTTGCATTTTTAGTACAGATTTTTCGCTACGGAAGATTTTCCGTAGAAAAAAAAGGCTCTCTGCTTATAATAAACAGAGGGCTTGTGAGCAGAACTTCCTTTATAACAGACGTAAAAAGCATAAACGCCGTATCGTCAAGACAAAGCGTACTTATGCTTTTATTCAGACTTAAAAGCATATATATTCACACAATAGGAGTGGGCAAATCAAAGGGCGATAAAAGCCTGCTGATAGCCGCGCAAAGCAAAAAAACTATAAATACCGCTGCAGCTTCTCTGCTGGGGCAGCTGCCTGAGCTTTCAAAAACGGTAAAACCGCACCGAAAGCGTTTAAAAAGCTTTTTGTATCTTCCCTTATTTTCCGTTATAGCTGCAACAGTCACATATTACGCCTTGAATTACATCGGAATTTACAGGGAGATTTTAAATCCGGCATATCTTCTTTCACTTGTTGTAATTGCAATTTGGTTTTTCTTCCGAATTGCCGCATACAGAAAAACCGCCCTGTCGCTAAGCGAAAACTCGGTAATCGCCTGTGGCTTTAAAAGACTTAATATAACCGAGAATATTGTAATTTTTGATAAGGTTCAATTTATCGGCATTACACAAAGTATAGCGCAAAAAGTTACAGGAAGCTGTAACGTAAAAATCTATGTTTATGCGGAAAAAGCCACAAGCTTTCGGGTAAAAAATCTTGATTTGGAAGAAGCTTTAAGCCTTATAAACGAAGCAGAAAATAAGATGAATTAATTTTTCTCCGCCCATTTATGCGTTCTCAGCTCACCCCGGCACAAAAGCTCAGGGTAGCCCCACTGCCTTAAAACCTCGTATGCCGCTATTGCCGCGGAGTTGGAAAGGTTAAGGCTTCTCGCTTTGTCTATCATTGGTATTCTGACGGTAGTGTCCGGATTTTCAAAAAGCAAATCCTCCGGGAGTCCTGCCGTTTCCTTGCCGAAAAGCAGGTATGCGCCGTCCTTATATGTCATATCGGAATGTATATGCGGCGCTTTTGTGGAAAAACAGTAGTACGGTCCGCTTGTTTTGTCAAAAAAATCCTGCAGGCTTTCATAACAGGTTATATCCACCAAATCCCAGTAGTCAAGTCCTGCTCTTTTTACGGATTTTTCATCTATTGAAAATCCAAGCGGCTTTATCAGATGAAGCCTTGCGCCCGTGGCGGCGCAGGTTCTTGCAATATTACCTGTATTCTGCGGAATTTCCGGCTCTACCAAAACTATATTAAGCTCTGCCAAAATAAAAACATCCTTTCATTTTTTCTTATCTGCTTTATTACTTTATTTTTCAAATTTTTTCAAAAAATCTATATATTTATTTGCTTTATTATTTTTATATTAATTTCTCCGAAGGCGGTAAAAATAAATACGACGCTTTATTTTAACATAAAATCAGCGTTAAATACAGTATTATTTTTTTCGGAGGTGTCAGCTATGACAAGAAACGCCATGGGAGTTGTTCGCGGAATAAGCGCAGGACTTGTTGCAGGAGCCGCCATTGGATATATGGGAAGCAAAATGAACAAGAAAAGTCCAAAAAAGCTTAAAAAGCACGCAGGCAAGGCGATACAGGCTGTGGGAAGTATTGCAAATGATGTTTCGGGAATGTTCAGGTAGCCTAAGCAAATCGCCGGACATCAGGCCAAGACAAAAAACAACAAATTTACTCACACTGTAATTGTGCGGTGCCGAATTAAGCAGGTAAAAAGGCTGTATTAATGCAAACGGTTAAGCTTGCTTTGATACAGCCTGTGTTTTTATCTTACTTTTTCAGATATTATTTCTTCTTTTTCTGCTCCGGCACAGCAATAACGTCGTTTTCCTCAACAAGCTTTTTATACTGCTCGTGCTGTATATCCTCATAGGCAGAAAGCATAGGCTCTATTGTTTCCGGGTGCTTGCTCGCCTTGCGCTGTATGTAGTTCCTTGTAATTTTAACAACTGTTCCCGAAAGCACCAGCACGCCGATAAGGTTAGGAATTGCCATAAGTCCGTTCAGGGTGTCTGCTATATCCCATGCAAGGTCAAGGCTCATTGTGGCGCCTACTACAATAAACGCAACAAATATAACCTTATACACAATGGTAGCCTTTGTGCCGAACAAATACTCCATAGACTTCGTGCCGTAGAACGACCAGCCAAGCACAGTTGAAAATGCAAACAGCATAATGGCAAGCGACAGAATTATGCCGGCATAGTTGCCGAAGCGCTGTGAAAACGCATATTGCACAAGCGGTACACCGCCGACCTTTTCTATTTTTACAGATTTAATTACCGGGTTGCCGCTGCTGTCTGTAATACCGTTTCCGTCAGCGTCCGTTTCCTGAACGCCCGTTACCGACATTACGTTTGTAAATACATAGTCCTCTTCTGTTTCTTTCTTTGGATCTTCTGTATATATTTCAAACTCCTGACCGTAGACAGTTTTTGCCGTGTGTACCTGCATACCTTTTTTGTATACTTCCATTTGCTTTATAGTACGGTTGTCGTGGTGGTCTATAAGCGGTATTTCTCCTTCATAAGCCTGACCGTTGGCAATTTGTACATACTGTGTTTCTGTTGAGATATTGTTGATAGCCTCATCAAAGCTTACGGCATTGCCCGTTGTGCTTGAAAGCAGAACAAATGCGGTAAGAGTACAAACTATGATAGTATCAAAGAACACCTCGAAAATGCCCCACATACCCTGAATTACAGGCTCCTTTACGTCGGAGGCGCTATGCACCATAACAGAGGAACCAAGACCTGCCTCGTTTGAAAAAACGCCTCTTTTAAAGCCCATTTCAACTGCTTTTTTTACAACTGCACCGCCTACGCCGCCGCCGATAGCCTCAAAGCTGAATGCGCTTTGGAATATACTGCCGAAAACGTAAGGAATCTGCTGAAAATTGCAGAAGAAAATAATAAGCGCACCTATTATGTAAGCCGCCGCCATAAACGGAACGAGCTTTTCTGTAACCTTGCCTATGCGCTTAATTCCGCCGATTATTACAAGACCTGCCAGAACCGCAAGCGCAATACCCGTAATAAGCGTTGGAATTTCAAATCCGAAAACAGGCACAAACGCCTTTTCAAGAGAAGTAGCTATTGAATTTATCTGCGTCATATTTCCTATGCCGAAGGAGGCTAAAACACAGAATATTGAAAAAAGAACAGCCAGTATTTTTCCTATATGCTTTAAACCCTTCTTCTTTTTAAAGCCGTTTTCCAGGTAATACATAGCACCGCCGGACCATTCTTTTTTGTCGTTCTTCTTTCTGTAGTAAATGCCGAGAACGTTTTCGGAATAGTTGGTCATCATTCCGAAAAATGCAGAAACCCACATCCAAAACACTGCGCCGGGTCCGCCTATTGCTATAGCAGTTGCCACGCCGGCGATGTTACCTGTGCCGATGGTTGCCGCAAGCGCCGTTGACAATGCCTGAAACTGAGAAATTGCCTTTTTGTCCTTAGTTTTTGTTACCGACCTTTTCTTGAAAATTGCAAGAAAGGTCTCTTTTATTGTGTAGTTAGCTTTTGTAACCTGAAAAAACTTTGTTCTGACGGTCATATATATGCCTGTACCTAAAATAAGCACAAGCATAGGTATTCCCCATACTAAGCCGTTTACAAAGTTATTTCCGTCGGTTATCCATTTTATAATCTCGTCCAAAATGTTCCACACCCTCTGCGTATTTTAACTTGATAATTATACCAATATTTTATTTTTCACGCAAGTTAATTATAACAATATCTACAAAATAACTAAAAACTTCCTTGATATTCGTAACATACATACAAGAGTATAGTTTTAAGCCTGTCCGCTGTGTAAAAGCTTTTAGATTGAAGGAAGCAGTGTTTAAGTATTTTGAACACATCGGCGTTGCGCTGTTTGAACCGACAGCGATATTGAAAAATCAACCTGATGAAATAATCTGTACCGAAAAGGGCGACCGTAAAACGGTCGCCCTTAATATTTGCTGTGTGTTTAAAATCAGCCCTTTAATCTCTCGTTAAGAGCGTCAAGCTGTGCCGCAAGCTTTTCGGGCAGTCTGTCGCCGAACTTCTTGTAGAATTCTGCAATGCCCTCTGCTTCTTTTGCCCATTTCTCGTTGTCTACCTCTAAGATGCTCTTTAAGGTATCCATATCTATATCAAGACCCTCAACATTTAAGTCCTCTGCCTTTGGAACATAGCCGATAGCAGTTTCCTCAGCGTCTGCCTTGCCCTCGCAGCGTTTTATAATCCACTCAAGAACACGGAAGTTATCGCCGAAGCCCGGCCACAGGAAGTTGCCCTCGTCATCAATACGGAACCAGTTTACGTTAAAAATCTTAGGAGCCTTGTCGCCTAAAACCTCGCCCATTTCAAACCAATGGTTGAAGTAGTCGCCCATATGGTAGCCGCAGAACGGAAGCATAGCCATTGGGTCACGTCTTACAACGCCTACTGCGCCTGTTGCTGCTGCTGTTGTTTCAGAAGCCATAATAGAGCCTACAAATACACCGTTGTCCCAATCTCTTGACTGATAAACAAGCGGAGTTGTCTGTGCTCTTCTGCCGCCGAAGATAATAGCGGAAATCGGAACGCCTGTTACGGTGTCAAACTCACTGCTTATGCAGGGGCAGTTCTTTGCAGGAGCTGTAAAGCGGCTGTTCGGATGAGCGCCCTTTTCTGTAGAGGTTTTGCCGTTCCATGGGTTACCCTTCCAGTCCACTGCATTCTCAGGTGGATTTTTATCAAGACCTTCCCACCAAACGGTGTTATCGTCAAGGTTTAATACAACATTTGTGAAGATTGTGCCCTTCTGTGTTGAAGCAAGCGCATTCGGGTTTGATTTTACGTTTGTACCCGGTGCAACGCCGAAGAAGCCGTTTTCGGGGTTAATAGCCCAAAGTCTGCCGTCGGGACCCTTACGCATCCATGCGATGTCATCGCCTACTGTCCAAACCTTGTAGCCGTTCTTTCTGTAGCCCTCCGGCGGAATTAACATAGCAAGGTTTGTCTTACCGCAGGCAGACGGGAAAGCGGCTGTTACATACTTAACCTCGCCCTGCGGATTTTCTATACCTAAGATGAGCATATGCTCAGCCATCCACTCGTTGTTTTTGCCAAGGTAAGACGCAATTCTTAAAGCAAAGCACTTTTTGCCGAGCAGTACGTTTCCGCCGTAACCGGAATTTACGGAAATAATGTAGTTATCCTCCGGGAAATGACAGATATATCTCTTCTCTGCGTCTATATCACAGCGTGAGTGCAGGCCCTTAATCCAGTCCTCGCTGTCTCCCAGCTGCTCAATTACAGCCTTACCCACACGGGTCATAATAGCCATATTAAGAACAACGTATATTGAGTCTGTTACCTCTAAGCCAATCTGTGCAAGCGGTGAGCCGATAGGACCCATTGAATAAGGGATAATATACATTGTACGTCCCTTGTAGCTGCCTCTTGCTATGTCAAAAAGCATTTTGTATGCTTCCCGGGGGTCTTTCCAGTTATTTGTAGGACCTGCGTCCTCTTTATTTCTTGAACAGATAAAGGTTCTGTCCTCAACACGTGCAACGTCGTTTACTGCTGTTCTGTGAAGATAACAGCCCGGTAATTTTTCCTGATTAAGCTTAATTAACTCGCCTGTTGAGCAAGCCTGAGCTCTAAGCTCCTCTAACTGCTCCTCTGAGCCGTCAATCCACACTACCTCGTCCGGAGTTAAAAGCTCTTTCATTTCGTCAAGCCAAGCTAAAACCGACTTATTATTTGTCATTTTTAATATGTCCCCTTTCTACCCTTTTTTGGGTTTACAACATTGAGATTATTATAATACATAATCGCAGAATTATCAATGTACAAATTGTTAATTTTTTGTCAAAAACACCGCCATTTTATGTGAAAACGAATAATTTGCATAAAAATCCTGCATTTATTTCGTTTTACAGCTTGCAAACAAAGCTTTTAAAGGTTATTTCTGCATTATTGTTATGATATTTCTGCAAAAGTAATTTTTCCCGGCTCTTAACTCCTTTTCTTTAAAGCAAGTCGTCATAATCCCCTTGTTATTACAAATAAATTATTGTAAAATGAATATAAAATAATATCAGGGAGGAACATCACCATGCCATTTATTAATTTGAAAACAACAACACAGGTTACACCCGAGCAGGAAAAGGAGCTTGTATCCAAATTCGGAAAAGCTATAGCTGTAATGGGAAAGAGCGAAAGCCATCTTATGATAAACATAGAGGACGGCTGTCATATGTATTTCGGAGGAAAGGGCGGCACCGAGCTTGCATTTGCCGAGATTAAGCTTTTAGGCAAGGCTACAGGCGCAGGCTATGACGCTATGACAGCGGAGGTTTGCTCAATTATTACCGACGTGCTTGGCATAAGCGGCGGAGGCACATATGTAAAGTATGAGGAAATTGACCACTGGGGAATTGACGGGTACAACTTTTAAGGCGGTGTAAGGCGTGAAATCATACAGAAAAGAATTGTTTTTTAACATTCCAAAAAGAAGAGGTCTTGTAAACATTACAGGCGATGTGCAAAACGCCGTAAATGAAAGCGGCATCAAGGAGGGGCTTGTTCTTGTAAACGCTATGAACATTACCGCCAGCGTATTTATAAACGACGACGAAAGCGGTCTGCACAGCGACTATGAACGCTGGCTTGAAAAGCTTGCCCCCGAAAAGCCGTACAGTCAGTACAGTCATAACGGCTACGAGGATAACGCCGACGCACACCTGAAAAGAACAATTATGGGCAGAGAGGTTGTGTGCGCCGTTACAAACGGCAGGCTAGACTTCGGCACCTGGGAGCAGATTTTTTACTTTGAGTTTGACGGTATGCGCCCAAAGCACGCACTTATCAAAATAATCGGGGAGTAAGCCGGCAGACATCACCCAATAAAACTAACAGCGGCGCAAATGCATAAAAGAATTTGAGGAAGCCGAAGGTGAAATAGTCTTTTGTGACGAAATAAACACACCGAAAAAGTAAAACACCGTCTGCGGAGCAATTTGTACTGCTCCGCAGACGGTATTATTTTAAGCTGAAAGCTATTAAATTATAAAATTATGCTGGTGCCGTCCATTTCCTCAGGCTGGGGCAGATTCATAATTTTAAGCATTGTCGGTGCAATATCGGCAAGTCTGCCGCCTTCCCTGAGCTTGCAGGGATAACCAACAACACAGAACGGAACCGGGTTTGTGGTGTGTGCAGTAAACGGCTCGCCGTCCTCCGCTACCATCTTGTCTGCATTGCCGTGGTCGGCAGTTATAAGAGAAACGCCGCCCATTTCAGCTACAGCGTCGGTCACTCTGCCAACGCAGGCGTCAACAGTTTCAACAGCCTTTACAGCCGCCTCAAACACACCTGTGTGACCTACCATATCGCAGTTTGCAAAGTTTAATATAATAACGTCGTACTTGCCGCTTTCAATTCTTTCTACGCATTTGTCGGTAACCTCTTCTGCGCTCATCTCCGGCTGAAGGTCATACGTTGCAACCTTTGGAGAAGCTACCAGAACTCTGTCCTCTCCCTCGTAGGTTTTCTCTACACCGCCGTTAAAGAAGAACGTAACGTGAGCATATTTTTCTGTTTCTGCAATTCTGAGCTGAGTAAGTCCTTTGTCGGAAATATACTCACCAAAGGTGTTTTTAAGCGACTGCGGCTTGAAAGCAATCTGAACATTCGGCATTGTTGCGTCATACTGAGTCATACAAACATATGTCAGCGGGAAAAATCCCTTTTTGCGCTCAAAGCCGTTAAAATCAGGGTCAACAAAGCAGCGTGTGATTTCTCTTGCTCTGTCCGGGCGGAAGTTAAAGAAGATAACGCTGTCGTTCTCTCCTATTCCGGCATTTTCCACGCAAACTGTAGGAACAACAAATTCATCCGTTACCTCGTCTGCATATGATTTTTCTACTGCCAAAACAGGGTCTTCACATTTGTTGCCTTCGCCGTATACCATTGCGGCATACGCCTTTTCTACTCTCTCCCAGCGGTTATCTCTGTCCATTGCGTAATATCTGCCCATTACCGTAGCAATTTTACCTACGCCGATTTCCGCCATTTTGTCACAGCACTGTGCAACAAAATCCTTGCCGCTTGACGGCGGTACATCTCTTCCGTCTAACAAAGCGTGAACATAAACCTTTTCAAGTCCTGCTTTTTTTGCAAGCTCCAAAATTGCATACATATGGCTGTTGTGGCTGTGAACGCCGCCGTCTGAAAGCAAGCCCATAATGTGCAGCGCCGTGCCGTTTTTCTTTGCGTTTTCAACAGCGTTTACAAGCGCCTCGTTTTTATAGAAATCTCCGTCCTCAACAGACTTTGTAATTCTTGTAAGCTCCTGGTACACAACACGTCCTGCGCCGATGTTTGTGTGACCTACCTCGCTGTTGCCCATCTGTCCGTTGGGAAGTCCTACATCCATTCCGGACGCTCCGATTTGAGTAAGCGGATTTTCAGCAAACAGCTTATCTAAATTAGGTGTGGCTGCAGTTTTAATTGCGTTTCCGTTTTCCCCGCCGAAGCCAAAGCCGTCCATTATAATTAATGCTACTGGTTTTTTCATTTAATATCCATTCCTTTCGCTTGCCTGCTCAAAAATATTATTTGTTTGCAGCCTTAACAATAGCCGCAAACTTTTCTGCAACAAGCGAAGCACCGCCGATTAAGCCGCCGTCAACGTCTGCTTTGCTCAAAAGCTCGTCTGCGTTGCCGTCGTTCATAGAGCCGCCGTACTGAATTGTAACAGCGTCTGCGGCAGACTGATTGTAAAGCTTTGCGATTGTTGCACGGATAAATGCACAAACCTCTTCTGCCTGGTCGGCAGTTGCAGTTTTGCCTGTTCCGATAGCCCAAACAGGCTCGTAAGCGATTATTACATTTTTAAGCTCCTCCTCTGTTACGTTAAACAGGTCAAGCTTAATCTGTCTTGCAATAACCTCCTCTGTAATATCGCACTCGCGCTCCCAGAGAAGCTCGCCCACACAAACAATCGGCTTTAATCCGGAAGCCAGAGCCGCCTTTGTTCTCTTGTTTACTGTTTCATCGGTTTCGCCGAAGTACTGTCTTCTTTCGCTGTGACCGAGAACAACATATTCAACGCCCATTTCCTTGAGCATAGGTGCCGAGATTTCTCCAGTGAAAGCGCCGCTTTCTGCCCAGTGACAGTTTTCTGCGCCTATTTTTACGTTTGTACCGTCAGTAACCTCAAGTGCAGTTTGTAAATCAACATAAGGAACACAAGCGATAACCTCGCAGTCTGCCTCCTTAACAAGCGGAGTAATAGCCTCTAAAAGCTCCTTTGCCTCTTTTGGAGTTTTGTTCATTTTCCAGTTACCTGCTATAACTGCTTTTCTTAATTGCTTATTCACTTTAAAACTTCCTTTCATCTGCCCGGTGCGGCATTAATAATTTCTCTGTATTTTTTATGATTAACAAGCATAAGGGCGGAGAAGCTCCGCCCCGTGTAAACTATAATAGTCAATTATTTCTCGTTTAAGCAGGCAATGCCCGGAAGCTCAAGGCCCTCTAAGAATTCAAGAGAAGCGCCGCCGCCTGTTGAAATGTGAGTCATCTTGTCAGCAAAGCCGAGCTTTTCAACTGCTGCTGCGGAGTCGCCGCCGCCGATGATGGAAATTGCGCCGCTTTCTGCAACTGCGCCTGCAACAGCTATTGTGCCTGCTGCAAAGTTATCCCACTCAGAAACGCCCATAGGTCCGTTCCATACTACTGTGCCTGCGCCCTTAACTGCTTCTTTATAAAGCTCTATCGTCTTAGGACCGATGTCAAGACCCATCCAGCCGTCCGGAATTTCGTTTGAATTTACAACCTTAGCCTCAGCGTCCGGCTTATACTCTGTTGCTACCTTGTTGTCAACAGGAATTAAGAACTTAACGCCCTTAGCCTCAGCCTTAGCCATCATTTCCTTTGCAAGCTCAACCTTGTCGTCCTCGCATATGGAAGTACCGATTGAATATCCCAATGCCTTAAAGAAGGTGTAAGCCATACCACCGCCGATGATTAATGTGTCTACCTTATCAATGAGGTTATTGATTACGCCGATTTTATCGGAAACCTTTGCGCCGCCCAGAATAGCAACGAACGGTCTTTTCGGGTCAGCCAATGCGCCGCCCATAATTGAAATTTCCTTTTGAATAAGATAACCGCATACAGCCGGAAGGTAATCTGCAACGCCTGCTGTTGAGGAGTGCGCTCTGTGAGCTGTACCGAATGCGTCGTTTACATAAATTTCTGCTAAGGAAGCAAGCTCCTTTGAAAGCTCCGGGTCGTTCTTTGTTTCACCCGGCATAAAGCGTACATTCTCTAAAAGCTCAACCTCGCCGTCCTGTAAAGAAGCCGCTATGCTCTTAGCGTCCTCGCCTACTACATCCTTAGCCATTTTAACAGGGAAGCCTAATTTTTTTGAAAGATATTCTGCAACGGGAGCTAAAGAGAATTTCATATTGAATTCACCCTTAGGTCTGCCTAAGTGAGAGCAGAGAATAACCTTTGCCTTATTATCTACAAGATATTTAATTGTTTTGAATGCTTCGTCAATTCTTTTTGTGTCGGTAATGTTTCCCTCTGCGTCAAAGGGCACGTTAAAGTCGCAGCGTACAAGCACCTTTTTGCCTGTAACTTCAATGTCTTCTACATTTTTCTTGTTAAGATAGTTCATTATTAAACTTCCTTTCGTATTTGTCTTGCATTGTTAATTTTTGTTTGTGAATTAATTAACACTAACGCTATTATTGTATAACACAACTTGCTTTTTTTCAATAGCTTTTGGAAGGCATTTTAAGAAATTTTACATTATTTTTTCCTTATATACACATCGTTGTATTTTTATTTTCTATTTAATATACAAAAATATTCTTAAAGGCTGTATATCTTCCTTAACAGGTTCTCACCGTCTGCTGTTTAAAAAACTCTTCCTTTGTGTTGTCAAGCGGGGCAAATTATGCTAAAATTAATTTCATAAATAAATCTACGGGGGTTATATAATGTCGGACGTTATCAGAGTTTTTGCAGAAAAAAGAAAAGGCTTTGACGTTGAGGCTTCCCAGATGATGTGGGATTTGCGCCACAACCTCGGCTTAAAGCAGATAAACGGTTTAAGACTTGTAAACAGGTATGATGTTTCGGGTCTTACAATGGAGGAGTTCAAAAAGGCAGAGGGAACTATTTTCTCCGAGCCTAATCAGGATATTATTTACAGCGAGCAGCTGCCTGTTGAGGACGGCTGGAGAGTATTTGCAATGGAATATCTGCCGGGACAGTACGACCAAAGAGCCGACAGCGCCGCACAGTGTGCTTCGCTTTTAACGCAGGGTGAACGCCCGGACGTGCTCACCGCAAAGGTGGTTGCAATAAGCGGAGATATTACAGACGAGGAATTTCAAAAAATTCAGCAATACCTTGTAAACCCGGTTGAGTCGAGAATTGCGTCGCTTGAAAAGCCGGAGTCGCTTAAAATTCCGGTGCAGACGCCTGAAAATGTAAAGAGAATAACCGGCTTTATCAGCTTTTCAAAGGAGCAGATGCAGGAATATTACAATTCTATGGGCTTTGCTATGACCTTGGAGGATTTGGAGTTTTGCAGAGATTACTTCAGAGATACGGAAAAGCGCGACCCAAGCGTTACGGAGCTCAGAGTAATAGATACATATTGGTCTGACCACTGCCGCCACACAACCTTTTTGACAAGGCTTGAGCAGATAGAAATTGAAAAGGGTGCGCTTACCGGAGCTATTGAGGAATCCTTAAAGGCATATTACGACGCAAGGGACGAGCTGTACGGAAAGGGCAGCACAAGAGATGTTTCCCTTATGGATATGGCCCTTACAGGAATGAAGCTTTTACGCAAGAGAGGCCAGATTCCCGACCTTGATATAAGCGAGGAGATAAACGCCTGCTCGATAGAGGTTCCCGTTACAATTGACGGCAAAACGGAAAAATGGCTTGTTCAGTTTAAAAACGAAACTCATAACCACCCGACAGAGATTGAACCCTTCGGCGGTGCGGCTACCTGCCTGGGCGGAGCTATAAGAGATCCGCTTTCCGGCAGAGCGTATGTATATCAGGCTATGCGTGTAACGGGCAGCGGTGACCCTACAATACCTTTTAAAGACACTATGGCAGGAAAGCTGCCCACAAGAAAAATCACAACAGGTGCGGCACAGGGCTACAGCTCCTACGGCAACCAGATAGGTCTTGCAACAGGACAGGTAACAGAGCTTTACGACAAGGGCTATGCCGCAAAGAGAATGGAGATAGGCGCAGTTATCGGCGCATCCCCAAAGGAAAATGTTATAAGAGAAGTGCCAAGCCCCGGCGACGTTATCGTGCTGCTGGGCGGCGCAACAGGCAGAGACGGCTGCGGCGGTGCAACAGGCTCCTCCAAGGCACACACAATGGACTCCATTGAAACCTGCGGCGCAGAGGTACAAAAGGGTAATCCCCCTACAGAAAGAAAAATTCAGAGATTATTCAGAAATAAAGAAGTATCTACAATGATAAAACGCTGTAACGATTTCGGTGCAGGCGGCGTATGCGTTGCAATCGGCGAGCTTGCAGACGGTCTTACGGTTGACCTTGACAAGGTTACTAAAAAGTACGAGGGACTTGACGGCACAGAGCTTGCTATTTCGGAATCTCAGGAGCGTATGGCTGTTGTCCTTGACAAAAACGATGTCAATAAGTTTATAGAGCTTTCAAGAGAGGAAAACCTGCAGGCAACGGCAGTTGCTCTTGTTACGGAAAGTCCCCGCCTTACAATGAATTGGAGAGGCGACACCATAGTTGATTTGAGCCGTGAGTTTTTAAACACAAACGGCGTAACCCAAAGAGCAAAGGCATATATTACTGCTCCTAAGGAAGAAGAAAATTACAGAAACTCTGTACCGAAGGAGCTTAAAAATCTGGACAAGGCGCAGGCGTTCAAGGCAAATCTTAACAGACTTGAGGTTTGCTCGCAGATTGGTCTTGCAGAGCGTTTCGACGCAAGCATAGGCGCCGCAACCGTTACAATGCCGTTCGGCGGAAAGTACCAGCTTACTCCGCAGGAGGCAATGGCGGCAAAAATACCGCTTTTAAAGGGAGAAACAGACGACGCAACCGCTATGAGCTTCGGCTATATTCCGGGCGTATCACGCTGGAGTCCGTACCACGGCTCAGCATATGCAGTAGTTGAATCGCTTTCAAAGCTTCTTGCAATCGGCGCAAATCCGCTATCCGCAAGGCTTACATTCCAGGAATATTTTGAAAGACTGCACGACAAGCCGGAGCGTTGGGGCAAGCCTGCCGCCGCACTGCTTGGTGCTATGACGGCACAGCTGAAGCTCGGCATTCCGTCAATCGGCGGTAAGGACAGTATGTCCGGCTCGTTTGAGGACTTAGACGTCCCCCCCACCCTTGTAAGCTTTGCCGTTGCTATGACAAAGGCTTCAAAGACAATTTCGGCAGAATTTAAAAAGTCAGGCTCAACCGTTATATATGTTCCCGTTCCTGTCTGCAAGGCTTCTCAACTGCCGCAGTGGGACAAGCTGACAGAAATGTATAAGGCTTTGTACGACTTTATATCACAGGGCAATGTGCTTTCGGCGTCTGTTGTAAGGGAGGGCGGCGCCGCAGCAGCTGTAAGCCGTATGTGCTTCGGCAATAAGATTGGCTTTGATTTTGACCATGAGCTTACTATGCAGGAGCTGTTTGCTCCGTACGGCGGCAGCCTTATACTGGAGCTTAAGGACGGTGCAAGCCTTTCAGACGATGTTTTACATTACACCCTGGGAAGAACAACAGCCGATGAAGCAATAGATATTGTTACCGCAAGGCTTACAATAGACGAGCTTATAGAAAGCTGGAGCGAAAAGCTTGAAAAGGTATTCCCCACAAAGGCAGACTGCCCGAAGATAGCTTATGATATTCCGCTTTACACACAGAGAAGCACAAAAGCACCTGCTATAAAAGCAGCAAAGCCAAAGGTGTTTATACCTGCTTTCCCGGGAACAAACTGCGAGGTAGACACAGCAAGAGCCTTTGAAAAGGCCGGTGCAGAGCCGCAGATTTTAATAGTTAAAAACCTTACTCCAAGCGATATTGAGCAGACAATAGAGCAGATGGAGAAGATGATAAACGATTCTCAGATTATTATGCTGCCGGGTGGCTTCAGCGGCGGCGACGAGCCGGCAGGCTCAGGCAAGTTTATAGCCACAACCTTCAGAAATCCGCGCATTGCAAACGCCGTTAACGAGCTGCTTAAAAACCGTGACGGACTTATGCTGGGCATATGCAACGGCTTCCAGGCGCTTATAAAGCTGGGACTTGTTCCGTACGGCGAAATAACCGACATTAAGCCTGACGACCCGACCCTTACCTTCAATTCAATCGGCAGACATATATCTCACATGGCATACACAAGGGTAACGTCTGTAAAGTCGCCCTGGCTTTCAAAGGTAAACGCAGGCGATGTGTTCGCTGTGCCTGTATCTCACGGTGAGGGCAGATTCGTTGCAAATGACGACGTACTCAAAAGGCTTATAGAAAACGGACAGGTTGCAACACAGTACGTTGACTTAAACGGCAAGCCGTCCGACGATATTGCATTTAACGTAAACGGCTCTGTATGCGCCATAGAGGGCATTACAAGCCCCGACGGAAGAGTTCTGGGCAAAATGGGACACTCCGAGCGCAAGGGCGAAAATCTGTATGCAAATATTCCTTTTGAAAAGGATCAAAAAATATTTGAAAGCGGCGTAGCTTATTTTAAGTAACACAAAAAACAGCATAACCCCCCGAAGGACAATCATTGTGCATTGCCCTTCGGGGGGTTCTTGTTCTATAAATCTTATTCTATAAATTATGCGTTCAGGAGTCAGGAAAAAGCGATCTTGTTGCAGATATATTCTCCTTATTCTTTTCTATAAAATCTGCAAGCATCTCCTCCCGGGCAAATTTCCGATATTTGCGCTGCACCGTTTCTCCGTCTGAAAGCGCATATGTCACCGTCATTTCCCAAGGGATTATCTTCAGCGTCTTGTCATCTTCATAGTCGTTCGCCCACTGTTCAAGCTCATATAGCTTTTTTGCAGACTCTTTATCAGGAAATTCCATCTCAATAATATTACCCTGCGCAATACCGTTGGTGGGAACACCTCTGAATTCCGCTTTGGCGCTCACTGCGTTCGGAAAGGATATATCTGAATGTGTATTCTGGTAGGGACTTGGCGCAGTAAAAATACTGTTCCAATTAATAACCAAGTATGTTACTCCTGCCGAGACAGCAAACAGCACGCAGCATACAGCAACGCATATTATGCGTTTTTTTGCTTTAGTCATAAAAGTCTCCTCGTTATTGCAGCGGTATTTCCGCCGTGCTTGTATGCTCCGCACCGCCATCGGTATGAACAATATCATAGTGCATAACAAGCTTTCCATCGTCGGTTTTGGTTATATATTGGTCAAAAACTTCATAGTCCGGCGATTTCACAAGCGGTATTTGCTCTTCAAGCCTTGCCTTGGCTGAATTTACAGCCACGCTTTGGTTTTCATACCCGTCATATCTTCCTCTGTTAAAGGCATGCCATGCGGCTATTTCTCCGTTTGAGGGGCGAACCCATACTACGCACTCGTCATCGGTTTTTATACCGTTGATACAAGAAACATATGTTACATAATACATATCTCCGCCCTGAAGAAGAATATCCTCATAAGCATATTCGCGCGGGTCATCGCCCAAAACTGAGGAAACAAATTTATCAGCCGCTTCCCTTGCCTCCTGCGAGGAAATTGCATCTACTGAATATGCCATCTCGTCAGACGCATCATAAGCTTTATAACCGCATAATAAGTCTGAATTTGTCAAAAAGCTGTATTCATCACCGTTGTTATCAGTATAAACATCATAAGTTCCGTAGCTGTCGCTTCTTGCAAATGCCTGTGTATCTGTACGGTTCATTGTTTCTTTATAGGTAACCGTGCCGATTGCTCCTTCGGTTAAGGTGATTTGCTTTGTTGAATTCTGCTTAAATAAATCCATTGTTCTGCCAAAGGCAGACTGCCCTGTTTGTGTAAGTGAAAATCCGCACAGCACGCCTGCGCAAATTACAAGAACAAAAATAATAATATACCTGAATATGTGCTTTTTTGTTTTTTTGCACATAATACATACCACCTTTCAACATATACAGAAAATTTAGTTTATTTTTCTTAATTAGATTATATCATTACCTTTATCATATGTCAATAAAAATATGATGAATTGTTTTTATGTTTTTATAAATTATTATATATCAAAATTTTACATTTGTTTTTTTATGAATTTATTTTTTATAATTAATTTCTGCCTTTTTCATATAAAAAATTTACGGCCTTGAGCTACTGCTGCTCAAAGCCGTATTTTCTGTATCTGTATAAAATTTCCTCCGCCCACGCTCTGTCAATTTTCACAAAGCCTCGCGCAGTTTTTTCTTTTTTTGCAAGCCTGTTTACTATGCTTGCAGACTTATGATAAACCTGCATTCTCGTGCTTTTTACAAGCGGCTTGTTAAGCTCCGTTGTAAAAAACGTAAAGCCTATTTTACCTGCACCGTAAACAGAAAAATATCCGTCGCGCACGTCCATATGGTCCTGCCGTTTTATCGCCGCCCTGAGCGCAAGCTTTGTAAGCTCCGCCGCCATATCGTCAAGCCCTGCCTCAAACAGGATTATCTTTTCCTTAAACGAGTTATTGCCGGACACCAACCGTTTTTTAATGGGAGCTATGTTAATATTGTCCCTTTCCAGCACTCTGTCTGTCAGGTGCTGTCTGTCGCTGTTCGGTATGTAATAAATCATAAATCTGTTTTTTTCATCATTATATAAAACCGGATATTCAAGCCTTGCGGTATAGCCGCAGTGCGAGCACTTGTACACAAAAAGACTGTCGTTTAACACGTCCCGTCTTAACGTAGCGTCGTCAGAGGGATTAATACTCTGATATACTACAACCTTATTTTGACCGCCGCAGTTAGGGCAGTTTATTGTTCTAAGCTCACTTAACGACATAGCGCATACCTTCCCGTAAATATCTTTATGTAAAATACATCTGTAATTATCGTCTTGAATCAGCTGCAAATCCGGAAAATGCAGTAAGCTTGAGTTACAGCATTTAAAGCTTTGCTTTATTTTTGAACGTACATACAGTATAGCACAAAAACACCCTTTTGAACAGTCCCGTATATATTTTGGGAATATTAATAATAAATTTTCACATTTTAATATTGACCTTGGCGGAAATTTCTGCAATAATATTATTATAAATGCTATGCCCTGCAAATACTGCGCTATTTACAGCGGCAGAAAGAGTAAGGAGAAAATTATGATGAAGGTATTATCTATTATAAGCAACGCAATGGCTGACGCTGTAGAATATGTTGTTGAAAAAAACAGAATACAGGCACAGCAAAACCGTTTAAGATTGGTTATGCGAAACGAAGCCGAGCTTATGGACAAGTCTTACATTATGCTGGGCAAATACTACTATAATAATTTAAGAGATACTGACAGCAACGAGCAAAACAAGCTTTACTGCGAAACTATCGACAAATCCTCCGCCAGAATGAAAAAGGCGGTACAGCGCTACAAGGACCTGATGATAGAGCAGGCTCAGGCGTGCTGCTGTGAGGACTTCTCCGCAATCGAGGAAGAGGAAGCAGACGGCGGAGATATTACGGTATGCTGTTCTTATGACGATGAGGACGCCTGCGAGGATAAAACGCAGGAGGTATCTGAACCGGAGGAAGAGGAGTAATATTATTCTTCCGTACATTAAATCATACTGTTGAATTAATCAATACCTTGGGACAGCATAAAAAGGGGGATTTGGGGTAAACCATTCTTCTTTATGCGGTCCCTCCTTTCTTTTATGCTCAATTATTCAAACAATAACTCATTTTTACATCTAAGGAAACAGGAAGAGAAAAAACGAGAACAGGCTCTCTTTAAATTACGTCAGAAAAGGCTTTGCCGAACAAAATTTTAAAAAAGTCTTTAAAACGCACAGACAATTTGATATAATAATTTTTAATAGTTTTATCTTTATTTATTATGCGGAGGGAACAGAAAATGAGCAGCGGTAAGGTACGCACAAGATACGCGCCGAGTCCGACGGGCTTTATGCACGTCGGCAATTTGCGAACGGCATTATATGAATATTTAATAGCAAAGTCGCAGCAGGGCAGCTTTGTTTTAAGAATTGAGGATACCGACAGAGAACGCCTTGTTGAGGGTGCAGTTGACGTAATATATAAAACGATGGAAACAGCAGGACTAAAGCACGACGAAGGCCCCGACATCGGCGGCGATTACGGTCCGTATGTGCAAAGCGAGCGCAAGGATATGTATTTGCCGTACGCACAAAAGCTTATAGACGAGGGCAAGGCGTACCGTTGCTTCTGCACAAAGGAAAGGCTTGAAAAGGTTTCTGAGGAAACAGAGGGCGGCGGCTATGACAGACATTGCAGAGATTTACCTCAGGAGGAAATTGACAGGCTTTTGGCTCAGGGCGTGCCGTATGTTATAAGGCAGAAAATGCCGACAGAGGGCAGCACAACCTTTGAGGATGCAGTATTCGGAAGCATTACTACACCGAACAGCGAGCTTCAGGATCAGATACTTATAAAATCTGACGGATACCCGACATACAACTTTGCAAATGTAATTGACGACCACACAATGGGCATAACGCACGTTGTAAGAGGCTGTGAGTATTTAAGCTCCACACCGAAATACAATCTGCTTTATGAGGCTTTCGGCTGGGAAATTCCCACATATGTGCACCTGCCGCTTATTATGGGCAAGAACGAGGACGGAAGCGTATCTAAGCTTTCCAAACGCCACGGAAGCACAACCTTTGAGGCTCTTATAGAAGACGGCTATTTGCCGCAGGCAATAATAAACTATATTGCTCTTTTGGGCTGGTGTCCCAAAGACAATACAGAAATATTCACACTGGACGAGCTTACAAAAGCATTCAACATTGACGGAATAAGCAAATCTCCGTCTGTCTTTGACTATGACAAGCTTGCATGGTTTAACAGCGAATATATTAAGGCTATGACCACAGAGGAATTTGCACAGCTTGCAACGCCGTACTTTAAGCAGGTGTTCGGCGGCAAAGAGGCTGATTTTAACCTTGTTGCTTCTATTTTACAGCAAAGGGTTACAAAGCTTTCGGAAATTCCGCAAATGATAGATTTCCTTGTAAACCAACCGGAATACGGCAAAGAGCTTTTTATAAACAAAAAAAGCAAAACAACAGAAGAAAATTCGCCCGTTATGCTAAGGGCGGTAATAGACGAGCTTTCAGCTCTTGAGCAGTGGACGCACGACAGTATTCACGACGCACTTATCGGACTTGCCCAAAAGCTCAATGTTAAAAACGGAACGGTTATGTGGCCGGCAAGAATTGCAGTTTCCGGCAAAACGGTAACACCGGGCGGTGCGATAGAAATTTTGGAGATTTTAGGCAGGGACGAGTCGCTCAGAAGAATGACCGAGGGACTTAAAAAATTTGATTGATATTAGGGAAACACCGAACAGACCACACCCATACCCTGCGGCTTACCTGCCTTTAACAGGGGCGGCTGTATGGCGGCATACCAACAGATAACACTACCATTTGGGGAGGAAAAGATATGGCAGAAATTAAAGCAGAAAACGAAGAAAGGGTTTATAACGCTAACTTTATTCACGATTTTATAGATGAAGACATTGCAAAGGGCGGACAGTACGAGGGAAAGACCGTGCACACACGCTTTCCGCCTGAGCCTAACGGATATTTGCATATTGGCCACGCAAAGGCGATATGCATAGATTTCGGCACAGCAGAAAAGTACGGCGGAATGTGCAATTTAAGAATGGACGACACAAACCCGACAAAAGAGGACGTTGAGTATGTTGACGCCATAAAGGAGGACATCAAGTGGCTCGGCTTTGACTGGGGCGACAGATTTTACTTTGCCTCTGAGTATTTTGAGCAGATGTATGGCTTTGCCGAGGAGCTTATAAACAAGGGGCTTGCATATGTTTGCGAGCTTTCCCCTGAGGAGATGCGTGAAAACAGGGGTGATTTGTCTACTCCTGCTACAAGTCCATATCGTGACAGACCGGCAGAAGAGAGTCTTGACCTTTTCAGACGTATGAGAGCCGGAGAATTTGAGGACGGAAAAATGACTCTCCGTGCAAAAATTGACCTTGCCTCCGGCAACTTTAATATGCGTGACCCGGTAATTTACAGAATAAACCGTATTTCTCACCACAGAACGGGCGACAAGTGGTGTATTTACCCGATGTATGACTTTGCCCACCCGATTGAGGACGCCATTGAGGGCGTTACACATTCGCTTTGCTCGCTTGAATTTGAGGATCACCGCCCGCTTTACGACTGGGTTATAAGCAACATAACAGCACCTGCAAAGCCCAGACAGATTGAGTTTGCACGCCTCGGAATAAACAACACCGTTATGAGCAAGCGCAAGCTGAGAACGCTTGTTGAGGAAGGCTATGTAAGCGGCTGGGACGACCCCCGTATGCCCACGCTGTGCGGACTCAGACGCCGCGGCTACACACCGCAGTCAATACGCAATTTCTGCGACAGAATAGGCGTTTCTAAGGTGAACAGCATAGTTGAATACGGATTTTTGGAGTATTGCCTGCGTGAGGACTTAAACGAAAGAGCACAGCGCGCAATGGTTGTGCTTGACCCGATAAAGCTTATCATCACAAATTATGAGGAGGGCAAGACCGAAACCTTCGAGGTTGAAAACAACCCGAACAGACCGCAGGACGGCACACGAGAGATTACCTTCTCAAGAGAGCTTTATATTGAGCGTGAGGACTTTATGGAAGAGCCGGTAAAAAAATACTTCCGTCTGTTCCCCGGCAACGAGGTGCGCTTAAAATCAACTTATATTGTTAAATGCACAGGCTGTAAAAAGGACGAAAACGGCAACGTAACCGAGGTTTACGCAACATATGACCCCGAAAGCCGAGGCGGCAACGCACCCGACGGCAGAAAGATAAAAAGCACCATACACTGGGTTGACGCCGCAACTGCAATTGACGCAGAGGTAAGGCAGTACGATAATCTGTTCACAGTGCCCGACCCGGACACCGGCGACAAGAATTTCCTTGATTATTTAAATCCGCAGTCGCTTGTAACGCTTGAAAACTGCAAGGCGGAAAAAAGCCTTGAAAAAGCAGAAGCTCCCGCACATTTTCAGTTTATGCGTATCGGCTACTTCTGCGTAGACAACAGGGACTCAGCGCCCGGCAGGCTTGTGTTTAACAAGAGCGTATCGCTAAAGGGAAGCTTTAATCCTAACAAATAAATATTTTTAAAAGGCGTACAGTTGAATTTAAGCATCAACTGCACGCCTTTTTTCGTTTACCTATAATACGCTGATTAAAGGACTTTTTTGCTGTCTTTTATTCAGCTTTACTTATTATATTTTTGAGGAAAGCTTAAAAATATCTGCACTTTTTGCAAGTATTACAACGTGGTCGTTTCTCTCAAAAACATAATCTGCTCCGGGCATAGGCATAAGCTCGCCGTCTTTTTTTATTGCAAGAATATTAACATGATGTTTTTTGCGTACATCTATATTTGCAATGCTTTTACCAATCCAGGACTCGTGAACGGCTATTTCCGATATTGAAAAATCCGAGCTAATTTCAACATAGTCAAACAGATTGTTTGCGCTTGTGCGTATTGCAAGCTTTTCGGCAATTTCTTTTATGGGATATACAACCTCGTCGGCACCGTTTCTAAGCAGGAATTTGCGCTGTATTTCGCTGTTTGCCTTTGAAATAACATATTTTGCATCCATATCCTTTAAAAGAGAGGTTATTTCCAGCGATGACTGAAAGTTGTCGCCGATAGTAACAAAGCAGGCGTCAAAATTATTTACGCCCAGTGATTCCAAAACGGCGGGATTGGTGCAATCGCCTATTTGTGCATCTGTAAAGTCATTGATTACCGAGCTTATTTTTTCTTCGCTTTTGTCCACAACCATAACATCGTTATCAAGCTGCAAAAGCTTTTTGGCAAGCTTGCTGCCGAATCTGCCCATACCTATAACTAAAAAAGATTTCATAACCGTTTGCCTTTCATATTACAATAATAATATAATCTATATTATATCAAAAAATTTTTTTAAAACAATGCTCTTTCCGCATTAATTTCTTATCCGACAATAATTTTATCTGCCGGTCTGTTTATTGGAACGCTCGCTTTCTTTTTGGCAAACATAAGCGCAAACGTAAGTCCGCCTAATCTTCCGAAAAACATCAGTACTGCCAGAATTATTTTTGTCAGCATTCCGTGCTGTGGCGTAATACCTTTTGAAAGTCCGACCGTTCCTATAGCGGAAACAACCTCAAACAGGGTGTCCTCAAAGGAATACGGCTCTGTCGCACAAATGATAATGCACGACAATATACACACTATAAGATAAATTGTAGAAATTGCACTTGCCTGCGACAGCGTGGAAAAATCAAATCTTCTTTTAAATATAGTCACCTGATTTTTACCTCTGGCATATGCAAACGCCTCAAGCACAAGAACAAAAAAAGTGGTCGTTTTTATACCTCCGGCGGTTGAACCCGGACTGCCGCCTATAAACATAAGCACAGCGGTTAATATATTGCCGCCTCTTGAAAGCTCGGTAAGGTTTACCGTATTGAAGCCTGCCGTTCTGGGTGTTACGCTTTGAAAGCACGCCGCCATAATTTTATCACCAAAGCTTAAATCCTTGAATGCACCGTTATATTCAAGCGTGAAGAAGCCGACAAAGCCTATTAAAAGCAGTGAAGCAGTTGCCGCAAGGACTATTTTTGTATGAAGCTGTAAATTTTTAAGATGAAAGCGGTTGCAGGAAATATCGCTCCAGACAAAAAATCCCAAGCCGCCGAGTATGATAAGCAGCATAACGGTAATATTAACAAGCGGGTCGCTTTGGTAGCGTGTTAATGAGGAAAAGGGAGAAAATCTACCCATTAAATCAAATCCGGCGTTACAAAAGGACGATATACTGTGGAAGATTGCATTGAAAATACCTTCGGCAACACCCATATCCGGTATAAAGCGAAATGAAAGCAGAACGGCTCCTGCTCCCTCTATAATGAAGGTGCCTGCACAAATTCGCTTTATAAGCGCAACAACACCGGCAATTTTCAGCGTACCGGCAGATTCCATTAACAGCTTTCTTTCATAAAGTCCTATATGACGTTTTATAGCGATAGAGAGCATTGTAACCAAGGTCATAAGTCCCAGACCGCCTATTTGAATAAGCAATAAAATTACAAGCTGTCCGAAAAAAGACCAGTGCGTAAAGGTGTCATATACAACAAGCCCCGTAACACAGGTCGCCGAGGTTGATGTAAACAGAGAGTCTATATAAGGAGTCCACGCTCCGCTTTTTGAGGATATCGGCAGACAAAGCAAAAACGAGCCTAATAAAATCAATAACAGAAAGCTGTATGCAATGAACTGAGCCTGCGTAAGCTTTAGTTTTTTAAAAATCATAATTATCTCCATATTGCCAGAAAATTTTTACCATTGCTATTATAGCACTCTTTGCAAAAAAGAAAATACCTGCATTAAAAAAAGTTTTTCTTTTTGCCTATGACAATGAAATTTACGTTTTTAAGTATATTTTGCAGTATAAATGCTTTAAGGATAAATAATAATATATAAAAAGGAGGCAAGTAATGCTATGGAATTTAACGGAAGCAAAACACAGGCAAACCTGCTCACGGCGTTTTCAGGTGAAAGTCAGGCGAGAAACAAATACACCTTCTTTGCCAATACCTCAAGAAAAGAAGGATACGAACAAATAGGCGATATTTTTGAGGAAACGGCAAACAACGAGAAGGAGCACGCAGAAATATGGTTTAAATATTTAAGCGGTGGAAATATGCCGAAAACTGCACAATGTCTTGAAGAGGCGGCGCAGGGCGAAAACTATGAATGGACCGTTATGTATAAGGAGTTTGCAAAAACAGCAAGAGAAGAGGGCTTTGATGAGATTGCAATAATTATGGAATTAGTAGCAAGGATTGAAAAATCTCATGAAGAGCGTTTTAAGACGCTTTTGCAGAATATTAAGGACGGCAAGGTATTTACAAGAAACGGCGAGCAGGTATGGGTATGCAAAAACTGCGGACATATCCACATCGGCAAGTCTGCGCCGCAGCTTTGCCCCGTATGCAAAAAGCCTCAGGCTTTTTTTGAGCTGAAGGCGGAAAACTACTGATTTCCGATGTAAATTTTTAATAAGGCGCTCGTTTTAAGCTTTGCGGCAGCCGCAAGGCAGACAAAGTCTGCCTTGCACCCGGTCCGCAGGACCGGGTGGCGTATGCACAGCTGTGCATACGCCGGCTGCCGCCGTTTGTGTGTTTACACTTCTTGACCGGCAGCTTATTACATAATATAATATGAACAAAAGAGCGCAGTGCTCGTAATTTATGCAATACAAGAAAGGCTACATAAAATGAAAAACAAAAAAATTTTTTCATCAGTATTATTCTGTCTGCTTCTGCTTATAATCATTGCCGCAGCAGGCTGCACCGGCAGTAAAGAGCCGTCTGAACCGAGCGCCTCCTCTGCAACCCAACCGGCAACTCAGCCGCCGACAGAGGACGAAATACAAAAACAGGTAGATAATATGACTCTGGCAGAAAAAGCCGGACAGGTTATTACCGCAGGCTTCAGCGGCACTACGACAACGCAGGAAACCGAAAGCCTTATAAACGATTTAAAGGTTGGCGGACTTATCCTTTTTTCACATAATATTGAAAGTGCAAAGCAGCTTACAGAGCTTACAAACAGCTTAAAGGCACAGTCGCAGTCAAACAATATACCGGTCCTTATCGGAATGGACGAGGAGGGCGGCATGGTAAGCCGTATGCCGTATGACGTGCAAAGTATGCCGGGTGCATACACTCTTGCACAAAGTGAGAACGATACGCTGTGCTATAGCGCAGGAATCAACATTGCACAGCAGCTTAACGCTTTCGGGCTTAACACAGGGTTTTCGCCGGTTCTGGATATTTGGTCAAATCCGGATAATACGGTAATAGGTGAAAGAGCCTTCGGAACAACTGCACAGCAGGTGTGCAGCTACGGAATAGCAAATTTAAAGGGTATCAAGGACGGCGGTGCAATAGCAGTTGCAAAGCATTTCCCCGGCCACGGCGACACAGACGCCGATTCACACTACAGCCTGCCTGTTGTAAGCAAGACATACGACGAGCTGAAACAATCGGAGCTTCTGCCGTTTGGAAAGGCTATTGAAAATAACGTGCCGGCAATTATGGCGGCGCATATTCTTTGCACACAGCTTGACCCGGATTACCCGGCAAGCCTTTCCGAAAAAATAGTACAGGGCATTTTAAGAGATGATATGGGCTTTAACGGCGTTGTATTTACGGACGACCTTACAATGGGAGCAATAGCAGAAAGCTATTCCATTGAAAATGCAGCTGTGCTGGCGCTTAACGCCGGGTGTGATATGCTTCTTGTCTGCTTTGAATACGACAATGTAACGGCTGTAATTGACAAAATAACGGAGGCAGTAAACGACAAAACCCTGAGTATGGAAAGGCTTGACGAGGCAGTTTACAGAATACTTAAAATGAAGAGCGAATACAGCGTTGATTCTATGGAGATTCCTATGCCGGATATTAATGAAATGAACCAAAGAACAATAGAGTTTTTTGAGTAACACCTTATTAAAGTGCATTGTATATATGCCTGAAATGTGCTATACTTATAATAAACAAACAGAAGAGGATAACATTTATGGATGCGCTGACAATAACAGTTACGGTACTGTTTTACCTTACCTATGCTTTAAGCTCGGTATTTGCAATAAAATACTTTATGCACATATTTCAAAATAATTCCTACAATCCAAAGGCACAGCTTTTTTGGATTAAGGAAAATCTGAACGTAATTCTACCCAGAGCCCTTATTAGCATGGCAACAATAATATTGCTTGCTTTAAGCGGTGAGGCAGGACTTATACTTTCCGGAATAATTTACATTGTGCTTGCTTATTTTTACAAGCCAAAGGTTGAGCTTGAGCCGATAAGCTATACAAAGGAAATTAAGCTTATAAGCGGCGGTATGGGCATTTTTATGGCGGCTGTGCTTGTGCTGTCAATCTTAAGCATCCGGAACACGGTGCTTTTTGCCTTTATAGTGACGGCAGGCTATATTACAATTCCTTTTTTCGTAATATTAATGGGAGTAATTTTCAGGGTATCTCAGGCAAAAAAGTAAAGAGGCGTTATTTGTGGAAGAAAAAACTAACGTGATGAGAATTTTAGACCAAAAAAAGATTGAATACAAAAGCTATTGCTATAAGGGAAGCGGCGCATTAAGCGGAGTTGAGGTTGCACAGGCTTTAGGGCAGGACTTGAACAGTGTGTTTAAAACTCTTGTAACGGTAGGCAAAAGCAAGAAAAATTATGTTTTTATGGTGCCCGTACATAAAGAGCTTGACTTAAAAAAGGCGGCGCGTGCTGTAGGCGAAAAATCTGTTGATATGATAAAATCTAAGGAGCTTGAGCCGCTTACAGGCTACATTCACGGCGGCTGTTCGCCGATAGGAATGAAAAAAGCATTTCCCTTAACTGTTGATAAGACAGCCGAGCAGCTTCCGAAAATCTTTTTC
Source organism: Acutalibacteraceae bacterium (assembly GCA_051881695.1). GTDB lineage: Bacteria > Bacillota > Clostridia > Oscillospirales > Acutalibacteraceae > CAYJFG01. The sequence goes on along the minus strand of JBJEQJ010000022.1, from coordinate 1,267 downwards.
AGCGCAGGTAAAATAGGCTATCAGGTTGAGCTTTCTCCAAAGGACCTTGCAAAGCTTACAAGGGCGCAGTTTGAAAGCATAGCTAAAGAAACGCAGTAAATTAAAAACAACATAAGAACCCGTCCAAAACAGATTTTTTCTGTCTGCTTTGGTCGGGTTCTTTTTGTATATTGTATTTATATGTTTTTAATTGTTCGTAGGTTTATAAAAACGGCGGTTATTCCTCTGCGTTTATTTTTCTTGATGATAAAAACGCCACCGCACGTTCTACCGAGTCACGGCTGTTGCCCCAGTCGCCGCCTCGGTTGCGGTAATCAAACATAGCGCAAAAGTGCGAAACATCAGCCTTAAGCTCCGTTAAATACCTTCGCACAAGCAATGAAGCGTCCGCATTGAAATCAGACAGATATTTTGAAGCTATCCCGTTTTTGGAAATTGCCTGCGTCATAAGCTCCCTGTAGTGCGGCAGGCATATATATTCCTGTTCGTTAAAAAGCTTTTTAAACTCTGCGTCTGTTTCGTAGCTTTTAAAAATGCTTTCAAACATATGACGCATACCCCAGGCTATTTTGTCGCAGACAAAGCAGCTTTTCTCCATACCGGCAAGACCGGCAAGGCTTTTTTTATCCGGCTTGCTCTTTGCCTTTTCGGGGAAATAATCGTTAATTATCTTTTCAAGATGACTTTCAAGTATGAGCGCATTTTGCAGTCTTTTTCCGTTTTGCACCATCATCTCAAAATGATGATGACAAAAGCCCTTTTCGTTTGTTTCAATGCGAACGTCAGGCTCCATCATTGCAGCGCCTGTTATATATTCCACATAGTTTTTCTCCAGCATATCACGCATACGGCAAATCGGACACCCGTCCTTTGGGGCGAACACATCGTTTATCGGTATTGTGCATATGGTTTCTCTCATATCGCTCTTCCTTTCTTTTCGGCTTACTTCCATTCAAAAACAGGCATTTCACAGCCTGTTGCTGTTTTAATTGTAGCATAACAGGCTAATATATGCTACAATTATTTGCAGATAAAAATTAGGGAAACACTGATTACATCGTTTGTGCATATTGCGCCGTTAGATTTTTCGTTTGATTGCGCAAATAAACCGCAGTAATGCTATCGCATTACGAGGATTTTTTGGGCAAACCGGCGGAAAATATGCAAGCAAGATGTGCAAACAGCTTTTCAGCGTGATTTATTCAGTGGTTCCTTAAGGAAACACTGATTAAATCGTTTGTGCATATTGCGCCGTCAGATTTTTCGT
>JBJEQJ010000021.1:0-39345 GCA_051881695.1 Acutalibacteraceae bacterium | reverse complement strand
CACTGATTAAATCGTTTGTGCATATTGCGCCGTCAGATTTTTCGTCAGGTTGGACAAATAAACCGCAGTAATGCTGACGCATTACGAGGATTTTTTGGGCAAACCGGCGGAAAATATGCAAGCAAGATGTGCAAACAGCTTTTTGGCGTGATTTATTCAGTGGTTCCTTAAGCCTGTTATCCAAAGCTGAATAATTCCGCAAGAAATCCGGAAATCCTTTCAAAAAAGCTTTTACTTTCGTATTTGCGATTTACCTCTTCATTTGCAATAAGGTCGTTAGAGGCAATTATTTTTCCGTCCAGCGTATAGACCACTCTGCCCAGCACCTGTCCCGTTTCAATGGGCGCATAAGCAAACTGCGGAAGCTCTACAAGTCGCTTTATTTTGTCTGCATCCTCTTTTTTTACTGTAATTTCAGCCGCCGTATACGCACCCACGTTTACATTATCCTTTTCTCCGCCTGCAACAGGAAGCTTAATATGGTACGCCGCGTCGTCAAAGCAGGCTTTTGTAACGGCATCAAACCCATAGCTGTAAAGCTCAATGTGGTCGTTCCAATCGTCGGGAGCATTAAGCGTAACTGCTATAAGGCGCACTCCGTTCTTCTCTGCGCTTGTAACAAGACACCTGCCGGCAGACTTTGTAAAGCCTGTCTTTCCGCCTGTGCAGTATTCGTAAAGAGAAAGCAGTCTGTTATGATTTTGATAGGTGCTTACCTTGTCCTCGGGATTAATAAACGTAACCTTTATGCTTTTTTGCCCTGAAATATAAGCAAAGGTATCGTTTTGCATAGCACAGTCCATAAGCAAAGCCATATCGTGAGCAGTTGAATAATGGTTTTCGTCATCCAGTCCCGAAGGAGTTACAAAGGAGGAATTCTTCATTCCTATCTGCCTTGCCTTTTCGTTCATAAGCTTTGCAAAACCCTCAATGCTGCCTCCTATTGTAAGCGCCGCCGCATTTGCTGCATCATTTCCGGAAGCCATCATCATTCCTGCCGCCAGGTCAGACAGGCGCAGCCTGTCGCCTGCCTGCAAATACATTGACGAGCCTTCAGCATACATATCCTTTGTAACTGTTACAAGCTTATTTTCCGCCGCTGCTGACTCCACCGTCAATAGGGTTGTCATTATTTTTGTAGTGCTTGCCATCGGCAGCCTTTCATCTGCATTTTCAGAGTATAAAAATTCTCCGCTGTCAACACAGTACAGCGCCGCCGCACTTGCCGAAAGCTTTGGCTCCGGCTTTTGAGCGCAGGCTGTTATACTGCCGAAAAATACAGAAAGAAAAAATGCAGACGCACATATTATTGCTGTTTTCATTCTTGCCGCCTTTTTCCCCTTTCACCATTTTTAAGAGAAACTAAGAAAATATGATAACAACAATAAATATGCGTGCTATTAAGTTAATTATGACTTTATATCGTCAATATCAAGGTCGAGCTCCGTCAGCTCTTCTTTGTCCTTTTCTTTATTTTTCTTTCCCTTGTCAGACTTTACAAGCGATGAAATTTTGTCGATAATCTCCGGTACAAGTCCCACTACTCTGTCTGCTGTGCCGCTGTAGCTTTCAATATTCAACAGCTGTGCCTTACCGTTGGAAACCACAATAAAGGCTATTGGGCTTATTGTTATTCCCGCGCCGCTTCCGCCGCCGAAAACCTGCTTTGTCATAGCGTTCTTTGACGGAATATCAGAGCCGCCGGAGGCAAAGCCATAGCTCACCTTTGAAACGGGGATAATAACAGTACCGTCGGGAGTTGTAATAGCGTCGCCGACAATAGTGTTTACATCAACCATTTCTTTAATCTTCTGCATTGTCACATTCATTATACCTTCAATGGGATGTTGTTGTTCGCTCATAAAAGCACCGCCTTTTTATTTTTAAATTATTATTTTTATATATAACAGGATAAATCATAGTATTCCCTGTTTTTTTGCATTTATTAACTGCTTTAAAAGCTTAAAAGCCGCATTAATAACACCGCATAACAGCCAAAAAAGGGAAATATACGCCGTAACACAGCATTTCACACTGCTTTGCCTGCTGTTAAAATCAGGAGTAATCTCTATATTAATATTTTTGCAGTCCTTAACAGGGGCAATTATCAGCGAGCAAGCCGGATATACTGCGGCGCACACATAGCCGTAATTCACCGCACAGTCGGCGGCGTCCTCTCCCGCCGCTTTTATATTCACCTCAAAGCGCTGAATTACCGTATGCTCCAGCACACCGAATGCTGTATCCTTTGCAATTTTTGCAAGACTTTTTAATATTTCGATAAAGCCGCCTAAGCCTGTTTTATCTAAAACCTCTTTAATCTGCTGCGCAGAGCTTTTTCCCTTTTTCTCTTCCTCTTTTTCTTCTTTCTTTTCTTTGCTTTCGTCTTTATTTTTTTTCTTTATTTTCTTCTTCTCTTTTTGAGGAAAAAGACGTATTTTTACAAACAGATATTTAATATGCACATACAGCCTGTCTGTATATTCCGCCTGAACGGTAACAGGCAGAAGCAGTAAAAAAAATATAAATAACAGTACGGATATTACTATTACTGCCGCTGTCACCGCAAGCCCTCCCATTTATTAATTCATATGTAAATAAGGCTTTATTCTTTTTCGCCGTCGTCACTTTCCTCGGGTGCTTCCGTTTCCTCCGCTTTATCCTCCTGCTTTTCGGGGATTGGCGGCAACTCGTCCAGACTTTCTATCTGAAAGCACCTTAAGAAATTTTCCGTAGTTCCATACAAAAGCGGTCTGCCGGGAAGCTCCAGCCTGCCCTTTTCCTCAACAAGTCCCTTTGTTGTCAGACTTCCGATTACGCCGGAGCAATCAACACCTCTTACCTGCTCAACAAACGCCTTTGTAACAGGCTGATTGTAGGCTATTACCGCAAGCACCTCAAGCGCCGCCTGAGAAAGCGGAGTGTTACGACGCAGGTCCATAGCCCTGCGTATATATTCGCCGTATTGCTTTTTGTTGCACATCTGAAAGCTCTGCTCCAAGCGGATAACCTGAATACCACGCTGTTCGCTTTTATAGTCCTCCATCAGCTGCTGCGCCGACTCCAGCGCCTTTTTCTCATTTATTTCTAAGGCTGAAGCAAGCCGGCTTAACGGCACCGGTGCGCCGCTTGCAAACAGAATTGCCTCTATTCCTGCTTTTATCTCGCTGTCTGTCATAAGGAATATTCCTTTCAAATTGTTATTTTATCATACGCACATCTGCGTTATCGCCGTCACCCTCAACACGTACACGCTTGCCCTTCACCAGCTCCAAAACGGCAAGAAAGGTGGCAACAAGCTCACTCTTTTCACTGCCCTGCTTAAACAGCGACTTATATTTTACTGACGCACCCTTGTAAAGCTTTCTCATTACATATATTATTCTGGAATTAACCGATACAATTTTTCTTGCTACAATTCCCTTGAAGTCGTCATCTGTGGGTGCCGGCTTCTTTTTTCCTCTGCCTGCGGCAGACACATAGGCGTTTGCTATGTCCTGTGTTTTGTGCAGTCTTGTATATGTCATATCGTATTCTATCTCGGCAGGGGCCGTACAGTAAAGGTCATATGTTACAACTGTGCTAAGCAGCTTTGCAACCTCCTTGCACTGCTTATATTCAAGCAGCTGCCCGGTAAGCTCCTTTTTCAGCTCCTCTGCCTCCTCATGCTTAGGAAGAAGCATTGCAGACTTAATGTACACAAGCCTTGAAACCATCTCTATAAATTCGCTTGCGATGTCGAGGTTTTGCTCCTGCATTGCAGTAATCTGCTCAATATACTGCTCCAACAAAACAGAGATTTGTATGTCGTATATATTTAGTTTATTCTTAGCTATAAGCGTTAAAAGCAGGTCAAGAGGACCTTCAAACGCCTCAAGCTTATATTCAAAAACGGTATTCTGCGTCAAGGGTATATTCCCCCAAATAAAAAGTATTAATTTTTACAAAAACGCCTTAAACGGCAATGCGGCTACATACATAATTCCGTCGTAAACAAAGCCGGAAACAGTGCTGATTATTCCGCTGAATGCACCTAAAAGGACAAGAGCCATTAAAGCAAAGCTGAAATATCTTTCAAAAGAATAAGCCTTAGATACCATTCTGTTGGGCAAAAAGGCAAAAAGGATTTTTGAGCCGTCGAGCGGCGGTATCGGAATTAAGTTAAATACGGCAAGCGTTATGTTTATTGAAATAAAGTAATTGAAAAAAATCATAAGATAGCCGAACAGCTCGGAGGCGGTATCAACACCTGATTTTATTCCGATAAATAGTGAAAGATACATAAGCAGCGCTCCCACAGTAGCCGCTAAGAGATTTGCAACAGGGCCTGCAAGCGCAGTAACAGCCATACCTGCCTTCGGATTTTTGAAATTATACGGATTTACCGGCACCGGTCTTGCCCAGCCGAAGCCGCAAAGCAAAATCATCAGCGCGCCCATAGGGTCTATATGTGCAAGCGGATTAAATTTAAGTCTGCCGCTGTACTTTGCAGTATTGTCCCCAAGCTTATACGCTACAAAGCCGTGCGCCCACTCGTGAAACGGCATTGTTAAAAATATAATAATAAAACAAGCCAGAACCTGTACTATAACTCCCTGAACCGTCAAGGTGCCTCTCATAAGCTGAAACAGCATATCTGCAACCATTCCTTTCGGTGTACTAATTCAAAAATATGTAAAAATATCCATAATACAATTATTTTATATTATAACCCAAACTGCGTAAAAAGACAAGTAAATCGGCATAATTGCATAAAGTGTTTTTCCAAAAAAACAAAAAGGAGCCTTTCGGCTCCTAAGTGTCAAATAATTATTAATCAGACTGCTCTTGTTACCTTACCGGAACGCAGGCAGCGAGTGCAAGCGTGAATACGCTTCGGTGAGCCGTCTACAATAGCTCTTACCCTTTGAACGTTGGGCTTCCAAGTTCTGTTTGAACGTCTGTGTGAGTGAGATACTCTGATACCGAAAGCAACATCCTTGCCACAAATATCACATTTTGCCATGTGTCTGCACCTCCTTAGTCCTTTTTATAGATACAACATTGATTATAATAACAAATTATTTTTTAAATTGCAAGTCCTTTTTCGATTATTTCTTAAATTTCGTAAATTTTTTCGTAGCTTTCGGTGCAAGGCTTACTCATGCACCATATTAAGAACAATCTCTCTTGCAGCGATTATTGCCTCGTCAACCTTAGTAACGTCCTTAGCACCTGCCATAGCCATATCTGCCTTGCCGCCGCCTTTGCCGCCTGCAATAGCTGCAACCTCTTTTACAATTTTTCCTGCGTGTGCGCCCTTTTGCTGTGCTTCACCGCCGCAGGCACAGGCAAAGGTTACCTTGCCGCTTTGTATTGAGGCAATTGTTACAACGGCCTTAGGCGCCATAGCAAGCACCTTGTCACACATTTGTCTTAGCATATCGGCAGGAATATCCGTAAACGCCGACGAGATTATTCTGACGCCCTTTTCAATCTTAGAGGCTTTAAACAGTGGACCTACCGTCATATCTGCAATCTTTGCGTTAAGCTCTTCAATTTCCTTATCCTTATTCTTAAGCTCCTGTGCAATCTGCGTGCAGCCCTCAACAAACAGCTTTGAGTTATTTATTTTAAGAAGCTGTGCACCTGTGCCGATAACCTGCAAGCAGTTGTTAATAACGCCCATAACGCCTCTGCCGGTGTATGCCTCTATTCTTCTCACGCCGGAAGCGACCGACTGCTCCGACATAATCTTTATCATACCGATTTTAGAAGTATTGTCAACGTGAGTACCGCCGCAAAGCTCCGTTGAGAAATCTCCTGCCTTTACCACACGAACAACATCGCCGTATTTTTCACCGAACAATGCCATAGCGCCCATCTTTTTAGCTTCCTCAATCGGCATTTCCTTTACTGCAACATCTATTGCTTCAAATATCTTTTTGTTGATAAGCTCCTCAACATCAACAAGCTCCTGCGCTGTCAAAGCCGAAAAATGAGTAAAGTCAAAGCGGAGCTTTTCATCTGTTACAAGCTGTCCTGCCTGCTCAACGTGCGTGCCTAAAACCTGTCTTAATGCCGCCTGCAAAAGGTGTGCCGCCGTATGGTTGCGCATTATATCTTCTCGTTTTTGGCTATCTATTTCAAGCTTTACGGTATCTCCGACAGAAAGCATACCGTCGGTAATTACTGCGCTGTGCATAAACACGCCTGTGTGGTTTTTGCTGGTTGTATTGATTTCAGCTTTAGCATTTCCGCTGTCGGCACAGCCGCTGTCGCCTATCTGTCCGCCGCTTTCTGCATAAAACGGAGTCTTATCAAAGATAAGCACAGCCTCCTCACCCTTGTAAGCGGAGGTTTCTCTTTTGCCCTGCTTAATAACAGCCAAAAGCTTTGCTTCCTCTGTATAATTTGTATATCCCGTAAACTGCGTAGCCGGAATATCTGAAATATCTGTGCTTTCGCTGATCCAAGCGTCTGCCCCGGCATTTTTTCTTGCCGCCTTTGCACGCTTTTTCTGCTCCAGCAGCAGCTCCTTAAAGCGTTCCTCGTCTACCGTCATACCCTTTTCGGCAAGTATCTCCTTAGTAAGGTCAATCGGGAAGCCGTAGGTATCGTTAAGCTTAAAGGCGTCCTCGCCGGAAAGCTCGCTTAATTCTTCATTATTAATAATCTCGTGCAGCAAAGCAAAGCCCTGGTCGATTGTTCTTGCAAAGTTTTCTTCCTCCACCTTTATGAGCTTGGTTATAAACTCTTTCTTCTCAACAAGCTCAGGGTAAGCGTTTGCGTTTTCTTCAATTACAGTTTGGCAAATCTCATACAAAAACGGTCTGTCCTTTACGCCCAGCAGTCTGCCGTGGCGTGCCGCACGGCGCAGAAGTCTTCTTAAAACATAGCCTCTGCCCTCGTTAGACGGCATTACACCGTCGCCTATCATAAAGGTTGTACTGCGAATATGGTCTGTAATAACACGCAGAGAAATATCGGACTTCTCGTCCTCTCCGTATTTTACCCCCGTAACCCTCTGAACGTGGTCAAGTATTCTTTGCACCGTATCTACCAAAAACAGGTTATCTACGCCCTGCATAACACAGGCTAAACGCTCAAGTCCCATACCTGTGTCGATATTCGGGTGCTCAAGCGGCGTATAGTTACCCTTGCCGTCGCTGTCAAACTGTGTGAACACCAGGTTCCACACCTCTACAAATCTGTCACACTCACAGCCTACTGCACAGCCGGGCTTGCCGCAGCCCTTTTCCTCGCCTCTGTCAAAGTAAATCTCTGAGCATGGTCCGCACGGGCCTGTGCCGTGCTCCCAGAAGTTATCCTCCTTGCCGAGTCGAACCATATGGGAGGGGTCAACGCCTACCTCTTCTGTCCAGATTTTATAAGCCTCGTCGTCATTTTCGTAAATTGAAACATAAAGCTTTTCCTCCGGCATTTCAAGCACCTTTGTAAAGAACTCCCACGCCCATGCCGTAGCCTCGTGCTTAAAGTAATCTCCGAATGAGAAATTACCGAGCATCTCAAAATATGTGCCGTGACGTGCTGTAATACCCACACGCTCAATATCCGGCGTTCTTATACATTTCTGGCAGGTCGTTACACGCTTTCTCGGCGGTGTAACCTCGCCCGTAAAATATTTTTTCATCGGCGCCATACCCGAATTTATAAGCAGCAAGCTTTTGTCGCCGTTTGGCACCAGCGAAAAGCTCGGCAAGCGCAGATGTCCCTTGCTTTCAAAAAAAGATAAATACTTTTCTCTCAGCTCGTTTAAGCCTGTCCATTGCATTAAAATCACCTGTCCTTAGAATTTTTATTTTAAAGTTTGTAGGAGTATTTTCGGTGCAAACAAAAAGCTCTCGCCCCGGATTGGGGCAAGAGCGAAATCTCCTGTGGTACCACCCAAATTGCACACCGAAAGGCATGCCGCTTGAAATCGTTATCGCCGAAATACGCCGCAATTCATCACTGCGGTAGCTCCGGGGCGGCCTCAGCCCACCGGCACGAAAACCTTTCAGCCCGGGGTTTTCTCTCTTTTTGTGCCTTTCAGACTGTTCTTCCCATCAACGCTGTTTATATCGCTTCAAATTATATCACCGAAAAAACATAAAGTCAAATATAATTTTATTATTCGGAGAAATTGATATATTTTTCTTGTACCGCAACGTAAGCCAAGCAGACTAAAATGCTTTTAATTACCTTGATTTGCAAGGATTTCGGCGTAAAAAAGACCTTGCAGATTTTACTCTACAAGGTCAATTCTTCTATTGTGGTTTTACAAATTGGGTTTGCCCAAAATCAATTTCTTATGATTATCAGCCGTTGTTAATAGCAGCCTGTGCAGCAGCTAAGCGAGCGATTGGAACTCTGAACGGTGAGCAGGATACATAGTCAAGACCAATCTTATGGCAGAACTCAACTGAGGACGGGTCGCCGCCGTGCTCGCCGCAAATGCCGAGGTGCATATCAGGACGAACTTCCTTGCCGAGCTTAATTGCCATTTCCATAAGCTTGCCAACGCCTGTCTGGTCGAGCTTTGCAAACGGATCGTTTTCAAAGATTTTAGCGTCATAGTAAGCGTTGAGGAACTTGCCTGCATCGTCACGGCTGAAGCCGTATGTCATCTGTGTAAGGTCATTTGTACCGAAGCAGAAGAACTCAGCTTCCTTAGCAATCTCGTCAGCTGTTAATGCAGCTCTCGGGATTTCTATCATTGTACCAACCTGATATTTAAGGTCTGCGCCTGCTGCTGCGATTTCAGCGTCTGCTGTTGCAACAACAACGTCCTTAACGTATTTAAGCTCTTTAACCTCGCCAACAAGCGGAATCATAATTTCAGGAACGATGTTCCAATCCGGATGAGCCTTCTTAACATTGATAGCAGCACGGATTACGGCAGCTGTCTGCATCTTTGCAATTTCAGGATATGTTACTGCAAGACGGCATCCACGGTGGCCCATCATCGGGTTGAACTCGTGGAGAGAATCAATAATAGCCTTAATCTGCTCAACAGTCTTGCCCTGTGCCTTTGCAAGAAGCTCAATGTCAGCCTCTTCTGTAGGAACAAACTCGTGAAGCGGCGGGTCTAAGAAGCGGATTGTAACCGGGTTGCCCTCAAGAGCCTCATAAAGAGCCTCAAAGTCGCCCTGCTGAATCGGGAGAATCTTGTTAAGAGCTGCTTCTCTCTCTTCTACTGTGTCGGAGCAAATCATCTCACGGAAAGCGTCAATTCTGTCGCCCTCAAAGAACATATGCTCTGTACGGCAAAGACCGATACCCTCTGCACCAAGCTCACGAGCCTTTTTAGCGTCTGCCGGAGTGTCTGCGTTTGTTCTAACCTTAAGAACTCTGAACTTGTCTACCCACTCCATAATTCTGCCGAATTCGCCGGCAATCTGAGCGTCAACTGTCGGGATAATACCGTCATAGATATTACCTGTTGAGCCGTCTATTGAAAGGTAATCACCCTCGTGATATTCCTTGCCTGCAAGTGTAAACTTCTTGTTAGCCTCGTCCATAATAATCTCTGAACAGCCTGATACACAGCAAGTACCCATACCGCGTGCAACAACTGCTGCGTGAGATGTCATACCGCCTCTTACTGTGAGGATACCCTGAGAAGCCTTCATACCCTCGATGTCTTCAGGTGAAGTTTCAAGACGAACTAATACAACCTTCTCGCCTCTTGCGTTCCACTCTTTAGCGTCCTCTGCTGTGAACACAATCTTGCCGCAGGCAGCGCCCGGAGAAGCTGCAAGAGCCTTAGCAACAGGAGTTGAAGCCTTTAATGCCTTTGTGTCAAACTGCGGGTGTAAAAGTGTGTCGAGGTTTCTCGGGTCGATCATCTTAACAGCTTCCTGCTCAGTAATCATACCCTCATCAACGAGGTCGCAGGCGATTTTAAGAGCAGCCTGTGCTGTTCTCTTACCGTTTCTTGTCTGGAGCATATAGAGCTTCTTATCCTCAATGGTGAACTCCATATCCTGCATATCTCTGTAATGGTTTTCAAGTGTATTGCAAATGCCTACAAACTGCTCGTAAACCTCAGGCATAACCTCTTTAAGCTGGTCGATCTTCTGCGGTGTTCTAACGCCGGCAACAACGTCCTCGCCCTGTGCGTTCATAAGGAATTCACCCATAAGGTGCTTTTCGCCTGTTGCAGGGTCACGGGTAAATGCAACGCCTGTACCGGAGGTTTCACCCATGTTGCCGAATGCCATCATCTGTACGTTTACTGCTGTACCCCAAGAATAAGGAATGTCGTTGTCACGACGGTAAACGTTTGCTCTCGGGTTATCCCATGAACGGAATACTGCTGTAATAGCGCCCATTAACTGCTCCTTAGGATCAGTCGGGAAGTCCTGACCGAGAACCTTCTTGTATTCTGCCTTGAACTGCTCTGCAAGATTCTTAAGATCCTCTGCTGTAAGCTCAGTATCCTGAGTTACGCCCTTTTCAGCCTTCATCTTGTCGATGAGCTCTTCAAAGTACTTCTTGCCAACCTCCATAACTACGTCGGAGTACATTTGAATAAATCTTCTGTAGCAGTCATATGCCCAGCGCGGGTTGCCTGATTTCTCAGCCATTACCTCAACAACTGTTTCGTTAAGACCTAAGTTTAAGATTGTATCCATCATGCCGGGCATTGAAGCTCTGGCACCTGAACGAACAGATACTAAAAGAGGATTTTCCTTATCACCGAATTTCTTGCCGGTGATTTCTTCCATCTTTGTGATGTACTCCATAATCTGTGCCTGGATTTCATCATTGATTTTTCTTCCGTCATCATAATACTTTGTGCATGCTTCTGTTGTAATTGTGAAGCCCTGCGGAACAGGCAGACCTAAGTTAGTCATCTCAGCCAGGTTTGCACCCTTACCGCCAAGAAGCTCTCTCATTTTGCCGTTTCCTTCTTTGAACAAATACACATACTTGTGGCCCATTGGAATTACCTCCTAAAATTTTCAGTGACAAGCCGAAAGATGCACAAACGGCTTGTACACAAATTTATTAGTTGACTTATCAGTCCACACTGTATTATAACAAAGATTTCCTTGATTGGCTATACTTTTTTTAACTTTTTTTAAGTTTTTTGCAATAAAAACAAAACAATTTAGCCTTTCTTTTCGACTGTTATTCTGTTAAAATCGTTAAATTTGTCAAAAAGTACTATTTTAGCCTTGAAAAAATGATTTTCTGTGCGATAATAATATTATTAATATTATGAGTTATTCTGCTTTTTACGCAGAAATATTCTAAGCTGTAAAAATACAAACGATAAGTTTACGGGGAGCTTTTGCTATGAGTGATAATTTATGTGCGGTTGTTCTTGCCGGAGGCGAGGGCAAAAGAATGAAATCAAACAAGCCGAAAACTCTTTCTATGGTTTTGGAAAAGCCGATGCTTCAGTGGGTTATAGATTCCCTGAAAAACGCAGGTATAAACAAAATTTGCATTGTTACCGGCTACAAAAGAGAATGTATTGAAGAATACATAAGCACACTTCCCTATCCGCTTGAAACGGTATATCAGTCCGAGCGTTTGGGCACCGGTCACGCTGTTATGATGGCAAAGGACTTTTTAATGAAAAACGGCGGAAACGTAGTTATATTAAACGGCGACGCACCGTTTATGGACAGCGAAACCGTCAAAGAAGCGTTAAGCCAGCATATTGAGCAGAAGAATATGGCAACTGTTATTTCCGCAAGAGTACCTGACCCGACAGGCTACGGAAGAATTGTAAGAGATGAAAAAACAGGTGCTCTTAAAGCGATTGTTGAACAAAAAGACGCAGATGAGGACATACTTAAAATAGACGAGGTTAATTCCGGCGGCTATTGGTTTGATACAAACGCTCTTTTAAGCGTGCTTGACAAAATCACGGCAAACAACAACGCCGGGGAATATTATTTACCGGACGCTCTTAAGCTTATTTTGGCTCAGGATAAGGCTGTGGGGGCATATACGGCAAAATCTGCCGATGCAGTATTGGGCGCAAACGACCCGGCACAGCTTTCGGAGCTTAACAAAATAGCCGAGGAAAAATATTCAGGCTGATTATTCAAGCGCCTTTAAACCAAATTGCAAAGCAAATAAATTTAATATAAATCTCATTACAGGAGGAAACAATCAATGAATTTTCACGGTAAGGACATTAAAATCTTCACAGGCAGTTCCAATAAGGACGTTGCCCAGGGTATAGCCGGATGTCTGGGATTGCCCCTAGGCAAGTCTGACTGTTCAACCTTCAGCGACGGAGAAATTTCAGTTTCTCTTCACGAATCTGTCAGAGGCTCGGAATGCTTTATTGTTCAGTCTACCTGCGACCCGGTAAACAGCAACATAATGGAGCTGTTAATTATGATTGACGCTATGAAACGTGCTTCTGCCGCAAGAATCACAGCTGTTATCCCCTACTTCGGCTATGCAAGACAGGACAGAAAAGCAAAAGCGAGAGATCCAATCTCTGCAAAGCTTGTTGCAGACCTTATTACGACTGCCGGCGCAGACCGCATTTTGACAATGGACCTTCACGCTCCGCAGATTCAGGGTTTTTTCAATATTCCTGTTGATCATCTTGTCGGCGCACCTCTGCTTGCGGCACATTTAAGAGAGCAGATTGGTACTCACACAGATGAATATGTTGTTGTTTCTCCTGACTTAGGCTCAGTTACAAGAGCCAGAAACTTTGCCGCTAAAATAGGCTGTCCTCTTGCCATTATTGACAAGCGCCGCCAGAAAGCAAATGTTTCTGAGGTTATGAACATTATCGGCGATGTAGAGGGTAAAAAGGTTATTCTTGTAGACGATATGATCGACACAGCCGGCACTCTTTGCAACGCCGCAACAGCTCTTGTTGAAAAGGGCGGCGCAACAGGAGCATATGCCTGTGCAACACACTCCGTATTATCCGGCCCGGCTATTGAAAGAATAGAAAAAAGCCCGATTAAGGAGCTTATTTTGCTCGACACTGTTCCGATTCCTGAGGATAAAATGCTTGACAAGTTTACAATTTTACCTGTTGCACCCGTATTTGCAGAGGCAATAGAGAGAATTTATGCGGACAAGCCTGTTTCCCCTATGTTCGGTTAATTTTTTATAAAAAATTTCATACTAAGTTCAGGCGGCATACAAAATGCCGCCTTTTAGTCGTATGGTAAAGGGAGTAAAAATATGTTAAAGCTTTTTTCAAAGCCAGCCGGTAATGCCCCGACGCATATTATAGTCGGGCTTGGTAACCCCGGCAGAGAATACGAAAACACACGTCACAACACTGGCTTTATTGTTATTGACAAAATTGCGGAAAAATACGGTGTAAATATAAACAGGCTAAAGTACAAGGCATTGACGGCAGTGTGCAAAATATCCGACACCGGCGTACTGCTTATGAAGCCGCAAACCTTTATGAACAACAGCGGTCAGGCTGTTATACAGGCAATGACTTTCTACAAAATACCCCCTGAAAATGTTGTTATAATATTTGACGATATTTCAATGGACGTTGGAAAAATGCGGATACGCAGAAAGGGAAGCGACGGCGGGCAAAAGGGTATGCGCAGTATAATCACTTTAAGCGGAAGCGACAAATTCCCCCGCATAAAAATAGGCATAGGTGCAAAGCCGCACCCGGACTATGACCTTGCCGCATGGGTGCTTTCAAAATTCACGCAAAGCGAACAAAAGCTTATAGACAAGGCGGCGGAAAACGCAGCAAGTGCAATAGAGCATATAATAAGCGGAAGCATAGACAAGGCAATGAATTTGTATAATTCTTAATAAGCACCGTTTATCACAGCAATAATTAATAACACTTAGGCATACTAATTTATAAAAATCTGAACAGGCAGAGGAAGCAAATGAACTTTTTAACCGGCATTACAAAACAGCTATCAGAATACAAAACAATAAGTAAAACGCTTAATCGCAAAGCAGTGTGCGCCTGCACAGGTCTTACAGGTATTAACAAGGCGTGCCTTATTAATACTCTGACGCAGGACAAAGGCTGCCGTGCCTTAATTCTTGTATCTGACGAGGCGGAGGCGCAAACGCTCGCTAACGATTTATGCTCTATGGGCGGCAAGGCTCTCGTTTATCCTGTTCGTGATTTTAATTTCAGAGATATAAGCGGACTTTCGCACGAATACGAGCACAAAAGGCTTAATGTTCTCTCAAAAATGGCAAGCGGAGATTATACCGCAGTAATAGCCTGTGCAGACGCCGCCTGCCAATACACAATGCCCAAAAGCATTTTATCAAATGCAACGCTTGCCTTTAAGTCGGGCGGAGAAATGTCTCTTGATAAGGCTGTTTCTGTGCTTTCCTTACTTGGCTATGAACGGTGCGAGCAGGTTGAGGGTGCAGGTCAGTTTGCAGTAAGAGGCGGAATACTCGACTTTTTTATGCCGGACAGTCCAAACCCTGTAAGAGCCGAATTTTGGGGCGATGAAATTGACACCTTAAATTATTTCGATATAGAAACTCAAAGAAGAACAGATTATATTGAAGAGCTTTCGTTAATGCCCTCTACCGAAATATTAATAAAGGACAAAAACGAGCTTGCAGATAAAATTGAGCATAAGGCATCTCTTTTAAGGGGCAAAGGCTCTGCTCTTGCAAAAAGCATACTGCAAAATGAAGCTGACGCACTGAGGAATAACCTTGAGCTTACAAGCAAGGATAAATTTATTGGTTTAATTTACGATAAACCGGAAACTTTATTTGACTATATCGGTGAAAATGACATTATCTTTGTATCTGAGCAGACAAAAGTGACTGAACGCCTGCGCTCATATAACAAGCTGTTTGAAGAGGAGCTTAAGGATTGCTTTGCACAGGGAATTTTATGCAGAGGCTTTGAAACCTACAGCATTGAAAAAACCGAATATTTAAACAGGCTCTCCGGCGGCCGCACCGTATTTCTCGATAATTTTACACACGGCAATTATGAGCTTCCGCTTTCGGAGCTTACGTCATTTACGGTAAAGCAGCTGTCTGTATGGAGCGGCTCATTTAAGATTTTAAATGAAGATTTACAGTCTGTTTTTAACAAAAAAAGCACAGTTGTAATTCTCGGCGGCACCGCCAAAAGCGCACAGGCTCTTTGCGATGAATTAAAATCAAACGGCTACCCGGCATGCTATGCCGAGGATTTTTCTTCTGTTCTGCCAAATAACATATATGTTATGCCGGGTGCTTTATCAAGCGGATTTGAATATCCGTCTTTACATTTCACCCTGATTACTCACGGACAGATACTTGCATCTCACAAGAGCAGGTCAAGCAAAAAAAAGCAAAAAAATGCACAGCAGATTTACAGCCTTGCAGAGCTTTCTAACGGCGACTACGTTGTTCATCAGTCACACGGAATAGGAATATTCCGAGGCATACAAAAAATTGAAACACAGGGAATCATTAAGGATTACATCAAGGTTGAATATGCAAAAAAGGACGCTTTGTATGTTCCCGTTACACAGCTTGACTTAATATCAAAATATATAGGACCCCGTGAAAGCTCCGCTGTAAAGCTTCACCGCCTTGGCTCCGGAGATTGGCAAAAGGCAAAAAGCAGGGTAAAATCCGCCGTTAAGGATATGGCAAGGGAGCTTACCGTATTATATGCACAGCGTATGCAGGCAAAGGGCTATGCCTTCTCCCCCGACGGAGAATGGCAGAGAGATTTTGAGTCACATTTTGAATACGAGGAAACAGACGACCAGCTTCGCTGTATAGATGAAATAAAGGGCGATATGGAGCGCACCGCACCTATGGACAGACTTTTGTGCGGAGATGTTGGCTTCGGCAAAACCGAGGTTGCTCTGCGTGCCGCCTTTAAATGCGTTACAGACTCCAAGCAATGCGCTCTTTTATGCCCCACTACAATACTTGCATGGCAGCATTACCAGACTGTACTGCGCCGCTTTGAGGGTTATCCTGTCAGGATAGAGCTGCTCTCGCGCTTTCGCACGCCGAAGCAGCAGGCAGAAATAATAAAGCGCTTGAAATACGGCGAAATAGATATGATAATAGGCACGCACCGCCTTGTGCAGAAGGACGTTGAGTTCTTCGATTTAGGCCTGTGTATTATTGACGAGGAACAGCGCTTTGGTGTTGCACAAAAGGAGCGCTTTAAGGAATTATGCAAAAATGTTGATATTCTCACGCTTTCGGCAACACCTATTCCGAGAACGCTCAATATGGCTATGAGCGGAATAAGGGATATGTCCGTTTTAGAGGAAGCCCCACAGGACAGACACCCTGTGCAAACCTATGTACTTGAGCATGACGAGGGCGTAATAGCAGAGGCTGTAAAAAGAGAGCTTAGAAGAGGGGGACAGGTTTTTTATCTGCATAATAATGTGGAAAGCATTACAAGCAAGGCAGCTCACCTGCAAAAACTTATCCCCGAAGCAAAAATCGGAATAGGTCACGGAAAAATGAACGAGCAGGAATTGTCTGAGGTCTGGCGCAGAATGCTTGAGCAGGAAATAAACGTGCTTGTATGCACAACAATTATAGAAACAGGCGTAGACCTACCCAATGCAAACACGCTTATAATAGAAAACGCAGACAGGATGGGACTTTCACAGCTTCATCAGCTAAGAGGAAGAGTAGGGCGTTCCTCCAGAAGAGCCTACGCATACTTTACCTTTGCTCCGCAGAAGGTATTAAGCGAAATATCGCAGAAAAGACTTACTGCAATAAGGGAATTCACCCAGTTTGGAAGCGGCTTTAAAATTGCTATGAGAGATTTGGAACTCAGGGGTGCAGGAAATATTCTCGGTGCTAAACAGCACGGACATATGGAAGACGTTGGCTACGATATGTATTTAAAGCTTCTCTCCCAGGCTGTAAGCGAAGAAAGAGGCGAAACAACAGAAACACAGGAGCTTGAATGTCTTGTGGATGTTCGTGTACAGGCTCATATACCGGAAAGCTATATAGAAAATTTAAGTCAGCGGCTAGACATTTACAGAAGAATATCCGATATACGCAGCAAGGCAGACGCACACGACGTTACAGACGAGCTTATTGACCGCTTCGGCGAGCCGCCCAAGTCTGTTTTAGGACTTATTGAGGTTGCTTTAGTACGCAGCGCCGCCGCAGCAGTAGGTATTTACGAGATTAAACAGCAGGGCAATAAGTATTATTTATATATAAATCAAATTAAAAGCCCGGCAGTTGCCGAATTTGCCTCGAAGCTTCACGGCAGGGGTATGCTGCAGCTTACGGAAAAGCCGCATATTCTTGTAAATATGGAGGATGATATTTCCCCGCTTAAAGCTTTGAACATTATCTTTAATCTGACTTAAAAACAAGCCTTGGTAATAAATATACAGGAGAAATCAGCTATGAAAATCACTTTAATTCACGGACAAAACCATAAGGGAAGCTCTTATAATATCGGCAGGCTGCTTGCCGATAAGCTGGCAGACAATGCAGAAATAACAGAATTTTTTCTGCCAAGAGATTTAAACTGCTTTTGCACCGGCTGTTATGGCTGTGTAAAAAAGGACGACGCTGTATGTCCGCATTATGCCGAAAAATCGCCTATACTTGAAAGCCTTGAAGAAGCAGATATATTAATCTTTACAACTCCTACATACTGCTTAAGAGCCTCTGCCCCTATGAAAGCTTTTATTGATTTAAGCTTTTCATACTGGATGCCGCACCGACCGAGAGCCTGTATGTTCAGCAAAAAAGCCGTTGTAATCTCTACCGCAGCAGGTCAGGGAGCTAAAAAAGCTGTAAAGGATGTTTCAACCGCCCTGTTTTACTGGGGTATTCCGTATATTAAATCCTACGGAATAAGCGTTCAGGCAATGAGCTGGGCAGATGTAAACGCAGAGAAAAAAGCAAAGATTGAAAATAACATTACAAAATTAGCCGACAGATTAAAAAAAGCAGGCGCGCCGAAAGCAGGAATTAAGACAAGGCTTGTGTTTAATATGATGAGAATGATGCAAAAGGCAGGTTTTGGCTCCGGAGATACAGACAGGCAGTATTGGGAGAAAAACGGATGGCTCCAAAAAAATCGCCCGTGGAAAAATGTATAAGCACGCCAGACAATCTCTTTTTTTGGCACATCATAATTATACAGTCAATAAAAAATCTCAATTTTTATAGACAAATTCAGCGAAAAAGTGTATAATAATTACCGATTTGTTCACTACGAAAGGAAAGATAAAAAAATTATGAAACTTACTAAAAAAATATTTGCTCTTGCTCTTGCGGCAGGAATGGTGCTTTCAGCCGCCTCCTGTGCAGATGAATCATGGTCCTATAAGGACGACACAAACACTTTGTCAATAGGCACATATATTTACTATATGTCCGGTGCTTACGGTTATGCTCAAAATAAGCTCAGCTCAAGCACAGAAGCCTCAACAGAGCCGACACAACCCGAGGATATGTTCTCTGCCGAAATTGAAGATCAGAACGGAGAAAAGGTAAATGTAAACGATTATATATTAAGAGAAGGCGAGCTTGCCTGCAAGAATCTGTTAAATATCAACAAGATGTTTGACGATATGGGCTTAGAGCTTACAGCAGAACAGCTTTCCGCCGCACAGTCAAACGCTGACCAGGCATGGAATTACTACGGAAAAACGTACGAAAGCCTCGGCGTTTCAAAGGACTCTTTCTATAATGCAGAATATTTATTCGCCGCAAAGTACGAGGCAATCTTCAAGGCTCTTTACACAAAGGGCGGCAAAAAGGAAGTATCAACAGATGAAATAAAGAAGTTTTTTACAGAGAATTACACAGATTATTCCTACTTCCCGGTAAACCTTTATTCCACTTCCACAGGTGATGACGGCAACTCAGTTTCCACCGCTTTAAGCGAGAATGAAATTGATAAAATCACAAAATCCTTAAACAGCTACAAAGAACAGATTAACAGCGGCAACAGAACCTACACAGATTTCGCCGAAACATATGTTAAAGAAAACAATCTTGAAAGCGACCCGACAGTTTCAAACACAGAGATACTGGAGGATTCCTCAATAGGCGACGAAATTAAGAAGGCTATTGAAGGTCTTGATACCGGAAAAGCCGATGTTATCAAGATAGGCGAGGACAGCTCCGCTGTAATGTACCTTGTATATAAGGGCGATATAAACGAAAAAGCCAAGAATGAGTTTTCAGACGACCAGCAATATAAAGTTTTGCAGGAGATGAAGTCTGACGAATATAAGGACGACCTTGAAAAGGCGGCAAAGGAATATAAGTGCGAAAAGAACGAGGCGGCTGTAAGCAAATACCAGCCTAATATGTTCCTAAAGCTCAGTCAGAGCAGTGCAAGCTGACGCAGATAAGACAATTTACCAAAACAAACGGGCGGCAAATTCCGTCCGTTTTGCTTTATATGTAAGTTTCGCTTTTAAGCCAAAAGTAAAATTCAGGTTAAAAAAACAACAAAATAAAAGTAATTTTAAAATGTAAATTTATTTCAAATCTCTATATAATGTAAACATTTTTTTATTAATATTGCATTTTGCCTTTGCTTTATGGTATTATATATTGACAATTGAAGTAATGGGGGTTACAAAATGAAGAAGCGTTCTACTGCTTTAATTCTCTCAATGATTTCTTTGTTATTTATATTTAACTTTACCTTTACCGCATATGCAGTCGGTCAGGACATCAACTCCACAGGAGAGATGGACGACGATGGATTAATAACCGATGATGTTTACAGTGAGGATCAGGGAGATACCGATACATCGCAGGAGCCTGTATATAGTGAGCCTGATAACAGCGAACCTCAGTACAGCGAACCTCAGTACAGCGAACCGGATTATAGCGAACCGGATTATAGTGAACCGGATTACAGCTATCCTCCGCAGGAGGAGCCTGTTCCCTCATCCGGCTATGATTTTATTGAAGATGACAGCTCCTCGCAGGACTCATATCAATCCGACGTATACCAAAGCTATACCGACGGTTCCGATGAAGCATATGACGACAGCTACACAAGCAGTACGGTGGAAAGCAATTCAGCAGATTTATACGATGTTGATAACGACGTTGATACTGACGAGCTTAGTAAATCTGATTGGGATATAGCGCTTGACTTAAACAGCAACAATTCCAACGACTTCAAAGCAATCAAAAATAATAAATCGTCCGAAGATACATCAAATATGTGGATGTTGATTTTAGGCTGCGTTATGCTGGGCGTATCGGTTATTGGCATTATATCTGTAATTGCAGTATGTAAAAAGAAAAGCAATAATCTTAAAAAAGCAAAAGCATATGCCGGCACAAGACCCTCCGGCAGAAAAACGCAAAACGGCAAGACAGTATATATTCCGAAAAATAAGGATACACAGGAAATTGACATTTCTTTACCGGACAATAGCCGCTTTGACGATTATGACGATGATTTTTAAAAGCCTTTTTCAAATTAACGACTGTAAAAAACCGCCTTCATACGAGGGCGGTTTTTTTTGCAATTTATGTAGGCATTTCCTCTGCCGTGTTATGTATTCTTCTGTAATCCAGGAAATCCTGTAAAATAACCGTTGCCGCCACGCTGTCTACTACTGCCTTTCGCTTTTTCCCCCTTGTATCCGTAATATTCAAATAGTTGTGTGCCGTTACTGTTGTGAGGCGTTCGTCACGCATAACGGTTCTTATTCCGCTTTGCGCTTCTATCTCCTTTGCAAATTCTCTTGCACGCTTTGCGCTTTCGCCCTCGCTTCCGTCCATATTCTTCGGCAAGCCGACGGCAATAAGCTCAGGCTTTTTCTCCTCAATTTTCAGCATAATCTTTTCAAGAAGCCTTTGGGGGCTTTTTTCTTCAATTACGCAAAGAGGGGACGCAAGCATCTCCCCTTTGTCGCATATAGCAAGCCCTGTCCGGGCAAGTCCTAAATCTACTGACATTATTATCATATAATCACCGCTTTTATTTATTGATATAAATCCTGCTGTGGCTTATCGCTGAGCTTTACAAATGCCGTCAGCTTATCATTATTATCGGTTGTCGCCAGAAAAATATCTTCAAAGCGCTTTATTCCAAGGCGTTGCATTTCCTTTTTCAGCCATTGCTCGTCCTTGCCGCAGTAATGCAGATTTTCCGACAGAATATGACCGTCTGTAACAAGCGTAATACACGGCTTTTCCTTTTGAGGCTTAAGCGATAAATCCTGCGGATTAACCGGGCGCTTTTCTGCCTTGGGCAGGAAAGATATTTTTCCGTTAGTTTCAAAAATCGCCGTTTCTATATCGTTCAAATTGAAAAATCCGTTTATACGGCACTGACTCATAAATTCCGCAATATCAAGATGAACAGACTTAAAATTTTTCTTATATAGCTTGCCGTTTTCCATAAGCACTATTGATTTGCCGGTTAACAGCTTACGCATTTTCACCGATTTACTCGACAACAGCGAGGTTAAAACAGCCGCCAGCGCGTATATAACCATTGCTATCAGCGGAAGAAGAAAATCTCCCTCCAGCGAGGTTGCCATTTCTGCCGCTATTGAGCCGATTGTTATACCGATTATATAGTCGAATACATTAAGCTCGGAAATCTGCTTGTTCCCCATAAGCTTTGCAAGCAGAAAAAGTGCGATAACAGAGCCAACGGAGGATAAAACTACATTTAATATCTGCATAGAACAAACACCATCCCGTAAGATTTGTAAGGATAGTGTTTGCCAAAATTTTATAATAATACAAAAGCTCGTTATAAACAATATATTACCACGGCTTTACTGTTCCCGTAAGCTCCGTTACAGATTTAAGCCCGTTATCGTCAAGGAATTTATTTATACCCTCGTTTATTTTTATCGGGGCATATGGGTCAGAAAACAAAACAGTGCCTATTTGCAAAGCGTCCGCCCCTGCTATAAGCATTTCAACTGCGTCCTGCCAGGTGGTTATTCCGCCCATTCCGATTATCGGAATATCTACTGCGTTTGAAACCTGCCACACCATACGAACCGCAACAGGAAAAACAGCCGCACCGCTCATACCGCCCGTATTGTTGTGAAGGATAGGACGTCGTGTATTAATGTCTATTTTCATTCCCGTTAATGTATTTATAAGCGATAAAGCGTCTGCACCCTCGCTTTGAGCCGCCTTTGCAATTTCTGCAATATCGGCAACATTAGGAGAAAGCTTTACAATAAGCGGCTTTTTGCAGTGCGCTCTTACCGCCTTTGTTATTGCGCTTACGCTTGTGCAGGACGTTCCGAAAGCAACGCCGCCGCTTTTTACGTTAGGGCAGGATATGTTAAGCTCTATCATATCTACGTCTGTATCATTCAGCTTTTCTGCCATTTTGCAGTAGTCATCCTGTGTACTTCCTGCAATATTCGCTATTACTACCGTATTTTGCTCTTTAAGCCACGGCAGGTCTTTTTCGATAAAGTGGTCAACTCCGGGATTTTGCAGACCGACGGAGTTCAATATTCCGCCGGGAGTTTCGGCAATTCTCGGCGGTGGATTTCCAAGCCTTTCCTTAAGCGTAATTCCCTTGCAGGAGATACCGCCCAGCACAGACAACGGATAGAATTCGCTGTACTCATGACCAAAGCCAAAGGTTCCCGACGCGGCAATTAAGGGGTTGCTAAATTCAACGCCCGCTATATTTACATTCATACTTGCCATTACCACATAACCTCCTCTGCGTTAAACACGGGGCCGTCCTTGCAAACGTGCAGATAACCCTCTTGTCCGTTTCTTTTCACCTTACACGCACACACCAGACATGCGCCAATTCCGCAGCCCATTCTCTCCTCCAAAGAAACCTGACACGGCTTGCCGTTTTCTTTGCAAAGTGCGGCTACAGACCTTAGCATCGGTGTAGGACCACAGGCGCAAACCTCATCAATTTCGTTTATTATATTTTTTAAAGCGTCTGTTACAAAGCCCTTTTCTCCAAAGCTTCCGTCATCGGTCGTAACTGTTACAGCCTTGCACACCGCCTTAAAGTCCTCTGTTAAAATAACCTGCGCCTTGCTTCTAAAGCCTAAAATTGCAACGGGATTTTCAGCCTGCTTAGCGCTGTAAAGCATTGGAGGAACACCTATTCCTCCGCCGATAAAGGCGTATCTTTTTCCTTTTTCTATTTTAAAGCCATTACCAAGCGGAGCTAAAATGTCGAGCTTTTCTCCGGGCTTTGTATCGGCTAAAATCTGCGTACCCTCTCCCTTAATCTGGAACACAAGTCTTAAGCAATCGCCGCTTGCATCGCATATTGAAATAGGGCGGCGCAGTGTTTTACCCTTTACCGCAATATGTGCAAACTGACCTGCCTGCGCTATGGCAGAAAGCTCACCGTTTTTAACAGTAAAGTCGAAAATTCCGTCTGCAAGCTGTTTTTTCTCTGTCAGCTCAAAAAGCTGTGAATCAAACCTCATAAACCTACCTCGCTTTTATCTTTTTAAATTTATCCTTATATCTGCTTTATTCCTTATAAAGTCCTCTTAGCAATTCAATCTCTCTTGCATATCCGCTTATATCATTCGGCGTTTCAAGGAAAAACGGCAGTCCTCTGAGCTTGGGATGATTTATTATTCTTTCAATAGCGTCCAGCCCTATGTGTCCGTCGCCGATTGTTTCGTGTCTGTCCTTGTGGCTGCCCAAAGGATTTTTACTGTCGTTTAAATGAATTGCATAAAGCTTATCAAGTCCTATTACTCTCTCAAACTCTTCAAGCACACCGTCCAGATTATTTACAATATCATATCCGCCGTCGCTTATATGGCAGGTGTCAAGGCAAACACCCATTTTATCCTTAAGCACAACGCCGTCTAAAATCGTTTTTATTTCTTCAAAGCTTCTGCCTATTTCGCTGCCCTTGCCTGCCATAGTTTCAAGCAGTACGGTGGTGTGCTGCTCCGGCTTTAAAATACCGTTTAAAAGCTCAGTAATAAATTTAATGCCTACCTCTACACCCTGCTTAACGTGGCTTCCGGGGTGAAAGTTGTAATAGTTTCCGGGAATGTACTCCATTCGCTCAAGGTCGCTTTCCATTATCATTTTTGCAAGCTCTCTTGTTTTTTCATCTGCGGAGCAGGCATTTAAGGTGTACGGCGCATGAGCCAACACCGGTGCAAACTGCCTGTCGCTTATATATTCCAAAAATTCGGCAACGTCCTTTTCGTCAATATCCTTTGCCTTAAAGCCGCGCGGATTTCTTGTAAAGAACTGAAAGGTGTTCGCATTTATCGATACCGCTTCCTCAGCCATATGAAGAAAGCCTTTTGAAGCAGACAGGTGTGCGCCTATGTTCAGCATATATAATCATCTCCTGTGTAAACTTGTTTTATAATAGTATAGCACATAATCCGAGCAAAACAAACCTTATGCGGAAAATTTAACCGCTAAAAACTCCCGGTTTTTCCGTATATTGACTATACGAAAAATATATTATAAAATTACGGTAAGAAAAAAACTTTGGAGGAATGAAAATGCAAAAGAAATTTAAAAAAGCTGTATCGGCCCTGCTTGCGGCTGTTATGCTTGCAGGCATAATGTGCATTGCGCCTTTTACGGCAAGTGCAGAGGCAAGCGGAGATTACGAGTACAAAATTTTAGACGACGGCACGACAGAAATCACAAAATATAACGGCAATGCGGCAAATGTTACAATTCCTGCGAAATTAAACGGTGTAAATGTTACAAGCATAGGCAAAAGTTCATTTAGCAGTAATACAAGCATTAAAAGCGTTACTTTCCCGGAGGGAATAATAAGCATTGGTTATTCGGCATTTTCCGAATGTTCTAACCTTTCCGATATTTCTATTCCGAAAAGCCTTGAACACATTGGAAATGCTGCATTTGATAATACCAAATGGTATATTAATCAACCGGACGGCGTTGTGTATTTAGACCGCTTTGCATATGACTACAAGGGCAATACATTCAGCGTTACATCCATGGAAATAAAGTCCGGAACGAAAACTATTATTGACTGGGCTTTTTCCAGTTGTCTGAACCTTCGCACCGTATCAATTCCCGACAGCTTAGAGGTGATTGACTCATTTGCCTTTAGTGGCTGCGCAGCTCTTGAAAGCATAACAATTCCAAAGGGCGTAAAATATATAAACAGCGGAGCCTTTGATAGATGTAGTAGCCTTAAAAGTGTTACTATTAAAGAAGGACTTGAATTTATAGGCTCTTCCGCTTTTAAAAGATGTACAAGCCTTGAAAATATAACAATTCCAAACAGCGTTACGAAAATATCGTATGAGGCATTTTACAACTGCACAAGCCTTAAAAATGTTGTAATCGGCAGCGGACTTAATCAAATCGGAGACAATCCGTTTGCGAATTGCATTAATCTTGAAAGCTTCAGCGTTAATAAAAACAACACAGCGCTATGCGCCATTGACGGCGTTTTATTTAACAAGGATGCAACTTCGCTGTTAGCATATCCCAACAAAAAGGGAACAGCATATGCAGTTCCAAGCAGTGTTAAAAAAATATACAGCGACGCTTTCTACGGATGCGATAATCTGGAAAAAGTAACATTGCCAAACGGCCTTACCAGTATTTACGGCAGCTCTTTTGAAGATTGTCCAAAGCTGAAAAGTATAACTGTTCCGCAAAATGTCAGATACATTGGCTATGCGTCTTTGGGATATATGTACGAGGATTATACTCATAAAAAAAGAGACGACTTTGTAATTTACGGCTATGACGGCACCGGGGCAGAAAACTATGCAACTACTTACGGCATCAAGTTTGTAAACCTTGGTCAGCCGACAAGCGGTGTTCCCGGAGACCTTGACGGTGACAACGAGGTGAGCACAAGAGATGTGCTTATATACCAAAAGCATTTGGCTAAGATTTTGCTTTTAACCGATGAACTGAAAAAGCTTGCCGACATAAACGGAGACGGTCAGTTTAACTCACAGGATGTGCTCTTGATTCAAAAAATAATTGCAAAGATTGCAATTAAGTAACCACTGAATAAATAACGCTAAAAGCTGTTTGCACATTTTGCTTGCATATTCTCCGCCGGTTTGTTTATACAATCTAACGAAAAATCTGACGGCGCAATATGCACACGATTTAATCGGTGTTTCCTTAAATAAACTAATAACAGCTACACAAAACGCCGCCGAGCAACGCATATGCTCGGCGGCTGTTATTATTTTTTTATTGTATTAAGACTCAAAAAGCGGAGTTGACAAGTATCTGTCGCCTGTGTCCGGCAGGATTACTACTATGCTCTTGCCCTCGTTTTCCGGTCGCTTTGCAAGCTCAAGAGCCGCATAAACAGCCGCACCGGAAGAAATACCGACAAGTACGCCCTCTGTCTTTGCAATTTTGTTGCCCGTTTTAAATGCGTCGTCGTTATCAACGGTGATAATCTCATCATAAATTTCGGTATTCAAGGTGTTCGGGACAAATCCGGCGCCTATACCCTGAATTTTATGAGGGCCGCTTTTGCCCTGTGAAAGCACCGGAGATGTAAGCGGCTCTACGGCAACTACCTTTAAATCAGGGTTTTTATTTTTTAAATATTCTCCTGCGCCTGAAAGCGTACCGCCTGTGCCTACGCCGGCAACAAATATATCCACCTTACCGTCGGTATCGTTCCAGATTTCCGGACCTGTTGTGTTAAAGTGCGCCTTGGGATTTGCAGGGTTGTCAAACTGTCCGAGAATAACCGAGCCTTCAAGCTCTTTGTTAAGCTCGTTTGCCTTTTCTATTGCTCCCTTCATTCCCTTTGTGCCGTCTGTAAGCACAAGCTCTGCACCGTATGCCTTAAGTAGATTTCTGCGTTCAATGCTCATCGTTTCAGGCATTGTAAGTATTACCTTATATCCCTTTGCAGTTGCAACGCTTGCAAGTCCTATACCTGTGTTACCGCTTGTAGGCTCTATAATGGTTGCGCCCTGCTTTAAGGTTCCTTTCTCTTCTGCATCCTCAATCATAGCCTTTGCAATTCTGTCCTTAACGCTTCCTGCAGGATTGAAATATTCAAGCTTTGCAAATATTGAGGCTTTAATGCTCTCGCTTTTTTCAAGCTTTGTAAGTTCAACAAGCGGAGTATTTCCTATTAATTCTGTTACGCTTTTATATATTTTTGCCATTATAATTATCTCCTTTAACAAACTGCTAAATAATATGCAATGAAAAACTCTTATAATACTGCCCTGAACGCTTCATCAAGGTCAAATATAATGTCGTCAATATGCTCTGTTCCGATTGAAAGTCTTATTGTGTTCGGCTTAATGCCCTGTTCAATAAGCTCCTCACCTGTAAGCTGTGAATGTGTGGTTGAAGCCGGATGAATTGCAAGCGACTTAACATCTGCAACATTTGCAAGCAGGGAGAATACCTGTAAATTATCAATAAACTTCTTTGCTGTTTCCTCATCTCCCTTAATTTCAAAGGTAAAGATTGAGCCGCCGCCGTTCGGGAAGTATTCGTCATATAATTTTTTGTAGGGTGAATCGGGCAGTGACGGGTGATTTACGTTTTCTACCTGCGGGTGCTTTGAAAGATATTCGATAACCTTCTTTGTGTTCTCGGCATGGCGTTCAACACGAAGAGAAAGCGTTTCAAGTCCTTGTAAGAAGATAAACGCATGGAACGGTGAAAGCGTAGCGCCTGTGTCACGAAGTAAAATTGCACGAACATAGGTTACAAGAGAAGCGCCGGGCGCTGCCTTTGTGAATACCGCGCCGTGATAAGACGGGTTCGGCTCGCTTAGCTGCGGGAACTTGCCTGATTTTTCCCAATCAAATTTGCCGCTTTCAACTATTACACCGCCTATTGCAGTGCCGTGGCCGCCGATGAACTTTGTAGCAGAATGAACAACAATATCTGCGCCGTATTCAAACGGTCTTAAAAGATAAGGCGTTGCAAAGGTGCTGTCCACTACAAGCGGAATATTGTGTTTGTGTGCTGTATCTGCAACCTTTTTAATATCTATAATATTTGAATTCGGGTTACCCAGTGTTTCTATATAAAGAGCCTTTGTATTTTCGTCTATTGCGTTTTCAAATGCACCGTCCTCGTCCGGGTCAACAAAGGTGGTGTTTATTCCGTAGTTCGGAAGAGTGTGCTCAAGCAGGTTGTAAGTGCCGCCGTATATTGTCTTTGCCGCTACAATGTTATCACCGGCACCTGCAAGCGCCTGGATTGTATAGGTTACTGCCGCTGCACCCGAGGCAACTGCAAGCGCCGCTGAGCCGCCCTCAAGAGCCGCTATTCTTCTTTCAAAAACATCCTGCGTCGGGTTTGTCAGTCTGCCGTATATGTTGCCTGCATCTCTCAAACCAAAGCGGTCTGCGGCATGCTGGCTGTTATGAAAAACATAAGATGTTGTTGCGTATATCGGCACCGCCCTTGCATCTGTTACCGGGTCTGCCTCTTCCTGCCCTATGTGAAGCTGTTTTGTTTCAAAGTGAAGTTCTCTTTCGTTTAATTTACTCATTTATATTTACCTCTTTCTGTGTTTTGTAATAATTGTTTTGATATATTTTGTTTTTTATCTTTATAAAACGGTTATTTGCTCATCATTTAAAACTTTACATTCGCTCGTCTAAATTACAACATCGCTGTATTTGCGCTTGCAAAAATAAAATATAAAGCTTATCCGCTAAAATCATACCGCTCAGACCTTTCTTAGTTTTCCTATTGAAATAATAGGAATTAAAGCGTTGTATATATAATACCACATAAAACAGTTTTGTCAACACATTTTTCTAAAAATTTTTCCTTTTAAGGGATAAGCATAAATTCATACTGTGGGTGTTTTAGGAAACAGCTTTAAAGAATTTTGACAATTTTACAGAAAAAGCACCATAATTCATATTGTTTTATTGACTTTTGTTAATATAATAATATATAATTTAAATGTATATAAATAAGGAAACACTGATTAAATCATTTGTGCATATTGCGCCGTCAGATTTTTCGTTAGATTGTACAAACAAACCGCAGTAATGCTGACGCATTACGAGGATTTTTTGGGCAAACCGGCGGAAAATATGCAAGCAAGATGTGCAAATAGCCTTTCGGCGTAATTTATTCAGTGCTTCCTAAGTATTCTGATATATCTTTGCTGTAAAAGCGCACTTTCTGCGTGCAGAAATACTTAATTACTTATATTTAAAAGGTTAGGAGTGCTTATACAATGAAAGGTATTGTGCTTGCCGGCGGTGCCGGAACAAGGCTTTATCCTCTTACAATGGTCACCTCAAAGCAGCTTTTGCCGGTTTATGATAAACCGATGATTTATTATCCGCTTTCAACCCTTATGCTGGCAGGAATAAAGGATATTCTTATTATATCCACCCCGACAGATACTCCTCGCTTTGAAGCTCTTTTGGGTGACGGCAGTGAGCTTGGAATAAACTTAAGCTACAAGATACAGCCAACTCCGGACGGCCTTGCACAGGCATTTATTCTGGGCGAGGAATTTATCGGAGATGATGCCTGCGCTATGGTACTGGGCGACAACATTTTTTACGGCAACGGTTTTAGTCCGACGCTCAAAAAAGCACTTAAAAATGCTGAACACAATATGCGCGCTACTGTGTTCGGTCATTATGTAAAGGATCCCGAACGATTCGGAGTAGTAGAGTTTGACGAAAACAAGCGTGCAGTTTCTATAGAAGAAAAGCCTGAAAATCCAAAAAGCAATTATGCAGTAACGGGATTGTACTTTTATCCCAAGGGCGTTTGCGAAAAGGCAAAAAACGTTAAACCCAGCAAGCGGGGAGAGTATGAAATTACCTCTCTCAATGAAATGTATCTTAAAGAGGAAAAGCTTGACGTACAGCTTCTCGGCCGAGGCTATGCATGGTTTGATTCCGGCACTGTTGACAGCCTTGTTGACGCAGCGGAATTTGTAAGAATGGTGGAGCAAAGGCAGGGCGTTAAGGTTGCGGCACTGGAGGAAATTGCATTCAGAAACGGTTGGATTTCTAAAGAAAAGCTAACCGAATCTGCCGGACGTTACGGAAAAAGTCCCTACGGGGAGCATCTTCTTGCAGTTGCTGACGGCAGAGTTCAGTACTGACAAAAAATCTGATACTAAATTGATACATAAATTTTAAAGGGTTAGGAATACAGCTATGACAATTATTGTTACCGGCGGCGCCGGATTTATCGGAGCAAATTTTATATATTATATGCTTGAAAAGCACCCGGACTACCGTATTGTATGCGTTGACTGCTTAACATATGCGGGCAATCTATCCACGCTGGAGCAGGCGCTTAAAAATGAGAGCTTTCGTTTTTGCAAAACAGACATATGCGACAGAGAGGCTATTTATAAGCTGTTTGAAGAGGAACACCCCGACATTGTGGTAAACTTTGCTGCGGAAAGCCACGTGGACAGGTCTATTGACAATCCGGAGGTGTTTTTAAAAACCAATATTCTCGGAACTCAGGTTATGATGGACGCCTGCCGCAAATACGGCATTACACGCTATCATCAGGTAAGCACAGACGAGGTTTACGGAGATTTACCGCTTGACCGCCCCGATTTATTTTTTACCGAAGAAACGCCTATTCACACAAGCAGTCCGTACAGCTCCTCAAAGGCAGGCGCAGATCTGCTTGTGCTTGCATATTACCGCACATACGGCTTACCTGTTACTATCAGCCGCTGTTCAAACAATTACGGCCCTTATCATTTCCCGGAAAAGCTAATTCCGCTTATGATTGCAAATGCGCTTGCGGACAAGCCGCTGCCTGTTTACGGCAAGGGACTGAACGTGCGTGACTGGCTTTATGTAGAGGACCACTGCAAGGCTATTGATTTAATTATACATAACGGCAGAGTCGGAGAGGTTTATAACATTGGCGGACATAACGAGAAGAGAAACATAGACATTGTAAAAATAATATGTAAAACTCTCGGCAAGCCGGAGAGCCTTATAACCTACGTTACCGACAGAAAGGGTCACGATATGCGCTATGCAATAGATCCGACAAAAATTCATAACGAGCTGGGCTGGCTGCCTGAGACAAAATTTGAGGACGGCATACAAAAAACCATAAACTGGTATCTTGATAACCGCGATTGGTGGGAAACAATTATTTCCGGCGAATATCAAAATTACTACGAAAAGATGTATGCAAACAGGTGAAAACATTTTTACTTATAAGAAAAGAAACACACACGAGTATCCAATCGTGTGTGTTTTTATGTATTAAGGAAACACTGATTAAATTGTTTGTGCATATTGCACCGTCAGATTTTTCGTTTGATTGTACAAATAAACCGCAGTAATGCTGGCGCATTACGAGGATTTTTTGGACAAATCGGCGGAAAATATGCAAGCAAGATGTACAAATAGCTTTTAGCGTAATTTATTCAGTGGTTCCTTAAGAATTTCCTTTACCCCGGTAAGGTCAAAATCCGGAATAAAGCTTTTATCGGCGGAGGAAAGCTCCTGCAAAAAGCCGTCAAGCTCCAAGTCGAACAGTACATCGGCTACCTTTTGGTATTCACGCTTTGTTATTCTGCGGTTAAGCTCCGCAAATTCGCTTGCTCTGCCGCAGGGCACATACTGCGCCATAAGGCTTACCATAGCAGCCTTGTCAAAGTGCTGTTTTATAAGCTTTAGCACTGCAATACTGTTTTTTGTATTCATCGGCAAAACGAGATGACGGATTATTGTTCCTTTTTGAAGCAGTCCATCTTCTGAAAACTGCGGTTCACCTGTTTGCTTTATCATCTGCGATATTGCGCTTATTGCCGTCTGTGTATAATCAGGCGCACTTGAATACCTCATTGCTAGCTTATCGTCTGCATATTTAAAGTCCGGCAGAAAAATATCTGCATAACCGTCAAGCCGTTTAATTGACTGTATGCTTTCATATCCTGAGCAGTTATATACTACAGGAATAGGAGGCTTGTAAATATCAAGGCTTTCAATTACCGGGTCTATAAAATGCGACGCACTGACCAGATTAATATTATGTACTCCGCTTTCAAAAAGGCTTTTGTAAATATCTGCAAGCTCCGCAGGAGTTACTGCTTTACCGGTGTTTTGTGCAGATATTTCAAAATTCTGGCAATATACGCATTTAAGCGTGCATCCGCTGAAAAACACCGCCCCGCTGCCGTTTGTTCCGCTTATA
This sequence comes from Acutalibacteraceae bacterium, assembly GCA_051881695.1. Lineage (GTDB taxonomy): Bacteria > Bacillota > Clostridia > Oscillospirales > Acutalibacteraceae > CAYJFG01. Next base: position 7,290 of record JBJEQJ010000021.1, on the reverse strand, counting down.
CACGGCTCCTCCCAATAATGCGCTGCGGCACGTGCTATAACCGGCATACTTCCCATCTTACAAAAGCCTGCTCCGCTTTGTTCATCTCTTCTTGCACCGCACGCTCTGGGGCAGACGGTACAGCTTTCAATAATCATATAACTACCTCTCGGATTTATCTTGATTTAATCACACTGTACTTCTCTAAAAGTGAGTCAAAGGTATAAAAACGGCAGTTGGCAGGACTTGTAGACGGCAAAGCAACGGCTTTTATTTTAGTTTCGGGATAACAATACTTATTGTATAATTTATAGGCTTTAATACCCGTTGTAAATATTGCTGTTACGGCAGACTCTCTCAAAATCAAGCCTAAATCGTTTGCCTCTTCGTTTTTAATTGATGAATCGTCTGCGCCCTTTATTGTGCAGGACTTCAAAACATCCCAAAGCGCTATATTGTGCTTTAGTAAAAATTCTGTGCGGCTTTGCTTATCAGCAGATATATTTTCGCAGAATAATGCCGCCATAAGCTTCCAGAATCTGTTTTGCGGATGCCCGTAATAAAAGCCGGTTTCTCTTGATTTCGGCGACGGCATTGTGCCTAATATTAAAATTTTAGAGTTTTTGTCATACACAGGCGGTATAGTATGGATTATTTTTTCTTCGCTTAGCATTATTTATCTACACCGTCTTCTTCCAGAAATTTCTGTCTGTAAAATTCGGGGTTTTTACATACTTCCTCCAAGGCTGCTTCGTCAACACTGATTTTCTTTATCGGTCTGCAAGGGTTACCAACTGCGACAACATTAGGCGGAATATCTTTTACGACTACGCTTCCGCCGCCTATAACAGTATTATCGCCTATTGTAACGCCCGGCAGTATAGTTGTACCTCCGCCTATCCAAACATTATTGCCGATAGTAATCGGTGCAGCGCTTTCGATATAAGCGTTTCTTTTTACCGGATTAACAGGATGAATTGCAGTATAAATACCGACATTCGGGCCGATAAATATATGGTTGCCCATTGTAACCCTTGCACAGTCCAGAACTGTAAGGTTATAGTTTGAATAAAATCCCTCGCCTACAGAGGTGTTATAGCCGTAATCAAAATGTATAGGCGGCTCTGCATATGCAAATCTGCCTGTTCCACCCAAAAGCTTTTTTAAAAGCTCTGTGCGCTTTTCCTCATCATTTGGATGTGAACCGTTATATTCATAGCATATTATTTTTGCGTTTTTTCTGCCCTGTACAAGCTCCTCGTTGCCTGCATCATAGGCAAGTCCGTTTATCATTTTTTCCTTTTCTGTCATATAGAGTCAACTCATTTCAATAAATAATAAATTAATAACCCTTAACACCCTCTAACGATTCGTCGTTATTTACCCAGTCTTCAACATAAACAGCTGTAAAGGTATTCTTTGTATTTCTTATTATTACTCTTTTAATTCCTGCGTTAATAATCATTCTTTTGCACATTGCACAGGAATTTGCATTTTCTATGTATTCTCCTGTTTTTGCGTCCTTGCCTACTAAGTACATTGTAGCGCCTATCATATCGTTTCTGGATGCGTGTATAATAGCGTTTGCCTCTGCGTGTACGCTTCTGCAAAGCTCGTAACGCTCTCCCCTGGGAACATTCATTTTCTCACGCAGACATACGCCCATATCAATGCAGTTTTTTCTGCCTCTCGGCGCACCCACATAACCGGTAGATACAATCTGGTCGTTATTAACTATAATAGCGCCGAAATTTCTTCTAAGGCAGGTTCCTCTTTCTAAAACTGTTTCTGCTATGTCCAGATAATAATTTTTCTTGTCAATACGCGTCAACGTCTTCGCCTCCGATTAATTAATTTATACTTCTATAATAACGGTAATAATGTAAATTATCAATAAAAATTTACATTTTTCAAAGATTTTCCGTATATTTTGCGACGAATATTTTGGTAATAACCATTTCCTTTTAAAAGAAAGACTTAAAACCGTAAAAATTTCTTAAAACGTAATTCTTACAAATTAAAAACACACATAATTCCTGCAAAACAAGAAAAGATAAATATTAAAATAAAGTAAATTGGTGATGAAAATGCCCGTTGTTATTTTATGTTCCTCCCACAGAAAAAGTGTTTTATTCAACACGCTGTATACATCCTTAAGTGTAAACGGCGGAGCGCTTGCGCTGAGCGACAAAAACGTAATCAGCGCCAGCAGATACCCGGAATTTACTCTGTTTAAAACAGACCGGGTGCCGGACTCTCTCGGCGTGGGCGGAGTTATAGTATTTGACGATTGCTTTAAAAACAGCTCCGCAGGCTTAAGGGGAGAAAACCTTGTGCCGATATTTGAAAGCTGTAACAAAAAAGCAGCGGCAGTTTTAAAGGGAGCAGGCACAACAGCAATTCCATGCGGTACAAATCCGCACGACACACTGAGCATTGCAAGCATATCGCCGGAATGTGCCACCGTAAGCCTGCAAAGAGATTTAACCGATATTTACGGCAATGTATATGAACCACACGATTTTCAGGTAAAGCTTCTCAAGCCGCTTGCACCGTATCCTCTTTTGTGCACCTGTGCAGCTCTTTTAATGTGCGGCTGTTCCTCTGAGAAGGGATATATAATTTAGCAAAGCGGATGAGTGCGTCAGACGTATTTCAGGCATACCTCCGCTATGCGGAAGCTGTCCCTTGTTAACAGCGAAACGCTCTGCAAATCTATCTTTTTTCCGTCGAGCATATTATTAACATCGCTTGCATACTGAAAGAACATATACGGTTCTTGATAAAACAGACTTTGAATTGCATATTCAAAATCAAGCGTATTGCTTACGGCAATGTAAAACTGAGTTTTTTCGTCCTGCGCTGTTTTTAAAAGCTCGCTTTCTATAAGGGCTGTGCAGTCGCTGTCAAAGCTGTAAAGCTGCACTGCCTTTTGAATATAAAAATTGTCTTTTTCTGAAGTACAGCTTGGAATATTGAGATTAAACAAAACAGATTTCTGCGTTTCGCTGCCGCAAATCTCCTCGTCGTAAAGCAGGGTATAATCATCGCAGATGATATGGTCTTCCTTTATACGGCTGTCTGTAATATTAAAATATGAATAAAATATATACTCGTCATAGTCGTTGGAATCATCCCACGTTGCGTCAAGATGATACCACTGACCCTCTATTTTTACCAGATTCCACTGGTGCCAGCTGTCGTTATATTTTCCGTTTATCGGTATGCTTTCAATTCCGGCATAGCTTAACAAATACTGCATAGCCTTGGTGTAGCCCTCGCACACCGCCTTTCCGTCAACAAGCGCCCCGTAAATTCCGTATGACTGCCACTCATGGTTTTTTTCCGTTGCATCATAATCGTATCTGCATATTTCAAGCAGCTTATCATGCAGATAAAGCTCTCTTTCAAATTCAGTAAGGTTCTTTGAAAGACCCGATAATATGCTGTCGGTCTTTTGCTTAATCCTCCTTGAATATGAGGTAATTTCCTGAGGACTTAAAACAGAATAAAACTGAATATACATATCACTGTCTGTCTTAATATATCCGAATAAGTTTTCAAGCCAGAATATTTCCGGATTATCGGCTGTAAACGCCTCCAGCACTATCATAATATCCGCTTGGTCAATCGGCGTATTATACATAACTATATTCTCTGCGCTGTAATAGCCGTCATTACCTTTAACACCTGAAATGTTGTATACACATTTCTGCATAAGCTTATATAGCTCTCTCCGGCTGTCGGTTTCAAGAGAATTGTAACCGTGGGTAAGGTCAATTTTATTATAGCCGCCGTATTTTATGTCGATAGATGCAATATTGTCGTAATCTGAGCTTTCGTCTGAGCGGGTTTCAAGCTCAATTGCAGAGGCAGGCTCCTTTTGGGCGCCTATACTCTTGCTAACAAGACTTTCGCTTTTTTCTATAACATTGCTTGCAAACTCGCTGAAGGCGGAGCAGGAGGAAAAATAAGCGGCACAAAATACACAAAGAAAAAGTGATATTATTCTTTTTATGTTATTGTTCACAAATAATCCTCCCTGCATAAAAATCTTGATATTTATTATCTTAATTCTATTGTCTGAGTATAGTCTTAATAGGTTAAATTTTTTGTTAGCTTAGTAGTATTCCCTCTTTTTAACAAGAGCAATTTTGCCTCCCCTTCTGTCGGCTATGCCGACATCTTTCCCCGCCGGGGCAAGTCTTCCCTTTGACAAGGGGGATTTTAATCTTATTATAGCACAGTATATAGGTATTCTCAATTTAAACAGCTAAAATAGTAATAGAAATATATGCAAGAAATATTGTTTTTTGGTACCATTCGCTTTTTTAAGCGTTATTACTTGACGAAAGAATATAAAAATTGTAAAATTAACTTTGAGTAAGTGTAATTATATATTTTATTATTAATATCATAAGCGCAGCAGTTTACTGCCGCACAGTGAGGAGAGTAATAATTTTGAATACAGAAAGCTTTGAAAAGTATGAATCTGCAGTGCGTTCATATTGCAGACATTTTCCGACAGTATTTAAAAACGCAAAGGGTGCGCTTTTTACAGACGAGGACGGACAGCAGTATATAGATTTTTGGTGCGGCGCAGGCGCTGTCAACTACGGACATAATAACGATTACATCAAACAAAAGATGCTTGCATATTTAGAATCTGACGGCATTATGCATGCGCTTGATATGTATACGATTCCGAAAAGAGAGTTTATAGAATCCTTTGAGGAAAAGGTATTAACGCCAAGGGGACTTGACTATAAAATTCAGTTCCCGGGTCCTACCGGCACAAACGCAATAGAGGCGGCGTTAAAGCTTGCCAGAAAGGTAAAAAAGCGCAGCAACATCTTTGCGTTTATGGGCGCATTTCACGGTATGACCTTGGGTTCGCTGTCGCTTACAACAGACAAGGGTGCAAGAAAGGGCGCAGGCGTTAAGCTTACGGACGTTACGCATATTCCGGCGCCGTATATGTTCCCTGAGCTGGACGTTATTAAATATATGCAAAGACTTCTTGATGACGACCACTCCGGCATTGAAAAGCCGGCGGCAATAGTTATGGAAACCGTACAGGCAGAGGGCGGCATACACGTTTTTGAAGCAGAGTTTTTAAGACAGGTAAGAGAGTTCTGCGATAAAAACGATATACTTATGATTGTTGACGATATTCAGGTTGGCTGCTGCCGTACAGGTACCTTTTTCAGCTTTGAAAGAGCAAATATTGTGCCCGATATGGTAGTTCTGTCAAAGTCAATAGGCGGCTACGGTATGCCAATGGCGTTAACGCTTTTTAAGCCTGAGCTTGATATATGGACTCCGGGCGAGCATAACGGCACATTCAGAGGTAATCAGCTTTCCTTTGTTGCGGCAACGGCAGGACTTGAATATATGATTGAAAACGACGTTGAACAGCAAACAAAAAGAAAGGGCGAAATTATTAAGGACTTTATAGAAAAAGAGATTTTGCCGCTTGACAGCAGACTGAAGTTCAGAGGAATAGGTCTTGTATGGGGTATTGAATTTGAGGATATTCCAAAGGTAGGCTTCGGCGATATGGTGATAGACACCTGCTTTGAAAACAAGCTTGTAATAGAGGGCGCCGGAAGAAAGAACTCTGTTGTAAAGGCAATGCCTCCGCTTGTAATTGAGGACGAGCTTTTACTTAAAGGACTTAATATACTTAAAGAAGCAATCGCCGAAAACCTGAAAAAGCTGTAATAAAACCGGCTTTTCTCCCAAATATATTTTGGTAGAGGGTTTATCGTAATTAAACTGATAAAGGGGAACAAACGTCTTATTATTACGGCTTGTTCCCTTAATTTTTAAACAAAGAGGAGTTCAGAATATGGGATTTAAGGACGCACTTACTATAATCGGCGGTGCAAGAATTTCTAAAATGCTTGACGTAATTGACGATATAAATAATAAAACAGGCAAAAACAAGCTTGCTATGTTTTTTGATATGCTCTCCTGCTCTGTAAGATACGGCGCAGGGTATTATGATTATCAGATTTTTGAGTTTTACAATATGAAAGCCTCGGAACGCAAAACATATATGACGAGAATGAAAAACAAAAAGCTGATTATGCGCCTTAACAATCAGGATTTCAGCTATATTTTCGACGAAAAAAACGTATTTGACAAGCGTTTTAAGGAGTTTTTGGGCAGAGAGGTAATTGACCTGAAGGATATAGGCTTTGAAGAGTTTGAACGCTTTGTAAGCGGCAAGGAGTACTTTTTTGCAAAGCCGTATATAGGAGAAAGCGGCAAGGGCATTGAAAAAATTAAGACTGCCGATTTTAAAAGCACAAGTGAAATGTATGCTTATATAACAAGCAAGGAAAAGAATTTCGGAGTTATAGAAGAGGTTATAGTACAGCACCCTGACGTTGCAAAAATATATCCCTGCTCTTTAAACTGCTTTCGTATAGTAACGCTTGTTGACAAGGGTGTGCCGCATATACTTTATGCCGTATTTAAAATGGGCAATAACGGCAAATTTGTAGATAACCTTGAAAACGGCGGTCTGGCGTGCAGCTTTGACCTTGAAAAGGGCGAAATTAACGGTCAGGGACACACCTCTGCCCTGGTTAATTACGACGCACACCCATACACGGGAATAAAATTTATCGGCTACAAAATACCGTATGTTGAGCAGGTAAAGGAGCTTGTTAAAAAGGCGGCTCTTGTAGTGCCTGAGATTAAGTATGTGGGGTGGGATGTATGCATAACGGAAAACGGCCCTGCAATAGTAGAGGGTAACGACTACCCTGCATATGATTTTCCGCAGCTTCCCGACCCGGACAAGCCCAGGGTTGGTCTGCTCAAAAAAATACAGGAGGTACTGCCTGATTTTAAATAATTTTTCGGAGGGATTCTTTTTTGCTCAGGCTTTGTTCAGGGAATCCCCCCCTGTCACGCTTTGCGTGACTTTCCCCCCTTTAAGACAAGGGGGGCTTTTTCTCGTTTCTGCCTTTTATTTAGCAGGAAATTTTCTGCCTCCCTTGTTAAAGGAAGGTGACAGCCGTAAGGCTGACGGAGGAATTCTTTTTAGCACAGGCTTTGTTCAGGGAATCCCCCCTGTCACGCTTTGCGTGACTTTCCCCCCTTTAAGACAAGGGGGGGCTTTTTTCTCGTTTTCGTCTTTTATTTAGCAGGAAATTTTCTGCCGCCCTTGTCAAAGGGAGGTGGCAGGCACAGCCTGACGGAGGGATTCTTTTTAGCACAGGCTTTGTTCAGGGAATCCCCCCTGTCACGCTTTGCGTGACTTTCCCCCCTTTAACAAGGGGGGCTTTTATTGTATAC
>JBJEQJ010000020.1:0-354509 GCA_051881695.1 Acutalibacteraceae bacterium | reverse complement strand
CTCGTGACAGCTTGTCTATTCTAGCAAACTTTCGCCCCTTTGTCAACTACTTTTTATTATTTAATTTTTTCCTCCCTCATTATTTAATTTTCCCCTTCCTATTGTTATATTTCTTCCTTTCACATTCCGCTTTTCTGCATTTTTAATTTCTTGCTAAAAATCGCACGCTACCTTGCGATAACGTGCGACTAAAGTGCTGAAATATTTATTTACCCTCTGTTTGCCTTATGCACCTCTACAATCAGCGCCTTAACATCATCTATGCCTGACACTCTTCCGGCAGCATCTCTGAAGCCGGCGGCATTTTTAAAGCCCTTTAAATACCATGCAATATGCTTTCTCGCTTCTTTTATTCCGTGCTGTTCACCCTTGTACTTACATATTTTTTCAATATGCCTAAGCATAACAACGAGTTTTTCTTCAACTGTAGGAGGCGGTACAATTCTCATATCTGTAATCCATGCATTAATCTGAGAAAATACCCACGGATTACCCAGCGCACCTCTGCCAACCATTACAAGGTCGCAGTTTGTATATTCGTACATATTAACTGCCTGCTGTGCATTTGTGATATCTCCGTTGCCTATTACCGGCACAGACACGTTCTCCTTGATTTTTCTTATTATATCGAGGTCGGCTTCTCCGCTGTAAAACTGCTGTCTTGTTCGCCCGTGTATTGTAATTGCATCTGCGCCGGAATCCTCACAGTATTTTGCAACCTCAAGAGCGTTTACATTTTCATCGTCCCAGCCCTTACGGATTTTCACCGTAACAGGCACTTCAACCGCTTTTTTAACCGCCTTTACGAGCTGTGCGCACAGCTTTGGATCACGCATAAGCGCACTGCCGCAGTTGTTTCCCGTTATTTTAGGCGCAGGACACCCCATATTTATGTCAAGAATATCAGGCTTAAACTGCATTGCGCTGACTGCCGCCTTAGCCATAACGTCCGGCTCGTTGCCGAAAAGCTGAACAGCCGCCGGTCTTTCCTCCAAAGATAGCTCCATAAGCTCGGTTGATTTAACATTTTTATATGAAACACCCTTTGCGCTTACCATCTCGCCAACAACGTAAGACGCACCATAGCTCTTGCACAGCTCACGAAAAGCTCTGTCTGTTACGCCTGCCATAGGGGCAAGTGCGGCGTAACCGTTAATTTCAACTTTTCCTATTTTCATACTAACCTCAGCTTACTGTTTTGTTTTTTTCTGGCGGCGCCTCTTTTACGTTTGCGTTATAGCCTTTAGAGAGCGTGCCGTCAACATATCCCACCTTATTTGTGGGCTGTCCGGTTTCGGTAAACGTCATATGATTATAAATCTCGTTTAAATATTCGTCGGGGTATGTCTGGTCTAAAAACGTATCAAAAGCATTTCTTGCGGGAATCCCCTCGTTTCTTGCCGTCATTCTGTTTACCGCCGCAGATGAAATAATGCAATCGAACGCCATAAATATTACAAGAAGCCACGTAAGTGTTTTTCCGATTTTATTCGGGATTCTCTCTATCTGACGTGACATAAACGGGAACAGATATTTAAGCCATAAAAGAGCAAGCAACCCCCAAAGCAGCATATAGAACACGCTGGTTCTGCCGCCTATGTTACCTATCATATTGCTGTAATCCCACGAAACAGTGCCTAAAAATGTTTCCTGATACCAGCTGCACGCATATTCAAAGGCGCCGCCGAGAACACCGCCGGCAAGGAAAACCCATATCTCACGTTTATTTCTGAGCCAATAGAGCGCAAGGGTTAACAGTACTGCGCCAAAGCCGTACACGGGATTAAACGGACCGTAGATAACACCCTGTCTTGACTCGTATTTATGATCCACCAGAAGGCAGAAAATAACCTCAACAACAACTCCTATAAAGCAGCCGATAAAAAACACCCAAAACAGCTTGTAGAAATTAAGTCCGTATGCAAAGCTGTCCTTATTATCAACACATTCCTTTTTTTCCCTTTTATGTTTTTTGCGCTTTTTCGCACCTTCGTCAGATGCAGGCTTATTTACATCAAACGTCTGTACGTCATCACTGCTTTTCCCTGTACTTATGTCTTCAGCCTTATTTTCTTTTTTAGGTGCGTAAATGTTCTTTTGCAGACTCCGTATGCTTTTTCTCGTTTTGTACTTTATTATTCTGCTTGTAACCTTTGCATAATTTAGTATTCCGCCGGCTTCGGGAGATTTCTTCTTTTCTTGCTCATTTGTTTCTCCGGGCTTTTTCTCCGGCAAAGCTTCGGAATTAATCTGTTCATCGTCGGAAATATCATTTATTTTCTTATCATCCATAAAAACCTCCGTCGCTGCAGAGCACTGTTTGCTGTTTCTGCAAAAATTCTCTCTTTGTACTGATAAATTATTTTTACACATTATAACACAATGTTTTTTTCTGCACAACACACGAAAAAATTTTATTGTCGAAAAATAATCCGTTTTATTTTTTGCTTTAAATTAATGACGTATTTTTACAAATTATCTGGGAAAAATTACTTTTTTGTCATTTAAAACGCTGAATTTATGTAAATAAATTACATTTTTGTTAAAAAACTATTGACTTTTTGAAAAAAAACATTTAAAATATGTTTGCCGAAAGATTGATTTGATTCTTGAGGCAAGTATATAGCTTACATCTCTTTTTTCATATATACCTTCCAACGAAAAAGCAGATGCTTTCCCCGTATCCGCTTTTTCGCTTGAAGGTACTTACACACTTTTCCCATTCCATATACATTTATCTCTATTGTTGCATTCCCCCAAGGCGGTAAGCCGTCTTGGGGCGGATTGCAGCATTGATATATTATCCTTGGCTTGTAGGATATGGGAATTTTTAAATAATGGTAATTCAACAGCTTGAAGCAATGAGCAGATAAACAGAGTAATGTTTATCTGCTCATTGCTTTTGTAAGCACTTTTTAAAAGCAAAATCAAGCGAAAAGCTAAAGCAGGACGGCTGTGCCGCCCTGCTCGGATAATTATTTTAAATCAAACCTTCTCCAGCTTAGAGTAATTTGCCATAATCCTCTTTGTTCCTACGGTGTCAAAGGCAATTTCAAGCAAGGTATCGTTACCCATAGGCTGAGCGTTTACAATAAGACCTGTTCCGAAGGTTTTATGCTTTACAGTATCGCCTGCGCTGTAAGCAACATTTGATTTCTGTTTTGGTGCATATGCTCTCTGTGCGCTTGTGTGTGCGGCAAAGCCTGAGGTTGTGCTTTGGTGTATGGAGGTATTACCTGGCGCGTTTACGGGTTTTCTTATATTAGTTGTTTCTTCAATTAGTTCTGCCGGAATCTCCCTTGCAAAGCGGGAAAGCTTGTTCCTTTGCGTCATACCGAACAACATTCTTTCTTTAGCACAGCAGATATGGAGCTTCTCCTTTGCTCTTGTAATGCCTACATAGGCAAGACGTCTTTCCTCCTGCAATTCGTTTTCTGAAAACATTGACTGCTTGCCGGGGAATATTCCGTCCTCCATACCGGGAATAAACACAACGGGAAATTCAAGTCCCTTTGCTGTATGTAATGTCATAAGTACGGTACAGTCAGCGTTTTCATCGTAGTTGTCAATATCTGTAAACAGAGATATTTCCTCTAAAAAGCCGGAAAGAGTAGGCTCTTCGTTTTCCTGCTCATACTTTAAAATATTCGTCAAAAGCTCGTTAATGTTTTCAACACGGTTAGCCCAGTCATCTTTTTCCTTTTTTAAAGCAGATATATAGTCTGTCTTTTCCAAAACAGCCGTATATATTTCTTCAAGAGAGGCATCCTCGCTGTTTACAAGCTCTGCAAGCGAGTCTATCATATTGCAAAAATCGCCTAATTTTGCAGCGCTGCGCTTAAGCGGCTCGTACTCATCGGCATGCTTAATAACATTATATATGCTTTCACCCAGAACAGCCGCTATTTCTGCGGCGTGTCCTACGGTGGTATCGCCTATGCCTCTTCTGGGTTTATTTATTATTCGGCGCAGGCGCACGTTATCGTTTGGGTTGCATATCACCTGAAGATATGACGTAATATCTTTAATTTCTTCTCTGTCATAAAAACGGTGTCCGCCTATCAGTCTGTATGGAATTCCGTTTTTTGCAAAGCATTGCTCTACTAAGTTTGACTGTGCGTTTACCCTGTACAAAACCGCATAGTCTGAATATTTTTTGCCCTTTGCAACACCGTCAAGTATAGTATGCGCTATATACTGAGATTCATCACGCTCAGTATATGACGTATGTATTATCACCTTATCTCCTTCGGGATTTTCCGTCCACAAAGTCTTGCCTTTTCTCTCTTTGTTATTTTTAATAACCTCGTTTGCCGCATTCAATATATTCTGCGTAGAACGGTAATTCTGTTCAAGGCGTATTACCTTAGCATTTGTAAACGTGCTTTCGAAGCTTAAAATGTTTTCTATGGTTGCTCCCCTGAACTTATAAATGCTTTGGTCGTCATCTCCGACTACGCATAAATTCTGCCTTTTTTCAGACAGCATTTTAATAAACTGATACTGAATTCTGTTTGTGTCCTGGTATTCGTCCACCATAACATATTTAAATAAATTCTGGTAATACTCCAGAACATCCGGGAACTGTTCAAACAATCTTACGGTATTGCACAGAATATCGTCAAAATCCATAGCGTTTGAGGATTTCAGCCTTTCCTGATACACAGCATATGCCTTTGCTATGTCAACCATTCTGCTGTCGCTTTCATATTTGCTCTTAAACTGTTCCGGTGTAAGTCCCTTATCCTTGGCTCTTGAAATTTCAGCAAGAACCTCTCTGTGCGGCAATATTTTCTCGTCGTAATGAAGGTTTTTTAAGCACTCCTTCATAAGCCTTCTTTGGTCGTCTGTATCATAAACTGTAAAATTATGAGTATAACCGATTCTGTCGCCGTATCTGCGTAAAATTCTTGCGCAGGCGCTGTGAAAAGTAGCCGCCCATATTTCGCCGGCATTATCTATACGTGCGTTTATTCTGTCCTTAAGCTCGCCTGCCGCCTTATTTGTAAAGGTAATGGCTAAAATCTGCCAGGGCTGCGGAGGATAAACCGCTATTCTCTGTGCAAGATTGTCGGATATTTCGCCGCCTTCAGCCGCTTTTTTCAGCTCCTCTATCTCTTCATCGGTTAAGTCATCTCTTATTATATTGCTGTGATACGCCTGACCGTATTTTAAAATATTTGCTATTCTGTTTACAAGAACAGTAGTCTTTCCGCTTCCTGCTCCGGCAAGTATAAGCAGAGGCCCCTCGGTTTTAAATACTGCGCTCCTCTGCATATCGTTCATTCTTGAAAACTCCTTCTCAAGCGCTTTTTTTCTAAGAGTAATAAGCTCGTCCTTTGTAATATTCACCAAATGCAAATCCTTTCCGTGCACAAATATACGTATCCCGCAAAGGTGCGGATATATATATTCTACATCATTTTATTGATGAGAAAAAGCTTTATCGGAATTAAAAATAAAAAAGAGCATGAAAAATCCCCACCGCTTTAAAACGGTGGGGATTTTTCGTTATGTGAATTAAAAAGGATAGGGCTTAATTACTCAACATCCTGTAAAGCTGCGTAGCCTCTTTCGCCTGTACGAACCTTAACTACATCCTCTACATTGTAGATAAATATCTTACCGTCGCCGATATGTCCTGTGTAAAGAGCCTTAACGGCAGCGTCGATAACTGTCTGAACAGGAACCTTGCTTACTACGATTTCTACCTGCATCTTAGGCAGCAGGTTCATCTCTACAGGAACTCCGCGGTAATACTCTGCTTTACCCTTCTGCACGCCGCAGCCGAGAACCTGAGTTACCGTCATACCTGTAATGCCTATTGCGTCCATAGCATTCTTAAGATCTTCAAGCTTGCTCTGCTTAATAACTATATCAATCTTGGAAATCTTAACATCGGAAGCCGGAGCAGAAACACCCTGTACAACCTGTACCGGAACAGCCTGTGCTACCGGAACATCACCTGTAACCTCAACCGAAGGCTCATCAAGCGAAGCATTTGAAACAACTGCCGGCATAAAGTCTGCATAAGAGCTGATAAGACCATGCTCTGTAACATCCAGACCAACCATTTCCTCTTCCTTTGAAGCACGAAGACCGATTGTCTTTTTTATTGCGAAGAACATTATTGTGCAGGTTACAGCTGCCCAGCCGCCTACTGAAATAACACCGAGAGCCTGAACGCCTAATTGCTCGAAGCCGCCGCCGTAGAAAAGACCCTTTATGCCGTCCTGACCCTGACCGGTTGCGAAAAGACCTACTGACAATGTACCCCAAATGCCGTTGAAACCGTGAACTGCAACTGCACCAACCGGGTCGTCTATCTTTAAAACATAGTCTAAGAGCCATACGCCGAATACTACAAGCAAGCCTGCAACTGCACCGATGATGATTGCGCCTAAGGCGTCAACGTCTGCACAGGGAGCTGTTATGGCAACAAGACCTGCGAGCGAAGCGTTAAGACACATTGAAACATCGGGTTTGCCGTGCTTTAACCATGTGAATATCATACATACAACTGTTGCAACTGCCGGAGCAATTGTTGTTGTTAAGAAAATTTGTCCTAAGTTATTTGTAGCTGCTGCTGCTGCGCCGTTAAAGCCATACCAGCCAAACCAGAGGATAAATACGCCGAGTGCGCCGAGTGTTAAGCTGTGACCCGGAATAGCCTTAGGAACCTTTTTGCCCGTTTGGGGGTCTTTAACAAATTTGCCGATACGGGGTCCGAGTATTGCAGCACCGATAATAGCAGCAATACCGCCAACCATATGTATTGCACAGGAACCGGCAAAATCAACAAAGCCTAACTCTGCAAGCCAGCCGCCGCCCCAAATCCAGTGAGCCTCAATCGGGTAAATAACTGCTGAAATTACTGCCGAATATACACAGTATGAAAGGAACTTTGTTCTTTCTGCCATTGCACCGGAAACGATTGTTGCCGTTGTAGCGCAGAACACTAAGTTAAATACGAAGTTGTGCCACGGAAATTCCGCAAAGTTTGTAAAAATCTGAAGGTCCGGTCTGCCTATAAGACCGAAGAAAGCATTTTCTCCGCACAGTAAACCAAAGCCTATAAGTATAAATACCACAGTACCTATACAGAAGTCCATAAGGTTTTTCATTATGATGTTACCGGCGTTCTTTGCTCTTGTAAAGCCTGTTTCTACCATTGCAAAACCGCATTGCATAAAGAATACCAAAGCTGCACCAATAAGGAACCAGACGCCTTCAGTGCCGAAAATAGTCGAGCCTAAAGCATCGCTGACTGTTTGTTGAATGGTGTTTGCATCCATTTTAATCTCTCCTCAAAATAAATTTTAGGCGTGCACATATAACGAACATAATCGGGAAACAATGTAAAACTTCTGATTTTTTCGTTACATATACACGCCATTGTGTATTTTTATATTAACATCAAAAATTATTTGATGTTATTTTAAACTTCGGGACTTATTATTTTACGCTGAATAATAAATCACCGTATGACGGATAAGGCCAATAGTCTGCGCTTGTATTTATCTCCATCTCGTCGCCTACTGCTCTTAACTCCTGCATTGCGGCAAATACCTCCTGCTGGTAGTAGTCAGCAAGCTCCTGTGCGCCCTCTATATCCTTAACCTTTAGCAGAGAGTTCTCCAGAACCTCAATCTTCTTGGAAAAGCAAGTCGCTAAGCCTGAAAGCTTTTTAAGAAGCTCCTCTTCTACATCGCAGGGAATATCGGCAGACAGTGCTTTCTTTGAATTTGCAGTATCTGCAAGCTCTCTTGTATAAGCCAGCACTGCCGGAAGAATGTCTTTCTTTGCCATATCAAGCATTGTAAGCGCCTCAATGTTAATAACCTTTGAGTAGTTTTCAAGCTGAATTTCATATCTTGAGAAAATTTCTGTTTCGGTATGAATCTTATTCTTTGTGAACAGCTCAATATTCTTTTTATCTATGTAGTGTGCCATTGCCTCAGGCATTGTTCTTAAGTTCAATAAGCCTCTCTTCTTGGCCTCTTCTACCCATTCGTCAGCATAGTTATTACCGTTGAAGATAATCCTCTTATGTTCTTTAACAGTATTCTTGATAAGAGCCTTAACTGCTGAATCAAAATCCTCTGCCTTTTCAAGCTCCTCTGCAAATTCGGAAAGCTCCTCTGCAACTATTGTGTTGAGCATAATATTCGGGCAGGCAATGTTCAAAGCAGAACCAAGCATACGGAACTCAAACTTATTACCTGTGAAGGCAAACGGAGATGTACGGTTACGGTCTGTTGTATCCTTTTTAATATTAGGAAGAACTGCCGTGCCCATTTCCAGCTTTGCGCTTTTCTCTGCTGAGTACTCAGCGCCGCTTTCAATAGCGTCTAAAACTGCTTCAAGCTCATCGCCCAGGAACATAGAGATTATAGCCGGCGGAGCTTCGTTAGCGCCTAAGCGGTGGTCGTTGCCGGCGCTTGCTACAGATATTCTAAGCAAATCCTGATATTCGTCAACGCCCTTAATTACTGCCGCTAAGAAGAGCAAAAACTGTGTATTTTCGGCCGGATTCTTTGAAGGGTCTAACAGGTTTTTTCCGGTGTTCGTGGACATTGACCAGTTGTTGTGCTTTCCGCTTCCGTTTACGCCTGCAAACGGCTTTTCGTGGAGCAGGCAAACCATACCGTGCTTTTTGGCAACCTTTTTCATTATTTCCATTGTAAGCTGGTTGTGGTCTGTTGCTACGTTTGTTGTTGTAAATATAGGAGCAAGCTCGTGCTGTGCCGGAGCCACCTCGTTATGCTTTGTCTTTGCTAAAATTCCAAGCTTCCAAAGCTCCTCGTCAAGGTCCTTCATAAACTCGGATACTCTCGGCTTGATTGTTCCGAAGTAATGATCCTCAAGCTCCTGACCCTTAGGCGCCTTTGCACCGAACAAGGTTCTTCCTGTATAAATAAGGTCTTTTCTCTGCTCGTAAACCTCCTCGTCAATAAGGAAGTACTCCTGCTCAGGACCTACCGTTGTTAAAACTCTTGTTGTTTCGTTATCGCCGAAAAGTCTTAAAATTCTTACTGCTTCCTCGCTTAAGCGATCCATTGAACGCAGAAGCGGAGTTTTCTTATCGAGCGCCTCGCCTGTATATGAGCAGAACGCAGTCGGAATACATAATGTGCCGTCTTTAATAAAAGCATATGATGTGGGGTCCCACGCTGTATAGCCCCTTGCTTCAAAGGTAGCTCTCAGTCCGCCGGAGGGGAAGCTGGACGCATCCGGCTCGCCCTTTATAAGCTCCTTGCCGGAGAATTCCATAATAACCTTTCCGTCGTCCGTCGGGTTAATAAAGCTGTCGTGCTTTTCAGCCGTAATTCCTGTCATCGGCTGGAACCAGTGCGTGTAGTGCGTTGCACCCTTTTCAACCGCCCAGTCCTTCATTGCGTTTGCAACGATGTTTGCAACATTGATGTCCAGCGGTTCACCGTCAGAAATTGTTTTCTTCAAAGCCTTAAAGGTCTGCTTTGGAAGTCTTTCCTTCATAGTGCCCTCATCAAACACCAGGCTTCCAAAAATTTCCGGAACATTTGCCATTGTCAAAACTCCTATCCCTAATAAATTTTCACAACAAAACAAAAGGCGCGTAGCAGGGGAAAATACTCCCTTGCTACAGCGCCGTTGCTGTTTACGATATAGAGTATATACCCACCGGAGCGATTTGTCAACTAAAATTTTCAAATTTGCAGGATTTTATAAAAAAATTGCATTTTCGCTGCTATTTTAGCCTTATTATTAGTATAAATCAACGTAAAATAAATTATTGACAATAAAAAGTTGCAATTTTTTTAATTTTTTTTGCTTTTTCCCTTGACATATTTTTATCTGCTACTGTATAATTCAAATGATGCGTTACGCCATAAGATTAGTATGCTTTGTTCTCTAGCTAACCACATCTATACATATTATTATTTGTAATAATTTATACGCACACACATTCTTTATACGTATGTTATTGCAGATAAAGCATACTTCTGCTTTAAAACGCAATACATTTTATATGTTATTATCAAATATGAATTAAGGAGGAGACGTTATGAAAGAGGGACAGGTAAGAATTCCTTCCGGCTGTGCTATTTCGGGTATGATTTCAAAAGACGGAAAATGCTTCAACGGCGAAGACATTATTAAGTCTATATCTGTTATGCACGACAGAAGCAACGGCTTGGGCGGTGGATTTGCAGCGTATGGAATTTACCCTGAATTTAAGGATTTTTATGCTTTTCACGTATTTTACGACAACGACTTTACAAAGGAGCAGTGCTACAAATATATAAGTGAAAACTTTGAAATTGTAAGTATGTCTAAAATGCCTACAAGAAAAATCAAGGCAATTACAGACGAACCGCTTATATGGCGTTATTTTGTAAAGCCCTTGCCATACAAAGTTGCAGAAATGCAGGTAACAGAGGACGAGTTTGTATTTAAAACCTCTATGCATATTAATGTAAACATTGACGGCGCTTACGTTTTTTCCAGCGGAAAGAATATGGGTGCTTTCAAGGCAGTCGGCTACCCTGAGGACGTAGGTCTGTTTTACAGGCTTGAGGAATACGAAGGCTACTGCTGGACAGCCCACGGACGTTACCCGACAAACACGCCGGGCTGGTGGGGCGGTGCTCATCCGTTTGCCATGCTTGACTGCTCGGTTGTTCATAACGGCGAAATCTCCTCTTATGATGCAAATCGCAGATATATAGAAATGATGGGATATAACTGCACTCTTTTAACAGACACCGAGGCTATTACATATATAATAGATTATCTTGTACGTCAGCAGGGTCTGACATATGAGGAGGCAGCTTGGGTTATGGCGGCTCCGTTCTGGAGCACTATTGACGCTATGCCAAAGGAGCAGCGCGAGCGTATGACCTATTTAAGAAACGCCTTCGCAAGCTTCCTTGTAACAGGACCGTTTTCAATTTTAGTCGGATTCACAGGCGGACTTATGGCTTTAAACGACAGATTAAAGCTTCGCTCAATGGTAATAGGCGAAAAGGACGATATGGTTTATATTGCAAGCGAAGAGGCAGCAATAAGAGTTATTCAGCCTGAGCTTGACAAAATTTGGGCACCAAAAGGCGGAGAGCCTGTTGTTGTTAAACTTAACGGAGGTGCAAAGTAATGCCTATAGATTTTTTATACCCCGAATACGAGGTTATTCGTGACCATACAAGATGTATTACCTGCAGAGTTTGCGAACGCCAATGCTCAAACGATGTTCACCACCTTGACAAGGAGCTTAATATGATGTTTGCAGACGAAAGCAAATGCGTTGTCTGTCACCGCTGCGTGGCGCTTTGCCCCACAAGAGCATTAAAAATAGTAAAGACAGACCACACCTTTAAGGAAAACGCAAACTGGACAAAGGACGCAATAAGCGAGGTTTACCGTCAGGCCGGCACGGGCGGCGTGCTTTTATCATCAATGGGAAATCCGAAGGACTACCCGATATACTGGGATAAAATGCTTATTAACGCTTCTCAGGTTACAAACCCGTCTATTGACCCTTTGAGAGAGCCTATGGAAACAAAGACCTTCCTCGGCAAAAAGCCCAAAAAAATAGAGCGTGACGAAAACGGAAATATTATAGATAATTCCACCCCTCAGCTTGAGCTAAAGGTTCCGGTTATGTTCTCTGCAATGTCCTACGGCTCAATAAGCTACAACGCACACGAAAGCCTTGCAAGAGCAGCGGAAGCGCTCGGCACCTTCTATAACACCGGAGAGGGCGGACTTCATAAGGATTTTTACAAATACGGCAAAAATACAATAGTTCAGGTTGCATCAGGTCGTTTCGGTGTTTACAAGGATTATCTGGAGCAGGGCGCCGCTATTGAAATTAAGATAGGACAGGGCGCAAAGCCCGGTATAGGCGGACATTTGCCGGGAGCTAAAATTGTAGGCGATATTTCAAGAACAAGAATGATACCGGAGGGCAGCGACGCTATCTCGCCTGCTCCCCACCACGATATATATTCAATTGAAGATTTGCGTCAGCTTGTATACTCGCTTAAAGAAGCTACAAACTACAAAAAGCCGGTTATTGTAAAAATTGCCGCCGTACATAATGTTGCTGCAATAGCAAGCGGTATTGCAAGAGGCGGTGCAGATATTATTGCTATCGACGGCTTCAGAGGCGGCACAGGTGCAGCGCCGACAAGAATAAGAGATAACGTAGGTATTCCCATTGAGCTGGCGCTTGCGTCTGTTGACCAAAGACTTCGTGACGAGGGAATAAGAGGAAATGTTTCAATAGTTGTCGGCGGTACAATCCGCAACAGCTCAGATATAGTTAAGGCAATCGCACTTGGCGCAGACGCAGTATATATTGCAACCTCTGCCCTGCTGGCGCTTGGCTGCCATCTGTGCAGAAGCTGCCAGACAGGCAAGTGCAACTGGGGTATTGCAACGCAAAGGCCGGAGCTTGTAAGGCGTTTAAACCCGAACATAGGCTATGAAAGACTTGTAAACCTTGTTACTGCCTGGGATCACGAAATTAAAGAGATGATGGGCGGTATGGGTATTAACTCTATTGAAGCTTTAAGAGGAAACAGGCTGATGCTCAGAGGTATCGGGCTTACAAGAGAAGAGCTTGACATATTGGGCATTAAGCACGCCGGTGAATAAGGAGGAGCTAACGCTATGAAACGTATTTATGTAAACGAAAAATGGTGTCTTGGCTGTCACCTGTGCGAATACTACTGTGCATTTGCAAACAGCGGTAAATCAGATATGGTTAAGGCGCTGAAAAATATCACAATTAATCCGAGAATAAGAATAGAAGAGCACAACTCGATAAGCTTTGCTGTTTCCTGCCGACATTGTGAGGAGCCGTTATGTGTAAAGGGATGTATAACAGGCGCACTTTCTATTGACAACGGCATTATCCAGGTTGACCGGGATAAATGCGTAGGCTGCTATACCTGTGTGCTCACCTGCCCTTACGGCTGTATTTCTCCGTCAGATGACGGTGTTGTGCAAAAGTGCGAGCTTTGCGTTAAAAACGCCGGCGGCTCCCCTGCTTGTGTAAAGGGCTGTCCCAACAAGGCAATAGAATGGGAGGAGAGATAATATGAACTATGTAATTATCGGCAACTCTGCGGCAGCTATCGGCTGTGTTGAGGGTATAAGAGAGCTTGACAAGGACGGAAAAATCACTCTCATCTCTGACGAGCCGCACCACACATATTCACGTCCGCTTATTTCTTATCTTCTTTTGGGAAAGACCGACGAGCAGAGAATGAAATACCGTCCGGACAGCTTTTATGAGGACAACAGGGTTGAAGCAATCCTTGGCAAAAAGGCTGTTAAAATAGACAGTGACGAAAAGCTTGTTGAGCTTGAGAACGGTGCGAAAATTCCGTATGACAAGCTGTTTGTTGCAACGGGTTCAAAACCCTTTGTTCCGCCTATGGACGGACTGGACAGGGTTCAAAACAAATTTACCTTTATGACGCTTAACGATGCAAAAGCGCTTGAAGCTGCCATAAATGAAGAAAGCCGAGTGCTTATTATCGGTGCAGGACTTATCGGCTTAAAATGCGCCGAGGGAATTCGCGACAGAGTAAAAAGCATACACGTTGTTGACCTTGCAAACCGCATACTGCCCAGTATTCTTGACGAAACAGGCTCGCAGATGGTGCAGGAGAATATTGAGCAAAACGGTATTGAATTCACCTTAAGCGACAGCGTTAAAACCTTTGAGCCGAATAAGGCTACGCTAAACAGCGGAAAAGAGCTTGAATTTGACGTTCTTGTAATTGCTGTAGGCGTGCGGCCAAACACAGAGCTTGTTAAAGACGCCGGCGGCAAGGTGAGCAGAGGCATTGTAACAAATGAAAAGTGCGAAACCTCCCTCCCCGATGTTTACTGCGGCGGCGACTGCAGTGAAAGCCATGACATAACCACAGAGCAGGATAAAATTATGGCGCTTCTTCCAAACGCATATATGCAGGGCGAGGTTGCAGGAAATAATATGGCAGGCGGAAACAGCCTTTACGACAAGGCTATTCCAATGAACGCTATAGGATTTTTCGGTCAGCATATAATAACTGCCGGAAGCTACGACGGCACCGAGCATATTGTAAAGCTTAAGGACAGCTACAAAAAGCTTATTACAAAGGATAATCTTTTAAAGGGCTATATTATGATTGGCAACGTGGAGCGTGCCGGAATTTATACCTCTTTGATAAGAGAAAAGAAAAATCTTTCCTCAATCGACTTTGACCTTATTAAGGAAAGACCTCAGTTAATGGCATTCTCAAAGCGAGAAAGAGCAAAAACCTTAGGAGGTATGAAAGAATGAAAATTCAGGCAGATTTAATGCATTTTAAGGCTTTGAACGACCTTGTAAGAGACGCTGAAGACACAGACATAGTTATAGATAACTGCACAGGACAGCGTTACATTGCAAGTGCCTCTAAGGGTCAGAATATTACAATAAACGGAACTCCCGGAAACGCCTTGGGTTGTTATTTAAACGGAAGCACGTTAAATGTTTACGGCAATACTCAAGAGGCAACGGGCGACACAATGAACGAGGGCACAATATATGTTCACGGCTCCTGCGGAGATGCAACAGGGTACGGTATGCGCGGCGGTAAAATTATAATAAAGGGCAACTCCGGCTACAGAACAGGTATTCATATGAAATCCTACAAGGATAAAATTCCTGTAATTGTAATTGGCGGTGCGGCAGGAAGCTTTCTCGGCGAATATCAGGCAGGCGGAGTTATAGTAGTGCTTGGTATGAACACCTCGGCAGATTCAATAGTCGGCAACTTCTGCGGCACAGGTATGCACGGCGGCAAAATGTTCCTGCGCTGTGAGGAAAACGAGCTTCCGGCAAATCTTCCTAAGCAAGTAGTTGTAAAAAAAGCCGATGAAGCTGATCTTGCAGAAATTGACGCTTATCTTGATGAATACTGCGAAGCTTTCGGCGAGGACAAGAAGGCTATTTTAGACCATTCCTTCTGTGTTTTAGCGCCGGACACCAAAAACCCCTACAAGCAGTTATACACATACAGCTAAACGGATAAAAACAAAATTATTTAATTCAAAGCAAAAAAAAATCCGAAAGAGAGAAAAAAATGCTCTCCTTCGGATTTTTCAGGCTCCGTAACAACTTCTTTATTGAAAAAAATCCGGGTTTATCAGCCTTTTTCGACAGGTTAAAAAAGCTCTCTGTACGGTGAAAACCTTACAGAGAGCCTTTTATTATTTAAACGCGACTATAACATATTGTGCGCCGCTTTCGTTTAAATTACACCTGACTCCGTTTACAGCGCTTGTCTGTTGGGTAACCGCAACGCTTGTACCGCTTACCGTTAAGCCGCCGGAACAGCCAAAAGCTGAGCCAGCCGCACTGTTTAACGTATTTTCTGAGTTTTTGTATAAATTAAACGGTGCGCCCTTTTTGTATATAAACACAAATTTTACAGAAAAGCTGAAGCTGAAGCTGACTGTGTCTGCTCCTGTTCCCGCATACATTCTTACCTCATAAGGCGTTACCGCCTTGCTCTTTTCTGCTGCAGTCATATGTATGCTCTGATTATTTATATGTGTACCTACCGCCTCATCAATTTTTCTGTTATCCTCAACAAAATCAGCCCTAAGCGGTCTGTCTGTTGCCGCCCATTGATTAAGTCCTAAATTTGTCGTTTTACTTGCAGAACCCATTATTATTCCTCCTTATGTAAGTCCGTAATTTTCTATCTGCTGCCATGTCAGATTTTTTGCGTCCAAGCTTGAAAAAGTAAGTGATGCATTATCCATATCCTCAAAGCAAAAGCTTCTGAAATCAAGAAAAATATCAAGATGAGCCGGAAGCTGTTTTATCGCCTGCTCGGTAATGAATGTTCTTTGCGCCTTTGAATAAGCTCCCTCACACTGTATATGCATATAATTTATCGCCGGATATTCATAGAGAGTAAAAGCAACACCCAAGGAAGATAAAAGCTTTTCCGCCCCCTGTCTTGTAAAATCAGCTTCGCTTATTGAAAGTCTTTTTTGCAGAAGCTCTCTTCTGATTTCTGCATCCATAGATTCTCTTCGTTCACCCAGAATATCCTCCCACATTTTAAGACCGTAAGTTTCCGCCGTTTTAACTGTGCTTTCACGCTCTGTTTCCTTAATTATATCAAGCAAAGCATCAAGCGCTGCACAATACACCGACAGCTCCTTATAAACATTGCTGTTTTCGCTTAAATCATAAATGCCTATGCTTTCAAGCTTACTTTTCATTGATGTTATACTGTCCATTTAGTTTGCCCCTTCCACGCTAAGTTCCTCTGTAAAAATCCAAAGAGCCTAAAACATATATTATATTATTTGTGCTCTCCATATCATCATATGGTGTTATTATTACATACCGTTCAAGTCCCTCAGTGTGAAAAATTGCGTCGCCAAGCTTACACATACGCACTTCTTCTCCAACCTGCAGGCTGTTAAAAAATTTTTTAATAGATACTTCACAGGCACTTGAAACCTCTTCAAAAGAATAGCCGGGTTTCACATAAACATCTACCGAAACATTAACTGGAACAGGCGTTGCCGCATACACTCCGACATCAACATTTACCTCTCTTTGCTGCTGCAAAAGCTCACTTACCGCTTCAATTTCCGCCGGAGTGCTCGTTCTGCCCTTTCCTACAATAAATACGTCCACCGTTCCCGTTCCTCTGTTCTTCGGGATAACCGCCGCAGAATACACTCCGTCTACGCTTTCGGCTTCTTTTTTATAATAAGCACTGTTTCCGGCACATGGAGTATTTTTAATATTATCTAAAATTCTCTTTCTTAAATCCTCGTCATTTTCCTCGTCTGTTCCGCCGAGAAACATTATGGTATTCTGCACGCTGTCAACTCCGGCAGGCGGTGTGACAAATACTGTTACCTTATTTGCAAGAACATTATATTTAGCGCCGACCTGCTGTGCCTGTGCCGTCGCATACTGAGATGTAAGCCCTGCCGCTATTTTGCAGTCCTGCGTTGTTTCATAGCAAAGCGGCTCCTTTTCGTTTGTAGCGCATACCGTACCCATCGGAATAATTATATCCTCTGTTGCAGGCTCGCTTAATCTGAATACAAGCGTTCCCCTTGCCTTTACGCCGTGTTTTCTTTCAAGTCCCCTCAAATAAGCGTGATTATCAAGCGCTTCGCCCTGTGCTGTCTGCGGAAAAATCTGACGACTTAACCAATTATCATAACTTTGGCAGGAAAAAATTTCACTTGCAAGCACCTTAAGGCGTATGCCTATATCCGCTGCGTCATCCGCTTCGAATCCGCTTAATTCTCTGTAGCTTTTTTTCATTCTTTCCAGTATTTCCTCATAGCTGTCCATTCTTTTCCAATACTCCTTTCACAAATCCGTTTTAACAACTCTGTCAGACTACCACCTCCAGGCTTCCCTTATCCCCTGCAAAATCAACATTAAGCTTTATCCGCAATCTTTCATCATCAAGAAAGCTTGCCTCAATATTACTCACCTCAATCTGAGGAACATTGGCAATGGCCTCTCTTATAAGCATTTCTGCACGCTTTTGTAAAAGAGACGAGCCCTTATCAAGCAGATACAGCTCACTGCCTAAATTCTGATCAAGACAAAAGCACCCCTTTTTCACCTTCAGCGCAATGCTCACCCTTTGCATAAGCTCTGCAAGACCGCTTAACAAGTACGGCATACCTCTGTTGTCAAGGTCAAAATCTCCGCCGTTAAGTGCAATATCCATTTATTCCCCTCCTTTAGTAATATCAACGCCGTTTGCCAGAATTGTTCCGTCGTTTTTAAGCACAAGCTCTGCGCCGCCCTTTGAAAAAAGCTTTATTTCCCCCGGCTCTAAATTGCTGCTTTTCATCACCGTACCTACACAAACTGCGCCGCCGTTTATCGGCATAACAACAGTATCCTCACCGCCCGGCGGTATATATGCAATTCCGTAAGGCGCTGCAATGGGAATACCTATATGCTCCTGAGAGGTTTTCACATCCACACGGCTTCCCTGTGATGACGCCACAGCGCCCTTATCTGCCTGCACGCCCTTGCTTCTGTTTATAGATAAATTTTTCATCAGCCACATATAAATTCCTCCTATATTCTGTTTTTTAACAGCAGAGCAGTTTTTTCTTCTCCTCTGTCATATGTGTACCTTACCTTTGATACATATAAGTTTTCATATCTTTTACCTCTTTGTTCAAAAACTGCGTTTTGTCCTATAACGTCTGCAAAAAAGCCCGGCACATTTATTGCCGCCGTAAAATACTCCCTGTTTCCCTCTTTAATAATGTTTTTACCAACGTCAAGTCCGGCTCCTGCTGTCTGCGATATATTCAAATATCTTTGCCGCATAACGCCGTTTGCTTGTGCTGTTTCATTTTTTATTGCTACTGTGTAGTCGCCGCCGGAGCTTGTTTTTACAAACACATCGGATATCAGCTTATGACGTTTTCTGCAAATATGTGCATAACTCACTCTTATTCCGTTTTCACCGAAGAAAAGCGTTTTATCGGGTACATATCCGCACATCAAAAGCTTGCCGTCTGCCGATACCTCCGGAATTGCTCCAAGACAGCTTCTGCAAAAGCTGTCTACTGCCTCCCACCTGCTTTGTCCCTTAGAAACGATTATTCTTCCTGCAAACGGCTTTTTTTCACAAACATACTCATTTATTCCTACAGGTTCAACCTGTCTTAAAAAAACAGTAAGCGCATTGGGGTTTACATACACCTGCGGCATAGCCTCATTATCAATAAGCAAAGCCGCCATACTTCTGGCAGAAATTTTTGTATATATGTATCCGTCGGGATATACGTTTATCTGCTCGTCAACAATTCCGCAAAAAAACAGCTTTTCGTTTTTGTATATTTCTATTTTCGCAAGCTCATCTGCTATGTCTGCCCCAAACACCGCCGTCAAATCATCGGCAGGAACCTTCTCCTCAATATTGATATTTAAAGAAATTAAATTATCAAGCTTTATTTTATCGCCCTTGGGCGTAACTGCGTAAAATTTCATTTTACCCTCAGCCTTTCCCCTGCGGAGATTTCATTTACAATTTTTATCTGCGGATTGAGCGCATAAATCCTATCAGCCGTCGTTTTGTAAATATTTGCAATACTCCATAGGTTTTCCCCGGTCTTTACTGTATGGTATACTTCCGCTTCATACTCCGTGTTATAAGCGGACAAATCCTCAGTGAAAACAAACTCATATTCCACACAGTCAACTCTTGGCGGTACTGTAAGCTCCAGCTTAGTAAGCCTTGCAAATATTGGCGCTATACCGCTTATACTTAAAATTCCGGCGTCGCTTTCATTTAAAAATGCGGCAAGCCGGATATAACTCTCTATGCAGTTGCCGCCGGTGAAACAGCCGTTACCGCTTATTTTTCTCGACAGCATACCTTTATTTAAAAGCGCACCCTTTTCCTCCTTTTGCGAAAGCTCAGTATAAAGGGATGAGCCGTTTATCTTAAGCTTTTCGGGATTATATGGAAATTCATACCCGGAAAAACGAATACACGGGTTTATCACAGCACGCTCACCTCCTGCTCCTCTGTAAACAAGTGCGGAAAACGCCTGCTGTCCTGCTCAAAAATATCGGACAGCCTTTCTGCTGTATCAAGACTGTCTGAAAAATTACTTATTCCGGCATATTGCTCTTCATTACTCATTTTCCGTCACTCTCCTGTCAACTGCGGAAAAAACATACTCATACTCACAGCCGTTGCCATATGCTTTTTCCCTACTGCTTACAAGCTCACAGCCTGCATATTCTGAACCGTTTGCTGTAATATTCATACTCTCGGCACCGTCAAACGCAAGCCCAAGCGGTGCGCTTTTTTCGACAGTAATTGTAATGCTGTCTTTTTCTCTGCACTTAAATACGGGGTAATTTTCGCCATAGCTTTCAAGCGCAAAATACGCAGGCTTTATATTTACCGAAACGCTCTTAGCTGTCTGTTTTTCTCCGTTAATATACAAAACAGCACTTTCTTCCTGATTATTACCTGTGCCGTCAAGCTGTGTAACCGTTATAAATATCTCACCGGAAAAAGCAGCGGCTGTATTCAGGTACTTTATGGGTTTTATGCTTATCTCAAAAGTAAAACCGTCCAGTTCCCTGCATATTACCCCGGATATGCTGTTTAAACACTGCGTACAGTATTCACCCTCTTTTTTAATCGGAGTTAAAACGCTCACAAGCACGCAGGCTGTTTTCTTTTTCGCTTTGCCCTCGTCTGCAATAATTTCGCCGTCCAGTCCGACAGAAGCCACCGCAGACCTCACCGGTGAATTTACTGTACTTATCCTGAATGCGTTTACAAATTCAATATCCTTAAGCTCTCCGCTTTCCCTTAACAGATTTAGTATTTTGTCTTTTATTTCAATTCCGCTTAAAAGCATATTATTCCTCCAACTTTGCACAGGGAGTAATTATTGCCCACACATAAAGCTTTTCATCATTTAAAATATACTCCTCTGCACGCTTAACCGTGTAACATTCCCCGCTGCTCTCACTTCGTATTACAATATCTTCATACGGCATTCTAAGCTCCGGCACGGGCATACCTATATATAAAAAATGTCCTCCGTCAAAATATCCCTGCGGCAAATACTGACCGTCTACATACATTTTGTTTTTATATCTCAGTGGCTGAATAAACGCCTTTGTTATATATGTAACATCGCCGCATTTTAATGTTACGCTGCCTGCAAAGCGTTTAATTTTTCTTGCAGTAATTCTTGCATAGCTTTTTATCATTGCCATCAATCCTTTCAAAGAAATTATTGCAAATAGAGCTTAACTGTTTAATTAAGCTCTTTTAAATTCAAAGCTGTTATCGCAAATCAGATGTGCAATTTCTTTCTTTTCGTTCTCCCAAAGCTCTCTTGCGCTTTCCAAATCTATGCCGCTTTCAGTTATGGTTATATCGCCCGCCTTAAAGCTCTCCGCCGTATTTCTTCCGCTTTGTATCAAAGCGTAATTATAATATGCAAGTGCGGCGGCGGCGGAATTCAACCGCCTGCCGTTTTCCTGCTCCGAGCTTTCGCTTTTTAACTCTTCTCTTACCTGCGCTATCGCATTTGTGCATAAAGCACTGTAGAGTGACGCTTCATTCTCGGATAAATCCGTATATACCAAAAACAGCCTGTATACCTCTTCAAAGCTCATACCGCCGCCCCCTTATCAGCAGGTAAGCGCCTTTGACGCATCCTTAAATATTTTTGCAAAGCCTGAAATACAGCTTATAGCTGCACGCTCAAGCTGACGGTCGATAAGCTTGTCGTAATCTGTAATAATCTCGCCTGCCTGTACCATTTCCAGCGCACAGTTTTTGTCAAGACCAATAAGCTTTCCGTCGGGCATAGACGGCACGTGAATAAGCGTTGCTCCCATAGGAGTTACCATCTTGCCTGTACCCTGGAAGTTCAGTCCTGCTGCCGAGTCCTTCATCTCTGAAAGAGAAAGAATACTTTTAACAGCGGAGGTAGGCGCTAAAATAGTGTTGAATTCATACGGTGCAAGCTCGCCCCAAAGCTTTAAAAGGTCGGAATATGTAAGGTTATCTCCGTCCTTTACAATTACTGTTGCAGGGTTTGAGTTTCCGTCGCCGTTTAAAATGACGTTTATCGCCTCATTTAACTGAGAACGTGCAATATATGCGCCAATCTGACGAAGTGTTACAGTAAACAGGTCAAGACGCTGAAAACGCATTGCTTCATAAGAGGAAACAAGCATTCTGCCGTGCTTATGAAGCTTTACAAGATTTTCCTGAGTTTTTACAACAGTCTGCGGAATATCCGCACCCTCTGAAACAAGCTTGGGCTGTTTTTCCTCCCCTAACGGGTCAGAGGCTATGCTTCTGTAGTCCATACCGTCAATTTTAGTAATCGCCGCCGTAATATTCGGCAGTACGTCTGCATACTCAATGCCCTGCGCCACTGCACGGCTTACATATTCCGGGAACAACGCCGCAGACGAGCTTGTCTGGAAAAACTTTTCTATACAGTCGGAATGTGCGCCGCTTACCTTAATATCAAAGCGCTTAAGCTGTCTTTCAAAAGCGTCCATTCCCTCAAGCGGTGTGCTCTTGTAATTAATTGACGGGTCCATCTCCTCTAAAACCTGAGTAAGGCTCTTACCCTTTGCTCCGTACATACCCTTTTCTATTGTGATATTTTCATATAATGCCATAATTATGCTCCTCCCTTACAGAATAAAACCGATATTAGCAGCAGATGTGTACAATACAAGGTACTCTCTGCCTGTTGATGTGTTCGCCTTAACCCTACCGCTTGCCTCCGCGGAAAGCTTTTGATGTCCTACAGCAACTGTGCCGCTTACAGGCATTTCCACATAACCGTGAAGCTGAACTGCACAGTAGCCGTCGCGCACATTTACGGCAACTCCGATAAAATTGTTTCCGTCAGCGCAGGCAGATACCTTTCCGCTTGACAAAAGCTTTACGGGCATACCTGCTTTAACAGTGCTGTCGCACTCAAAGGTTGTTACTTCCTCCATAAACCCCTTAAAATTAACATTCATAAAAATTCATCCTTTCTTTTATAGCTTATAATTATCGTTTTCGCTTAAATTACTGCCTTGTCCTGCCGTATATAGCTGTGGCTTTTGTATAAAACAGCCGTTTTCCTTTTCTTCAAATCCCTTTTTAAAAGCCTTAAGCTCCTCTATTGTCATTTTATCAGCAACACAAAGCATAGCCTTTTTTGGTATATCTATGTTTTGCAAAAGCATAAGCCTTGCAACATCATTTTTAAGCTCTTCTCTGTACGCTTTGCCAAACTCTGCATACTTTTCAAGCTCTTCAATATAATTGTACAATTTATCGGACTGTTCTTTCGTCAGCGATAAATCATTTCCTGCTTTTAATGCTTTTTTAATATCCTGCACGCTATTTACCTCCGTTTTAATCTCATACGCTTTAATTACCCCTGCTTTTCTTTGAGCAGGCACGGCAACAAAGCTCCATTCGTATGCGTCTGCAATTTCGTCAAGCACAAAGTAGCAAAGCTCTCCGTCATATTTCTTTCCCTTTTGGTGTGAGCAAATACCGCCGCCTTTTTGCTGACCGCATATAGAGCAAATACTTTTGCTTACGCTGCATCCTACGCTTACCTCTTTCTGAATACCGCTGTCCAGGTTTAAGATAAAATCCTCGTTTTTTTCGCTTCTTGGCAAATACGCCTTTGCTATAAGCCTTACATAATCCTCTCCTGTTTCCGTTTTTTTGCCGTCAACATCTTCAACAAAGCAGTCGTATATTCTTGCCGCTTGATTTCCGGCTTTCGGGTTGTGGTCAAACACACCTGTTTTCCCTACAAACAGCTCCTTCATCTGATTAAGCGCCTTTACAGAAAAGCACTCAAAGTCACGGTCAATATCGTTATCGCAAAGCACAACCTTAAACGTATAAACCTCGTTTGGCTTAAGCTTTCGCATTGTGTACTTATTAATAAGCTCCATATCCTTTGCCGATATTTCCTTCTCCATACCCTTTATTACATAGCCCTGCTTCATTTACTCACCTCCCTTTTTACTTTCATTCTCGTTTTCAAGCTGCTTCGCCTGTGCATTTAATAGCCTTGCGTTAGCAAGCTCCACCTCGTCTTGCAAATTGATGTTATTCCAGACAATTTCGTACTGCGTATCGCTTCCGTTCAGCTTAAACCAAAGCGTACAAATCTTTCTTATAACCGGGTTTAAAAGCTCTCTGTAGTATTCAAGCTCGCTTGTGAGAATATCTGCCTGCTGAGAGGACATACGCTCAGTAGTAGACCACGAAAGTCCCAGCAAAAACGGCGGTATGGAAAGCTTTGCAATAATTTGCTCTATCATCTGCCGCACTGGTATTTCGCTGTTTAATATCTGATTATCTGCACCTATCGCCTTTATGCTTACATCGCCTACGGACACAAAGTCGCTTACCTCTCCGCTTTCACGCATAGCCTTGCTCCATTGCTCCGCAATCTGGTTTACTCTTTCTTTCGTAAACGCCCTTTCAGAAACATCTCCGCCCGGCTTATACGTTACCGCAAAGCGAACATTGCCTACTCTTTCCCAGTTAATACCGATAGTATTGATTATTTTCAGCAAAACGCCGCCGACAAACGGAAGTCCCTTTAAAACAGACGTACCCTTAACACACCCGGGCTCCGGATATAACGCCGAAAGCATTATAAGTCCCTGATATGGGACAGCTATATTTTCTCCCGCAGAATTCTTTGCATAAACAGTGATATTTAGCGGATTATCCTCTGCCTTAAGCTCAATATTGTCAAGGCTTGCGTTATAAAGTGCGGCTACTGCTGTTTTTTCTCTGCTTAGCACAATCTCGCCTACTGCTGTGCCGTAGGTCATTAGCTGGTCAAGGTATGACGATAAAAAAGCAGTAATACCGTATGAGCTACCGTTCACTCTTACCTGTTTTAAAAAGCTGTTTATCTCCATTTCCTCGCTTTTATCGGCACATTCAATCTTAAAGCTGCCGATAAGGCGCACCGTCTTTAATATTGCAGCGTCTATTATGGGTATTGCCTCTCTTAAGCACTTATACAAATCGTTTTCAGGTGTTTTAAGCGGTATATAGCCGTTAATCGCTGTAAACGGATGTGTAAAGCGTCTGCCCTGCGCCGTCTGCACAGGCGACAGCGTACTTTCCTTTTCGCTGTTTCTCTGTTTAAAAAATCTCACGGCATCAGCCTCCTTTCCTTTTTGCCGCAACGGCATATATACCGCTGCCGCTGTTTAAATATGTGGCTACAAAATACCGTATATCGTCCATTGCGTGGTCGTTTTCCTTAACCGGTGCGTCGCTTGCTCCTCCGTCTGTCCAGCGGTAAAGAGAAAATTCTCTTCTGCTGTCGGTGCAGCTGCGGCAGATTCTAATCCTTCCGTCCTTAAGCGCAGTGGACACCTTTCGTATTCCGTCCACAACGCTGTTTTTAGCAGGTATCACATTAAATCTGCCGTGCCTCTTTATTGTTTCAATAAAGCTTGCGGCAGACGGGTCTACAATCACACATTCAACATTTCTGCCGCCTGCAAGCTCAAGCAAGGCGGCATAATGCTCCTCGTCTGTTCGCTGTAAGCCTTTTTCCCTAGAGTTATAGTAATACTCGTCAATTCTGTACCAGCTTTCTCCGCACTGCGCCCAAAGTCCAAACGAAGCAGGATTAACCGTACCGTAGTCGCAGGAAATAACATAGCTTCCGGACAGATTTTCAGGTACGTCAAAATACATATTATCGCTTTCCATAAACGGATAGACAGCTCCTTGTGCAGACACCCATTTCCCCTCGATAAACCTTTCGTAAAAAGTCCCCGAATAAAGTCCCTTGTACCGTTCAAGCATCTTTTTTGAAAGCGAGGGGTTGTCCTCCATTTTAAAGTGAATATACAGTGCGTTTTTCTTCTCTCTGCCTAAAATCCACTCTCTGTAAAACCAATGACCCGGGTACTGCGGGTTGCAGTTAAACCAGAATTTTGAGCCGTTTACAGAGCATCTTGCCAGAGCCTGCTCAACAAACGATTTCGGCATAAGTGCGACCTCGTCAAATAAAACGCCCGACAAAGTCATACCCTGTATAAGAGAAGCAGACGATTCATCCTTGCCGCCGAAAAGATAAAATCTGTTTTTGCGTTTACCGTATGTTATCTCAAGAATATTTGCAGAGATTTTTTCCTCACAGCAAAAGCCCAGCTCTTTTAAAACAGGGATAATAACGGAAACAACATTTCTTCTAAGCGAGCGTATCGTCTTTCCGCAAAGCGCAAAATCCGCACCGTTAAACCTGTAAAAAGCCCACGATATAAACGATATGCCCATACAAACTGTTTTGCCGCTTCTTACTGCCCCGTCGCAGATAACTGCGTCTTTTCTGCTGTCCTCACTGTTTTCACACCACCAGGTTAAGGTTTTTAACTGCTTTTTGGAAAACGGTTTAAACTCTAAGCCTATATCTGTTAGCTCCTTTCTAAAATCTCATTCGGTATCGCCTCTTCATTCTTCAGAGCCTGTGCGCTCTGCTCAAGTGCGGAATAAAACGGAGCCGCAGAATTCTCTCTGCCGCCGTATCCCTCCGACAGCTTTTCAAGCGCCTTCAATCTGTCAAAAAACTTAATCTCTATTGCTCCGTCCTTGGGCTTTTTAATCTCTGCAATATTAAATAGATTCATACTCTCAAGCTCTTCACGGTCAATCTTATCCATAAACAAAAGCCTTATGCTGTCTGTAATACTGCCGAACGCCAACCGTTCGTATCCGCTAAGCGCTTTAAGCTCCAGCAATGCTTTTCTTCTGCTTAAAAGCCTGTTAATTTCCTTTAATATCTCCATCCTGCACAAAAGCTGTCTGCCGCAAAGCTCGGCGTTATTTTCAAATCCTGCCGCCACAGCCGCCTCTCTTGCGTTGCCAACCTCAACATATGCACGGCAAAAGTCCCTTTCACGTTTTGTAAGCTTTTTTTCATCCTCTGTCATAGCGTTTACCTCCGAAGAATTTGTAAGGTTGCAGAACAAAACCAAATTTTTTATTTCAATTATTTTTTGTATCTGCAAATAACCCTTACATCCATAACGCACAAAAAAATAAAAGTTGACCCCAAACGGTCAACTTTTTAAAATACTTTTTTATTTTATTGTACTGTTATCCTTTTTATCATGCTAAGTCAGTACTTAGCACAATAACTATATAAGCCTTCCAAGCGTTATTACCTTTACTCCCTTGTATCAGTATTTATAAACAATGTTACCTTGCAAGAGTAGACGGTTTCTTTACACAATAACGAACATCAGTATATATATTCCCTTGAATAATATGGAAATAGATAGTATAATTTAAATATAAAGTTCATACAAGGCGCAATACAACTTTTCTGCAAAAATTTTCTTTTTAAGTTTAAAGGTTTTATTATGCTGACAAGGCTTTATAAAGACAAGGAGGAATTATTATGCATAAAAAACTAAGAATAAGCTTATCGGTATTAATGGCGTTTGTGATGCTTGCAAGCGTTGTGTGTATTACATCGATATCTGCCGGTGCGGTAACCACACAAACCAGCGCCGCAGGCATTTCAAGCGGTGACTATCAATTTTATTATGTAGATTCTGATGGAAACTATGTTAAATCAGGCGGCACAGTTTGCATTACAAAATACACCGGCAAGGCAAGCACGCTTACCATCCCAAGTAAAATCAAGGGAAAAAATGTTACACACCTAGGCGTTTATGCATTCAGCAACAATACAAAGCTTAAAAGCGTTACGATTCCAAGCAGCGTTAAAGTAATTTGTCAAGGTGCATTTGCCGGTTGCAAGTCTTTAAAAACCATTAAAATTCCCGCCAGCACCGTTGACATAACATCCGATTCATTTGATGGAACGGCATGGTATAACAGCAAACCCAACGGTGTAGTATATGCCGGAAAAGTAGCTCTGGACTATAAAGGCAGTATGCCGAAAAACAAATCCATAGCCATTAAAAGCGGAACAAAAGCCATATCCCACGGTGCATTTATGAATGAAGAAAATTTGAAAAGCATCACTATTCCTAATACAGTTCAATCAATAGGCTTTATGTCTTTTTATAATTGCACAGGTCTTACAAGTATTAAAATCCCCAATAGTGTAACAAACATTGCACAGGCGTCTTTCTGGAATTGTACGAACCTGAAAAGTATAACCTTTAGCGGCTGTGCAAAAATTGGTTTTGATGCATTTGCAAACACCGCTTGGTATAAAAAACAACCAAACGGCGTTATCTACCTTGGAAAGGCAGCGTATGAGTATAAGGGTTCTATGCCAAAGAACACTTCAATAACCATAAAAAGCGGAACAACTGTAATATCAAATACTGCATTTGATAATTGTAAAAACCTAAAAAGTGTCACAATACCAAACAGCGTTAAATACATTCAGGTTTGTGCTTTTAGTAGCTGTACAAATCTTAAAAGTATAACAATACCAAACAGCGTTAAAGAAATCGGTCGATATGCATTAGGCTATTATTTTGATGAACCTACTTTTAGTTATAAGAAAATCAGCGGCTTTAAAATAACTGGAGGCAAAGGTACAGCTGCCGAAAAATATGCAAAAAGTAATGGCTTTAAATTCAGTACTTCAACTTCAAGCGATACATATAAAATCACCTATGTTTTAAACGGCGGCAAGAATGATTCTGCAAATCCGTCAACCTATAAGAAAACCTCGTCAACTATCACCCTTAAAAACCCAACCCGAGCAGGCTATACCTTCAAAGGCTGGTACACAGACAAAAGCTTTAAATCAAGCAGTAAGGTAACGCAAATAGCCAAAGGAAGCAAAGGAAACAAAACTCTATATGCTAAGTGGTCTGCAAACACATACAAAATTTCCTATGTTTTAAACGGCGGCAAAAATAACTCCTCAAACCCTGAAATCTATAAGGTGACTTCATCTACAATTACCCTAAATAACCCAACCCGAACAGGCTATACCTTCAAAGGCTGGTACACAGACAAAAGCTTTAAATCAAGCAGTAAGGTAACGCAAATAGCCAAAGGAAGCAAAGGAAACAAAACTCTATATGCTAAGTGGTCTGCAAACACATACAAAATTTCCTATGTTTTAAACGGCGGCAAAAATAACTCCTCAAACCCTGAAATCTATAAGGTGACTTCATCTACAATTACCCTAAATAACCCAACCCGAACAGGCTATACCTTCAAAGGCTGGTACACAGACAAAAGCTTTAAATCAAGCAGTAAGGTAACGCAAATAGCCAAAGGAAGCACAGGAAACAAAACTTTGTATGCAAAGTGGGAAGTAATTAAGGTAACATCAATAAGCCTAAATAAAAAATCGCTTTCTCTGCGTCAAGGAGATTTAGCTGCCCTTACCGCAACTGTCAAAAACAAGGGAGGGCTTGTAAGCTGGAGCAGCAGCAAACCCTATGTTGCAACTGTTGACAAAAACGGAAAAATACGCACATATTTAACAGGCGAAACTACAATTACAGTAAAAGCTAAAAACGGAAGTGCTGCCGCTGTCTGCAAGGTTAAGGTTACACAGGGCTTAAAGCAAAACTATACCATCACCTATAAAGAATTAACCGACAAAAGGGTAGATAAGGGCGTAGCAGTATCTCAGTGGAATCAAATGGAAATTGAAAACAACGGACAAAAGTCAACGGTTTTCAACGCCTATATGAACGGACAGTGGTTCGGTATTGAAAAAGCAGAGAACACAAAAATTACTACCTCTTTTTCCGGCACATTTAAATTTAAAGACATTGGCATACAGCCTAAAGTAACTTTAAAATGGACAAAAGAAAAAGAAACAAGTCAGTCTAAATACAATTTAATTACCAGAGATATGACAGCAGGAGAGTATTGCTCCTTCTACACAAGAAACCGCTGGCATGAATATAACGTAACCGTAGAAAGAACTATAACATCTACCGATACTAAGGAGGTTCTGCTTAAAGACATCTGTACTTCTACCATTAAAAATCCTCTTCCCGCCTCTCCGGACGACTACAAATGGTTTTACAGCACAAACAGAGAACAGCTTGGCAGTCATTTAGGAACCTCGGCTTATTTGCAAAATCAACAAATCCCGAACAATAAAGTAAAAGCAAGCAATATGTTCTTAAATTACAGCCAAATCACCTTAAAATCCGGAAACGGTCTTAATCTGAGTACCCCCTTGGCGCTTAAAGCGTACATTTATCCCACCGAGGCAGACAACAAAGCATTAAAATGGGAAAGCTCAGATCCATCGGTAGCAACGGTTACTCCTGACGGTATTGTATATGCAAAGTCAATCGGCACAGCCACAATTAAATGCACAGTTCAGGACGGCAGTAATACAAGCGCATACTGCAAGGTAATAGTACAGGAGAATACAAAAGAATATAATATCTCTGCAAGTGAATTAACAGTAAACCGCAAATCAACAAGATGTGAGGTATTCGGTGATTATTACACCGACTGGATTCGCCTTACAGATATTGTAAAAACTAACGAAGGCGAAAAGTCAGCTTATCGGGAAGGCTTCGCTGTAACCAATACATTTGCTTGGGATGTAAGTGCAGGCGGTGAGCTTAAAGACATCTTGCCGGGAATTGACACATCATTTAATTTCTCCTATGAAAACCAAACATATGAAAGCTCCGCCATTGAGGCAGGTATATCGGCTTCCGGCTACAGCGCATTTTACGGAAGAAAGCTTTTAAAGCATTGCGAAGTCACAGAGATAATAACAGAATGTGATTTACAGGGAAATGTGATAAATGAAATGGAGAATAAATACACGCTCCTTGCTCCTATGCAGCCGCCTCAAGGCGATATGAGTAAGGTTCTAAGAGCCTTTGTAAAGGATTCGATAGTTGATTTACCAAAACAGGTTTTATCGTAAACGCTATTAAATTAAATCTCCTGTGAATGCAGTAACCCTTAAAAACACAAAGCGCGGCTATCAGCATAAATGCAATAGCCGTGCCATTTTTTATTATTAATAGTTTAATTATTCCTGTATACCCGGAATTTTAGGAAGCTGCGAAAAGCCTCTTTCCAAGTCCTCGTCAGTAGGAATATAATCGGTCATTTTACCGTCGTGATATGCGCTGTAAGCAGTCATATCAAAATAGCCTGTGCCTGTAAGTCCGAACAGAATTGTCTTTTTCTCTCCTGTTTCTCTGCACTTTACAGCCTCGTCTATAGCCGCACGTATTGCGTGTGAAGATTCTGGAGCAGGCAGTATAGTTTCTGTCTTTGCAAAAAGCGTTGCCGCCTCAAACACCTTAGTCTGCTCTACCGCTACTGCCTCCATATATCCGTCGTGATAAAGCTTTGACAGTATCGGCGACATACCGTGATAGCGCAGTCCTCCTGCGTGGTTTGCTGACGGTATAAACGCTGAGCCTAACGTATACATCTTCGCCATTGGTGTTATTTTACCTGTGTCACAGAAGTCATATGCGTATTTTCCTCTTGTAAGGGACGGACAGGACGCAGGTTCAACAGCCACAATGCGTGGGTTTGCCTTGCCTGTAAGTTTATCCTGCATATATGGAGCAATTAAACCGCCAAGGTTAGAACCACCGCCTGCACAGCCGATAACAACGTCCGGGTATTCTCCTAAAATATCCATAGCCTTTTTTGCTTCAAGTCCGATAATAGACTGGTGCAGTAAAACCTGATTAAGCACAGAGCCAAGCACATAACGGCAGCCCTCTGTCGTTACTGCCTTTTCAACAGCTTCGGAAATTGCACAGCCCAGGCTTCCTGTAGTGTCGGGATTATCCTTGAGTATTGCTCTGCCTACATTAGTTGTATTGCTCGGGCTGGGTATTACGTCTGCGTCAAAGGTCTGCATAACTGCTTTTCTGAACGGTTT
Organism: Acutalibacteraceae bacterium; assembly: GCA_051881695.1. Lineage (GTDB taxonomy): Bacteria > Bacillota > Clostridia > Oscillospirales > Acutalibacteraceae > CAYJFG01. Next base: position 323,099 of record JBJEQJ010000020.1, on the reverse strand, counting down.
TTGCTCGTAAGAAACCTTTACCATAAACACTGTAAGCGGAAGCTTAAAATATGAGCACGCCTCGCTCAGCGCTGTTCCCCACTGACCTGCTCCCGTTTCTGTTGTAAGAGAAGTCAGTCCCTGGTCCTTTGCATAATAAGCCTGAGCAATAGCCGAATTAAGCTTGTGACTGCCGGAGGTGTTGTTGCCCTCAAATTTATAGTAAATCTTTGCCGGAGTTTTAAGCTCCTTCTCAAGATTATATGCTCTGATAAGCGGAGACGGACGGTAAATTTTATACATCTCCAGCACCTCATCGGGAATGTCAACATAGCGTGTTTCGCTGTCCATTTCCTGGTGCGCCAGCTTTTTACAGAACACAGGGTATAAATCCTCTTCTGTCGCCGGCTTCATTGTTGCAGGGTTAATAATCGGGTCCGGCTGTTCTTTCATATCTGCCCTTAGGTTATACCATTGTCTTGGTATTTGATCCTCACTCAAATAAAATCTGTACGGTATTTTTGCCATTTTAAAAACTCCCTTCTGAAAAATAGTATAAAAAAAGCTCTCGTCCCAAAGGGACGAAAGCTATACTTCCGCGGTACCACCCAAATTGATTGTAAAATCCTCTTGCTCTGCGTGCTGTCACACGCACTTCCTTGATAACGGGTGAAGCTCCCGTCTTGGCTACTTTTAAAAATTTCGCCTCGCCCTCATAAGTCCATTCATTGTCCGAAATCTGCCGCAATCACACCGCCTGCAGCTCTCTGAAAGGATTTTCCATAGACAATTACTACTCTTAATCATCGGTTTATCGGTAAAATATTTATTTGTCTGTATTGTAAGTACAAAAAAAGGAAAAGTCAACAGATATTTTAAAAAAAATAAGAAAAACTGTTTTTTGCACAATATTTTGTAAAGAAATTTATAAATATTTCCCATAAAACAGCTAAGAATAGAAAGGAGAACAAACGCAAAGGATTGATATTATGACTCTTTCCAAGAATATACAGGAAACCACCAAACTTATGAAAGAAAAGCTTAATACCGATAAAAGCTTTGACCTTATTACACGCACACTTATAATTAACAAACGTAAGTGCAGTCTGTTTTTTATAGACGGACTTGTAAAGGACGAGGTAATGGAGAAAATGCTTGAGTTTTTTATTAAGCTTGATTCTCCGGAGGTAATGGAAAGCGCACAGACCTTTGCAGACAGCAGCGTACCGTATATAGAAATGAATGTTACAAGCAACATAGATACAATATGTATGAACATTCTCTCCGGTGTAACTGCACTGTTTGTAGACGGATTTGACAGCGCAATTATGATAGACAGCCGAACATACCCCCAAAGAGAAACAAGCGAGCCTGAAAAGGACAAATCGCTCAGAGGCTCAAAGGATGGCTTTGTAGAAACGCTCATAAGCAATACTGCGCTTATCAGGCGGCGTATCCGTGACGCACGGCTTCATATTGCCGCTTTTGTCGTTGGGCAAAAATCAAAAACAGACGTCGCCGTATGCTATATGGACGACAAGGTTGACAAAAAGCTTTTAAATAAAATAACAACCCGGCTTAACAATATTGATATTCAGTCCCTTACAATGAATCAGCAAAGCCTTATTGAAGCAATATACAGGCACAAATGGTTTAATCCGTTCCCAAAGGTAAAATACACCGAACGTCCTGACACAGCCGCCTCTGCGCTTTTGGACGGGAACATTGTAATCCTTGTCGATAATTCTCCGTCTGCGCTTGTTTTGCCTACCTCGCTTTTCGATATTATAGAAGAGGTTGACGATTACTACTTTCCGCCGCTTACCGGCACATATATACGCCTGACTCGCTATCTGGTAACTCTGGCAACACTTATTATTACCCCTCTTTGGCTATTGGCTCTGCAAAATCCGCAGCTTGTTCCCGAGGCTTTTAACTTTATCCTGCTTAGCGAGCCTGTCAATATTCCTGTTTTCTGGCAGCTTATAATACTGGAGATAGGCATAGACGGTCTGCGCCTTGCCTCTGTAAACACACCGAACAGCTTAAGCACCTCGCTTAGCATTATCGGCGCAATCGCCCTTTCTGATTTTGCCGTAAAGGTCGGCTGGTTTTCAACAGAGGCTATGCTATATATGGCATTTGTTGCAATCGCCAACTACACACAGCCAAGCTACGAGCTTGGATATTCGCTCAAATTTATGCGTATACTGCTGCTTATTCTTACATTTGCTTTCAATATATGGGGCTTTATCGGCGGCATAATCTTAAACATCGTGCTTGTTGTAACAAACAAAACTATATCGGGAAAAAGCTATCTCTACCCCTTTATTCCGTTTGACGGCAAAAAGCTTTTCTGCAAGCTGATACGCCGTCCGCTTACAAAATAAGCTTATCCTCCAAAGATAATTATCCGTGCAGTTAATACAGACATCACCATACCGCCTATATCAGCAAGCAACGCACACGGCAGAGTATGACGTATTTGCTTTATGCCGATACTTCCGTAATAAACCGTCACAGCATAAAAGGTCGTTTCAGTAGAGCCTGCCATCACACTTGCCGCAGTTCCTATAAAGCTGTCGGCACCGTAATTATTCAGAATATCGTTTAATATAGCCGTAGAACCTCCTCCGGAAAACGGGCGCAAAAGCGCAAACGGCACAAGCTCCGCAGGAAAACCTAAAGGCTCAAGCACAGGCTTTAAAATATCTGCAAGAGCGTCAAGCATACCCGAAGCTCTCAGCATATTCACGGCAACTATAAGTCCGATAAGCGACGGTGCAATTTTATATGCAGAAATAAGTCCCTGCTGTATGCCCTGTAAAAACAGGTCAAAGCAGGGAGCTTTTTTAATAAGTCCGACAAGAACAATAATTAATAGAATTCCCGGAACGATATAATCTGAAAACTCACTCATTTTTAACTATAAACCCCTTTCACGACCAAACCGAAAGCTTTAAGCAGACACCCCTATGTTAATCTTTCAACAGCCTTTGCAGACGCTATTCCTAAAAAAAGCGCAAAGGCGGAGCTTATCCATACGCACGGCAATATATTAAACGGACTTTGCGCCCCTGCACTTTGTCTGAGCGCCGCAACTGTTGCCGGCACAAGCTGAATGGAGGCTGTATTTAAAATAACAAAAATAATCATACTGTTATTTGCCTTTACACAGCCCTCCTCCTTCATTCTCCGCATCGCCTCAAGTCCCAGCGGAGTTGCCGCATTGCCAACTCCTAAAAGGTTTGCCGTAATATTTGAGCATACTGCACCGGTTACAGCTTTGTTACCTTTATAGTCGGGCATAAGCACACGCAACAGCGGTGCAAACAGCTTTGAAACCGCCCTTGTTATACCCGTATTTTCTGCAATATTCATAATTCCGGACCACAGGCACATCATCGCACCAATAGTAAATAACAGCTCTATTGCCTGCTTTGCACCGTCAATCGCACCTTGTGACACTAAATTCATATTTCCGCAAAAAGCCGCAAAAACAACGCTTATTACAACAAATGCCGACCAAATATAATTTATCAAAATTTGTCACTCCTTGAAAAAAACAGCTACAAAAATGTTATATTTGTTGACATTTTTAGCACTTTTTGGTAATATGTAGATGAACTTAAAAATGACATATTTTTTGTACATTGGCATTTCATTTAAGTTAGGAAGGACGATATGGAAATATGAACGGAGGAAAGTTATATGAAAAAATCAACAAATTCGTTTGCTAATGTTGACAGCCTTGGAAGAATTGTAATTCCAAAGCATTTACGCGTTGCATTTGGGCTGGAAAGCGGTACAACTCTTGAGCTGTTTACAGAGGGCGAAACCATTGTAATGAGAAGATATCAACCCGGCTGTATTTTCTGCGGCAGTATATCCAACTTAGTTACAAAGAACGACAAGCTTGTTTGCAAAGATTGCATTAATGAGCTTCAGGACAAGGCGTAAGCACGCTTTTTATTTTTATATCAATACATATTCAAAAGCAACAGAAAAAATTACAAGACTGCAAAACTTTTTGCAGTCTTGTTTTCTGTTAAATATTTTTTACGTTTTAAACTATATAATCAGCTTTTCAAGCTCACGTCTGAGCTTTTCCTTTAACTCAAAAAGCTCCTCCTGTGTAGGCTTATATTTATCATTCCACATTTCATCTCTCGGAAGCCACCATACCGGCCCCTTAACAGGAGTATCTCCCGTATTTCTCGGAAAAAGGTGCCAATGTAAATGTGTATCTCCGTTTCCTAACAGCTCATAATTCATTTTTTCTGCGTTATAAGCCTTCTGCACCGCCTGTGCAACCAGCGACATCTCCTCTAAATACTTCATTTTATACTCAGGCTCCAAATAGTGCAATTCTGTTACATGCTCTTTGCACAAAAACAACGTATAGCCTTTAAATCTCTGATGATCTCCCAAAACCACATAACCGGTTTCAAGCTCCAGAACAACGTAAGGATTTTTATTATTTTTTATTAATTCAATCCTCTCACATATTAAGCAAGACAACTTAAACTACCCTCTTTCTATTATCAATCGCACGAAGTCTTTTGTCTGTCACAACACATTTATAACGAAAGTACCCTCACATTTTGTAATATACGTAATCCCGGCAAGAGATTTTCTATGTGTCAATATTTCTAATTCGTACGACCGTTATATTCATTTCAACTCATTTATCATTTCGTCTATAATCTCTGTTTCACATCTGATCATTTCCGGTCAGGTGATTTTAAACAAATCCAATTCTTTTATCTTATTCATATCCTCCGGTTCAGATAGATCATTATCCTAAAAGCGCCCTGAATACAACAGTCCCGTTTTTCAGAATAAGACGATTCATAAAGTCCTCCGAAACCTATATTTCATATTTGCACCTCACTAAATCCCGATTTATCAGTAAGCTATTGCATCTTAATTTCACAATCTGCAGCTAACTATTGCAATTTGATATTGCAATTTGCGGAAAAAATATGTCATATTTTGTGCTAAATGATAAAACTCTGCTTTTACATTGTATAGAGAGCTTATATTTTATTTTATCAAAATATCTATACCAGGGTGTAATATATCTTTTGACAGCATCATCTCGAAAAAAGCACAATATTTCTTGCAGTGTTGTACCGAAGCTTTCCCGGAGGAAAGCCGCATCCTGCAAGGTAAGAAGCATTGCACTCAAACTCAAGCTTTACAGAGAAAACTGCTTTTTGCCTGTTGTTTGCAATAATTCTGCACAGCTCATCCCTGTCATGAGCTATTAATCCGTTAAGCTTAAAATAATTCAGATTATTTTCTGTGCACTTCGGGTAAACACTTCTGTCAAAAATATGGTCAACGGCTATTTCATCATCACTTAGATTAAAATAATCGTAGGAGCCTTCACCGTAGATTGTATCCCATGTTACATCAATGTGCGCCGTCACGCCGTCAATTCTTGTAATATTCCACGCATGAGCTTCAGTTGTACCGTCAGGCTTTATACCTGTGCCTGTGACAATTATTGACGCAATATACATACGGTCACACAAGAGCTTATACGCATGGGCAAAGCCTTCACATACACAGCATCCCTTAACCAATGCGCCGACAAGAGAAAAGCATTCCCCGTCATACGGAGGTTTAGCCATTACGATATTCTGCTGCATCCAGCGGTGCGCTTCAATCTGTCTGGCAAGCGGTTTCATATTCGGCTTGATGTGAGCTTGAATAAACCTATCAATCTTATTCTGCGCTGTCTGCCACAATGACTGAGCTTCCGCTTTTGAATATTCATAGCTGAACATCAGTTTAAATCCGAACGGCGATTTACCTATCATAACGCGTCGGCTGTTAAGGTAAAAGAACACAGGATTGTCAAATAGTACGGCGTTGATGATTTTTTGGATATCCACTGATGATGCATCGCGGATTGACAACACATGCTCAAAGCGCAGAAGTGCTTCACAAATACTGTTATAAATTTCTTTTTCTCCGTCTGACAGACGGGAATAGTAATACTTTGAACCCTTGTCATCCATAATCCACCATCATTTATTCTTGATCAGACTGTTGTTCGAAACAAGCACATCGTCCTCGTAGATGCGAATTGATTTTTTGCCGTCAGGCGAGGTATATTTAAATTCGCCGTCCTTTTTACCTCTGTTCCAGTATCCTTTCAAAATACCGCCGTCTGCATAGGTGTAAACACCCCAACCTTCCGGATAGGAATAGGTGTACCAGTCACAATCTAAAGTATCTCCGTTCTGATAATGGCAGAGCCATGTACTTTTAATTCCCCATCCTCCTCCCTGGTCCTTAAAATATCGCACAAGTCTGCGTCCGTCAGGTAAGGTTACAATCAGGTCGTGTTCAGAAGATAAAATATCGTCAATAAAGGTTCCTTCTTCACGAATTCTTCGGTAATCAGTCCGAACACCTTTTCCGTGGCGCTTATCATTTTTCCATTCACCCTCATAACGGTACGCACTGGTATCGGAATATGCAATTCCAAAGCCCTCTCGTGCACCGTGATTCCACTCACCTTCATATATCAAACCGTTGGTATAATACTTTTTTCCTTTGCCATGAGGATATCCCTCATCGTCTGTTTCACCCTCATAGGATTCAAGCTTAAGGCGCAGGCGGTCATACTCACGCTCCATTGCACCACGGCGTCTTTGATTTTTCTGCCAATCCAACGCCTGCTCGCTTGGATTTTCTGTAGAAAGCTCCCACGCCATACTGTCGGAATAACCGCTGTTATTCATAAGAGAAAGAATCTTAACAAGCCTATCGAGCTTTTGTTTGTCAGTCATATCTTCGGTAAATATGTCCTGAAGTTCAAGGGCGTCCTGTTCTTCCAATGTCAGATTTTTTTCGCACATAATGTCCTCCTATTTCATAAAACATTGAAGAATTAACTTGTCAAACTCACAAATACCGTTTACAAGCTTTTGGCAGGAAATTTCAGCAGGCTTTTCAGGTGTGATAACATACTCTTTTCCTGCAATCGAAACAGTGACCGTATCTTCTGCGACAGACACGATTTCAAGCTCCATAACACCTTTCTGAAAGCCGTAACAGCCTATCATATTAAGGTAAACGGTGCCTTCATCTGCTTCAATCTCTTTCTTCTGCATATAATCATCGGAAGCAGACTGTGCACCTAAATTGCCTATTCGTAATACTTTCAGGTACGGTGCCTTCTTTTTCTCATACAATGCGGCGTTGCTTCTGATATGCTCAATATCAAGAACACAAGCCACCGACATATCATCGGCACTGCCCTGCGCCGAAAGCTCCGGCAGATAATCTGCAAGGCCCTGCACAGCCTTTTCCTCTGCTTCGGTTGCAAAGGAGCTAAGCACCGTGCGATAGAAATTGTGCAGATGTCTGTCCTTACTGAAAGAGTCATCAATGCCGTCACTGCCGACAAATACGGCGGCAGGAAGCTCCCGACTGAAAAAATAACGGAATTCACTGCCTGCGTTTGAATCGCAGATAGAGGTTGTAACATTGAGAAAGCACTGCTCATCCCACGGAATCGGCTCGCTGTCTGTTCCGTCCATACCGAAGGCAACGCACTTTCCGTCACCGATATGCACTCCGAACCAGAAGTCATCGGTAATGACTGCGCCTATGAGCGTAGCACCGTATGCCGAATGCACCTTTTCGCCCTTTTCATATCGGGCTTTGGCTTTTTCCGACACCTCGGTCATTTCTTCTTCCCCAAAGGGATCAGCGGCAATATCTTCTTCAACGAGGATATTCCAGTTTGTCACCACACTGCGCATAAACCAGCGCATCTGCTCTTCAATCTGTTTATCTGTTATGCACGCACCCAGTGCGTCGGCAAAGTTCTTTGCCTTATTTTTCAGAAACGAATCGTCTGTCAGCTCTTCCTGTGATGTATCGGCGCAAACAGCAAAAGCGTCTGCAACACAGCGACAAAATGCCTGAACTGCAAAACGGCTTCCACGGTCGGAACGGAAATAATCCGCACCGCCGTGTCCGTCTGAAATAACAGCGAGCTTATAGCTATCTGCTTCTATGCTTGCCGAATAATCCTGACAAACCGTTCCCTTTTTTATGTGTGACGCACCGATGCTCGTAAAATGAAAGCTGCGGTACATATCAATCACCAATTCCAATCTTCCTGATCGCCGGAGGAAACAGGTGTATTACCGATTTCAACTCCGTCTGTCGCATTATTTGATACGGTTGTCTTAATAGCGTCAATAGTTTCGTTCTGTTTATTTGTTGCCTGATCAACACCGCCCTTGCCTACGCCGCTGGACTTGGAGCCTATCTGAGAAGCGGTAACCGATACAAAGCGGATCATCTTAGTAAGAGCCTCGGGAGTGTGAACAGTTATAACTGCTTCTTTATTTCCTGTAAACTCAGCGAGGACATCCTTGTTAGCATCCTCTCCGATAGCGACAGCTACCTTGATAGCCTTTTTAAACCAGTTATTCTCCTTGAGCTTGCCGAGCTCCTTTTGATAATCATCGGTCGGCTCACCGTCAGAGAGCAAAAAGATTGCCGGGGCATATGAACCAGCCACATCGCTCATAAACGCTTTACGTGAGAGCTTTTCATTAAGCATTTTGCACATCTCGCCGAAATCAGTGAGACCGTCTGCATTCAGATCATTCCACTGAAAATCTTTCGCATCCATAGGAGCCGGAGTAATCCAGCGTGCACCGCTTGAAAATTCCAGCACTGCAATTTTAATAGCCGCATCGGCGTTCTCACCGGAAAGCTTGCAAATTTCGGGAAGAACCTCCTCAATTGCGGAGTTAAGTGTGCCGATTTTGCTTCCGTCCATACTTCCCGATGTATCTACCAGGAAAAAGAGTGTCATTGTTCTGCGTGCAACCTCAACCGCACCGCCGTATGGACTTTTATCATTTATTGTTGACATAATAGAATTCCTCCTGCAATTAGTATTATTTACTGTATTCTACAATTCCCATACCGTTCGGAAAATGGATAGCCTTGATTGCCATTATAGGAGCAACCTGTCCCTTTGCAATAGGCTTGAGAGCACCGTCCTGTGTTTCAACATTCCACACTATGTCGCTTAAATTTCTCAGTCCCCACATTGCCGGGTTCTGAGGATTACGGTTTACTTCTCCGATCACCTCGGTGAAATCATCACTGCTCTTATCAATATGACAGCGGTACATCTTCACGCCGGGGAATAAAGCCAGTCCGTATTTGTGGTTATGACAGTTGAGCACAGGCGGCTTTGGAATTTTCTGACCGCAGTTGACGCAGAAAGCATCTCCTGCAACATTGATAAAGGTTTCGCTGCCGCAGGGACAGGTGATTATTGTATCACGAAGTCTTGTAAAGGCAATCTGCCAATCGTTGTCGGTCAGACGAGGTGATTTTCCTGACATCGCATCCTTCGATAGCGACTCGATAAATTTATTCTGAATGAATTTCGGATACATCGGCCAGAATTTTATAGCATTTGAATGAACGCCACGCACAGGTCTGTTGCTGTCATCGGTCGGGTCGTAAATAAAAATCGGATCTATGCCGTAGTACTTAAGCTCCAGTTCCTCGGTAAGACAGGGTGCTGAAACAACACGCTTGCCCTCAAGCGGATGATCGAGAAACAAGAGGCGGAACAATACCACCGCCAGAGAGAATCGGTCGGTTTTGGCATCGGGTCGCTTTATATTGCGGACAACCTCCGGCGCCATATAACGGGCTTTTCCTGCGATGCCGAGGCTTTCACCGTAGGGTGCAACATTATCGTTGTCGCAGATGAGAACATCGCCGCTTTCGGGGTCAATAAAGAAGTTGCCGTCGTTTAAGTCCTGATAGGAAAAGCCTTTTCGGTGTAATTCACGGAATCCGTTTGTGATATTCAGCGCCGCATTAACAGCCGCAGAAAGTGACTGAAAATGCACCTTAGCCAATAGGAATTCCGAAAACTCACGGTAGTTTTTCGGTCTTAGCTCCATAACATAGCCGAAGCTTTCATCAACAGGCTTTGTAAGATACAGCGGCCACAAAAATGCCTTTGTAGGTGCGCCTGAATTTATATTGTTTTCAAGGTTCTGATAGAACTTTTTGGGATTTTGTACGGAACCCTTGTGGTACCATTTCAAGGCATATTCCCTGCCGCCTACCGACACACGGTAAACAACACCCTGACCTCCTTCTCCGAGCTTTTGAATTATTTCGGCATAAGAACCGTTGGCAAGCGGTATCTTATGGCCTTTCGGGTAATACTCTGCCATATTCTAATCTCCTTTCGGTTTTTATTACACTGTTTCTCAACCCCGCATCCAGCGGCTCAGGTCATCGGGCAGTTCTTTTCCGAATAAATTTGCCTGACATTCGGGGCACATTCCCGTTATCAGGAATTCACGCTCAAACAGGTTAAGCTGTGGCAATACGTCCTGAATGTCCTCGTCTTCCTCGGTAAATTTCCGGTATCCTTCCAACTCATCCGGCAGTAAACCCAGACTGAAGGTTTGCTGACACATCGGGCATTTTGCGGAAATATACTGATACTGCGATGCTGTCCGTACTAACAAATTCAACAGCTCCTGCGTATTGTCAGATACGGAAGCCTTCTCAATATACTCTCCTGTATCAGAATCCAGCTGATACAAATACTCTTTTCCGTCTTCGCCCTTTCCCACAGCAAGCAGTACCACATCCATTGTTTCAAGATCCAAAACAATGCACATCTGCCGGAAATCCCAATCTTGCAAATTTTCCCGAGGCAACTGAGCAATATAAATTATCCCCTGATCTTCGCCGTAGACATATGCTTTCACATCGAAATCTTCAGCATAAAATCGTATATCTTTTTCCATAAGCTGTGCTACACGATTGTAAATGCAACTGAAAAAATAACCGCCCTGTGTTACAAAAGTTGCCGCAAATTCTCCCGTCTTATCTAAACACAGATACGGTATATAAATTCGCTCTGTGTATTCACGAGCTTCCCAATCTCCACATGCTTGCAGAACATCTTCACGCAGCTCAGCGGTTTCATTCAGCTCAATATAATCTTCCCATCCGAATGCCAGTTCATATACCGTCTTTTGCAGTACATCATCAGATACAGAACCGTAATTTATATGGACGCCGTCTGAATTCACTTCGCCGAGTATTGAGGTGTTTTCATCGCTGTATTCCACAGTGAAGTAACGAAGAACGGACTTCTCTTCGCTATTATCCACGATAATGAATACTTTGCGGCAGAAAGGAGCTTCAAGTCCTGACTCGGGCATATGGATAATGTAAACTGACTGTTCTTCGTTAGGCGTAAATACTGTGACACGAAAATCCGAATAGGTGTAAGGGTTTTCCATATCTTCATTTTTGCAGACATAGTCATAGATTTGCGTCATATAAGTTTCTTTTTTATCAAGGATACTGCCTATAAAATTCTCCGATTTCTCAAACAGCATTGTCGGAATCACTTTAAATTCAACTAAATACCTCAGTTTCATAATTTTCACCAGCTTTATCTGATTTTATCTAACAACGGCTGAATATAGCTCATCAGTTGTTCGTAAGAACCGATAGTGATAAACAGAAAAATACCGCCGTTAATAAGTGCCAGAATAATATTGAGAATTCCGAGCCCCGATGAAGCTTCAGAGAAAGAAATAAACGCAGTAATAATAGCGCCGATTGCGAGTATAACCATAAAGCACATTGATATGATTAAATAGTTCTGTTCAAGGATTAAAAGCAACACCAGATTTGCTATTGTAAATAAAATCAAAATAACCGACAGGCTCTGGTGAGTTTCGGGACCTATTTCATCAAGTATTAATGCTGCAAATATAGCGAGAGCACACAGCACAAGACCGCCGCCTATGCCTATAATCCACTGCCAGACAGTCCACGAGAAATCTCCCGGCCATATAAAGAATAAAAGCGCACTTAACACCGCCGCTATTATGTTAGGCGGCATATACTTTTCCTCTTGCTCAATATGGGTAAAGACAGCGTTTGCAACAGAGCCTGCAAAAATGAACGCCATCAGGATTCTGAAAATAATACCAACGCTTTCTTCGCCGAGAAAACACCGCAGTAAAATGTTTCCTGCAAACAATATCGGGATAATAACAGTCAGCGTCTGGCATTTATAATTGTCGATAAGATTTTCAAAAAGAAATGAAAGTCCTACAGATGCCGCTGCAAGGACAAGCCCCGAGCCTATTCCGATAAACCACTGATTGCCTGTCCACGATAAATCTCCCGGCCATATAAAGAATAAAAGCGCACTTAACACCGCCGCTATTATATTAGGCGGCATATACTTTTCCTCACGCTCAATATGGGTAAAGACAGCGTTTGCAACAGAGCCTGCAAAAATGAACGCCATCAGGATTCTGAAAATAATACCAACGCTTTCTTCGCCGAGAAAACACCGCAGTAAAATGTTTCCTGCAAACAATATCGGGATAATAACAGTCAGCGTCTGGCATTTATAATTGTCGATAAGATTTTCAAAAAGAAATGAAAGTCCTACAGATGCCGCTGCAAGGACAAGCCCCGAGCCTATTCCGATAAACCACTGATTGCCTGTCCAATCAAGATTCATAAACAAAGCGACAAGTCCGAAAATAGCAAAAGCTCCGCACAAAACAAGCAAGCCAATCAGAATGGACTTTGGCATCTTAAAGCCTTCACCATACTCTGTGTTATCATCAGGTTTCTCCTGCGGTTTTGCGGTTTGTGCGTCGTCTGTTATTTTTTTCGGTTTTTTCGTGTTTTTCCCTTTATCCGTAACCGCCGACGGACTTATTGAAAGCGCCTCTGCAATTATATTTATTGTTTCTCTTGCAACGCCTTCGTCCATATCGGTGTTTGAAATCAGACGGCTGACCGATTCATTTATGTAAAGCTCTGCGCCCTTTTTGTCCTTTTTTGCTTTCAGCAGTATTTCAACAGAGCCTGCTTCGAGCGACATTTTTATTCTTCGCCGCTGTTTGGCATTTGAATCTCCCGGTGCAAGGTCAGAAAGAATTGCATAAACACGCCTTTGCTCCAGAAAAATATCTTCACCGTAGCTTTTTGCAATCTGCCTGAGCACCTCTGCAATGCTTTTCTCGTCCTTCATTGTCTGATTAACCCCGTTCTACTCATAGTGTTTTTCTCTCTTTGGTAACAGAATATTTTAGTATTTCAAAAAAACCGCACAAGCTTTAATGTGTACTGATGACCGCCGTCCATTGAGCGTGGGCGGTAAAACTCACCGTTTTCCTTTGTAACAGTCCAGTTTTTTATCAACTCGCCGTCATGACGGATATAGGAAACCTTAACAAAATCCTTACTGACCTCATCAATATTCCAATATGAGCCGCCGTTATCCATACCCTTAATCTTTCCGACGGCAAGGGGTACACGTACGATCTTTACTTTTCTTGTCCTTTTTCCTACTGCCCAGAATTCATCAGTTATTTTCAGTTTCATATGTATCCTCGTTTTGCTTCTCCAGAGCCAACAGCTCGGAATATACCGCCTCGGCGGTTTTCAGTGTTTGCATTAGTTCTTTGTAAAATGCCTCTGACCATCTATACGGGTCAATATATTCATCAGCTGTATTCTGAATATGCCCGTATTCCTCAATCTCACTGATTGCCTGACGAATTAGCCTAAGACCGTCCTCAGTATCATCTGTAAAAAACAGAAAACCGATTTCATCATTCAGCCGTTCTTTTTGAGCGATCAGCTCTTCTTTTCTGCTCATTGTGTTTTCTCCTTATAAACTTCATAACTATCGTTTGTTCATATTGTTACCATACCCAGTTATCATCGGGTTCATCGTCTTTATCATCATTTTGATTCAGGTATCTTTGCGCTTCAAGCCGATTGGAAAAGACAGATAATCTGTATTTTCCGTCGTCAAAATCCTTCTCAAATTTGTTATTCGGGTCGAGTATTGTTGTTTCTGAATACTCGCCCTTATGAAATACAGTAAATGTGATTCCTGAATCGGTTATATCATCAATCCGAAAACGATATCGTTCCTTTGTCTGCCCAAAAATCATGCCGCTTTCGTCATATACGGCATAATAGCAATCCCACGGGGTTGTCACAATAATTTCACAAGCAGACGGAGGGCACGACCAATATATCATACCGTTGTTCCACGGTGTGTTATCAAGATGTTTCACAATCTCCTCATCATTACGGAAAAGCGTAAAGGTATAGTTATAGCCTCCGTCCATTGATGCCGGAGAATAATGTCCTTCTGTTTCATAGGTTATTTCTTTTTCAAATAAAACTTTGCCGCTGAAATCATACATTGTGAGCCTGGCTCTGCCGTCATCTATCACATGAATTTTGTAGAAGTCCGTATTGACAGAAAAGGTTTCATATTTACAGTCAAATACATAAAAATCATATTGGCTTTCGGCATCGACGCTCCATTTTTCTATCATCATCAGAATTTTCATTTATTACTCTCCGCTTTTCCTGTATTCTCTTTATAAAACTCTGATTCATCTGACCGAAAACTCTCGCCGCAATCGCCGCACAGCCACATATCAAAGGCAATGTCAATCATCACATCTCTGCCGTATTTTGAAACCGCACCTGCACCGTCCATACAGGTAACATTGGTACTGCCGCACTTCGGGCATTTTATCATTGCATTTCCACCCACTGTAATTCACTCCTGTTTGCTGATATTAAAAAACGCATAACATACAAATTTTATTTAATTATTCTCTCCCGACGCCCGACATAAAACGGTAACGGTTTGCCTTTTCTTTATCGGCAGGAATACCGTCCTTGCCGTTTGTGTAAATATCAATCAGGCGGTACATTGCGTTAAGGACGCCGCCCTCTGCCGCCTGTATATAAAACAGCAGTGCGACTGTCATATCCTTTTCACAGCCGAGAGCATTTTCGTAGAAATATCCGATTTGATACATAGCGTAGCTGTCGCCTGCATCTGCCGCACGGGAAGCCCACAAAAATGCCTGCTCGTCATTCTTTTCACAGGGATAGCCGTAATGATAAGCTGTGGCGATATGCGGCATAATCCGGACACAGCCGCCCTGTGCCGCCAGCAGATACCAAGCAAACTGCGCTTTGTGCTGTTCACGTATATTTTCGGTTACTTTGGCTGAATCCGCCACTTGTTTCCAGAAAGGCACAT
The DNA here is from genome assembly GCA_051881695.1 of Acutalibacteraceae bacterium. GTDB lineage: Bacteria > Bacillota > Clostridia > Oscillospirales > Acutalibacteraceae > CAYJFG01. The sequence goes on along the minus strand of JBJEQJ010000020.1, from coordinate 307,978 downwards.
CGATATCTCTCAGCGCACGGTCACCCAAAGCAAGAATTGCTGTTTCACAGCCTTTCTCTGCCGCTTTGCGGTAATATTCATCGGCTTTTTCTTCATCGTAAAATTCAGCATCTGAGGGGTCACTGTACAGCTCGGCATAGAATAATAATGCATCAATCTGTCCGGCATCAGCCGCACGCTCAACATATTCCATCGCCAGCCCGTCGTCCTCGGGCGCATCAAGCTCCATAGCCATATACCACAATGCATCAATATTTCCTTTATCAATCTGTTCCTGCAAAATCTCGGTAACAGGACGCAAATCAAAGCCTTCCTCAAGACGAGCCTTTGCTTTTATATCTCCTCTGCCTGCCGCTTGTTCGCACCATTTTTTAGCTTCTGCCGCTTTGATATCTTTGACACCGTCGTCGTGCATTTCCCAGAGTACATAGCAAGCGTAGTTACTGCCTTTTTCCGCAGAACGGCGAAGATATGTAAGACCTTCATCTATGTCTTTTGAGCAACCGATACCGTATACACACATATATCCGATTTCAGCCATAGCTTCGGTATGCTCAAGCTCTGCCGCATTATAGAGCGGATACCACGCATCATTCCAATTAAGCTCCTCTATCAGCTCCATACCCTTTTGATAGAGCTTTTCGCCTTCATCTTCCGCTTTGCGGCGGCAGTAAAGCGCTCTTTCCTGCACGGAATAGTCTGCCTGAACAGCGCAATAGCAACACTCGGCTTCTTTCCACTGACCTGTCATCTCATTGAGAATACCCTTTTTTATCAGCACATTGTCTGCCTGCTCGCTTTGTAAGCTGTAAAGCATTCTTTCTGCAAAACCAAGCTGAATTTTTACCAGATCGGAAACTGAAAAATATTTTGAAACAAATACAGCGTCAGACTCATTTCCGAGAGGGAAGTCACCGTCAAGCTTGCTGTCCTCATCGTCCTGTATGCGAGCTGTTTCAATGTAATAACTGTCATCATGAAATGAACAGCCCCTCAGGCTTTCTCTTTTTTCCTGCAATCGTTGTTCGTACAGCTTATATGCAAGCTCTGCTCTGGAAATTAATTTTCTGATAATCTCCTCTTTTTCGGGATAATCATCTAAGTATGACGTATATTCAGACAGCCATTGTGAAAGCTGTGATTTTGCATCGCCGTTATAATCCAAATTCAATACAGTTTCAGGTCTCATATGCTGCACCTCCTGACTTTAGATTTCTGTCAGAGTAAAGTCGATTACTATTTTTTCGGCTCCGATTTCCTTTTCAGCGTGAGCCTTTCCGTCCTCAAGCTCATAATAATCTGACCAGAAATACTCAATTTTGCCGTTTTGTATAATATTAAGCGTTCTCATAGAGTAACCTGTATCACCGTCAAGCATTACATTCCTTGAAAAAGGATATTCATCCGGCAAATGAACCATTGTTCCCTTTATATACGGAACTGTCGCTTCAGCCTTATGAACAGTACCGTCAGGTGATGTTGAAGTTGCCTTTATGTGAAGCATTTGCTTTTTATCTGTCATTTCAGTTACCTCCTAATTTAGTATATAGGATATAGGCAGATTTGTTCTGCTTTCTATTTAACTGTATATCTGCATAATCCGTACATCGGAAAAATCCTGTTTTCTGAGCTTTTCAGGCTCAATGTAAAAGCACAGCACTCCGTCACCGGAGAAATCTAACACCATTTCGTCTGTTTCCATTGAGTCAATCTGCAACAGCATCTGCCAGCCGTCAATTACATCGTACATCGTGCCGTAATCAAGTGACGGAACCCCGAGCAGAAGATGAGTAGAGTCCCTGTCGTCAAGATAACCTGTATCTACATTTTCAAATTCAAGCTTCATTTCCCTCATAGAAAGGTCATCGCCGTTTTCATCTACCAGGTGCATCTCTTTCAGAGAATTTATATCGCCGTTATAATACAGCACCCTTGCCGCCTGCTTGTCTGACGGCTCATAGGGCATTTCGTCCAGATCATAGAAAAAGTAGAGCATACCTGTTTTGGGGAGCAAGCCGTCCTTGTCATAAGCGGCAATGTCTGCACAATTGATCTGACACATAAAAGTAAGGTCGTACAGCTCGCCGTCTATTTCGATTGACGGCCATTCAAAGCCCTCCCAAACATCGGGATTTCCGAAAAACTTAGAGCTTCCGACAGGGAGCTTATCATTACTGTATATCGGTTTTAAACGAATACTGTTCATATCTGTTCCTCCATATCTGCGCTGATTGTCAGTGTGATCGTTTCTTCCGCCGGATGCTTATCGGGAGCATAGGCTGTAAGATGCTTTACGATTCGGACAGGCTGTTCGTTGAGCTTCACGGTTTCACAGGCTATGGTGATTTTCTCACCCTTGACTGTAATGCTATCAAAGGAATATGGCGGGTTTTCATCAGTCGCCCTGCGGTTAAACGGATACTCATCACCGAGAGAATATGTACCGTCCTTATACGGAACAGTCTTTTCAGCAGTTATGGTCACACCACCGCCGACTGCCGTTGCCGTAACCTTTATAACAGGCTCTATATAATCAAGAATGTTATCCGAATACTCTGATATTGTTCTTCCGCAATCCGCACATACTGTTTTTTGGGGACGGCGATCAAAGGGATTTCCGTTTTCGCCGCCTGTGGTTTCAACACGGGACGAGCCGCAATAAGGGCAAATAAACTTCATAATTTAAATCTCCTTTTTAACTGTGCGCCTGAACTGCGACGCTGTCATCAAAGCTGTAGTCTTTTATCCATTCTTCCGCCGGTGCATATCCGGCTTCTGCCGCTTGCGCTATCCATTGTGCCGCCTCAGACATATCAAAAGGCATTTCTTTGCCCAGCTGATAACAGATTCCGAGCTGATACATCGCATACGGCTTCCCCATTTTAGCCGATTTTACAAGCTTTCTTATTTTTTTAGGTTTACTCATATGACCGCCTCCTGTGTCATAATTATTATCTCATTTTTACTTAAGGCTAAGGTCAACGCTTAGGCGACATTTTTCCTTTTGCAATCATTTTGCAAGAATATTGCAAGATAGTTTACTTGTTTATTTTTATGATTTTATAGTGCATAATAGTGTATATGAAGAGGTGCAAATGTATGTTAGAATTTGAAAGAGGATTTGAGTCGGTTAATAAAACATTCCGTATTCCCGTGCATATTGTTGAGCAATTAGAAGTGCTTGCAGGAGAATACAACACATCTGTAAACAAAATTGTGATACAATGCTTAGAATATGCGCTTGATAATACAGCCGACATCAATCACAGTGACAATAAAGATAAATCTTAAGCACACCGCCTTAGGGCGGCTTTTTTATTGCTTAAAAGACATCAAAGCCGAAATGCTCCAGCACCTCATTTATCTCAAAAAAGTCATATACCTTTTTATCAATAAAAAACGCTATTGCCAGATCGTAATCCTCAGCAGGAGAAAGGCTGTATCCGGCTGAAAATAACAGCTGATCAGCTTCCTCACGATTAAGCTCCAAGGCTAAGCAGAGTGCAATTACAGTCTTTTTGCAGGGAATATATTTTTTATTTGAACGGATTTTTGAGAACAGCCGTCTGTCAATCCGGGCCTTTTTGTATACATCGCTGTCTTTTTGTCCGGTGCGGTCAATAAGGAGAAAAAGCCGCTCGTTAAATGAGAGTGAACGGTTAAAGCTTAAATACAAATCCACCTCGCTTGCGTCAATCTCCATCATCACCAAAGGAGTATGAAACGCTGTTTTGTAATCAGCTTTTCTGACCTCACCGCCGTTTTCTATAAACTGCTTACATTCCTGTATAAGGCCGTCTGTCACCTCTGTTCACGCTCCTTTTTCAATTATGCTTATTAATCAAAATGAAAATCAGGGTTTAACTCTATTTCTGATTTCCAGTCTATGCCGTACTCTTTGAGCAGTTTTCTCCTGAGTCCGGCACTTTCAAAGGGGTGCATATTTTTTGTACCCGCTTCGTCCATTCTGCGCTCAACCTCATCTATAACAGATAAGTATTCTTCGCTTAGTTCTATCGGGTCGTGCTTAAGACCCAAAGGCTTGGAAAGCACCTGTTCTTCAAGTGCTTTCCTGTCCTTATCCGGAAGAAAGCTTTTTGAAAGCTCAGATAAATCTGTGCAGTCATCGTAAGCATAATAATTTCTTACACGGAGTGCAGAGTAATAATCGTCCGAAGAATTTTCCTGAGTTACTGAAAATATGTCAGCCTGCACCGCAAGCAACTCAATAAGCTTATTGTAATACCTCACGCTGACAGAGCACCGCCACATTTTCTCATATTCCTCTGCAAGATACCTGACTGCGAGAATAATGTTGCACAAAGTGTCCTTATCCCACGGCTGTTGTGTATCAAGCTGAGCGTTCACAATTTCGGCTATTTCAGCAAGAGCCGCCGAATCCTTATAGGTAGGAGCCGCATATTTATGCTCTTTTCGTGCTTCGATTTCCTGTATAAGCTCTGCAATACGCTTTACATTTTGTTCAGTAAACGGCATATTTGCCACCTTATGACCTTTCTACGGTATAAGTTACATCTTCAAAGTTCGTTTCATCTTCACCAAAGAAAACATACGCATAGCCGTCCAAGCTTGCAAGGAACGGCACACCGTCAAAATCAAGCGGATCGTATTGTAAAAGCAAATCAGGCTTGTCGTCGTTTTCGTTTATCACTCCTGACGGAACTCCGAACAGCTTTGTTCCGTCTTCATCCGCATCTGCATAGCGGAAAGTGATAAGCCAATCATCCTGAAGTCCGTCCGGAATCGGTGACATCGTGTTGAAATCGTCAATAACCGTATCAGGCTCGCCCGGGTAATACTCGACCCACATATCAAGCCTGTCGGACGGATACATTTCAGCGTCGAGAAAGAAATACAGATACCCTGTATGCGGCAGACGGTTATCATAATCAAGCTCTGCTATATCCGCAAGCCTTATCTGAGCAAAGAACACAATGTCATCGTGAAAACGCTCCTTCCACTCGTTCGGAATAACCGGTGAGCCGAAAAACTTGCTTTGCCCGAGGTCATATTCGCCCTCTGCCTTTTCAACTGATATCGCAATTGAGTATTTACAGAGGTTTTCTTCATCCTCATAAATAAGGCGGTACTGATATCCGCCGTCCATCGAACGTGGACGGTAGAACTGACTTTCTCCTTTTGCTATTACCCAAGTCTTATTTGACGCTGTGTTTTCATAATGTACTGTTACGGTAATGGAGTTTTCATCGACAGCGTCAATTGTGAAATGACGTCTGCCTGTGGGGAAGTCCAATGCAGAGCCGATTTCAGGCGCAAATGCTCTGTTGTCGGTAATACGAGTGCTTCTTTCTCCCGACATCCGGTTAATTCCCCATCTTTCTTCAATGATTCTCAGTTTCATCCTTATCCCTCCGTATCAAAACCTTTTTCTAACCGTTTAATTGCATCAGGCCAGCCTGCATCGGCTGCCATTTTGCACATTGTCTTTGCTTCTTCAGCCGTGATTTCTTCTATGCCGTTATCATACAAAACAGCAAATGAAAAACAGGAATATAAGTTGCCAAGCTCCACAGACTTGCGCAGAAGCTCTATGCCTTTGTTTCGGTCTTCATCGCATCCCTTACCGAATATATACATCATTGCAAGCTGTCCCATAGCACCTACGTGCCCAAGCTCTGCCGCTTTCTGAATTGGGTTAAATGCTGTATCCCAATATCCGCTTTCTATTAAGGTCATTCCTTCGAGATACAGCATGTCTGCTTGTTCTTCCGATGATTGTTTTTTCTTTCCAAAATGAAACAGTCCCATATCAAAGTTCTCCTTTGAGCTGAATATTTATTTTTATGTCTTCTGAAATGATTTCCCTGTATTTCGTTGCATGTTCACCTTCCATTTTTATGGTAATCGGGAGCATATCAAAAGAGTATGTCTTACCCCTTACTGTGATTCCATTATCGCAGAGCATTACCACACCGAGTTTAGACAAAGGGTACTGCGCAAATTCTATTTCGCCGCTTGTCACCTCTGTTTTTTCACAACAGAAAAGAGGTGGATTATCCGCACTTTTTATCTCACTCTGAAAAACAAGTATTATCTTTTTTTGTTTGCTCATACACATCTGCCTTTCCTTAAAGCTTCTGTATATATGATACTATAAAAAGAAGAAAATAAGGTCGCCGCAACAGCGACATTTTTAAGCACCGGCTTTGCAAGATATTTATATTGTATCATATGGTTTGCACTTTTTCAACACAATTAAGAAAATGTATGCAAAATATTATAAACAACTTGACGAAACGCAATATAAATTTGATGCTTTTACGATTAAATTTTCCACCAACCACTTAAATTATAAGCATTCAGATTTTTTGTATTTTGTAAAGCAAAGAGGTCTTACCTCCTTTTTCACGATAACGCTGTTTGGTTTCAATTAAACCAGCTTTTTTCAAATCTTTAATAGCTCTGCGTACCGTGGCAGGCGACAGCTTTATGTCGCCTGCTAAGAGAGGTTCTTCTCATCTTCGCAAAACATTATTCCAAATCGTAAATACATACGTTAAACGCTCTCCTGATGATGAACCTGTTTATCAGTTCATTTGCAAAAAGCGTTCAGGGGCAAGCCATATTATGTTTATATGACTGCCGCCGAAAAGAAGTTTTTGCGCATTTATTACGCTCGTGTTAAAGAGTGCCTTAACGCACAGGAGTAATTAACCTATTTCTCAATAATCATTTCAGGTCGGATTTTAATAAATTGTCATAAGTCCGGATTGCCTTGCTATACCCATTTTCTGCTGTTAAAAATTTTTAATTTTTTTCATTTTAGGGCTTGACTTTTATTTGCAGGACTCCTACCTGTATTTCCTCTTCAAAACTATATGCTGCCGTCAAAACAATTAACGGCAGCATATCATTTTACAGTTCCTCTTGAAGCTCGAGCAAAAAGCCTATGAACTCGTCTGTTGTGAGTATAGTTTCTTTAGGGTTGTTGTTGCCTAAAGTGTGCATAAGCTTTTTGTGCTTTGTATTTTTAAGCGCGTTTCTGAATTCCCCGTCCTGCTCAAACCTCGCCCTGTACGCGCGGCGGAGAAGCGTGTGGTACTCCTCTTTAAAGCGGTTAATTGTTTTGCCCTGCCAATAAAGATGCTCGCCGTCAAAATTTGGGGTAGCCAAGCCGGCATTTTTAGCTTCCTTGCCTATAAGCGAGCATATACGCCTTTGCTCCTTAATATCAGGCGTTTTCAGCGACTGCAAAAAGCCCTCCATAGAGGCGAGCTCCACCCCGTCAAGCTCGAAATGTATGCCGTAAAAATTGCTCAGACAGCTTTCTTCAAAGGAACCGTGGGAATAAATATCAACTACCTTGTCAGGGTCATAGGTTCTGCCGCTTTTTTGCAATTCCTCCCTATATCGGTCGGCTTCTTTCTTAGGCATATCCCTTAACTTATCTTCATCACAGGAATAATAATGAAGGCTTATTACTCTGAAACCCGCTATATCATCAGGCGTGCTTGAACACCATGGCGGGCAGTAATCCTCTTCAAGCGGATCATAATTCTTGCTCATAATTTTTACTCCTTAATAATTGTTATAGATTTTTAATAAAACGGGTATTCCCCTTTTTTCATCGGCTTTTTGTTAAGCTCCGTAAGCCTTTTGAGAAAATCTCAGCCGGGTCCGCGGTTGAGATTTTCCCCTGTTCGGATTTTTAAAATTTTTCATTTAGAAGACTTTCAGCAGCTGGTGACCCGTTTTTAGCGGCTAAGTCAAACCACTTTTCGGCTTCAGCTTTATCCTTATGAACTCCAATGCCGTCATAGAACATAATACCCAGCTCATACTGCGCTTCCGTGTACCCCTGATCAGCGTCTAACAATAAATCGGCAGGGAGATAATCGGCAAATTTGGTTTTACGAAGTTCTTTTGCCTTTTTCAGGTTATCAGGAGTAAAATAGAGTACCAATGTTTCTCCTTTAAAACGTCTGCCGGTGTCTCCGAACTTTTCTCCAATGGGCGGAACTTCAATATAGATATCCTTAACAGTAATATCATTCTCGAAAATACATGCGCTCTCCTCGGGCGAAAACAGAATATTACTCCATCCGATAACCTGGCCAGTCACAAGGCCGTTCTGATATTCGGGAACTTGATATATATATTTTGCAAGTCCGTCCCTTTCTCCGGCATATTTCCATATGACGTCATAGGATCCACGTTTTTTATCGGCAGAAATATATGTCGAGTCTGGCGCCATTCCTCCGCTTTCTAAATTAGTATACACTCTCTTGCCGAAAACCAACTCATCTCTGCCGAACAGCTCTTTTAACTTTTTCATATGAAGTCCTCCTCATCGCTTAAACAAGATATATAATCTGATGTGATCCTGCCGATCAACTCTTTTTGGCAGAGAGAATCAGACAGGCAATTCGGGATGCCGTCAATGCCGTATAACATTCCTGCAAGTCCCATAATGTCTGATATCAATTTTTGCATAGTGCCTCCGTTTCATTCTCCGGTTTTTAAGCGATGTTTTGTCTATGCCTAAAATTTAATATTATCGGGAGCATTATTTTTCATATTTTTTAAAATAACGGGATTCATAGCGTTGTTCTTTCAAATTTTTCTCTCCGAGATACGGAATATGCATTGGCGCAATTTCTTCAAAGGAATATGTGTCGTGATTTAAATCATATGAACTAATAGTAAGAACTTCTCCCTCTTGAATAGGAGTTTGAAATTCCTCGTGAACATCGGCTACAGCAATCACCCGTTCTCCTTTTAAAAAGGTAAAGTCCTCGCCCTTTTCCTGCCGCACCCTTTCATTGTATTTTTTATTGCCCCAATCAATCGAAGCCGCAAGCCTTGCCGCTTTTTTAACCATTTCAAGCGTAGAATTCTTGCTCATAATTTTTACTCCTTAATAATTGTTATAGATTTTTAATAAAACGGGTATTCGCCTTTTTTATCCTCGGCTTCTTTGTCAAGCTGCATAAGCCTTTAGAGGAAAATCTCAGCCGTATTTTCCTGCTGAAGATACTCGATGATTTCGCTGTTTGAGCCTTTTTCATATAGTTTTAAACCTGATAGCCCGAATCGCCCACAGCCACGGCAAGCTTCAGTCTACGTGAGCTTTCAACATCAAGCGAATCGGGCATTATTGCCATTCTCATCTCGTTTTTACTGACCGGCTCATCATAGCAAAGAATATGCGTAGTAAACGTACCCTTTTCGGGCAACTCAGTTTTGATATAATTTATAAGACGCCCGATGCAGCGTTTGATGAAACTGCGATTGTTTTCAATTCTCTTTTGTTCGGTCATAATTTTTACCTCTACAGTCTTTCCTTAATTTTCAGCTGTTATCGGCTTCTTAATGCTTCTTTTTGTATCGGTAAATTAAGGCTATTATTTCTATGATAATCATACTACGGCAGGCACACTCTATTCCCGCCTTTTATTTTTTAGCAGTCGCTGAGTACGGATACTACGCTCCTCTTGTACTTTTCAAGCTGAGCCATATAATCGTCAATAAGGGCGGACTTGTTGTTTTCAGTCATCATTTTGTCCACGGAATTTGTTGCCGGATAGATAAGTGTGGCAGGCAGAACCGTGGAAATAAGCTGAACTAATACCCCTGCGCCGAGTGCGTGAGAGATACCAAAGCCTAATGCCGCTCCGGCGGCAGGTGCAATTACTTTTGCGGCAGGTGGCATTGCTTTTTTAGGCTCAATTTCTGTGAATTTTATATCGTTGGATAAAATACGAGATACCAATTCACCCTTCCGAGGGTCTTCGGATTTTAACCTCAAAAGCCACGCTCCGCAATCGTCATAGGATAAGCTCCATGACATCAGCGCATCGCTGAGGAGTATGCTCGCTACGCTGTATGAGATTGTCTGCTTTTTTGATTCATTCATCAATGTGCCTCTGAGTCTGTCGGTAAACCTGTCCCAGTAGCCTTCAAATTCTGAAATATTGCTCATAATTATTCCTCCGTTAGTTATTTGAGCTGTTCTTTTGCTGCCGATAATTTATTTTTGGCAGTATTTATTCTGTTTCTATCTGAGTAGACTGTTTTCAGCTTTCGGTCTATTTCTTCCTTTTGCCTGTTGTTTTCCTTAATTTTTTCATTCACAAAAGCGTTGTACTCTGAAAGATACCTTTGAGCCTCGTTTCTGAAAATATCAGACGTATCGCAGATATAGTCGTTAACAGCCCCCACTATAGCTTTTTTTACATTTTCAAAATAATTGTCCATAGGACCTTTGATATCCTCTTTTGCCTTTGCCTTTATATTTGACAGATCGGGCGCGAAAAGCCAGCCGCCTATAGCGCCGAGAAACGCTCCCGCAATTGTTCCCGCGCCGGGTAATATAGCCGTTCCTATAGCCGCCCCTGCCGCCGCTCCTCCTCCGAGCTTTTTGTTTCTGTCGGATGATAATTTGGAAACGGTTATGCTGACGTTGCTTGCGGACGCACCGGAGATTTTGGTTTTTGCCAAATTACTGCTTAATGATACCTTCTGTTCTTTCATGGCAAGTAAGCCGAGATTTTCGTAATTCTTTTTAAAATCACTATTAAAATGCTCAATCTGAGATATTAACTCGTCATCAAGTGCTTTTAGCTCATCTTCATAGGTTTTGTTGAGGATTCTTTTACCGCAGGAACTGCAATCCTCGCTGAAACGATTGTCAAGATAGCTTTTTACTGCGTCAACCGTTTTGCAAGAGTTAATTTCCCAGTAAATTCCGTTTTTACCGTCTTCGATAGCTTTATCTGTTGCGGCAAGAATATTGCATTTAATCTCTTCGCCCTTGCTTTTCAGAGGCTTTGTTCTGACATCAATCTGAGAATTTACGAATTTATTTAAGTCAACGCTTTTTGTACGCTCAATAATCTTGCGCTCTTCCTCGTAATCCTTTGAAACCCCGTCAATTTTTTCGCCTAAGCTTGTATACATTTCTTCAAGCAGTGATATAAGCTTTTTGCTCTGTGCAACTGCTTTTTTAGCTGAAATTTCTTCATAGAGAGCTGCTTCATTCTCAAACGACATTTCAAGCAGCTGTTCATCCTTTGCAAAACGGCTGCCTAAGTCAATATTAACTCCGCTGTTTTCAAGCACATGTAAGGACGAATACGGTATTACAAAGGGGTTGTCAATATTGAACAGATAAGATAGCTTTTGCTTTACGGCTTCTATTACCATATTGCGCTCTCTCGGACGAACCAAATCAATTTTTGTTAATACAAAAATACATTGATGTATAACGTCCTCAAGGTTATTCCTTATGAAAGCAATCTGCGTTTCTGGAAGTATCTTATTTGCATCTATCAGAACGATTGACGCATCCGACAACTCCCTGATTGCCCGCTCTGTAGTTTCGGTATGCCAAGCCTCGGTGGAATTTGTGCCGGGTGTATCAATGATTCTGATTTCTTTAAAAACATCACTCTTCGCCGGCATATACACAGAAATTTTGTCGAGGTTCTTTGTGCTTTCCGAGGATGAGGTTGCTTCGGCAAGTGCATTGCTCATACTTTTGATATTTTTGTAATAGCGTCTGTCGGTTCTTTTTTTCTTAGATGTAAGCACTATTGAGCAGTCATTTGAGGATTCTATAATCGTCGGCACTGTTGTAGTACCCTGAATAATACCCGATGACAACAGTTCCTGTCTTAAGAGTGCGTTAATAAAGGTACTTTTGCCCACCGAAAATTCACCTATTATACTTAAGTTAAGCTTTTTGTCGTTATGCTTTTCCTCAATTATGCTAAGTCTTTTTCTGAGGTTATTTTCCTCTTCGGGATTCCACTCATAGCGATTGATGATTTCTTTAGCTAAGCCGATATATTCATCAAGATCTATGACGCTGTTATTGTTTGTTGTCCTGTTCATATTGTTCATTTCCTTCCTCTTTTGTGGTTTTATGCTCATTTCTTTGTTCAAAAACTTGGAATTGCACTTATCAAATTTTTTGATTTCAATGTCAACAGCTTCAATTACGGTGTCTGTGAGCTTATCAAATGCAGCCTTTACATTGTCGGTTATATTATTAACAAATTCATCCCTTTTTGATGTAAGAGAAGCGACCATTTGCTCGGAAACAGAGGTTTTGATTTTATCATCCGCGTTGCTGTGACCTTTCCACATATTAAACAAACCTGCTGCGAGAAGTGTTAAAACAATGGTAACGGGATTAAATAATCCCAATAAGCTGAGAACAAAGCCTGCGCCTATCTCAGAGCCCAGTTCTTTTGCCAGTTCCTTACTTAATTCGTTTATGTCTGCGGTGGCTGACAAATCGGCATCGCCTATTTTGAGTCCTCCTGCAGTTCCAATTATACGCTGCCAGGTTTTTACATCATTCGCTTTAAGCTCACTGTCGGTAATATCAGCCTGAATCTTGTCTATTTCCTCGAAAAATTTTGCTGCATCCGATTCAACCGAGCCGAATACCTCGTTAATTTTCGTCTCAATAAGCGGTAAAAGAGTTTTGTTTTTCCAGTCAAGCTGGGATTTCTCCAGCTTGTCATTGGTAATCTCGGCGATTTCCTCAGCCACCTTTTTTACCTTTTCATTATTCCAACCCAAGCCTAAATTCGTTTTAGGCTGTGCCTGTCTGCACCAGCCGGGAATGCTTGAAATAAGGTTGCTCATATTCTGAACAGCGCATTTTTCTATATCAGACAAAGCCATCTGCTCTTTGTTTTGCAGCTTAAGCTTTAGGTTTTCTTTTTTTCTTTGCAGATTGTCAAGCTTTGGCTTTATCGTTTCGTACTTTTTCTTTACTTCATCAGGCGAAGAATTAAGCATAGAGTTTTGTTTAGGAAGCTCTTTGTTCAAAAACTCGGAAAGGCACTTTTCAAATTCGGGCATTCCCGATGAGCGGTACATCTGTTCATTTCCGTCAATCTTTCCGTCAAGAGCGTCAAGAGCAGATACATAGAAAAAGCCGCTGTTGCCCATATTTGTGTATCCGCTGAGCTTTCCCTGCGCAAATGTTTTTATTGTCGGTCTTTCTCTTTCTCTGACAACGTCGAATTTATTTATAACAAAAAACGGATTATCAAAGCCGTTGCCCTTGAGGTTATATTCCACAAACTCCATTTCGTCCTGACTGCAAAGCTTATCGGCAACGAGAAGAAAAATTATGGCGTCGGCTTTTCTGAGGTACTCCATTGTTACCTTTGTTCTTGATTCAGCCTCGTTAAGACCGGGCGAGTCGATGATTTCAACACCGTTTTTGAGCAAATCCATAGGCCAAAACAGCTCCACCTTTTCAAACGGAGGTTCCTTAAACGCTTCTGCCAGATCCTTGCCTATGGAAATAACCACATACTCGTACATTTTGTCGTAGGGAATTTCCATTGGCGGAATATTTTTCATATTGTACTTATTCATATGAGCAAGTACAGGAGCCGGTAAGTCGGAAATCCTCATTTCTTCTGTTATGGGGTTGCAGAAGTGCAAAACAGCGCGCTTTTTTTCACCGTATTTAACCTCGTTAATAACAGCAGTATACGGCAAGGTGTAGGTTGGCAGAACCTTCTCTCCCAACAAAGAATTTATAAAGGTACTCTTGCCGGTACAATATCTACCTGCTATCAGTATTCTATAGGTGTCATTATTCATTTTACATTCAGCAGACTTGAGTATCTCGTTTAACGCTCCTGCAAATCCGGCCATTAGAATTTGTTTTTCCTTAAAGGACTCGTTATATTTTGAGCCGCTATTTTGACTGACTCTCATTTTTCCCTCCTAACTTATGCGGCGTACTGCCGTGCAAAGCTATAGCACGGCAGTACGAAAAGTATCAATCAACCCAACAAATCCATTACGAAGTTATCGGTTTCGGAAATAAGGCGCTTAACCTCTTTTTCACATGCATTAAGCTCCGCTTTTTTAGCGTCAACGTTGCTCTGACCTTTTTGCAGCTCATTCATTACGGTCTGAATCTGCTTTTCTATCTCTTTGATTTCAATGTCAACAGCGCTTGTTACTGTTTCGGCAAGCTCCTCAAATGCTTTAGACGCTGCGGAAATTACAGAGTTTATGTTTTCTTCTTTATGTGAATTAAGCTGCTTGATCATTTCATCGGATACGGAGCTTTTTATTTTTATCATTGCATTTTTGTTACCCTTAAATATGCCGAATGCGCCACCTAACAGCCATACTCCTAAAATGGTGGCGGGATTAATCAAACCGAGAAGTCCGAGAATGGCACCGGCGCCTGCCTGAAGTCCAATAGTTTTGGCAAGGTCCTTGCTTAATCCGTTTACTCCTCCGGATACAGCTAACCCTAAGTTTCCGATTGCCAGTCCCCCCACAACGCTTGCAACACGCTGCCAGGTGGGAACATCGCTTGATTTAATGTTTTTCTGACCGGAAACCTCAACCTGAATACTGTCGATTTCCCCAAAGAATTTTGCTACATCAGATTCAATCGAACCGAAAACCTCTTTGACTTTTTCATCAATCAAAGGAGTAAGAGTGTTGTTTTTCCAATCAAGCTGATATTTTTCCATTTTTTCATTTGCGTATGCAGCTACTTCTTTAGCAGCTTTTTTTATCTTTTCTTCGTTAGTTCCTAAACCGATAGAGGTTTTAGGCTCACATTGATTACACCAGACCGGTATGCTTGAAATAAGGTTGCTCATATTCTGGGTAACACATTTCTTAATATCGGGTATAGCCATTTCTATTTTTTGTTCAAGACGCTCCTTGATATTGTTTTTCTTTGTCTGCAAATCCTTCAGCTTAGGCTTTACGTTTTCGTATCTTTTCTTTACGTCATCAAGGGAGGATTCAAGCATAGCACGCTGCTGAGGTATAATCTTATCCAGTGCCTCTGTATTCAGAATCCGCTTTATTTCTTTTGCAGGCTGAGAAAGCTTTGACATACCCTTTTCTTTGGTCAGGAACTCGGAAAGGCGGCTTTCAAATTCGGGCATTCCCGATGAGCGGTACATCTGTTCATTTCCGTCAATCTTTCCGTCAAGAGCGTCAAGAGCAGATACATAGAAAAAGCCGCTGTTGCCCATATTTGTGTATCCGCTGAGCTTTCCCTGCGCAAATGTTTTTATTGTCGGTCTTTCTCTTTCTCTGACAACGTCGAATTTATTTATAACAAAAAACGGATTATCAAAGCCGTTGCCCTTGAGGTTATATTCCACAAACTCCATTTCGTCCTGACTGCAAAGCTTATCGGCAACGAGAAGAAAAATTATGGCGTCGGCTTTTCTGAGGTACTCCATTGTTACCTTTGTTCTTGACTCGGCTTCATTAAGACCGGGCGTGTCGATGATTTCAACACCGTTTTTGAGCAAATCCATAGGCCAGAAAAGCTCAACCTTTTCAAACGGAGTTTCCTTGATTGCTTCCGCCTGATCCTTACCCACGGGAATAACAACATAGTCTTCCATTTTGTCATAGGGAATTTCCATCGGCGGAATGTTCTTCATATTGTACTTTTTCATATGTGCCAATGCCGGATCCGGTACATCGGTAATACGCATTTCGTCGGTTATGGGATTGCAGAAGTGCAAAACAGCTCTCTTCTTTTCGCCGTATTTAACCTCGTTGATAACAGCTGTACACGGCAGAGTGTAGGCAGGAAGAATTTCCTCTCCCAAAAATGAATTTATAAATGTACTTTTGCCGTTTTTGAAGGTTCCGACAATCTGGATTTTAAAGCTGTCGTTATTTATCTTGCCTTCAAGAGCCTTGAGATTTTCGGCATAATTATCCATATTCAGCTTCTTGACAACCTCGGTTGAAGCCTTTGTAATTTCAGCAAGACGAATTTGTTTTTTCTTAAATGGCTCGTAATTCTGTGCGCCCATATTTTGATTTGCACTCATTTTTTATGTACCTCCGTTTTTTAAAGTTTATGCTTTTTGAATTCTGGCATATAAATGCTCAAAATCAGCAATATTATTTTCAAGAGTTTCCTTGCCCTTTGAATCAGTGATTTTGACACTGTTTTCGATTGCTTCGTTCTGGGCTGCCATCCAGGAATCCTCTTTTTCTCTTGCGGATTCTATAATTTCCTCGTACTTCATCTTGATGCGTTCCTCTGTTTGTGCTGTAGCGTTGTCAATAACCTCGGGAACATTTTTTGCTATTACATCTTTAAGAACAGCCTGCTGTTTTTCAATTTTTCCCTTGAATATCTTTTCGGTGATTATCGAGCTACCCGTTCCTATGCCAATGGAAGCGATAATCGGCATTGCTCCGAGTGCAAAGGACACACAATATCCGGCTACCGTTAATGCAGCAGTACCAACTCTCACCATATTACGTTTTTTGCCTATGTCCTCAAATTCTATCTGTTCACCGGACTGAATATCGTCAAAGGACTTTCTTACATCTTCGGCAGCGTCGTCTTGCTCAAGCATTATCTGGGTTTTAAACTGATTATTCAGTGACATATTGAGCCATCTGATGTCTTCCGTTATTGTTCTTGAAACAAGGTTTTCAACACCGGTGGACATATTCATAATCTCAACCTTAAGTCTGTACGGGTAATCCTCCTTCCACCATTTTTCGGGATTACCTGCGTGAGAAGCCTCATATTGCAGACGCTCTGTGATTTTCGTCTTATTATCTTCTACAATTCCGAGCAGTTTTGTGTAGCAATTACTGCATCTTTTGAGCATTTCAAGACGTAAATTATCCCACACAACCGATGCACCTGAAAGCTTGACCTTCTTTTGTTCAATCAATTCGTTTCTTTTATCCTCGTCAGCCTGAATAAGCAGTCTCTGCTCCTTCAAAGAAGCAAGAGCTGCATCCATTACGGATAAAATACGCTGTGCAATCCATTCCTCCGTCAGGCTGATACGCTGTGGATCATTTACCCAGCGTTCAATTTCAGCCTTGACGCTATCAAGACCGATAATATCCTTGTAGCTGTCGTCAGGCATCTCTGTATCGTACGGAACAAAAACAGGGATTTCACGTTTCCATTGCTTAAGCTTACTTTTGACATATTCTATTATGCCTGCCCTTTCCGAAAGAGGAACTCTGTCAAGCTTTGTGATTATCACCATAAGATACGGTGTTTTCGGAGAGATTAAACGCTGTTCAATAAAAAGCGTTTCGCTCATACTCATTGCGGCGGTTGCGCTGATTGTGATAATTGCGCCGTCGTCACATTGTAGTGCTTCTCCCGTAATTCTTGCACGCTTTTCTTCGAGATCGCCTGCTCCGGGAGTATCCTCAATCTCTATACCGGTTGCGCGGAGCCACGGGGAATTTATGCCTGCAAGTACTACGCCCTCGGGGTCAGCACCGTTCATATCGGCTGTAAGACCGTCCCATGATTTTTCAGACAACGGCATAGTTCTCTTTTTGTTGCCCTTATAATCAAAAAGAACAAGCATTTCCTTCGGATTGTATCTTATCTTTGTAAGCATAGCTGTTGTCGGAAGATTACCCGTCGGTAAAAATTCTCTGTTAAGCAACTTGTTGATGAATGTGCTTTTGCCCTTGCTGAATTCACCGACAACGGCAATTGTAAACTTCTTGCGTTCAAGCTCACGCTTAATTTTTTCTACCTCGGGAAGCAGAGATTTTTTACCTGTTTTGTTAAGCAGTTCAGTCAGCTCATTAAGAATTGCAGTAACCTTGCCGCCTATTCTTATCGGGGAAGCTATCGGCTGCTCACAAGAATCATTCTGTGTGGTAGCAACAGGCTTAACCTTAACTATGACTTTTTCCGGTTCTGTTTTGGATTCAGCCTTTACTTCTGCCGCAGTATCAGTTTTAGCTTTCGGAGAATCTGCTGTTTTTTCCGCTGCATTTGATTCCGCAGTTTTTTGCTGTGTGCGCCTAAAAAAATTCGGGTTGGCAACTTTATTATCGCTCATTGTTTTATCCTCCGTTACTATTCAAAATATGTATTATAAAAATCAGCGTCCAAAGCCTTGTATATTGGTTTCAGGGACGGCTCAAGCATAATGTTGAGCAACTCACGGAAGCTTTCAAAATCATCATCTGTGTATTCCTCTCCGTAAAGTATTGCGCCTTCAGCCTTATCGTACATTGATAAAAGCTCCGCTCTTTTTTCTCTGTATTCCGGCTTGCTGTACTGCTTTATGCTGTCGTGCCTGAAAAACCCTATAGCCTTGTTGAAGTCAATCTTCCTGAAAGCAGGGTTAAAGGCAAGATCCTCAAAACCGATAAACTTTTTGTCGGGCAGAGAAAGAGTTGCTGTGTACCTGATGGGATATACAAGTGTTTTGTCAACCTCTCCTGTGGTTTTGAATTTAAGGTAGGGAATAAGCATACAAAGACGATCGTTCCTGATCTGAATAATGGGATAACCGTTTACATATCCCAGAGGCAGTTTGCAGTTAAGCAGAAACTGACTTGTATTTACTTCCTTGATTATGTTGGCTGTATTAATTGTTTTTTTCATAGTTATTGCCCTCCTTAAACATTAAAAACATCTATCATCTGGCATCCGCCGTCTTCCCATGCGTCCATAAATGTGTCTGCCGGAACCATTTCTCCGCATCCGTCGGGATTGCCGGAGTCATTTAAGATTATCATCGGATTATCCGGATCGCTGTTGTCGATACCGATTACCTCTACTGCGTGGTTAGCACCGTCATTGGGTGTAAAAATATCATCGTTTTCTCCGTACCAGATTTCATCGGCGTCTATCGAAACAATAGCTTTTCCGCCATTGGCAAGACATTCACGTAAATCATCCAAATCGTTATCGAATGTCATTTCATTTTCAACTCCGAAATGATTGAGAATCTGATTCATATCTGTCAGCGGAGTGCCTCCGTCCTCGCTGAACCACCCGTTTTCCTCGGCTATATCGGCAATTTCTTCAATGTCAATGTCCTCGCCCGTCATTTCATCAATTATGAATTTCTGAGAGTAAAGAGCACATCTGTTTGTATCGCCCTGATATTCCCATTCAGCCATAGCTTCGTCAGGATCTCCGATAACATCACCGGGGTCAACCTGATTGGGATCAAAATTATCAAGCTCATCAATAAACATTCCCCTGCCGCCGTCTTCCTCAACATCATAGGTGTCAAAGTCGAGATTATTGTTGTAAACATCGTCATAGTCATAAACCTCATAGCTGTCGATGTCTCCGTCAACATCACTGTCAACACCATGAATCAATGTATCAAACTGTAAATCACCGTCTGTGTCAGCAAGCTGGTCAATGACTGCGAAATCGGCAATTCCATTCTCATCAGGGTCATAAAGTGTTTCCATAGCGTCAATTACTCCGTCAATGTCGCTGTCAAACAGAGTAGTAATCGTATCAATCGTTCCGTTGCCGTCACTATCAAATCCGAATTGATAACCGTCAGTTATGCCGTCGCTATTTAAGTCCAACTCCTGAAGTATGGAGTCCTCTGTACCGTCGCCGTTTGAGTCAATCAAAAGAGAGTCGGCAATTCCGTCACCGTCGAGATCTGCCTCTGTAGCGAAACTGTCAAGAACGCCGTCACCGTCAAGGTCAAAATTAAAATCTGTATAATCTAACATTTTTATTCCTCCTGTAAATTTATTTGGTATTTCCGTCACTCTTTATTAAGTGTCTTAATTATACAAATTCGTAAAAATTACGACAATATTTTTGTAACATTCGGAATTCTAAATGTAATTTTCTGAAAGAACGCTTTTTTCATACTGCTTTTCAAGCCCCGAAAAACGTTCATATTCCTCTATTACTTGAGTGTAATAGCTTTTGCTTATCTCAATGCTTATACCGTTTGCAAGGCGAAAGCTTCGCAGCACTTTGTCAAGCTCGATAATCTCTGACATATTAACAATATAGCTTTGGTGACACCTTATAAACCCGTTCTGCGGCAACATAGTCATAACGTCGCCGAGCTTGCTGTAGAACTTGATGACTTTCTTTTTTGTAAATAAGGTAACAACACGCTTGCTGCTTTCAAAGTAATATATATCGCTGAAATTTACACGGGTTAAAGTTTCTTTGTTTTTAACGATAAAGTACGGGCGAATTTGTTTTTGCTCCATAAAGGACCACCCAAGAGCGTCGTAAATAGGTTTGATGTCGGACAAATTAAAAATACAGGCAGTAGGACGGTATCGGAGCAGGGATGTGATATCGTAATCCGTATTGCCTGTAAAAATAATTGATGAGAGGAAATTTTTTCTCCTGATTTTTGCGGCAAGAGCTACACCCTTACCGTCCGTAACGTCAAGAAACACTATGTCGTAGCAGTTAAACTCCTCGCCGAGCTTTTCGGTAATCTTATCTATATCTGTGCTGAAGGTCAATTCACAATTCATCTTGACCTTCTTTTTAATAATAACTGCAAGAATATTAAAAAGCCTTTTTGCTTCTTCCAACTGTTTGTTATAGATTGCAATTTTAATCATAATTAATCCCGCCATTTCCTTTTGCATATTACGCAAATTTATGAGCCAAAATATTATTAATTTTTTGTTTCATAACAATTTTGAATTAACAATCCGAATTATCGTAAAGTATCCAACTTTGTGATAACAAATAATAAAGTATATTGGTAGAAATTATAGCATATTTTGTAAAATAAATCAATATTTGTGCGAATTTTTGTTGTATTTTTTGTGTACGGCTGAGAAATCAGCCGCCCTTGACATGCCCCGATATTTCTGCTATGATACAAACAGGGTGTGTAAGCCGTCCTGCGGCTCACACACCCTGTTACTATTCTGAATTTTATACCATAAAAGTGCGTTTACACAAAATTTGAAATAGAACCTTAGTAGCAACTCTAATAATTCTAATAATTTCTCTTTTTAACTTCTAAAGGTGATTAAACAACTGATTTAAAAGACTTTCAAATTTTTTATTTTAATCGGAGGTAACTTATGAGTAATTATGAAATAGATCCAAATTGTCCATCATCTGTTTCCCAAACTCCTGATGATGTATCGGGGGTTAGAATGTGTTGCATGCCCTTTTATGCCTGTTATGCGGAACGCCTTAGGGATATGCCTATGGAAGAGGCTGTTCCATATATGAAGGAACTGTGGGACAACAACAATTTCTATGATGCGGATAAAGTTGCCGATATTTATTCTCACGGAACAAGGGAAGAATCGGTGCTGAGTAATTTTGCTAAATCAAATTTTTATTTTGAAGGAGTTTTATGCGTGTCGATGGAAGGTTTCCTTCAAGCATTAAAAACACCCAATTTAAATGAACAGATACGCATTTGCGGATTAAAAAGCAAGCTTGCTAAAAAAGCAGGACTGGCTGTTCCAAACTTTGACGGAGAGCACCTTTATTGGCAAGGTAAAACAATTAACCGCTTTTCAGATGAGTATCATACGCTTGTTCGCAGGGCATACCACGCAAGATTTGAACAGGATGAAGACTTTAGGTGCGCGTTAGAAACAAGTAAGCATAAAAAGCTTATACATACGATTGGGAATAATGACCCGAAAAGTACCATCCTGACTACAGATGAATTTATCGGCTTTTTGCGAGAACTTCAAAACGAATTGTAGTATAAATACCGAATTGTATCAGTATTAAATGAGTTTCATGAAAGAATCATGACAGTGTCCGAAAAAGCGGACTTTTTTGCGGTTACATCTTTTTTGCACAACCATTATGTCAGGGTTGAGCAAAAAAGATGTTTTTGCCGATTTTTATGGTAGTTTCGAACCAACGAATTCAGATATCGAAAAAAGCTTCACACGCTCGCATTGATTACATATCAACAGAAAGTGTGAATTCATTATATTCCTGAACAGCCTCCTTGAATACTTCAACGATTTTGCATATTTCGTCCGACAATTCCATTGACGCTATCTTTTTAGGCTTGTAAATAATTTTTATGTTTGCAGGTACATACATAATACCTGTTAATGCATCCCAAAGTGCATCCAAATTCTTCCCATACCACTCGGGTAACTCTAATTTTTCCTGTATTATTTTGTGAACTTCGCCCAAGTACCGGCAGTCGGAAAAATCCAAAATTCTCTCAACAACCTTGTTATCTTTAATTTGCATAATAATTATCCCTCCTATTGAATCTGTACAAAAGTCATATAGTGATCGTATGTTGCGAAAATTAAGCCGTCATTAGAATATATCAATCTGTGATGATTTCTATATCCAAAATCATAATTGATATCTGCTTCAAACCAAACTCGTCCTTCTGTTTGTGGCAAATGCCCATTTCTGTTTTTATAAACATCCCCACCGATTATCATTCCGGGTGCAACACTATTAAGGTTACCCAAAAAACTAATCCAACCCAAATTTTTAGCGTGTTGCTTGGTTATGTAATTTGAAGGCAGAACACCTGTTAATTTCACAACATAATCAGCTCCGTTCAATCCGTCCTGTGTTGCAAATCCTGCAAAAACTGCACTAGTATTTTTTATTTCACATCTGCAATTCATATGCAAAGATGGCACCTCGTATATTATTTCATCTTTTAGATATACTTTTCCGTGATTTAAACGACATCGCAAACAGGTTTTTAAGTCCAAAATTGCTATCCAATTTTTATAGTCATTACTTTCGTGGACACGAGGCTGGAAAGCTTCAATCAAATCTTTGTGAACATTAGAATCAATAATGTATGTTTTTCTAATAATTCGGGTCATATAAACAAAAATCTCCTTTTCATTGTTGCGTATTTTTATTGCCAAAATTGACTTAAAATTATAAGAACAATCTTGAAGTAATCTTATTCTATATTTATATTATAGAACAAATGTTCGCGACTGTCAAGTTCTATTTCAAATAAGGAATAAACTTGTTTTCCCAAAACAGAAAAAACGACAACATTCTTTCGAACATTGTCGTTTCTTGCAATATGTATTAGGGCTATAAAAAAAGAGCCTCTTTTTTGGGTTTACCCCAACTATTGACAAAGAACCGAAAAGTGTTAGAATACACATTTTTAAGTCATATACTTTTTGTTGAAACACAAAAAGAAAACCGCCATAAACGCAGTGTTTAAGGCGATTTTGAGAACTGGTGGGAGAAGGTGGATTCGAACCACCGAAGCAACTTGCAACAGATTTACAGTCTGCCCCCTTTGGCCACTCGGGAATTCTCCCATATTAAGTTTTTATCTTTTTTCTGACATACGCGCTTTCCGTACATCTGCGTAAGTAAAATATACTTTAATATACTTTTGCGATACAAAGGATGTTACCCAACAAAGGATAACATCCTTTTCGCATTTGGAGCTGGTGGACAGACTCGAACTCCCGACCTGCTGATTACAAATCAGCTGCTCTACCAACTGAGCTACACCAGCGTATCAACCTGACGCTCAATTATAATACCACAAGCTTGTCCTGTTGTCAACACTTTTTTCTTTTTTTTAAACAATTTTTTTATTTAATTTTTTTACAATTTTTTTATTTTATATTAATACACAATAATAACACAGAAAAATTTAAATAAAGGTTGCAAGTCGAAAAGATAAAAGCAAAGGCGCTCCGGTATCTTTTGCAGGAGAAGAAAATTTATTCACAAAATTGCCGCAGGGACGGTACAGTGACCGCCCCTGCTTTTTTAAATTATCTTATTTTTTTAAAATCAGCAACCGCAGTTATTGTTGCAGCCGCAGCCACAGTCGTTATCGTTATTGTTGCAGCAGCAGAAAAGGATGATGATTAAGATTATGATCCAAGAGCAGCTATTGCCGCCGAAAAAACCATTACACATAGCGTTTGTTGCCTCCTTTCAAGCGTTACATTACATTATATTAATTCTCAGCAAATTGTGTTACGCTTTTTAACGCAATAAAAGCAATAAATTCAGAAGCTTTAAAATAAGGATTCGAATGGATTGTTGTACTTAACAAATATACAAAAAAGTTGCATTTTCCACTTAACAATTTTACTTGTTTATAGTATAATAATCTATATATATTATTTGCTTTATGCGGGCAATTGTGCTACTACGCATAATGACAATAAAACTATGAAAGAGGGTAATTTAAATGAAAATTACAAACGATATTTTATATGTCGGAGTAAACGACCATAAGGTTGATTTGTTTGAGGGGCAATATGACGTGCCAAATGGTATGGCGTATAACTCCTACGTTATTAATGACGATAAAACAGCCGTTATGGATACGGTTGACATCAACTTCACTCACGAATGGCTCGACAATCTTTCAGAGGCTCTTAACGGAAAAGAGCCGGACTACTTGATAGTTCAGCATATGGAACCGGATCATGCTGCAAATATCCAAAATTTTGTAAAAACATACCCAAACGCAAAAATTGTCGGCAATGTAAAAACCTTTGCTATGATGGCAAACTTTTTTGATATGGACATTGAGGACAGAAAAGTAGTTGTTGCAAACGGCGACACGCTGTCTTTAGGCCGTCATACACTCACCTTTGTTTTTGCTCCTATGGTTCACTGGCCTGAGGTTATGGTAACATATGACAGCACTGACAAGGTTCTTTTCTCTGCCGACGGCTTCGGCAAATTCGGTGCTCTTGACGTTGAAGAGGACTGGGCGTGCGAAGCTCGCCGTTACTACATTGGTATTGTCGGAAAATACGGTGCACAGGTACAAGCTCTTCTTAAAAAAGCAGCAGGCCTAGATATTCAGATTATCTGCCCCTTACACGGACCAGTTCTTACAGAAAATTTAGGATATTACATAAACCTGTATGACATCTGGTCCTCCTACGGTGTTGAATCGGAGGGTGTTATGATTGCTTATACTTCTGTATACGGCAACACAAAAAAAGCAGTTGAAATACTTGCCGATAAGCTTAAAGAAAAGGGCTGTCCAAAGGTTGCCGTAAATGACCTTGCTCGCTGCGATATGGCAGAGGCAGTAGAGGACGCATTCCGTTACGGCAAAATTGTTCTTGCAACAACAACCTATAATGCAGAGCTCTTCCCGTTTATGAACGAATTTATAAATCATCTGACAGAAAGAAACTTCCAGAACAAAACAGTAGGACTTATAGAGAACGGCTCGTGGGCTCCGCTTGCGGCCAAGGTTATGCGGGAAAAGCTTGCAAACAGCAAAAACATAACCTTTACCGATACAACCGTTAAGATTAATTCTGCTGTAAAGAGCGAAAATATAGAACAGCTTGAGGCAATGGCAAACGAGCTTTGTAAGGACTACATAGCACGCTCTGACGATAAAGCAAACAAAAAAGATCTGTCAGCTCTGTTTAAAATCGGTTACGGCTTATATGTTGTTACCTCAAACGACGGCAAAAAAGATAACGGTCTTATCGTTAATACCGTAACACAGGTTACAGACAGCCCCAACCGCATCGCCGTAACAATAAACAAAGCAAACTACTCGCACCATGTAATCAAGCAAACAGGCAAAATGAATGTAAACTGTCTTTCCGTAGAAGCTCCGTTCAGCGTTTTTGAAAACTTTGGTTTTAAAAGCGGCAGAAACGCAGATAAGTTTGCCGGCTGTGAGCCATGCTACAGCGATAACGGACTTGTATTCCTTCCAAAATATATCAATGCTTTTATGTCATTAAACGTTGAGCAATATGTTGATTTAGACACACACGGAATGTTTATATGCAATGTATCTGAGGCAAGAGTAATAAGCGACAAGGAAACTATGACCTACACCTATTATCAGAACAATGTAAAGCCAAAGCCGCAGACAGAAGGTAAAAAAGGCTTTGTGTGCAAAATTTGCGGCTTTATATACGAGGGCGAGGAACTGCCCGATGATTACATTTGTCCGCTGTGCAAGCATGGTGTTGCAGACTTTGAGCCGATAGAATAAAATTAAAACACATATTAACATAAGACAAACAGACGGCAGAAAAATTCTGCCGTCTGTCTTTATTTCTGTTTTATTGCGGATAATTAAGCCTGTCAGGGGTTGGGTTTTCAAGCACTTCTTTAATAAACTTATTCGTATAATATTTTGCCATGGGCAAATTAAGATCAATATAATTTCCACATTCAACTGCGCTTGCTCCGGGTATTTTCCCCTCAAACGCCATAATATAATCACACATTCTTTTTATAACGTCAAGTATATCCTCTGAGCATAGGTCACCGCTGAAAATAACATAAAAGCCTGTTCTGCAGCCCATCGGTCCGAAATAAACAGTTTTTTCTTTCCACTGCTTATCATTCCTTAAAAAGGTTGCTCCAAGATGCTCAATAGCGTGAAGTGCGGCGGTATCCATAGCAGGCTCGGTATTTGGCTTAGTAAATCTCAAATCAAAGGTAGTAAGCGTTTGCCCGCCTATTTTATCTTTTCTCGAAACATAAATCCCGGTATTTAGCTTTATATGGTCAACCGTAAAGCTTGTTATCGTATCCATAGCTTATTATTCCTCCGGTGATAATCCTGCTGCAATTTGATTTTGCAAATGCTCGGAATAAGTGTAAGCGTAATATGCCTCGGCCGGCTCAGTTTCTGTTGCTGCCTTATGGCAGAAGTAATAATATCCTGTATCCTTCGGCACAAGCGCAGCGTCTAACGCTGTTGCTCCCGGATTGCATATTGCTCCCGGCGGTAACCCGGTAATATTGTAGGTGTTATAGCTGCTCTTGAAGGTTTTAGCAATATCATCCGGAATATCATCTAACGATGAATACGGATAATATATCGTAGCATCAGACTTCAGCTTGTTGACATCATAGTCACCGTACGGACTTATTCCGCCTGTAACGTCTGTTGAAAGTCTGTTATAGAATACTGAAGAAATATAATACATATCTGCTTCGTCAGCAGCCTCTGCCTGTACAAGCGACGCCATATTAATCAAATCGTCAAGCTCAATTCCCTTAAGCTCAGCCAGCTCGGCTATGCTCATTTCTTCTGAATATCCCGAATATTTCTTCGTATTTTTGAACACCTTTTTGTTAAAGTTATCCAGGAATTTTTCAATTACATTTTCGGGTTTTTCATTAAGATAGAAAATATAAGTATCCGGGAATAAATATCCCTCAAGCTTATACTCTCTGCCCTCAACCTTACCGATTTGCTTTATAAACGGATAGTCCTCGTCAAATTCGTCAGAATTGCAGGCTTCAACGAAATCCTTAATTTTGCAAACATTATTTTCCTCAAGCTTCTTCGCACATTCCAGCACTGTCATACCCTCTGTAAACTGTACGGAAACATAATCCTTCGGTCCGGAATTATAAAGCAGATAATTAAGAATTGCCTCATAATCCATATTCGTTTCCATATTATACGTTCCGGGCAAAAAGCCTTCTGTTGACTTTGTTATAGTTGCATATGCCTTAAAGAAAAACTCCTCGTTAATAATGCCGTTTTCAGACAATATTTCGGAAACCTCGTCCAGGCTGGCATTTTCAGGTATAGTAACGAGCACCTCGTTTTCTTCGGAACGTGAAATAGCAAGTAAATCATTAACGCCTGTTATTAAAAACGAGCCTAAAACGCCTGCCATTAAAAGCACCATAGAAAGCCACACTATTTTAAACATACAGCCGTTGCGCTCTGCTTTGGCTTTTTTTCTGCGCTTTACTGTTTTTTTATAATTTTTAAGCGCTTCCTTTTCCTCACGGTCCATCTTTTGCTTTTGCTGTTCTCCGCTGTAGCTTGTAATATTTGTGTCGTAGCTTGCAGTGCTTTCAATTGCTTTTGAACTGCTCAATTCTCTTTCGGAATTAATAATTCTGTCAATTTCAGCGTCTCTTTTCAGCTCTTCCTCTGTTTTCTCCTTTAGAAAACGATTACTGCCGGCACCTGAGGAATTTCCGTTAACTCCGCTTTTTGCCTGCTTAACTATCTCATCCAGAACATCATTTTCTGCCGCTTTCGGAGATTTTTGCACGTCGGACGTACCGTTACTTCCGGACGCTGAAAAACTGCTGTCATCAAAATTGAGCTTAAAGCTTTGAACCTTTTTCCGTCTTGCCTGCTCTATCTGCTTTTGAGCATCGTCAGAGGATAAACTCTGCCTGATATTATCGCCCATTCTTTTACCGTCCTTTCACCCTGCATAAACCTAACAAAGTATGGGATTTATATATGTAAAGCAAGGAGACTCCCTGCTCATTAGTCTGATGTTTTTCGTATTTTCCTGAAATACCTGTCTGTAACCAGAATATCAACCGGTCTGTCATAATATCCGTGCGGCAGCTCCCACCTTACGCACATACTGTAGCACAGCCCGACAGTATCTCCCTCAAAGCCGTTTAAGAACCTGTCGTAATAGCCCTTGCCGTAGCCAAGCCTGAAACCCTGTGCGTCAAACGACAGCCCCGGTACTATACAGAGAGCATTTGAAAAATCTGTTACCTTTTCACACCTGTCAGGGACAGGCTCTAAAACGCCGAATGTTCCGCTTTCCAAGTCTTCTTCAATGGAATTTATATAATAAAAATCCATAAGATTACCCTTCGTAATACATTTCGGCACTGCAACCTTTTTTCCCTGCTTCAATGCGTCTTTTATTATACTTATGGTATCTACCTCTATATCCTTAGAAACATAAACAAGCAGCTGCTCACATTTTTTATACTGACGCAAGGAATAAAGTGTGTTTCTTATTTTTGTATCAAGCTCGCTCCTTTTTTTCTGCGGCATTGACGCTCTTTGCTTTTTTATCGTATTTCTAAGCTGAATCTTTATTTCCTTTATATTCCTTACGGGCATTGCAACGCCGCCTTAATTTTACTTGCAGTCTGCTTATCTTTAAGCTTTTCAACAGCTTTAAGCGCAAATAATATTGTAGCACCTGCACCCTTGCCTGTTATAACATTTCCGTCATCTACTGCAAAATCGCCCGTATACTCTGCTGCGTCAAGCTCGCTTTCAAAGCCTGGAAAACAGGTTGCCTTTTTTCCTTTAAGAATTCCCATATGTCCCAGAATTGACGGTGCGGCGCATATAGCGCATATAAGCAGGTTATTGTCAAAGCAGTATTTAACACAAGCCTTAACTATAGGCGACTTCTCCAGATTTAGCGTTCCCGGCATACCGCCCGGAAGAACTGCCGCCTCCATATCATCAGTAGTTACATCCTTAGCCTCTATGTCTGCAATAACCGTTATATTGTGAGAGCCTGTAACCTGCTTACCTGTAACACCCACGGTTACAACATCAAGCTCTGCTCTTCTTAATACATCAACCGTTGTCAGCGCTTCGGTTTCCTCAAAACCGTCCGCTAAAAAAACGTAAATCATTTTTCATAACTCCTTTCAAAAAAGCATCTCAGTCAAGTGCAAGTCCCAGATACGGCGCTTTAAATATCTCCTCAAAGCTTTTACCGTCTGCATTAATTGCATCTGCGTTTAAAAGCTTCATCATTCCAAAACGGCAAATATCCTCTGCATCACTGTTTCCGTAATGCCACGGCAGTCTGACCGCATAACTTCCGGCTTTTACAATCTGCGCAAAGGAATAAAGCATATCTTTAACATCTTCTTTTTTGCAGATTACCTCCTGCAAAACAGCTGTGTTCCCTGCAGCGTAATACATAATGTATCCCTTTTCAAAAGTAATCGTTCCTCCGCCGTACAGCTGCAAAATCCTGTCCGCCGCTAAAAGGTAATTCCCGGAAAAAAGCATACTTCCCTTTATATCTTTTATTATATTAAACCTTAATTGTGTCATATTGTCAAATGAAGAATGAACTTTTTTTAAATTTTTTCCGTTCAAGGCGCAAATTTCACTGTATTCATACGTTTTTAAGTAAGCCATATACACATCTCTGTAATCAAAACGCTTGTAATACCCATAAAGCTCATCACTTGCAGGGTACAGGGCAGATATACAGTCGCCCTTGTTTTTAGCGTCCTCAAGCGCGAAATTAATAAGTCTTTCCATAATGCCCTTTTTTCTGTATTCCGGCAAAGTACCTGCTGCAAAAAGGTAATTTGATTTACAAATTTCTCCTGATAACGCGATACTCTGCGACGGCAAAAGGTACAGTGCAGAACAAATCTCTCCGTTATACTTTGCGGCATAAGCATACTTATAGCTTAAAAGGCAGTCAAAATATACTTCTGTATTCTCCGCACTTTCATCAAAGCATACCGAAAAAATATTTTTAAGCTCCGCTGTATCGATTTGCTCTGCCTTAAATAATTCAGTCATAGCTGCACCTTTCATATATTAAAGTCTGCTTATCGGCGTACTGCTGTATTTTTCAAGGAGCATACAGGGCTTGTAAGAAAGCTTAGCTTTTCTAAGTCCCTCAATACCCATATCTTCTTCTCTGTTAATATATTTATACCCCGTTAGGCTCTTTGAAAACATCTGGTTTATCGCCGCATACAGTCCGTTATATCCGCCAAGCGCCTTTTCAAAATGCACCACAAATACATCCTTGTTTATCTCTTCACCTAAGGTCATTGCAACAGCCTGTCCGTCAATTCTTATAAGTCCTCCATATAAGTTAAGCTTTTCATAATTATCAAACGCACATTTTATTACACAGGCTTCTCCCGAAAGTCCCTTGCCCTTGCCCATTATATTGTCACTGCACCACATTTCTGCAACTTCCAAGGCTTGTTCGGCGTTTTTATCTGTTATTTCTTCATATGAATAATTATACAGCTTATTAAACTTTGAAATATGATTTCTCTTGCTGTGGTACTTCCTGCCGGGTAAATCGGCTAAATCTTTACTTAAATATATATACTCAGCGCTGTTTCTGTCAGCCTCAAAGGATATTCTGCCGTTGAAAATATCAGAAAGCATTTCTGTTTCTTCCTTTACAAGCGTAACAAATCTAATACTTTTTCCTCTTTCAAATGCATACTGTACAATCTCATTAACTGCGTCTTTAACGTCGCCTGTACCCATCGGGAAAGCAAATTCCTCTGTGTTTTTATCTCCTTTATAGCTTTTAATTATAAAATTTTTGTATCTGCCTATTTTTATATTATATTTTTTCTGCCACAAATAATTTGTAGCAAAGGCATCGTCACAGCTAAAAAACCTTCTTTTCTCCAAAGCCTTTTTTAAAATATCATCTACCCACTCTTTGTCCTCTGTCTTAGGACTGTTAAGCAACAGCATATCTGCATTTTACCTCTTATTTAAAGTTATAAAGCGCTCTCCACAAGCCTTATTATATCCGTTCCAATCTCCTCAATACTTCGTATAGCATCATTCCTTGCACAGCTTACAATATTCCAGCCGCATTTATCAGCCGCATAAAGAGCCGATTTTCTGCACTGCTCCAAAAACGACACATTTCTTTCGTGCAGGTCCTTTTTACTTTCGTCGCCTTCATATCTTTTTGTCATAAGTCTTTGCGAAACCGCAAGAGGCATATCAAGATATATTACAACATCCGGCTTTGGAATTAACAGCTTATTATATTCATACTCCTCTATCCACTTTAAAAAATCGTGTCTTTCGCTTTCTTTAATTTTAGCAAGCTGATATATTGCGTTAGATGTAGCATATCGGTCTGCAAGTATTATTTTTCCCTGCTCATAGTCTTTGCCCCAAGAGGTTTTATAGCTTGCGTATCTGTCTACGGCATAAAATGAGGCGGCAGCATATGCGTTAACATCGTCGGGTGAGCTTCCAAGCTCACCGTTTAAATACATTTTTACAAGCGAAGAAGAAGCGCTTTCATAATCCGGAAAGGTTATCTTTACAATATCGTGCCCTTTTTTAAGCATATTCTTTCGCAAAAGCTCTGTTTGGGTCGCCTTTCCGCTTCCGTCAAGGCCCTCAATAACTATAAGCTTACCGTTCATCACTTCACACTCTTTCTTATATCTTCAAAATAGCTTCTTACCTCTTTTTGCTTACCGCACGACATCTTGCCCTCGGTACAGCCTCCTCTGGTACACGGCGGACCTGCCAGCTTAAATACATTCGGCGCTTTTTCCATACAAAGCCTGTACATCTGTATTGCAATATCTCTTATTTCCCACTGCGCCCTGTTACAGCACCTGTGAGAAAAGAAATTCATAAGCGAGCGAGCGTTCATTGTAACAACTATCGACGTTGTGCAGGCATTCGGCAAAATAAATCTTGCGTCCTCATTTGCCTTTTTCTCAAATGCAGAATATTCCTTTTTATGCTCAGCCTTAAAGCTTTCAATAAGCTCCTGCTCGTTTTTTGCACTGCTTATGCCCAAATACTTTTTAATATATTTTGCAATAAGCGCACCGCGCACCTTTGCATAAGCCTCGCACTGCATAGAAATCGCCTTGTTATATTCCTCCAGCGCATTTTCATCCTCTGCAATCTCCGGGGGAGTAACAAAGTCAAATTTATTTCCGTCCACATAACGCTGAGACTGCTGGCTGTAGGATGCAATTCTGTGTCGCACAAGCTGGTGCGAACAGGCTCTTGAAATTCCCTCTATTCCAAAAGTAAAGCTTGCATGCTCTATGGGGCTTTCGTGGCCTATAGTTGCAAGCATATCAACAAACGAAGCCGTTTTTTCCTCTGTTAATCCGTCCATAATATTATCTATAGACGCCGGAGAATAGCAAAGCTTTGCAGCGGCAGCTATTGTTTTTTCCGGCATCGGCGTATGTGAAATCAAAGTAACTTTTGCAGACATAATCCCCCTGCTTTCCTAAAAAATAAATTTTCGCATATTTATTGTATTTTATCACAAACAAGCACAATTCTCAACTACTTTACAAATAATATTTCCTCACGCCAAAAAAAGCGCACAAATCCTGCATAAGGCATAGATATGTGCGCTTTAATATATAATTTATGGAGAATTAAAAATGTTACCTGCTATTTATCATTGTCGCTTGCGTCCTGCGTTTTTACTTTATCTGTGCTTTTCTCACTCTTTTTATCCCCGGCTGCTGTTTTATCCCTCAGCTGAAGTAAAACATCTTTCAGCTTCTGCGGCAGTGGTATCATAACTGCGGCATTTTCCAGAATAGACAGTCCCTCATTGCATATAAAAAACATAATTGTTATTTCTCTCAGCGGAACGCTGTCAGGCAAGAGAGTTTGCAGCGTTACCGCTACTCCCACAATAATAAGCACCAGTGCCTTTTTTACAATACCCTTAAAGCCTATTTCGCTCGACAACTTTTTAAGATAAATCGCCTTGGCAACACCTGTTACATAATCTATTACAAGCATAGTTGCAAGCGCCGCCGTCAGGCTGTCCCAGCCGCCGAGAAATGCCGCTAAAAAACCGCCGATAACACCTAAAATAATACTCGATTTATTCCAAAGAGTTTCCATTCCGCCAAGCACGTCCATCACAAACATTTTCAGCATATACACCGCCTCGCTATTTTGCATAGGTTAAGTCTACCCATCCTGTCACCTGTCCCTTTTTTCCGATATTTTCCGTTTTATTCGTTATGCGTACTCTGCCGCTTACTACCTCGTTGTCATATCTGTAATACGTTCCCGTAACAGACGATGACTTCACCTTTGCAGTTGCGCTGATATATAGCGGAACATTTTTAAGAGTAAGCTTTTTCGGCGCAGATGAATTTTCGGGAGAATAAACCTTTTTACCTTTGCTGTCAAAAACATAATAACCACTGTTTTCATCAGCCTTTTTCTTTGCATTGCTTAAAATTTTATATGCGCCTATCTGGCTTTTTACATCCTCCCAGGATTTACGCACCCTGTATATTTCCTCTGTGCCTTCACCCGACGGCGACTTGTATTCAACACCGTAATAATCACAAACCCCTCTTGCTATCATCTCTCCTGTTTTTGTCGTATTGTTTATTATCCACTGCGCCCCCTGCTGTGTATCGTGAAATTCAACCTCAACATAAACAGCAACTGCGTTTGTTGCGTTCAGCTCATACAGCCCTGTATTCGCTCTTAACGTATATCCCGGTCCGGGAGTTATAGAGTTTACTCTTTTCAAAACTGCGCTGCCTGCGCTTTTGTTTTCGCCGGAAAGGGCATATACCATTACAAGCGTACCTCCTGTAACATTACCGTTATAGGCATTTGTATGAATCGGTATATGCAGGTCTGCACCCCAGCTGTTGCTTTGAGATACTGTCGTATACATCGACTGCCCCTGCGGTGCACGCTTAACCGAAAATCCACAGCGGACAAGCGCCGTTTCAGCCGCTTTTGCTATTTTGTTGCATTGTATCATCTCATTGGTATTGCCTGTTGCGTATGTGTTGCCGTCCTGATTTGACGGACTTAAATATATCTTTTTTGCCATTATAAGCTTTAGCTCCTTTCTATTTTTCTTTTATTCCTTTATTATAATATGCCGTCTGTTT
Source organism: Acutalibacteraceae bacterium (assembly GCA_051881695.1). GTDB lineage: Bacteria > Bacillota > Clostridia > Oscillospirales > Acutalibacteraceae > CAYJFG01. Next base: position 273,834 of record JBJEQJ010000020.1, on the reverse strand, counting down.
CATTTTGTCCGTCGGCTGTTAACAGCTCGGTAAGCGCTATATATTCCTCCTGTGTAATTCTGCCTACTGCAAAAAACACATCTATTTTATTCTGCATATTGTCTGTTCTGCCCGCCTCAATAAGCCTTTTACATAATCTGTATGTCACGCTGTCACCCCCTTTATGAAATCACCCAGTTTTTATTTGTTGCAACAGCCAGCTGTTCAGCCGTCAGCTTTGCCTTGTTTGCTGCGCCTATGGTCAATTTATACGCACTCTGCCCCGTCCTGTCGGCAAGCGCTTCAAGCCAGCCTGCAACCGTTTGCGCCGTATATTTTGTACTGCCTGACAAGTCCAGTCCGTTTGCATTAAAGCCGCTTGCAATAGTCACGTTGGTAATATTCGAGCAGGAATAAAATGCGTATTCGCCTATACTTGTAATACTGCTCGGTATTGATACGCCTGTAAGCGATGTGCAGCGGTTAAATGCGCTTCTGCCTATGCTTTGCACACCGTTTGAAATAACAAGATTAGTAATCCCGGAACAATACCAAAATGCGCCGTTGCCGATGCTTGTAACACTGCCCGGCACAGTAACGCTTGTAAGCCCCGTGCATTTTTCAAACGCTCCTGTGCCTATGCTTGTAACACTGTCAGGTATTGTTATGCCTGTAAGTCCAGTACAGCCTATGAACGCACATTCGCCGATACTTGTTACAGTACCCGGTATTGACGCACCGGTAATATTTTTATTGTATGAAAATGCAAAATCGGCAATTTTACTAAGACCGTTAGGCAATTCTGCGTTTATGCTTTCGCTTAGCTGTGCTTTAATAAGCTCAATGTCTGCAGTATTCTGCGTTATAGCCTCGGTGTTATCCAAAACATCAGAATTGCTTGCATACTCAGTCCAATTGCCCCAGTTTATCGCGCTGTCAGAAGCAGTAAGCTCCGGCACTATACCGTATCGGCTTTTTATTTTATTCTTACTGCTGTCATAAATATTGCAGGGAATTAACACTTGCTGTATTCTCGTTGACGAAGGCTTAAAAACCAGTAAAACAATTCCTAATCCGTAATTATTAGCAATTTCATAAATGCCCTCCTCGGTATATTGATTTAATTGTGATTCGTGCTGTATAGCGTCAATAACCTGAGTTTTCAGCATTACCCTTTCAAGCTTTTGCTTAATTTGGTAGCTTAACTTTTCCTCCGTTACTGCGCCGTTTTCAAGCTTTTCCTCCGTTACTGCCTTATCAGATATATTCTCGGTTTTTACATCGCCTGCTTGTAAGCTGCCTGTATCCCCTTTCTCCCCTCTGGACGGATTTCCCGTATCCGCATACTCCTGCTTATCTGCGTCATATACAAACCAGTTGCCGTTACTGCCTATTTTCGGAAATTGTGCCCGGACTCCTCTAAGCACGTCAATTTTTTCATTAAGCTTTTTTTCAATCTGCTCAAATTCAGTCGGTACGGCAAAATCATCAGAAAATTCCAGCGACTCCAGCACCATAAATACGCCTATTGTACTGTGCCAGATTTCATCGGAATTTTCAAATGCCTTTATCTGCGCTTTCACAATTCCGTCCTCGATGATATGCTTCCTTTGAATCTTCCATAAAAGCTTTATGCCTGCCGCAGTGCTTTCACCGTCAAGCGTAAAATAATTAACGGCTCCGCTTTTGAAGGTTAAGTACAGTCTGTAAATATAATCCTCCGAATTATAATCTCCATTTATCAAAAACTCCTTTTCACACGACATATTGTCGCCCAGACTTCCGATATACCTCTCACTGTCGGGGATTATCATTCTCCTGTCTGATATTACTATCATATTTTTCTGTTGCTCCTTTCAAAAATCAGTATAAAAATACCTTCATACAAGCAGAAAAAAAGCCTAAAACTTTACCTTAAACGGTCAACTTCTTAAAAATTTTCAAAAAAATAAAAGCGATAAAACCGCTTTCAGGCTTTACCGCTTTTAAAATTAAGGAAACACTGATTAAATTGTTTGTGCATATTGCGCCGTCAGATTTTTCGTTAGATTGTACAAACAAACCGCAGTAATGCTGACGCATTACGAGGATTTTTTGGGCAAGCCGGCGGAAAATATGCAAGCAAGATGTGCAAACAGCTTTTTGGCGTGATTTATTCAGTGGTTCCTTAAATTATTAATCCTTACCTTATAAATCAGTTCAGCTCTTCCTCTATTTCGCCGACAGACTCAACTTCTCCTTTTGACGAAGCACCGGACGGCTGACTGTTTTGCTGACTCTGAGAATTTTCGCTCTTTGAGCTTTCTCCGTTTTCACTCTCATTTTTCTTGTTGTTTTCGGGAATCTGGTCAATCGCCTCGTTTAAAAGCTTTTCCATTGTTTTTTCATCAAGCTCATCGTTTTGCCCCATCTCGTCAAACGATATAAAATAGGTGCGGTAGCTTCCGTCCTCCTGCTTTTCCGTCATATAGTAACCAAGCACCGTTACATTTTGTTTTTCGCCGGAATCCTTCATCTGTATATCTACGCTGTATTGTGCAACAAGTCCGTTATCAAACGTATAAATAAGCGGACTTTCATAATTATACGATTCAACAGCGTCACTGTTTTCAAAATTCTCGTTGATTTTGTCCTTACCTACGCCTGTAACAGCATTATTTTCAGCCTCCGCCCTTGTATCTCCGTCCTCATAATAATCAAGATACAAACCTGGGTATATCTCTTTTTCTTTTTGAGATACATTCTGCACCTGCTGTTCTGCATTGTTATTGCAAGCAGAAAGAGCAAATACTCCCGATAAAATCAAAACTGATAAAACAACTGCAAATATTCTTCTCATACCAAAACCTCCGAAGTTTTTATTCTTCAACGCCGCTTTCTTTCTTATCTTCTTCTGCACCGTCAAGTATTTTTTCCACAATATATCTGGGTCTTTGCTTTGTTTCCAAATACACCTTTCCCAAATACTCCCCTATAATACCTATCGCCAAAAGCTGCAAACCGCCTATTGCCCATACAGAAACCGCAAGGCTCGTCCAACCCGGTACAGTATTGCCGAGCAAATAGCTAACAAACGAATAAATCAGTAAAATTATGCTTACAGCAAATACAAGAACACCAATAGAGGTTACAAACCTTATCGGCTTAATACTAAGCGAGGTTATACCCTCCCACGCAAGAGCCAGCATCTTTTTAAGCGGATATTTACTCTCTCCTGCTAAGCGCTCGCTTCGCTCGTACGTCACCTGCGCCGTTTTGTAGCCTATCATAGGCACCATACCTCTTAAAAACAGGTTAACCTCATTATACTGCGACAGCGCCTCAAGCGCACGCTTACTCATCAATCGGTAGTCTGCATGGTTAAACACCACCTCAGCGCCGAAAAGACTTAATATTTTGTAAAACGCCTCTGCAGTAAAGCGTTTAAAAAAAGTGTCAGTTTCACGCTTGCTTCTTACGCCGTATACTACATCATACCCCTGTGCGTATTTGTCTATCATTTTGTCAATGGCGTCTATATCGTCCTGTAAATCTGCGTCTATGGAGATTACAATATCTGCCCTTTCCTTTGCCTGCATTAGTCCGCCGTAAAGAGCATTCTGATGACCTCTGTTGCGTGTAAGCTTTACTCCGGAGATATATTCGCTTTTACTGTGCAGCTTTTCAACTATCTGCCATGTTTCGTCCTTGGAGCCGTCGTCGACATACATTATTCTGCTTTTATTAGAAATCTTGTTTTCTCTTATAAGAAAAAACAGCTTTTTAATAAGCTTTTCCGTAGTATCACGCAGAACCTCCTGCTCATTATAACAAGGAACAACTATATACAGCACAGGAAATTCGCTCACCGATATTACCCCTTACATATTAGCATTACGCTTTTATTGTACTACATCATCTTAAAAAATACAACAGCAGTCATTAATTATCCTCTGCATATTTTTCTTAAGGAAACACTGATTAAATCGTTTGTGCATATTGCGCAGGCTATATGTTCTGATAAAATAATCCGTGTTTAGTGCAGTACCAAAGCAATTTTCCGTGTGCAAAAGCAGGAATACGCACCTGTAAATCCCATTCCGGATACAGCTTTCTAAGCATAATGCTTTCCCCTGTCAGTAATGCTGCAAAAGCAATATAATGCTCTCTGTCCATCGGATGCTTCGCAGTGATATAGTAATCGTTTTCTATAATTTCAACTGTAAGCTTTTCTTCATCATCTGCTTTTTCTGCCTTTGCTGCCTTTAACCTCTTTCCGCAGCAGGATATGTCGGTATCTGCCATCGCGGTTATTACATTACCGCAGCTTTTGCAGATATAAAAATTCATTTTCTTTATATTGCCTCCCAAAATTTCATTGACATCAAGCTCGCCTTCAAGCAGCTTTTCTAAATTAACATCAAATATTTTCGATAAGTCCGAAAGCAAGGATACATCGGGACATCCTAATCCTCTCTCCCATTTTGAAACAGCTTTATCGCTTATATTCATTTTATCTGCCAGCTGTAGCTGAGTCAGATTTTTTTCTTTTCGCAATTTATAAATCAGCTTTCCGATTTTCACATTGTCCATATGCTCTTCCTCCTTAAGTAAGTATTTACAAAATTTGATTAAAATGTTTGAACTTTCAGCCGTTACCTGTGTACCATTATAAAGTATTTAATCAAAAATACAATAAACTCTCCGTAGAGTCTTTACAAAACAGTATATTTTTATTTCCTCTTTCATTGCCGCATCTGCTTGCGAATATATACCTCAAAACAGCAAACAACTATTAGGGGTGATAAAATGAAGGATATTACAAACGATTTGCCGCTTGGACTGGGTATGGCACTTGCCAAAAATATAGAGGCGTTAAACCGTTTTTCTGCGCTGACTCCTACACAAAAGCAAAATTTTATTAACAGAACACACAGCATAACCAACAAAAAAGAAATGGACAGGCTTGTTATGGAGCTTACAACAAACGGGGAGGGATTTATGTGACGGTACTGCTTGACGAAGAGGGCTGTATAGCCTGCGGAACTTGTATGGAAATTTGCCCCGAGGTTTTTAAGGAGGGCACAAACGGCAAGGCTTATGTTTCTGCCGAAGATTTACCCCCAAAGGCACAGGAAAAAGCTGTTCAGGCTCAAGAGGCATGCCCTGTAAGCGTAATAGAGGTTGTATAAAGTAAATAAAGCAGAAAAACAAAACAAACCGCAGCAAGGCTTAAACGGCATTATCCGTTACAGCTTCGCTGCGGTATTTAATTGTCATTGGCAAAAAACAGCTTGTACGGCACAAACCGCAGCAAGCTGTTATCTAAAAAAACTATTCCTCCATCTGCTTACCCAGAAAAGCCGCCGCAGACTGCGCAAGCTTAATATCCGCCTCAGACGGTACAGACTTATCGTCGCACTCAAGCATAATAACACTTCCCGTAACATCGCCGGAAGATATTATCGGGTACATTATAACTGCGCTTCTTTCTACACCCTCCACCGGCATAAGCTCGCTTGAATCCTCCGACTGCTTAGAAAAGCTTCTTCGTGTTTCCATAAGCTCCTCAATTACGGCAGTAATTCTTCTCTCTAAATATTCCCTTTTAGACACTCCAGCCGCCGCCACAATATGGTCGCGGTCACTTATAATCGTGGGTAATCCGGACACCTTTGCAAGCACCTCTGCATATGACATTGCAAACTGAGAAAGCTCCCCCACCGGAGAATACTTTTTAAATATTACCTCTCCGTCGCTGTCGGTGTAAATCTCCAGCGGGTCGCCTTCTCTTATTCTCAGAGTTCTTCTTATCTCCTTTGGTATTACAACTCTTCCCAGATCGTCAATTCTTCTAACAATTCCTGTTGCTTTCATATATCAAAACTCCCTGAAATCTTAATTTTTAGCAAAATATTTGCTTTATTATTGTTTGAATAACATAATTTTTTATACAAAAATCTTTTTCAATTTTGCTTTAGAAAATTAAGATTATTGGGAATTACTGTTAGGGCAAAGCACAAAAAATGCACAATAAAAAATCGTCTGCAGGCTTATTTACCGGCAGACGATTTTCATATTACCGTTTATATCTCGGCTAAAATTTCCGCCGCATTTGTATCAGGCTTCACCTTAGGCATAATTATTTCGATATTTCCGTTTTCATCAATAACGAAAGTTGTGCGTACTACTCCCATACTCACCTTGCCGTACAGCTTCTTTTCCTGCCAAACTCCATAGGCTTGGATTGCTGTAAGCTCAGGGTCAGAGAGCAAAACAAAGGGCAGGCTGTGTTTTTCCGCAAATTTCGCGTGAGACGCTGTGCTGTCCTTGCTAACGCCGATAACCTCAACGCCTTTTTTCTGAAATTCTTTATAAAGCCCTGCAAAAGCACACGCCTGACGTGTGCAGCCGGGCGTATTATCCCTCGGATAAAAGTAAAGCACAACCTTATTCCCGAGAAAATCAGACAAAGAAATAGGCTTGCCGTCCTTATCGTTTAAAGTAAAATCCGGTGCTTTCATTCCAACTTCTAACATTTTATTACTCCTTTTCATTAGTTTATCTTCCCACAACCAAAACCGCACCACCTGTGCCGAGTTCTGAAAGGCTTATTATGCTTGGTATTGATTGTGCCTGTTAATTTAAAAAAAATTACACATATGCAGGAGGATACGGTTTTCCCGTAGAATAATATCTCCGCATTTTTCATATAGTAGTTCCTATAAAAAGAATTCTTCTTATTTTTGATTATATCATTTATTCGCTTGGTTGTAAAATAAATATTTCATTAATATAATATTTAAGTCTGACGTGCGAACAAGCTGTTAAATCAAGGTAAATATATTATACGAATAAAAATCCACTACGGCAGATACTCTCCGCCATAGTGGATTAATTTTATTTTTAATATATTTAAGCCTGTTTACAGCTGTTCTGCGCTATCGCCGCTTGCAGAAGTTAAGAAGTTTTCCTCAAGCTCAACGTCGCTGTAACGGTGCATACCTGTACCGGCAGGTACAAGCTTACCGATAATAACATTCTCTTTAAGTCCCATAAGCGGGTCAACCTTGCCTTTAATTGCAGCGTCGGTGAGAACTCTGGTTGTTTCCTGGAACGAAGCGGCAGACAGGAAGCTGTCTGTTGCAAGTGCAGCCTTGGTAATACCCAAAAGCATCTGCGTGCAGGTTGCTTCTTTAAGCCCCTCTTCGCCGTTAGCAATACGCTGTTTTATCTCATCATTTGCAGATAAGAACTCGTTTTTCTCAACCATCATATTCGGCATAAGATTAGTATCGCCCGGGTCTTCAACTCTTACCTTCTTCATCATCTGACGAACAATAACCTCAATGTGCTTGTCGTTGATGTCAACACCCTGCATACGGTAAACACGCTGTACCTCTTCAATAAGATAATCCTGAACAGCCTGAGGTCCTTTAATTGCAAGTACGTCATGAGGATTAATTGAACCCTCGGTAATCATATCGCCGGCTTCAATAATCTGACCCTCGGTAATCTTAACTCTCGAGCCAAACGGGATAAGGTATGAGCGTTCTTCGCCTGTTTCTTTATCAAATATAACGGCATGGCGGTTATTTTTAATATCCTCAAAGCGAACCTCGCCGCCAATCTCACTTATAATGGCAAGATGCTTCGGCTTACGTCCCTCAAACAGCTCCTCTACACGCGGAAGACCCTGTGTAATATCCTCTGCTGACGCAACGCCGCCGGTATGGAATGTACGCATTGTAAGCTGTGTACCCGGCTCACCGATTGACTGAGCAGCAATAGTGCCGACTGCCTCGCCGACTGTAACAGGCATACCGTTTGCAAGGTTTGCACCGTAGCATTTTTTACAAACGCCGTGCTTTGCTCTGCATTCGAGGATAGAACGGATTTTTATGCGTTCAATGCCTGAGCCGACAATAATGTCAGCCTCCTTATCGCTCATCATAACATCCTTAGATACAAGCACCTCGCCTGTATTTTCATCTACAAAATCCTCACACAAATATCTGCCCATTAAGCGCTCGTGCAGGCTTTCAATAGATTCCTTACCCTCTTTAATCTCGTAAATCTCAATACCGTCGTGTGTTCCGCAGTCGTCCTCACGAACAATAACCTCCTGAGAAACGTCAACAAGTCTTCTTGTAAGGTAACCTGAGTCAGCAGTACGAAGAGCAGTATCAGCAAGACCCTTTCTTGCACCACGGGAGGAAATGAAGTATTCCAAGATGTTAAGACCTTCACGGTAGTTAGCTCTGATAGGAATTTCAATTGTCTTACCGGAGGTATTTGCGATAAGTCCGCGCATACCTGCAAGCTGTCTTATCTGGCTCATACTACCACGAGCACCAGAATCAGCCATCATCCAAATTGGGTTGAATTCGTCCATATTGTTTTGCAGTGCTTCTGTAACATCGTTTGTAGCCTTTGCCCAAATGTCAAGCACCTTGTTGTAGCGCTCCTCATTTGAAGAAAGACCCTGATTGTAATTATCTCTGATAATGTCAATCTTTGCCTCTGCGTCAGCAATAATCTGCTTCTTAGCCGGCGGAATTTCAGCGTCGCAGACAGCAACGGTGATTGCGCCCTTTGTAGAATATTTAAAGCCCTGTGCTTTAATTTCATCAAGCACAACGGAGGTTTTCTGTGTACCGTGTTTTTTGATGCACTTTTCTATAATAACGCCGAGCTTCTTCTTACCTACCAGGAAGTCAATTTCATATTTAAGCCTGTTTTCGGGAATTGTTCTGTCAACAAATCCTAAATCCTGCGGAATAGGACGGTTAAATATTATCTTTCCTACTGTAGTATCTATAATACCGGTTACTCTTTCGCCGTCTATTATCTCGCTTCTTCTAACCTTAATTTTGGCGTGCAGGCTTACAACGCCTGTCTCGTACGCCATAATTGCTTCCTCAGTATTTCTGAATACCTTGCCCTCTCCCTTTTCGCCGGTTTTATTAAGCGTAAGGTAATATGAGCCAAGCACCATATCCTGTGTAGGAACTGCAACAGGTCGTCCGTCTGAAGGCTTCAAGAGGTTTCCTGCTGCAAGCATCAGGAATCTTGCCTCTGCCTGTGCCTCGGCTGAAAGCGGAACGTGAACTGCCATCTGGTCGCCGTCGAAGTCTGCGTTATATGCAGTACATACAAGCGGATGAAGCTTTAAGGCTCTGCCCTCTACCAGTACAGGCTCAAACGCCTGAATACCGAGTCTGTGCAGTGTAGGAGCACGGTTTAACAGCACCGGATGTCCCTTGATTACTACCTCCAAAGCATCCCAAACTTCAGGCTTAGCACGCTCTACGGCCTTTCTTGCCGCCTTTATATTCTGAGAAACCTTAGTTTCCACAAGTCTTTTCATTACAAACGGCTTAAACAGCTCAATTGCCATTTCCTTAGGCAAGCCGCACTGATACATTTTAAGCTCAGGTCCTACAACGATAACGGAACGTCCGGAATAGTCAACACGCTTACCAAGAAGGTTCTGACGGAAACGTCCCTGCTTACCCTTTAGCATATCGGACAAGGATTTAAGCGCTCTGTTATTAGGTCCCGTTACAGGTCTGCCGCGTCTGCCGTTATCTATAAGAGCGTCAACAGCTTCCTGAAGCATACGTTTTTCGTTTCTTATAATAATATCCGGAGCTTCAAGCTCTAAAAGTCTTTTAAGACGGTTGTTTCTGTTGATTACTCTTCTGTATAAATCGTTCAGGTCACTTGTTGCAAAACGTCCGCCGTCAAGCTGAACCATAGGACGGATATCCGGCGGAATAACCGGAACAACGTCCAAAATCATCCACTCCGGTCTGTTTCCGGAAAGGCGGAAGGACTCAACCACCTCAAGTCTTTTTAACAAACGTACCTTTTTCTGTCCCGAAGCGTTTTCAAGCTCCTCTTTAAGCTCGCTTGAAAGAACGTCAAGATCAATTTCCTCCAGAAGCTTCTTTATTGTTTCTGCACCCATATCAGCAGAAAAATCGTCCTCGTACTTTTCGCTTACTTCTCTGTATTCTTTCTCTGTCAGAATTTGATATTTAGTAAGACCTCTTGCCGCACCGGGGTCTGTTACAATATATGCAGCAAAATACAGCACCTTTTCAAGCTGTCTCGGAGAAATATCCAGCATTAATCCGATTCTTGACGGAATACCCTTGAAGTACCATATATGAGATACCGGAGCCGCAAGCTCAATATGACCCATACGCTCTCTTCTAACCTTAGATCTTGTAACCTCAACTCCGCAGCGGTCACAGATTTTTCCCTTATAGCGTATTCTCTTATACTTACCGCAGTGGCACTCCCAGTCCTTCTGCGGTCCGAAAATTCTCTCGCAGAAAAGGCCGTCACGCTCAGGCTTTAGGGTACGGTAGTTAATTGTTTCAGGCTTCTTTACCTCTCCGTATGACCATTCTCTTATCTGATCAGGAGATGCAAGTCCTATTTTTATAGATTCAAATACATTAAATTCCAAATTTACTACCTCCCTTAATATTCGTCGCTTCCAAAGCCGTCATAATCGTCAAAATCGTCGGCCTCGTCTTCTATTATTGAGCTTTCGTCAAACATATTCTCGTCGTCCGGGTCGTCCTCCAGCAGGTAGCCGTCCATTGTTGTCATAACCTGATCCTCTTCAAGAGTATCTGCATTTGCAACCGGCATATCGTCGTCATCGTCGAAGGTCTGCTTTAAGTCAATTTCGTTATTATCCTTGTCAAGCACCTTAACATCAAGCGCCAATGACTGAAGCTCCTTGATAAGCACCTTAAAGGACTCAGGAACACCCGGAGTAGGAATATTTTGTCCCTTAACTATTGATTCGTAAGTCTTAACACGTCCTACAACGTCGTCAGACTTAACAGTAAGAATTTCCTGCAAGGTGTAAGCAGCACCGTAAGCCTCAAGCGCCCAAACTTCCATTTCACCAAAACGCTGTCCGCCGAACTGCGCCTTACCGCCAAGCGGCTGCTGCGTAACAAGAGAATACGGTCCTGTGGAGCGCGCATGGATTTTATCATCAACAAGATGGTGCAGCTTTAAGTAATACATATATCCTACTGTAACAGGGTTATCAAAGTATTCGCCTGTTCTGCCGTCCTTCAGCCACGTTTTTCCGTCCTCGCTGTAGCCTGCCTGCTTAAACGCCTCGAATATATCAGACTCATGTGCACCGTCAAATACAGGGGTCATAATCTTCCAGCCCAATGCCTTTGCAGCATAGCCCAAGTGAACCTCAAGCACCTGTCCGATGTTCATACGTGACGGAACGCCCAACGGATTGAGCACGATATCAAGCGGTGTACCGTCCGGAAGGAACGGCATATCCTCAACAGGTAAAATCCTGGATACAACACCCTTATTACCGTGACGGCCTGCCATCTTATCGCCGACAGAGATTTTTCTCTTCTGTGCAAGATAACAGCGCACAACCTTATTTACACCCGGCTGAAGCTCATCGTGACTGTTTTCTCTTGTAAATACCTTAACGTCTACAACAATTCCACATTCACCGTGAGGAACTCTGAGCGAGGTATCTCTTACCTCTCTTGCTTTTTCACCGAAGATTGCTCTTAACAGTCTTTCCTCTGCGGTAAGCTCTGTTTCTCCCTTAGGTGTAACCTTACCTACAAGAATATCCCCTGCGTGAACCTCGGCACCTATGTGAATAATACCCTGGTCGTCAAGATCCTTAAGCATATCCTCGCCGACATTAGGAATATCTCTTGTAATTTCCTCAGGTCCAAGCTTTGTATCTCTTGCTTCTGTTTCGTATTCTTCTATATGAATTGACGTATAAACGTCATCTCTTACAATCTTTTCGTTAATAAGTACGGCGTCCTCGTAGTTATAGCCCTCCCATGTCATAAAGCCTATGAGAGCATTTTTACCAAGACTGATTTCGCCGTTATGTGTTGCAGGACCGTCAGCAAGAACCTCGCCCTTTACTACTCTTTGTCCCTTATCAACAACAGGAATCTGATTAATACAGGTGCTTTGGTTGGAGCGCAAAAATTTTGTAACAATAAAGTCCTGTATTCTGCCGGAGTCATATCTTACAGTGATTTTATCTGCACTTACGCTGAGTACAACGCCGTCCTCCTCAGCAAGAATACAAACACCGGAGTCAACGCCGGCCTTATACTCCATACCTGTTCCGACAATAGGAGATTCCGTAACCAGCAGAGGCACTGCCTGACGCTGCATGTTAGAACCCATCAGCGCACGGTTAGCATCGTCGTTTTCAAGGAATGGAATCATAGCTGTAGCAACAGATACAACCATTCTCGGCGATACGTCCATAAAGTCAAAGCGCTCACGCTCAAGCTCTACAAACTCATCACGGTATCTGCCGTTTACTTTGCTGTTTTTAAATCTGCCCTGCTCGTCAAGCGGCTCATTCGCCTGAGCAACAATGTAGTTGTCCTCCATATCGGCAGTCATATAGATAACCTCGTCTGTTACAACGCCTGTTTCCTTGTCTACCTTACGGAACGGGGCTTCAATAAAGCCGTATTCGTTAATGCGGGCAAAGGTTGCCAAATATGAGATAAGTCCGATGTTAGGACCTTCAGGTGTTTCGATAGGACACATACGTCCGTAGTGGCTGTAGTGAACGTCACGAACCTCAAATCCTGCTCTGTCTCTTGAAAGACCGCCCGGACCGAGTGCCGAAAGCCTTCTTTTATGTGTAAGCTCTGCAAGCGGGTTAGTCTGATCCATAAACTGCGAAAGCGGAGAAGAACCGAAGAACTCCTTAATTGCAGCAGTTACGGGTCTTATATTGATAAGAGCGTTAGGAGAAAGATTTTCAAGATCCTGCGCTTGCAGCGTCATTCTCTCTCTGATAACTCTTTCAAGCCTTGAAAAACCTATTCTAAACTGATTTTGCAAAAGCTCGCCTACGCTTCTTATACGGCGGTTGCCCAAATGGTCAATATCGTCTGTATTACCAATGCCGCAGGCAAGGCAGTTCATATAGTTTATAGTTGCAAATATATCGTCAATAATAATGTGGTTAGGAATAAGCTCGCCCTTTCTTGATGCAATTTCTTCCTTTAAAGCCTCTTCATCAAGGTTTTTATCAAGAATATCGCACAGCACGTCAAAGCTTACCTTTTCATTTATTCCACATTCCTTTTCAGCGTCAAAATCAACATAAGCTTTTATATCTACCATACCGTTAGATATAACTTTAACGCTCTTTCCCTCAACATCAACAACAGCAGATTTAACGCCTGCATTTTCAATCTCAAGCGCCTGCTCTTTGCTGATAACCTCGCCGGGCATAGCCATAACCTCGCCTGTACGCGGATTAACAATAGGCTCTGCAAGCTTCTGCTCTGCAATTCTTCCGCTGATACCGAGCTTTTTGTTATACTTATATCTGCCGACTCTGGACATATCGTAACGTCTTGCATCAAAGAACAGGTTGTGTATATGTGTTTTTGCGCTTTCAAGGTTCGGCGGCTCGCTCGGTCTTAACTTTCGGTAAACCTCAATCATAGCCTCGTCAATATTTTTGCAGGGGTCCTTCTCAATAGTAGCTCTTATTCTTTCGTCATCGCCGAAGAAATCAAGAATCTCTGCGTCAGAACCCATACCGAGCGCTCTGATAAATACCGTTACAGGAATTTTACGGTTTTTATCTATACGAACATAAAACACGTCGTTTACGTCGTTTTCATATTCCAGCCACGCACCTCTGTTAGGGATAACCGTAGAGCTGAACAGCTTTTTACCGGTTTTGTCGTACTCCATTTTATAGTAAACACCCGGAGATCTTACAAGCTGAGAAACAATAACTCTTTCAGCGCCGTTTATTACAAAAGTACCGCTGGCCGTCATCAGAGGGAAATCGCCCATAAATACGTTCGATTCCTTAATTTCTCCCGTTTCTTTGTTTAAAAGTCTTGCAACAACACGCAAAGGCGCTGAATATGTTGCATCTCTCTCCTTACACTCAATAACGCTGTAGTTAGGATGATCCACGTCAAGAGTGTAGTCAACAAAGTCGAGCACAAGGTTTCCCGAATAATCTGTAATACCCGAAACATCCTTAAAAACCTCTTTAAGCCCCTCCTTTAAAAACCATTCGTATGATTTCTTTTGAATCTCGATAAGGTTAGGCATTTCAATAACCTCATCAATTTTAGAGAAGCTCATTCTCTCGTTCCTACCAAGCTTAACCGGCTTGACATCAACCATGGGCGTTCACTCCGTTCCTGAAATTTTTTGTCCGCAGTTTCACAAATGGCACAAATTACAATCTTGTAATAATCTATTGATTTTTAAGAAAAAGTGTGCTAGTATCAATCAAATAAATGTAACAACAAGGTACTCTACGCCATTATGATGCATTTTATAATTGTATGCCGCAATTTTCAATTTGTCAATAGGATTTTTGAAAATTTCGCAAAAAAGAATAAAAAACAGCGTTATTTTTCTGCACCGTAATTAAAAACTCGGCGCGGTTATTTTTTGTCAACTCAGAAACACCCGGAAGCGTTGTATGTAATTTGCGTTTTCTGCTCTTACTGCGGCAGCCGTATTGTGCGTTTTTGCACAATACGTTTCGCACCCTTGGTGCGAAACGCCGGGCGATAGATTATCGCCCGGCGGCTGCCGCTAAACAAATGCGTTTCCGGTTATAAGGCTTATAATATAACAGATTAACCCCCAAAGCACGCTTGCGCTGATACCGTACACAAGCACAGGGCCTGCAATAATAAACATCTTTGCTCCAAGCCCCAGGATATAACCCTCCGTTTTAAATTCGATTGCAGGTGAAACAATAGAGTTTGCAAAGCCGGTAATTGGAACCAACGTTCCTGCGCCGCCGTGCTTGGCAATTTTGTCATACACACCGACAGCCGTTAGGAAAGCGCCCAAAAACACAAGCGATACAGACGTAAGCATACGCGCGTCGTCAAGCTCCATTCCTGCCCTGCCGTAAAGCTTTGTCAGCACCTCTCCAAGCAGGCATATTGCGCCGCCGATAAAAAAGGCTTTCACACAGTTTGTAAAAAGCTTGCTGTCAGGTGAAGCCTTCTTTGTCATTTTTGAATATTCTCTTTTGCTAACAGTCATAAATTCTCCCTCATTAAGATTACTTCAGTTAAATTATTCCCTGCTTTTACTAAAATAATCATAATAAATAAAAGGTGCCTCCGCAAAGATAAAAACAGATTTCTCCGTTTCATCTTTGCCGCAGCACCTTTAATTAAAGAATCGGCTGAAATATTATCAGTCTATTTCAACCATAACCTTTGTGTTGTTTCTGATAGCAGCTGAACGTGCAACTGTGCGGATAGCCTTGGCAATTCTGCCCTGCTTTCCGATAATTCTGCCCATATCATCCTCTGCAACGTGGATATGGTACACAATAACGCCGTCCTCATTAGGCTCGTCTGCTTCAACATTAACCTGGTCCGGGTTTTCTACTAAACCCTTTGCAATAGTTGTCAGTAATTCTACCATTTAAAGAACCTTCTTTCAATTAATCAACAACATTGTTCTTCTTAAATAACACCTTAACTGTGTCTGTAGGCTGAGCACCGTTAGCTATCCACTTTTTAGCCTTTTCAGCATCAACCTTAAACTCAACAGGGTCTGTCAAAGGATTGTAATAACCAATCTCCTCAATAAAACGACCGTCTCTTGGGTATCTTGAGTCTGCTACTACTATACGGTAGAAAGGAGCCTTCTTTGCACCCATACGGCGAAGTCTGATTTTAACTGCCATTTCTGATTCACCTCCGAATATATCTTCTGTATATCTTCACCAATCAGCGTGTTTACTTATTGGATGAATACTAAATTAAAGCATAAACATTCATAAAAAGCTTTCTTGCTTACATTCCGCCTAAAGGCCCCATCGGTCCTCCAAGCCCCGGAAGATTACGCAATTTTTTTCTCTTGCCCTTACCGCCTAACTGCTTCATCATTTTCTGCATCTGCTCAAACTGCTTTACAAGGCGGTTTACATCCTCAACCTTCATTCCGCAGCCTGCCGCTATTCTCCTTTTTCTGGAAGCATTAAGCACAGACGGCTTTGCTCTCTCCTCGGGAGTCATCGACAAAATAATTGCGGCATTCCTATCCATAATTCTGTCGTCTATATCTACGTTTTCTATTTGCTTTTCAACACCCGGCAGCTTTGAAAGAACCGACTTCAACGGTCCCATTTTTTTTATCTGCATAAACTGGTCGAGCATATCGTTTAAATCCATTTGATTTTTGGAAATCTTCTCTGCAAGCTGCTCAGCCTTTTTCCGGTCAAGCTTGCTTTCAGCCTCTTCAATGAGAGTAAGCACATCACCCATACCGAGTATTCTGCTTGCCATTCTGTCCGGATGGAAAATCTCCAGATCCTCAAGCTTTTCGCCTGTACCGGCATATTTAATCGGTCTGCCTGTTACTGCTTTTACAGATAAAGCCGCACCGCCTCTTGTGTCACCGTCAAGCTTTGTTAAAATAACGCCGGAAATATCCAGCAAATCGTTAAAGCTCTTCGCCACGTTCACAGCGTCCTGACCTGTCATAGCGTCTACTACAAGCAGAATCTCCTGCGGATTTACAGACTCCTTAATATTTTTAAGCTCCTGCATAAGCTCCTCGTCAATATGCAGACGTCCGGCGGTATCAAGAATTACAATATCATTTCCGTAATCCCTTGCGTGACGTATCGCCTCGTTTGCAATTTTAACGGGGCTTTCCTTACCCATTTCAAAAACGGGAGTCTGTGCCTTTGCTCCAACAACCTTTAACTGGTCAATGGCGGCGGGGCGATAAATATCACACGCTGTCAAAAGCGGTCTGTGTCCCTGGCTTTTCAGCATTAAGGCAAGCTTTCCTGCGTGAGTAGTTTTACCTGAGCCCTGCAAACCGCAAAGCATTATTACCGTAGGAGGCTTCGGCGCAGTATTAAGGCGTACCTGCTGTCCGCCCATAAGCTCTGTAAGCTCCTCGTTTACTATTTTTACTACCATCTGTGCAGGCGTTAAGCTTTCCATAACGTCAGCCCCGACAGCACGCTCAGTAACCTTATTTGTAAAGTCCTTGGCAACCTTGTAGTTTACGTCTGCCTCCAAAAGAGCAAGGCGTACCTCTCTCATTGCTTCCTTTACATCCGATTCATTCAATTTTCCCTTAGAGCGCAGCTTTTTAAAAGCGGCGGTAAGCTTGTCTGACAAGCCCTCAAATGCCAAGGTAATCATCCTTTCGGGTTTTATTCTTTCAGCTCTTTAACAAGGCTTATTATCTGCCCTGCATTTTCATTTATCTTTACGTTATTTATATTCTTATTTTCAATAATTATTTCCTCTGTTCTTTTTAAAATACAGTCGAGCGTTTTCTGCATTTGCTCAAATCTTTTATAAAGACCGAGCTTTTCCTCCATTTCAATCAAAGCCGCTTCTGTTCTTTTTACAGAATCACGCACGCCCTGCCTTGTTATTCCTGTATTAGCCGCAATTTCGCTCAGCGAAAAATCATTATTATAATAATTCTCCGTTATTTCCCTTTGCTTAGGCGATAAAAGCTCACCGTAAAAATCAAGCAATAAAGAAATCTTAAGATTCTTTTCCATTACATATCCACCTGTTATCAAGTACAGCGTGCAGTGTAAAGTATTTTTCTTTACAGCAGTTAAGAGTATATCAGATACTTTGCACAAAGTCAAGCATTATTCGTTTTTTATCTATATTTTTTCACATACTAAAATAAAGGAAACAATGATTAAATCGTTTGTGCATATTTTCCGTCAGATTTTTTGGTCAGGCTGTCTGAAAATATGCAAGCAAGATGTGCAAACAGCTTTCTGCGTGATTTATTCAGTGGTTCCTAAAAGCCTGAAAGAAGCTGAGCCCTTTATGAGCAAAAAAACAGCGCCGATAGTTACCGGCGGAATTTTAACAGCGCTTGGGTGCGTTTTATCCTTAATAAAAATATTTGAACTCCCCTTTGGCGGCGGCGTTACGCTTTTTGGTATGGTTCCCGTTACACTGTTCGGTTATATGTACGCAGCTCAATACGGCTTAATATGCGGTACGGTATTCGGTGTGCTTCAGGCTGTGCTTGGTACGGCGACAAGCGGTGCATTTGCAGGAGTAACCGGCGCGCATATTATTCTTATGATTTTGCTTGACTATATCCTTGCTTTTGCCGTTTTGGGTCTTTCGGGAATGTTCAGACAAATAATCAAAAATCCGTTTATATCTCTTCCTCTCGGCTCATTGACCGTGTGGCTTTTACGCTTTTTATGCCACTTTGCCTCCGGTGTATTATTATGGGGAGGCTATGCCGCAGATTTTTTTAAAAACAATATTGCCGGCGGCGAAAAAATAATTTCCTCTTTTTCCTCCTCACAGCTTGTCTGTCTTTATTCTTTAATATACAACGCAGGCTATATGCTGCCCGAAATCGCCGTAAACCTCTTTGCGGTATTTTTGCTGCTGTCTGTTAAGCCTATAAGAAAAATAATCACCAAAAAGCAATAGTATCCTTTACAAAAAACACCCGTAACGCTTTTTAGCATTTACCGGGTGTTTCTCTGTGATTTTTTACATATTTTCTTTTTCAATACCGTTACAATTCACCGAGACAAGAATATCGGTGTTTGCTCTTATCTTTTGAGCTTCCATAATTATTTCTCCGTAACCGTAAATAAAAAGCGCTGAAACTATAGCCGATATTGTTCCGCCAAGAGCAATAATAACCCCAATAAATGCGACAATACCTCTCACCGCATTTGCTGTTTCAGAAAGCAGTGCAGGCACACTGTCTGCGACTGCCGCCCCGGAAACAATTAAAATAATACCCAAAATAAACGAACCTATACTGCCTACAATAAAAATAATCCATGCAAGCGTTTTTATCTTCTTACCAACATCATCGAACAAAATGAACACCCCCTTTCTTAAAAATACTAAAGAGAAAAAAGGTGAGAAGTATGGCATATTACAGACGGATAAGAGATTTAAGGGAGGATCATGATTTAACACAAAATCAGCTTGTTGAAAAGCTTGGTATGCACAAAACGACTTATACAAACTACGAACAGGGCAAGCGTGACCTGCCGCTGCAATTTGCGATAAAGCTGGCAGAATTCTACAAGGTTTCAATAGACTACATTGCCGGTCTTACAAGCAACAGTCGACGAAGCTGAATTGTCCGAGGGACAGCGCAGATACTTTTACAAAGCAAAAAACACCGCAGAACTTAATCTACGGTGTTTTCTTAAATATCTTGTGCTTCAAGCAAAAGTATATACAACAAGCGTTCCAAAGAATTACTCAATTGAAATAATAAAGTAATATACCGGCTGACCGCCGTTCACCAAGGTTACATCAATACCGGAGCCAAACTTTGCCTGTACCAGCTTATAGCACCCCTCAGCCTGCTCCTGCGTAATGCCCTCTCCGTAAATAACGGTAATAAACGACGTATCCTTTTTAACCATATTTTTTATAAGCTTATATGCCGCCTTTACAGGGTCATCCTTGTCGGTAATTGTAAGCTTTCCGTTATCAAGGGCAATAATCTCGCCCTCTTTTATCTTTGTATTGCCAAACTCAGAATTTCTTGCCGCAAAGGTAACCTGTCCGGTAGAAACATCTGCCGCTGCGTCAAGCATAAGCTGTTTGTTGCCGTCTGCCGTTAAGTCCGGGTCAAAGGCAAGCATAGCAGACAAGCCCTGCGGAATTGTCCTTGTCGGCAGTATAATAACCTTTCTGTCCTCTACAAGCGGTACCACCTGCTCCGCCGCCATTATAATATTTTTATTATTTGGCAGAACAAAAACAGTCTTTGCGCCCGTTGCCATTACTGCCTCGTAAATATCGTCTGTGCTTGGGTTCATACTCTGACCGCCGCTTACAACGTGTATACAGCCTAAATCCTTAAACAGCGCCTCAAGTCCGTCGCCTGCGGCAACTGCAACAAACCCGATTTCATCAACAGGCTCGCACGGCTCAAGCTTTTCCTTTGGCTTTGCCTGCTGTGCCGCCTTAGCCTTAGCCTGCTCGTTAGCCTCTGCCGCTTTTCTATGCTGTTCCTTCATATTTTCAACCTTAACGGTAAGCAGCTGTCCGTACTCAAGACCTGCCTGCAAGGCGTTGCCGGGATTTTCGGTATGAACGTGTACCTTTATAATCTCTTCATCGTCAACAACTACAACACAGTCGCCTATTGTTTCAAGCACTTCTCTTAACTGTCCGGGCTCCTTTTGAACACTCTGATCTCTGCCTACAATAAACTCTGTACAGTAGGTATATGTTATATCGTCGTCAAATTCAGCCGCTGCGCTTGCAAAGAAATCCTTTTCCTCTTCTGTTTCCTGTGCGGCTTCACATTCAATTATTACTCCGTCCTTAAATACGGACATCATACCCTCAAAAATGACGCACAAGCCCTTGCCGCCTGCGTCAACAACTCCTGCCTTTTTAAGCACCGGCAACAAATCCGGCGTTGTAAGCAGTGCCTCCTGAGCAGACTCGCATATTACTCCCCAGACGTCTAAAATATCATCGTTTTCTTCTGCAAATTGAACAGCTGTTTCGGCAGCAACTCTTGCAACTGTAAGTATTGTGCCCTCTGTCGGCTTCATAACAGCGCCGTACGCAGCTTCAACACCTATTGAAAGTGCCTGCGCCAAATCTCTGCCGGTTGCGTTTTCTTTATCTTGCAGTCCCTTTGCAAAACCTCTGAAAAGCAAGGACAGAATTACACCGGAGTTTCCTCTTGCGCCCCTGAGCATTGCAGACGCCGTCTTTTTGGCAATCTCTCCGGCGCTTTCGCTTTCAAGCTTAGATAGCTCTGCGGCGGCGGCATTTATCGTCATAGACATATTTGTTCCCGTATCTCCGTCCGGCACAGGAAAAATATTCAGGTCGTCTATGGCAGATTTCTGCGCTGTTATATTATTAGCTCCTGAAATAATGGCATTTTTTAAGGTTATGCCGTTTATCATAAAAACACTTCCTTGAAGCAAAATTCTTCTTACAATCAATCATTAACTTAACATATGAAAATAGTCGTTCCTGCAAAGGGAGAGTAACTACCGTTAAAATCTCCGCCCTTGGTCATAGTGTGAGGTTATTATAACACATAAACCTACAACAATTCAATAGATTTTAGTAAACAACAGCCAAGAGCACGAATTATGTCATATTATACAAGTAATATTCTTTTAAACGACTTAATCTCCGCCATTTGGCAGTGTTATTTTATTATTTCAACTCTTTCAACAGATATGGTTTTGCCTGTCTTTTCATCAATTTCAAAAATAATACCGTTAAGCTTGCAGTCGCCCTTTGCTATTTCAAATCTCTGCGGCAGTTTAGTTTTCAGCTTCTCAATTATTATTTCCGGCTTAACTCCCAAAACAGAATTCACAGGTCCGGTCATACCTACATCTGTAATATATCCCGTACCATTTGGCAAAACAGTATCATCGGCAGTAAGAACATGAGTATGCGTGCCGTAAACAGCAGACACCCTGCCGTCCACATAATATCCCATTGCCCGCTTTTCGCCTGTTGCCTCTGCGTGAAAATCTATAATCTTTATTTTAGCACCTAGGCTGTCTGCCTCCTTAAGCAGCCTGTCCACCGTTTTAAACGGGCAGTCAAGCGGCTCCATATACGCTGTACCCATAATATTAATAACAGCAACGCTAAGTCTGCCCATATCAAAAATACAAAGTCCTCTGCCCGGCGTTGTTCCCTCAGGAAAATTGGCAGGTCTAAGTAAAAACTCCGTATTGTCATAATAATCAAAGGCTTCCCTGCGTCTGAAGGAATGATTGCCGGTTGTTATAACATCTGCTCCGCTGTCAAATATATACTCGGCGCTTGACGGAGTAATTCCGTTGCCGTCGGCAGAATTTTCACCGTTTACAATAACCATATCTATTTTTTTTAGTTTTTTAAGCGACGGTAAAACACTGCGTAAATATTCACAGCCAATGCTTCCGACAACATCGCCCACAGCAAGTATATTCATAAAATCATTCCCTTAAAGCTCGCATAATTATTTATCTATACCGTTATCAAACCGAAACCCAAAACAGCCCTTTGTTTTTCCGATAATAATATCAGCATAACCTTATTGTATAACAAAAAAGTAATTTTAACAAGAAAACACCCGATTTAAAATTTCAATCGGGTGAAATATCAGTATGTTTATTCTTTCTGTTAAAAATGCTTATATTTGCAAGGCAGTAAGATAATGCGCCCAGACCTGTCCCTAACGAATTACAAATAACGTCATCTGTTTCTGTTCTGCCAAGCTGAAAAACATATTGCACCGTTTCAATCAAAGCAGAAAACAACAGTGCAATTAAAACAGCAAACAATGCCCTGCGGAAAATCTTGCCCGAAAACATCTTCTCAGGCAAAACCCACGGTATTGTAAGACCAAACGGCAAAAAGAAAAGCACATTCATCAGCATGGAACGGTAAATTTCCGGTTGCTCCAACGCCTCAATTAAGCTTTGAAACGGAATCAAGGCTAAATATGAGCTTTCTCTTTCTCTGGAGGTTATAGTCATATAGATAACTGCAACAATTTCAAAAAATAATACAGCAAAATTAACTGCTTTCCATATCCGCCCATATCTTTTAAGTAAAAAGCCCAGCAAGGACCACAGCACTATTCCAAATATCATTAATATTATGATAATATTCATCGGCAGACAGTAAATATAAAGCCCAATATCTCCTATCATAATATTACCCTTTCACAAATAATAAAGCTACAGATTTCAAAGTATCTTCTTAAATAACGCCTTTGTATTTAGATTCTGAGTTTACATCATCCTTTAATCCTTTTTATTACATAATATAACTTTCTTCTTATTCTCATCACTTGTCTATCTATTCCTTGTGAAGTCATCAAACCTATAAATTTTGCTGCATACTCAAAACCATATTTATAGTACTGCTCCCAGAAAACATCTCTTTGCGGACTATGTTTGCTTGGGGCTACTAAGAGAGGCTGCAAGCACTCCTCCTGTGTAAGTTCAATACAATCGAATTGCATTTCTACTCGTTTCCAAACCTCTTGTGCTTTCTCTGTGTTTACCATCACAAGAGAAATACCCTTATCATCATCAAACTGTGGATGATGTTTTTCAATTCCCCAGCAATCCCCTAACGTAATGTCTCCAATACGGTGGAAACTTGCAAAAGAGCACACCCCACACGACGGTTTCAAAATCAAATGATTAAAATACAATTTAAAATACAACCCAACCCCTTGCGACTCTTTAGATATTTCACGACCGTTTTCTCCAATCAAAGTCAATGCGCTGTTATGCCACCCAACATTTTTCTTATCACGAAAATTGATGCTATTTATTGAATTATCATCAACTTTCCACTTTAACCATTCTTTCCATATTCTTGGGCTGGGAGTTCCATGACAAATAATATCAATAGTAATCAGATTTTCCTGTGAAATTTTTGCAAAAGCTAAGAAGCTTTTTAATCCTGCAACTTGACAAGGAGTTCCAGAAAATAGAACCGTTTTTCCACCCATCAGGTCTTCCTTAATATTCCTAAATGTATCTCTCAGATCACTTTGCACATACTTAGAACCTCGAAAAAAGGTCCACTGCTTCCCTGTCGCTCTCATATGCACTACATCGTAAAACTCATCAAAAGCAGCTCCGTAAATGATTCCATTTAACCTTTCAACATACTGCGCCAATGCAGAAAACACACCACCGCTAGAACTGTTCATTCTCACTTGCATGTCACGATGCTTAGCCGCAAAAATACGCATAGGTTCTTCATTAGACCTTGACTGTTTTTGTGGACATATTTTTACACATTTCCCGCAATTAACGCATATATCTGAATTAATGCGAGGATAAAAAAAGCCTTCCTCGTCGGCAATCATCTGAATTGCTCGCATTGGACAAATAGCAAAGCATGCTGTACATCCAAAACAATTCTCCTTGTTTTCAATCATTATTGGCATAATACTCTCCCTCTTAATCTTGACTTAATGCATTTTTTATAAAATCGAGTGACTTTTCTTTTTCTTTTTCTAAAACTGCATCAACTGCATCCCAATTTATGTTTGCCGCAGTTTTTAATTTATCATATGAATTAATATTTCTTTGGGATAAATTAAGGCTATCAAGCAAATCATCTGTACGGGAATGATATAATTTATGCGGTATACAGTAAAAATCTTTGTGAAAAATTATAGAGAAAACGGTTCCGTGAAATGATGTTGTAAGAACAGCATTAGCATTATAAAATAAATTTATAAAATCTCCCGGACCGCACTCTGTAAATACTGTAAATTCTTCCGTAACCTTTTTTGCTTCATAGGCAATTACAACAATTTTTAAACTATACTTTTTCGCTATTTCTCTTGCAATTTCATATATTGAATCATCTTCGTCAAAAGCATAAATCAGCAGGTATTTCTCTTTTGGAACAGATATATCCTTATATGCTTTTTTCAGCATATATTTCCATTCCTCTTGCCCTAAAAGCAATGTAGGATCCAATACCTTAACCGCATTAAAGCCATATGAATTTAATGATTTTGCTAAATCTCTTTCCCTAACTCCAATTGCGTAAAAATCTTTAAGCAAGTTATTATACAACTGTTTAACATCGTCCTTAAAGTAACCGATTCCATTGCTGGCGGCATATGCAATCTTTTTAGTTTTTTCCAAGCATGGGAAATCTCCAAAAAATTCTGTTGCCAGACCATTTGTCAGCTCTTCATTCCAAATTTGATCACTGCCAAAGAGTATAGCGTCATAATCCAAATTAACAAGCTCATCCTTAGAATAATAAGTTTTTTTTGAATGAGGAATCACTTTATCACGAAAACAATTAAATTTGTTCTTTTTGATATGCGGATTATAATTACCTAAGCAAAGATTTCTACAGTATCTTAACAATCCACCGATAAAACCGAATTTGTGCTTTAATTCTTTTAGATAATCTACCCTTCCCCACTTATATATGTACTGGAACCTATAATCAATAACCTCGCAATCAAATCCTAATTTTCGTACGGCTGCCGTTAATGCATACGCCTGAAGCATCGCCCCATAATTATGCGCTATATGGAACGTCATTGTAGCAACTCTCTTTTTTAATACTTTTTTCATATAAGTCACTCCCATAATCTGCAAATTTCATGCAACCGTTTCTCATACAGATTATCAGTTCGATAATAATTCTTAATATTGTTTTTGCATTGTCTGCGTAGCTCTTCGTAAAGTAACATCTTTTCTATAGCCTCGTATAATCCCCCGAAAGAATTATCTGACAAAATACCAAACCGTTTGTCAAAAACCTCCTCAATCGCAGGACATTTAACTGCTACAACCGGAAGGCCCAGAATCAATGCCTCCTGAATCGCAAGACCGTAACTCTCACAAGTTGACGAGCTCACAAACACATCTGCACAGCTCATAATACAATACGGATTACCTTTTTTGCCTAACAGCCTGACGCTGGATGTACCAAGCTCTTCAATCATTTTTTTTATCGCTCCCTCTTCAGGCCCGTCTCCAATAATCCAAACCTCGAAGTTATACTTCTTTTCTAACTCAGTGCAAACCTGTAGCAGTAATGGATAGTTTTTTGGCTTAGCCAGTCTTCCGACAGACACAAAAATCAGCTTTTCGCTTCTTTTTATCTGTTCGTCGGGAACTGCAGATAATTCCTTTATCCGTTTTACATCAAGCGGATTGTATTTTACACATAAATTCCCCGGATCACCGATTGTATGCACAACTGAATCCGCTGCTGACTGCGACACACAAACAACACGATCGTATTGTCTCATATATTGTCGCTCTTCTTCATTTGATTTAAAACAACAACTGGTCCAATGCGCATAATTATAGTCTACGTGAACCCATGCAAACTTTTTTTCGGCATTTGCGCAAACAAGTTCTTTCATACAAGGTCCCTCTTTTAAGGCAATGGCTACATCATAATGTCTTTTCGTTATATGCTCATAATATAATTTATATATCCTATTTAGGCACCCTGCAAATAACCATTTTATCGAATAGCGAGTTTGTCTTTCATAAAACAGTTTTTCTCTAACAAACCTTACCTCCTGCGGATAGGATTTATAGAATTCTCTTTTTTTGCATTGCTCCCCTGCAACAGTCACTCTGTAACCGCGTTTCGACAGATAATTTACAAGGTTATACATAACATTTTCTACCCCACCGCCGAAAACCAAATCATTCCGTATCAAAACATTTTTTATACTCATCTTCTCCTCAACTTTCCGTATAAAACACTCAGTAGCTTCTTACGTTCCTTCTTGTTCAGAATTAATAATGCATTCAAACACAGACCAATGCAAGCAGTAACACCTGCGCCTGTGAACCACATTATCCAAGAAGTTTCCAGCGCAAAAAATAGATTAACCAAAGCTCCCACTGCGCTGACAACTGCAAGCGAAAGAACACTTTTTAATATCTCCGGAAAAAAAGTATACCATGGTAAACCAACATAAACCGCTGCAAATGGAATATGATAACAAAGAGCTACAACCACAGAACCAACCAGGCTGACACCCGCAACCGCATATAACCCCAAATTTGTTGTCTGAAGGCAAATATAGGTGCACAAAATGCTTGCAAATCCATATATAATCATAACAATCGAGCTTTGTTTAACCTTGTTTGCAATTGTAAAAACCTGATAAAGAGGCTGCATGGGACCTGTAATACAAGAATTAACAACCGTCAAAACAGATAGTATGTTAATTAATTTTGCCGGTTGGTCAGGAACCCACAGGCAGAAAAATTCCTCGCCCATAGTTATCAGTATTGCTGTGGGAACTGTCACAAACAGACACATAAATCTCATTGCCGACTTAGTTGCTTTTTTTAGCTGCTGCATATCCCCCTTCGCATATAATTGCATCATATTAGGGTTGAAAGCATTCGAGACAGTTGAATTTAAAGAAACAATCAGACTGGGAATTGTTTTTGCTATAGATAAATAGCCCATTTCTGTAGAGCCTATAAAGATATTCGTCACCAATAAATCTAAACCCGACGAAAAAATCTGACTTAATTTGGTTAAACTATTCCAAACGCCGGCAGCGAGCACCTCTCTCACTGCAGCCCAATCAAAAGTGCGTCGGTCAAACACCAAATCCGGTGTTAATTTTCGGTGATAGTATAAATTACAAATAATTAAAAACACAACAGAAGCCAAGCTACCTACTGCTATAAAACTAATATGCGGAGAAAATGCCAAAAACAATCCCAAAATACATCCCACTCGAATTATATTCGACTGCATATTCCTAACAGAGCTTTTGTCCAATCTATTGGTAAGATAGTAGCAGTTGCCAAATGTCGAAAAGGCCAAAGATAACATAAAATTCGTAAAAGTAATTGCAAATGTTATTCTAACCTCCGTAATCATAGAAACAGGAACATTAATGATTTTGTCAAGGAAGATAATACATATTAAAGAAGGAAGCGCTAAGATTGCCGATAGCACAATATTTGCAATTGTTATCGAAGAATAATACCTAATGGCTCCGTCAAAATTCTTTTTTTCTCTCTCCAGCATAATAAAGCGGCTGGCCATAGAATTTAAAGCAATGCTCGCCAATGAAGCGTAGCTAGTAAAGTCATTTGCCAACTTAACAAATCCATACGCATCAGACCCCAATTTTTTTGTTATATATGGTGTAATAAAGAAACTGATAAAAGTGTTTAACGCAAAGGCTATAACACTAAAAACCATATTAATTGCAATTCTTTTATTATCTAAACCCGTGTTAAATCTTCTTGACATATTATCTACCTTTCTGTTTTTATGCCGGACGTATTCGCACACTCGTAAACTACAAGCTATTGTAATTGAAAATTATGCAGCATACAGTACATCATAATCATCAGCATATTGATTAACAGCAATAATTGAAGACAAATTAATCCATGGTTATTTCAACCTGTTTTTCACCAACCTATTTATACAACTTAATATAGTATTTTTAACAAATTAATAACCAAAGCATAAACTAACCCACTGTATTATCAAATTATATTATCCCTTACTTTTCCCTTTCACTCTGCGCTTTAATGTTATAAGTAAAAAATAAAGCCTGTAATTATGTTTGAGCAGATTAAAACCAAGATTTGAAAATTCTTTTAATTCATTATTCATTTTCAGCCATAGGTATACTTCCTTCATCTGCTTTAGCAATGCCTTAGCACACAATCTCTCCTGCTTTTCAAAGCTCTTCCAAATTCGGGAAAGCACATTATACCCTGCATAAAAATAATCCAGTGCCGCAAGTTTTTCAAGTTCTTCCCAACCCTTATGTCTAAAAAACATAAACCGTTCATATCGCCAGCCCATATCATCAGGAATTGTTTTACTGTTTAAAGTACCCATAATACTGTCTTGTCTTTGCGAATAGTATACAAGGCGACTGCTTATCACAGAAACTCTGCTGCATTTACTTATGATATGATGAAAAACATATTGATCCTCATGCACCTTTCCATATGGAAATCTTACATCATTAAATAACTCTTTTTTGTACAACTTATTCCAAGCAACAACATAGTACCATCCGTTTTCCCTATAAAAATATTCCAGTACCTCTTTAGCACATAAAACAGTGTCAACCATAGGATTGTGATTTCTTTTATCGGAAAGGATTGCCCCTTGCTCGTCCACATAAATAAAACTGCACATAGATAAATCGGCATCACCTTTTAAAATTGCATCATATAGCTTTTCAATATAATCCTCACTAACAAAATCATCAGAATCAATAAAAGCAAGGTATTCACCGTTTGCAATGTCAATCCCCTTATTTCTGGCGTCAGATAAGCCTCCGTTCTCTTTATGAATAACCTTTATTCTATCGTCCTTCTCAGCGTATTCGTCACACATCCTCGGGCAATTATCAGGCGAGCCGTCGTCAACAAGTATTATCTCCAAATTCTTATATGTCTGATTTAATATACTGTCAACACATCTTTTTAAGTATTTTTCAACCTTATAGATAGGTACAATTACACTTATAAGTGATTCGTTGTTCATTTCCATACTCCCTTAAAATTCATTTCCGGATATAATCAGTATTTTTGCTCTTAACTCTTTTATAGCTTAATCCTTTCTGATTTGCCACTCATATTATACTTTTAATTCCACGGCATTGCAACTGAAATTCATTCATATTGCATTTACTTACACTCCGAATATTGCATGAAATCTGCTCTTTTTAATCAATTCATTTACAGGAATCAAAACAGCAAGAATAACCGCTAATGTCACAACTGTGTTAAGAATCTCTTCTGCCAATCTGCCGCCTTGAAAAATTCCGAAGTATTTATAAATATATCCGCAAAGTACAATCACTATCCTGGAATGCCAAGAAAACAATATCATTGTATTTCTGCCAAGATATGAAAAAAATCTGCTGTGGATTTTATTTGCAACCATTATTATCATCATTATTCCTGCGAATGCAGAGATAAAGGTTAAGGGTTCATTGCCGTAGAGTCCGACAGACATATCCAACGATTCCCTCGCCACCTTGATGCAAAGAGCACCTGCTCCGACATTAACAACAAGCAAACCCAGTATTGTAAGTATGTATTTTGCTTTGGAAAGGTTAAAAAGAAAGCTTCTGAAATTATCAGCCTTACGTAACTTAAAGCCCGCATGAAAGAAGAACTGTGCAACAAGAGCAACATCAATGTTCCACGGCAATCCGTTACAACCAAAATGATATAACGATAATCCAATTACACATATACATAGAGAAACAACAGTTGAAATTCCCCGAAATTTGGAAAACAAAGCAGAAATCCAATAATAAATAATCTCGACAATAAACAGGCAGGCTAAAAACCAAACTGTCCAAAAATGCTTTTGCACCAAAAAGTTACACAGCATATCCATATTAGAGCCATATAATCCGTTTTCAGGTCCGATTATCGCATTGACAATAACATAGAACAAATAAATAACTGCTCCTAACGTAAAATAAGGAATAACCAGTGATTTAATTCGCTTAATCAAAAAATCTTTAAAACTATATTTTTGTCCGGAAAAAACAAAGCCGGATAAAAAAAAGAAGAGCGGCATATGGAAAGTGTAAATCCACGTATCAAGATAAGGAGTCGGTAAATGTCCAAGCATAACTAACAAAAGACCGATACCCTTGGCAGTATCAACCCACTCTATTCTATTACTATTTGCCTTTATATCCATAAGCTCCCCCCTTTTCAAACGAATATAATCTTGAAATCATATTCAGGCAAATTGCGTTACCTGAAAAACCAATAAAAAATTAACGCTGTACTCTGCCGTTTCCTCCGCTTCTAAGCAGTGCTTCTACGTCCTGCACTGTTGTGCGATTATAGTCACCCTCAATTGTGTGTTTAAGGCAGCTTGCTGCTGTTGCAAATTCAATAGCATACCGGTTTTCTTTTTCTGTAATCAGGCTATAAATTAACGCGGCAGTAAAGCTGTCTC
Source organism: Acutalibacteraceae bacterium (assembly GCA_051881695.1). Lineage (GTDB taxonomy): Bacteria > Bacillota > Clostridia > Oscillospirales > Acutalibacteraceae > CAYJFG01. Next base: position 243,361 of record JBJEQJ010000020.1, on the reverse strand, counting down.
CACCGCCGACACGGTCAACAATCTGGATGTCATATTCTTTTGAAAAATACGCTTTCTCTTCAGAAGCGTTATACAACATAGCTTGCCAACCGTTACGGCTGGCAGAATAACTTTTTCTTAATGTAACAGCTGCGTATTTACAGCCGTATGCTTTACAAATTTCTTCTGCAACCTGTTGATATCCGGAAACATTTAATGCACCGCTTTCAACATCTGTTCCAAAAGACTTAATCCCAAGAACCTTTTCCGCATCTTCTTCATTTGCGATGCATACATCTACATAAGGCATCAATTTTGTCATAACTGATTTTGCCTTTTCACTGCTCCACAAATTTTTACGATAATTTAAATCGCAGGAAACTGTAATCCCCTTCGCCTTTGCAGCTTTACATGCATGTAAACAAATTTCCGCAAGCTCGTCAGATAACGCCGGATTAATTCCTGTCCAGTGGAACCAATCTGCACCTTCAAGGATAGAATCCCAGTCAAACTCATTCTGTTTTGCCATTGCAATTGCAGAATAAGCACGGTCATAAATTACCTTTGAAGGGCGCTGCGACGCACCTTTTTCAAGATAATAAAGACCCATTCTGCCTTCTCCATATATGATTTTGGAAGTATCAACCCGAAAATAATTCAAAGAATTTGCCGCTGCAATACCAACATCATTATGTGGCAGCTTTGTCACAAAGGCGGACTCCAAACCAAATATTGATAATGAAACAGCAACATTTGCTTCGCCTCCGCAAAAAGTGGAATCTAAACTGTCTTTCTGAAACAGCTTAGTATAACCCGGTGCAGCCAAACGCAATAATATCTCTCCAAATGATACAACTTTTTTCATTTTACTATCCTCACATTACACGCACAAATTTTGGCGTGGTAATAAATTCAATATCAATTTGTTTGCTGTACTCACTGAGAACCTCATTCATACCAAGATTCATAGCCTCGAAGGTTGCTTTTTGTGTAAAGAAATTCATTTTTTGATCCGCAAAGTTCTGAGTAGGATCAATCGAGTAGCCGTCAACACCTGCAACCAGCACTTTCTTTGCCCCAAGCATTATAAGGTACTTAATCAGCATCATTCCCGCATTATCACGAACATAATCCTGTCCGTTTAAAAGGCTTTGATAATTTGTTTGCAAATAAATATCAATAGCAGGAATATTTGAGGTAACTATACACTTCTTATGTTTGTTCGTATTAAGCTCCCGAAACCGTCTAAGATTACTGATGAAAATAAAGTCCGTATCAAATTCTGTATAATCAAAATTAACGCTGATTGAAACTACATCTTTTTGCTTTGCCCTACTGATAATTGCTTCCTTTTCTTCAACAGAACTGCGCCCCGGTGCAATAATCAATACTTCTTTTCCTGCAATTATTCCTTTAAGTTCAGCCAAATGAGATTCCTGAACATTGCCTGTAGCCATATATTTTACATATAGATTCTCAATATATTCCTTATCATAGCTTGTTCGTTTATCATCATCCATCATGGCGAAAATCTCGTCTATATTCTCTACAGTTAAGGTTTTCTTCGCATCAAGATAACCTGCATAATTGGGATGTGCATTATGCTTTGCAGAAAGGTAGTTCGGCAGAGAATACCCCCAATAATTGCGCTGATAAAACGGATTTAAAATCTCATCAATAATAGTCAGCAATGGCTTTAGCTTGTATTGCGTACCTATATTATCATTTAAATATTCTACGAACAGCTCTGTATTTAAATTTCCTGCCCCGCGTCCCATACCAAAAACACTGGAATCTAAAATCAGATCACGTTTAGTTCTAATATCCACAAGAGCCTGTGCATTTGAATAAGCCAGCTGTAGATTATTGTGAGAGTGATAACCGATAGTAATCCCGTCGGAAAGGTTATGCTCTACCATATAAAACAGCCGTATTAAGTCCTTGCGTTTCATTACACCAAAGCTGTCTACTATGTAAAACGCATAGGGCATAAATTCATTAACACGGCGGATAAGATCAATAAACTCCTCATCACTGTAATTCAACGAAACCATTGCCTGAACAAAGACCTTGTATCCCTTTTTCTTTATTTCTTTACAAAGTTTAAGTGCAGGAATCATATCCTTTTTATGAAATGCAATACGAATACCGTCAAGCGAAGATCCATCATTATCAGGAATATCATCCGGATTATATTCGCCGTAATTAGTAAGGCAAACAAACAGCTTACCCTCACGGTTTTGCGGAAGCACAGCAGCAACTTCCTCCATTGTGGTAAACTTAGTTACATCCTCATTATATTCCACCTGATTAGTCAGAAATCCACACTCAACAATATCAACACCGGCTTCAACAAGACCGTTAATAATTTTAACCGTATTATTTTTGCCAAAGAGCCATTCGTTACAATAACCGCCGTCTCTTAACGTACAATCCAGAACTTTTATGCTGCCCATATGAGTACCTCTTACTGATTACTAATTTCACCCGACTCTATTTTCTCAGAAACAATCGCACGAACCTTTTCTAAATCATTCGGTGTATCTACTGCTACAGTTTCAGAATCCACCTCAATGTACTGAACTTTATATCCGTTTTCAATAAAGCGGAGAATTTCTATATCTTCAACCGCCTCTATCTTTGCTTTACCATATTTCATACCATAGTCACAATAAAAGTCGAGTGCTTCAGGCTTAAAGCCATATACACAAACCTGCTTGTAGTATGCATAATCAATACTGCCTTTAGGATAAGGCGCAGTTGCGCGGGTTAAATATATACCGATACCGTCCTTATTTGTGATAACTTTGGGAACAGTAAAGTTTACAACATCTACCGGGTCATTAATCTTGGTCATAAGATTAGAAACCTGAAGCTGAGAATTAGTATAAAAAGGCTCAATGGCTGCCTTAATTGTTGCAGGCTCAAGCAACGGTTCATCACCCTGGATATTTACAATCAAGTCAGCAGGAATCTTCCTTGCAACCTCTCCTATTCTGTCAGTTCCTGTTTTATGCTTATCAGAAGTCATAATAACCTCAATACCGAGAGATTTACAGGTATCAAAAATTTTATCATCATCTGTTGCCACGTAAACTGCATCAAAATCCTCAACTTTTTTGCACTGCTGATAAACCCACCATATCATTGGCTTGCCGCAAATATCTGCTAACGGTTTTCCCGGAAAACGAGAAGATTTGTAACGAGCCGGAATAACGCCAATAATTTTCATAACTGATTCCTCCTGATATCATTTTAAAATTTTACGTTTAAGCTTTTTATGTTGTAAAGCTTAATTCGATTTTATATTTCATATCATAAATAATTCAAATATAAAAACAAAACTTTTGCATATTGCTTAAAATCATCATGATAATACTCACAGTCAGCTTTTAAGTAATTTTTGTTATATCTTTCAATCGTATTTTAGCTTGCCATATTATCAAAACAATCTAACTATTTCACAAATAAAAACCATACATAATTCGCATTAAGGCTTCATCATTCTCCTCAAAATTCTCTTTATTCCACCTAATTCATATCTTAATACTTTATGCTTATATATTGCTTTATAATATCTTTTTGAATCCCATTCTTTCAAATACGGAAGGTATTTATTATACCATTTCAGTAAATCAGGCTCATAATTAACCTTGTCAGGCTTATTTCCGGTAGTAATCATTCGTTCAAAGTATGGATAAAAAAATTTATATGATTTATTGTAAATTTCAACAACATCTTTTACATCAATCTTTTTAAACAAATAATAATCAGAAATGCGTTTAAAATTAAAAAGTGCAAGAGTAAAAATTTTACTGTCTTTAATACAATTTTCTATTTTAAGTTTATTTATCGCTTCTTCTTGACTAATAAAACGAGCAATCAAATATTTAAAATATAATGGGAAATACTTACTCGATGCATTTTGTAAATTTTCTTGATTGTAATGATATAATTCTTCAGATAAAGTAACGATTGTCTGACAATATACTATATAATTACAATTAAAAATCAAATCTTCCGAAAACTTAATTGTTTCATCAAATCTTATATTGTTCTTTTCCAAGATTTTTCTTAAAAAAAGCTTATTCCATGGATAATACATAAAACTGCTTGAAATTAAATCCGCTGTTTTCCAATTTTCATTACAATGATCTATAATACTCGTCTTCATATTACAATAGGATATTTCCCTTGCACTATGCGAAAAATATGAACACACTATCATTTCTGCATTATTTTCCAATGAATTTTTCAATAAAACTTCTAAATAATTTTTCTCTAAAAAGTCATCGCTGTCTACAAAACATATGTATTCACCTAAAGCACTATCAAGTCCAATATTTCTTGCAGTAGAAACCCCGCCGTTTTCCTTATGCAATACTCTTATTCTATTATCCTTTGAGGCATATTCATCGCATATTATTCCGCTTTTATCAGGAGAGCCGTCATCAATCAACAGTAATTCAAAATCGGTTACGGTTTGTTTTAAAATACTATCCACACATCTTGATAAAAACTGTTCTGAATTATATATAGGAACAATAATAGAAATCTTGGGATTAATTCTTTCCATAATTTCCTCCGAAAATTATTAATAATAATTTTATGTCATGCTATTTCAGGCTTTACAGTATTCACATTCTTTTATACTTTTATCACTTAATTAATACTTGATTATATTTTTTGAAAAGCGAAGTGTTAATCTTATTCAACAGCCACGATGACAATATAGTAAAAGCGATTACTAAAACCACATAAATAATATGATTATTAACCTTTATAAAGTTGGTGAAAACAAGCATAAAAAGCCCGTGCATTAAGTATATTTCGTATGATATATTTCCCAAAAATTTTATAATCATATTATTAAATCTAAACTTTAATAAAACAATTATCACAAATAATGTAAAAAATATTACACATAAGTTTTCAGAAATAAATTCAGGTGGATAAAAGTGAAACAATCTATTAAAAATCGGGTTTATAGCCATTCCTCCAACATACCCAACAACACAAGCCGGCAATAACAAATAATAATATTTCTTTAAAAATGCAGTCATTGCTTGATAGTAATATGCACAAATAACGCCTAAAGCAATAGCTATTGATGACGAACTCCAAACAAAATTATTATATACAACAAAGCATATTACTTCATAAGCACAAATTGAAAATAAAAAACTAACAATGGCCAGCTTAGTATTTTTAATAAACTTAAATATTATATAAAACAAAAAATAAAATACAACAATCGCATAAACATACCAACAGTTACGCACAAGAAAATTATTTCCTGTAAGTATACCTAACCAATATGTAAAACTCAAACTTTCTTTATTAATAATCAACTGAAAAGGAAAGTATAAAACAGTTGCTGTAAGCAACGGAATTAACACTGCGGGCAATCTTTTTTTTAAAAAACTATTTAGGTATAGTTTCTTATTTAAATACCCCAACATAAGACCATATCCACTGAAAAAAAAGAACACACCAACCACAAGCCATCCCATAGGAGAATCAAAAGGTTTTAGCCAAATTTCGTAAACTCCATTATCAGCAAATTGTCTATATAGATGATGCAGTACAATAACAACAGCCATAATTCCTTTAATCGCTTTTGTATTTTCTAAGGAAAGGTAGTCATCAAAATACCCATTAATCCCTGCAAACTTTAATTTGTAGAATAGAATAAACACAAATAATAACGTAATAATAAACATTTTTCCTCCAAATGACTCTTTAAATAAAGTCCACAGCATTACATTCACTGATTAAAATCGAACTGTAAACCTCAACTTGTCATTATACTTTTATCAAGATTTTTCGTTAATAAAGCCCTTATCAATACTTATCATACTAAATTTGTTTTCTTTCCATTTTATACTCCCTACTGTATTGATCAAATTATGTATTAAAACACAAAGAACTTCTCAGACTCAACTCTTTTTTAACACTTCGTCTAAATCAACTCGGGAAAAAGCTTCCAGCTTACCTCCGCGGGTAGCATTATAAACAGCAAAGTCGCTGTGGCTGTCTGCAAACTTTCTTGCCGTCATATAGGCTACTGTACTTTCAACCACACGAGGAAGATTCAGTCCTTTATTACTTGCCTTAGAGCCCTTAAAATAATCCTGAGTTCCCTCGTTAAGTACGGGCACTCCCTTTTCATTTAAACTGATGGAGTAGTTATGATCTATACCTAACAGGTAAACCTCGGAAAATCCCATATAGTAAGCCATTTGAATTGCACCGTAAGTAACTGTAAAGCCTTGTCCCATATATTTATCAAGATGCTTACTGAAGTCTGCGTCCTTCGGATAATATTCTTTGTATCTCAAAACAAAATAAGAGATATCATTTGAATCTTCAAAAAAACGCTTAGCCTCAATCGGCATAAACTTACGTTTTACGACAATATTCTTAATATCATCTGCAAACTTACAAATCAGCTGATAATCCTGGTTCATATAATAAGTGGGACGCCAATCTGTTTGAGGGAAAATTTCAAATATTCGGTTTGACCCAAATGTAACCTCATCCTTCAATTTTTCCAAATCCTCTGTTGTAAGGCTGGGACCTGTTCCTATAATGAAGCAACGCTCTCCTTTATGTATGTTTTTGTATTTTCTAAGCTCATTACAGGTCGACCTATTATCTAAATACTGTTTAAGAGATATTATATAGTTTTTTAAATTCATTCATTTTACCTCCGACAATAGAAAAAGTCACTTTGAAATTTTGCCCTCTTTGTCTCTTTTTTACAATACAGCATTACTGAAAGCTTAATCTTCTCACGCTGCAATTAATTTTATCTGATTTTCTTCCGTAAATATAAAGCACTTTTTAAACAAGCTATCATTATAGAATAAAGCTTAAGTCTAAGACAAGACCTGACAAAAGTACAATTTCCGGACAGCTTTTTTGAAGAATCTTTTAATACTTCACTTACTATTGTTTTATCTAAATCACTGCAGACTGTTGATTTAATCTGCCGTACAGTTTTGTTTTGCTTAGCTAAATTAAGTAAATATTCATAAATCTTTTCTAATGATTCATTGCAATTAGCTTCAATTTCAGCCTGATTCTTTGCTCTTTTTAATTTCTCTTTATATAAAAGAGCTATCCTGCCCCATTCGGCAGATGAATCAAAATCAGCAAGCAGCTTTGCAGTAATGGACTGCTCATTAACAATATAATTATAGATAACATTGTCATCCACATAAACACTGTTACATTTTCCTATGATATCTGTGTTAAACAGCTGATCCTCATACGGCTGCAGCTCAGGCATAAATTCAAATCTATTATCAAGAATAATACTTTTTCTAAATATTTGCTTCCAAGCAAATCCATGTAAAACTCCTTTTCCGGGAAGCCTGCCAAACGCCTGCGGACGAATAACCGTCTGTACCTGTTGGTTTTTATACAATCCACATTCATACGGAAGCAAATTTATCTCTTCACGTTTTGTAAATATTGTCCGATATGAAGTTAAATACAAATCACACTGAGTTTCATATATTTTTTCGATTGCTCTATCATATCCGCCGTTCTCCAAATAATCATCCGAATCACAAAAACCGACATAATCACCGGAGCATTTTTGTATTCCAAGATTTCTTGCCCGAATATATCCGATATTATCTTTTAATGTATATACTGTAAAACGGCTATCCTTCTTCGCATATTCATTGCAAACTTCACCGCAATTGTCCGGCGAACCATTGTCAATTAAAAAAAATTCTAATTCCGGACTTTTCTGCGCCATCATAGATTCCAATAAGCGGGGCAAATCCTTCTCAGCTTTATATATTGTTGTGATAATACTGATTTTCATTACATTTATCTCCCCAAGCTTAAGGAAACACTGATTAAATCGTTTGTGCATATTGCGCCGTCAGATTTTTCGTTAGATTGTACAAACAAACCGCAGTAATGCTGACGCATTACGAGGATTTTTTGGGCAAACCGGCGGAAAATATGCAAGCAAGATGTGCAAACAGCTTTTTGGCATAATTTATTCAGTGGTTCCTTAATAATTCTTATTTTTCAAATAGTTTTGTATAATCCTTAAAGCTCATCAAATTGAGATCTTTCTCGCTGATAATAAGATTTTGGATACCGCCGATTTCATCAAAAGGCCACTTAATATCAATATCCGGATCATTATACATTATGCCGGAATCACCTTCACCGTAGAAAACTTCAGCGCATTTGTAGCTGACTACAGAATCTTCAATAACCAAATACCCATGGCCGAAAAAAGGAGGCACCAACAAACATCTGGTATTTTCCCCTGTCAGGTGAAAGCCTCTCCACTGACCGTAGGTTTGCGAATCCGGACGCAAATCGACAATAACATCATATACATGACCGCTTATGCATCTGACCAGCTTTGCCTGTTGTTTTTCAAGCTGAAAGTGAGTGGCACGAATAACGCCTTTCTTGGATATAGTATAGAAAACCTCTTTCAAATCGTGTTTTATCCCATTGCTCCTGAAAGTATCTGCATTATAGTCCTTAATAAGACCTCCGCGTTCATCTGTTGCATAAAAAGGCTTAATAAGGTATGCGTCCTTTAAATCAAGCTCCTGAAAGTCAAATTTTTGTATCATCTCTGTTTTCCCCTTCTTGCAAAGCTTTCAACCAATCCATCGTCATCCCTGTTCCCTCAGCAAAACTAACCTCTGCTTTAAATCCACAATCCTGCTCGGTAGCACCGGTATCAAACGTGCTTAGCGGCATATTAGTTCCTGTGAAGGGTACATCACCAAACAATGGTATAACCTCAGGTGCAAGTGCCTGCTGCATCTCCAGAATAAACTCTTTAAGAGGGCGCGCATTTGAGCTGCCAATCATATATTCACAGAAAGGCTTACCGTTTTTTGCAATTAAATAGAAGGCTTTTGCAACGTCTGTAACATAAACAAAATCATAATTCTGAGTTGCAGCCGTAAACTGTAAGGGTTCTCCGTTAATAATTTTACGCAAAGTAGTATTAACAAAACGCGGAGAAAGCTCTCCTGCTCCGTAAGCATTAGTAATCATCGGCCAAACCAATTCAATGCCAATATTTGCCGCAACCGATTTACACATACAATGTGCAATATGCTTTCCCATTCCGTATATATAGCCCATTCCCGGTTGACTTCCCTGCGCATGGATTGCCGCTTCAACCTCATACTCCATAATGCTTCCTGCACAAACAAATCGGGAGCACCCAAGTTCTTTAGCTGTTTTCATACATTCAACTGTATCCAATGCATTTTTCATCTGAAGCTTATAGTCAACACGAGCCTGTCCTGCGGATCCTGCCCAAGCAAAGTGAATAAAAGTATCGTAAACTCCGTTTGGTATTTTTTCTGACATTGCTTTTGTATTTGAAATATCGCACTGCATATATGTTAAATTAGCGTGTGTAACCAATCGATTCGGTTTTTCACTTATATCAAGTGCAAGAACAGTCATTCCCTGTTCCAAAAAATAATTAACCGTATAGCTTCCGACAAACCCATCGGCGCCTGTAATAATTACATTTTTCATTTTGTTCTCCTTTATATTTCTAAAAACTCCTTTATCTGTTTATCCATACAATCTCTGACATCTCCGCCGCCAATCCAGCACTTACTCCATTCAACAACCTTCTCAATCGCCTTGTCCAAATTCCAATGCGGCTTCCATCCAAATTTAGCTTTTAATTTTGAGCAATCCAATTTAAGGAAATTTGCTTCATGTGGTCCCCCATCGTATTTGTTTATCCATTTCAAATCTTCGCCCCAGTGTTTTACAAACAAATCAACAAGCGCACCTGTTTGAAAGCAGTCATAGTCATCGGGACCAACATTATAATATCCGGAGTATTTTTCATCTTGATACTGCATTGCTGCAATCATTAAGTAAGCATACAAGGGTTCTAATACATGCTGATACGGTCTTGTTGAAAACGGATTTCGTACAACAATATTTTCGCTCTTCATTGCCGCACGGACACAATCGGGTATGATTCTGTCATTAGCAAAATCGCCGCCACCAATAACATTTCCCGCTCTGGCTGTGGAAATTGCTACTCTACCGTCTGAGAAAAAACTGTTTTTATAGCTGTGTGTAACAAGCTCGGAACAGGATTTTGAATTTGAATATGGGTCATAGCCGTCCAATTCTTCATTTTCACGATAGCCCCATTCCCACTCTTTATTCAAATACACTTTATCGGTTGTAACATTAAGAAAAGACTTTACACAGTCGCTGTTTCTGACACATTCAAGAATGTTTACAGTACCCATTACATTTGTTTCATAAGTGTATGCAGGGTCTTTGTAGCTGTCGCGCACGATAGGCTGTGCTGCTAAATGGAATACAATTTCAGGCTGCGCCATATCAAATGCAGATTTTAACGAAGCATAATCTCTGATATCTCCAATTACAGAAGTTACATCACTTTGTATGTCTGCAATTTCAAACAAAGACGGAACAGTAGGAGGATTCAAAGAATAACCTGTTACAATTGCACCGGAATCAGTAAGCATTTTGCACATCCATGAGCCCTTAAATCCGGTATGGCCTGTTAAAAACACTCTTTTCCCTTTATAAAAACTTAAATCAAATTCCATCTGAGCTCCTCCAATTTATTTCCAAAGCTTCCAAGGCGCCTTGTTTGTTTCCCAAAGCTTTTCCAGCTGCTGCTTTTCTCTTAATGTATCCATACACTGCCAATAGCCCTTATGAACATAGCCTGCTAACTGTTGTTCTTTAACCAAATCTGTCAGAGGACCTTTTTCAAATATAGTGTTATCCCCTTCAATATAGTCAAACAAATCAGGCTCAAACACCATAAAACCTATGTTAATCAGATCTCCATCCAAATCAGATTTTTCCCGGAATGCCGCAATTGTTCCATCCTTGCCTACTTCAACAACACCCTTGTTCTGTCCGAAATTATACATAGATATGGTTCCTATTTTACCATGAGCTTTGTGGTACTCCAGCAACTCCGGTATATTTACATCTCCAACCGCGTCACCGTATGTAAGCATAAAGGTTTCATCACCTACATAGTCTTTAACACGCTTTACACGACCGCCGGTCTGAGTATTTAAGCCGGTATCTACAACTGTAACTTTCCATGGCTCGGCATGTTTATTATGCACAATCATTTTGTTTCCGTTTGTAAAGTCAAAGGTAACGTCGGATGTATGCAAAAAATAATCTGCACACCACTCTTTGATAACATGCTGCTTATAACCGGCACAAATAATAAACTCATTAAACCCATAGTAAGAGTAAGTCTTCATTATATGCCACAATATAGGCATACCGCCGATTTCTATCATCGGTTTTGGTTTAAACGCCGACTCTTCCGATATTCTGGTTCCAAAACCTCCGGCCAGAATTACTACCTTCATACGTTTTACTCCTCTTCTAATATACTATCAAACATTTCCTCAACAGCTTTAACCGTTTTCTCTTTACTGAAAACATTTCCTCGTTCCTTTGCCCTTTGAGCATACATATTTAAAAGATTACTATCCGTTAAAATTCTTTTAATGCCCTCATAAAGTGCAGCCTCGTTATTCTCTGTAATAATACCGTATTCGTTATTTTCCCCAAGAAGCTCCTCCATTCCGGAACAAAGGGTTGTTACCACCGGAGTTCCCACAACCAAACTCTCTGTAACAGCAGTACTAAAACCCTCAGCCTCAGAAGAGCATACAAACAAATCACAGTCAGACACATATTTATACGGATTTGTATCATATCCGAGAAGCATAAATGTATCCTCAAGCTTATTATCCTTTATGTCTTTTTCCAGTCTTTCTTTTTCCGGACCTCTTCCAAGTATATAAACTCTCTGTTTTATCCCTTGCTCAAGCAATTTTTTATGTATCCTAATGAGCTTATCAAATCCTTTGCTTTTCTTAAGAGAGCCAACAGCAATAATATTTGTCCATCCGTCCTGCTTCATAATTTTATCGGCAGGTTCTCTTGACTTTTTAAGTATTTCATCCGTATCAACCGTATTATAAAGCACCTGCAGGTTTTTAGTTTGAAATATGTTTGAAAAATCATTCAATACGTAATTGGAAACACAAATTGTTCTGTCATATCTGTCATAACATTTTTGTGCTTCCTCGTAGGATTTAAATGCATATGACGCACATTCCTTCGTATGCTGCTCAACATGAATCCATGAAATCAATTTTGTATCTGCATTCGGGCATCCGCTTATAATTCTGGCAGCAATACCCTCAAGATATGCAACCTCAATGTCATATTTTTCCCGTATGAATTTTTTATGTAAGTATTGCGGTGAAAACAATGACAATATTTTACAGTTAGCCTTAAAAGGCCTTTTAAAAACCGCCTTGTATTTTACGTAGGGATGTAAAAATTGCCTGTTAACTCCTCCGTCGAACAAGACCTGAACAGTTACATCATATTTATTTTTATCCAAATTATTCACAAGATTTACAAGCACCTTTTCAGCGCCGCCTTGTCCAAGAGTAGGAATAAAAAAGAGAATTTTTTTCATCATTTTATTGCTCCCAACAATAATTCTTTGTTTAAACAATTTTACTAATAATACTATACTATCTTATCCTAAACTCCTCTAAACTTGAATACTCACTTGCGTTAAATAAACTTACAATATCTAAGTATTTTTCAAATTCCATTCTTCCGTCAAACCACCATTTTTTCAACACATTACCGACGCACGGTTGATTCTTAAAACTTGGCAAATAAAAAGCGCATTTATAAGGATATGGTTTTGAGGTAAACACTACTATATTTTTCTTTCCGCAGTCATCAAGCTTTTTTAAATCATCCTCGTTAATACCATCTCGGTCATTAAGGAAGTAATATGCATTTGAAAAATCCATGCGTTTTTTTCTGGTTTCCCACTTTTCTGCACATTCTTTTTCAGTTTTATAATGCACAAAATTAATTTTTATATCTCCAAGCATTCCCACAGGGAAATTCTTATCTGTATCAATGAAAGTAAGATCTAAATTCAGATAATTATCAATATCCAAAATAAATTTAACAAAAGCTTTTGATGAAATGCTTGTATTAATTGTTGGGGAATTAAACCTCAACCCTAAACTGTTGTAAATTAGTCCACCTATACAATTTGACGTAATGATTGTTAAATCCTTGTTTTTAAGGTTTTTTCTATTCTTCTTTATTCTTAATTTATTAAATAAATTAATCTTTAGCCAAATTTTACCTAATCTCATATAGCCACTCACTTTTAACTAATAATTTATCTTTTTAGTTGTAATGGGAAACAATCTGTTTAATGATACAGCCATTACGATTAATACTTATTTATACATTTTTGCCGGAATACATATCCTCTAAGGAGCGAGCCATGCACCTAATGTCAAATTTATTCATTTGAGCTTCAATGGTTTTCATATGTTCTCCGCTGTTAATATATGTAATTATCTCATCTGCCCACTCTGCCGCACTTTTATCCAAAGAAATAAATTTACATTTACCGCAGTCAGAAAGCCTAGAAACTGTATCGGAAACAAAACAATCCAATCCCGCCGCCTGAGCCTCTGCAAGCGCAAGACTTAATCCCTCATAAAGAGACGGAAGCAGAAAATAATCACACGTTTGCAAAATACTGCTTACATCATTTCTTATCCCCAGAAATGAAATTTTATCTTGTATACCTAACTTATCAACCTTTTCTTTTATTTGATTCTCCAATTCGCCACCGCCGACCCAAAGCATTTTTGAGTTTGGCTTTCTCTCACATATCTCTTTAATCAGATCAACAATAAACAACGGATTTTTTTGTTTATTCATTCGCCCTACCGTTACAAACAATAATGAATTATCTCTCAGGCAATATATCAGATGCAACTTGCTTGTCCCTATACTGTTCCAAATTGATTCCGTTATATAACAAAGTATAGTTATTTTCTCCGTAAAAATAATTTCCGGCTAAGTCTGAACAGGCAACCTTTTGCGTTGCAAATAATCTAATCATTTGCTTCATAATCACTAAATATAAATTCTTTATTACTTGTTTTATTCTGCCGTGGGCAATTTTATTTGAAGAAACATGTGCATGACAAACTCTGGTTTTAATCCCTGCAAACTTCGCTATTAACAAATTAATCCCATTTAACATATCCATATTTACATGAATTGCATCAAACGGTCCATATTTTTTCAACGCATTTAACAGCGACTTTGGCCAGCCAAGTATTCGTTTTTTATCAAGGTCATGTAAATGGATAACTCTTACACCGTTTTCCTTCACAGTTTGCTCCCAAAACTGTTTTGCATCTTCGTCAACCGCCAGAAAATAAGTGAACTCAAAATTATCGTAATCCCATTGCTTAGAAAGGTTTGCAAATAATGTATCTATTCCATTTGCTCCTAAGCCGTGCAAAATAATCGCAACTTTTTTCTTTTCCATTTTTTACCCCTCATTTTATTTCCAAGTATTTATACCTAGAATATCGCTGATATACGGCATACCTAAGCTTCCCCATGAGTTCAACATATAATACAGAGCATACGCACCGTATCCTATAATACAAAATACGCGCATAAGCTTTTTGCTTTCTGCTCTGAACACATTTTCAAACAGCCACGGCAGCAATGCATAATTAAACAAAGTAAAATATATCGGCATTCTTCCAATCAAAATACCGCTTGTAAAATTAGCAAGTAAATTAACCATCAGCCCCAGCAAAGATATATTTACCATTATGTTCGCCTTACAGTCATTTTTGTCCGCAATAGCCTGCCTGCCGATAAATGCTATTAAAACCGGTACCGCTGCAATAAGCGTATGCATAATGTTGGAGCCGTCGTCCGATGCGAACTGAGCGGTATATCCCGAATAAGCCGTAGATGACAGCGTATCTTCCAATAAATTTGTGAATTTATCAAGAAACAAAATTGCGAACAGGATTAATATGCTTGACAAGACTGTTTTTCTGTTCCACGGCTTTCCCTGCACCAAAAAAACTGCCGGCAGCCAAATAATCGCAGACATATGAATTGATATTGCCACAAGCACTACAAGAATAAATTTTAAATACTTTTTTTCAAAAATCCAATCTACAAAATAAAGAATAAGCGCAACTGCAAGAAACTGACGTATACCGTTCATCATATTTACAAAAGCGCACGATAAAAAGAAAATTAAAATACTGTATACATAATCAATTGAATATTTATAGTAAAGCTTCAACAGCGCTCCTGCTTGTATAATTGCAGTTATCATCAAAAATACATTTGCATCTTTAGTAATAAAACACTTAATTATCCATTCATATATAATCCAGCCTGCACCTTTAGAGTCGGAAAGACTGTCGGCAATAGTCCCCCAGTCAGTCGCTAATGCCTCAAATCCTTCTATATAACTTTTTGTATCCACATAATTGGTTCTCATACCAATAAAAAACACCGGCATAGCCAGAACAAGTATAGCCAAAAACATTGTGGCACCGTTTTGGTATTTTGTCTTAATGCCCTTACTGTTTATAAATGCTTTTCCTATGTATCCAATCAAGAAGATATAGACAAACATTGAAGTGTAAACTATCACTGTTAATCTGTTCTCCTTTCCTGCTTCTTTTTATGCATAAGACCATACACTTTAGGCGGACATATACCAATTATTAAACATTTAACAAACTCAACAATAAGTGCATAATAGTAGCGCTTTGGCATATGTACAATTTTAAAGCCTGTGTATTTTACATATACCCCCCTCATTCTTGCCGAGAACTTTCTTCTGGAAAAAGCAGCTCTGTCATCACGCATTTTATATAGCGGTTCATTTAGGTTATATCCTCTATATCCTTTTCCATACATTTTAAACCACAAATTACAGTCTTCAAATCTTAACAATTTAGGGTCAACCGTATACCCATCAACAGACGTGTACGCTTCTCGTCTGACCATACATGCTGCATGGCAAAAAAACGGGGTATGATATACAAAATCTTCAATTTCAGGCTTTTCAATTACAGATGTCTGTCCCCATTCTCCCGTTTCATCAAATAGAATCATCGGGGTACTGACAATTGCATATTCCGGATGGCAATTTAAAAACTCAGCTTCTTTTTCAAAACGGCTTGGTAAAGAAATGTCATCACCGTCCATTCGGGCAACATAATCGCCTGACACTGCGCTTAAACAGTGATTAAGCGTATAATTCAAACCCATATTACGGTCATTTTTCAGCAACACAAATTTCTCCGGATATAAATCCTTATATTTTTCTGCAATGCTGTAAGAATCATCTGCGGAGCCGTCATCGCAAATAATAAACTCCCAGTTTGTATATGTTTGTTCTAAAATTGACTTAATTGCTTCATCCAAAGTAGATGAACAATTGTAAATTCCCATAATAATAGAAATTTTCTTACCTTGATTCACGGTTAACTACCTTTCAGTTTTTTAATACATACTAACGTAAAATACACGCCTGAAGCACAGTTGTGTTTTGCAAGCCAGAAAAAAACTTTCCAATGTATCGGAAAATATTTTAGCGTTAACTGTTTTGCCGCAGTACGATATCCCTTATCGGAAATAATTTCTTTAACTGCCTTTCTTTTATTAACAGACGAATCTCCTCTGAGTATGTTCATTCCCAAACCTATTATGCTCAAACAAATCCGGTTACATAGTGCAGCAGAGAAAGTTTCACTGCAATTATTCTCATTAACATACCTATACATATACTCGTGCAAGGCGTCCCATTGAGTTTTAAGAGCTTTCTTATAAGTCTTAGTAAGCGATGTCTCGTTTAATTTTCTGTAATGGTTAAAGCAATCGCTAATATAAATTGCTTTATTTACATAACCAAATACATACAAATTAAAGAGTGCGTCCTCAGTACCGATTATTCTTGTATCTACAAATTCAATGCGGTTATCCAAAATAATATTGGAGCTATACAATTTACCCCATGCTGTAACAATTGAATCTGCGTTTTCAGGGTGCTTTAGTTCTTCAGCATACAATCCGATAAATCGTCTGTGCAGTGCACAAATCTGCTCAGGGGTTTCAAAAGAAATTTCTTCTTTATCAAAAATATGTTTTGGTTTAGAGCAATGTTCAAATTCTCTGACATAGTTCCAAAAAACTACATCTGCATTTTCATCCTCTGCTTTTTTTACCGCCGATTCACAAGTATGCAAGTCAATCCAATCATCACTGTCAAGATACATAATGTATTTACCGGTCACATATTTATGCCCTTCGTTTCTCGCATCGGAAAGACCTCCGTTGCTTTTGTTTACGATTTTTATCCTTGTATCATTATGAGCATAAAGCTCCAAAACAGATAAGCTGCCGTCAGTCGAACCGTCATTAACGCAAATAATCTCAAGATTTTCATATGTTTGATTAATGACGCTGTCTAAACACTTAGCAAGATATGCCTCAACATTATAAACCGGAATAATAATACTAACTTTTGGGTCCATAATAAAATCCTTTACAACTCATATAATATTTTCAATTCTTCACGCACACTGACATCAGTAAATGGTTTTACCGCTTCCAGCGCCTTATGCACATAATCTTTTCCGTCTGTTAAAACACTGCAAATACAATCTGCAAATGCCTGTACATCTTGTGCGTCTATCAAATATCCATTCTCGCCGTCGTTTATAAGTTCACAGTGTCCTCTGTTTTTTGACGCAACAATAGGCTTACCGCACAGCATAGCCTCCATCAGGTTCAGCGGCAGTCCCTCTCTGTAGCTGCACGCTGCTAACACATCACATATGTTGAGATATTTATTAACTTCCGTAGTATAGCCCAACATTGTTACGTGCTCTTCCAAGCGTTTTTCTCTGATTAACTCTTCAAGGTTTTCTTTTTCTGTTCCGTTGCCTGCTATAAGCAGTCTGCTGTTCGGAACTTTTTTTACTACTGCTTCCATTGCGGCAATTGCGGTTTTCTGATTTTTATTAGGCAGCAGCTCACCAATATTGAGAATCACCTTAATATCCTTAGGTATATCTAGCTCATTTCTGATTAAGTCCTTTTCTTCGTCACTCATCACATAAAATTTTGATGAGTTTGCACCTACACCGTGAATATGAAATACATCACAGTGGAATTTTTCACTTGCCAGCTTGTAATCCTCATTTGTGATTGCAATCAGCTTATCAGTAAGGCGAGAGAAATATTTTTCAATCGGGTAGAAAACAATCCAGTTTTTCTTTGGCGCTCCCTTATAAAAATGAAACCCATGGGCTGTGTAATATACTTTTGTTCCGCGTTTTCTTGCTTTTTTTGCCGCAAGTCTTGTAACAATACCGCCCATAGGTGTATTACAATGAATTACATCGTAGTGTTCATTTTCAATAATTTTTTTAAGTTTTTTGTACGCCTTAATATTATCCGTACTTTTGGGAGAACGAGAAAACGGCACGTCAAAAACCTTATCTGCAAAATCCAGCTTCAGCCCGTTCTTTTCTGCTAAATTATCTTTTGCCGCAACATGAACCTCATATCCGTGCTCATGAAGCAGCTCAG
Source organism: Acutalibacteraceae bacterium (assembly GCA_051881695.1). Taxonomy (GTDB): domain Bacteria; phylum Bacillota; class Clostridia; order Oscillospirales; family Acutalibacteraceae; genus CAYJFG01. The sequence goes on along the minus strand of JBJEQJ010000020.1, from coordinate 224,857 downwards.
CTAACGGTTTATGAAATTGACAAATATGACTCTGCACAGTCGCTGTTAAAAGTACTTTCATTTTCCTGTTACCCCGTAATTATTCAACCTTTAAATTTCTCATAATAACTTCATCTAAACGCTTTTGATTATTATCGCCGACAAAACTGTTATGAGGCGTTATAATAACATTCTCAAAACCCCATAGCGGGCTGTGATTATTAAGCGGTTCATCCTCAAAAACATCAAGAACTGCACCGCCGATTTGTTTAACACTTTCAGCTAACGCCTGCGTATCAATTACTGCCCCTCTTGCAATGTTTACAATAACAGCGGTTTTCTTTAACAGCGCAAGCTTATCTTTATCCATAATATGCTTTGTATCATCAGTTAACGGTAATGTTAAAACCAATATATCCGCCTCGGGCAAAACCTTATTAAACTCATTAAGTCCGACCATTTTCAGGTAGTTTTTATCTTCTCTCGGGAGTATATCAACACCAACCACATCGCACCCAAATGCGCCGAATCTCTTTGCACATTCGGTTCCTACATTGCCGCAGCCTACAATACATACTGTCTTTCCGAATAATTCAAGCAATCCGCGGTGCTTATTCCATTCACGGCTCTTCTGCTGTTTACGAAAAAAATCCATCTGTTTATATAGCTGCAATACGCCGGCAATCGCAAATTCTGCCATTGGTATGCTGTAAACACCCTTTGCATTATGTATTTCAATATTATTATCTTTTACATAATCCATAGGAACCCTGTCAAAGCCTGCGCTGGTTAACTGAATATATTTTAAATTAACAAATTTCTCAATAGGATGAAACAGGAATACTCCGTTTCCGATTATTCCCTCAACCCATTCATATGCACAAGGCAATTTATCCTTTTCAAATTGCAAAAAGCAAACGCAATGTCCGTTATTTTCTAAAAGCTTTATTTTATCCTTTGCGCCGTTCCATGCCCCGGTAACTAACAGATTCATAAGTTTTTATCTCCAATTAACTCTTATTTATTCTTGCTGAAATGCTTGTGCACATTTTTCCGCACAAAAGATAAAAAAGAGAACATACTTTATTCAGCACCAATGCAGAAACAAAAATTACCGCCGTAAGAACAATCCAGTTAACAGGGAAAAACGCAAAATCTCTGAGCCAAGCGATTAATACATATTGAACAACATATATCTCGAGGGTCAATTTAGATATAACAGATACAACTTTTTTAATCCATAAAGGTAACTTCTCCAGCTTTCCGTCCAAGGCGGCAAACACTCTGAATATGAAGAACAGCAAAATGAAAATAATTATCTGGTTGACACATTGATATAAAGATATGCCGTCATACTTTGAAAACATCATTTTGCTTATAAAATAAATAATAAAAGATAATATTACACCGATGACATATCGTATTTTGAAATTATTACGCAGTTGAGCATCGTTTTTTCTAAACCATGCGCCTAACAGCATAGATTCAAAAAATAATAATCTGATCATCGGTTCTCTGACATTGTCAATATGGTAATACGATTTATCATAAAATAAGAAATAAACAACTGCCCACACTGCTAAAATAATCGCCATAATATGAGGAATATGGTTTCTGAGCCAATCAATTCTCATCACAAAATAGAACGGAATATAAAGCACAATAATTGATGCAACAAAGTGATAATATGTTGGATATATCAGCCACCAGTATAAAGGCTGACTTTCAAGGCTGTATACACCTATTAAAATAAACACTACAGTTATAATGATAACCGGCGGATACACTCTGTAAAGCCTCTTTCCATACCAACGAGGAAAAGAAGCTTTAACGTTAAAAAGGCAGTAGCCTGAAACTGCAAAAAACAGAATGTCTCCTATCAATCCACCGTTTGCAATTAAATCTGTAGGATATATTCCCGTATAATGTGCATTCGTAATAAAACATGCGGCTATTGCTCTTAAAAACGTAATGTAAAAAACCATAAATTACCTCTGACAGATTCTTTTTATTTTCTTCGCCGCAATATTATTCTGATTTGTTCTTATTTTTCTCCTCGACAATTTTGGCTATAATCTGTTCAACCGACTTGTTATTGTTTGCAAAAAAGGTTTCAGTTGCATTTTCAATCTGAGCTTCAAAGGCTCTTATCTCTTTCATACCTTCTACAAAAACCTGATTTATCTCATCTAAATCTTTAATCTTATCGGTATTGCAGAAGCTTCTTGAAAGTATGGCACGGGTTGAACCAAGCCTGTAATGCTCTGCAATAACGTGTTCAGACGGCAGCATACCCTTGCCCATACTTGCAATTCCGCCAAAGCCGTAGGGTATGCCCTTTTCTTTAAATTTGCGGCAGAGCATATCTACAGTGCCGTTGCTTAAAAGCTCAAACATAAAGGTAAGCCCATAGCCCAAATGCAGATCATTAAGCCCTATATGAACCTCGTCAATTCCGTCAAGAGATAAAATATCATCAATAACCTCAACCGCCTCGGGCGTTTCAACCAGCAGGCAGGTCTTTGTCCTGCCGTTTACTATATTCAAGAAGGTTTTTACCTCTTCTACCGTTTTAAAGTACGGCAGCATAATTATATCTGCTCCATACTCTATTATTTTGTCTATTTCTTCCTTTGATCCGTCATAAATCGGGTTTGACCTTACAAGCAGTTCGCTTTTTTTAAGACAGTCCTTTAAAGACACAATATCATCAACATTATGCCTTGAGATAACAGTATCCAAATGTCCCTGCCGTTCTTCCTTGCCGATAATTTCCAAATCAAGAAAGATTCTGTCTACACCGCTGTTTTCGGCAATTTTTGCAATTTCGGGGTTATTCGTTATGTACATTAGCTTTAACATCAGTCAGCCGTCCCCTCACTAATTAATGAATTTTCCTGACCTTTTTCGTCAGTTTCAGATATGCCCGCCGTTTTGGAAGTATTCACATTGTCAGCATTTGTAAATACCTTTGCTATTGTTAAAAAGAAAATTTTTAAATCTACCTTAAATGATAAATTCTCAACATACTCAACATCATATTTTAACCGTTCGTCCCAAGGGATTCCTTTTCTGCCGTTTACCTGTGCAAGACCTGTTACACCGGGACGCACGTTAAATCTCTTTAGCTGCTCCTGTGTATAGTCCTTATATTCCCAAGGATGATATGTAAGCACCGGGCGCGGACCGATAAGACTCATTTCGCCCTTGATTATGTTGATAAACTGCGGAAGCTCGTCAATGCTTGTCGCTCTTATTATTTTGCCGACCTTTGTCACTCTTGAATCATTTTTTCCCGAGTAAACTCCGCTTCCCGTTTTTTCGGCGCCCACGCACATTGAACGGAATTTTAATATGTCAAACACCTTTCCGTTTTTGCCTATTCTTTTTTGCTTAAAAAGCACCGGACCGGGAGATTCCAGCTTGATTGCCGCCGCAGTGATAAGCAAAACAGGAGAGGAACAAATTAATCCGATAACGGAAACAACAAGGTCGAAGCCGCGTTTAACCTTACTATACATACAATACCCCTTTTTTATTGCTAACCAATTAACAAATACACATACTATTCTGTAATTATTCTATACAAAGCCGGCATTATTTCAGCTTATCTTTGCTTTATGAATTCGGTTGTCAAAACTCTTTTTAGGACTTTAACAATATTAAACATTTGTGATAATAAAACAAATTTTCTGTTCAAAATCTTAAAATGACAGCTATTTAGTTAAAATTACAGAAAAATCCACAAAAATTATACCAAAAAATTTAATAAAAATCAAGCAAAGCATATGCTTTCAAAGTCATCGTAAGCATAGAAATACTTTGCTTATTTTTCTGAAATATTAGTTGTTTTACACAGTATCCGCAAAGCATTATTCAAATGTGCATAATTGCACTATTTTATTACATTTTAAAAACTCCTGCCAGTTCTTCAGAACGGTAGGATACAAGGCTAAAGCAGAATATACATTATTACATTCCTCTTAATTACGTCTTAAGGAAACACTGATTAAATTGTTTGTGCATATTGCGCCGTCAGATTTTTCGTTAGAATATACAAACCGCAGTAATGCTGACGCATTACGAGGATTTTTTGGGCAAAACGGAGGAAAATACGCAAGCAAGATGTGCAAACAGCTTTTTGGCGTGATTTATTAAGCGGTTCCTTAAATCCATAATTTTTTAATAATTTTTTGTAAACTTTTAATTTCGCTCTTTGAATATATGCTGATTTAGTGTATAATGTAAGCTGTATTTTAGTATATATTTTGCTCGGATAATAATTTGGAGGTATTTTTACGCATAATGAGGTATATCTTGACAACAGCGCAACTACTAAACCCTGCTCCAAAGCTGTTGATAAAATAACAGAGCTTCTTACCGATAATTACGGCAATCCTTCGTCGCTTCATTCAAAAGGTCTTGAAGCCGAGAAAGAAATAACAGCCACACGCACAGCAATAGCAGACATACTGTCGGCAGGCCGTGACGAAATTTATTTTACAAGCGGAGGTACTGAAGCAAATAACCTGGCAATTTTCGGGTGCTGCAAAGCCCGTGAACGAATGGGAAATAAAATTGTAACTACAGCGATGGAACATTCCTCTGTATTTGACAGCATCAGGCACCTTGAAAATAAAGGCTTTGAGATAATTTATTTAAAGCCTGAAAACGGCAGCATAACCTTAAAACAGCTTTCAGACGCAATAGACGACAAAACTGTTTTGGTTAGTATGATGTATGTAAATAACGAAACCGGACTTATTTTGCCGGTTGACAAGGTTAAAAAAGTGATAAAGGCAAAGCATTCGCCTGCTTTGTTTCACTGTGACGCTGTGCAGGCATTCGGCAAAATTCCTGTTAAGCCTAAGAAAATTGACGCCGACCTTTTAACTGTTACGGCGCACAAAATACACGGACCAAAGGGAACAGGTGCGCTCTATATAAAAAAGGGTACGCGCATAATTCCTAGAGCCTACGGCGGAGAACAGGAAAAGCGCATACGTCCAGGAACGGAAGCTGCTCCGCTTATTGCAGGCTTTGGCGCCGCAGTAAGAGAAATTGATTTTGAAAGCACAGAATACATTGTTGAGCTTAACGAGTATTTAAGAAAACAGCTTAAAGCTCTTGACAACATTAAAATAAACTCCCCCGATAACGCTTTGCCGTATATTCTGAATTTTTCTGTACCGGGTATAAGAAGTGAAACTATGCTTCATTTTCTTTCCTCAAAAAATATTTATGTTTCAAGCGGCTCAGCCTGTGCAAAAGGAAAGAAAAGCCATGTATTGGAATCAATGGGACTAAGCTATGAATATATTGACAGCGCAATACGGGTAAGCTTTTCTAAATTCAACACAATACAGGATATTGACAGACTTGTCTGTGCAATAATTGAAGGAACAAAAACACTGGTAAGAAAGAAAAGCTGAATTATATTAATTCTGAAAGGAACTAAAAAATGGAAGAAATACTGCTTGTTAAGGTTGGCGAGCTTGCACTTAAGGGACTTAACAGAAGAACCTTCGAGGATATTCTTGTTAAGAATATAAAGAGAAGGCTTCGCCTCCTTGGAAGATTTGAAATAAAAACGGCGCAGTCTACAATATATATAACGCCTGATGATGAGAATATAGACCTTGATGAGGCGCAGCGCCTGCTTGAAACAGTTTTTGGCATTGCCGCTTTTTCAAGAGCCTGCGTTGCAAAAAAGGATATGGACGATATTCTTGAAAAGGCGGAAAAATACCTTGAGGACGAGCTTTCGCTATGTAAAAGCTTTAAGGTAGAGGCTAAACGCTCTGACAAAAAATTCCCGCTTACCTCGCCGCAAATATGTGCCGCACTGGGCGAAAGACTGTTAAACGCATACGACAATCTTCATGTTGACGTGCACAACCCGGATATTACAGTAACTGTAGAGGTAAGGGATTTTGGCGCATATATAAGGGGAGCGTCCATAAAGGGCGCAGGCGGAATACCTGTGGGCACAGGCGGCAAGGCGGCAATACTTATAAGCGGCGGTATTGACAGTCCCGTTGCTGCATATATGATGGCTAAAAGAGGAATTGAGCTGACAGCAGTTCACTTTGCAAGCCCTCCGTATACAAGCGAGCGTGCGGAGCAAAAGGTTAAGGAGCTTTTAGAGATTGTATCTGCCTACAGCGGCAGAATGACAATGTATACAGTTCCGTTTACAGAGATACAGGAGCAGATACAGAAAAACTGCCCCGAGGAGCTGTTTACGATAATAATGCGGCGTTTTATGATGGAAATAGCAGAAAAGGTCGCCAAGAACAATAGCTGCGCCGCCCTTATAACAGGCGAAAGCCTGGGGCAGGTGGCAAGCCAGACTATTCACGCCATTGCTGTAACGGACGAGGCGTGCAGTATGCCTGTGTTCAGACCTCTTATAGGAATGGACAAGGAGGAAATTATAGTTATCTCGCGCAAAATAGGCACGTTTGAAACCTCTATACAGCCGTATGAGGACTGCTGTACCGTATTTACGCCCAAGCATCCGCGCACACGCCCAATCCTGAAATATGTAAAGCAGGCACAGGAAAAGCTGAACTGCGACGAGCTTATTGAAAATGCTGTAAATAATTTAAAAATAACAAAAATCGGATATTAAGGAAACACTGATTGGGAGGTAAACAAAATGAATATTGAAATATATTCTATAAGAACAGACGAAGAAGCTATGCAGAAGCTGAATAGCGAGCTTTCCGATATTTCCTCTGCACTTGAAGGCTCCTCAAGCCGTCTTCTTTATAAAACGGAAATGGACTGCGACAGCACCAAGCTGCTTGAGGGACTTGCACAATCCTTCGCTTCTAAGGACAATATAGATACCGTTATAATCGCAAATGCACTGGACGGTGACGAAAACAATACGATTTATTCAACTCTTTGCGCACTTACCTCTAATATGCTTACAAAAGAAAAAGACCATATGCTCCGGCTTGAGCAGGAGCATATGCCGGATTTGGTAATGGCAATGGATTTTCCCACCCAAGCAGAGCCGATTTATGAAACAGACCCGGAAAAGGCATATTCAAACGCCGTTAAGCTTGCAGATATGGGAATAGGCTATTATTCCTATTGCTTCTTTTACAAGGACAAAAAAATAATAGCCTTGCCTAAGGAAGAGCTTACCGGTATTTCATCCTCTCAAATGATTATCTCGGCGGCATCTCTTTGTGCAGCTGCCGCAAAGCTTTCTGACGGAGAGCTTATGGAAAACGGAATTAAGTTTGTACCTGCTTTTGAAAATAAAAGCAAGAAAAAACGCGGCTTCTGGGCAGGAATAATCCCGATGAGGGGCGACGGCGCAAAGGAAATAGCAAGGAAAATTATTCTGATTATAGCTATAATCACGTTTTTAATAACAGCAGGGTATCTTATTAATTACCTTGTTATTCAGCCGTATTTTAATGACATATCTGTAAGTAAAATTAAAGATACCGGCAGCGTTTCCGAGGTTGAGGTTGTAACTGACCCTAAAACAAAAAAAGTAGTAAAAACCCTTTCTCACGACTGGGATAAGCTTAAAAAGATAAACAAGGAAATAGTTGCGTGGGTAAAAATTGACGACACCCAGTACATTGATTACCCTGTGCTTCAAAGCAAAAGCGATACTATTGATTATCAGAAATATCTGTATGCTGACTATGAGGGAAATTACAGCGGCTACGGAAGCATATTTATAGATTTCAGAAGCAAGCAGGGTACAAAATCCAAAAACATAATTCTTCACGGTCACCATATGCAGGACGGCAGAATGTTCCAGAACCTTATGGGCTACGGAACAACCTACGGCGATATTGATTTTTACAGAAAACACCCGACTATTCATTTTGATACTCCCGACGGCGACGCTGTTTATAAGATAATTTCCGTATACAAGACAAACACCTTAGAGTCGCAGGGCGAATACTTCGATTATCTTACGGGTACATTTGCAAGCGACGCCGAATTTATGAATTATGTTTATCTTATAAGAGAACGCTCGTTCTTCGATATACCCGTAAACGTAAATGAAGACGACCAGCTTCTTACGCTTTCCACCTGCTCGTATGAGCTTTCGGAGTTCAGAACAGTAGTGGTTGCCAGAAAGGTACGCAAGGGCGAAAGCGAAAAGGTAGATGTCAAGAAAGCTTCAATAAACAACGACGCCCTCTTCCCCGACGCATGGTACAGCAGATACGGCGGAACAAAGCCTGAAATTACAACCTTCAAGACAGCCTACAAGGCTAAAGAAATAGATTGGTATGACGGAAGCGGCAAGCTAAAAGGTAAAGAGCGTATGTTCACGCTGTTTGATCATGTTCAGAAAACAGAGGAAGAAACCGAGGTGCCTACACAGGCTCCGACACCGGCACCTACACAGGCGCCAACTAAGGAAAAAATACTGCCTTATATCATTTCGCTTAATTATTCCAGCATAACAATGAATAACGGCGACACCGATAATCTTTCCATAAGCTGGAACCCGTCAAATACAACAGAGAAAAAAGTAACGTGGACTTCTTCTGATACAAATGTTGCAAAAATTGCCGCCGGCGGAAGATTAACCGCCGTAGGACCCGGAACCGCTACAATAAAGGCAGAAACCCCTAACGGATGTACTGCATACTGCAAGGTAAAGGTATTGCAGCCGGTTGAAACACTTTCCCTTAACTGGTCGGGATATAACGTAAAAGTCGGTCAAAGCTTCACTTTAACTGCAACTGTAAGTCCAAGTAATGCAACCAACAAAAAACTTACATGGAAATCTTCAAACAGCTCTGTAGCTTCTGTAAATTCAAACGGAGTTGTAACAGGTAAAAGGGCGGGCAATGCGGTTATTACGGTAAGCACAAGCAACGGAATATCGCTCGCCTGCAATGTTACGGTTTTAGGCAATACAACTGTAAACTCATCACGCCCCTCCTCGTCAAACCCGCCATCCTCGCAAAGTCAAGCTCCGCAGACTCCCACCGAGGAAGCCGAGCGTCAATCGCCGCAGGCTATAAATGAAGAGGATCTGTAATCAGCTTAACCTGAAATACTAAACGAAAGGCAAATCACTATGAAATGCAGTATTATATTTTATATGGCGCACAAAACAGGCTATTGCGAAACCTCGCTAAGAAACGTGCTTATGGCTAACGGCATAAACACGCACTGTGTGCTGCCGGCGTTTTCGGACGAAATGCTTGCGAAAAGCCTGAACGAAGCCGCAGACATCACCGACCTTATATTTATAGTCGGCGGACTTTCGCGAAATGACGAAAGCAATATAACTACTGTATTATCAAAGGGCTTTAAGCATTTAACCCCCTTACCCGTTGCTCAAAAAATTCCTAACCCGTTAAAGGGCAGCACCGGATATATCCTTTCCTATGCAAAGCAGCATATTGTGCTGCTGCCCGATGACCCCGAACAGATTGCCTCTATGCTCAGCAAAAATGTTATGGAATTTTTAAATAAATCGCATAACTGAATATTTATATTTTAATATTTGACAAGTACTGTAAAATGATATATACTTAACAGGTATTCAAAATGCTACACATTGAACTCGCATATTTTTGTAGGTCATTGTTTCGTTAATGAGTTACAAAAATATGCGAGTTTTGGTATATTGCAGTATATGGATATGATTATAATTTTATATGGAGGTACCAAGATGAATAACGGTACAGTAAAATGGTTTAATGCAGAAAAGGGCTACGGTTTTATTTCTAACGACGACGGCGGCGACGATGTATTCGTACATTTCTCTGCAATCGTTGCAGACGGCTTTAAAACCTTAAACGAGGGCGACAAGGTTACATTTGAAACCGAGCAGGACCCGAAGGACGCAAGCAAGCTGAGAGCAGTGAATGTTTGCAGGCAATAAGCTTTTCAGCAAATGACTGAACAACAGGGACAGCGGCAATCCTTATGCGGCTGTCCCCTTTTTTCTGTTACCAAAGCCCGGTTACATCTGTTTTCCTAACAAAGCTTTTAAAAAATACTTTAAAAAATACAGCTAAAAAATATACAATTATTCCATTGCAAATATATACTCTTTTTGATATAATAAAGTGATAAAATAAACTGATAACGGTGAGCATATGAGAATGAGAAGAAAGCCATGGGCAAGGCCGGAGCTTGCAGCCTGCAAATTTTTTGTAGACGAACCGCTTACTCTTAAGGGAAAATGGCATAACTCCTTTGCAAAAGAACAGCCGCTGCATCTGGAGCTTGGCTGCGGCAAGGGCACATTTATGGCACAGCTCGCTTTTAATAATCCGGATATTAACTATATAGCCATAGATATTAAAAGCGAAGTGCTTGCAGTAGGCAGAAGAAATATAGTTAAAAAATTTGAAGAGAACGGCAGAGAAGTTGAGAATGTTCTTATGATGTCGTGGGACATTGAAAGGATTGATCAAATTCTTACACCGGATGACGAAATAGAGAGAATTTATATAAATTTCTGCAATCCGTGGCCAAAAGCCAAGCACAAAAAAAGACGGCTTACACACCCAAGGCAGCTAAAGCTTTACAAGAGCTTTTTGAAAAGCGGCGGTGAAATCCGCTTTAAAACAGACGATGAGCAGCTGTACCGTGACAGCCTTGAATATTTTAAGGAGTGCGGCTTTGAAATAACCTTTTCAACCGAGGATTTACACAGCTTAAAGCTTGCTGATAATATAGAAACTGAGCACGAAAAAATGTTTACCGAAATGGGCAAGAAAATATTTGCCCTGAACGCTTTAAACCTGAAATAAACAACAAAAAACAAACCGGAAAGGAGCGCAATGTATGAAAATAAGGAAAAGGCTTACAGCCGTCTTGATTTTAATGCTTGTTTGCACTCTTTTTTCCTCCTGCGCTCCGAACAGCTTTGATAATTCCGACCTTTTGCGCCCGCCCAGAGCAACCGGAAACAAGGCGGAGATAGAAGCAGTAATAGAAACTACGGCAGGCGGCGACTACACGCTGAAATATCCGCAAAGAGGAGATTACAGAAGCGCAATAATTATGAAGGACCTTAACGGTGACGGAATTGACGAGGCAATAGCGCTTTATAAGCCTTCGGGAGACGCTACCACCACCCACATAATGTTTATCAGAAATATAAACGGTATATGGCAGTCTGTCGGGGATTTTTCCGGAATAAGTAATGACATTGACAGCATTAATATAGGCGATATTGACGGTGACAGAACAAAAGAGGTTTTGGTAAGCTGGAAAAGTGCAGTTGCATCGGCAAACCAAATGACCGCTTATTTTGTAGGAAACAAAAAATCCAGCGAGCTGCCCATTGACGAAAGCTTCAGCGAATGTGTTGTAGGCGATTTAACAGGCGACGGCAAATGCAGCATAATGCTATTGTCCATTCCTGTGGGAGAAGCTCCTGCAAGCGCTAAGCTTTTGCAGTATAACCCGGAGGTACGGCAGATATTCACGCGGTCAATCATTGCTATAAATGAAAACATCACGCGCTTTGTCTGCGTACAGCAGGGTATGACTGACAACAGCACCCCGGCAGTTTTTGTTGACGGCGCAAAAAATAACAACGATTTGCTCACAGAGGTAGTATACTGGGATAAAGAGCAGTCAACACTTTTAAATCCGCTTAACACAGCAAAAAAGGAAAATCCAACTCTTCGCACCGGTACCACTGTTTGCAAGGATGTAAACTCAAGCGGGATTATGAATATTCCTACTGTTGAATTAATGCCGATGGAAGCAAAAGAAAATCTTACTTCTGACAGAGTTTGCAGCCTTACAATCTGGAACAGCTTTAATATAAAAAGCAAAACACTGGAGCCTGATTTGCAAACGGTTATCAGCACTACGGACGGTTACTATTTCTCTTTGCCAAGCGCATGGGAGGGAAACGTAACCGCCAGACAGGATACTGCCTCACGCTCTGTTACTTTTTATGAGTGGCTGAATGTTTCGGGCAGAGAAAAAAGAGGACAAGTACTTCTGACAATTCAGGTATTCACCGAAAAGGACTGGAAGGCACGCAAGGACACAGACGACTTTATCGAGATGATAAACTCCTCCGGTCTTATATATGCAGTAAAGGTTCCGGAAAGCAGTATGTCTGAATTACTGCTTTCTATGGAGGAAATCAACAAAAGTCTGAATTTACTTATCTGATTGTATTTATCGTTCTAAATAATCCTAACATAAGAAAGGAAAATAAATATGAAAAAAATTCTTGTTTGCGAAGACGAAGACGCTATAAGAGATTTTGTGGTAATAAATCTTACACGTGCAGGATATGACGTTATAGAGGCAAACTGCGGTGAGCAGGCTCTTGAAAAATATGAGGAAAACGGCGGCGATATTGACGTTGCTATTCTTGATATTATGATGCCGGGCATTGACGGCTTTGCAGTTTGTAAGGAGTTAAGGCAGAGAAACGGCGGCATTGGCATAATAATGCTTACAGCACGTACACAGGAGATGGACAAGGTAACCGGCTTAATGCTTGGCGCAGACGACTACGTTACAAAGCCGTTCAGTCCTTCTGAGCTTACAGCCAGAGTTGACGCTCTGTACAGAAGGGTTTTACTTGCACAGCAGAGAAATGAGTCAAGCTTTAAAGAGGAGCTTGTTTCCGGAGAGTTTGTATTAAACTTAAGAAACCGAGCCTTGCTTAAAAACGGAAAAATGATAGATTTAACTCAGGTTGAATTTCAAATAATGGAATACTTCTTTTCAAACCCCGGCGTTGCCCTTGACAGAACAGATATTTTAAACCATGTCTGGGGCAATCAGTATGTCGGCGAAGAAAAAATAGTAGACGTAAACATACGCAGACTGCGTATGAAGGTAGAGGACGAACCGAGCAACCCGAAATACATTGTAACAGTATGGGGGCTTGGCTATAAATGGGACGCAAAATGATTTAATTATAAAAAATACATTCGGAAAGGACTGAGAATATGTCAAAGGGCATTACAAGGCGCTGGCTTATAAACACACTTGGCGTAACCCTTATTATTATTGTTACTATCATTATAGCGCTGTCCCTTATTATTCAGTCCTTTTATTATAACGGTATTTTGCAGACAATAAGCGGACGAAGCAACGAGCTTGTAAACTTCTTCGGAAATTACACCACGGCAGACGCAGTGCAGTTTAATTCAACTGCACGCACATATGTTGAAAACTTCCCCGATAAAGAGCTTATGGAGCTTATGGTAATAAACTCAAACGGAGAGGTTATTATAACCTCAACAGGCTTTGAGCCTGATAAAAGCGAGCCTATGCCGGACTACGACACAGCAATGGTCGACAACAACGGATATGCAACCTGGACAGGGCAAACCTCGGCGGGAGAAAACATAATGTCTGTCACCAGAGTAATACAGGACTCCTTCGGCAATAATATCGGCGCTGTTCGCTATGCCGTATCTCTTGAAGCAGCAAACAGAAAAATATTTTTATACATAGTCACCTTTATCCTGGCAGGAATTCTCATAACCTTTTTTGTTGTGCTTTCAGGCTCATATTTTATAAGAAGTATCGTTAACCCCGTTAAGGAGGTTTGTGCCACTGCAAAGAAAATTGCCCAGGGTGATTTCAGCACTAAGCTTACAAAAACGCACAATGACGAAATAGGCGAGCTGTGCGATTCTATAAATTATATGGCACAGGAGCTTTCCGCCGCAGAAAAAATGAAAAACGACTTTATTTCATCTGTATCGCACGAGCTTAGAACTCCGCTTACCGCAATTAAGGGCTGGGCGGAAACTATGCAGATGGGCACAACGGCAGACCCGACAATGGAAAAGGGTATGTCAGTTATCGTAAAGGAATCGGAACGTCTTACAGGAATAGTTGAAGAGCTTTTGGACTTTTCCCGTATTCAAAGCGGCAGAATGATGCTTATGATGGATAAAACTGATGTAATAGCGGAGCTTGACGAGGCTATATATATGCTGAGAGAGCGTGCGCTTTCCGAGCATAAGCATCTTCTGTATGACGAGCCTGACGCCGTACCTCCGATAATGGCAGATAAAAATAAGATACGCCAGGTGTTCATCAATATTATAGACAACGCCTTAAAATATACTCCGGCAAGCGGTGTAATAGGAATACAGGTAAATTCGGATGAAAACAACCTGAAAATAACAATAAGCGACAACGGCTGCGGTATTCCTGCACAGCATCTGCCCAAAATTAAAGAAAAATTCTACAAGGCTAATCAAACAGTGCGCGGCAGCGGAATCGGTCTTGCCGTTGCAGACGAAATTATGCAGCTTCACGGCGGCAGCTTAGATATTGAAAGCACCGAGGGAATCGGTACAACAGTTACCATAACCTTCCCTGTGATAAAGGAAGATACGGAAAAATAAGTAAAGTTTGAAAGGAGCTAACAGTTAAAATTATGTCTGATAAAAAAACAAAAAGAATTACCTCTATAGGCGGCTCTGCTTTAATAGAGGGTATAATGATGAGAGGACCTAAGCGCACAACAGTTGCTGTTCGCGTGAAGGAAAACGAAATATATACACAGGATATTGAATTTACGGGACTTGCACAGAAATATAAAATTTTTAAAGTTCCGTTCATCCGCGGTCTTGCAGGTCTTGTTGACTCTATGCGATTGAGCTTTAAGGCTCTTTCAATATCTGCCGAAAAGGCAATGGAGGATATTCCCGAGGATGAAGAGGGCCCTTCAAAGCTTGAGCAGTGGATTGAAAAGCATTTCGGCGACAGCTTTATGAAGGTGCTTATGACAGTATCCACAGTGCTCGGCGTTGTACTTGCCTTTGCCCTTTTCTTTATGCTTCCCACATGGCTCTTTAACGTAACAACTACAAACCTATTGCCGGATTTTGCAGGCAATATTGTTTTCAGAAGCGCTTTTGAGGGAATTTTAAGAATTGCTCTTTTCCTTTTGTATATTGTAGTATGCTCTCAGATGCAGGATATGAAAAGAGTATTTCAGTACCACGGAGCAGAGCACAAGACTATATTCTGCTACGAAAATGACGAAGAGCTGACGGTTGAAAACATAAAAAAATATAAGCGCTTTCATCCCCGCTGCGGCACAAGCTTTATGGTAATTATGCTTATTATTGCAATTATCATCGGTCTTTTTGTGCCGTTTACAGACCCCATACTTCGCTCGGTTACTAAAATACTTCTTCTCCCCGTTACCTGCGGAATAGGCTACGAGCTTATAAAAATATGCGGAAAATATGACAATACCCTTACCCGCATTATAGCCGCACCCGGCTTGTGGGCGCAGAGAATCACCACAAAAGAGCCGGACGATTCAATGATAGAAATAGCTATTGCCGCTATGAAGCCCGTTATACCCGAAAACGGCGAGGATATAATAAGCGGAGAAAAGCCCTGCGCTGCTAAAAGCTCTGTCAGCGGCGAGGGTGTGCCGTCAGGCAGTGAAATATAAATGAACAGCTATACATTAAAAGAAGCTTACCTGCATACAAAGCAAATTCTCAAAACTGCAGACATTGAAAGTCCGGAATTCGACGCAGGCTGTCTTATTCAGCATCTGCTGGGCTATGACAAAAGCTATATAATTACAAACGGCGGCAAAGAAATTACACAGCAAAAAGCCGCCGAGCTTTTTGCCCTTGCACAAAAGCGTGCCGAGGGCATACCTTTGCAGTATATTCTGGGCAAATGGAGCTTTATGGGGCTTGACTATTTTGTGGGCGAGGGTGTGCTTATCCCCCGTGAGGACACGAGCGTAGTTATTGAACAAGCCTGTAAGCTTTTGCTTGGCAAAGAAAATCAAACCCTTAATATATTAGACCTTTGCTCAGGAAGCGGAATTATAGCGATAACGCTTGCAAAACGCTTTACAAACTCTTTTGTTACGGCGGTGGAGCTTTCGGACAAGGCTTTCCCTTACCTAATTAAAAATATTAAATATCACAAGGTAAAAAACATTGCCCCTGTTATGGCGGATGTTTTGTCCTGTGAATTTCTGTCTGAGGATAATAGCTTTGACCTTATTATTTCAAATCCTCCGTATATTGCCTGTGATGAAATTCCAATGCTTCAAAAAGAGGTGCTTTTTGAGCCTGAAATGGCTCTTAACGGCGGAGATGACGGCTGTAAATTCTATCGGGAGATAGTTATAAGGTATAAGAGTCTGCTTAAATCCGGCGGAGTAATGGCATTTGAGCTTGGCGAGGGACAGTACGACTATGTAAAAAAGCTTATGCTTGAAAACGGTTTTAAAGATATAGAATACCGCCTTGACCTTGGCGGCTGCAGACGGAGCATTGCAGGAATATACGACGCCTGATTTTTTCTCTTTAAACACTCTTACCATAAGTCCTTTTTATTGGACTTTTACGCTTAAAGGGCAAATTTATGTTCTGTTTTAATTGCTTTTTTATACTTAATAATATATAATTTAGTTAAAGATTTAACTTTGGAGGTAACAACAATGGCATCAAAGAATAAGCCGAAACCGCCAGTGAGCGTTCCGAAAAATGACGAAGAAAAAGCTAAGGCATTAAGTACGGCTTTAACCCAAATAGAAAAGCAATTCGGCAAGGGTGCGGTTATGCGCCTCGGTCAAAATCAGAACCTGAATGTAGAGCATATCTCAACCGGCAGTCTGTCGCTTGATATTGCCCTTGGCATAGGCGGATTGCCGCGCGGCAGAATTATTGAAATATACGGTCCTGAATCCTCAGGTAAAACTACGCTTTCTCTCCATTGCATAGCAGAAGGACAAAAAGCAGGCGGAAATGTTGCATTTATTGACGTTGAGCACGCACTTGACCCTGTTTATGCCGCCGCACTCGGCGTAGATGTTGACAATCTGCTTGTTTCACAGCCTGATTCGGGCGAAAATGCTCTTGAAATTACAGAAGCTTTAGTGCGAAGCGGAGCGATTGACGTAATTGTTGTAGACTCTGTTGCCGCATTAGTACCCAGAGCAGAAATAGAAGGAGAAATGGGCGATTCTCACGTTGGTATTCAGGCAAGACTTATGTCGCAGGCATTAAGAAAGCTCACAGGCGCAATATCAAAATCAAACTGTGTAGCTATCTTTATCAACCAGCTTCGTGAAAAGGTAGGCGTAGTTTACGGTAATCCGGAGGTTACCCCCGGCGGACGTGCGCTGAAATTCTATTCCTCCGTTCGTATAGATATAAGAAAAATTGAAACCCTGAAATCCGGCTCGGAAATGATTGGCTCACGCACCAGAGCAAAGGTAGTTAAAAACAAAATTGCCCCTCCCTTTAAAGAGGCGGAGTTTGATATTATGTACGGCAAAGGTATTTCCCGTGAGGGAGAGCTTTTAGACCTTGCCGTAGAAGCGGATATTATAGAAAAAAGCGGAGCCTGGTTCTCATATAACGGCTCAAAAATCGGTCAGGGCAGAGATAACGCAAAGAAATTTATTCTTGATAACCCCGAAACCGCTAAGGAAATTGAAGACAGGCTTATGGAAAATCTTGAGAAAATCACCGGCAAGCCGTCGCCGAAAGCGGATAAGTCTGCAAAAGCCTCTGTAAAGCCGATTGAAAAGGACGATCCCGACGACAGCGCCTTCCCCACCGTATCTGACGATGAGGATATAGATATTTTGGTAGATTAATATGCTGATAACTGCAATAGAGCCGAGAAAACGCTCCTTTTCCGCACTTTACATTGACGGTGAATTTGCCTTAAAGCTGGATACTCAAACGCTTATTGAAAACCGCATAACTGCCGGAGCAGAAATAACAGATGAGCAATTAAAGGAGCTGATAGACAAATCAAACGAGCGCAGAGCAAAGGAAAAGGCTTTGTGGCTTATATCATACAGAGATCGCTCCAAAAAAGAGCTTATTGATAAAATCAAGCCGGAGTACGGCTTAGAAGCAGCGCAAAATGCCGCCGACCGTATGGAGGAGCTTGGACTTGTTGACGATGAAAAATATGCACGCCGCCTTTGCGAGGAGCTTATAAACAAAAAGCATATGTCAAAGACGGCTGTGTCCTACAAGCTTAGAGAAAAGGGTATTGACCGCAGCCTGATTGAACAGCTGCTTTGCGAGCTCGAGGTTGACCCGGCAGAGCAGATACAGGCATTGCTTGAGGGTAAATACAGAAATAAGCTGTATGACGAAAAAAGCAGAAAACGTACCTTTGCCGCCTTACAGCGCATGGGTTACCGTTGGAGTGATATAAAACCTGTTATGGACAGCTACATAACAGACGACGAAGAAGAATATATTTAAAATAAGGGAATGGTCACAAAAATGACTTATACAGTAGGAATGATAAGCTTAGGCTGTGCAAAGAACATAGTAGACGCTGAAATGATGCTTTTTACTCTGCGGCAGGCAGGTTACAAAATTATTGAAGACCCCGCTATGGCAGACGTTGCAATAATAAACACCTGCGGCTTTATAGAAAGCGCAAAGCAGGAAAGCATAGAAGAAATTTTAGAGCTTGCAAAGCTTAAAAAAGAGGGCAGAATTAAGGCTATTGTTGTAACCGGCTGCCTTTCTGAGCGTTATCAGCACGACGTTATGAAGGAGCTTTACGAGGTTGACGCAGTTGTGGGAATAGGCGCAAATACGCAGATAGCAGACATAATTGCAAAATGCCTGGAGGGTAAAAAGATAGAAAGCTTCCCTGATAAAGCAAAAATGCCGCTTGACGGCGGCAGAATACAAAGCACACCATTTTATTATGCATATTTAAAGGTAGCAGACGGCTGTGACAACCGCTGTACCTACTGTGCCATTCCGCTTATCAGAGGCGGATTCAGAAGCCGCAAAATGGAAGAATTAATCTCCGAGGCAAAAACACTTGCCGAAAACGGTGTGACAGAGCTTATCGTTATTGCACAGGATACAACCCGCTACGGCGAGGATATATACGGCTCTTTAATGCTGCCAAAGCTTTTAAAGGAGCTTTGCAAAATTGAAAAGCTTAAATGGATACGCATTTTATACTGCTATCCGGACAGAATTACAGACGAGCTTTTAGATGTTATTGCAAGCGAGGACAAAATATTAAAATATATTGACCTGCCGCTTCAGCACTGCAACGGCAAAATCCTGAAATCAATGAACAGGCACGGAAACAAAGAAAGCCTTACATCACTTATTAAAAGGATAAGAGAAAAAATACCGGGAGTTGTGCTGAGAACTACATTGATAACAGGCTTTCCCGGAGAAACAGAAGATGACTTTACAGAGCTTTCAGAGTTTGTAAATGAGATAAAGTTTGAACGTCTGGGCTGTTTTGCTTATTCACAGGAGGAGGACACCCCCGCCGCAGAATTTGAAAATCAGCTTGACGAGGACGTTAAAAATAAACGTCAGGAAATTATAATGGAACAGCAATATCCTATTATGGAGCAGTACTGCAAAAGCCTTATAGGAAAAACCGTAGAGGTAGTAACAGAGGGCTTTGATAAATTTGCACAGTGCTATTTCGGCAGAAGCTTTGCAGATTCGCCCGATGTTGACGGAAAGGTGTTTTTCAACACAAACGGCAGAAAGCCCTCCCTCGGTGAATATGTAAATGTATTGATTGACGATTTTATCGACTGCGACCCGATTGGCACTATGACAGAATAAACGACGGCTGGTGATATATTGAATATTCCAAATAAGCTAACAATACTGAGAATTATACTTGTTCCATTTTTTGTTGCCTTTTTGCTTATTAATATCCCCCACCACTTTCTTATAGCCGGGCTTATCTTTGGCATTGCCTCTTTAACCGATATGCTCGATGGCAAAATAGCAAGAAAAAATAATCTTATAACAGACTTCGGTAAATTTGCAGACCCGCTTGCAGATAAAATACTTGTTATCTCGGCATTCTTATGCTTTGTTCAGCTTGGCATCATTGGAGCAGTACCCGTTATTATCGTACTTTTCCGCGAATTTACAGTTACCTCAATTCGCCTTGTGGCGGCAAGCAGCGGCGAGGTTGTAGCCGCCAATATATGGGGCAAGGTGAAAACCGTAAGCCAGATTATTGTAATATGCTTCATTATGCTTTTTCAGTATATTCTGGAGCTTACATCTCTTGGCATAATAAGCATATCTGAAAGCAGTCTTTTCCTGATCTCATCCTGCTTCAATATAGCTTCGCAGGCGCTTATATATATAAGCGTGCTGTTCACCGTTATTTCCGGCGTAATTTATATTAAAGACAACATAAAATTTATAAGCAGGACTAAGTAAAATTTTATATTTTAACAGTTCCCTTTTTATCATAAATGTTATATAATAGCTAATGAAGAAAAAAATATAAAAATGCGTTTACCGGGAGAAGTAGCAGAACCTTGTTTTAACAGAGATTGGCGGAAAAAGCTGAAATCCGCCATTAAAATCAAGCCTGCGAAATGCACCCGTCAGCACACAGCCGGAAAACATTTAAGCCAGTATGGCTGTGCGTATGGGCAGCGTTAATGCCTTTAAAGGGCGGTTTTACCGCTGAATCTGGGTGGAACCACGAAGATTTTATCCTCGTCCCTGCTTTGGGACGGGGTATTTTTTATGTTAGCCGCTTTGCTTTAACACTTATTAACTGCGGCTGATACCATAATGTGAATTAAACTGAAAGGAGTATGATGAATGTTCAAAAGCTTAAAGGAGGACCTTGACTCCATTATGTCGCGCGACCCCGCCGCCAGAAGCAGGATAGAAATATTTTTGCTTTATTCCGGCTTTAAGGCTGTGCGCTCCTATCGTCTTGCCAATTGGTTTTACCGCCATAATCATAAATTTATAGCACGCTATATTTCGCAAAGAAGCCGCCATAAAACGGGTATAGAGATACACCCCGGCGCAACAATAGGAAAAGGACTTTTTATCGACCACGGAATGGGTGTTGTTATAGGAGAAACTACCATAATAGGCGACAACTGTACCATATATCAGAACGTAACGCTGGGAGGAACAGGCAAGGAACACGGCAAGCGTCACCCTACGCTTGGCAACAATGTGCTTGTCGGTGCAGGTGCAAAGGTACTCGGCCCGTTTAAGGTGGGCGACAACGCAAGAATTGCCGCAGGCGCAGTGGTATTGGACGAAGTTCCGCCGAATGCAACAGCGGTGGGTGTTCCTGCGCGAATTGTACGCATTAACGGAATACGTACAGAATACCTTGACCAAATCCACATAGCCGACCCTGTTGCACAGGAGCTTTGCAAGGTTCATTTTGATATAGAAAAAATAGAGAAAATAGTAAAAAAACTGGAGGAAAAATAAGTGGAGCTGTATAATACATTAGGACAAACCAAGCAGAAATTTATTCCGCACGAAAGCGGCAAGGTTCGTATGTATACCTGCGGACCTACCGTATACCACTATGCCCATATAGGAAACCTCAGAACTTATATAATGGAGGACGTGCTTGAAAAATATTTAAGATATACGGGGCTTGATGTTACAAGAGTTATGAATATTACCGACGTTGGACATCTTTCAAGCGACGCAGATACGGGCGAGGACAAAATGCTTGCAGGCGCAAAAAGAGAGCATAAGTCCGTTATGGAGATTGCAAAATTCTACACGGACGCTTTTTTTGCAGACTGTAAAAAGCTTAACATTAAGACTCCGGACATTGTGGAGCCGGCAACAAACTGCATAGACGAATTTATAAATATGGTGTCTGTTTTGCTTGATAAGGGCTATGCTTATCAGGCAGGCGGAAATGTTTATTTTGACACCTCCAAACTTGACAGCTACTATGTTTTCGGCAACCAAAACGAGGACGACCTTGCTGTAGGCGTCAGAGAAAGCGTAGAGGAAGACGAAAACAAGCGCAACAAGTGCGACTTTGTGCTTTGGTTTACAAAGTCTAAATTTGAGGATCAGGAGCTTAAGTGGGACAGCCCGTGGGGTTACGGATACCCCGGCTGGCATATTGAGTGCTCTGCAATAAGCATAAAGCATCTGGGAGAACACCTTGACATACACTGCGGCGGTGTAGATAACGCCTTCCCCCACCACACTAACGAAATTGCACAGAGCGAAGCCTTTTTAGGGCATAAGTGGTGCAATTACTGGTTTCACGTTCTTCACCTGAACGACGCAAGAGGAAAAATGAGCAAGTCTAAGGGAGATTTCCTTACAGTTTCACTTTTGGAGGAAAAAGGATATGACCCGCTTGTTTACCGTATGTTCTGCCTGCAGTCGCATTACAGAAAGCCTCTCACCTTTACCTACGACAGCCTTGACAATACTGCAAAAGCGTACGAAAAGCTTATTAAAAGAATTTCCAATTTAAGCACTGACGGCACGCCGGACGCTGATCAGGCAAAGCCTTATCTTGAAAGCTTTGCCGCCGCTATGGATAACGACCTCAACACCTCGCTTGCGCTTACGGCTGTTTACGATGTTTTAAAGGCAGACATTGCAGATGTGACAAAGCGCTGTGTAATAGAAAAATTCGACGAGGTTTTGTCACTTGACTTATTAAATGCCGCCGCCAAAGCAGAAAACAGCGGCGCAGACAAAGACCTGACCGCAGAGATTGAAGCTCTTATTGCAAAACGCAGTGAAGCAAGAAAAAACAAGGACTGGGCAACTGCCGACGCCATAAGAGATGAGCTTAAGGCGCGCCGCATAATAGTTGAGGATTCACCACAGGGCATTAAGTGGAGATTTGAAGAGTAAATTTTATTGACAAAATCCGCCCTGAATGATACGATAATTACAGATTATAATTTGAATATTCGGGGAGCTTGTGAACAGGCTGAGAGGAAGATTTTTAGCTTCGACCCTTATACCTGATTTGGATAATGCCAACGTAGGAATTATATATAAAAAGGTATACAAAACGATGTATACCTTTTGTTTTTAAAAAGATTTATTCAATTATCTATTCCTATAGGGTAAATTAAGGGTTTGCAGATAAACAAAAGCAGCCGTTTCAAGCGTTATTCTCCGGCCTCCCTTGTTAAAGGGAAAGATGTGCAGGGCGGTGGTGGAATTCATTTTCAGCTTATTAAAGGGAATATCCGCCGAAACTTTTTTATCATTTCAAAGAAATACTTTAAATAAACAAACAATATCTTAAGGAAAGGATGTTACTATGGAATACACAACACAAATGGACGCCGCAAGAAAGGGCATATTTACAAAAGAAATGAAGGCAGTAAGCGAAAAGGAGCATATTGCTCCCGAAAAGCTTATGGAGCTTATGGCTCAGGGAAAGGTAATTATCCCTTGCAACAAGCTTCATAAATGTATAGAGCCTAACGCTCTGGGTACAATGCTTAAAACTAAAATCAACGTAAATTTAGGCACCTCCAGGGACAGCAAGGATTTAGACGTTGAATATCAAAAGGTTAAAAGCGCCGTTGATATGGGCGCAGAGGCTATTATGGATTTAAGCTCCTGGGGCGATACGCGCAAATTCAGAAGAAAGCTGACCTCTGAATGTCCTGCTATGATAGGAACAGTACCGATTTACGACGCAGTTGTATATTACCACAAGGCGCTTAAAACCATCACCTCCAGAGAATGGATTGATATTGTAAAAATGCACGCAGAAGACGGCGTTGACTTTATGACAATCCACTGCGGAATAAATAAAGAAACTGCTCATAAATTTAAAAAGAACAGACGTTTAACAAACATTGTATCCCGCGGCGGCTCAATTATTTTTGCGTGGATGGAAATGACCGGCGAGGAAAATCCGTTTTACGAGCATTATGACGAGATACTTGAAATTTGCAGAGAATACGATATTACTCTCAGTTTAGGCGACGCCTGCCGTCCCGGATGCTTAAAGGACGCAACGGACGCTTCTCAGATTGAAGAGCTTATAACCCTCGGTGAGCTTACAAAGCGTGCGTGGGAAAAGGACGTTCAGGTTATGATAGAAGGCCCCGGCCATATGCCGATAAACCAGATAGCGGCTAATATGGAAATACAGAAAACTCTCTGCCACGGCGCTCCGTTTTATGTTCTCGGTCCTCTTGTTACAGATATTGCACCCGGCTACGACCACATAACCTCTGCAATCGGCGGAGCATTGGCGGCTACATACGGCGCTTCCTTCCTTTGCTATGTAACACCTGCCGAGCATCTGCGTCTGCCCGATGTAAACGACGTTAAAGAAGGCATTATCGCCGCAAAAATCGCCGCCCACAGCGCAGACATAGCAAAGGGTGTACCGCACGCAATGGATATAGACAACGAAATGAGCCTTGCACGCAAAAAACTGGACTGGGAAAAGATGTTCTCGCTTGCCATAGACCCCGAAAAGGCAAGGCGCTACAGAGAAGAGTCAAAACCCGAAAAGGAAGACACCTGCAGTATGTGCGGAAATTTCTGTGCAGTTAAAAATATGAACAGAATTTTAGACGGAGAGAATATCTCTATATTTGATGAATAATTCATACTCCGATAAACGAGGTTAAATATTATGAAGCTAAAAAAAGAGCATCTGCTTTTATACGCCGTTACGGACCGTTCCTGGCTTGGCGACAACACGCTTTTACAGCAGATAGAAATGGCGCTTAGGGGCGGTGTTACCTGTGTTCAGCTTCGTGAAAAAAGGCTTTCTAAAGAGGAGTTTTTAAACGAAGCGTTCGCAGTTAAGGAGCTTTGCAGTAAATATAACGTACCGCTTATTATTAATGATGACGTGGAAATTGCCGTTAAATGCAAAGCAGACGGCGTTCACGTCGGGCAGGGTGATATGAGTGCAAAAGATGCTCGCATAATTGCAGGAAACAATATGATAATAGGCGTATCAGCAAGAACCGTTCAGCTTGCAGTAAAGGCACAGGCAGACGGTGCTGATTATCTCGGCGTAGGCGCAGTTTTCGGCACTTCTACAAAAGCAGACGCCATGCCCCTTTCTCAAAGCACACTTAAAGAAATATGCAGCGCTGTAAGCATACCTGTCGTTGCAATAGGCGGCATTAATAGAAATAATATAAATATGCTTTGCGGCACAGGCATAAGCGGTGCGGCGGTAGTTTCCGGCATATTTGCAAGCGAAAATATAACGGAAGAATGTAAATTACTTTTAAATGAATGTAAAAAAGCGGTGGCATTATGAGAGTTGACGGAATAATCTTTGATATGGACGGTACGCTTTTAGACTCTATGCACATATGGCGCGGCAGCGGCGCAAATTATCTTTTATCTCTCGGTAAAACTCCCGAGCCTGATTTAAACGATATTCTCCGCACAAAAAGCCTTGCTCAGGGGGCGCAGTACTTAATCTCCCGTTACGGTCTTGAAAAAACGCCGCAAGAGGTAATAGACGGTATAAATATGCTTATTGCAGATTTTTATATAAACGAAGCACAGCCAAAGCCCGGCGTAAAGGAGTTTTTAGAGCAAATGAGTGCAAGGGGCGTTAAAATGTGTATTGCAACCTTAACAGATTATAAGCTGTCACGGCTTGCGCTTAAGCGCTGCGGGCTTCTTCCCTATTTCAATAAAATTCTTACCTGCTATGAAATAGGCTGCAGCAAGGACAACCCGGCAATTTACAAAGCCGCACTCAAAATTTTAAACACAAAAAGGGAATACACGTATGTTTTTGAGGACGCCCTTTATGCGGCAAAAACTGCAAAGGAAGCCGGATTTAACGTGGTAGGAGTTTACGATAACAGCTCAAAGGACCATCAGCAGCAGCTAAAGGCGCTTTGCGATATATACATTGAAAGCTTTGAACAAGCGAGGGATTATTTTGATTAAAAAGGTGCTTACAATAGCCGGATCTGACTGCTCCGGAGGCGCAGGAATACAGGCAGATATAAAGACAATTACCGTCCACAAAATGTACGCTATGAGCGTTATAACCTCTTTAACTGCTCAAAACACTACGGGCGTTTACGGAATTTACGATGTTACCCCTGCGTTTGTCCAAAGCCAGCTGGACTGTGTATTTAACGATATTTTCCCTGACGCTGTTAAAATCGGTATGGTTTCAAATGCAGAAATAATCAAGGTCATTGCAAAAAAGCTTGTGCAATTTAATGCAAAAAATATTGTTATCGACCCTGTGATGGTATCTACAAGCGGATGCAGGCTTATTACAGAGGAGGCAGAAAAAACGCTTGTGGCAGAGCTTTTACCGCTTGCAAACGTTATCACTCCAAATGTTCCGGAGGCAGAAGTATTAAGCGGTATAGCAATAAAAAACGAAAGCGATATGCATACTGCTGCAGAAATACTAAGCAAAAAAATCAACACCGCTGTTCTTATAAAGGGCGGTCACCTAAAAGAAAACACTGCCGACCTGCTGTATGAAAACGGCAATACTCACCTTTTTAAGACAGAGCTTGTAAATAACGAAAACACGCACGGAACAGGCTGTACGCTTTCCTCTGCTGTTGCGTGCAATATGGCAAACGGCTTAACGCTTCCGCAAAGCGTTAAGCTTGCAAAGGAATACCTTACAGGTGCATTAAAAGCACAGCTGAATTTAGGTAAAGGCAAAGGACCTCTTTTGCATAACTATAATATATAACGCAAAACGCAGACGGATTTTACCGCCTGCGTTTTGCTCCGCCGCCCTTAACAGAAATAGTCTTAAAGTTAGTTGGTCATCACTAACTAATAATAGATTAGCATTAACTAACCACACTGTCAATACTTTTTCTAATTTTTATTTTACTCCGCTACTGTTTGCTGTAAGCTGGACAACGCTCTTACCCGTTTTATATTGTTCAGCATAAATATTTCTGCATTTCTTAAATCCTTCAAATGTTCTTCTTGCCTGCTGCACATCAGAATATACCTTCCATACGCCGTTAAATTTGCTATTCTTTCCTTTATTTTCAATAAACGCCTTTACATCACACAAAGGGTAGCCGAGAAAAAGTCCTATTTCGTGCGGAAAATTCTTATTGCACATAAGCCTGCGCTTTAAATTCTGTATTGTCTTTTCCGCCGTTAAAGCGCTGTCATAACCAAACTCCCGTAAAAATTCGCATACACCCTGTTTTTGCAGGTCTGCATTAAGCCTTTGCTTTCTGCATACATAAATAAGCGCAGAATTATTTTTAACCCTGAGAGCATCTAAGCTTACTCCCTTGCAGTTAAGACGTTTGTTCCAGATATAAATATAATCATTAAGCTGTGCTGTATTATCAAAGCGTTCTGTATATAAATTTGCAGTTTTAAGCCCCGCAAGAGTAGGCGAACAGTATTTAATAAGCTTGTTTTCCGTCATTTTTATCTACTCCAAATTGTTTTTACAAGCTTATTTTTAGAGCCGCCTTGTCTATTATTCGCTTAAAGCGAAAGCCATATTTTTCTGAACCTTGCGCAAGGAATCCCTGCCACGCTTTGAACATTATTTTTGAGTAGAATAATCAATCGGCAGGGTTGCCTGTGCGTTTAAATCAAGAGAAGCCGTGTTTCCGTTTAAATATTCATAGTAAGCCTGTGCGCCGACCATCGCCGCATTATCTCCGCATAAATTAAGCGGCGGCATATAAAGTGAATATCCTCTTTTTTTGCACTCATCCGAAAGCCTTGAACGCAAAAGTGAATTTGCAGACACTCCGCCTGCTATGACAAGCGTTTTTTCGTTTAGATCCTCAGCCGCCTTTATAAAGTTTTGTACCAGGCAGTCCACCACCGCTTTCCGAAAGCTTGCGCTTATATCCTCGACAGGCAGCTCTTCGCCCTTTTGCTTTGCATTGTGTATTAAATTTATAACCGCAGTTTTAAGCCCGGAAAAGCTGAAATCGTAAGGGCAGCCGTCCACCCTTGGCCTGGGAAGCTTAAATGCGTTTTCGTCGCCGTTTTGCGCCGTTTTGTCAAGGTGAATACCGCCGGGGTACGGCATACCCATTGTGCGTGCCGCCTTGTCAAATGCTTCGCCTGCGGCGTCGTCACGGGTTGCACCGATAATTTCCATATCGGTATAGTCCTTTACGTTTACAATGTGGCTGTGTCCGCCGCTTACAACAAGACATAAAAACGGCGGCTTTAGCTCCTTGTGCTCTAAATAATTCGCCGCAATATGTGAGCGCAGATGATGCGTTGGAATAACCGGCAGTCCGCTTGAAAGCGACAATCCCTTTGCAAAATTCACTCCCACCAAAAGCGCACCGATAAGCCCCGGAGCGTGCGTAACAGCAATGGCGTCAATATCGTTTATAGTGCAGTCTGCCGACAAAAGCGCCTGCTCCACAACGCCTACTATATTTTCTGCGTGACGGCGGGAGGCTATCTCCGGCACTACGCCGCCGTACAGCTTATGCTCCTCCACCTGAGAGGCTACTATGCTTGACAAAACATTTCTTCCGTCTTCCACTACTGCGGCGGCTGTTTCATCGCAGGAGCTTTCTATCGCCAAAATCTTCATTAATTATCACCATATTTTCCTTTCGTAAAACACATCTGAAGAAAGCGCTCTTTCACTATTGCTCATTTAAAACAACAGCGTTAATATCGCCGCATCCTCCTTCGGGTCAGAGTAAAAATTCTTTCTGTAGCCGGCAGTTTTAAAGCCTTCTGATTTATAAAGGCTTATTGCGGCATTATTGCTTTTTCTCACCTCAAGCGAAATAAAACGGCATCCCATACCAAGCGATAAGCCCTCGGCAGTCTGCAAAAGCTGTCTTGCAATGCCCTTTCGCCTAAAATCGGGATGCACCGCCAAATTTGCTATATATGCCTCGTCACATACAATGTGCAGGCCTATATACCCTACTGCCTGTCCGTTATTTTCTGCCGTAAGAAAATGTGCGGCATTGTTTGAAAGCTCCTGCAAAAGTGCGTTTTCGCTCCACGGCTTTGAAAAACAAAGCCTTTCAATCTCTGCAAGCTGTGCTGTATGCTCCTTAGCCATAGGAGCTATATGTATATTCTCCATCAGGCCTTATTCTCCTGTCTTTTTATAAGCTCAATAAGTATAATAAGCTGCTCGTTTATTTGCTCAAGACAGCCTTCATATACATCCGGATTGCCGCCAAACGGGTCTGCAATATTCAAAATATATATTTTTTCTTTTTTTACTCCCATATTTATAAGCGCCATAGCGTGACTCATTGTCATAACTGCAAACAGGTCTGTTTCCTTAATAATATCATTATTTATCGGCTTGGATTTATGATTTTTTATTGAGTATAAACCTATTTTTTCGCACGCCTTCACTGCGTTTTCAGAAGCCTGCACCCCTTTTGCGGCAGAAAGTCCGCAGCTGTCGGAGATAATATCAAGTCCTGTCTTTTTTATCATCTCGTCAAATGCAGCCTTAGCCATAGGACTTCTGCAGGTGTTACCGGTACAGACAAATGTAATTTTTTTAATCAATTTGTATCTTCCTTTATTATAGATTTACTGTCTTTTTCTTCGCTAAAATCTTTCTGATTACCCTTTTGCATCATACCATGTTGTACCCATTGCCGCCTCTGCCACAAGCGGCACATTAAGGCTTACAGCGTTTTCCATTTCCTCCTGCAAAAGCATAGCAACACGCATTGCTTCGTCAAGCGGCGCTTCAACTATAAGCTCATCGTGTATCTGCAAAATAAGTCTTGCATTAAGCTTTTCTTCCTTTAAGCGTTTATCAACCCTTATCATGGCAATTTTAATAATATCTGCCGCCGTTCCCTGTATTGGCATATTGCGCGCAACACGCTCGCCAAATGAGCGCATATTGAAATTGCTGGAGGTAAGCTCCGGCAAGTATCTTCTTCTGCCGTACATTGTTTCTACATAGCCGTCGTTTTTCGCCTTCGCCACAACGGCGTTCATATAAGCGTCTACTCCGCTGTAGTGGCTCAAATATGCATTTATATAGCTTTGCGCCTCTTTTCGTGTAACGGATATATCCTTTGCTAGAGAAAACGCGCCGATTCCGTACACTATGCCGAAGTTTACAGCCTTCGCTCTGCTTCTCATAATAGGCGTTACCATATTCTGCGGAATATTAAAAACCTGAGACGCCGTTATCGTGTGTATGTCCTCTCCGTTTTTAAAGGCGTTTATCATCGCCTCATCGTTTGCTATGTGCGCCAAAACTCTCAGCTCAATCTGCGAGTAATCTGCGTCCACCAGCACACAGCCGGGCTTCGCACAGAAAAATCTTCTGAGCTCTCTTCCCTGCGGTGTTCTTACGGGAATATTCTGCAGATTAGGCTCTGTAGAGCTTATACGCCCTGTGCGTGTTTCCGTCTGATTAAAGCTTGTGTGTATTCTGCCGTCCTCAGCTATTACCTTTAAAAGTCCGTCACAATAAGTTGAAATAAGCTTTGAAAGCGCGCGGTATTCCAAAACGTGATTAACGGCAGGGTGCACATTTCTAAGTCCCTCTAATACGTCTGCGCTTGTGGAATATCCGCTTTTTGTCTTTTTGCCTGCCGGAAGCATCAGCTTTTCAAACAGGGCAACACCAAGCTGTTTAGGTGAATTTATATTAAACTCATAGCCTACCTCTTCATAAATCTCCGCCTGAAGCTCATAAAGCTTCTGTGACAAAGCCTTTCCATATTCCCTTATGCCGTCTGCGTCAACCATAAATCCGATGTTTTCCATCTGTGCAAGCACACCGGCAAGCGGAATTTCTATATTGCGTAGCAAGTCCTCCTGATTGTTTTCCTTAATCTTTGCACACAGCATTTCTGTAAGAGCACCAAGTGCGGCGGCGTTTTTAACATATTCCTGTGCATTTTCGTCATCACATACAGGTGCAATTACAGCATATTCCTCACAAAGCCTTTTTATATCATATGAAGAAGCCGACGGATTTAAAAGGTACGCCGCAAGCATAGTATCAAAATCAACAGCATTAAGCTGTATATTCATTTTATCCAGCACAGCATACACACTCTTAATATTATGGGTTTGCTTTATTATTTCTTCACTTTCAAATAACTGCTTTAAAAACTTATCAAAGCCTTCACCGTCTTTAGCGCAGACAATGCGCTCTCCTGTTAAAAACGCAAGAGAAGAAATTTTCCCATCCTTAATATCCGCCGTAAATACTGCTTTTTTGTTTTGCAAAAGCTCGCTTAACAGAGCTTCAAAATCCGAAGAATACGTAACGGCGGCAGTACTTTGTTCGCTTTTTTGTACTGTTACCGCTGTATCTGTATCTCTAAGCCCCATTTTCTCTATCAAAGAAAATAGCTCAAGCCTTGCCATAAGGCGCACTGCGCTGTCGTTATCCACTTTTTGGGGAATATAGCTTTTTAACTCAAGGTCTATCGGTGCGTCTGTGCATATCTCACCTAAAAATCGGCTTAAATATGCATTTTCCCTGTCTGCAATCAGCTTTGCCCTTATGCCGGGCTTTACATCTATTTCGTCTATTTTTTCGTAAATATTATCAAGGCTTTCAAAACGCTTAATAAGGTCGGAAGCGCCCTTTTCACCTATTCCCTTAACGCCCGGAATATTGTCGGAGGTATCTCCCTGAATTGCCTTAATCTCTATAAGCTGTTTCGGAGAAACGCCGTAAACCTCCATAATCTTGTCCTTGTCATAAAGCGTTACCTGCGGTCTGCCCATTTTGGTGGCGGCAAGCCTTACCGTTACATTGTCAGATACTAATTGCAGGCTGTCTCTGTCACCGGTTGCAATAACACATTCGTTTCCGCCCTCTTCACACCTTTTGGCAAGCGTTCCGAGAATGTCGTCCGCCTCGTAGCCCTCACACTCTACTATTTTATATCCGAGATATACTAAAAGCTCCTTTAATATAGGCAGCTGCTGTGCAAGCTCCGGCGGCATACCCTTACGCTGTGCCTTGTAACCGCTGTATTTTAAATGCCTGAATGTCGGCTTTCTCATATCAAACGCAACAGCAACACCGTCAGGAGAGGTTTCCTCGCTTATCTTTTTAAACATTGTCAAAAAACCGTAGATTGCGTTTGTATATTGGCCGTCCTTTGTGGAGAGCAGTTTAATACCGTAAAACGCTCTGTTTAATATACTGTTGCCGTCAAGCACCAAAAGCTTCATAATACTATACAAACTCCTTTTTAGAATATACTGTCTGCCGCCCGGTTAAGGGGGATTTAATCAGTGTTTCCTTAATTTCTCTCCAAATTACTTGTAAGCGTAACTGCGTTTACAATTTTTCCGTCCTTAGTATACACCCTTGCAACTCTTTTACCTACAAGGCACACAACCTCGTAATTGATTGTATTGCTCCACAAAGCCAGTTCATCTACTGTGGGCGTGTTATTATCTCCTGTGCCGAACACGGTCACACAGTCGCCTCGCTTAACATTTCCGCAGTCTGTAACGTCTGCCATAAGCTGGTCCATACATACCCTGCCTACAATTTTTGCTCTTTTTCCTGCAACGCCTATGCTTCCGTCCTTTGCAAGCGTTCTTATATATCCGTCTGCATAGCCTATGGGGATTGTCGCTATTATTCGCCTTTCGCTTGCCTTATATGTTCTGCCGTAGCTTACCGTTGCGCCGCTTTCTATTGTCTTTATGTGCGAAATTACAGATTTCAATTCCATAGCAGGTATTAAGTTAAATTTATCCTTTAGCTTTTGCGACGGCGACAGACCATACAAAATTATGCCTGCACGCACCATATCGAGATGCATTTCCTTATAATCTATTATTGCTCCGCTGTTTGCACAGTGGCGTATTTTAAAGCTTACTCCCCTTTTTTCAAGCTCGTTAACGGAATGCATAAAGCAAGAAAACTGCTGCCTTGTAAAGTCTTCCCCGTCCTTTGCCTCGTCAGATACTGCAAAATGCGTAAACACACCCTCACATTCAAACCCCGGAAGGCGGCATATGCGCTCCGCCTCGTCTAAAGAAGCACTGTCCCTTTCAAAGCTTTGGCACATAAGCCCTATCCTGCTCATTCCGGTATCCAGCTTTAAATGTATTTTCACCCTTACTCCTGCATTTTCAGCTTCTCTTGCAAGGTTTTCGGCATAATCCGGAGAATACACCGCCTGTGAAATATTCATATTGCTCAAATACTTTGCACATTTGCACGGCGTATAGCCTAAAATTAAAATCGGCTCCTTAATATCCGCTTCTCTTAGCTGTATTGCTTCTTCTATATTTGAAACCGCAAACCAATCGGCTCCTAACCGGGAATATTCCCTTGCAAGCTCCACTGCTCCGTGGCCGTAGCCGTCAGCCTTTATAACACAGCACAGCATTGCTCCCTTTGCAACATTCCTTTTTATCTCTTTATAATTATGCTCAATATTATCAAGATTAATTTCAGCCCATGTCCTTTTAACAAAGCCTGTCATTTTTAAGCCTCCGCCATATTTAACTTTTTCTATTAAATTATACGACAATCACTCATAACCGTCAATGTTTATAATACTGCATACAGTCAGTCAAAACCCGGTTTTTAATATTTTAATACATTAAAGAAAAAAACTTGCATATTTTGCAATTTTTTGTTATTATTTTATACATTGGTTCACAAAAATTTAATGTAAAGGACTGGTAGAATGACAGACACAATATGGACTCTTATTGCTTTTGCTGTTTATCTTGCGGTAATGCTTATAATCGGCTTTATCTACTTCAGAAAAACAAAAAGCTCAGAAGACTACATACTCGGCGGCAGAAGCTTAAACGGATGGACTGCTGCACTCTCGGCACAGGCATCCGATATGAGCGGCTGGCTGCTTATGGGACTTCCCGGTGCAATCTATGTTGCCGGAACAGGCGAAATATGGATTGCAGTAGGCTTGCTTATCGGTACGGTGCTCAACTGGTTTTTAGTTGCCTCACGTTTAAGAAAATACACAATAAAGGCAGGCAACTCGCTTACTCTCCCATCTTTCTTTGAAAACAGATTCCGCGACAGAACAAGAATACTCAAGATAGTTTCTTCTATCTTTATAGCTGTGTTCTTCCTCGTTTACACAGCATCTGCCTTCAAAGCAGGCGCTGTGCTTTTTAACAACGTATTCAATGTTGACTATACCGTTGCGCTTGCCATTGGTGCGCTTGTAATATTGATTTACACCTTCTTCGGCGGCTTTATGGCTGTTTGCGTAACAGACTTTATACAGGGACTTTTAATGCTTGCAGCTTTAATGGCTGTGCCTATTGCGGCATTTGCCATTATGGGCGGAGCAGACAGTATTACGGCAGGACTTGCAGCAAACGGTGTTGCTGACGTAAACGGCTACTTAAACCCGTTGCTCACATCAACAGGCGAGCCTGTAACAGCAGTTTCCATAATATCCAACCTCGGTTGGGCGTTAGGCTACTTTGGTATGCCGCACATTCTCGTTCGCTTTATGGCTATCAAGTCGACCGACGAGGTTAAAAAGAGCAGAGTTATTGCTATTATCTGGGTTATAATCTCCCTTGCAGCAGCTTGCTTTGTAGGCGTTATCGGTAAGGCATTTGTAGGCGGAGCTTTGCAGGACGCACAGGCAGAAAACGTATTTATCAGTATGATTATAGAGCTTTTCCAAAATCACTGGGAGCTTCCGTTTATCGGCGGTATTCTTCTTTGCGGTATTTTGGCGGCTGTTATGTCAACTGCCGATTCTCAGCTTTTAGTTACTGCTTCATCAGTTTCTGAGGACTTATACAAAGGAGCAATAAACAAAAAAGCTTCTGAAAAAAGCACCCTTTTAATAAGCCGTATAACTGTTGCCGTTGTTGCTGTTATTGCTTTTATTATTGCTTTGGACCAAAACAGCAGCGTTATGGGACTTGTGTCTAACGCTTGGGCAGGCTTCGGCGCAACCTTCGGCCCTGTTATTCTTCTCTCACTTTTCTGGAAGCGTTCAAACCTACCGGGTGCAGTTGCAGGAATGATATGCGGCGGCGGTCTTGTAATGCTTTGGGACTATCTGCCGATTATCCCCGGCGCCGACGGCAGCTTAACGCTTGCCTCCGCTACAGGACTTTATTCCTTGGTTGTAGGCTTTGCGCTCGGACTTATAGCTATGATAGTTGTAAGCCTGCTTACCAAAAAGCCGGCAAAGGAAATTGTTGACGAATTTGAATATGTAAGAACCACCAAGGAGCTTGACGATTTATCCGGCGCAAAAGAATAATGCTAACCATTGACTGAACAGGCAAAAAGATTTCTTTTAAATCAACTTTTAAATCAGAAAATAGTATTATATATTATATATTTTAAATTCATACTCCCTGCGGAAATTTTTTCGCAGGGAGTTATTTTGTATTATACCTGCTTTTGTATGGTAACTGTGTAATTAAAGCTTTTCACTCTGTGTTATTTAACACTATATATTGTGGTTGTAAAATTTTAATGCATTTTCGGCATTATAAAGCTGTTTTGCCGCATCATAATGCGGATTTTACTTTTTCACTTTTAAAAAGCAAAAAAACGTATATTTTTTCTCGCTTCTCTTTTAATACAATATATTGTGTCTTTATTTTAGTGCAAGACAACATATTGTTTTAATTCTTTAAAATCAATAACCCATTATTTATTCTGTTTTGCACGAAAATCAGCACATAAAACCGTCATTTTTACTATTGACTATCTTTGGCAATTAATATATAATTGCTAATTGTTATCGAACCTAAAATACTATATATTGTGCTTGCAATACTTTTGCATACAAACCGGTCAAACTTTTCCGGCTAATAATAAATTTGGGAATTTGGATATTAAGGAGAGAAAGAAATATGCTTAAAACAATTACAAAGCGCGACGGCCGTACAGTAGTTTTTGATTTACAGAAAATTACAGAGGCAATCTACAAGGCGGCTCAGGCTATCGGCGGAAATGATTACAAAGCCGCAGAGCAGCTTGCCTTAAAGGTTGAGCAATATCTTGAAAAAGAAGCAGGTACTCCTACCGTTGAGCACGTGCAGGACGTTGTTGAGAGAGTTCTTATTGAAAACGGTCACGCAAGAACCGCAAAGGAATTCATCCTGTACAGAGCAGAGCGCACAAGAGTAAGAGAAATGAACACACGCCTTATGAAAACATACGAGGACCTTACATTTAAGGACGCCAAGGATAACGACGTAAAGCGCGAAAATGCCAACATAGACGGTGACACCGCTATGGGTACTATGCTCAAGTACGGCTCTGAGGGTGCAAAGCAGTTCTATGAGATGTATATTTTAAACCCCAAGCACGCCGCCGCACACAGAAACGGCGATATACATATCCACGACCTCGACTTTTTAACGCTTACAACCACCTGCTGTCAAATTGATATTGACAAGCTTTTTACAAACGGCTTTTCAACAGGTCACGGCTTTTTGCGTGAGCCTAACGACATTGCAAGCTATTCGGCTCTTGCATGTATTGCAATTCAGTCAAACCAAAACGACCAGCACGGCGGACAAAGCATACCGAACTTTGACTATGGTATGGCAAAGGGCGTTGCAAAAACATACAGAAGAATTTACCGCCAGAACCTTGCCCGTGCGGCAGAGCTTTTAACAGACGACGAGGACGCCGCACAGTCTGCTATGGATCTTGCAAACACGGCGGAGGCAGACAGCTCAAGCACACCGAAGCTTGACGACGGCGAAGCATATATGGCGGCGGAGCTTTCTCTGCTTACTGAAAAGTACGGTGAAAAAATTGCGAATAAAATGCAGAAATTTGCATACAATCACGCAAACAAAGAAACGGACAGAGCAGTATTCCAGGCAATGGAGGCTTTTGTTCACAACCTTAACACCATGCATTCAAGAGCAGGCGCACAAATTCCGTTCAGCTCCATCAACTACGGTACCGATACCTCTCCCGAGGGACGTATGATTATAAAAAATGTTCTGCTCGCAACAGAGGCAGGACTCGGCAACGGCGAAACTCCTATTTTCCCGATACACATCTTTAAGGTTAAAGAGGGAATAAACTACAACAGCTCAGACCCGAACTACGACCTTTTCAAGCTTGCCTGCAGAGTAAGTGCAAAGCGTTTGTTCCCGAACTTCTCGTTCCTTGACGCTCCGTTTAACGCACAGTATTATAAAGAGGGTCACCCAGAAACAGAATGTGCATATATGGGCTGCCGCACAAGAGTTATAGGCAATGCTTACGACCCGACAAGAGAAATTGTAAACGGCAGAGGTAACTTAAGCTTTACATCTGTAAATCTTCCCAGACTTGCTATCCTGAGCAACAAGAATATAGACTTCTTCTACGAGCAGCTTGACAGAATGATTGACCTTGTAATTGACCAGCTTTTAGAGCGTTTTGAGCTTCAGGCTCAGAAAAAAGTTAAAAACTTCCCGTTCCTTATGGGGCAGGGTGTATGGATAGACTCTGAAAATTTAGGACCTAACGACAGCATAAGAGAAATATTAAAGCACGGAACACTCACAATAGGCTTTATCGGTCTTGCAGAATGTTTAAAGGCCCTTACAGGTTATCACCACGGCGAAAGCAAGGAGTCTCAGAACCTTGGTCTTGAGATTGTAGGCTATATGAGAAAGCGTATGGATGCCGCAACAAAGAAGTACGGAATGAATTTCTCTCTCATTGCAACTCCGGCTGAGGGACTTTCCGGCAGATTTGTACGTATGGACGCAAAACGCTTCGGCAAGATTGAGGGCGTTACAGACAGAGATTACTACACCAACTCATTCCATATTCCTGTTTATTACAATATATCTGCTTTTGAAAAAATCAGGCTGGAAGCACCGTATCACAATTTAACAAACGGCGGACATATATCTTACATTGAGCTTGACGGCGACCCGACAGAAAACCTTGACGCATTTGAGCAGGTAGTACACTTTATGAAGGAATGCGGTATCGGTTACGGCTCCATAAACCATCCCGTTGACCGTGACCCTTGCTGCGGCTACACCGGCATTATCGGCGACGAATGTCCTAAATGCGGCAGAAAAGAAAACGACAATGTTGCCTTTGAGCGTATACGCAGAATCACCGGATATTTGGTAGGCACGGTAGACCGTTTTAACAACGCAAAGCGCGCAGAGGTTGAGGACAGAGTTAAGCATGAGATAGGCTCCGAAATGGAAAAGATTTAATCAAAATAAAATCATACTGTAAAAGGCGTACTCGCTGCGGTACGCCTTTTTGCTCATATATTCGGTTAATAAAAAGGTGGTATATAAAAATGAACTGCACCCTTCGTCTTGCAGGAGTAATAAAAGAATCAATAGTAGACGGACCCGGAATACGCTTTGTCGTATTTGCACAGGGCTGTCCGCACAACTGTAAGGGCTGTCATAACCCCGACACTCACGACCCAAACGGCGGCTACGAAACAAACACCGACAACATAATAAACGCAATTAAGGAAAACCCTATGATTATGGGCGTAACGCTTTCCGGCGGAGAGCCGTTTATGCAGGCGCACGAGCTTGCACAGCTTGCAAAACAGGTACACCGGCTTGGTCTTAATATTATGACCTACACAGGCTACACCTTTGAAAAGCTTTTAGAGGGCTTTGCTGAGCATCCGCAGTGGAAGGAGCTTTTGGAGCAGACGGATATACTTATTGACGGTCCGTTTATTTTAGAGCAGAAAAGCCTTATGCTGCGCTTTAAGGGTTCAAAAAACCAACGCACAATTGATGTTAAAAAATCGCTTGAAAAAGGCGAGGCTGTCATAAAAGAGCTGTAAGCACAAACGCTTGCAGCTCTTTTTCATTCAATTACCACACACCCCGTGACCTCCGCCAAACTGCGGCATTTACTCCGTCATCACTTGCTGTAACAGACATTTCTCCGCCTGAATTTTTACAATAAATATAAGTATGGGCTGCCGACTTTATTTCAAGCTGTAATTGACAGTTGATTTACTATGGGATAAAATTGTTTTGTTATATAAGGCAGAAGCAATATAAGTAAGATGTAACCTATACTAATATTAGTATAAAAGCGAGGAACATATGCTTTACGACAAATTAAAAAAATACTCTGAAACCGGAATATACCCCTTCCATATGCCGGGGCACAAGCGCAACAGCGCTCTTTTTGACGGCACTATACCCTATGAAATTGACCTTACAGAGATAGACGGCTTTGACAATCTGCAAAATGCCGACGGCTGTATAAAGGCAATTGAGGACAAGGCATCTCACCTTTACGGGGTCAATCGTGCCTTTATGCTTGTAAACGGGGCAACTGCCGGCATTTTAGCGGCAATACGCTCCTTTACAGGCTTTGGCGATACCGTAATAGTCATGCGTAACTGCCACAAATCTGTATATAACGCAATAGAGCTTTGCGGACTTAACGCTGTGTATGCCGTACCAAATACAGATAAAGAGTTTGGTATTTCGTCATCAATAACTCCCGAACAGATTGAAAAGCTGTTGAGAGAAAACAAAAACACAAAGCTGATTATTATCACCTCCCCTACTTACGAGGGTGTTGTTTCTGATATTAAAGCTATTTCCGAAACGGCAAGCCGCTTTGGAGTGCCTGTTTTTGTTGACGAGGCGCACGGCGCACATTTTCCCTTTTCCTCAGCATTTCCGTCAGAGGCTGTAAGCCTTGGCGCGACGGCAGCAGTTGTAAGCCTGCACAAAACTCTGCCGTCGCTCACACAGACTGCGCTGTTAATTACAAACAGCAATAAATACTCAGACGCAATTGCCGAAAATCTGTCTGTGTTCCAGACAAGCAGTCCGTCTTACATTCTGATGAGCTCAGTCGAGCGGTGCCTTGACATAATCAGCTCCGACAGCGCTTTATTTGAACGCTATATACGTCTTTTAACCGGCTTTTCAAAAGGCTGCAAAGCTTTTAAACGGCTTAAAATTCTATGCTTTGGAAACGACGCAAAAAATAACCACAGCTTTTTTGATTTTGACAAAAGCAAAATAATAATTTCAACACGCAATACAGAGCTTAACGGACATAAGCTTGCAGAAATTCTGCGCAGTAAATATAAAATTGAGCTTGAAATGGCATATTCTGATTATGTAATTGCAATGACGTCGGTCTGCGACTCAAAGGAGGGCTTTGACCGACTATTTAACGCTCT
This sequence comes from Acutalibacteraceae bacterium, assembly GCA_051881695.1. Lineage (GTDB taxonomy): Bacteria > Bacillota > Clostridia > Oscillospirales > Acutalibacteraceae > CAYJFG01. The sequence continues at coordinate 185,034 of JBJEQJ010000020.1, read as the reverse complement.
TTTGGAAATTGACGAAGAATGTAAGCAAAGCAAAATAAGCACATATACTCTCCCCCTGTGTGCTCCCCCTTTAAAGGCTTTTAATGCGTGCGAAAGAAAAAAGCACTCCGGCAATTTTATCAAAATAAAAAACGCCGCCAATACGGCAGCGCTTGAATATATATGGACTTACCCTCCGGGAGTTCCGCTTTTAGTTCCGGGAGAAATAATCACGCAGGATATTATAAGTAAAATTGATGAGCTTGAAAAATCCGGAGTGCGTGTAAATTCAACCTATGGCAAAGCACCGCAGGAGATTTTTGCGGTGGATTTATAGCTTTTAAAAAGCTAAATTCATATACAAACCAAGGTCAATAAATTTCTATTTTTTCAATTAATTTAGACACAGTTTTAGAATCACACTTTTATAGATGAAGGTGCGATTTTTATCACATAAATATTACGGAATCACTGAATAAATAACGCTAAAAGCTGTTTGCACATCTTGCTTGCATATTTTCCGCCGGCTTGCCCAAAAAATCTCGTAATGCGTCAGCATTACTGCGGTTTGTATGTGCTAAGAAGAATCCCTCCGACAGGCTTGCGCCTGCCACCTCCCTTTAACAAGGGAGGCAGAAAAACACTTTAACAAGGGAGGCAGAAAAATCAGTGTTTCCTTAATAAAAATGTGATGATTGACAAATAGCTTTTACTGTGCTAGAATTTTATTCGATAAATAAATTAAATCTGCAAGGAGTACGATTTATATGAAAAGAATAAAAACTATTGAAACTCGTGACCTTAAAAAAAGCGTTAAAACAGGCGGCTGCGGCGAATGTCAGACCTCTTGTCAGTCTGCATGCAAAACCTCCTGCGGCGTTGCAAACCAGCAGTGCGAGAAATGCTTGTCAGCAAAATAATTTAATTAAACTGAATTTTAGGAAATTAACAGCCGTTTTAACCGAAAGGTTGGACGGCTTTCCTTTTGTTTTGAAAGGAGTACCGAACACTTATGATTCACCAATACAAGCTTAACGGCTATAACATAGTTCTTGACGTGTTCAGCGGAAGCGTGCACAGTGTGGACAAGCTGGCATACGATGTTATAGAGATGTATAAAACACATACAAGGGAAGAGATAATATCTGCTATGCTTGAAAAGTACAGCGGATTTGACGATATAAACGAGCAGGAAATATCCGACTGCATTGATGATGTTGAAGAGCTTAAAGCGTGCGGCAAGCTTTTTACAGAGGATAAATATGCAGATTTAGCCTTCGATTTTAAAAACAGAAGTACAGAGATAAAGGCGCTTTGTCTGCACATAGCGCACACCTGTAACTTAAACTGCGAATATTGCTTTGCAAGCCAAGGTAAATACCACGGTGAAAGGGCGCTTATGAGCTTTGAGGTCGGCAAAAGAGCAATAGATTTTCTTATCGAAAATTCCGGCAGCAGAGTAAATCTTGAGGTGGATTTCTTCGGCGGCGAGCCGCTTATGAACTTTGATGTTGTAAAGCAGATTGTTGCATACGCCAGAAGCATTGAAAAAGAGAAAAACAAAAATTTCCGCTTTACCCTTACAACAAACGGCGTGCTTATTGACGATGATGTAATAGAATTTGCAAACAGAGAATGTCACAATGTAGTTTTAAGCCTTGACGGCAGACGTGAAATTCACGATAATCTTCGCAAAACAATAAACGGACAGGGCAGCTACGATGTCATTGTGCCGAAATTTCAGGAGTTTGTAAAAAGGCGCGGTAATAAGGGCTATTATGTAAGGGGCACCTTTACACACAACAACACAGATTTTACAAACGATATTTTCCATATGGCGGATTTAGGCTTTACCGAGCTTTCAATGGAGCCGGTGGTATGCGCCCCTGATGACCCCTATGCGCTTACATATGATGATTTACCAGTTTTATTTGAGCAATACGAAATTCTGGCAAAGGAAATGCTTAAAAGAGAACAGGAGGGCAAACCGATAACCTTCTACCACTATATGCTTGATTTGTCCGGCGGACCCTGCATTTACAAGAGGATTTCAGGCTGCGGATCGGGAACAGAATATATGGCGGTTACTCCGTGGGGAGAGCTTTTCCCCTGCCATCAGTTTGTCGGCGACCCCAAATACAGCCTCGGCAATATATACGACGGCGTTACAAACAAAGAAATGCAAAATGAATTCAAGCTGTGCAATGCATATGCAAGAGAAGACTGCCGTGCCTGCTGGGCAAAGCTTTATTGCAGCGGCGGCTGTGCGGCAAACGCATATCATGCCACAGGCTCAATAACGGGAATTTACAAATACGGCTGTGAGCTTTTTAAAAAGCGCATTGAGTGTGCAATTATGATGAAAGCCGCACAGTCCTAATAAATGCCGTTGCGGCAAGAGCGCTTTACACAAAGCCCGAAAGCTTTACAATGCCGATTTTTCAGTATATGTTCGATTAACAATAACAAGGGTATTTTTACCTCTGTACTATAATTATTTTCAGTACCACACCTCCGGATTATTTCCGGAGGCTTTTTATTATACTATAATCAGACACATACTCAGCATTTACCCTATTATATTAAAAATATTTAAGAAAAAAATTAATCTTAAAAATACTTACACTTAAAATGCTCACAAAAATAAAACGCACACAACAAAGTCTGTTAATGACTGAATAAAATTAAAAAATATAAAAATAAATAAAAAAAGGAAATTTCTGTTGCACCTTTGTTGCAATTAATACGGTATTCTATTTTTACAGAGGAATAACAGGCTTTATTTTTTAAGTATAGTATATTTACAAAACGGAGGCGCATCTTATGAAAGACAAAGTTTTCGGTGTTTTGCAAAGAGTAGGGCGTTCTTTTATGCTGCCAATCGCTCTGCTCCCTGTTGCGGGTCTTCTCCTCGGTATTGGAAGCTCGTTTACAAACCCCACAACCCTTGAAGCCTATAACCTTACAGAGATTATTAAAGAGGGTGGCCTGCTTTATACTATTCTGGATATTATGAGTAAAACAGGCAGCGTAGTTTTTGATAATCTTCCGTTACTTTTTGCAATGGGTGTTGCCATTGGTATGGCAAAAAAAGAAAAAGCCGTAGCCGCACTTTCGGGCGCAATCAGCTATCTCATTATGAACACGGCTATCAGCACTCTCATTGCCGCAAAGGGCGGCATAGAGGCTATGCCTGCAAACTCTACCACAACAACGCTCGGCATAACAACTCTTCAAATGGGTGTATTCGGCGGTATTATTGTGGGACTTGGCGTTGCAGCCCTGCACAACAGATTTTATAAAATTCAGCTTCCGCAGGTTTTGTCTTTCTTTGGCGGTACAAGGTTTGTGCCGATAATATGCAGCGTCGTATATCTTCTTGTCGGTTCACTTATGTTCTTTGTATGGCCCGTTGTTCAGGCAGGCATTGCACAGCTGGGTCAGCTTGTGCTTCAGTCAGGTTATGCCGGAACATGGATTTACGGCATAATTGAAAGAGCCCTTATCCCCTTTGGTTTGCACCATGTTTTCTATATGCCGTTCTGGCAAACGGAGCTTGGCGGCTCAATGATAATCGACGGTGTTACCGTTCAGGGTGCACAAAACATTTTCTTTGCCGAGCTTGCTTCAAAAACAACCGAGCATTTCTCGGTTGAGGCGACAAGGTTTATGTCCGGAAAATTTCCTTTTATGATTTTCGGTTTGCCGGCTGCCGCTTTTGCAATATATAGGGCGGCACGTCCCGAAAAGAAAAAGCTTGTCGGCGGTCTGCTTCTCTCCGCGGCGCTTACTTCAATGATTACCGGCATTACAGAGCCGCTGGAATTTACTTTCCTCTTTGTAGCACCTGCTATGTATGCGGTACACTGCGTTCTTGCCGGACTTTCGTATATGCTTATGCATATATTCAATGTAGGCGTGGGTATGACCTTCTCTGGCGGCGCTATTGACCTTACATTGTTCGGCATTTTACAGGGCAACGATAAAACAAACTGGATTTGGATTGTAATTGTAGGACTTGCTTATGCAGTAATTTACTACTTTGTATTCTACTTTATGATTAAAAAATTCAATTTCAAAACTCCCGGAAGAGAAGCCGACGATGAAGAAACAAAGCTTTATACCCGGCAGGATATGAACGAGAGAAAGAAAAAATCGGCAGATAAAGCCAAAAACGGCTCTGACCGGGTAAGCGCCCTTATTTTAAAGGGACTTGGCGGTAAAGCAAATCTTTCAGACGTAGACTGCTGTGCCACAAGACTGAGAATTACAGTATTCAATCCGGAATTGATTGACGACGCTCTGCTTAAGGAAAGCGGCGCTTCCGGCGTTATTCATAAGGGAAACGGCGTACAGATAGTATACGGTCCGCAGGTTTCGGTTGTAAAATCAAATTTTGACGATTTTCTTGATACCGCCGACGCCGAAAATATTGATGAGCTGTTGGGTAAACAGGTTTCTGCCGAAAATAAAGATGAAGTCACATCTGAAAAGAGTGATTGCAATACCAAGATATTGTATTCCCATCTGAACGGAACGGCAGTACAGCTTGAGAATGTTGAGGACGAGGTATTTTCCGCAAAAGTTCTGGGCGACGGAATTGCCGTTGAACCAACGTACGGCGAGCTTTATGCTCCCTGCAACGGAAAGGTTGATATGGTATTTGACACTAAGCACGCCGTTAATCTTCTTTCAAATTCCGGCTGCGAAATACTGCTTCATATAGGAATTGATACTGTTAAGCTGAACGGACAGTTCTTTGAAGCACACGTTTGTGACGGTCAGGAAATTCATACGGGCGATTTACTGATTTCTTTCGATATAGACGGAATCAGAAATGCAGGATATAAAACTACTACCCCTATGATTATCTGCAACACTGATGATTACAGCACTATAACCGCCGTTGCAGACGGCAGCATATCGGCAGGAGATAAAATTATTGAAATTGAGTGAACCGCTGAGTAAATCACGCAAAAAAAGCTGTTTGCACATCTTGCCTGCATATTTTCCGCCGGTTTGTTTGTACAATCTAACGAAAAATCTGACGGCGCATTATGCACAAACGATTTAATCAGTGTTTCCCAAGAAAAAAGCCGGATATTTATCGGCTTAAAGAAAGGATATAAATATTATGAAAACTTTTACCTACACAATTAAAGACGAGCTTGGAATCCACGCAAGACCGGCAGGTATGCTTGCCAAAGCGGCAAAAGCATACAACAGCGAAATCACAATTACTAAGGGTGAAAAGACCGTTGCCTGCACAAAGCTTATGGCTCTTATGGGGCTTGGCGTTAAATGCGGAGATACTGTAACAATTACCGTTACCGGCGAAGATGAAGAAGCCGCAGAAAAGGGAATAAAAGAGTTTCTGGAAGCTAATCTGTAATGGGGTGACGATATGACCAAATTCAAGGGAACTGGTGTATACGGTGCAGTTGCCGTTGGAAAAATATCTGTTTTTAACCGCCGTAATATTAATGTAGAAGCCGTTAATGTTCAAGATGTAAAAGCGGAGCTTGCAAGGTTTGAAACGGCAAAGCAATCCGCCATTAAGCAGCTGGAAGCTATATATCAGAAAGCTCTGAAGGAGGTCGGCGAGGAAAACGCTAAGATTTTTGAAATCCATATGATGATGATAGAGGATGAGGATTATAATGACGAAATCATCGAAATGATTAACTCGCAAGGTATAAATGCCGAGTCTGCTGTTGCAAGTACTGCAGACCGCTTTGCTCAGATGTTCTCCTCTATGGATGACAACTATATGCAGGCAAGAGCCGTTGATGTAAAGGACATTTCCTCAAGAATAATCGCCTGCTTAACAAGCAGTGAGTCTGTAAACTCCTCCTTAATTGAAAAGGTAATTATCTGTGCAGATGACCTTACACCCAGCGAAACGGTACTTCTGGACAAAAGCAAGGTGCTTGCGTTTGTTACTGCTCACGGCTCGTCAAATTCACATACGGCAATTCTTGCACGAAATATGAATATCCCTGCTGTTATCGGCGTGGGAGATACATTCCTAACAAAAATAAAAGACGGTGATTTTGCCGTTGCAGACGGATTCACCGGCGAGCTTATTATTAATCCCGATGAAGAAACTGTTGCTGCATATGAGAAAAAGCAACAGCTTGAGCTGGAAAAGAAGGCTACGCTGCAAAAGCTGAAGGGAAAAGAAAACATTACGCTTGACGGCACAAAAGTAGATATTTTCGCAAATATCGGAAATGTGGGTAATATTAATGATGTTATTCTCAACGATGCCGGCGGAATAGGACTTTTCAGAAGTGAATTTCTCTATCTTGAAAGCTCTGACTACCCCACAGAGGAGGAACAGCTCAGGGCTTACAGGAAGGTATTGGAAAGTATGTCTCCTAAAAAGGTTGTCATACGCACCCTTGATATAGGAGCTGACAAGCAGGCAGACTATTTTAACTTGGATAAGGAGGAAAACCCTGCGCTCGGACTACGCGCAATACGCATCTCTCTTACACGTCCCGAAATTTTTAAGACCCAGCTTCGCGCGCTGTACAGAGCCTCTGCTTACGGAAATTTGGGGATTATGTTCCCAATGATTACAAGCGTAAGCGAGCTTGAAGATATTTTTGCGCTTTGCAATCAGGTAAAGAGCGAACTAAATGCAGAGAATCTTAAATATTCCGATAAGGTAGAGCTTGGAATAATGATCGAAACACCTGCTGCGGCAATTATCAGCGACAAGCTTGCTCCTATGGTCAATTTCTTCAGTGTGGGAACAAACGACCTTACCCAGTATACTCTTGCCTGCGACAGACAAAACCCTAATCTTGAGCGTTTCTGCAATACTCACCACGAGGCAATTCTATGTCTTATCGAAATGTCGGCTGAAAATGCTCACGCAAACGGTGTGTAGATTGGGATATGCGGCGAGCTTGCGGCAGATACATCGCTTACTGAAGCATTTTTGCGTATGGGAATTGACGAGCCCTCCGTTGCACCTTACCTATAAATTTTAGCACCTTGCCGCCGGATTATTGCCGGCGGCTTTTTATTAAGCTATAATTTAATAAATTAATAAGGTTATCACTTTTAACAGAACTTCAAGTCCCCCTTGTTAAAGGGGGAAAGATGACGAAGTCATCAGGGGGATTCCTCAGAAGAGAGTCAGAGAGTAAAAATCCCTCCGTCAGGCTAAATAGCTCTTTCTAAATATGAAAAATAAAAATCTAAACATCAATTTACTGTGCAATCCAATTTTGCGGCAGATTCAAAGGGATAATCAGATAATTTTATTTAGAACAAGGCAATAATTAGCTTATTGAACAAATAAAAACAAAGGAGAGGAGCATTATGAAGATTCTTGTATTAAACGGAAGTCCCAAGGGAAGCAAGAGCAATACCATCAAGCTTACAAACGCCTTTACAAGCGGAATTTGTAAAGAAACAGACGCAGATGTTGAGGTGCTTACAGTAAGCAAAATGAATATAAGACCCTGTACGGGGTGCTTTTCCTGCTGGAATAAAACTCCGGGCAAGTGCTGTATAAATGACGATATGGCAGATGTAATAAGCAAAATTTTAAGCGCAGATATAATCATATGGAGTTTTCCGCTTTACTACTTTTCTATGCCGGGCGGCATTAAAAACCTTATGGACCGCCAGCTTCCTACCGTTTTGCCGTTTATGACAAGGTCGGACAACGAGCTTGATTCGGGCGGCCATCCAAGCCGTTATGATATGAGCAAAAAGCGTTTTGTCGTTATATCCACCTGCGGCTTTCACACGGCAAGCGGCAATTACAACTCCATTACAGAGCAGTTTGACCGTGAATTCGGCAAAGGCGGATATACATATATCTTCTGCGGTCAGGGCGAGCTGTTCTCTCAGCCTGAGCTGAAAAACCGCACAGACAACTATCTTGAAATTGTAATGCAAGCAGGCGAAGAATTTGCAAACGGAGAAATTTCGCCGCAAACTGCGAATAAGCTTAAAGAGCCTTTGTACCCTCGTGATGTGTTTGAGCAGATGGCAGACGCAAGCTGGGGCATTGACAGCACAGGAAATACAGCAGACCCCTCATATACCTTTACAAAGCAGATGGCATGCCTGTATAATCCTGAATCTTATATGGGCAAGGATCGCATTCTGGAAATACGCTATACCGATATAAACACGTCCTATCAGATAACCTTGGGCAGTGATAAGGCTGTAACAACAGACAAGGATTTTAAGCCTTACACAACTCTTATAGAAACTCCTTTTACCCTGTGGCAGCAAATTGCAAGAGGAGAGATAAGAGGCGACAGCGCACTGATGGAGGGTAAATACCGTGTAAGCGGAGATTTTTCCCTGATGCTTAAATGGGACGAGATATTCGGCAGCAGTACAGACAACAGCGCATCAGCCGAAAAAAAGAGCAACGAAAAAAGCGTAAAAAAAACAAATATGAGCCTTACGATTTTACCTTGGATGGCTTTGTGGATTTTGCTGCCGATTAATCCTCTGTGGTGTGCATATGCAGGCATTGCAATCTGTCTGCTTCTGCCAATCTGCCTTTTGAGATGGAAATTTACCGCATTTGACATCATCACTCTGCAATCCGTTGCTGTAATAAGTATACTTTCGGCTCTGGGAATACCGGCGCAGCTTTTAACGCCCGCAAGCTACCTTTTATTCGGCATTATGTGGAGCGTTACGGTATTCCGGAAAATTCCGCTGACTGCTTATTATTCCAAAAACCAATATAACGGCGACGATGCGCTTAACAATCCTATGTTTATGAAAACAAACCGCATACTTACCGCCTGCTGGGGCGTGCTTTACCTGCTCACCCCTATTTGGACCTACTTCCTTATGGGTACCGATGTAGGCAGCCTGACAGGCGCTGTAAATTCAGTGCTTCCCGCAATTATGGGCATTTTTACAGTATGGTTTCAAAAATGGTATCCTGCCCGCATTGCAAGAGGAAAATAAAAATAATACTATAAATATCAAAAGCAGAAAAACACAGGACGCAGCGTCTTGCCTTTTCTGCTTTTATTTTATGCTTGTATATCATAATTTCTTGCAAATCCTGTATTATAGTATTATAATTAAAAGGATTTAAGCTATCCGAATAAGCGCAAAGAATGTGTACAGCGCTTTATTATGGTATAAATGAAAGGAACAATTTTGTACCTTTTATAAAAACGGAAAGGAACTGTTGTCAGTATGAATATTGTTGTTCTGTCGGGCGGTCTCAGCACTGAAAGAGATGTTTCTATAACCTCCGGCATTATGGTAGCAAAAGCATTAAGAGAAAAAAAGCATAATGTTGTTCTGCTTGATGTATATATGGGCTTTGACGAGGACTCCTGCAATGTGGAAGAGCTTTTTAAAAAGGGCTACGACTTTACAGAGAGCTTAGGCGTAAGGGAAAGCATACCGGACCTTGAAAAGGTTAAAAGCTCAAGAAAATATAAATCTGCCTCTTTTCTCGGAAAAAATGTTGAGGAAATATGCCGATATGCAGATATATGCTTTTTAGCCCTACACGGCGACATAGGAGAAAACGGCAAGCTTCAGGCAACGCTTGACCTGCTTGGCATTAAATACACAGGCTGCGGCAGCCTTGGCAGTACGGTGGCAATGAACAAGGGAATAACAAAAAGTATTCTCCTGCACAATAAAATAGGCACACCAAGAGGAAAAGTATTTAACAAAAACGAAAGCTTTGACCGTTGGAGTTATTTCCCATGCGTTGTAAAGCCCTGCTCGGGCGGAAGCAGCGTAGGCGTAGCCATAGTAAACAGCAAGGAAGAATTTACAAACGCAATGCAGGATGCATTCTGCTATGAGGACGAGGTTCTGGTTGAGCAGTATGTAAAGGGCAGAGAATTTTCCGTAGGCGTGCTTGACGGCAAGGCTCTGCCGATAATAGAGATTGTACCCAAGGACGGCTTTTACGACTATGTAAATAAATATCAGTCCGGTAAAACAGAGGAATACTGCCCTGCTCCGCTTGACGAAAAAACAACCGAAAAAATACAGAAGGAAGCCGAAAGAGCATATAAAGCTCTGTATTTAGAGGCCTACGGCAGAATAGATTTTCTGCTTGACGAAAACGGAGATACATATTGCCTTGAGGCAAATACTCTGCCGGGTATGACCCCGATAAGCCTTTTACCGCAGGAGGCAAAGGCGGCAGGTATGGACTTTCCGGAGCTTTGCGAAAAAATCATAGAGCTTTCCTTAAAAAAATATAAAAATTAAAACACAATCAAGAGGTAAATATGAAAAGCTTTACACTTTTTCAGGCGGCGAAAGCCTGCGGCGGAATTTTTTGCGGAAGCGAGCAGGACAAAAACATAAAGGTAAAAAGCGTAGTAACAGACAGCAGAAAAATAACCGAAGGCTCTTTGTTTATCGCCATAAAGGGAGAGCGTGTTGACGGACACGACTTTATAGAGCAATGCTTTGACAAGGGCGCTGTATGTGCGCTGTGCGAAAAGCCGCCCAAAACAGAAAACAAGCCGTATATACTTGTAAAATCCACTCTGACAGCAATAAGAGAGCTTGCATCATTTTACCGCAGTCTGTTTAATATACCTTTTATCGGCATCTCGGGAAGCGTCGGAAAAACCTCCACAAAAGAGATGGTAGCTTCTGTACTTTCGCAGAAATACAGGGTTCATAAAACAGCAGGCAATTTCAACAACGAGCTTGGCGTTCCGCTTACCATATTCGGTCTTGAGGAGGATACTCAGGCGGCTGTTATAGAAATGGGTATATCCGACTTTGGAGAAATGACGCGTCTTGCAAAAATTGTGCGCCCCGATTACTGCATAATTACAAACATAGGCTGCTGTCACCTTGAACGTCTTATAGACCGAAACGGTGTATTAAAAGCAAAAACAGAAATGCTTGACTTTATGCAGAAAAACGGCAAAGTAATACTAAACGGCGATGACGACAAGCTTATAACCGTACCGGATAAGAACGGAGCGTCCCCCATATTCTACGGCTTGTCAAAAAGCAACGAGTATTACGCTGAAGATATAAAAAATAACGGTATAAACGGAATTGACTGTACCTTATGTCACAACGGCGATAAGCTTTCTGTGCATATTCCGGCAATAGGTAATTATATGGTCAGCAACGCTTTGTGCGCTTATGCAGCAGGCAGACTTATGGGGCTTACCGATAAGGAAGTTGCAAATGGAATTGCCGCATATAAAACTGTCGGCGGAAGAGCAAACGTAATAAAAACAGAATGCTATACTGTAATTGACGACTGCTACAACGCTAACCCGACGTCCGTAAAAGCGGCGCTCGATACGCTTGCAGGCTTTGGCAACCGCAAAATAGCAATACTGGGAGATATGAAGGAGCTTGGTGCGAACGAGCTTGCTCTTCACAGCGAGGTAGGAAGCTACGCTGCCGATAAGGGCATTGACATTGTAATAGCTATAGGTCCGCTTGCCGAAAAGATAAAGGACGGCGCAAAAAATACGGCGTCATATCACTTTGAAAGCACAGATGAAGCTATTAAACAGCTTAAAGATATTGTAAAAACCGGTGATGTAATTTTGGTAAAGGCTTCGCGTGCGATGAAGCTTGAAAGCATTGTAAGCCTGCTTACACAGCAATAATAACAAACCTTTAAAAAGGAAGATTGATATGAGCAACGGTACAAACTGCGAAAGCTGTGTACATTATGTATATGATGAATACTACGGATATTCATTCTGCGAGATAAACCTTGATGAGGACGAAATGGTAAGCTTTTTACAAGGAAGCTGCGACAACTGCCATTACTTCCGCTTAGACGATGAATATGCAGTTGTAAGAAAGCAAAACTAAATGAACGCACCGTTTCGACTTTTCTTGACAATATGAATTTTATAGATTAATATGATAATAAGAATAACAACAGAAAGAGGTCAACAGTATGAAATGCCAAAACTGTCAGCACGATATTTTACCGTCAGATAAATTCTGTCCCTATTGCGGAGTAGACGTAAAACAGGAAAGTGAAGCTGCTCAACAGCAGGAACAGAACGGTTCTTTTGTAAATACCACAGCGCAAAGCACGCAACAGAAAGCAGAAACGCAAGCTGCTAACGAGCAGGCTGCTCCGCAAACACCACCTGTGCAAACACCACCTGTGCAAACACCGCCTGTGCAAAACCCTTACGTTCAAAGCAATAACACAAACCCGTATCAACAGCCGCAGCAAAACCCATATCAGCAGCCGCAATATCAGAACAATCAATACGGTCAGCCTGTGCAAAATCCTTATGCCGGCAATGTTAATCAGCCTGTGCCGCCTTACGGTCAAAAATATATAAGCAATGTACCGTATTTAATTTTTGCAATAATCTCCTGCCTTTGCTGCTTTTTCACCTGCGGTTTGTCGCTGGCGCTCAGTATTCCGTCTATAGTTTATGCAGTAAAAATTAAGAATTTACAGGATATTGGCGACTACGAGGGTGCAAAATCGGCAGCAAGAGTATGCTTGATACTTTTCATAATTGCATTTGCAGTAGGAATTATTTTCACGGTTCTCGGCACTGTACTCAATATTAGCATCTTTGAAAACGGTACTTCCTACAGCCATTCATATCCTTATTCTTATTATTATAATTAAGCATATTGATAATCGGTTTTATGAAGAAAAAAAAACAATTCACCCTTCCTTTAAGGCTTACAGTGACGATTGCCGTTGTATTATTAATAGCTTTTGGCGCAGTATTTCTGTATAACCACAATCCGACAGGAGCAAACCTTGTAGGCTCATGCCTTACAAATTCGCTATTCGGTATTTACTGCCCCGGATGCGGTCTTACAAGATGCCTGTACAGTATTCTGCATCTCGATTTTTACCAGGCATTTCGCTATAATTCGGCAGTGTTTATTCTTCTCCCTGTTTTTGCCGTATATTTGGCAATAAGGCTTATCGACTGGGTCGTAACCGGCAAAAACAGAATAGACAGACATATTCCCACCGCTTTATTTATTGTGATTTTTATTCTTGTACTTATCTACGGAATAGTAAGAAATATTCCGGTGTATCCGTTTACTCTGCTTATTCCCACGGTGGTTTAATTCAATGATTACACAACGGTCTTGCCGCTATATTATATTTTGCCGAAAATGCAAATCCATTGGGATTTATTGTTAAAATATATTTTCTCTTTAAAAAAACGCTCCGCAGGTCATTCTGATAATCTGCGGAGCGTTTTAGTATAATTCATTTTTATAAACTCAAAACCAAAAAATCCTATTTATACTTCTTTTCAATTTCAAGCAGTTTCTGCTTAACATCCAACCCTGCGGCATAGCCTGTTAAAGAATTATTGGAACCTATAACCCTGTGGCAAGGAATGATAATAAGCAACGGGTTTTTATTATTCGCCTTGCCCACGGCTTTGCATGCCTGAGGTCTGCCAATCTGTCTTGCTATCTCTAAATATGTTCTTGTTTCTCCGTACGGAATTTTCACAAGATTTTCCCATACTGTTATCTGAAAATCTGTTCCCGACGGCTTGATAGGAATATCAAAACTCTTTCTTTGCCCTTTAATGTATTCTTCAATTTGTTTTGCCGTTTCATCAGTGATTTTGCTTGGATTAACATAATCAACGCTATTATGACTTAAAAAGCCAAGCTCCGTAACAAAACCATTTTTTTCAATAATCCTAATCTTTCCTAATTCGGTGTCGTAAACACCCTGACTCCATTCTTCATTTGGTCTGCATTTTGTGCATGGGCTGTAGCCCTTTTCTTCTGCCTCAACCTTAGAACGGAACAGTACTATATTCTTTTCCCTCGGTATTTTTGCGGTGCATGACGGCATACAATAAATTTTTGTCGACTTATCACCGTAATAAAACACTCCATCATAGCTTTTATCGTTTCTGTAAATAGCATCTATCATTTTCTCTCTGGTTAACAAAATAACACCTCTCTTTAATAAAGCAAGCTAAATTGAAAACCTATCAAAATAAAAACATATTTTAAAACGATACCTGAAATAATATAGAAATTTTGCTATCCTCCTTTCGGCAAAATAATATAATAATGGCGCCTGCTTTTATCCTTTTTCTCAATAAACCATTCACTGTCACAAAGCAAAATCGCATTGACCTGACAAATCAACGCGACCTTACTACTTGAAAATATAGGAAGAAAAAGTTATCTTCTTTTTTGCAAATCGCCAAAATTATTCGCAATACTTTTTAAATTTTATCACATTTTCAAGGAAGATTCAAGCACACTTACATACAAAAGTAAAATCAAAATATTGTATACATTATAAAAAGCCTTGGCTAGTTTGTATAACTTTTAAAAAAATTATTGCTGTTATACAGCATAATTCATATTTGACATTCTTTTCTTCTTTTGCTAATATATATTAACACATAAACAAAGGTATAAATTAAAGCCAAGGAGAATAAAACAATGGGATTTTTAGAGCTATTTTTGATAGCCGTAGGTCTTTCTATGGATGCGTTTGCAGTGTCGCTGTGCAAAGGACTTAATATGCGTGTCTTTAACAGAAAGTACGCCGTCATTGTTGCTCTGTTTTTCGGCGGATTTCAGGCACTTATGCCGTTTTTAGGCTGGCTTCTTGCCAAGCAGTTTGCCCAATATATTACGGAGTTCGACCACTGGATAGCCTTCATACTTCTAGCTTTTATCGGCGGAAAAATGGTGTTTGAGGCTGTGCGAGAAAGCGGTGACGACGAACAACGAAAGCCTGAGGGACTTGATATTAAAGAGCTTTTAATATTATCTGTTGCAACAAGCATAGACGCACTGGCGGCAGGAATAACATTTGCCTTTTTACAGACAGACATTCTCCCGGCAGTTTCATTTATCGGTCTTACAACCTTTGTTCTTTCGTTTATCGGCGTTATCATCGGCAACAAATTCGGCGTTAAATTCAAAAGCAAGGCAGAGCTTGCCGGAGGTATAGTTCTTATATTGCTCGGTCTGAAAATACTGCTTGAGCACATAAACCTTCTGCCGTTTTAACTTTTAAGGCTTAATAATTTATAATTTGCTAAGCAAACGGCAAACACCGCTTCTGTTTAATAAAATTGCCGTAACCGTTCGGAGCTTATCCTGCGGTTACGGCATTTATTATTTTAAGCTTCAGCCTTACTTCCGCGGTACGCCTGTTCTTTCCGGAAGCTTATACTTTTCTATATACTGATCGTAATCCTCTTTATATATGCCAAAGTCGTTTCCTCTTACCTCGTGCAAGTATTCGTGCGTTTCAAAGCTTTCTAAATTAACCTGTATCATACATACTGCAATGTTTGAGCAGTGGTCCGACACACGCTCGAAATTTGTAAGCAAATCTGAAAATATAAAGCCAAGCTCTATGGTACATTCGCCCTCTCTCAGGCGGCGGATATGTCTTCTTTTAAGCTTGTCCCTAAGCCCGTCAATAACCTCTTCAAGCGGTTCTACCCTTTCTGCCATATGAATATCCTTGTTTTCAAAGGCAGTAATAGTAATGTCAAGAATTTCAGTAAGTGCAGAGGCTACAACTTTAATCTCCTCTATAGCCTTATCAGAAAAGCTTATTTGCTTTTCGTTCATTTCTTTTGCAACGTCAAGTATATTAACAGCATGGTCGGAAATTCTCTCGAAATCGCCGATACAATGCAAAAGGCGGGAAATCTCCTTGCTGTCGCTTACAGTAAGGTTTTTACTGCTGAGCTTAACAAGATAAGAACCCAGCACATCCTCGTAGGCGTCAATTCTCTCTTCATTTTCCTGAATCTCTTGCGCGCCCTTTTCGTCATAGTTATTTATTAATCTCAATGCCTGTAAAATATTATCCTTTGACAAATTTGCCATTTTCACAGTCATGGAATCGCACTGCTCAACTGCAATTGCAGGAGTATTTAAGAAGCGTTCATCAAGATAAGGTGCGTCGTCCTCTTGACCTTTATCTCTGATAGTAAGGCAGGCAAGCTTGCCGAGATATTTCGAAAACGGCAGCAACAGTGCGGTAGCAACAAGATTAAAGGCTGTGTGAATAATGGCTACATCAGCAGGTCCTACTATATCATCAACAAACGAAAAGTTTAATAATGCATTAAGCCCGTAAAAACCAAGCAGTACAACTACTGTTCCTATAATGTTAAAATACAAATGAACGAATGCGGCACGCTTTGCGTTTTTCTTAGCGCCAATGCATGACAGAAGCGCAGTTACACATGTGCCGATATTTTGTCCCAGCACAATTGGAATTGCCGTTGCAAATGTTACGCTTCCCGTCTTTGACAATGCCTGCAAAATACCAACCGATGCCGATGAGCTTTGCAAAACTGCCGTGAGAAGCATACCGATAAGAACACCGAAAAACGGATTTGAAAACATAACAAGCATATTTTTAAATTCGGGCAGTTCAGCCAGAGGCTCCACCGCACCGCTCATTGCTTCCATTCCGCTCATCAGAAGTGCAAAACCAATCAAAATTGAACCTATTTCTTTTTTCTTTCCTTTTTTTGCAAACATTAAAAGTATAATACCGATAAAGGCAAGAATAGGAGCAAAACCCGAAGGCTTTAGTAATTTTAAAATTAAGCTGTCACCCTCAATTCCCGTGAGGCTTAAAATCCATGCCGTTATTGTTGTGCCGACATTTGCACCCATTATTATGCCTATTGCCTGTGCAAGCTTCATTATGCCGGAATTTACAAAGCCTACCACCATAACTGTTGTTGCGGAGGAGCTTTGAATTACAGCCGTTACTCCCGCACCGAGAATAAAGCCTTTAAAGGTGTTGTCGCTCATTTTTTCAAGCGTTCTTTCAAGCTTACCGCCGGAAAGCTTCTCAAGCCCGTCCCCCATGGTATTCATACCAAACAGGAAGAACGCAAGACCTCCCAGCAACGCTATTACGGAAAAAATATCCATAAAATATCTACCTCTCACGCCTTTGTAAAACACATAATATAACTTCAGTTTTGCATTTTACTTATTTTTTCGCATAAATTAAGAGTGCATCTATGCTGTTGTAACTACCAATTTTCTGTTTAAAATTACCTTCAGTTAATTTTGGTTCATATCTGCATAAAATGTACTCTTACCTTTTCGCCTATAATATCTTATTTGCGTAAAATATATATTTAGGTTATGTAAAATCTATGTAAAATATCGCCGTATTTTCAGCACCGCTAAAACGGCAGACAACAAAATTTTACAATAAAATCTTATAATATGTAATGCCGAAATGTCAATATGAAAACTGAGTAAGATTTATGTAAAGACAACGCAAAATTTGTAAAAAATAATATATTACTCAAAAACCTGTATCCGGGCAACTCAAAGCTATTATATAGAGAATCCGCTTTGCAGCTCATATTTACAGCAAAGCGGATAAGTTTTTTATTCTGTTTTTATTCTATAAAATAAATTTATATTCCCAAGAGCAGTCTTGCAATCTGGAAATATACTAAAAGCGACAGTGCGTCTACGCAGGTTGTTATAAACGGACTTGCCATAACAGCAGGGTCAAAGCCGATTTTCTTTGCAAGCATAGGCAACACACAGCCTATAATCTTTGCACACAGCACAGTTGCAACAAGCGTTAAGCAAACCACCAGCGCAACTGTAACACCGACTCTGTCCAGCAGCATAAGCTTTACAAAGTTTGCCGCCGCAAGCGTTATACCGCACAAAAAAGCAACCCTGGCTTCTTTCCACATTACCTTGAATATATCGTTAAATTTAATTTCATTAAGCGATAAGCCTCTGATAATTGTAACGGAAGCCTGACTTCCGGAATTACCGCCGGTATCCATCAGCATAGGTATAAACGCAGTAAGCGTTACCTGTGCAGCAAGCGCATCCTCAAAAGAGGTTATTATCATACCCGTAAAGGTGGCGGAAATCATAAGAATAAGCAGCCACGGAATACGCTTTTTCCACGTTTCAAATACCCCTGTTTTCATATACGGCTTATCGGTAGGAGTAATAGCCGCCATCATTTCAATATCCTCGGTTGCCTCTTCCTGCATAACGTCGATAGCGTCGTCAACTGTTACAATACCCACAAGCCTGTTTTCTCTGTCAACAACCGGCATTGCCAGCAAATCATATTTATTAAACAGATGAGCAACTGCCTCCTGGTCGTCAAGAGTATTAACGGAAATTACATTGGTTTCCATAATTTCCTTAATTACAGCGTCCTCCTCGGCAAGCAAAAGAGTTTTTATAGAAATAAGTCCGATAAGCGTTCTGTTATCCTCTGTAACATAGCAGGTATAGATTGTTTCTTTGTCAATACCTGTTCTGCGTATGCGTTTTATCGCTTCGGTAACCGTCATATTCGGGCGCAGACTGACATACTCCGTTGTCATAATGCTTCCGGCGCTGTCATCGGGATATTTCAGTATCTCGTTTATCATTTTTCTTGTATCCGGGTCTGCCTGGCGCAAAATTCTCTTAACAACATTTGCCGGCATCTCTTCTATCAAATCAACAGCGTCATCCACATAAAGCTCGTCTACTACCTCTTTAAGCTCTGTATCACTGAAGCCCTGTATCAAAAGCTCCTGCGCCTCGTCATCCATTTCAACAAAGGTTTCAGCCGCAAGCTCCTTTGGCAAAAGCCTGAACAAAAGCGGCAGTGCATCCTCCTCAATATCATCAAACAAAGCCGCAATATCAACAGGCTTTATCGTTGTCAGAATATCACGGAGAGTTGCATATTTTTTCTGCTCAAGCAACGGCAGTATAGTATCTTGAATATATATGCTCTTTCTTTCCATTCCTTTTTCCTCCTAATAATTAATTTAGGCGGAAGTAAGGCACATATCCGAAAAGCTATAACGAAAAAAACAGATGCAGACGCTTTGCTCTGCACAATGCTTCCATTATACTTCGGACGGGAACTGTGCCGTTGCTACTTCCTGCATCCATCTTTTTTCACCTCTCAATAATTAAATATCGTATGCTGTATGCTGCATACTGCATACCGCATACAATATAATTTTACCGCTAATTCTTATTTATGTCAACGAACAACTGCGGTTATTTTTTTGCAGTAAGGAAAATTTCTTGTCTTGCTTTTGTAAAATTTTCTTTTGCTTTTCCTTAACAGTCTGTCTTACAAGCAAATACTTTTTCTGTTTTCAAAAATTTTCCTGCGATATTATATTGCTTTTTTAAATAATATTTATAACAAAATATATTAAATTTAAAATAACATACTTAATGCCTTGTTTTTTTGAAGAAATTTTGATAAAATAATATGAAATTGTTTAATAAAGGGGAGATACGGTGGGTGCAACCTTAGCAGAACAAAGGATAAACGGCAGAATAATCTGGATAGACCAGCTCAGAGCTATAGCAATGCTGTTTGTAATACTCGGACATTCCTCTATTGATAAAAATGCAGTAGATTATTTTTATTCTTTCCATATGCCTCTGTTTTTTATAATTTCCGGCATTACACACAGACCGGGAAAATACGAAAGCTTAAAGCAAATCGTAATTGACAAGGCAAAACGGCTGCTGGTACCGTATGTTGTTCTTAATATTATTACCTTTCCCATATGGTTTTGCAGCTGGAAAATACTCGATGACGCTAAGTCAACGCTGTTCGACCTATTAAAGGGCCTTTTTTATGTAAACAGTAACGTATACCAAACTCCGTCGCCTGCAACATGGTTTTTAGTATCGCTGTTTTTTGCAGAAATTGTGCTTTATTTGCTTGAGAGAATATCAAAAAACAATTCCGCCGTTCTTACCTGCCTTGTTATGATAACAGGTCTTGCAGGATATGTTGAGGGACTGAACACAAAGCTTCAGCACGTTTTACATCTTGACGATGCTCTGACCGCCGTTGTTTTCATATACATAGGCTATATATTCTATCAGAATAAAGATAAAATTCTAAAGCTGCTTTCAAACAAAGCCTTATATGTAATTTTGATTGTCGGCTTTATTGCGCTGGGCTATTATTTCCAAAGCCGCAACGGCAGAATTTCCATGCATAACAACAGGTATCATTCCATCATCTATTTCTATTTGTCAGCGCTGCTTACAAGCTTTGCGGTTATATTCGCCTCTTTCAAAATTCCGTATTTAAAAAGCCTGACCTACATAGGAAAAAACACAATAGTATACCTTGGGCTTCACGCACCGATTATAATATTAACAGAGCATATTTTCCCTATATTTGAAGAAAACGTATGGGCGGCATTTGCCCTGGCTGTTATTGAGTTTTTCGCCCTTATACCGGTATGTATGCTTATTAACAGATTTTTACCGATAGCAACAGGTCAGTTTGACTTCAGGCGAAAGCAAAAAAAGACTGGCAATTGCTGATTGAGACAACATATATAAAGCTGTTATCCAGATTGAAATGAAAGGGATAAGTAAAAGTGGAAAAAAGTAAAATTTGTATTCTTCTTGCGGTAAAAGAAGAGGAAAATTTAAAGCGCGCTTTACAAAGCGTAATTAAGCAAAGCATCGGCTTTGAGAAGCATATAAGCCTGCTTGTTGCGGATACTGTATGTTCTGATTACACCAGAGAGTATTTGCAAGGCTTAAAAAACCGATACAAAAGCAATATGGAGGTAACTGAGCTTTCCGGCGCTTCATCAGGCGACGCCTACAATGTTTTGCTGAAAAGCGCAAATGCAGAATATATCTGCTTTATGCGTTCTGACGGATACTACTCCGAAAATGCATTCTCCCGTGTGATTTCTGCCTTTGAAAATAATAACACGGCGGCGGTCAGCTTAAAGCCTGTATTCATAAATGCCCTGGGCAATGCTGTGCAATATGCGGCTTCGCCGGTATCCGTGAGCAGCGGCATTTACTGTATGAATCTGCTTGAGGACAGCAAATCAATACAGCTTAATCTTCACGCTTACTTCTTCAAGTATAAATATATAAAAACTATGAGCTTTAACACAGCTCTTTATGATGACTGTATATATGATTTTTTACTTTCTTTCCAAATAAAATACAGCAGCTACTGCTATATTACAGATGCAGCCTACACCTATACCGTAGGTATGGAGGACGACACCTCCGCTAATTTTATGCAGTACAAGGAATGGTGGTATAAGCCTTCTGTAGAGCAGTTTTTAATTCCCTTTGCACAGAAATACTGCGGCGATAATGATATGCCGCCGGAATTTATACAGAATTCTCTTTTTTATCTGCTGTTTGCAAAATATAACTGCAATATTTACGAAAGAAATAAAAGAGTTCTTAACCGTGAGCAGGCATTTGATTTTCACACCGCCGCCTGTAAGCTATTAAAATATATTAACAATGACATAATACTTTCCGTAAATAAAAAATGCAGCTACCGTGTTCCGAGAACTCTGCGTGTTTTACTGCTTAACGGTAAGGCAGAATGTCTGAATGAAGAACCTGTTTTATGTGAAAACGGCGAATACTTTATGACAAGGTTTAAAAACAAGCCGGAGCAAAGCATTGAAAAAATTTCAAAGATAAGCAAAATTAAAAACGAGCATATTATAGTCAACGTAATCAATTACATTGACGGTAAGCTTGAGATTGACGGTGCAGTATCGCTTTCTGACTTTTTGCCGGAGGAGCAGATTAACGTAATTGCAAGAGCACACTATGCAGACGGCACCTCGAAGCTTATAGATATTGAAAAAACAGGGCTTTATCCGCTTATTAAATGCTTTGGAATAACTTATGCAAGAAAATATCCCGTGCATATTTCTGTGCCTGTAAACGAAAACGGCGGCGAGCTTACGCTTGATTTTCTGCTCATCTTAAACGGCAGAGAGTATAAGCTTAAGGTACGTTTTCAATCTGTACATTCAAAGCTTACTAACGGCTCAAAAAGATGCTATTGGAGCTTTGGCGACAAAAAGGTACTGCGCCTTGAGGGCAGCTCCTTAAGAGTGGAGAATATGTCTGGCTTTGCTCATTTTAAGAGAGAAGCGGCATTTATGCTCTCCAAGCTTTTTTACTCTAAGGACAAGCTGTGGTCCTGTAAGCTGCTTTTCTTACGCACGCTGTACTGGCTTTTTAAGCCGTTTTTCAAAAATCAAAGAATTTGGATAACCTTTGACAAGCTGTACAAGGGCGGCGACAACGGAGAATATTTTTACAAATATTGCCTTAATAAAAAGGACAAGCCGAAAAACATAAAGCTTTACTATATGGTAAGGGACACCGCCCCCGACTACAAAAGGCTTAAAAAGGAAAAGGCAAAATATGTTTTAAAATTCAATTCCATAAAAGGCAGACTTCTGTCGCTTTATTCTGAGGCTATACTGGCAACACACGCAAATATAATAACCTACTGCGGCTTCCACAAATCTATTCAGCCGTATTTTAAGGATTTATTTAACCCCAAGGTTATATGCATACAGCACGGTTTGACAATTCAGAAGATTGCCCAGTTCCAGAACAGAATTTTTGACAATATAAGATATTATTGCTGTGCGTCTAAATACGAAATAACAAACATTGAACAGCCGTTTTATGACTTCAAGCCGTCACAGCTTAAGCTTACGGGTCTTGCAAGGTACGACGGACTAAAAAGCAACGACCAAAAGCAAATATTAATTACCCCTACATGGAGAAGAAATATTGTAAATTCCTCAATAGCGCATGAAAAGAAAAGCCACAACAATTACTTTAAAAACAGCGACTATTTTAAAATTTACAACAGCCTTATCAACGATAAAACGCTTATTGACTGCGCCAAAAAGCACGGATATAAAATTATATATTTGCTCCATCCTGCTATGAGCGCACAGCTTAACGACTTTGACAAAAATGATTATGTAGAGATTATTCCTGCCGCAGGCGATATGAGCTACGAAAAAATCCTGACTGAATCAAGCCTTATGGTCACCGATTATTCCGGCGTTCAGTTTGACTTTGCATATATGAGAAAGCCGCTTGTGTATTACCATCCGTCGCTTCTTCCTCCGCATTATGACGAGGGAGGACTTATTTACGAAACAATGGGCTTTGGACCGATATGCACAAATCACGAGGAAATTGTCAGCACGCTGTGCCGCTACATTGAAAACAGCTGTAAAACAGAGGAAATGTATGTAAAGAGGTCTGATGATTTCTTTGCGTTCAGCGACCATAACAGCTGTGAAAGAATTTATAACGCTGTTATTGATTACCTCGCATCAGGCAAATAAACCAACTTATATATTTAATGCCCCCTGACAAGGGGGCATTTTCATTTAATTGTATTTAAGGAACCACTGAATAAATCACGCTAAAAGCTGTTTGCACATCTTGCTTGCATATTTTCCGCCGGTTTGCCCAAAAATCCTCGTAATGCGGCAGCATTACTGCGGTTTGTTTGTACAATCCAACGAAAAATCTGACGGCGCAATATGCACAAACGATTTAATCAGTGTTTCCTTAAAAATTAAATTTTTGAATACAGGTCAATATATCTGCAAATTTCCTGTATTGAAAAAGCTTTTCCCTTACTGATAAACACCTGCGGCATCAGCTTTGAAAGCTCGCTGCAATTTTCAAGCTGATACAAAGCTGATGCAAAATATGCATTTGAAAGACTTTTCGGCTTTAAATGCTTATACGGTGCAGGAAGAGTAATTTCATAGCTGTCAAGGCTGACGGCGTTTAAAGCAACCGCCGTAGCGTCATAAGAAAATACTGCTGTTTTTCCTGCAAGCGGAATATACTCCGTTATTTTTCCCGGAGAATATATAAGAGCACATCTCTCCAGAATATCCGTTGTTGTTCCGACAGATATATACACACCATACTCTTCGAGCATTTCTGCTTGTTCACGATAGAAATCTGTATTCTTAGTGTAAACATACAGGTTTGGGACTTTCCTTGCAAGCTTGTCTGTAATATCGCAAATTCCGTCAGGGTCATAAATGCCGATTTTTATTTTGTAATTATCCTTTGGAAGAGCATTTAAAACGGCAAACACAGCGTTTTTACAAAGAATACCGTTATATACCTCTCCTTTAAAAACATCAAACCCCGAACAAAGCTTTTCTCTTCCGCAGTAAAGTATATTTTCTCTTTCATTATCAAGCTTAGAAAACAGCAATTTTCTGTTTATATCGTTGCGCCTCTTCTTATATATAATATTTTTAACAATAAGCTCTCTGTATTCATATATGTAAACGCTTATATTATCTTTTTGTAAAAAACTTTTAAGCCTGCTTTTATTTTTATTTGATTTTTCATTTTCAAGCTCAATACAGTAAAGCACCAATACCACCCCTTTTATTATTTATATTTTGACGTCGGCGGCTATATACCAATACTGATAGTATTTTTGATTAAATTGTCAACCTTTTAATATTCCAAGGTTGACAATCGTGGTAAATATATTGTATAATTATGTCACTTACAGAGAGGGGTTATTATTTTGGAAAATGCTAAAAAATCAATTAAGACAACTAAAGTTTACAGTATGGTACTTATCGCCCTGTTTGCAGCGCTTACGGCAGTTTTTTCACAGATTGCCATTCCCCTGCCGGGCTTAGTTCCGATTAACCTTGCAACGCTTTCCGTATTTGTCGCAGGCGGATTGTTAGGCGTGGGCAAAGCCACGATAAGTCAGGTTATTTACGTTCTTATCGGCGCTGTCGGGCTGCCTGTTTTTTCAGGCTTCAGAGGAGGAATAGGAGTTCTTGCAGGCCCTACCGGCGGCTATATAGTTGGTTATGTGCTGGCTGCTCTTGCAATTTCGCTTATTCTTGCGAAAACAAAAAAAGGAATTATTCCCGTTGTACTTGCGCTTATTGCTGGAATTGTTGTATGCTACGCCTTTGGTACAGCTTGGTATATAATAAGTACAAATACAGAGTTCTGGGCGGCTCTCGGCTCCTGCGTACTTCCGTTTTTACCGGGCGATGCTGCAAAAATTATAGTTGCTGCTATACTTATTGTCAGACTGAAAAATATTGTATAATTATTATTTAAAATTTTACTTATAAAAACCGGGTGCAGATTAAAAACTGCACCCGGCATTTTTTAAATAATGATAAATCAGAGTTAGCGCATTATTATCCTTCAATTATTTTTTATTATAATATTCTTCTCTCAAAAGTCCGTAATATGCGCTGTCGCAAATTCCCTGATTATTAAAATCAGACCTTCTCAGCGTTCCTTCATATTTTAAGCCGCATTTCTTCATTACTTTGCCGGAGTTTACATTTCTCGGGTCGTGCCGGCTTTCAACCTTATTTACGCCGATTTCCTCCATAAAAAACCTTATAACCTCGGCAAACGCTTCTGAGGTTATTCCTTTGTGCCACCATCTTTCTCCTATGCAGTAGCCTATATGAACAAGACCTATGTCCCAATTAGCACTTACTGCGCTTATACATCCCACAGGCTGGGAAATCTCTTTTAATTCAATAACCCAATAATAGGTATCATTACTTTCATATGTGCTTATGATGGAATTAATATATTGCAATACATCGCTTACATCTGTGTATGGCGGCCAAGTCATATATTTTGTTACATTTTCACTTCCTGCCCAGTTTTCAAGCATCAGCTGTGCGTCCTCAGGCTTAAACCACCTTAAAACGAGTCTTTCTGTACTGAGCGTTTTTGTTCCCAAATGGTTTATCTTAATCCCCCTCAGCTCCTTTCTTAAATTCAGGTAAGCAATATGTGTACCAAGCTTTCACATCTCTTTATAATTGCCAAAGAATGTAAATTCAGGCATTTCCTCCGACAAAGCGCACATTAAATTTATAACGTGTTCATTACGCACATTGCCCGAAAAATCAAGATAAAACAAATACTCAAAGCTCTTGTCAGGTATGGGACGGGACTCAATTTTTGTAAGATTAAGTCCGTGAGAGCTGAAACGGCAAAGGACGTTATAAAGCGAGCCGGTAACGTGAGGCAACGAAAAGCAAAGACTTATTTTGCCTGCCTGCTTTGGTATAAACAGTTTTTTTGATATAACTACAAAGCGAGTGCAGTTGTCTGCGCTGTTTTGAAAATTTCTGAGCAAAACCTTAAGACCGTATTCCTTCGCCGCCTTTTCACTGCATATTGCGGCACAGTTAAGGCGTTTTTCCCTTGCAACCATCTGTGCGGCAATAGCCGTGTTTGCATACGGTACTGCTGTAAGATTATTTTGCGCTATATAATTTGAGCATTGTGAAAGGCCCTGCGGGTGCGACCACACCTGCTCAATATCCTCAAGCGTACATTGAGGCAGAGCGCATAGACAATGCTCAATTTTTAAATCGAGCGCACAGGCTATGTAAAATTTGTATTTTAAAATAAGGTCATATACGTCAGACACAGAGCCTGCGCTGGAGTTTTCAACAGGTAAAACACCGTAGTCTGCCTCTCCGCTTTCAACTGCCTTAAATACATCGTCCCAGCTTGGCACAAAAATCGGCTCTCCTCCCGGGAAAATAACGCTTACAGCCTCGTGGGAATTGGCGCCCTTAACGCCTTGACAGGCTATTTTAAGTCCCTTTACTTCACTGTCAAATTCATATTCGGCATTTTTAAGAAGCTTACGCATTTTTTTGCCGCTTCCCAGAATATCGTGCTGCAAAGCACGGCTCAGCTCCATAATGTTGGAAAAAAGCAGTCTTGCGGCATAGCCGTATTCTCCGCCTGCCTTTTCGGCACTGTTTAAAATTTCAAGCTCTCTTGCCTCGTTAAGTATAGGAATATCATTTTCTTTTTTATACTCTGCAACCTGCTTTGCACAATCCATTCTCTTCTTAAAAAGCTCTATAAGCTCGCCGTCAATTTCATCTATACTTTTTCTTATATCTTTTAAATCACTCATATGCCGTATCTCCTCCGTATTTAAAGCAGGTTTATAAGCGCAAGCGCCGTTGCGGATTCTATAACTACTGCGGCTCTTGAAGCTATGCATGGGTCGTGTCTGCCGTGAACAACAAGCTTTGTGTTTTGCCTTGTCTGTAAATCAACGGTATCCTGCTCTATTGATATTGACGAGGTCGGCTTTATTGCCGCACGGAAAATTATCGGCATACCCGTTGTAATTCCGCCTAAAATACCGCCGTTGTTGTTAGAGGTTGTTTTAATGCTTTCTCCGTCTGTTACATAAGGGTCATTGCTTTTACTTCCGAACATTTTAGTTATTTCAAATCCGCTTCCGAACTCTATACCCTTAACGGCAGGAACACCGAAAACTACGGAGGATATAACATTTTCAACCCCCATAAACATAGGACTTCCTACGCCTGCCGGCATACCGACAGCGCAGCACTCAATGACGCCGCCTACACTGTCGAGATTCATTCGGGCCTGCTCAATAACCTCACGCATTTCCTGCTCTTTTGAGCCGTCTATAAGCGGAAATGACTCTTTGTTAAGTCTTTCAATCAAGGCTTCTTCTATATTTACAGGGTTAAATGATTTGTCGCACACATTGTAAACAGAGCTTATGTGTGAGGCTATGCTTACCCCCTGCTGTTTTAAAATCTGTCTGCATACAGAGCCGGCAAAAACAAGCGGCGCAGTAAGCCTGCCGGAAAAATGTCCGCCGCCCCTTACATCATTAAAGCCGTCGTAACGAATAAACGCAGGGTAGTCTGCGTGACCCGGTCTTGGCTTTGTCATTAAATTGCTGTAATCTCCCGAGCGTGTGTTGGTGTTTTCTATAACGGCGCAAAGCGGTGCGCCTGTTGTTCTTCCGTTAAGCATACCGCTTAAAATTTTCGGTATATCGGCTTCCTTTCTCGGCGTTGCCGCCTTATCCTTACCGGGAGCACGTCTGCCCATATGGAGCATAACCTCGTCCATATCAATTAATTTTCCGCTTGGCAGGTTATCTACCGTAACACCTATACCGTTTCCGTGGCTCTCACCGAAAATAGATATTTTTATTTTGTCGCCCCACATAGATGACATAATGCACACTCCTAATTGTTTTATATATTCTCTGCTTTTCCGCCCAACAAGCAGTAATCCTCAAAAAATCCCGGATAGGACTTGTTTATGCTTTCCTTGTCTGTTATGGTAACAGGCTTTTCACAGCCCAGCGCCGCTACGGAAAGCGACATTACAATTCTGTGGTCGTTATACCCCGGCGCATTGCCTCCGTATAGCTTTTCTTTGCCGTTAATAATAAGTCCGTCCTGTGTTTCGGTAATATCTGCACCGATTTTTGAAAGTCCGTCGCATATTGCCTTTAATCTGTCGCTTTCTTTTATACGCAGTCTTTCTGCATTTTTAATAACTGTCGTACCTGATGCAAAAGCCGCCGTCACCGCCAGAATCGGCACTAAATCCGGAATTTGTCTTGCGTCTATTGTAATGCCCTTAAGCTTACTTTTTTTAACAGTTAAGCTATCCGGCGCCTTTTTAACATCTGCACCGAAGCGGCTGAAAATCTCAACACATTCACGGTCGCCCTGCGCCGATAAGAAATCAAGGCCCGATACGGTGACTTCCCCGTTAATTGCCCCTGCCGCCATAAAAAACGCCGCCTGCGACCAGTCGCCCTCCGGGGAGATATTGCGCGGCTTGTAGCTTTGGTTTCCCTTAATCTTATAGCCTCCGCAAGTTTTATCAACGGCAACTCCGAACTGTGCCATAGTATTTATAGTCATATCAATATATCCCTTTGATTCCAAGGGTGATGTGAGTATTATTTCGCTGTCCTCATTAAGCAAGGGCAGAGCAAACAAAAAGCCTGTGATAAACTGCGAGCTTATATTCCCCGGCAGCTCAATTACTCCGCCGCACAGCTTACCGCTTGTTTCAAGAGGCAAACCGCCCTCTGTTTTCAGCTCTGTGCCAAGCTTCGGCAGAGTATCAAGATATACTCCTATAGGTCTTTGCGGCAGTCTGCCCTCGCCTGTGAATACAGCGTTTACTCCGCCTGCACAGGCTATTGGGATAAAGAACCTGAGTGTTGAGCCTGACTCGCAGCACGGCATATTACATTTCTTAACGGAAAAGGTTTCTGTTCCGTCTATATAGATGGTGTTACCCTCTTTATTTACCTCTGCTCCGAGCGCTTTTATACATTCTATGGTTGCGTTGATATCGTTTGAAAAATCAACAGGAGATATACGACTTACTCCCTTTGCCAGTGCGGCGCATATAAGCGCCCTGTGTACTGCGCTTTTTGACGGCGGTATGCACACTCTGCCGGAAAGCGCAGAGGGGGTTACTTTTATACTGCTCATATTCTCTGCCCCTTTTATTTTGATAAAAAGCCGTACAGCTCGTTTTTCGGCATTTTTTCAGTAAAGCTAGTTCCTATGTTTTTAAGCAAAACTATGCTTATGTCGTTTCCGCTGCTCTTTTTGTCTGTCAGCGCATTTTCCGCTATTGCTCTAATATCTGTTTTGTCGCTTGTCGGCAGATTATACTTTCTTATAAGCTTTAAAAGCCTTTCAAGCGTACCCTTTTGTGTAAGCCCCTTGCTTTCGGACGAACCGGTTATCAAGGCCATACCTATTGCAACAGCCTGACCGTGGGTAAGAGCTGTATAATTATACACCTTTTCGAGCGAATGACCAAGAGTATGCCCGAAGTTTAAAAGCATACGCTCGCCCTTTTCCCTCTCGTCATTTTCAACGACCTGTCTTTTTATATCTACACATTCATAAATTACATCGTCAATTATATCCATAGCGTTCTCTTTTTCAAGCTTTTCAAAAAGAGCGCTGCTCTTGATACAGCCGTACTTTATAACCTCCGCCATACCGTCGTTAATGAACATTTGCGGCAAAGTTTTCAGAGTATCGGGGTCAATAAGCACAAGCGACGGCTGCCAGAATGCGCCGACAAGGTTTTTTCCCTGTGCAATATCTACGCCCGTCTTACCGCCGACGGAGGAATCCACCTGTGCAAGAAGCGACGTCGGAATTTGTACAAAGCTTACTCCCCTTTGGTATGTCGCAGCCGCAAAGCCTGCCATATCGCCTGTAACACCGCCGCCGAGCGCCACTATCAAGTCTGACCTTGAAAAGCTGTTGTCTGCAAGAGCGTTATACATACTCTCTATTGTTTCAAGCTTTTTTGACTGCTCGCCTGCCGAAAAAACAAACGAGAAAGCTTCATATCCATACTTTTTAAGCGAGCTTATGACAATATCGGAATAAATAGGCGCTACGTTAGTATCTGATATAACCATAACTCTCTGTGCGTTTGAAATTTCCTTTATATATTTTCCGCAATCGGAGATAATGCCGCGTTTTATATATATATTGTAGCTTCTGCCTGTTTTCACATTAAGCGTTTTCATTCGCCAAGCTCCTCCTTTATCTTTCTGCCCTTTTCAAGCAGGCTGTACAGCTTTTCGCTGTCCTCGCTTTCAATAGCACTTTTGAGCGTTTCAAGATTTCCTATGAGAACGCTTATCTCGTCTGCAAGCGGCTGTTTATTCTCCAGAAAAAGCTCTGTCCACAGCTCTGCATTTATTCTTGCAACGCGGGAAACATCCCTGTAGCTTCCGGCGGAAAAGCCCTCGTGGTCTATGCACTTCGGACTTAAAACATATGCACACGCCAAAACATGAGGGAGCTGAGATGTGAAGGCTATCATAGCGTCGTGCTCCTCCGGCGACGCTATGCGTATACTGCCAAAGCCGATGCTCAAAGCAAAGCGGCAAAGCGCGTTTACATATTCTCTTTCCTCACCGCACGGAACAACAATAAAGCTTGCTCCCTTAAACAAATCGGCGTCAGACACATCAAAGCCGTTTTTCTCCTTTCCTGCCATAGGGTGGCTTCCGACAAAGTGAAAGCCGTACTCCTTTGCAACGGCAGAAAGCTGAGGACAAATAGACATCTTAATACCTGATGTATCTGTAACAATACAGCCCTTTTTTATATATTGTGCGTTTTTTCTTACATATTCAGCCGCATATGCAGGGTAAAGTCCCAAAATGATAAGGTCAGCTTCTCCGAGAGATTTTTCATCGCCTATTTCATCTATTGCGCCGCACTTCATAGCAGATTCAAGCGGCTTTCGGCTTCTGTTAATTCCGACAACCTTATGGTCCGTATATTTTTTAATTGCCTTACAGTAAGAGCCGCCTATAATTCCCAGTCCTACAACTACTATATTCATTTTATAATCTCCTTAATTCTTTTGAGAAATACCGTTAAATCAGTTACATAAACCCATCGGTACTTTCAAACGCATCACAGCCGCATTACTGCTGTGGCGCGGGTTCCTCGCCGTTACCTGATGACAAATAATTTTTAAGCGCAAATACCTTTTTGCTCACAACGTCGAACTGTTCCGGAGTAAGGCTTTGCGCTCCGTCAGACAGTGCATGTTCGGGGTCGTTATGTACCTCTATAATAAGTCCGTCTGCTCCTGCCGCAACTGCCGCCATAGAGAGCGATTCAACAAGCCAAGATTTGCCGGAGGCATGACTTGGGTCAACTATAACAGGCAGATGAGAAAGCTTTTTTAAAATCGGAATTGCGGAAATATCAAGCGTGTTTCTTGTGTAGGTTTCATAGGTTCTTATACCTCTTTCGCACAGAATAACCTGCTCGTTGCCGCCTGCCATTATATATTCGGCGCTCATCAAAAATTCTTCTATTGTACTGCTGAGTCCTCTTTTAAGAAGTATCGGCTTATTTATTTTGCCAAGCTCCTTTAAAAGCTCAAAGTTCTGCATATTGCGTGCGCCGACCTGTATTATATCTACATTTTCAAACATATCTATATGAGAAACACGCATAATCTCTGTTACAATCGGAAGTCCCGTTTGCTTTCTCGCCTCTTTTAAAAGGTCAAGTCCCTCCGCCTTTAGTCCCTGAAAGGCATATGGCGAGGTTCTCGGCTTGAAGGCTCCGCCTCTGATAAGCGTAGCGCCGCTTTTTTTAACGGACTGTGCAATTTCGCATATTTGCTTACTGCTTTCAACAGAGCACGGGCCTGCCATAATCTGCAGACTTCCGTCGCCTATTTTTGTGCCGTTATTAAGCGTAATTACAGTATTCTCCGGGTGGAATTTTCTGTTTGCCTTTTTGTACGGCTCCTGCACACGTCGCACATTTGCGACAATATCCTGTGCGTTAATATAGTCAATATCTATAGCTGTGGTATCTCCTATTAAGCCGAGAACAGTGTTATGCACGCCGGTCCATGTATTTACCTTTACTCCGTAGCTTTCAGTAAGCTGTTCCTTAAATTTTCTTACCTGCTCTTCACTTGCTTTTGATTTGAGTACAATAATCATAAATACTATCCTTTCACTAACCTGTGCGGTATTATAATAAATTTTTGCTTGCTGCAAAAAAATAACGGAGCATCTCTGCCCCGTAACGCTTTTTAAAATATCAAAGCAATTTAAGCACCTATTAACAGCGCTTTACAGGGCAACACGAAAAATCCCAACCATAAAAATAGCTGAGATATGCAAAGCCTGTAAATCGTTTTGACTGCTTGACTTGCATAATAAATCCTCCGAATTAGCCGTAATTGCTTTAATACATAATAATACGCAAAAAAGATTTTGTCAATATTTTTTTAGCGAAAAAACTTTCTCTCTATCTGTCTTGCCGCAGCATACGGCGATCTTGCCGCAGTTACGGTGTACTGCGCTGCCTGCTTATAAAGCGGCATACGCTTATCATACAGTTCCTTCATCGCCTTATTCTTATCGGGTCTTTGCAAAAGAGGACGTTTTGTGTCGTTTTTAAGTCTTTCCTTTATTACTTCAAGCGGAACGTCCAGCAAAACTATTTTGCAGCCCTTTTTAAATGCATCAACATTTCTTTTATACACAAGCGTGCCGCCGCCGGCGCTTATAATGCAGCCTTGCTTTTTTGAAAGCTCCAATGCGGCTTTATGCTCCAAATCTCTGAAATACTCCTCGCCGTACTTTGCGAAGATTTCGCTTACGGTCATATCCTGCTTTTTCTCAATATACTCGTCCATATCTATAAGCTCAAGTCCTGTGCTTTTTGACAGTATTCTTCCCACAGTTGTCTTGCCGCTGCCCATAAAGCCGCACAACACTATGTTGACATTTGGGGTAACTGTTTTGGGCACTGTTTTTATCTGCCTTACATCCAAAATTATTCTTCCTTTCATAGAGCCGGGATTTTGCTTAATTTTTGCTGCGGCAGCCACAGGCTGTTCCCTGCAGGGAACAGCCTGAATTCCGCAAGAATTTGCGGAATTGTGCGTGCACGCAGTGCACAAACCGGCTGCCGCCTCGGCTTAGCACTTACGCTTAAAAATTCTTTTTAAGCTCCTCGGCGCTGTCAGCACAAAGCTTTTCAATGTCCTGCCTGTCATAAACGCTGCCGTCCCAAATCTCGTGGGACTTTACCGCCTGCCATACAAGCATAGACATACCGCCTATCGCATTGCTGCCCTGCGCCTTCGCCTTTTTTACAAGCTGAGTTTCAAGCGGATTATACACAGCGTCAAATACATTTTCGCAGTTTTTAATTACTTTGTCGCTTACCGGTACAGCGTCGGTATTCGGGTACATTCCGACAGGGGTTGCATTAATAAGCAAGTCAATAGGCTTGCTGTCAATTCGGTCAATCAGGCAAGTATTAATATTTCCTCTGCCTATATTTATCATAATCTCTCCTGCAAGAGAAGCAACCGCCTGCAAATCATCCGGGCGTACTGCCATGGTAAGGTCGCACCCTGCCATTACAGCCTCATACGCCATCGTGCGGGCAACTCCGCCTGTTCCGATTATTACCACTCTTTTTTTAAGAGGAATGTCATAAGCCTTTAAAGCCATTAAAAATCCGTCCGGATCTGTTGTATAGCCTTTGTAAATATCCTTTTTATCAACTGTGTTTACACTTCCGTACAGCTTTGCCCTACTGTCAAGCTCGTCTATTAAATCTATAATCGCCTGCTTGTGGGGAATTGTAATATTAAAGCCGTCCAACCCTTTAAGTGTGCGCTCAAATTCATCCGACAGCTTCTGCGGAGGAATATCTATGACAGAATACTGTGCGTCTATACCGGCAAGCTCAAAAAGCCTTTTATGTATAAACGGAGACATAGTATGACCTATCGGATGACCTATAACGGCATATTTTTTAGTACTCATAATAAATTACCTCCTGAAAATCAATCAACTTTTAGTAATGTTATAAAAATTGTGGACTTTTTAACAAAAAATTCAAAAATGATATTGACAAAGTAAGTTTTTGCTAATAATATGTTTTTTGTAGAAATAAGCACAAGATGATTTTTTGATATTGTAGCATAAAAACAGTATTTTTGTCTACAATACAAATCAATCGAGTGGTAAATTAATTTATATGGAGGAAAAAACGATGGTACTTGAAAAAGTAAAAGCTATTTTAGCAGAGCAATTTGACGTTGAAGAGGACACAATAACAGCAGAAACAACTATTCAGGACGACTTGGGAGCTGACTCTCTGGACGTTGTTGACCTTTTAATGTCAATTGAGGACGAATTTGAAATTGAAGTTCCCGATGAAGAAATTGAGAACATCAAAACAGTAGGCAATCTCGTTGAATATATTGAGAAAAACGCCTGATTTAAAAAAAATAACTCATTCTTCTTTAAGGCAAGCCTTTTGCGGCTTGCCTTATTTTTCCGTTATAATAAACTTTACAGCCAGTCCCTCCTGTGATAAGATGTTAAAGCATTAGATTGTCTGATTTTTAACAAATTATTTACATACTGCGCTTTACTTGAAGCACTCTTTTTTTTAATATAGAATTAAACAGCAATTTTTTTATTATATAATTAAATGATTAGAAAGTTAAATGGGAGGCTGACTGCTATGAGGATAGGTTTAGATATTGGCTCCACAACAGTAAAATGTGTTGTTCTTGACGAAGAAAATAATCTTATATACAAAACATATGAAAGGCATTTTTCGCAGATTACGCAAAAAATCGCCGAAATACTCTCCACCGTAAAAAAAGAGGTTCCGGGAAGTGATAAGGCTCTTGTAGCTTTATCGGGCAGTGCAGGAATGGGCATTGCAGACAGCTGCGGACTTGACTTTGTACAGGAGGTTTATGCCACAAGAGTAGCGGCTAACACCTTTATTCCGGGAACCGACGTAATAATAGAGCTTGGCGGCGAGGACGCCAAGATTCTGTTTTTAACAGGCGGTATGGAGGTAAGAATGAACGGCTCCTGTGCAGGCGGCACCGGCGCTTTCATCGACCAGATGGCAACGCTTTTGAATGTACCGCTTGAAGAGCTTGACTCGCTTGCTGCACAGCACGAAAAAACATACACCATTGCCTCACGCTGCGGTGTATTTGCAAAAACGGATATTCAGCCGCTTTTAAATCAGGGTGCGCGCAAAAGCGACATTGCGGAAAGCATATTTGCCGCAGTAGTCAACCAGACTGTTGCAGGCCTTGCACAGGGCAGAGAAATTGAGGGCAACGTAGTGTACCTCGGCGGACCGCTTACCTTTATGTCACAGCTTAGAAAACGCTTTGACAAGGTGCTTAACACAAAGGGTACGGCGCCGGAAAATTCGCTTTATTACGTTGCAAGCGGTGCAGCCCTCTGTGCCGAAAACACCATTGACTTTGACAATGTAATAAAAATGGCGCAGAATTACAGCGGAAGCGGTAACTTCGCATTTAACAAGCCGCTTTTTAATAATCAAGCTGAATACGATGAATTTGTAAAAAGGCACAGCAAAGCAAAGGTTGAGGTAATGCCGCTTGAAGAATACAAGGGCAAGGTATATATAGGTATGGACGCCGGCTCTACAACTGTAAAAGCAGTTGTTATAGGAGAAAACAATGAGCTTTTGTATTCTAAATATCTTCCCAACAGCGGCAACCCTGTACCGATTATAAAGGCATTTTTAGAAGAGCTGTACGAAATATGCCCCGATATAGACATTGCCGCAAGCGCCGTAACAGGCTACGGAGAGGAAATAATAAAAAATGCTTTCTGTGCAGATTTCGGCATTGTTGAAACAGTTGCTCACTTTACAGCCGCAAAAAGCTTTATGCCTGATGTTGAATTTGTTATCGACATAGGCGGACAGGATATTAAATGCTTTAAAATACATAACGGAACTATCGATAATATATTCCTAAACGAGGCTTGCTCTTCCGGATGCGGCTCGTTCCTGCAAACCTTTGCAAATGCGCTCGGCTATTCCATTGAAGAATTTTCAAAGCTCGGCTTGTTTGCAAAGCAGCCTGTTGACTTAGGCTCACGATGCACAGTATTTATGAACAGCTCTGTAAAGCAGGCACAAAAGGACGGTGCAACTATTGAGGATATATCTGCCGGACTTTCAATAAGCGTAGTTAAAAATGCACTTTACAAGGTTATAAGAGCTTCGAGCCCAAACGAGCTTGGCAGAAAAATAGTTGTTCAGGGCGGCACATTCCTTAATAACGCTGTTCTGCGTGCATTCGAGAGAGAAATGGGCACAAATGTTGTGCGCCCGGATATTTCCGGACTTATGGGCGCCTTTGGCGCGGCGCTGTATGCAAAGGATAACGGAAACAGTAAAAGCACGATTTTAAATGCAGATTCTCTTAAAAGCTTTAAGCACGAAATACAGGTAGTAAACTGCGGAATGTGCAGCAATAACTGCCGCCTTACGGTAAATAAATTTGCAGACGGCAGAAAGTACATAGGAGGCAACCGCTGCGAAAGACCTATAACCAAAAAATCGCCGGAGCAAAGCCTTAATATGTACGAATACAAGCTTCAGGCTCTCAAGGAATATACTCCGGTTAAGGGCAGAAGAGGAAAAATAGGCATACCTATGGGGCTTAATATGTACGAGCTTCTCCCGTTCTGGCACACGTTCTTTACATCGCTCGGCTTTGAGTGCATTCCCTCACCTGTATCCGACAGAAAGCTGTACTCAAAGGGACAGCAGACAATCCCTTCAGATACAGTATGCTACCCGGCAAAGCTTATGCACGGTCATATACAAACACTTATAGACAGCGGCGTAGACGCAATCTTCTACCCCTGTATGTCATATAATTTTGACGAGGGACTCGGCGACAACCACTACAACTGCCCCGTTGTTGCATATTACCCCGAGGTTATCGGCGCAAATATGAAGGATATTTCAAAGGTTAAGTTCATAAAGGAATACCTTGGTATTCACAGAAGAAAGGATTTCCCCAAAAAGGCTTTTGAAATGCTTTTAAAGTATTTTGACGGTATTACACTTAAAGAGGTTAAAGCTGCCTCAGACAAAGCATATGAGGAGTATAACAGCTATATTGCAAGGGTGAGAAAGCGCGGCGAGGAAATTCTTGAACAGGCACAAAGAGAGGGCAGAGAGATTATAGTACTTGCAGGCAGACCGTACCACGTTGACCCCGAAATTAACAAGGGCATAGACAAGCTTATATCAGGCTTTAACGTAGCAATTATTTCCGAGGACGTTATAAGCAACCGTGTTGAAAAATTCAGAACTCACGTTTTAAACCAGTGGACATATCATTCAAGGCTGTATGCCGCCGCCAAATACATAGCGACAAGAGATGATATGAACTTAGTTCAGCTTGTATCGTTCGGGTGCGGTGTTGACGCAATTACAACAGACGAGGTAAGAGAGATACTCGAATCCGAGGGTAAAATTTACACTCAAATAAAAATAGACGAAATTACAAACCTCGGCGCAGTCAAGATACGCCTGAGAAGTCTTCTTGCTGCAATAGCAGAGCAAAAAAAGAAGAAATAATAAGAAACAACAAATTCTCTCAAACAGGTTATGTGAAAGGAGATTATAATATAATATGGCAGAATTAATATACGATGAAACAGGCCGCCTTATATTCACAAAGGAAATGAAAAAGGAATATACCATACTTTTGCCTAATATGGCGCCTATTCATTTTACGCTTATCAAAAATGTTTTTGATATGAGCGGCTACAAAACAATCCTGCTTGACACCGACGGACCGGAAATTGCTCAGGTAGGACTAAAATATGTGCATAACGACACCTGCTATCCTGCCCTTTTAGTAATCGGTCAGTTTATTCACGCACTTCAAAGCGGAAAGTACGACACCGACAAAACTGCGCTTATGATAACTCAGACAGGCGGCGGCTGCCGTGCCTCTAACTACATTCATCTGCTCAGAAAGGCACTTAAAAAAGCAGGCTTTGAGAACGTCCCCGTTATTTCGCTTAATTTATCGGGTCTTGAGAAGAACAGCGGCTTTTCGCTTACCCTGCCAATGCTCAGAAGAATGATAGGCGCTCTCGTATACGGCGACACGCTTATGCTTCTTAACAATCAGGTTAAGCCGTATGAGGTAACCAAGGGCGAAAGCAAGGCTTTGGTAGACAAATGGGTTGAAAAGCTTACGCAGATGTTCAAAAACGGAAGCGGATTTGCTGTTAAGGAGCAAAGCAAAATACTTGACGAAATTGCAAAGTCGTTTTCGGAAATAAAGGTTAAGAAAACTCCGAAAGTAAAAGTGGGCATTGTAGGCGAGATATACGTTAAGTACGCAAAGCTCGGCAACAACAACTTAGAACAGTTTTTGGCTGACCAGGACTGTGAGGTTTGCGTACCGGGAATTATGGGCTTTGCGCTTTTCAAGGTTGATAACAGGCTTGAAGACATAAAGCTTTACGGCGGAAGCAAGGCAAAGTACAAGGTTATTAAAATTCTGTTTGACTACCTTACAAAGATGGAAACGCTTATGATAAAAAGCACCGCAAAATTCGGCTTTTTGCCGCCTTCAAGCTATAAGCACACAAAGGAGCTTGTAAAGGGCGTTGTCGGCTACGGAAGCAAAATGGGCGAGGGCTGGCTTTTAACGGCAGAAATGCTGGAGCTTACCGAAAACGGCTATCCTAACATTGTATGCACTCAGCCCTTTGGCTGTCTGCCTAACCATATAAACGGCAAGGGAATGGTGCGCAGAATAAAAAGCATTGACGACAGAGCAAATATAGTTGCAATAGACTATGACCCGGGCGCACCAAGGGTAAATCAGGAAAACAGAATAAAGCTTATGCTTGCAGTTGCTAAGGAAAATTTAAAAGCACAGCAACAGCCAGAGGAAAAGAGCGAAAAGTCACACGCACGCAAGGTTCTTGTAAAAACGCAGTAAAAAACAGTAAATATACAAAACAAAATTCAAATTTATCATTAAAACTCTTGCATAAAACGACTTAAATGCTTATAATTATAAGCGTATAAACAAAATTTTTATACTTATACCAATGCGAAAGGAGTACCTATATGAACTATTCCCATGAAGTGGAAAATATGTGTACAGTAGCAAAGGGACCGCATCACGGTCCGGCACCTATTCCCGAGGAAGGAAAATGGGTGAAATCCTATGAAATCAAAGACATCGCAGGCCTTTCACACGGCATAGGCTGGTGTGCGCCTCAGCAGGGCGCCTGCAAGCTTACCCTTAATGTAAAAGAGGGTATTGTTGAAGAGGCTCTTGTTGAAACAATCGGCTGCTCAGGTATGACTCACTCTGCAGCTATGGCAGCAGAAATTCTTCCGGGCAAAACTCTTTTAGAGTGTCTTAACACAGACCTTGTTTGCGACGCTATCAACACTGCAATGAAAAATATCTTTGAACAGCTTGTTTACGGCAGAAGCCAGACAGCTTTCTCCGAGGACGGTCTGCCGATAGGCGCAGGACTTGAGGACCTTGGCAAGGGTCTGCGTTCACAGGTTGGCACAATGTTCAGCACAAAGGCTAAGGGCGTTCGTTTTATGGAAATGGCAGAGGGCTATGTTCTTAAAACAGCCTTAGACGAAAACGATGAGGTTATTGGCTACCAGTTTGTAAGACTCGGCAAAATGATGGAGGATATCCGCCACGGCGTATCTCCTGATGAGGCATATAAGAACAATATTGGTCAGTACGGCCGTTTTGACAACGCCGCTAAGTACATAGATCCAAGAGAAGAATAATCGGTAAGGAGGACACATATAATGGCAGTTACATTTGAAAGTAAAGAAAGAAGAATGCCTAAAATAGAGAAGTGCCTTGCCGAATACGGTATTGCAAGTCTTGAAGAGGCTAGAGAGTTATGTTTGCAAAAGGGCTTTGACCCTGACGCTATTGTTAAGGGCGTTCAGCCAATCGCCTTTGAAAACGCTTCATGGGCTTACACACTCGGCTGTGCTGTAGCTATAAAGAAAAATGTTACAAGCGCCGCTGACGCTGCCGAGGCTATCGGTATCGGTCTTGAGGCTTTCTGTATTCCCGGCTCTGTTGCAGAGCAGAGAAACGTTGGCTTAGGTCACGGTAACTTAGGCGCAATGCTTTTAAGAGATGAAACAAAGTGCTTTGCTTTCCTTGCAGGTCACGAAAGCTTTGCCGCAGCAGAGGGAGCAATCGGTATTGCAAGAACAGCTAATAAAGCAAGAAAAGAGCCTTTAAGAGTTATCTTAAACGGTCTTGGCAAGGACGCTGCTTACATCATCTCAAGAATTAACGGCTTTACATATGTAAAGACAGATTACGACTATTACACAGGCGAGCTTAAAATCGTTGAAGAGAGAGCATTCTCAGACGGTGAAAGAGCCGCTGTTAAGTGCTACGGAGCTAACGACGTTCGCGAGGGCGTTGAAATTATGGCTCACGAGGGTGTTGACGTATCTATCACAGGCAACTCAACAAACCCGACAAGATTCCAGCATTTAGTTGCAGGCACATATAAGAAATGGGCGCAGGAGCACGGCAAAAAGTACTTCTCCGTTGCAAGCGGTGGCGGCACAGGCCGTACACTTCACCCGGACAATATGGGCGCAGGTCCTGCTTCCTACGGTCTTACAGACTCTATGGGACGTATGCACGGTGACGCTCAGTTCGCAGGCTCTTCATCTGTACCGGCTCACGTTGAAATGATGGGCTTAATCGGTATGGGCAACAACCCGATGGTAGGCGCAACAGTTGCTTGTGCAGTTGCAGTTTATGAAGGACTTACCAAATAATAAAAAAAACGGAAACGCTTAACTTAAAACCGCACCGAGGCTTTCGGTGCGGTTGTTTTTATACATATTCTTATTTTATTTACGGTTTCATTATAATTACGTTCTGTTTTTTGACCTGTGCGGTTCAAAATTTACAAGCCAAATGCCCACCGACACAAGCACAACAGACAGCAGATTATTAAGGGTTAAAATATTTTCTCCCAACAATATTCCCGACCAGATTATTCCGAAAATCGGTATGAGCAGATTATAGATACAAATTCTGCTGACAGGGTTATAGGCAAGCAGCGCTGTCCACAGCGTAAAGGCAACTGCGGAAACTAACGCTAAATAAATAAGCAGAAAATAATGAGTAAATCGTGTATAGTACATATTTCCGCCGAGTGTGCCGCCCGCTATAATCAATAGCGCACCGCCGATAAGAAGCTGAAACGACGTTACCTGCATGGCATTTCTGCCCTTCATAGCCGCCTTGCTTATAAAGCCGCCTGCGGCAGAGCATACTGCCGAAATAAAAACAAAGCCCTCTCCGAAAAAAGCAAATCTGTCAAATACTGCACCGTCAAAATTTATTGCAGCAATTCCTATTGCGCCAAAAACACATCCTATTATTTTCTGCGTATTAAGGCGGTCGCTTTTATATATTAAGGGCGCTGCAAGCACCGCAATAAAGGCGTTGCACGCCGTAATTACCGAGGTTTTTGTTCCCGTAGTGTTTGCAACGCCGATGTATGAAAAAATATACTGCAAAAACGTCTGCACAACACCCAAGGCTAAAATAGGTATAACGTCTTTTTTGCCCATTCTCGGCAATTTCCGGTTAATAACAAGCGCAAATATAAATACCATAGCCCCGGCAAGCGCAAAGCGTTCGCCGGCAAAAAGCAGCTTTCCCCCTATATTCTCTGCGCTTATATACATCTCTTTATATGCAAGCTTTATAACGGGGAATGCTGTTCCCCAAAGAGTAGTGCAAATAAGCGCAGTTACAAAAACGCCCAATTTGCCGGTAAACAGTTTATCAAGCTTCAAAATTCCCACTTCTCATATCTTAAAATGCAACTATATTTTAGCATATTAATCATTTTCGGGCAATAATTAAACAGGAATATATCCCTTTTTAATCTATCTTAAAAGCCTGTACTAAAAGCATCTGCCGT
Organism: Acutalibacteraceae bacterium; assembly: GCA_051881695.1. GTDB lineage: Bacteria > Bacillota > Clostridia > Oscillospirales > Acutalibacteraceae > CAYJFG01. Next base: position 143,039 of record JBJEQJ010000020.1, on the reverse strand, counting down.
TTTCTCTTTTATGGCAGTCCGTTGTCACCTCTCCGCTTTCGCAACGGTAGCACACCTCGTTATCAAGCGGCGCTCCGCTGAAAAATGCGTTTAAATTGTTAATGGTAATCTCTGCAATATTTTTCAGCGCCTGTGTTGTCAAAAACGCCTGATGCGACGTTACAAGCACATTTGGCATAGAAACCAAAAGCGACAGCACATCGTCCTGAATAACGCTGCCCGAAAAGTCCTCAAAAAACAGCTCGGATTCCTCCTCATACACATCAAGTCCTGCTGCTCCTATTTTTCCGTCCTTAAGCCCCTTAAGCAGCGCCTCGCTTTCAACGAGCGCACCCCTTGAGGTATTTAAAATATATACCCCGTCTTTCATTATACTTATGCTGTCGCTGTTTATAATATGGTATGTCTGCTCAGTAAGAGGACAATGCAAAGAAATTATATCGCTTTGCTTAAACAATTCATCGGCAGTAACATATTCTATCCCTTTCCCCTCCTGCGGATACGGGTCATATGCTATTACCCTCATACCAAAGCCGCGGCAAATATCAATAAATACCTGTCCTATTTTCCCTGTACCGATAACTCCGGCTGTCTTACCGAATAAATCGAAGCCTGTAAGGCCGTTGAGGCTGAAGTTATAATCTCTTGTTCTGTTATATGCCCTGTGTATTTTTCTGTTTAGTGCAAGCAAAAGCGCCATAGTATGCTCCGCTACCGCATACGGCGAGTATTTCGGCACACGCACTATATTTATCTTTTTATACGCCGCCTTAAAGTCGATATTATTGTAGCCTGCACAGCGCATTGCAAGCACCCTTACACCCTGCCTATACATTCCGTCTATTACGTCTGCGCCTATGCAGTCGTTTACAAATGCCACAGCTCCGTCACAGCCGGATGTAAGCGAAACAGAATCCTCAGACAGCTTATATTCGTAATACTTAAAATTAAGTCCCTCGTGCGGCAGAGAGTCAAACCAGATTTTGTCGTATGGCTTTGTATCAAAAAAGGCTATGTTGTGCATATTTTATCTCCCTTAAAAGCTTTTTCTTTTATTATGCTTATTTTTTATAATAATATTATCGAAAAAGAATATAAGGAGTTATTAAACATCACCGCCTAAAGGCTTTTCTGTCTGTCACATACTCCCGCCCTTTTCAAGGGTCTCAAGCTGTTCCTGAATTTCCGTCCATTCCTCCATAAGGCGTTCATTTTGGGTATGCATATTTTCAAGCTCTGCCGAAAGCTCAGTCAGTCTTTCAAAGTCGGTCGCCGTTTCCTCGCTTTGCAAAAGCTGTTCAAGCTCGCTTATTCTTTGCTCTGTGTTTTCAATTTCCTGCTCACATTTTGAAAGCCTTGTTCTTGTTTTTCTTATTTCGGATTGAAGCTGTTTTTTTGCAAAGTAATCGTTATTGCCTTGCTTTTCCTTTTTCTGCTCTGTTTTGGCCTGTGCTTCCTTCCCTTTTTGCTTTTCTATGTATCTGTCATAATTGCCTAAAAAACTTGCTGCTCCGTTTTCGGAAAGCGTAATTATTCTGTCGGCAAGCTTGTTGATAAAATATCTGTCGTGCGAAATTATAAACATTGTTCCGCCGTATTCGCCTAGTGTTTTCTCCAGCGCCTCTCTTGAGGATGCGTCAAGGTGGTTTGTCGGCTCGTCCAAAAGCAACAGATTGGCACCCTTAAGCATAAGCTTTAAAAGCGCAATTCTGGCACGCTCGCCGCCGCTTAAATTTTTAACAGGCTTGAACACCTCGTCACCGCTGAACATAAAAGAGCCAAGCGCCGTTCTTACCTGCGTTTGCGTCATATCCGGATATGAATCCCACACCTCGTCCAGAGCTGTTTTGTCGGGGTTTAAATCTGCCTGCACCTGGTCGAAGTAGCCAATATCCACATTTGCGCCGAGCTTTATTTCTCCGCTTGTTTCATAAATTCCTTTAAGTATTTTTAAAAGCGTAGTTTTGCCGCATCCGTTTGGCCCAAGCAGGAACACACGCTCTCCCTTTGTAATATGCAAATCCACATTTTTAAAAAGCGTTTTTTCGCCAAAGCTCTTTTCAAGCCCTGTGCATATCAGCACATCGTTGCCGCTTTCTGCTTTTGGAGTTAGCTTAAAGGATAATGTATCAAGCTCGCCGTCAGGCACAACAAGCTGCTCCTTCAGCCTGTCTGCCTGCTTTTGCTTGCTTGCGGCGGTGATGAAGTTGTGCTTTTGTCCCCAGCGTTTCTGCTGCTCTACTATACCCTCAATGCGCTTAATTTCCTTCAAATCATTTTCGTACTTTCGCTTTAAATCCTCATTAAGCTTTTCTTTTTTATTTATAAATTCTGTATAGCCGCCTGTATAACAGGTTATTTTTTTGTGCTCCAGCTCCATCGTCTTATTCGTCACTGCGTCTAAGAAATATCTGTCGTGCGATATTACGATGACTGCGCCTTTAAAATCCCTGATAAATCCCTCAAGCCACTCCACCGAGGAAATATCAAGGTGGTTTGTCGGCTCATCAAGCAAAAGCAGATTTGCACCGCCCAGCAGAAGCTTTGCAAGGCTCAGCTTAGAAAGCTGTCCGCCGGAAAGCTTTTTTGTCTGCGTATTCATATCTTCATCTGTAAAGCCAAGCCCCAAAAGCGCAGACCGTGTTCTGCTTTTGTAGGTAAGTCCGCCCTCATTTTCGTATTTTTCCTGCAAATAAAGCTGACGTTCAATTAAACTGTCGGCATTATCTTTGCCTTTCTCCAAGGCGTTTGTAATGGCTTCTATTTCTTTTTCTGCTTCCTGCAAGTGCGAAAACACGCTTAAAAGCTCGTCGTATACGCTTCTGTCAGGGTTTGTGCAGGCGTGCTGCTGCATATATCCTATTTTTACATCCTTGCTTTTTATTACAGCGCCGTTTGTCGGCTGTAATGTGCCTGCCAGTATTTTAAATATCGTGGTTTTTCCAGCGCCGTTTGCGCCGATAAAGCCTATTTTATCTCTTTGTTCAACCTCAAAGCCAACATTCTCAAAAAGGACTCTCTCAACAAATGCCACAGACAAGCCCTGCACCGATAATACCGCCAAAGCCTAAAACCTCCCATTTTGTGCTTGATTTGCTTAATATAAAATAACATATTTTCGGTTATTAGTCCAGTCTTAACAAGAGTGAAGCTATTGCCGTATATGCTCACTTTAGCAGGACGACTTCTCAAAAAAAGTTACAGACTTGCAATTTTTTAGAATATTTGTTATAATTTTGTCATCTTATAATTTTAAGGAGATTTTAGATGAGTAAAACTGTAAAAAGCTCAATATGTATATTGCTTATTATTACGCTTCTTATGTCTTTTAACTGTTTAAGCGTTTACGGCGCTTCATCTGCTGCAAAAAACAAAACAAGCGTAACGCTCAATGTTCACTCTTTGCGGTGGTATGCAGGACAAACAGGAACCTTTAAGCCAACCGTTACAAATAACGCAAAGCTCAGTTGGAAGTCAACAAATACTAAAATAGCCAAAATTTCCGCTGACGGCAAGCTTACTGCAAGCAGCCCCGGTTACTGCACAATAATAGCCTGCGCCACAGACGGAAGCGGCGTTTACGATACCTGCAGGGTGCAGGTTTATAAGGCTGCAACAGCCGTAAAGCTTAATAAAACCTCGCTCAACTGGTATATAGGCAACGAAGGAAACTTTAAAGCTACGGTATCACCCTCCGACGCAGGGGAAAAGGGCGTTACCTACAAAAGCTCAAATAAAAAGGTAGCTGTCGTTGATGCAAACGGAAGGCTGAAGGCTGTAGGCGTAGGTACGGCAACAATAACCTGCACAGCAAAGGGCGGAAAAAAAATAACTGCAAGCTGTAAGGTTACTGTTTATGAAAAAATCAAATCCTTTAAGCTTAACAAAACCTCGCTTAAATGCGCCGCAGGCAGTACAACTGCCTTAAAGGTAAGCTCCTCGCCGTCTACTAACACGCCGGACTACAAATGGTCTTCCTCTAACACAAAGGTTGCAACAGTTGATGCAAACGGAAAGATTACGGCAAAAGCAAAGGGAAGCTGTACAATTACGGCAAAAGCAAAGGGAAAATCAACTGCTGTGCAAACGTGCAAGGTTACGGTATACCAGCCGGTTAAATCAATAAAGCTCAATACAAACAGCTTAAAATGGATAATAGGACGCTCCGGCACCTTCAAGGCTACGGTTAATCCGACTAACGCCCACAACAAAAAGCTTAAGTGGAGCTCGTCCAATAAGAAGGTTGCAACAGTTGACGCAAACGGAAAGCTAAAGGCTATAAGCGCAGGTACTGCAACTATCACCTGCTCATCTACAGACGGCAGTAATGTTAAGGACACCTGCAAGGTTACTGTGATAAAGCCGGTATTAATAACAGAACTGCGGCTTAACTGCCGTGACTTAACACTTACACGCTCAGGCGATACATTCCCCCTAAGCGCAACAATAACGCCTTTAAGCGCCACAACTAAAGCTCTTACGTGGTCAAGCAGCAACACAAAGGTTGCAACGGTTTCTTCAAGCGGTATTGTAACGGCAGTTAAAAAGGGAAGCTGTACCATAACCGTAAAAACAAAGGACGGCAGCAATACAGCCGCAAAATGCAGTGTAACAGTAAGCGAATAATTCTATAACAAAAGCAAAAAGTGCGCCGAGGTACGGACCTTTGTTCCGCAGCTCAGCGCATTGTTTTTTTATTATTTATTTTTCTGTTGTGCTCTTATTGAGCGAAGCAACATAATACGGAACAGCCACAAACAGAATACCGCCCGCCATATTGCCAAGCGTAACAATAATAATATTATAAAAATATCCGCCTATGCTCACTGTCTGAGCATATGGCTCCAGCAAAGCAGCTGTAAGCAGCGTCATATTTGCTATGCTGTGCTCAAAGCCAGTAGTAATAAAGGCAAAAAGGCACCAGAAAATCATAATAAGCTTGCCGCTTTCGCTTTTACATTTAAAGCTGCACCACACAGCAAGACAAACCAAAACATTGCACAAAACTCCTCTTAAAAAAAGCGGAATAGGCTCAAGACCCATTTTCCCTGCCGCCGCAGCTGCAATAAACTCGCCAGTTGCTCCGCCGCCCAGTCCGGTAAAATGAAAAATAACCGCAAGCAAAACAGAACCTATCCAGTTGCCTATGTAGCAGATAAGCCACAGCCTGCAAAGGTCAGAAAGCTTTACCTTCTTCTTTGCAAATCCTGCCGCCATAACAAGGTTATTTCCTGTGAACAGCTCCGCACCCGCTATAACAACAAGGCTTAACGCAATGCCGAAGGACAGCCCCATAAGCACCTTCGTATACGGCGCACCGCCTAACATTCCGCCTATGCTGAATGCCAAAAGCACGCCGAAGCCTATAAAAATTCCGGCAAGCACTGCAAGCAGAAAATATCCGATTGGATTTTTCTTAAGCAGTTCAAGCTTTGTACCTGCCGCATTTGCAGCAGCCTCATATGCCTTCGAAAACATAATAAATCCCTCCGATGAATTAATTTATCTAAATTAAAAACTGATATTAAAAAGATGGCGCAAAACAAAAATAAACTGTTTTACTCCTTATTTGTACCAAGCTCACTTTGTAACACATCTACAAGCTTCGCCGTTTTTTCTGCTTCTTCTATGCTTGCGCCGGCTTCAAGTCCCTGCTGTTTTCTTTTTAATGCGCTTATTATATTTTGCACATATGCTTTATCAAGCTTTATTTCCTGCGGTTTAAGCCTGCCGACATAAATATCCGCCGCTGTATATATAGCTTTACTGCCGCAATATGTGCAAAGCATAGCCGAATACACCTTGCCGTCTGCCTTTGCTGTTTGCTCGCATAAAATATTAAAGCCGTTTTCAAACAGATATTCTCTTAAGCGCTCCGCCCTTGACATCGGCTGTAAAATCAGTCTTTTTTCTTTATCCTGCACCCACTTGCTTTTTTCAAGAATAGAAGCTATAAGCTCGCCGCCCATTCCTGCAATTACAATATCCGTACATTCTTTGCTGTTTATATTTAAAAGTCCGTCGGAAAGCCTTGGCTCTACACCGTCTTCAGCTGAGTATTTTTCAACAGTCTGCTTTGCACGCATAAGCGGACCGGGGCGCAAATCGGCGGCTATTGCCCTTTTTATTCTGCCTGTTTTATATAAATATACAGGCAGATATGCGTGGTCTGTACCTATATCTGCAAGCAATGCGCCCTGCCTTACAAAGTCAGCGCAAAGCTTAAGCCTGTCATCAAGAGTAAAAAGAGGTCTGGTCATACGCTTTTTCCTTTAATTTACTAAACTATCAAAAGGAGCGTACAAATCTCTGTACGCTCCTTAATTTTGCCGTTAAACGCTTACTTAGCAAGGTGAGCGTTTATTTTATTTACAAGCTCGTCCGGGTCAACGCCGTGTACCATACAAGCCTGCTCAAGAGTTTCTCCTCTTGAAGACGGACAGCCCAGACAATGCATACCCATTTCAAAAAAGAAGGGTGCTGTTGTGCTGTCAAGGTCAAGAATATCTCCGATGATAGTATCCTTTGTAATTTGTGCCATTTTCGTTACCTCCGTTTTTTTAAGTAACCACTGATTAAATCGGTACTTACTTAACATTTTTAAAATCACTTTAAACTATATATGATTATATATCATAAACCGACAAAAGGCAACAGAATATTATTTTCATTCTGCCGCTAAATTTTTACATCTTCTCTCTGCCTCCCGGCAAGTGCGGCGTAACATACACCGTTTTATTATTTTTGTAAATTACCATTCCCGGCTTTGCTCCGGCAGGCTTAGAAACATTTTTAATAATTGTGTAGTCAACCGGCACGTTACTGCTTTCTCTTGCTCTGCTGTGGTATGCCGCTATCTGTGCCGCCATAATTACAGTCTGCTCGTCTATTTCTCTTCCGTCAGACACAACAACGGTATGCGAGCCGGGTATATTCTTTGTGTGAAACCACAAATCATAATTCTTGGCAGTTTTAAGCGTAAGCTTATCATTCTGGTGATTATTTCTGCCGACAAGTATCTTAAAGCCGCTTTCCGAAACAAACTCCAAAAAAGGCAGCGGAGCCGGCTTTTTCTGCTTGCCTCGTCCTCGCTTGATATAACCCTGCTCGGAAAGCTCCTGGCGAATATCCGAAAGCTCGCTTTCCTTATCTGCACGGCTTAATGCGTCAAACACGCTGTCAATATACTCAAGCTCCTCCTTCGCCTTTTCAATCTGCACCTTCAGCATCTGCTGTGCAGTTTTTGCCTTGCGGTACTCCTTATAATACCTCTGTGCATTTTGCGCCGCTGTAAGCGCCGGGTCAAGCTTAATTTTTACAACAGGCAGGCTTTCTTCAAAGTAATTTTCAACCTCTGCATATAATGCGCCTTTTTCTATTCTGTAGGCATTTGCCTGTATTAAATCTCCGTTAATTCTCAGCGTTTCTCTATCCTCACATTTAGAAAGCTCCGCAAGCTGAGTATTTATTTTTCTTGAAAGCCTGTCCGATAAATTTGTCAGCAGCTTTAATAAATCCTGCGCTCTCTGGCGTATGCGCTCTGCTCTGTCACGTTCAAAGTAGTAGTTATCCAAAAGCTCGCTGAAGCTTTCAAATCTTACAACCTTTGCCGCAGTGCCGTACTGCGTAATATCCATAAACGAAAAGTCAACAGGCTTGCCTGTTTTAATATCCTTAATAACGCAGGGAACTCCCGATGAATTTTTAACAAGCTGAGCCGTCCTTGCAAAAAAGAATTTAAACCTTGTTTTCTGCTCATCAGAAAGCTCGCATACATTAAGCTCCTCACCCCTGCCGGTTAAATGTTCAAGCTCTCTGCATATTATCGGTGAAAAGCCCTGCACGCTGTTTAAAACAGCCTTGTTAAGCTTCATATTTTTTTCTGTGCCTAAAATACTCTGCGCCGCTGTTTCATCGTCTGTATCCAAAAAGCACAGCTTATCCTGAGCCGGTGGCATCTCGTACGCAAGTCCCGGCAAAACAAGCCTTTTTTGCGACATTGAAATATCTACTCTTTTCAGCGCGTCTATAATTATTCCGTCTGAATCAACAAGGATAACATTGCTGTACTTTCCCATTATTTCTGCAATCAGCGAAAGCTCAACTCTGTCGCCAAGCTCGTTTGCTGCGTCAAAGGTGAATATGAGTATTCGTTCAAGCTGCGGCTGTGTTATGCTTTTAAGCTTAGCTGAGCAAAGTCTTTTACGCAAAAGCATACAAAGCATCGGCGGAGTCTGTGGGTTTTCAGGCGCATACTCTGTAAGATTAACCCTGGGAGAATTTGCCCTTGCACTCAAAAGCAGACGATAAGCACCGCCTCTGCCCCGCATAGAAAGAACAATCTCCTCCTTTGCAGGCTGATAAACCTTTTCAACCCTTGTATCTTTTAAAGCCTCGTTCAGCTCATTTTTTAAGTGGTGCAGAAAAGCTCCGTCCAAAGCCATATACAGCCCTCCGTTCTATGATAAATTAAGATAATTATTTGTGGTACTTTCCTCCGCAGGAAATCTGAAATGCCCTGTATATCTGCTCGCACAGCATAACCCTTGCAAGCTGATGCGGAAAAGTAAGCTTTGACATGGAAAGCTTAAAATCCGACGCTTTTTTCACATCCTCGGAAAGTCCGTAGGAGCCGCCTATAATAAAATCAACATTACTGTACCCTTTTAACGGCACGTCGTCAAGCATAGCGGCAAGCTCCGGCGAGGAAAGCTGCCTGCCCTCAATGCACATAGCGACGGTATAACCGCCCTTTGAAAGCTTCTGCAATATTTTTTTGCCCTCTTCACAAACAGCAGTATTTATCTGCGCCTGACCGGGATTTTGCGGAAGCTTGTACTCGTCAAGCTGTGTTATCTTAAAGCGACAAAAACCCCCAAGGCGTTTTGAATATTCTGCAACAGCGTCTGTAAAATATTTTTCTTTTAAAGTTCCAATGCAAATTATGTTTACGCTTATCATTATTTCAGAAGAACCCCTTTATGTAAAAGCTTTATGCAATCAAAATATAATAACCTGTCCGTTATAGCTTTCAGGAGCTATCGAAAGCCTGTAATCATCGTCAAGCTTCATATCCTCTTTTTGCAGTGCGTACACAGCCGTTTGCTTTGCAACAGCCGGCATATTGTTTTCTGCGCTTAAATGTGCAAGCACAAGCCTTGTTGTGCCATGGCGTATAAGCTGCGGCAAAAACTGCGAGCAGTCGTCATTTGACAAATGGCCCACCTTTGATAAAATTCTGCGCTTTAAGTAATACGGATATATTCCGTTTAAAAGCATATTAACATCGTGATTAGACTCTATTACAACTGCGTCACAGCCTAAAATTGCTTTTTGTGCTTTCTCTGTCAGTATACCTGTATCTGTTGCAACAGCCGCCTTCCTGCCGTCTGAGGTATATACAACAAAGCCGGTGCTTTCAGCGCAATCGTGAGAGGTTTTAAACGGTATTATCCTCATATTGCACAGGTCAATTCCGCTGTAATCTATCGCAGCAGCCTTGAACTTCCCTGTTAAAGCGTTCTGGTTTTCAAGCTCCTTTATCGTTCCCTTTGAGCCGTAAACATTTATACCGTATCTGCTTGCAAACACACGCAGACCCTTAATATGGTCGCTGTGCTCGTGCGTTACAAATATACCGTTAATCTGCTCAACAGGTATTTCATTATCCGCTAAAGCCTGTTCTATTTGCTTTGCGCTTCTGCCGGCGTCTATTAAAACACCGCCGCTACCGCTGCCTATGTAATAGCAGTTTCCCTTGCTTCCGCTGAAAAGCGGGTACAGCCTTGCCATAATTTGTTTTCCATTCCTTTCAGAGTGCAAGCTAATAAATACTAAAACACCCGACCTAACAAATTATGCGTTAAGTCGGGATTTCCCTAAGATTTTTAAAGCTCGTTTTTATAAAAGCTGTAACGAGATTTCGTTAAGGCTACGCAGTTACTACCTGCGTTGTTTTTGTGGTTATCTTTTTAATATCCGCGCCCAAGCCCCTGAGCTTTTCAACTATTTCCTCATAGCCGCGTTCAATGTGGACAATGTTTTCAATCTCCGTTGTGCCTTGTGTGCTTAAGCCTGCTATTATCATAGCTGCGCCTGCACGCAGGTCCGTAGCTTTAACAGGTGCCGCTGTCAAGGACTCAACTCCGTCTATAATTGCAATTCTGCCGTCAACAGATATTTGCGCGCCCATTCTGCAAAGCTCCCCTATATAGCGAAAACGGTTATCCCATACGTTTTCGTTAACCTTGCTTGTTCCGTTCGATATAGCCAACAGTGCAGTAAACTGCGGCTGCATATCTGTAGGAAATCCGGGGTGCGGCATTGTCTTTATATTGCAGCGGTCAAGTCTTCTTGTTGCAGTAACCTTTACCGCCTCGTCATATTCAATTACTACTGCGCCCATTTCTCTTAATTTCGCCGTTATTGACTCCAGATGCTTTGGAATAACGTTCTTAATAAGCACACTGCCCTTTGTTGCAGCGGCGGCTACCATATATGTTCCCGCCTCTATCTGATCGGGAATTATTGAATACGTTGTTCCGTGCAGGTGATTAACGCCTCTTATTTTAATAACGTCTGTTCCTGCTCCCCTTACGTCTGCTCCCATTGAGTTAAGGAAGTTTGCAAGGTCTACAATGTGCGGCTCCTTTGCGGCATTTTCAATAACCGTAAGCCCGTCTGCCTTTACTGCCGCCAGCATAATGTTCATTGTAGCACCCACCGACACAACGTCAAGATAAATATGAGCGCCCTTAAGCTTTTCGGCGGTAACGTGTATAATACCGTCTTTAAGAATATGCTTTGCACCCAATGCCGCAAAGCCCTTTAAATGCTGGTCAATAGGTCTTACGCCAAAATCGCATCCGCCCGGCATTGCAACGTGTGCGCTGTTGAATTTACCGAGCAGTGCGCCCAGAAGATAATACGACGCTCTCATACCCTTAACCTGGTCGTAAGTTGCAACTGAGCTTCTTATAGTACACGGATTTATTTCAAGAGTAGATTTATTTATTCTTTTAACGTCTGCGCCAATTTCCTTAATTATGTTGGCAATAAAGTTTACATCACTGATACTTGGTATATTTTCTATACGGCATGGTTCGTCTGACAAAATAACGGCAGGTATAATTGCTACTGCCGCATTTTTTGCACCGCTTATCGTAACCTCGCCCATTAAAGGCGTACCGCCGTTAATTACAAATTTATCCAATGCAAGGCACACTCCTAAATTTAATATTTACTTTTTGTGCAATTTATTTGGAATATGTAAGCTCGGCTCTGCTTTAAGCAAAAGTCGAATTTTGTTGCTGAAAAGCTTTTTTTAAAACACATTTTAGTAAATATATTCAAACAAACATACGTTTGATATTGCAACATTACCAAAAAACACTACTTGAAATAATAATACAAATTGCCTTGCTTGTCAACAAAAATAACGGTGTGTGAAAGGATTTTAACCATTTTTGTAATATTCTACACAAAGTAAAGTTAAATTTTAAAAAAGCTGTAATATTTTTATTATATCCTCTATCTGCTCCAATATTTTCTGTCCAGACTTCTGTACTGAATTGCCTCTGCAATATGCCTGCCCTTTATCTCTTCACAGCTGTCCAAGTCCGCAATTGTACGGGCAACTCTGACTATTCTGTCGTAGGCTCTGGCGGACAGACCCAGTCTGTCAAACGCATTTTTCAGCATAGCGGTCGCTTTGTCGTCAAGGGGACAGCATTTTTTCATAATTGCCGGAGTTATTCTTGCGTTACAGCTTATGCCCATATCCTTGTAACGCTCAAGCTGTATATTTCTTGCCTTGTCAACACGCTTTTTAATATCGGCGGAGCTTTCGGTTTCTTCTTTTGAGGAAAGCTCTTCAAAGTCAACAGGAGGAACCTCAATGTGTAGATCCAGCCTGTCTAAAAGCGGATTGGACACCCTTGACAAATACCTTGCGACTGCGCTTTCGCTACAGGTGCATTTGCGTGTGGGATGTCCGTAATATCCGCATGGGCAGGGGTTCATAGCGGCTATAAGCATTATGCTGCTGGGGTATGTAAGGCTTCCGCTTACTCTCGATATTGTGACAATTCCGTCCTCAAGCGGCTGGCGAAGCACCTCCAGCGAGGCTCTTGAAAATTCGGGCAGCTCGTCTAAAAACAGCACGCCGTTATGAGCAAGCGAAATTTCTCCCGGCTTCGGAACTGCACCGCCGCCGGAAAGACCTGCCGCAGAAACCGTATGATGAGGACTGCGAAACGGTCTTTGCTTAATAAGCGCACAATCCTCGCTTAACGCCCTTGCAATAGAGTGAATTTTTGTTGCTTCGATAATCTCATCAAAGGTCATATCGGGTAAAATTGACGGAACTCTTTTTGCAAGCATACTTTTGCCTGAGCCGGGAGGTCCTATAAGCAAAATGTTATGACCCCCTGCGGCGGCAACCTCTATGGCTCTTTTTGCCTCCGTCTGTCCCTTTACCTCAGAAAAATCAGGTAATGCAACAGGCTTTGAGGCTGTCTGTTTTCCGGGCTTTTCGGGCAAAATCGGCTCCCTTGCGCTTAAATGCTTCAGCAAATCCTCAACCTTTTTTACCGGATAAACATCTATACCCTCTGCGACTGCCGCCTCCTGTGCGTTTGCATACGGAACAAACAGGCTTTTAAAGCCTGCCTGCTTTGCCTTTAGAGCCATTGGCAAAACGCCGCTTACACTTCTCACCTCTCCGCCGAGGGAAAGTTCACCTATAAATACGCAGTCATCGCCCACACGTGGAAGCTGTCCTGTTGCCTGAAGCAGAGCGACCATTATCGGCAAATCATAAATCGGGCCTTCCTTGCGGATATCGGCAGGCGCAAGGTTTACCGTTATTCTCCCTGCCGGGAACTCTAAGCCGCAGTTAGAAAGCGCCGCCCTTACTCTGTCGCGAGACTCCTTAACGGCGGCGTCGGGCAGTCCTACAATATCAAACGATGCAATTCCCATACTTACATCTGCTTCAACCTCAATAATAAAGGCGTCCAGACCGAACAGACCAAGGCTTTTGCAATGTACAACCATATCGCCAACCCTCCGTTTACTTTTTAATATTTTAAATTATATCATCCGTATGTAGGGTGCAGTAAGATAAGTCAATTTCTTTCACATAATCTCTCTGTTTTTGACGTTTCGACATTTAAAAACAAATTATTATGCATTTTCAATAATAATTAGTAACTTTCTTTTGTTATTTTACCTTAAATATAAAAAAATTATTGACTTTGCGGTGGATTTCAAGTATTATAGTATGTGTATCAGCAATTAAGTTTGTCAGCGAGGTTTGTATATGGGCAATTCTAACAATCCTAATTTATCAAGCCTTGACGATAACAAATTAATTGCCCTTATAAAAAACGGCGACAGCAAAGCCTTTAACACTCTTGCAGAAAGGTATTTAACCGTTATCAGGGCAAAGGCAACCTCCTTCCGGGGAGTCGGCATTGAGCTTGACGACTTTGTTCAGGAGGGCTTCATCGCTTTTATAAATGCGGTAAAAACCTACGATGAAAACGGCGGAGCAAGCTTTTCAACATATGCGGGCATCTGCATTGAACGCCGCTTTTTGTCCATATACAAAAGTGAAAAACGCCAAAAAAAAATACCGACGGAGCTTTTAGTTTCTCTTGACGACAGCGAAGTCTCCGACGGGCAAAATATCGACGTTAATCCGTTGCAGGATTTTGTTGAAGAGGCGGAGCTGAAGGATCAGATTATCAGCCGAATAAAAAATCGCCTTTCTCCGTTTGAGCAAAAGGCGCTGAGCTTCTATTTAAGCGGCTATACATACGGGCAAACAGCTAAAGCGTTGAATTCAACGGCAAAGTCTGTTGACAATGCTCTGCAGAGGGTACGCAAAAAGCTAAGACAAGATTAGTCGTTCCGAAAAGCCTTTTTACGGCAAGACTCCATAATGGAACGGCGGTGCAAATCCGCCACGGAACTAAAATATTTTAAAAATCCAAAAGCGAGGTAAAACACATGTACGAAGACAAGACTCTCACTTGCAAAGAATGCGGTCAGGAATTTATTTTCACCGCCGGCGAGCAGGAATTTTACGCTGAAAAAGGCTTTGTAAATGAACCACAAAGATGCAAGCCATGCCGTGACGCGCGCAAGAATGCCGCAAGACCGGAGCGTGAAATGTTCATTGCCACCTGCGCTTCCTGCGGCGGCGAGGCAAAGGTTCCTTTCAGACCAAGAGAAGACAGAGCTGTATACTGCAGCGAGTGCTTTGCAAAAATGAAAGAGGAGCAGGAATAATATCTTCGATATATTCGAAAATAGATTTTTTTGCACAACCACCCCCGAAGTTCTTTCGGGGGTTTTTTGTGTAACCAACAGCCGCCGGAGAGCAGAAAACTTGCCGTCGCCGTTCAAATCACCAAACTGCTTTGACAGCTACTCCTCTTATCATAGTTTCTACCGCAAGCTCTGCATTGAATACCTGTAACGCTGTACGGGATTATTTAAGCTGAAGCTTTAACATCCGGATATGTAATAAGTTCATCTACTCAAAAATAATTCGCTGTTTTTTATTTACTTTAATCAGATAATGTGGTAAAATCTAATTTGTTATGCAGATACTCTGCAAAATCACTTCAAAATTTATCTACGGAGGATGACAAAATGAAAAAAATCACAGCATTTATTCTTGCGGCGCTTATGATGGCTGCAGCTTTTGCCGGCTGTTCAAACGGCGGAAATCAAAACAGCTCTTCAAACAGCGAGGCAACAGGAGCAACAACAGCAACAGATACCTCTTGGGACGATATTAAGGCAAAGGGCAAGCTTGTTCTTGGCTTAGACGTTGAATTCCCGCCGATGGGCTACAAGGATACCGAAACAGGCGAAATTATCGGCTTTGATATTGACCTTGCAAAAGAGGTAACAAAAAGACTCGGCATTGAGCTTGAGATTCAGCCGATTGTTTGGGACAACAAGGAATTTGAGTTAAACGGCGGCAACATTGACTGTATCTGGAACGGTATGAGCTATACCGACCAAAGAAACGAGGAAATGTGCTTAACACCTGCTTATATGACAAACAACCAGATTATTATAACAAAAGCAGATTCTGAGCTTAACACAAAGGACGACTTAAAGGGCAAAACCCTCGGCGTTCAAAACAAAAGCTCGGCAGAATCCGCCCTTAACGAAGCGGCAGATTTTAAAGCAACGCTTGGAAGCGTTGTAGGCGTAGAAAGCTACACCTCTGCTATATTGGAGCTTAAAAACGGTACAATGGACTGCATTGCCATTGACGAGATTGTTGCACGCTACTATATAGCTACCGAGCCGGACGCTTATAAGGTTATAAAGGACGGCGACAAGGATTTCTCACTTGCTGCCGAGGACTATGTTATCGGCTTCAGAAAAGCTGACAAGGCGCTTATGAACAAAATTTACGATACATTAAAGGAAATGAAGGCAGACGGCAAGCTTGCTGAAATTTCTGAAAAATGGTTCGATTCTGATATTACAGTTGTAAAATAATTAACTTTATCTTAGGGGCGGACATAACGTCCGCCCCATTTGATATTTAAAGCCGATAAAAGCAAATTACCCTTTCAGTTTGCTTTTATCAGCTTTAAATTAAATTTATCTAACAGGAGCTTACATATGGAGATTAACTATCAATTACTTATAACCGAAATGCTAAACGGCGCTAAATTTACCGGGCTTATTTTCGGGCTTACTATTTTGTTTGCCCTGCCGCTTGGGTTGATAGTATCCTTCGGCAGAATGAGCAAGCACACATTTATAAGAATACCGGTAAATATCTATCTGCTTATAATGCGCGGCACACCTCTTATGCTTCAGCTTATGTTCGTCTTTTTCGGTATGCCGTTTTTGGGGATAACCTTTGACCGCTTTACAGCGTGTATTATAGCCTTTTCCCTCAATTACGCCGCATATTTTGCAGAGATATTCAGAGCAGGAATTGAAAGCATACCCTCAGGACAGTACGAGGCGGCAAAGGTGCTGGGCTTTACAAAATGGCAAACCTTCAGAAAAATTATTCTGCCGCAGGTTATAAAGCGTATTCTGCCGCCCATGGGAAACGAATTTATCACTCTTGTTAAGGATACCTCGCTTGCGCTTACAATATCTGTTGTTGAGCTTATGTTTGTTACAAAGGCGTTTGCAAACTCCGCCGTAAGCGTAGTTCCGTATATATTCGCCGCCGCATTCTATCTTGTTATGAACGGCATTATAACAATATTCTTTAATCTTGTTGAAAGAAAGCTTAGCTACTACAAATAATTTGCTGCAGAGAGGCTTGTAATTTTTAAAAGGGAGTAAGTGGTTATAAATATGGAAACAATGCTTTCAGCTAAAAATATAGTTAAAAATTTCGGAAAGGTCGAGGTGCTAAAGGACATTTCCGTTGAGGTTAATAAGGGCGAGGTGCTTGCGATTATCGGTCCGTCAGGTTCCGGCAAAAGCACACTGCTCAGATGTATAACACAGCTTGAAACAATAGACAGCGGTGAAATTACAATATGCTCAAAAACGCTTGCACATACGCCCGAAAATACACAGCGTGCCGTTTACGCCGACAAGGCTGAATGTGTTAAAATCGGTCTGCACTTAGGGCTTGTCTTTCAGAATTTTAACCTGTTCCCTCATTTTTCAGTATTAAGGAATATAACCGAGGCAGCTGTAACCGTTTTAAAAATACCAAAGGAGAAGGCTGAAGAAGAGGGACTCTCCCTGCTCTCAAAAATGGGACTGCGTGACAAAGCAGACTCATACCCATACCAGCTTTCAGGAGGGCAGCAGCAACGTGTGTCTATTGCAAGAGCTTTAGCATTAAAGCCCGATATACTGCTTTTTGACGAGCCGACATCTGCGCTTGACCCGGAGCTTACAGGAGAGATTTTAAAAGTTATTCGCACGCTTGCCGCAGAAAAAATGACTATGGTTGTTGTAACGCACGAAATGGCATTTGCCAAAAATGTTGCGGACAGAGTTATCTTTATGGATAACGGCTACATAATAGAAAACGGCACGCCTAAAGAGGTTTTTGAAGAAAGCACAAATGCACGAACACTTGAATTTTTGGCAAGATACAATGAGGATAATTAAGCCTTAGTTACCGTTATTATTACATATGAACTCAAAACAGAGGTAAAAAAGATGAACAGCGAAAGAATACTTATAAAGGTCGGTACATCGACCTTAACGCACGAAAGCGGAAGAATAAATCTGCACAGAGTTGAACAGCTTTGCAAGGTACTGTGCGACCTGCAGAATTCCGGCAGGGACGTAATACTTGTATCTTCGGGCGCTGTAGGAGTAGGCATAGGAAAATTAAGCTTAAAGGAACGTCCGACAGAGATACGCAAAAAACAGGCTACCGCTGCTGTCGGTCAATGCGAGCTTATGTTTATGTACGATAAATTCTTCGGGGAGTATAACCATATAATCGCTCAGATACTTTTAACAAGAAGAACAATAGAAACACAGCACACAAAGCAAAATGTTATAAACACAGTAAACACTCTGCTTGAAATGGGCGTTATACCCATTGTTAACGAAAACGACACTGTTGCCATAGATGAAATTGAGGGTGAAAACTTCGGCGATAACGATATGCTGTCAGCAATAGTATCCAAAATGCTTGATGTTGACAAGCTGATTATTTTAACGGATATTGACGGTCTTTATGATAAAAACCCAAGAACAAACAGCGACGCTCAGCTAATATCTGTTGTTGATGAAATAACCGATGAAATAAAGCAGATGGCAGGCGGTACAGGCTCTAACAGAGGAACAGGCGGAATGGCTACAAAGCTTTTGGCGGCAGAGTTTGCAACAAGTGCCGGCATTGAAACAAGAGTAATAAACGGCAGCGACCCTCATGTTTTATACGATATATTCGACGGCAAAGAGGTAGGAACAAAATTTACGGCAAAAAAATAAAATGATATGGGAGGAACAGAAAATGACAGTTATTGAGCAAATGGGAGCAAACGCAAAAAAGGCTGCAAGAAACCTGTCTGTTGCAGGAAACAAAAAGGACGACGCTCTGCTTTTAATAGCAAAAGCGCTTGAGGACAATATTCAAGAAATAATTTGTGAAAATGAAAAGGACCTTAAAAACGGCAAAGCCGCAGGTCTTACGGATTCTTTACTTGACAGGCTGACGCTGACAAAAGAGAGAATTTCGGGAATGGCCGACGGTGTTCGTCAGATTGCCGCACTGCCTGACCCGGTGGGAGAGGTTTTAAGCGGACGTCAGAACAAAAACGGACTTGAAATACGCAAGGTGAGGGTTCCCTTAGGCGTTATCGGAATTATATTTGAGGCACGTCCCAATGTAACGTCAGACGCAGCGGCTCTTTGCTTAAAGTCGGGCAATGTTGTAATTCTTCGCGGCGGCAAGGAAGCGATAAACTCGAACAAATGCATAGCACAGATCATGAGAAACGCCTTGGAACAAGCAGGACTTCCAAAGGACTGCATACAGCTTATTGAGGACACGTCAAGACAGTCCTCCGTTGAGCTTATGGGACTTTCAGATTATCTTGATGTTTTAATCCCCAGAGGCGGCGCAGGACTTATAAAAGCAGTTGTTGAAAACTCCCGTGTACCAGTTATTGAAACAGGCGTAGGCAACTGCCACGTTTACGTTGATAAAAGTGCAGATATTCAAATGGCGGCGAATATTATATTTAACGCAAAGACCTCTCGCCCGTCTGTATGCAACGCCATAGAAACAATACTTGTGCATAAGGACATTGCACAAAGCGCCCTGCCCGTAATAAAGGCAAGGCTTGATGAAAAAAATGTTGAGCTTCACGGCTGTGAAAAAACCAAAGAAATTTTAGGCGGCAGCGTTATTTCGGCAACCGAGGACGACTGGTACACCGAATATCTTGACTATGTTCTTGCAGTTAAGGTTGTTGACAGCCTTTCTGACGCAATGGAGCATATTGCAAAATACTCCAGCGGACACAGCGAATGTATAGTAACAAGTAATTACGAGAACGCACGTGTTTTCACTCAGGGAGTTGACAGTGCGGCAGTATATGTAAATGCCTCTACAAGATTTACAGACGGCGGTGAGTTCGGACTTGGCGCTGAAATCGGAATTTCTACGCAAAAGCTTCACGCAAGAGGTCCTATGGGCTTAAATGAGCTTACCTCGATGAAATTTATAATAAACGGCAACGGACAGATAAGATAAGCGTAAAAAACTACATTAAAAGGTACATAAGCGCCAGCACCAATGACGCGTCTGCTTTTTCGGTTGTAAGCAGGGCAATCAGCGCTAAAATAAGCGTTTTTTCCTTGTCCTTAAACAAATCATCAACTACACTCCCCTTCGTCTGCGGGGAGTCAGTTTTTTTTACCTCTTCAAATGCGCTGTGTTCAGCTTTATCAGATGCGGCGTTTTCTCCCGGCGTGCTTTGCTTTACCTTTGCTCTCGCCTGCATTTCCTTCATTCTTCTTACAGCGTCCTGCTGCATATTATCCACAGTTACTCCCCCTAAATGTTAAGGCTGCGAAGCATCGGCAGAAGCTTCATCATACTGAGCATTCTTTCCGCTTCGTCAAGCTTATGCTGCTTATCCTCACCCAAAAACGGGCGCAATGCATTCAAAAGTCTTGTGTTTTTATCCTCCTTTTTAAATTCGCTGAGAAGCGGCATTATACGCATAATAGTCTGCACCGTATCCCCCGAAAGGGCGGACATATCCGGTACATTTTGCTTTTGCTTCGGCACAGGCAACGGTCTTTCAGGCTCGCTTTTAGCATTTGTGTCAGCACCGAACATTGCGGCAAGCTCTTTTATTTGTTCCATAGCCTGAGGGTCTGAGAGAACCTGAGATATTTTTCCCGACAAATCATTCATTTCTCATTCCTCCTTTGACTGCGTTTATAATTTTTGCAAGGCTTTCGGGGTACAACGGCAGCCGAAAGCAGCCCTTGGGCAGCTTTCGCCTCCGCACCGGTGCGGAGGCACCGTGCGGGCAAAGCCCGCCCGGTGGCTGCCGCCCATGCTAGTTGCCGTTACTTCTCATAAGCTTTTTAATAATCGCCTGAGCCTGCGGAGAATTCAAGATTTTCTCCGTTTTTTCCTTGTCGCTTAATACACTTTGAAGCTTCTGCTTTTGTTCATTGCTCATCTTCCCCAGCAGACTCTGCACATCTCCGCTTTTTGCTGCGTTTTCCAGCACACTTCTGTCTGCTCCCAGCTTTTTCGACGCAGCGTTTATAATATTGTCAAAATTATCTTTACTTTCAAATTGCCCCACTTAATAACCCCCTAAATAAAAATAAGACTACAGCACATAATATGCCGAAGCCGAAAAAAATATACAACTTTATAAGGAGTGATGTTATGAGAATTTTAGTTACCTCCGACACTCACGGAGATTACTTTTCTTTAAGAAAGGCGGTACTTGCCCAGCCGACAGCCGAGGTTATAATACATCTGGGCGACGGCAAGGACGATACCGACCAAATAAAGCGGGACTTTCCCGATAAAATGCTTATAAGGGTACGCGGCAACTGCGACTTTTGCAGCGAGCTGCCTAAAAAGGAAATAATAACGCTTGAGGGCAAAAAGATTCTTGCTACCCACGGACACATATATAACGTAAAAATGGGTTATTACACCGCATACACCGCCGCCAGAGAAGAAAAAGCCGATATTCTGCTTTTCGGTCATACTCATTTAGCCTTTACAGACTATGACGACGGACTTTATGTAATGAACCCCGGCAGTCTTCACGGCTATGACGGCTCCTACGGGATTATAGACATTCAACAATCCGGAGTTATAATGAACCTTGTAAAGCTGTAAAATAATTTGTATACGCACACTAAGAATAACGGCTCGCCGCATTATCAATACTGCAGCGAGCCGTTATAATATTTACTAACCTCAATATTAAACGCACATTAAAGCTTTATTTCACCTGTTACGTCTGTTAAAAGCTTTTTCATCTTCTGCGCTTCTCTGTATGCTGCGGCAGCGTAGTCCTGCTCGTTACAGTTCTCCTTCTTCCAAGCGCACATAATACCTCTTGAAGAATTTACAACTGCGCCTAAGCCGTTTTTGTCGAAGGCTCCTGCAATATCGTCTGCTGTGCCGCCCTGTGCGCCATAGCCGGGAACAAGGAAGAATGTGCTTTTAAGCTCTGCTCTAAGCTCCGTAAGCTGTTTTGGATAGGTTGCGCCTACTACTGCGCCTACACCGCTGTAGCCGTACTTTCCCGGCAGGCTTTCTCCCCACTTTTCACACATTTTACCCATATGAAGATAAATGCTTCCGCCGCCGTCAAGCTCCAAATTCTGAAGCTCACCGGAGCTGGGGTTAGATGTCTTTACCAAAACAAACATACCCTTATCTCTTTTACTGCAAATATCCGCCAGCGGCATAATACCGTCTGAACCTAAATATCCGTTCACCGTTAATGCGTCTGCGCCAAATGCTTCAAGCTCTTCGCCCTCAACCAGTGTGGTTCCAAGGTGAGCTGCGGCATATGCCTCCATAGTAGTGCCTATGTCGTTGCGCTTTCCATCCGTTATAACAAACATTCCCTTTTGCTTTGCATATGCAATAGTTTTTGCCAAAGCTCTTACGCCCTGCCAGCCGTACATCTCGTAATATGCCGCCTGCGGCTTTACGGCAGGCACTATGTCGCATAATGCGTCAATAAGACCTTTGTTATAAATCCACAACGCTTCTGCCGCACCCTCCAGTGTTTTGCCGTACTGTGAAAAAGCCTGCTCCTTAATATAACCCGGAATATAATCCATCTTGGGGTCAAGCCCTGCAACAGTCGGATTTTGCTTTTCTACAATCGCCTCGATAAGTCTGTCCAATGACATAAAAATTCCTCCGTATTTTTATTTTAATTTCAGTTTTGATTTATATTTCAGCGTTTATTTATTATCACCGTAAACCACTCTGCCGCCGAGTATAGTCATTTCAACCTTTCCGCAAAGGCGCATACCCTTAAACGGAGTGTTTTTTGATTTGCCGTGAAGCTTATTTTCATCTACAGTATATTCCCTGCTTAAATTGACAAGCGCAATATCGGCAGGCGCACCCTCTTTAAGCGTTCCTGCGTTTATACCGAGTATTTTTGCAGGATTATACGCCATTTTTTCCACAAGCTGCAAAAGAGACATCTCTCCGCTTTTAACAAGCATTGTATATGCTGCGCTGAAGGATGTTTCCATTCCCACAGAGCCGTTTGGTGCAGTTGTAAAATCAGACTTCTCCTCTACTGTGTGCGGTGCGTGGTCTGTAGCTATAGCGTCAAGTGTTCCGTCCTTTAAGCCTTCTATTATTGCAAGTCTGTCCTGCTCCGTTCTAAGCGGAGGATTCATCCTGTAATCTGCGTCTCTTTTTAAAAGTTCTTTTTCTGTAAGAGTAAAATAATGCGGAGCAGTTTCTGCCGTAACTTTAACTCCCACAGACTTCGCCGCCCTTATCATTTGTACGGCTTCCTTTGTACTTACATGGCATATGTGAACAGGCACGCCGTATGAATGAGCAAGCGAAATTTCTCTTGCCGTTCCGGTGTTTTCAGCGGCAGGCGGTATTCCCTGCACGCCAAGGCTTTCCGATACCTCTCCATCATTAATTATGCCGCCTTTAGCAAGGTACAAATCCTCACAGTGCGCCGTTACAGACATTTTAAGCTTCTGTGCAAGCCTCATCGCCTGCGCCATAATCTTAGTATTTTCAACAGGTCTGCCGTCATCGGTAAGTGAGACAGCTCCTGCTTCTTTTAGCGCCTCAATGTCTGTTATCTCCTCACTTTTAAGCCCCTTGCTTATTGCCGCCGCAACATATACATTGGCGTTTGCGCCCCTTGCCTTGTCAAGAATATACTTAACTGTTTCTGCGTTATCGGTTGTCGGCAAGGTGTTCGGCATTGCAAGCAAGCTCGTTACTCCGCCTGCCGCTGCGGCATTACAGCCTGTTATAATGTCCTCCTTCTGTGTCTGACCGGGATCGCGCAGGTGAACGTGCATATCTACAAATCCCGGCAAAGCAGCAAAGCCGTCTGCATATATTACTCTGTCTGCATTTAAGCTTTCCTTAGTGATTTTTACAATTATGCCGTTTTCAATGAGAATATTCGCAGTTTCATCACGGTCTTCCGCAAAGTCAACAACTCTGGCATTTTTTATAAGCAAGCTTGACATATTTACAGCAAGCAACTCCCTTCAAAAAATATATTCTTTTCCAAAGATTTATCTGTACTTATCCCAATAGCTGTCATTTTCAAAGCTTGACAGCACCTCGTCGTCCTTAAATCGTTCTGAAGCACTTTTTCTGCCTGTGGTTTTTTCCATAGAATCAGTGCCGTCCTGTTCATTTAATTTTGCATCATCAGCGTTTATTATATCTTCCGTAGCTGTATTCTTCTGTAATTTCTTTGCGATGGTTTCTTCCTTTTGGCTGTTATTCATTTTCTCTCTGAATTCCTTTTCAAAATCCTCGTCAATCTGAACCGCCCTTTTAACCTGATTGCTCTGCTCGTCCTTATAAGAGATTCTCATTCCTACTGCAGACACGGAATTCTTTATTCTCGATTTCCCTCCGCCGACAAAAATCCTGACCTTACTGCTGCGTTCAACAGCTTCGTCGACTTCCTCATCGTAATCCTCGTTGTTGCTTCTTGAAAGCTCAACGCTGTCTTTCTCCTCCTCCATTTTCTCCCTCTCTCTTTGGGCAGGCGTTATTTTCTCTTTAGGTATTTCAAGTTCAATTCTCACCGGCTTATTCTTAAATACGTTATCACTTTCAGGCTCCATCCGGTCTACATTCTCTTTTGCTTCAGCTTTGTCGTCAAGAAGCCCGTCCTGCTCAAGCTCCTCGTAAAAATCGTCCAGTACAGATTTTCTGCCTCCCTTTTCAGCACCGGCTGTGCTGCGGCTTTCAAGCCTGTTACTCCTTTTAGCTTTAAAGTATATTATAAGCCAGAATAAACCGGCAAGTATAACTATGCATATAAAAACCTTAAGCACAATACCCGCAACGTCAATATCAAGCGGCTGCTTTGATATATCTGTAAACAAAACAGATTCTAACGCACTGTTGAAAACGCCTGCTTCATCAACGCTTACTTCATCTCCCTGTGATGCCAGAGTCATTTTTATTTTCTCTCCGTTTACAAAGGTTTCAGCCACAAGCAGATATGTATTATTATCCTTAACCGTCTTTTTTACGGTCGTTTCGGCAGTTCCTGTCGAAGAAGCTGCCTGTGTGCTGTCCTCGGTAGCATTTTCAGCAGATGAGGGCAGCGTCTGTTCCTGTTGAACAACATTTTTTACATACTGTCCGTCAGCTGTCTTGACAGCCTTGCAGACAAAAAACAACGCCTGGTTGGTTTCCGTTGTAGATACAAGCTCTGTTTTATATTCGCTTTTCATCTCTTCCATAAGGGAAGATATCCTGCCATCTGACAAAAGCTTTATATTATAATCCTCCTTGCTTTGCGGCGTTTCCTCCATATATACGCAAAGCTTGTAGGATAAATCCTCCGGCTGGGCAATAAGATAGATATGGCTTTGCGTCATATCGTTCATAACGTCCTTGTATGTAGTGCTCATTTTTTCAAACACAGTATCTGTGCTTTTGCTCTCTCTTGTTACTGTCATCAAATTACCCGGCAAATTGATAGAAGCATTAATTTGCGGCAATGTGTATTTTACACCGACAGCACCTGCACTTATACAGCCTAAAGCCATGCAGGCGGCAAGCGCAAACGCTGATATCATCTTAGTTACTCTTTTAATATGCATTTATTCTTCCTCCATATTCACAAACGAAAAGCACGTCCGATAAAAAGCCTTATCTATAAAAACTATTGTAAAAATTATACTATGTAAATCAAAAAAAGACAAGGGTACAAAAGCATAAGAGGTCATTCTGTTTTGGCAGATATTTTATCGGTTCTACGGTATATGCTTATCAATTCTTTCAAAAGCTTGACTTTTGCCCTTAAAATATGTAAAATAAACCTTAGCTGTTTATTCCGTCTGACCTTCATTTTCTGTGCTAAGCTTTCTTTTTACCGGAATAAACATTATTTAGAATTATACGGAGATGTACCCAAGTGGCTGAAGGGTCCGCACTCGAAATGCGGTAGGCCGGGAATTCCCCGGCGCGAGAGTTCAAATCTCTCCATCTCCGCCAAAACGCCTTGAAAGCATAAAGCTTTCAAGGCGTTTTTCCTTATCATTATCATTTTCTTTTGATGTTTTTTCGCTTCTGATACAACTTCAAAGCTGCACATCTTCCGCTGAGTCTATTTCCTGTTCTTTTTGCCGCGGCGATTGTAATCATCATTTATCCTGTCGCTCCAGTTACTTTGAAGCGGTTTTGATGCACGCACATTGCAAACAGCCTCAGCAACAGATTCATATAAAATATGCGTGCCTATACTGTCTGCGTTATAATTTACTGCTCTGTCCTTGTCAATGCCCAGATGAGACGCCGTTTCTACCGCATCAATATTTGCACCTATAAACAGAAATTCCCAGCCGCATTTTTCTTTCTTCTCTTCAATCATTTTCTTAACCTGAGCACTGCTGTACTTATGGCTTGCATTTTCCTGCCCGTCAGTTGTGATTATAAACACAGTACGGCCGGGCACATCCTCCGGCCTTGCATACTTGTGGATATTACAAATATGGTGAATTGCTCCGCCAATAGCGTCAATAAGCGCAGTACAGCCTCCGGCAGTATAATCTTTATCCGTTAGCTTCTTAACAGCTGACAGCTGTACTCTGTCGTGCAAAACCTCGCTTTCTCCGTCAAACAGAATAGTGGAAACGTAGCATCCTCCGTCTTGCTTCTTCTGCTTATCAATCATAGAATTAAATCCGCCTATAGTGTCGCTCTCAAGTCCTGCCATTGACCCGCTTCTGTCCAGAATAAAAATCAGTTCGGTAATGTTGTTTTTCATTTTACTTCCTCCAAAAAAATGTGATTGTATGGATTAAACCTTACAGTCACATTATAGCGGCTATTCTGTTTATTGTGGTCGCATAGCAAGCGACAAATATTACGCCCCCAGCAAGCTCTGGTCAAAGGCAAACAAAGCCTCGTTAATTTCGTTAATGTTGTAATTGCCTTTTGATATGAAGTATTCTATGATAATATCAAACTTATTGCTGTGTGACAGCGCAAAGCCTGACTTTCTCAGCATATCCTCTGTTTCATCTAAAGACAGCTCCAGCGATATTGCAAAAGCAATAGCAGTAAGCTTGCTCGGTCTGTAATGCACATCACTTCTTATTTTCGAGAACAGCTTGCGGTCAATATTCGCTTTCTTATAACATTCGGCGTCAGTCATTCCTTTTTCATCAATTTTGCGAAGCAGCATCTGCGAAAAGCTTTCGTCAATTTCTTTCAGCTTCTTATCAAGATCATCATCAATGCCCGGTACAGCGGCGTCCATATCACATTTTTCTGCAAAAATCCCCCTCAGGCTATGCGCCGGGAACTGACTTATTCTTCTGCTTGTAAAGAAATAATCTGTATGTGCTTCTACATAATTATCGTCTATGTACTGTGCAATATCCGAAAACAGCTTTTCGCTGATTTTATATGCCGCCCTGTCAAATATGACGATATAGACCTTCATCTCATTTTCAAGCAGGAAATCGCTTATTATATCAACTGCTACCTTAAGCGCCTTATCCTTTGGATAGCCGTATACACCTGAGGATATAAGCGGAAAGGCAATCGTTTCGCATTTATACTTTTTGGCAAGCGCAAGCGATGTGCGATAGCAGGATTCGAGCAAGGCTTTCTCGTTGTGCTTGCCGTCCTTCCATATAGGGCCTACGGTATGTATGACATATTTACAAGGCAGATTATATGCCCCGGTTATTTTTGCATTACCTGTTTCACACCCGCCGAGAGTTTTACATTCCTCAAGCAAGCCCTTTCCTGCGGCACGGTGAATACATCCGTCTACTCCGCCTCCGCCAAGCAGCGAGTTATTTGCGGCATTTACAATGGCGTCAACTGTAATTTTAGTTATATCATTTCTTATTATTTCCAGCGGCATAGTATCACTCCACATTATAAGCTGTAATAATTTTACGTAAGATACTTTATTAGGGAACCACTGAATAAATCATGCCAAAAAGCTGTTTGCACATCTTGCTTGCATATTTTCTGCCTGCTTGCCCCAAAAAACCTCGTAATGCGTCAGCATTACTGCGGTTTATTTGTACAACCTGACGAAAAATCTGACGGCGCAATATGCACAAACGGTTTAATCAGTGTTTCCTTAGATTTGTTGCAATCATATCATCTTACGCAGCTGTCTTCACTATTGATTTGATTATTTATTGTCACAGTGATACAATTATCATATTCTTCATTTGACATACTGTCAAGGTGAAATTATCGGATATCCGCAACAACTTCCGCACAGAATATAAAAAGGAGGAAAAGCTATGGATTTTTACAAAAGAGCGCTGGAGCTAAAAAAAGAAACAATCGCACACCGCCGTTACCTGCATCAAAACGCAGAGGTAGGGCTTGATATGCCGAAAGCAAGAGAGTATGTAACCAATAAGCTTATAGAATACGGCCTTGAGGCGATGCAATGCGGATATGGGGTAACAGCTGTACTCGGTAAAGGAGAAAAAACCTTGCTTCTTCGTGCAGATATGGACGCTTTGCCTATGCCTGAGGAAAGCGGCGAGTCCTTTGCCTGTCCCACCGGAAGGCAGGCGCATACGTGCGGGCACGACTTTCACACAGCTATGCTGTTAACTGCGGCAAAAATGCTTAAGGAGAATGAAGCTAAGCTGAACGGAAAGGTTAAGCTTATGTTTCAGCCTGCGGAGGAAACCTTTGAGGGCAGTGACAATATGATTGAAAACGGAATACTGGAAAACCCCAATGTGGACGCCGCGCTTGCGTTCCATGTTGCTCCCGGCAAAATGCCCATAGGTCTTTTTATGTATAATGCCGGCGGCGTGATGATGTCTTCCGTAGACGGCTTCAGAATTACTGTTTATGGCAAGGGCGGTCACGGTGCCTATCCAAACCTGACAGTTGACCCAATTCACACAGCAGTGCAGATTTACTCAGCACTTGAGGGGCTTATTGCCAGAGAAGCCAATCCCGAAAAAAACTGCGTTCTTACTGTGGGAAAATTCAGCGGAGGAAACGCCGCAAATATAATTCCCGATAAGGCGTCGCTTGAGGGTACGCTGCGCACTAACGACAATCAGTCCAGAGAGCTTCTTATTCGCAGAATTTCTGAGCTTGCACACAAAACAGCAGAAATGAACGGTGCGTCTGCCGAAATTACACCGCTTTCGCAGGTGCCGCCGCTTATATGCGACCGTGACTTTACCGAACAGATAGCAGGCTTTATGCAGGAAATGAACATACCGGGAATTACCCCTTACCCCGGTATGCAGGCAAATGCATCTGAGGATTTTGCAAAGCTTGCGAAAAAGGTTCCCTCCGCCTTTTTGTATTTATCTGCCGGCTTCAGCGATGAACGCGGTGCATATTCGGCACACAACCCGAAGGTTCGCTTCAATGAAGAGGTATGTCCCATAGGCGCCGCAGCATATGCACATTGTGCTGTACGTTTTCTTGAAGCTAACGCTTAACAGCCATTTTTATAGCGCAATAAGTTATATTTATATTGTTATCTCTTTTTATAAGTTAAGTTTTTTTTGGGGGGGTAGGCATACTCCACCTTTTAACAAAAGGAATGTTGCCTCCCCGGTTAACGGGAGGCAGCTGCCGCAAGCCTGTCGGAGGGATTCTTTTTAGCACAGACTCTATTCTAAGGAATCCCCCTGTTACGCTTTGCGTGACTCAGCTCAATTTGATTTCATTTATGGGTTCGTGATATATAAGCCTGAAAATCATTCTTTCATTGCCTTGGTAATTTCGGACTTTTAATAAATATTTTATTTTTTGTATTGACAAAGAGTATTCAAATTGATATAATATTTTGGCAGCGAAAAAAACAAACAAGGGCCATTAGCTCAGTTGGTCAGAGCAACCGGCTCATAACCGGTTGGTCCGGGGTTCGAGTCCCTGATGGCCCACCACGAAAAAAGCACTTCTTCGGAAGTGCTTTTTTCAATGAAACAGCCGTAAGTGACGGTGAAAATTCTGCGGCGGCGGTGGAAGAATTTAATTTATCTGCCGGCATAAACAATAATTTAACCGCATTGTATACAAGCACAAACCTCCGCTTCATAGGAAACGGAGGTTTCTTAATTAATATATAGCTTTTCCGGAAGTTAGTCCTCCAGAATATTCATAACAAGTCCTGTTATGAGCTTCGGGTAAAAGTATGTTGATTTCTGCGGCATCTTCTCTCCGTTTGCGGCAACATCCCTTATCTGGGTTACCTTTGTCGGGTTTAAGATAAACGCACACTGCGCTTTGCCGTTGTCTACGCTTTCTATAGCCTCGTCAAATATCTTGGTATATGTAAGGTTTATCTGCTTTGCCATATTTTCCGCATCTATACCGAACAGCTTTTCAAGCACCAGCGTGTGCAGAACAGTAACATCAAGCTCTCTCGTTGCGTCGCTTGCATCCGGCAGAAGCTTCTTGATTATCTCATCATCTTTAAGAGTCATAAGCGCCCATTTTTCGCTGCCTGTGTAAAGTGCAAACGCCTTTTTTCCCTGCATAAACAGCACGTCTAAATCGCTTTCTATCGTTTGTACTCCTGTTTTTTCCTCAACGTCAAAATACTCTCTGCACGCCTCAATAGCCTTTTGTGCGTCAAAATCGGCTAAATCACGCACAAGCCTGTGTGTCGGGAACACCACTAAGCCGCTGTGCTCCATATCTGCAAGCATCATCATCTGATAGTCCGCCTCGTCGCCCTCCTTGGAAATTCCGTTCTCTCGGCAATAATTTCTGTAATTAAGCGCAGTTTCGTAGCGGTGGTGTCCGTCTGCAATATACAGCACTCTGTCGTCAAAATCAGCGCAAAGGCTTTCAAGCTCCTTTTCGTTCGTTACTATCCACATTCTGTGTGTAACGCCCTGCTCGTCTGTAAGCTCAATATCCGGCGCACCGGCTGAAAGCTCGTCAAGCTTTTTGGTTGTCTTGTGCGTTTCATCCATATAAAGAGAATAAATCTGGCTGAAGTTGCAGTTTGTCGCTTTCATAAGGTTAAGTCTGTCTTCCTTTGCCTTTGACAAAGTAAATTCGTGCGGCAAAATAATCCCCTTTGAAAACTCCTCAAGCCTTACGGTGCATATCATACCCTTAACGGCGGTGCGCTTGCCGTAGGCTTCAAACTCTTCCTCATATATATATATGGCGTTTTTATCCTCTCGCTTCAATATCCCCTTTTCAATCCAGCTTTTAAGAAGCTGAGATGCAGTATCGTACGGGTTTTCTCCATCCTTTGGAAGCTCTAAACGGATTATATTATTCTCATTTTCTGCAATATACTCAAGGCGCTGCTGCTCACTTATTATATCATACGGAGGGCACACAAGCTCCTCTATTCTTCCCGCCTTTTCAGTATTAAAGCGAAGTCCCTTAAACGGTTTTACTACTGCCATAAAATCTCTCCTTTATGTTTTAGCCTATGTTTAATTTTATCTGTTTTATCATTGTACGTCAAGTAAATCGACACAAAAGCTTTGACATTTCAAACAGCAGGGAATATAATTTTATGTGGTTATTTCTTTAGTAAGCTAAATTTACAACCGATTCAATGGAATAACCGGATAATTTAATCACCGACTAATACTAATACACTATAAGTTGCGAGGCGTAAAGATGAAGATTATTGATTTTCACGCACACATATATCCGGAAAAAATCGCTCAGAAAGCCGTTGAGGGCGTGGGAAGCTTTTACGGCATAAATATGGACTGCGAACAGGGTACGGCGGAATATCTGCTTGAACAGGGAAGGCAAGCCGGCGTAGACAGATTTCTCGTTCAGTCTGTTGCAACCACCCCTGCACAGGTTGAAAGCATAAATAATTTTATAGCACAGGAGTGTAAGGAGCACAGCGAATTTATCGGCTTCGGTACTCTGCACCCCGATATGGACGACCCAATTAAAGAGATTGAGCGCATTAAAAAGCTGGGACTTAAGGGAATAAAGCTTCACCCCGACACACAAAATTTCAACATTGACGACCCGAAAATGAAGCCTGTTTACAAGGCTCTTGGCGGCGATTTACCTATACTTATGCACTGCGGCGACTACAGATATTCGTACTCCCACCCAAAACGGCTTGCAAACGTGCTTGACGAATTTAAGGAGCTTACAGTAATTGCCGCACATTTCGGCGGATGGTCGCTGTGGGATTTAGCCGTTGAATATTTAAAGGACAGGCGCTGTTACCTGGATTGCTCAAGCTCGTTTGAGTTTTTAGGAGGCGTCCGTTTTAAGGAGCTTATTGAGATATACGGCAGTGACAGAATCATTTTCGGCACCGACTTTCCTATGTGGAAAGCCAAAAACGAGCTTGAACACATTTACAGCTTGAATTTACCGCAAGAGGACCTTAAAAATATCCTTTACAAAAATGCTATGAGAGTTCTGGGAGAAGAAAAGTAGTACAGACCTTTACAATGTGACTGTTTGACTATATTTCAGGCAGAATAGATAATCTAAATCAGCAAATAATAATTTATTAAAGCATAAAGTCCCCCGACAGTGAAGTAAATCACCGTCGGGGGATAAATGTATTTTATTTAATTTAACGCCTTAAAGCCGTTGCAGAGCTTTCTGCAACGCCGAAATAGACTTAGCTTACGCCTTGTTCACAGAGCCGAACAGCTCCATTTTCTCCTTAACAGTAGCCTTAATAGCCTCAAAGCCGGGAGCTAACAGCTTTCTCGGGTCAAAGCCCTTGCCCTGCTGGTCCTTGCCTGCTTCAATATATTCTCTTGTAGCTGCTGCAAAAGCAAGCTGGCACTCAGTATTAACATTGATTTTTGATACACCCAAAGAAATTGCCTTTTTAATCATATCCTCGGGAATACCTGTACCGCCGTGAAGAACTAACGGCATTTTGCCTGTGAGCTTTTGAACAGCGTCAAGAGTTTCAAAGCTTAAGCCTGCCCAGTTTTCAGGATATTTGCCGTGAATGTTACCGATACCGGCAGCAAGCATTGTAACGCCAAGGTCTGCAATCTGCTTACACTCGTTCGGGTCTGCACATTCGCCTGCGCCGATAACGCCGTCTTCCTCACCGCCGATTGAACCAACCTCTGCCTCAAGAGAAAGATTCTTTTCCTCGCAGATTTTCACAAGCTCTTTTGTCTTTTCAATATTTTCGTCAATCGGATAATGAGAGCCGTCAAACATAACAGAGCTGAAGCCAGCCTCTATGCAAGCCAAAGCGCCGTTATATGAGCCGTGGTCAAGGTGCAAAGCAACCGGAACAGTAATGTTAAGCTCCTCAAGCATACCGTTTACCATACCTACAACTGTTTTATAGCCGCACATATATTTTCCTGCACCCTCGGAAACACCGAGGATTACCGGTGAGTTTAACTCCTGAGCAGTTAAAAGTATAGCCTTTGTCCACTCTAAGTTATTGATGTTGAACTGACCTACTGCGTAGTGTCCTTCCTTTGCTTTTGTAAGCATTTCTTTTGCGTTAACTAATGGCATTTAAAATCACTCCGTATTCTTTTATTTTGGCGTTTAAGCCGTTTTCCGACATTTTCAACACGCCATATCAAGTATATTATACATTATTCCCTTATGAATATAAAGTCTTTTGGGAAATAAATTTTATTTTTTCTGCTGCTTCAGGCTGTTTTTTGCTGAAAGCTGTTGAAATGGTGTTTATATCGGCATAAAACCTTAATTCTGTTAAAGTCCCATTATCAAACAGCAGCAATCATTAAAAATTTTTCTTCTAATCCATTGCATTACCTATCGCTGAGCTTTTGCTCAATTAGGTCTGCCGCTTTGTCAAGATAATCTCCCACAAAAAGCTCTATTGTGCCTGTGTCTGCAGATTTTGCAACAGACGGGTCAATCGGCATTTTTGCAAGCACATCAAGCCCATACTCCTCAGCCGTCTGCTCCAGATGGCTCTCGCCGTATATGCTGTGCTCTTTTCCGCAGTCTGGGCATTTAAAATAGCTCATATTCTCAACTACGCCCAAAATAGGAATATTCATCATATTCGCCATTTTAACAGCCTTTGCCACTATCATAGAAACAAGCTCCTGCGGTGAGGTAACAATTACAATGCCGTCAAGCGGAACAGACTGGAACACAGTAAGCGGAACGTCGCCCGTTCCCGGCGGCATATCAACAAACATATAATCAATATCCTTCCAGATAACGTCGGTCCAGAACTGCTTTACCGTACCGGCAATTATCGGGCCTCTCCACACAACAGGGTCTGTTTCGTTCGGCAGAAGCAGATTAACCGACATAATCTCAATGCCTGTTTTTGTCTTTACCGGCAATAAGCCGAAGTCGTTACCCTGCGCCTTCTGCTTATTTACGCCAAACGCCTTCGGAATAGACGGTCCTGTAATATCTGCGTCAAGCACCGCCGTTTTAAAGCCTCTGCGATTAAACAGCACAGACAGCATAGACGTTACCATACTTTTGCCGACGCCGCCCTTGCCGCTTATTACGCCTATTACCTTTTTTACACTGCTAAGCTCGTTAAGCTTTTCCGTTAAATCCTGCGGCTGCTGCCTTGAAGAACAGCTCTCGGCGCAGCTTCCGCAGTCATGTGAACAACCCTCTGACATATCAAACATCTCCCCAGAATTTACTTAATTTATCATTCAAACCGGAAAACAAACTGCAGCGCATTTTGCTTTCCGGTTTAACATTGCATATTTATTAATTGCACAAAGCTTAAAGATTATTCGCCCTTAGCGTCGCCGTCTTCCGTTACTGCCTCAGCAGCTGTTTCCTCCTCGTAGGAGGTTTCCTCTTCACTGTCCTCAAGGCTGTAATCAAGAGTGGTAAATGCAGTGTCTGCTTCCTCTTCCGACTGCGGTGCGCTTTCCTCGGCTTCCTCTGTTTTCAGCTCATAACCCGAAAGGAAAGTATACGGTATGCCGTAGCCAAGCGCAACACAGGCAAGCATAACTACAAGATTCATACCTGTTCCGGAGGCTGCAAGCTCTGCATTAAACGGAAATACCGGGATAAGCGAAGCAAGTATTACAAAAAGTGCCGGTATGTCAACTAAAATAAGCGTAGGCAGGCTGAAACGCTTTACCTGCTTGCCGTCGCCCACTCTTGTTGCATAAAACAGCAGCAAGCCGAAAATCACTGTAACGGCAATATTAATTATGCCCGCAACAAGGTCGCCTGTAAACGAACTAATCATAGAATTCAAAAAGAATACGCATACAACGTAACCGATAATAAGGAACGCCGAAAAAAACAGATTAAGTAAATCTCTTTTGCTTTGTTTTTTCATCTGAAAATCCTCCAATTATGTAAAATTTTAACGGTATAATTTTATCAATAAATTGTGAAATAATTATTACGGTAAAGAAAATAATGAAATAAAACTATTTTAAGAAAACACCGATTAAATTGTTTGTATATTGCGCCGTCAGATTTTTGGGGCAAGCTGACAGGAAATATGCAAGCAAGATGTGCAAACAGCTTTCAGTGCGATTTATTCAGCGTTTCCTTAAGCTTGCAACAAGGCAATACCAGCCGTTGTCAAAAAGCTTTTCTGTTATATCAAATTTTTCCTCCAGCGATGAAACAACATCGTCAACCCTTGAATCTATAATTCCGCTCATAATATACACAGAGTCGTCATACATAAACTCTGCAATATTTTTTGAAAGCATAATTATAGCGTCTGCCACAATGTTTGCCGCTACAACATTGTATTTTCCGCTTATTTTATCTGTTAAATCTCCGCACAATACCGTAAGCCTGTCCTGAACATTGTTAAGCACGGCGTTTTCCTTTGCAGTTTTAACTGCCATCTCGTCAATATCCACACCTACAGCCGACTGTGCGCCGAGCAAAAGCGACGCCACAGACAAAATTCCGCTGCCGCAGCCCACGTCGAGCATTGTACAGCCGCTTGTCACATATTTTTCAAGAGCCGCAAGGCAAAGCCTTGTTGTTTCATGCGTACCTGTTCCAAAGGCAATACCGGGGTCCAGATTTAACACAATTCTGTCGCCGGGGTCATAGCTTTCCCTCCATGTCGGACGGATAAGCAGCTTTTCTCCGACAGGGACAGGGTTAAAATACTGCTTCCAGTTATTAAGCCAGTCCTCCTCCTCACAGCTTGCACATTCAATAGTATAATCAATCCCCTCGCTTTTGTAGCGCTCGCCCAGAAAAGCTATCGCCTCTGCGGGACTGTCCTCAGGCGATATATAAATATGCACCACGCCCCTTGACCTGTCCTTTTTAAGCAGCTCCTCGTCGATTATATCTATTCTTGCAATGTCCATTACCTCTTGCTCTAATTCACGGTAATCTTCAATATATATGCCGTAAGGCACTACCATTTGCGCAATATCGCCTGCTTTGTCTACATCCTCAGCAGGAACAGATATTTGAATTTCTGTCCAGTCCAAACCGATACCTCCGACCGATAGTATTCTTATTGCTGTGTGTCAAGCTTTATGCCAAGCTCCCTTAGCTGCTCGCTGTCAACAGCGCTAGGTGCGCTTGTCATAAGCTCGCTTGCGTTTTGCACCTTTGGAAAAGCAACAACGTCACGCAAGGTAGAAGCGCCCACCATCTGCATTACAAGTCTGTCAAGGCCAATGCCCATGCCGCCGTGGGGCGGTGCGCCGTACTTAAATGCGTCTGTTAAAAATCCGAATTTTTTGTACGCTTCCTCATCGCTTAAGCCAAGCATTGCAAACATTCTTTTCTGCAAATCGGGGTTTGTAATTCTTATAGAGCCTGAGGACAGCTCTATGCCGTTTAATACCATATCGTAAGCCTTTGCATAAACCTTGCTCTTGTCCTGTTCAAGGCTTTCAAGACATTCGTCCGTAGGCGAAGTAAACGGATGGTGCATTGCTACCCATTCGCCGGTTTCCTCGTCCTTTTCAAAGAACGGAAATTCCACAACCCAAAGGAAGTTAAAGCCCTCACGCTTTATTTCAAGCTTCTTCGCCGCTTCTAAGCGCACTGCGCCCAGGGTTGTAAGAACGTGATTATTATTTGTATCTGCTATTATAAAGATTACGTCGCCCTTTTGCGCGCCTGCCTTTTCTGTAATGGCGTTCATCTGCTCCGGAGTCATAAATTTAGCAAAGCTTGATGCTATGCCGTCATCTGTCATTCTTACCCACGCAAGACCCTTTGCGCCTATTCCCCGTACAAATTCCGTTAGCTTGTCTATTTCTTTTCTGCTGTATGTCTTAACGGCATTTTTAGCGGTAATTCCTCTTACGCTGCCGCCGCCCTCTACCGCATTTTTAAATACGCCGAAGCCGCAGTCACGCACCGTGTCTGTAAGGTCAAAAATCTCCATACCAAAGCGTGTATCCGGCTTGTCGGAGCCGTAACGCTCCATAGCCTGATTATATTTAAGACGCGGAAACGGAGTGTTAATATCTACATCAAGCGCTTCCTTAAATACTCTCTTAATATATTCCTCGCCTATTTTTAAAACGTCCTCCATATCCACAAAAGACATCTCAAGGTCTATCTGTGTAAATTCCGGCTGGCGGTCAGCGCGCAAATCCTCATCTCTGAAGCAGCGTGCAATCTGCATATATCTGTCAAAGCCGGCTACCATACAAAGCTGCTTATATATCTGCGGCGACTGCGGCAGAGCATAAAAGCTGCCCTTGTGTATTCTTGACGGCACAAGAAAATCTCTTGCACCCTCCGGAGTTGACTTAATAAGCATAGGTGTTTCAATCTCGATAAAGCCGTTTTCATCGAAGTAATCTCTTGTAATTTTCGCTATTTTATGGCGAAGTAAAATATTTCTTTGCAAATCGGGGCGGCGCAGGTCAAGGTAACGGTAGCCAAGGCGTGTTGCCTCTCCTGTTGAGCAATTTTCAACTATTTCAAACGGAGGCGTTTCGCTCTCGCTTAAAATTCTAAGCTCTTTTACCTTAATCTCTATATCGCCTGTTTTCAGCTCCTTATTCTTTGCGCTTCTTTCATAAACAGTACCCACAACGCCCAAAACATATTCGCTTCTCACTGTAAATGCCTTGTCAAAAATGCTCTTGTCTGTTTTGTCGTCAAACGCAAGCTGAACTATTCCCGTTCTGTCACGCAAATCTATAAATATCAGCTGACCCAGGTCACGCTGTCTTTGCACCCAGCCGAAAACAGTAACCTGTCTGCCGACATCGTCTATTCTTAAATCTCCGCAGTAATCGGTTCTGCAAAGTCCTGTCATAAATTCTGCCATTTTATCCACCGTTCCTCTTTTTTTGCCGCCCCTTGGCAGGCAATTATTTCAAGCTTACGCTTCAATATCTGCTTTCTCTTTACTACTGAGTGCTTCCCCTTGCAAAAAAGCACTTTCATACGCTTTATCGCTTATATCCTGCAAATAGGAATTTTCATCACCAACGCTTTCCGTATGTAAGCTCTCACTTCCCGTAATAGAATACGGACAGCATGGTATTTCTGCTTTGCACGGTTTAAACTTACCGGACATCATATATATTATTCTTTTCTCCGATGTAATTATATTACGCAGATAGCCCTTTTTGTCTTTCATTCTCAGCGCATTTACCGGCGCCGAAAACACCATAGAAAAAGCAAGGCGACGATGTGCAAGTCTGAAGCTTTTGTAGTCGTGATAATTTTCAAGAAAATTTCTGACAACTCCTACAGACATATGGTAATCGTCCAGCTTTTGGGCAGTCATATATGCCACAATGCTGTCGCTTCGCCTTGTGTAATAGTAAAGGCATTTATCAATTACAACAACCTTATTGGCTCTGTAAAGAAGCCTTGATGTTGTTGCAATATCCTCATAATATATTTTCGGAAAGGATATTTCAAAATCTCTTGTGAAAAGCTCTTTTTTCCACAGCTTATTCCAAAGATATGAGCGGCTTCTAAGGTCCGCTAAGGTCATTTTCACAATTTTTTTGCTGTCGTATATTTTTGTATGCGGCTTTCTGAAATTGATTTTATAATATTTATCCTTTCTCGGGTTATATATTGCATAGTTACAGTACGAAACATCTGCATTATTCTCTTTTGCAGCGTTGTACAGCTCCTTGAGATAATCCGGCTCTACAAAATCGTCGCTGTCAATAAAAGCTATGTACTCGCCTGCGGCGTTTTTTACCCCAATATTTCTTGCGCCGGAAACACCGCCGTCAGTATTTTTCAAAAGTCTGAACCGGCTGTCCTTTTGTGCAAATCCGGCAGCTATCTGCGTACTTCCGTCGGTTGAGCTGTCGTCAACCATAAGCACCTCAAAGCTTTCAAAGCTCTGTTTTGAAACCGAATCAAGACATTTTTGAATATAATCCCCAACATTATATATTGGTATAATGACGCTTATAATCGGATTTTCTAACATTAACACCAATCCTTTTTACTTATTTTCACATACACCGTTCAGTAAAATTGACAGTTTTCACCCTGTCAATATACAATTAAACCTTTTTTAAGGAAACACTGATTAAATCGTTTGTGCATATTGCGCCGTCAGATTTTTCGTCAGGTTGAACAAATAAACCGCAGTAATGCTAACGCATTACGAGGATTTTTTGGGCAAACCGGCGGAAAATATGCAAGCAAGATGTGCAAACAGCTTTTTGCGTGATTTATTCAGTGGTTCCTTAACATTCTGCAGGCTTCAGCAGCCTTCGTCGCTTGTATTATTCAAATCATCCTCAGGCAAAAGCTCCGGCTCACTCTGAGCAATAATTTCTTTTTCTGCATCTCTAAGCCTTTTATCCTTTGTAAAGTGAGAAAACGGAGCGCACATTAATATTGTTCCGTAATATGTTATTATGCGCCATACTAAAATTGCTGATTTTATTGTTTCCGGAGCAAAGAACATACCGAAAAATGCAGAAAAGCCAATCTCAGCGGCTCCCGAAGCTCCCGGCAGAGGAATCATACTTGATGCAAGATTAACATATGCCTGCGAGCATATCATATCTATTACAGAAGCAGAGTGCTGGTCAAACGCCCTGTATATAAAATACGGTACCGAAAGTATTGCGGTAATTTGTAAAATAACCAGTAAATACGAAGTAAGCATAAGCTTACGATTTTTTGAAAAAAGCTTGTTGCTATGGTAGAACATATCAATCTGTTCGGAAAGAAACGCAATTTTTTCATCAGGCTTTTTAATAAATTTAATCTTGTGCAATATCTTATTTAAAAGCTTTAAAAGCTTTCGGGCTATTGCTTTATTAAAAGATACAAGCACAAAGCCAAAGGTTACAACCATCTGTGAAAGGAATCCGACAACCACAAGTATCCACATTGCAGTTGTATTTATCTGCGATAAAAAATAATCAAGCCTTAAAATTATGGCAATAATGCTGTATGCAGTTGAAGTAAGCTGATAAATAATGAACTTTTGCATCATCGCCGAGGTACCAAAGCCTGCCTCTATATTCATCTTTGCCATAAGATAAACCTGCATAGGCTGGCCGCCTGTTGACGACGGAGTAATTGCGCTGAAGAACTGCCCTACAAGACAGACCTTAATACCGTCCCACAGCGAGAAAAACTTGTAGCGTACTCTTATGAAAAGGCAGGTAACCACTGAATCTATAAACATATTTGTAAGCTGGGCAAGTATTGCCATCAATATCCACCCTGCTATTATTTTTCTATCTGAACGAATAAGGTCAATAAAGCCGTTTTCGGATATAAAGAAATAAATAATTAAGCCTACAGAAATAAGTATGACTAAAATATTTAAAATAAAAGAAGCGCTTATTTTACGAGTTTTTTTTGTTTGTTCCACCTTGCATCTCCTTTTATATTTTAATTTTTGCAGTTTGCCGTTAACTAAGCATTATTCATTATAGCATTATAAAAGTAAAAATCAACAATTTATCCGTTATTAATAAAAAATACGCATTGTTTTGCTTTTACTGATATAAGAGCTTTTTTCCTCTTTATTAAGGAAACCTGATTAAATCGTTTGTGCATATTGCGCCGTCAGATTTTTCGTCAGGTTGAACAAATAAACCGCAGTAATGCTAACGCATTACGAGGATTTTTTGGCCAAGCCGGCGGATAATATGCAAGCAAGATGTGCAAACAACTCTCAGTGTGATTTTATCAGTGATTCCTTAAATCAGTCTGCCAGCGGATTTTCAACAGCACCTATAAATACAGGGATACCGCTTTCGTTATCTGTTACCATCACTATAAACGGACGGTCAAACACAAGCGTATCAAGCTTTGCATCAGCTTCAGAGGTCTTTTCTTTCTCTTCCTTTTCAGCCTTGCCGGATTTAAGACCCTGTGCGTCAACCGTGATGCTCACCTTTTGTGAAACCTCGCTTAAATATGCGGTGCCGCCTGTAAGCTTGCTAAAATCGGATTTTTCCGAAAAGGCTGTTTCAAGCCCCATTTCCTTGAGCGTTTCTCCGTAGCTTTCATCGTTGCTTAAAGTAAGCTTAGGGAACGACACCTTTGCAAAGCTTACTGTGGATACAGAGTCTATAATCGTCTGAAGCTCCTCTTCAAGATATTCCTGCGTATATTCCTCCAGCGTTAAATCCTCATTCGGCATAAACGCAACAAGCTGCAAGGGAAGGTCTGCTATGCTCTTAAC
Source organism: Acutalibacteraceae bacterium (assembly GCA_051881695.1). GTDB lineage: Bacteria > Bacillota > Clostridia > Oscillospirales > Acutalibacteraceae > CAYJFG01. Next base: position 102,288 of record JBJEQJ010000020.1, on the reverse strand, counting down.
AAAGCCCCTTGCATTTTTACTGCTCACTGTTCTTTCTGTAGAATTCAGCATACCGGTGCTTACCTTTTTTCCGTCCGCTTTTGTAAATGTGCCGTCTGTTATGCTGCTTTCACTGTACTTGACAATCCACGGGGCATTAACATTTGCAGTATTTAATAGATACATAACCGTTTCATTATCAACGCTTTTAATATCACCCTTAAGTCCACCGTCTGACACAGAGCTTATCCAGCCGTTTATATCCTGCAGAACATTACCGCCTGAAAAGTCAACACCGTAAATATCTGCACCGAAATATGCGGCGTTTTTCTGCAAAAATCCGTTTTTAACCTCTATACTGTCGCTTATCCACAAGGAATCTCCTATTTTTAAATAGCTTTCCTCAGTATTAAAGGCTTTTAAGCGCTGTAACAAATAGCTTGTGCAGGCGTTTATGTTGGTTTGAGATATTACGCCGTCGCCGATTACATCTTTAAATTCCTTAGCCGTTGTTTTATTTGTGCCGTTTGCCGCCACTGACAGAGCGCTGTAAAGCGACACCGGCGAAATAAGAGTATTTTCTCCTTTTTGCGATTTACTCTTTAAAAGCTCCGCAGAAAACCTGATAAGGTTTTTTGTATATTTTGAGTAAGCCTCAGGCTGTTCGGTTTCCTCGGTAAAATTATACTGCTTTGCATTGGCGGAAACATTATTCATCAAATTCTTTCCGCCGGAAATCTGGTATCCGTTTTCTCCACAGCCTGACAACACTGCACAGGCACATATTAAAGCTGCGCAGGCAGCGGCTGTAAGCTTAGTTCTTAAATTGATTTTGTTCACCATTATCTTTCATATCCTTTATTTTATTTGCATATGCTCTTTTCCTAAAATATCCTGTCCCTTTGTTTTTCCGTAAGCTCCAGTGCAAGCTCATAAACTGCTTTTGCAGACTGCTCCTTGCAGAAGCTTCTGCAAGACTCCTTCATCTTTGCAAGAATTTCAGGGTTAGTAAGCAATCTTTCAACCTCAGCCTTACACTGCCTGCCCTTTGGCAGCATTATAGCCATATTGTTGCGAACTAAAAATTCTGCGTTTTCTTCCTCCTGACCCGGAAACGCCTGAAAAATTGCCATAGGCAATGCCGAAGCAAGCGACTCCGAAACGGTAAGTCCTCCCGGTTTAGTAATAATAAGGTCAGATATACTCATATATTTATTAACATCATTTACAAAAAACAAAAGCTTTGTCGGCTTTGTCGCACCCGAGCCCTTATACAGCTTTTGAATAAGCGTCCTTTCCAGAAGCTCCTCTTTCAGCTCTCCCTTTGTTTTCTTTATTTTAAACTTAATCTTATCCTTTTGAAGCTTCAGCTTATTCTTCTGCTCCTTAAAAAGCCTTGTAAGCTCGCTGTCTTTCTTTAAAATAAAATCCTCCACAAGCTCGTCCGTATTTTTCATACGCTTCAAATGCATTTTTCTGTGCTTGTGCAGCTCCTTCAGGCTCTCGGTTTTTTTCTGTTCCTCCGCCTTTGCAAGCAGACGCTCAAATTCCTCGTAAAGCTTTTTATTGTTACCTGTTATTACTATAATCTGAAAATCCACTTCTATTTCTGATATATTCTGATAAATTTTAAGAATATCGGTTACGCCAAAGCTTCCCGCCATAATCAGCACAGTAGGCTTTTCGGGGTCAAGCTGCATTTGGCGCATAAGCTCCGGCTTGTCGTATTTTTCATAAAATACAGGGTCTATCGGTATGCCTATTGAGTGAATTATTTTTCTGTCAATACCGTATGCCTCAACTGCGTCTACCATTTCTTCGCTGGAAACAACGTAGGAATCCACCTGTGGGTTAATATATGTTCTGTGCGGGGCAAAATCCGTAATTATGCAGATGAACGGCACCGTCACAAGCCTGTCCTTTTTAAGCTTTCCTATCATTTCGGACGCAAACGGATGCACAGTTATAATAACGTCCGGCTTAAACTCTGTTATAAGCGGCAAAAGCCTTTTTGCCACCTGCTCGGTGATTTTATTCACCATAGAGTTAAGCGGAGTTTCTCTGTTTGCGCTGTTATATACACTTCCGTAAATTCTCGGAACCTTCTTCGCCATAAAAACATATCCCTCAGATATAGTCTTATTGAAAAGATGCCCTATGTATTCAAGCGTATCCGCTATTTTCACAACTGCCTCCGGGTCACGCTGTTTTACATAGCTTTCAAGCGCCTGTGAGGCTCTTTTGTGACCTCCGCCCGTTGATGCAGACATTATTAGAATTCTCATTTTACTGTTGTCCTTTCGCTTTATTCGGTCATCTGAAAATATATAATATAAAAATCTAATTTCTCCGATAAATTACAAATCAATCCGGATTTGCAGCTTATTCAAAGGAATAATTATATCACTTTTTATAAGTTCTGTACGGCATATATATTCGATAATTTAAAGCCACACAACAATACATAATATATTATACCAAATCACACAAATTTTTCAATCAGTAAGCGGTATTTATTTTTGAAAATCAAAATTTTATTTTTACAGAGGTATGTTTTGTAATAGAGATAAAAAATTGAATATTGAAATACAAAAATTCTTATGTATTACAAGCTAAGGTTGTGATATTTTACAATAAAAGATATGAACTTTTATCTTTACTTTTACTGTACCGATGTTGTATAATTGTTGTTAAACCATATGTTTACAGTTGTTTTAGGAAGGAGATTGGTACGGGTATATGGAAGAGAATAAAAAGGATATAAAACCTGAGGAAAAAAGCAATAACAATAACGAGGATATAATCGACAAAATTCTCGAAGAGGTAAAAAGCCAGGCTGCACAGCATACGCAGGACAAAGCAGATAAAAACGGTACTAAGCCAAAAATCACAGAAGCACAGCTAAAGACTGCAAATACGGACGACACGGCGACTGCCGCAAAAAAAGAAAAAGTAGCGCAGGACAGCGCGGAGCAATATGTTGACATAAGCCTTGACAGTACAATAACTGCACCGCAGGCAAGCACCTTACCGGCGTTACAATCTGACGATAAGGAAGAAAAGAAAAAAGGCGGCAAAGGCAAGCTTGTAGCTGTAGGAATTATTGTTGCAATACTTCTTATTTGCTCGGCTTTTCTTGCAAATATGTTTTTAAATTCGCAGGTTGTGCCTACTGCAACAAAGCTGAACCCCGTGACAACGGCGCAGACTCCTCTTGAAGAAACAGTTTTTGCAAAGGGTGTTCACATCGGCGGCATAGACGTAAGCGGAAAAACCTTAAAGGAAGCCACAACCTTAATAACGCTTAAGGAAAATGAAACAGCGCCGAAGTTTACCGTTAAGGTTACAGGCGGAGAGAAATCTCTGGAATATACACAGGACGATTTTGTATACACCTACAACACAGAGGATACTATAAAGCAGGCGTACAGCTACAGCAAGCAGGTAGAAGCCGCAGGAGCAAACAAAGGCTCTGTATCTTTGCCAAGCGCAGGCAATGTGGAGGTTGACAACGAAAAGGGAACAATCAACTTTAAAATAACCTGTCAGGTTACGGAAGCTTCTATAAACAAGGCAGTTAAAACCGCCGGCAAAAAGCTTGACAACCCTGCTGTTGAGCCTCACGTTTCAAAATTCAATCCTAGCGCAAGCGCAAGCAAAATGTTCACATTCAAGGAAGGCTCTGAGGGCTCAGTAGTTGACCGCGACAAGCTTACGGCAGATTTCAAAAATCTGTTTGCAAACGGCGCCGCCTCCGGCGAGCTTACCGCTTCTATGGTTACAGATAAGCCAAAGCTTAAAATGGAGGACGTAAAGAAAGCAACAAAGCTTATCGGCAAGTACAGCACAGTTTCCACAAACACCTGGAACGCAACGCAGAATATGGGAACTGCTCTTAACGCAATTAACGGCACAATTGTAGAGCCGGGCAAGAACTTCTCTTTCAACGGCTGCACAGGCAACAGCAACCTTGCCTCCAACGGTTATCTTCCGGCTACAGTAATAGAACGTGGTCAGTATACAACCGGCTACGGCGGCGGCATATGCCAGGCGGCATCTACAATATACAACGCCGGAATACAGGCAAATATGGGCATTACCGAGCGTTATCCGCATTTGTGGTGCTCAACATACGTTTACGGCGGACTGGACGCAACAATAGATTACGGCAACCTTGACCTAAAGCTTAAAAACAACACAAAATATCAGATTTTCTTTAAAACATGGCTTGACGGCTATACACTGAACTGTGAAATATACGGCTATCAGTCGCCCGATTTTGACGAAGTAAGAACCGAGTCGTGGTGCACATGGTCCACAAGCGAGGAATACGGCACAGACGCACAGAGAGTGTTCTATAAAAACGGCAAGGAGGTAGGCAGAGAGGATCTCCCCTCCTCTGTTTACAGCTTATCAGACGGACACTACATAGTAGGCGGCGACCCGGGTAATGTATCCAGAAAGCTTACACAGCCCGACACACCGGCAAGCACCTCGTCTTCATCAAGCAGCTCGTCTTCCTCCTCATCTTCAAGCAGCTCTTCCGGCAATTCATCGCAAACATCAAGCAGCACCTCCTCAGCAGTATCACAGGAGGAGCCTGTTTCATCAAGTGCAAGCAGCGAATCCCCACAGTCACAGGAGGAACCGCAATCCTCTGAAACCTCAAGCGAGGTTGAGCCTGTACAGTCTTTAGAGGAAGAGGCTTTGCAGTAAAGCTATAATTTAAATAAAAAATATAAAGTAGCACACAGCCTTGGCGGCAGCTCAAATGAGCTGCCGCCTTTGTTATACAGATAATAAAATTCCCGCACTCAGGAAGTAACGCCACGCCCCAGCGTGACAGGGGGATTTCAAAAGAAAAGTATGTGCTAAATAGAATCCATCCGACAAAGCTTACGCCTGCCACAGCCCTTTAGCAAGGGAGGCTGAAAATTTCCTGCTAAAGAAAAGGTGAAAACGAGAAAAGCCTCCCTTGTCTTAAAGGGGGGAGTCCTAAGAAGAAAGTATGTGCTGAAATGAATCCCTCCGACAAAGCTTACGCTGCCACCCCTTTAACAATGGAGGCAAAAAAGGTAACTTGTCTTAAAAAAAGGGGTGGAAATGAGAAACATAAAACAGGCGGCATTTCTGCCGCCTGCAAGCTATATTGAAAGAATGTTCCTTGATAAGAGCTTTACAAAAAGCTTTAATTAACTTTTACTTTAAGATAACTGTTGACTTTGCAGGGATTGTAAGAGTTGTGCCGTTTAGCGTTGCTGTCGGGTAAGTATTCTTTCCGTTAGAATCTGTGGCGGTCGGCTCCTGCGCTGTGAGCTGTCCTCTTATTCCGCTGTAGTTTAAATCATCCTTAGAAATCTCCACTGTTCTCTCCTCTTTGCCGAGGTTATGTATTAAAATAACGGCGGAATCGTTATACTCAATTAATGCGCCTGCTACGTTGTCTGTAGGTGTTTCTATAATCTTTGTTATTTTACCTCTTGCAATTTCCGGATTCTGAAGCTTTAAATCTATTATCTTCTTGTAGAATCTCATTAAGGAGTTTTCGTCCTTTTGCTGTTCTTCAACGCTCTTTTCAGGACTCCACTCCTCTACGTCCTCTTCGGCAACTCCGGGCGGTACCTCTGTAACTGTTCCGCTTTTATCGCCTTCATAGGACCACGGCATTGCAATTCTCCACGACGCATCGTTTTCATTTCCGCTACCGCCGAGCAAGCCTACCTCTTCTCCGTAGTAAATGTAAGAGTTACCCGGCATAAGCATATACAACGCAGCCGCCATTTTAGCCTTAACAGGATCACCCTTAAAGGCATTTCCGCTTCTTGCCATATCATGATTAGAGAGGAACACAGCGTCAATTGCGTTTTCGTTCTTGCCGCTGATAAGCTCGTTCCACTTTTTATCGGAGTTGAGGATAGTTTTTGCATTTTCTGAATTTACAGCAGATGTAAGCCTGTTTCCGCTGTTAGAGAAGGTGAAGTTAAACAGACTGTCTATGCCGCTTTTATATTTTTGGGCAATATCACTGTTGCCCTCCCATTCTTCTCCGACAAGATATAATCCCTCGTCAACAGACTTTACATAATCTGTAAACCATTTTAAGAATTCATCTCCGTCAGTTTCGGGTGACTCAAAATATTTAACAGCGTCAAGTCTGAAGCCGTCAACACCTTTATCCACCCAGAAATTAACAATCTTCTTGATTTCTTCTCTAACCTTGTCATTGCTTAAATCAAGGTCGGGCATACCGCCTGCAAAGTTACATTCATATGAATACGAAGTACCGTAGAAGAGCTGATAACCGTAGCCTGTTACTCTTTTACCGTCCGCAGGAATACTGTACATCTGCGAATATTCTCCGTCAAATTCGCCGTTCTTAACCTCATCAATTGTCTTTTGGAACCATTCGTGCTCAGAAGATGTATGGTTAAGAACCAGGTCAATTATAAGGTCAATACCTCTTTTGTCACATTCGGCAGAAAGCTTTTCAAAATCCTCAATTGTGCCGTATGTTTCGTCTATATCGTAATAATCCGTTATATCATATTTATGATATGACGGAGAAGGCATAATCGGCATAAGCCATATACCGTCAATACCCAAATCATCGCCGCTGTTGGGGTCGCCGTCGTTTAAATAGTCAAGCTTTTGTATTATACCGTTGATATCGCCTATTCCGTCGCCGTTTGAATCACAGAAGGAATAAACAAATATTTCGTAGTAGTTTCTGTAATTGTCCGTAGAAGCTGTTGCCTTAATTTCCTCGCCGGAGCAGCCTGACAGCAGAGCCGCTGCACAAATAACTGCCGCAAGTAAAACAGCTGTAATTTTTTTGCTCACTTTAAATCTCCTTTACATAAAATTAAAATGACTTGTCAAATGAAATGCTGTGAAATAAAAAGGCAGGGGCGAAAGAACAAATCGTCCGCCGCCTCTGCCGATAAATTATATTGATTAGCCCTTTACAGCACCGCCTGTAACGCCTTCTACATAGTATTTCTGCATCTTTAAGAACAGAGCTGTAATCGGAATTGAGATAACTACCGCACCGGCACAGAAGTTCAGGAAGTAGTCATTGATATATTCCTTATCTACCATTGACCAAAGACCAAGAGCAATTGTGTAGTTTTCTCTGGCGTCGCCCATTATAATTCTTGCCAGGATAAAGTCTGCCCACGGACCTATAAATGATGTAAGTACCGTGTAAACTATAATCGGCTTGGACATTGGTAAAATAATCTTCCAGAATATCTGGTTTTTCGTAGCGCCGTCAATCGTTGCCGCTTCGTCAAGCGCACGCGGTATAGTATCAAAGAAGCCCTTTGAAATCATATATCCAAGCGCAGCACCTGCTGAATAAACTATTACAAGAGCAACAAGGTTTTGTGTAAGTCCCATTGCCTTTAACAGATAATAAACGGCAATCATTGTCATAAAGCCGGGGAACATTCCTAAAATCATACCGATATTGAGGAACTTTTTACGGGCTTTAAAGCGCAGACGAGAGAGCGTATAGCTTACCATAAGTACAGATATTGTAGAAATAATGCAAGAGAAAATTGCTACAATAAGAGTGTTTAAGAACCATCTGGGATAATCTACAACGCTTGTATCTGTAAACAGTCTTATGTAGTTATCAAAGGTCCATGTTTTTGGAAAAATATAGTCGATATAAACCTGTGTTTCACCGCGGAACGAGGTCATTAAAAGCCACGCAAACGGCAATACCCACAAAATAGCACATACTGTAAGTATAACATAAATAAGAGAATTACTGATAATTCTTCTTGCCTTATAGCTTTTTATCATGAGAACTCCTCCTCATTCTTCGCGGACTTCGACATATTGAATGCAATAAGTGAAACTGTCGCGCTTATAATAAATACCAAAATACCGATAGTAGCCGCCAAGCTATAGTCATTCTTATCCATAGTCAGCTTATAAAGCCATGTTACAAGTAAGTCGGTATCGCCTGCGGCGTAATATTTGGAATTGTTCGGTCCGCCGCCGGTCAGGAAGTAAATTACGTTAAAGTTGTTAATATTACCGATAAACTGCTGAATTAAGTAAGGTGTAGTTACAAACAGCATGTACGGAAGAGTAATTTTTGTAAATGTTACAAACGGAGAAGCACCGTCTATCTTAGCGCTTTCATAAAGCTCCTCGGGAATATTCATAAGAATACCGCTGGTGATAAGGATTGTGTACGGAATACCAATCCACATATTAACTACAACTACTGTAATTTTAGCAAGCCACGGATCCGTTAGGAACCTTATATATTCATCGCTTGCCTGAAGCCCTATCTCTCTTAGCATTACGTTAATAACACCGTGGTCGTTGAGCATTTGTCCCATCAACAGAAGTGTAACGAACTGAGGAACAGCAACAGACATTACAAACATTGTTCTGTAGAATGATTTAAATTTGATGCCCTTTTTGTTTATCATCAAAGCAAAAATCATTCCGAATATGTAGTTTGTAAATGTTGCGAGTATTGCCCAGCAAATTGTCCATCCAACAAGGTTTTGGAATGTTGTTGCTTTTCTGGGATTATCAAAGAATACGTCTGCAAAGTTTCCGAAGCCAATCCATGTAAACAGATTTGACGGAGGCTGGTGAGCACTGTCGTAGTTTGTAAACGCAATCAAAATCATAAATACCAGCGGCAACACAGTGAATATAGCTACCAAAAGTGTCGGGAAGGAAAGCAAAGTAATATGATAACGTTCGTCAAGTAATTGTTTAATATCCTCAACAAAGGTAGCCGGCTTTTTACCGGATGCTCTTACCTTCTGGCAGTTCATAGCTGCCTTTGTATTCATAATATAAATACCGATAAATGCACAGCTGATTAATATTGCCATTACGCTGTACAAAAGAATAAGCATTGAGTTATCTCCGCGCACAGTATCATACATTCCCGTTGCCGGATTTAACTGCTTGCCTGACTGAACCGTACCAAGGGTTAAGAACTTGGACAGGTACTGCCACGCAAAATTAACCATAAAGAATATGTAGCCAACCTCTACAGCTAAAAAAATCAAGCCCTTAATAATCTGGCCTTTAACAATACAGCCAAAGCCCATTATTATGTAAGAGAGCTTCGTCGCCCAGTCACCCTTTACAAAGGTTACGCCGAAGTTCTTAAATGCAAGCCCGATAGCAACAAAAAACTTAACTATCTTGCTGCCGACAAGCTTAAAAAACTTCACTAAATTTGAAGGCAGAGTCTTAAAGAAATTGCCTAAATTGTAACCCATTTTCTGGAAAGGATTAAGCTGAACGTAATCAATATATTTCATTATGCTGTCACTTCCCTTTTTCTAAATTTATCAGCGATATAAAGCATGGAATAAGAAAATCTTCTGTACTTATTTCAAGCAGTCCGCAGAAAAGACGGACTGCTTGAAGTTAGAAGATATAATTTAAGCCTTTAAGATAAGATTAGCCCATCTCAATGGTTTCTACCATTGCATCGTATTCCTCTTTCATAGTAGCATCGTCATGCTTCTTTGTGGAGTCAACAACATATGCAGAGTAGCTGCCTGTCGGAGACCACCAACCGCTTATGATGTCTTTCTGCGGAAGTGAATATTTCTGCTGCTCATAAATAGCGCTTAATGCAACGTCCTTCTTAACTGCGTCTGAATTAATCAAAGCTGTAACTGACGGACCCCAGCCGATTTCCTCAAGTCTTTCTTTCTGGCACTTCTCACCGGAGAGATAGTATGCAAGAGCCTGAGCTGTCAAAGGATATTTTGTTTTAGCATTTACGCCTAAGTTCTTGTAGCCGTAAATTGAAATCATCTGTGTGTCTTTTCCGTCTACCTTAATTGTAGGAAGCTTAGCAACGCCCATGTTATCGCCTAAAGCACCCTTAATAGCCTTAATCTGCCATGAACCGATAACGCCTGCTGCGTATGTCTCATTCTTAAAGCCGGAAACGAGAGTTGAGTTAACGCTTTCGTTCTTATAATATTTGCTTGTGCTTAAAAGCTCTGAGAATGCCTTAGCAACCGGAGCAATCTTCTCATAGTCATAATTTAAAATCTGAGTTTCGAGGTCATCCTCAAGACCGAGTGTGCCGCCGCCTGTGAACGGAATTACGCAGCCGTAGAAGCCGTCGCCCATTTCCATGGCGAAGTTCTTCTTCTGCTCGTTACAAACAGCCATAACGCCCTCTAATGTTTCAACATCTTTCTCGGTTAAAATTCTCTTATCGTAGAATAAAGCGTAGCCGTTATCGCCTGTTTCAGGATAAGCATAAAGTAATTCTGTCTCGTCGCTTGCAGCCTTAAACATAGCTGTTTCTACAGAGTCTGCAATATGAGCTTCTCTTATTGGCTCTACATAGTTAAGTCTTACAGGAAGCAGATACTGATCCTTGTAAAGAGCAAGTCCTTGGTCAGATGCAAAAGCGAAAACGTCTGCTGCTGCGTCCGGGTCTGTCATAACAAGTGATGCAGCATTTGATTCACCTTGTACCGATAATTCAATTTTAACTGTTTTGCCGAGCTTCTTGAAGTTTGCGGAGAAGTCGTCGCACTGCTTTTTAAAGATTTCCTGAGCTGCCTGAGGCGCCCAAACCTTTAATGTAACTTTGTCCTCGTCACCCATTGCGATAGCAGCGTCTGCCATCATTTCGTCTACAGTATAGCTTGTAACCTCTACCTGACTTGAAGGGTTGTCACTGCTTGAATCTGCGTCGCTTGAGTTATTGCCGTTGCCGTTGTTACAGCCTGCAAAAGCAGAAGCTACCATTAAACCGGCAAGGATAACACCAAGAACTCTTTTTGTTTTTTTGAACATTCTTAATCTTCCCTCTTTCTGTGGATAATAAATTATAAATTATTCTGCATAAGCATAGCCTACGCCGAGATATGGCACTGTTTCTCAATCATATTAACAATGCATTAATAAAATATTAACAAGCAGTTGTTATTATGAACAAAAGACACATCAAAAGTACCATATTCACTGTTTAAATAATACCATAATTCGGCGCTTTATTGCAACTATCTTATGTATTTTTATCAGGTGAAATAAAAAAACAAATAAAATTTGTACATTTATAACATAGAATTTTCGTTCAATTGTTTTATATCACAAATCACATCTGATTTTTATGTGCAATATAACTATATACTCGTTGTGCATTTTACCGAAGGCGCATAAATTTTTTTGAAATTATATTGAATTTTACGCTCTAAGTAATTGTTTTATTATTCTTTTGAGAGTATAATAAGAACAGATTTTAAAAATTTTGTTAATATACACTTAACAACGCTGAAATTTATGTTATTTGCGTTTTTATTTCAGAAACAGAATTTTAATTTTTCACATTCCGAATAATAATCTAAATTATCCTAAAGCCGGCGTTGTGTTAAGGAAACACTGATTAAATCGTTTGTGTATATTGCGCCGTCAGATTTTTCGTCAGGTTGGACAAATTAACCGCAGTAACGCTGACGCATTGCGAGGATTTTTGGTCAGACTGAAAGAAAATATGGAAGCAAGCTGTGCAAACAGCTTTCAGCGTGATTTGTTCAGTGGTTCCTTAATATATATGTTAACAGAATAAGAAATATTGATAGCTTGTACGAATTAATTTAATTTTTAACGGAGGAAGAAAAATGGAGCTTGGAAATCTATTATCAAAAATTCCTTATACAATAATTAAAGGCAGTTTGGATATTGAGATTACAGATATTATTTACGATTCACGAAAGGCTGTCCCCGGCTGTGTATTTGTTTGCCTTAAGGGCTACGACACTGACGGACATAAATACATCTCAAGCGCAATAGAAAAAGGAGCCTGTGCCGTTGTAATATGTGACGACGTTCAAATTGAGCAGGAGATTACCGTTATTAAAACCAAGGACACCCGAAAAGCTCTTGCCTTTATGTCTGCCGAATTTTTCGACAACCCGGCAAACGAGCTTAAAACTGTTGCTCTTACGGGAACAAAGGGAAAAACAACAACCGTAAGTATGATACGCTCAATACTTGAAAAGGGCGGAATTAAAACAGGCACAATAGGAACGCTCGGCATTGTAATAGGCGATGAAATAATAAAAACAAACAACACTACGCCCGAATCGTACGAAATTCAGAAAGCAATGCGAAAAATGGTTGACAGCGGCTGCGGCTGTATGGTAATTGAGGCGTCCTCCCTTGGTCTTAAATGGCACAGAACAGACGGCTTTGTATATGATATAGGTGTATTTACAAACTTTTCAGATGATCACATCGGAGGTGCCGAACACGCCACACTTGAGGAGTATATGCAGTGCAAGTCGCTTTTATTCAGGCAGTGCAGGCTCGGCATTGTTAATACAGACGACAAGAGCTGCGAAGGAATTTTGCAGGGACACACCTGCGAGGTTGAAACCTACGGCTTCAGCGACAGCGCCGATTTAACGGCATATGATGACGAGCTTATATCCGAAAACGGCTCTTTGGGCGTTAAATTCTCCGTTAAGGGGAAAATCAACGCAAGCGTAAGCGTGCCCATACCGGGTAAATTTAACGTATACAATGCACTTGCCGCAATTGCGGTATGCAGTCATTTTGATGTTCCCGAAAGTGCAATAGCGCAGGGGCTTAAAAACGCAACCGTTAAAGGCCGCGTTGAGCCGGTTCCCGTACCGGGAGAATACACTCTGCTTATAGATTACGCACATAACGCCGTAAGTATGGAAAGCGTGCTGAAAATACTGCGTGAATACAAACCGAACAGACTTATTACTCTATTCGGCGCAGGCGGCAACCGCCCAAAGGTGCGCCGTTATGAAATGGGTGAAATATCCGGCAAGCTTTCTGACCTGTCAGTAATAACAGCCGACAACTCACGCTTTGAGGACGTAATGGATATTATAGAGGACATAAAGGTGGGCATTAACAAAACCTCAGGCAAATATGTTGTTATTCCCGACAGAAAAGAGGCAATAAAATACTGCATAGACAACGCTCAAAAGGGTGATATTATAGTTCTCGCCGGCAAGGGTCACGAGGATTACCAGGAGATACGGGGCGTTAAGTATCATCTTGACGAAAGAGAAGTAATTGCAGATATATTAAAAGAAAAAAAAGAAAAAGCGGAAAATGAAACTTAATTTTTTGAAAATTCTTGACACAGTGCCAATAAAATGATATTATATATAACGCTGATTATAAATTCGGCGCTCGGCAATCCGACATTCGGGTTAAGCTTCGGCGTTATATTAATATAGGGGTATAGCTCAGTTGGTAGAGCAGCGGTCTCCAAAACCGCGTGCCGAGGGTTCAAGTCCTTCTGCCCCTGCCACAGAAAAACGGCTTAAACACTGCGTTTAGGCCGTTTTTTGATATATTTTCATGTACGGATCACGGTCTGATTTTTCGCTTATGACGCTCATTTCAGGCATCAAAATGTTCAACAGGCGCTAATAATTCCAACGATTCCGTCTGCTACATCATCAAAATAGCATCAATAATTTGTGACAAATTTCAAAATAATGAAAACAAATATATTAGAGTTTAACTTAAACAGGGGGATTGAAACAATCCCCCTCAGCTTGTCGAAAAAACTCGAAATTCAGGTTAACCGAATTTCGAGTTTTTGATTTTTTAGTATTAAATTGTAATAATTCAAGAAACAAAGAGTTAAATTGAAGCGACCTTCTTTGCGTTTTCGTTCCTTGTCTTTGTGTATTGCGAATTTTTTCAAATTCATCGCAGCAAATTTAAGCCTGACCCAATTCTTAACTGCTGTCAAGCCTCTGTATGGAGTATATCTCATTGCGTGCTTTTCTTTTGCATCCGCAAATACTCGCTCTATCTTTTCTTTTCGCTCTTTGTACAATTCTTTGTACTTGGGTGTATGTCGTGCATCCTCTGCCAGTTCTATGTACTCATTCCAAATGTGTCTGGTTACCGTCTTTTGACAAGATTTTGATTTTGTGCATTTCTCCCTTGTAAGGCAGTTTTTGCATATTGCAGGATTGCTTTTGTATTCTCTGTAACCGTCACGATTTGTTGTGGAATATTTCAATATCTGATATTCAGGGCAGATTATGCAATCATAATACTCATCATACACATACTTCCACCACTCATGTCCGTTTTTCATTGTCATCGGTCTTTTGTATGCTGTGGAAAGTACTCTGTCGTCTCCAAATATTGTTTTACATATATGCGGTGTTTTGTATGCACTGTCGGCTACTATTGTTTCTACTTCAGGGAATTTTTCTGTTACCTCTTCATATACATCATAAAATGCTACACTATCATGAACATTGCCGGGCGTTACCTCTACTCCTACTACATATCCGTTTCTGTCACAAGCCGTGTGTGCTTCATACGCAAACTGCTTTTTATGCTCACCCTTTACGAACAAGCCACTTTCAGGGTCTGTTGTACTCTTTGTTACGGACTTCTTTTTTGCTTCCTGCTTACGTCTTTTCAGTTTTTTCTTTGAGGTATTGTCTTTTTTCTTTTTAGGCTTATCATTATCGTCATTTTCATCATCAAATGGTTTCTTGCCGTGTGCTTCTCTGTCAGCGTTAATTTCTTTAAGTAACTCGTCTGCATATCTTTTTGCTGCTACGGGGACTTCTTCTTTTATCTTTTTCTTGGTGTTTGCATTTGCTTTGATGTGTGTTCCATCTATGAACACTGCTTCGGTATTAAGATAGCCTGCTTCTGCTATTTCATCGAGTATCCAGTTGAATATCTTATCTACTGTATCTGAATTAAAACGATGACGGAAATTATAGCTCAATGTGGAAAAGTGCGGTGTTGTTTCATTTAGTGTGTAACCTAAAAACCAACGGTATGCCATATTCATTGATACTTCGGCAGCTACTTTTCTCAAGGAAGTTATTCCGTAAAGGTGCTGAATTAACACCATCTTGAAAAGTATTACCGGGTCTATGCTTGGTCTGCCATTGTCGTTGCAGTACAACTCTTCAACAAACTCGTACAGCTTATCAAAATCTACTGCACTATCTATTTTTCTCAGTAAATGGTCTTGCGGTACTATATTTTCTAAACATATGAATTCTACTTGTTCTCGATTTTTAGCTTTCTTTTCCAACATTCTTATCACCGCTTTTATTATACCACAAAAACAGCAAAAAGCCCAGCTAATGCTGGACTTTTTCGACAAGCTGACAGGGGGATTGAAACAATCCCCCTGTTTTGTTACAAGGTCTTTTTTTAATAACCTTTTTTCAAGCTTTCTTATCTTTGTTTACTGCGGTGCAGATTTTGGAAACTTTTGTACACAAAATAAGAAACTCATCTTTATATGTTCTCCGATTGTTTCATTAATTATTTTTATCAAGGGACTTAACCTGTAATAATTTATAATATAGCGATTTGTTATTAAAAACTATTTATAATTCTTTTTGCTGTTTTTGCGATTTTCCAAGTATGTTTTCTGACCGACTGATGCTTTGTACCTATCTACTTCGCCTTTATATAGTAGAACTTTACCTCGTTCATACTCATTCTTTATTGTGTTATAAACACATCCAATATGTTTATGTATTCTGTATAGTGACCAACCGTCTTTAAGTCGGATTTCCATTTCTACTCTTTTTTCATAAGTTAGGTGTTGTCCTTTTGGGCGTTTTGTGTTACAATTTGGATTGTCCATAGCGATGATCCTTTCGAATTTTGTGTAGCAACTCAATTCTATCACAAGATCATTGCTATGGATATTATTTTTTACTATTGCATCTTCATTTTACAATCTGCGTAAATCTATTTAATTATAATTTTTTCGCAATCGCCGTTATAATCGCATATTTTCAAATATGCTGTGTCGTTTTCGTAGGTAGAGTAGTAAATGTACTCTTCATCTGCCGAATACAGCTTTTCTGTATTCTCCTTTGTTATTAAAGCGGAACTGTTGTTTGTAATTTTGAAAATACCCTTTTCTGTACTGCACACGATATTGTTTTTATTTGCACAAATTCCCTTACAAGGAATTGAAAATACAGGACTGCTTGTATCGAGAGAATAAACATAATTCTTATCCATCTGATTTATGTAAAATATATCCTCACCCGTCACAGCATAATCACTTACAAGATTAGTAGTTAATAGGGTTTCTTCCCTTGTATCAAGGTTGATTTTCATAAATTTATTTGAATTAAGATAATACCCAAAGTTACCCACAATCTTGAAATTTGTTATATCTGCGCCTGCAACAAGTATATTAACAGTACCGTTAGATATGTTGTATTCGGATATACCGTTTTCGATATTTGAAAAATATAACCTACCCTTATATCCACCCTCAAGATAGGAAAGCAAAGACATATTGGTGTCAACTCCTGCACCTGAAAGTGATGGTACTAAATCCTCTAATCCTAAAAATCCGTCTGAATCGTAATCTGTGGAAATCTTCGCAAACTCACTTTTTTCCAAGGTTTTAAGGTTCATTTCATATATTGTGCCCTCACTTTGAATATAGGCACACTCCCCGTCAACAAATCCTATGTAGCCCTGAAAATCTGTGGGGATTTCATCAGCCTTAATAAAATATTTGTCAGCCTTGCTGTAAATCAAGTTGTAATCTTTCAGCAGAACATAACCTTCGTTTGTATTTTCAAATTCTCCGGAACAGGAACACATAGTAAAGGTCATAATCAAGACTAACACAAAAGCCGGAGCTTTCTTTAGAAATTTCAGATTAAAAGTTTTTCCTGACATTTTTCTTGAAACATATATAGCCATAAGAACAGAAACCACAACTAAAACAGACAGAACAGTAATTAGCTGAGATGTAGTTATCTCTCTAAACAAATAATTTTCGCCAAAATCCTCTTTGTTAGTTCCCATAATATATCCGGTTGCAATCATTGAGCCTATGGGGAAAGGAAGGAGATAAAGTGACTGAGCCTCTGTATTTGAATTGAGAATATACATCGGCACTAAAATCACAGCCAAAGAGAAGGTCATAGCCGGAACAGATTTTTTGAAAATTGTTGTAAACAACATAGTAAAAACAGCAAATGAACAGTATCCTATTACTTTTATTATTGATACCAGCAAATATCCTCCGCCTATTGTCATCTCTTTAGTAACGCCTGAATATGCCGTCAGGCTTTGAATTGGGTAATTCCAACCTGTCAGGTCGTACTTTTGACTGTATGCTACAAGGTGAATTACGGAAAAGAGTATTGTCATTAAAGCGGTAAAGGCAACTACTGTCAGCATTTTACCTCTGCCACCTGACTGTCTGCCCTTTACACTAACTGAATTTATTACCGTCATATCCGACTTGTACTCAACCATAACACTGTTTACCGAAAGTATCAGTACAAAAAGCATAAGTACAAAATCAAAACCGTAATTCTGAAAGACCTGCGTCCAGTTAAGACTGTCAATAAAATAATGGTGGTCAATGTCCTTTTGCACATAGGAAAGGTCATTTTGCAACGCTGTCACTGCATCTCCACTTGCCTTAACAGAGCTATATTCAGTATATTCCTTTAGATAGTCATCAGCAGTGATTTTCCCCTTTGCAAGTTCCTCGGAAAGTGAACTAAGCTTTGCGTCAGCACCGCTGAATTTACCTTTTATTTCATTAATATAATTTGCCTTTTTGTCAGAATACTTACCGCTGATTTTTTCTATACAACTGTCGTAATACTTCTGGGTATTTATACTGCTCATAGTGGTGTAGGTATTTGAACTAAATTCCGTAAAAACACAAAAGGATATAACAAGGAGTGCCAGTATAAGCATTTTGTTTTTTATAAAGATTTTTTTAAACTCTGCAATATATATGCTCATACCCTCACTCTCCTTTTTATTTTTAGTTTAGGAAGTTCTATTGTTAACGGCATCAATGCAATAAGTAAAATCAGAGCTATCATAATTAATATTCCTGAAATTACGGAAAGCTGATACATAAAAACAGGACTGCCAAAAACATTAACAACTGAAAAAGAGGTAAAGTAGCTGTAATAAATAATCAGTGATACAGGATTAAGCATATTAAAAACTTCCCCTGTGTGGGTGGTAAACAGAGTTCTGCACAGCATAAGCAAAACGAAAATTATCATTCCCGTAATAAACGGCGTCACCGAATTTTTAAACAGCCTTGAACAAAGCAGAAACACAAGGGAAAGTATTATCATACCAAGCAGTTTTATTGCAAACATCACAAGGATAAACTGCCATACCTTCATATCCACAGGAGTGTAATTAAACATATCCAAAGCATATAGTTTTTGGTTAAGTCCATCCATATTGCCGAAAATCACAAATGCCATAAAATCACAGGCTGAAAAAATCAGAGTCACCAACACTGTGTAAATCAGGGTTGAAGATATTTTACCCAAAATCGTCTTTCTTCTGCCCAGCGGTGTAGTGTTAAGAATAATGTCCATATCGGACTCACATTCACCGGAAAACACCGGCACAACACCGAGAAGGAGCATAATGATTATTAAGATTGCAGAAAAACTGTATTGAAAATAGTCGGGCAAATTTTCCGTATCGTAAATTTCCTCTATTTGTCGTCCGCTGTATGTGTCTTGATACAGGGTATTTTCCCGTACATAATAATCATTTCTACCCTTATAGTAATCAATATTTTCTTTGCTTGTATCTAATTTTTCTGACAGTTCTTCTGAGTACTGCTGACCGTGGTCAAGGTAATTATTAAAAATTCCCCATAGGTAAGAATCATAATAAGCATAGCCTGTCATAAACTGACTGTCAGGTTCTTTTTGTTCAGAAAATTCTCCGGCTTCAAGTTTACTCAGCTTTTCCACCTGAGTTTTAATGAGCTTAACCTTATCATCAGTAATCTTTCCGTCAAGATTTTTCTGCATAACCGTCCTTGCTTCAGTCACCACCTTTGACATATCCCTAAATCCTGAGGAAACATTGTAATTTCTGTAAATATTGGTGAAGTCAAGGGCAATAAAAAGCAGTAAGGCAACTATAATAATCTTGCTTTTAAAGAGCTTTTTTAGCTCACTGATGATTATTCTCATTTTGTGTCACCCTCAGATATGTAATAAAGATACACCTCTTCCAGTGTAGCAGATGCCTGTGTGGCATTTGCTGAGGGTTTGTCGCCAACAGTTTTTATCAAAAATCCATTATCTGTATGCTGAACATTGCTGACAATGTACTTTTCCATACATTCATCAATAGCATTTTCGGGCACATTAATGTTCCACACCTTATCCCCTATTGAGTTAATAAGATTTGCAGGTGTGTCATTACATACAAACCTACCCTTATCAAGCATAACAACCTCTTTAGCCATATACTCAACATCAGAAACAATGTGTGTTGCAAGAATAACTGTTTTATCTTGACTAATACTTGAAATCAAATTGCGAAACCGTATTCTTTCCTTTGGGTCAAGACCTGCTGTAGGTTCATCAAGAATAAGAATTTGGGGGTTATTTATTATTGCCTGTGCAACACCAAGCCTTTGACGCATACCACCTGAATATGCACCTACCTTCTTTTTGCGGTCATTTTGAAGATTTACAAATTCAAAAAGCTCGTCAATTCTTTTCTTCGCCACATCTCTTTTCAGACCTTTAATAACAGCAATATATTCAAGAAATTCCTGTGCTGTGTAGTTAGAATAAAAGCGAGGATATTGAGGCAGATACCCAATATTTCTAAAGTATTCTTTTCCCAGCCTTTCTATTTTTTCACCGCCGAAAAGCACCTCGCCGCTGTTTGCCTTAAGGATGTTTACTATTATGCTGATAAGCGTAGTTTTTCCGGCGCCATTTGGCCCTAATAGCCCATAAACACCTTTTCCGAATTTACAGGATAGGTTGTTAAGCACCTGTTTCTTTCCGTAGGATTTTGAAATTGATTTAAGTTCAAGCTCTTTCATTTCGACACCTTAATTCACCTGTATATATAGTGGTTCTGTAGAAATCAAACTATCGCCACCGTCAGCTTCTGTCTTTTGAAAACGACAGGCACATACCATTACGCTGTTCATTTTTTCAAGGTCTTTGCCCTTAACAGTAAAATTCTTGTAGTAATAGGTACATTCATTCATAGTCATATCACAATAATATTTTCCGTTAAACGCAGGGTACAGCTTGTTATTTACAAGTACATATAATCGCACCTTTTGGTTGGCAAATTCATCAACAACAGGGAAGTTCGCTGTGTAACCTGTAATTTTATATGTTACATCATCACTTTTGCTGATTTTCTGAAAGCCGTATCCCTCTACAGTATCAAAAGTAATTTTGGGATATCCATTGTCGTTGTCGTCATAATAGTCGCTTGGCATAGGCTCTGTGGTGTATTCTGTATCAACTTCCGGTGCTGATTTTTTACCGTCACACTTTGCAATAACCTTTACACCGTGACTATCAAACGGCATCCTTGCACCATAATCCACTGTACCGTCCTTGTCCGGTAGATATGAGTCATTACCCACGAAAACTAACTGAGGATAAATTGTATCACCCTTCTTGAACATATCCGGCTTAAACTTCACTAAGAAATAGTAGTTGTTTTTGTCCGAAAACCACAGTTGATGGTAGGTGTCCTTTGATGTTTCTTCGCCCATTTTTGTTTCAAATGAGGCGTCTGAGCACTGGCGCATAGTAAATGGAATCTGTACTCCCGAAATCGTAAGGTACACGCCCATTGATACAGTTTTATTAGTTTCTGCACTAAGTTCAACATGGAAGGTCATATATCCACCGTCGTATGTATAGGTGTTTACATTTCCGTTTTCGTCCTCTCCTATATCGTACACCAAATCCCTAAAACCGCTTATATCCTCTTGGAGACATTTTCCCCTTGCGGAAGGGTCAACATCAATAGGAATCACTTTTACATCTTTTGGGTCAACTCTTTCAATTTCTTCTGTTACTGGTTCTGCTATGTTCTCCTCAGTAGTTGTTTCTGATGCAGTAGTTTCAGTAGTAGTCAATGTGGGCATAGTCACCTTGGTGTCATTTCCGCCACTGCCACAGCCAACAAAAACACATAATACCATTACTGAAATCAATATCACCGACAGCATATTTTTCATCTTTATTCCTCATTTCATTATTATTGTAATTTGTTGCAACAATCACAAAACTACAATAAATTGAATAATGTTACCATAATTCAATTATCTTTTAATTAAATTATATAACTATATAACATAATTTGTCAATGCTTATTTTGAAATTTAAAATATTGAAATTACAATATCTTTATGTATAATAGAATTGTTGGCAAATCATAATTTTGGAAGGTGTTTTATGGGTACTAAAAATAATTTTTTCAGCGGAATAACAGAAATTCTTATTCTGGCAATTTTGAATGACCATGATAGCTACGCCTATGAGATTGTTAAGTACATTAAGGAATTTTCCGACGGGTGCCTTGCGATTTCTCAAAACACCATTTATGCTGTTACTTACAAGCTTGAAAACGAGGGTAAAATTACCCAATATTCTAAGCTTGTGGGCAAGCGGAGAACAAGAATTTATTATCATCTTGAATCAAACGGACGGGATTATTACGCCCAACTACTAAACAACTTTCGTGACGCTTACAGGGGTGTAGAAAAAATACTTTCAACATTAAAAGAAAACACGGAGGATAAGGACAATGAATAAGCTGTGCAAGGAGTACATCAAAGAAGTAAAGGCTATGTTCCCTGTTAAAGGAAAGAAGGAGCGCAAGTACATAAAACAACTGAGCAAGGGTGTAGAGGATTACTGCGAAGAATCCAATGCAACAACAAAGGGAGAGCTTTATGAAAACTACGGAAATCCGGTTGATGTAGTAGCCGAATATTTTTCGGCAATCGGTGCACCTTATGTTATTAAAAAAATAAGAATCAGCAAATATATTAAAGCATTAATAGCTATTATAATTGCAATTCTAATATCACTTTCCACTCTGTATGCAAATATATTGTGGGAAGAGCATCAAATGATTATGAGACAAGAAGTTGTTATCGTTGAAGAAGTAATTGAATAAAGGAGTAAAAACTATGAAGAAAACAATAACTATTACATTAATTATTGCACTTATTAGTTGTATATTTTTGAGTATTCCTGTAAGTGCCACAACCACCGATTATACAGAAAGAACCATTGAATATTTAGATAATGGTGATTATATTGAAACAATAATTACTGACGATACTGCAAATCCAGGTATTTCTTTATATGCCACAAATACAATTACAAAAACAAAAACAAGATATTACAAAAACAGCAGTGGTACTGTACTTTGGTCAGTTGCAATTAAGGCTACATTTTCATACAATGGCAGTACATCGACCTGTACAAGCTGTTCCCATATTACAACAGCTCCAGCATCTGCTTGGTCTATAAAGAGTGCATCACACAGCAAATCTGGCAACACTGCAACAGCAAAGGCGACTGCTACGAATAAAACAAGTGCAGGGTCAACAGATTATTCAATGTCAGTTACAATAAAGTGCAGTGCTACCGGAGTGGTGTCATAACCTTAAGTTAACTGGAATTATTTTAAACAGTAAACTACTTTTCTCACCGTTGCTTCTATATCTTTGCTTAGTTGTAATCAGTTTAGCATTTTTTAAATCTTTGATAGCCCTTCTTACTGTTTATAGCATTGCAAAAATTAACATCGAATTTGAGGTAGAATTCAAATCCGATGTTTTTATTTGGGATAAATTTAGAACTCAAACCCATCCGTAACACCATTTAATTTAGTCAAATCTCTTTTTACATAGTACAGCTCAGTAATTTCAGAAGTTGTGTGACCGAGCAAGTCGGCTACCTGTCTTGGAGTTAGGGATTTTATTGTGCCGTCCTTTTGCTTTATACCATTTACAAGATTCGTGGCGAAGGTATGACGGAGTGAGTGTAAACCTTTGGTTTCTATGCCTGCGGCTTTGAGGATTCTGTAATAGCGTTTGCGGAAATTTACAGGTCGAGTGAAGTTGCCGTTTTCATCGGGTATCAGTGGCGAGTCCTCACCAAAGCAGAACTCTTTTCTCAGGTCGAGTATCATTTCAATTGCAGTATCGTTCAGCGGAACATCTCGTTTGCTTGTGGCACTTTTGAGCTTGCCGACCTTGATTTCTCGTCCTTTTTCTGCTGTGACACCGTCACGCTTTGATATTTCCTTTACTCCTCTGTTAAGGTGCATAACCCTGTTTTTAAGGTCAATGTCACTGTTAAGGAGTCCGAGAACTTCGCCTGTTCTCAAGCCTGTATTCAGCATAAGGATATATGCGGCGACTTGCTGATATTTTCTTTTGCCGTTTGAGAATGTGCTGAATGCTTCATCTTTGAATATTTTAATCTCTTCCGGCGCGAACACCGTTATGGTTTCGCTCGTCGGAAGATTTTCTTTGTCCTGCGCCGCCAGAAAGTTGCTCTTCTTAATCATGGTCGCACTTATCATGGGATTTCTGTCAATGTATTCTTGTTGAGTGAGATAACGGAAATATTCATTCAGCACATTATGCACTTTCTTAACCGTAGTGTAAGCATAACCCTCATTCATTTTGTCATTGAGCAATTTTTTAATATCCGCTGACTTGATATCTCCGACTACCTTATCACCGATATACGGATAGATTTGATTTTTCGCCGTACACTCGTATCTGTCATAGGTGGTGCGTTCAACGGACGGGAACTTAAATACCTCAAGCCAGTTCTGCATACTGTCTTTCAGCCTTTTCTTTGTTTCCTGCGACTCAATTATTGAGTCATTAAACGCCGCAATATATTCCGTCATCTTCTTGTTGACTTCAGCTTTTGTCGTACCCGAAAAGCTCTTTCTTTTTCGTTCGCCTTGCTCATCCATATACCAAACCACACCGCACCAACGGTTGTCCGTCCTCTTGAAAGTGTTGCCGTTAGTAAGTAATTTTCTTGTTGACATAATATCAGCTCCTTTTCAAGTACAACAACATACCATAAATCACTTTGAATATCCAGATCTAAACCAACAAAAAAGGTATAAAAATTCCTCCTCAGTCAGCGAAACTTTCTGCAGAGGAATTTATTTATTATTCGTTGTTAGTTCATTTTGAAAATATATCAGTTTAATTTGTCAACTATTTTACCGTCCTCAATATAAATGATGGATTTACACTTTTCTGCAACTTTTTCATTGTGCGTAACAAGTATGATTGTTTTACCTGTATCATTAATTTCCTGCAATAGTTCCATTAATTCTTCGCCTGTATTGCTGTCTAATGCTCCTGTGGGTTCATCAGCCAAAATCACATCAGAATTTGATACTAAAGCTCTTGCAATTGCCACTCTCTGTTGCTGACCACCGGATAACTGATGTGGTTTTTTCCTTGAATATTTTTCAATACCCAAACGCCCCATATAGTAGTTTACCCGTTCACGTTTTTCTTTTGAGGATATTTTTTGACAATTCAGAGGGAGCATAATATTATCAAAAACCGTATATTCATCCATAAGAGCAAAATACTGGAACACAAAACTGACAACCTTATTTCTCATTTTACTCAGCTGTTTATTTTTGAGTTTACTTACATCCTGTCCCTTTAGAATATATTTGCCTGAGGTAGGTGTATCCATACAGCCGATAATATTTAAAAGAGTAGATTTTCCTGAGCCGGAGGGCCCCATAATTGCACAAAAGTCACCTTTATTAATTGTCAAATTAACATCTACAAGTGCTTTTGTTGCAAATTCTCCCTTACCGTATATTTTTGAAATATTCTTCAACTCCAGTAGTTTCATTTTATTTCCCTCCTATTAATTCTTTAGGTTGTACTTTTTTAAGCTTAAATACAAGAGCAAATATTGACGGCAAACACATAAGCACAAACATTGCTACACCTATCACAACTAAATCGGCAGAAAGATGATATTGTGAAATGTAATATGCAGAAAACAGTTTTTGTTTTCCATTTGAAAAAAATAAATTAGAAAGGGTAAGAGCAGACAAAAATGCAACCACGGCAACTGTAAGAAATTCACCCCACAAGAGGAATAATATTTTATTAAATGAATACCCATACGCCATACGTATTCCTATTTCTGTTCTTCTCATATACATATGGGACACTATCAAAATAGATGTTCCAATGGCAACAAAAATCAGTATAACCAGAGAAAAAATCATCCAACTGCTATTTTCCTTTATACTTTCATCATAAGCCCGGGATAGTTCAGTTGAGATTAATTCGGCACTTAATGTAATATCGTTCTTTTGAGCAATATGATTAATAGTTTCTATTGCAACCCGGGGGTCGCTGTTTTCCTCAACAACAGAATAATAGTGCATTAGCGGATTTTCTATGTCACCTGTATAAGCCACCATCACTGCATTGTCCATTATCATAATCATACCTTCAGAAATGGTCTGATAAAACCATTTACTATTCGGTTTAAGAATCCCCACAATTATGTAGTTATTTTCATTGTAATCACTAAACCTATCACCTGCTTTAAGATTATTCTTAACGGCAAAATCGCTGCCTAAAATCATAGAAAATGGTTTTTCTTCTGTCCCGTCTGCTTTTTGACTATTATAATCATCATCAGAAAAGTTACGCCCGGATTCAACACTTATTTCTTTTAACATCTCGCTGTTTTTTGCAACAGTAACGCAATCAATCTCACTATTGCTATTTACCTCCCCCGGAATGTAATCTTCCAAAGTCAATAAATTATTCTGCCAACCGGAAAAATTCTCCACCATATTTGATTTTAATAAGTCTGTCTTGAATTTATTAAAATTCTCACTTTCTTCGTTTTGGACTTCCATATGTATAGTTCTGTCCTGTGGTGAGTCAAGCTCTTTTTTTACAGTAATTTGACTGTTAACAGTTGCCTGTATTGATATTGCAGTAACAAAAAAATACAGTATGGAAAACATCAGCTGGAGAAATATGAGTAAGCTAAATAACCTTTTTTTCCAAATACTTTTCAGGACATCTTTCATTAGGCTCACCCCTTTTTTCTCTTTAATGCTTCCGCCGGTTGCACCTTAATTGCCTTAATAACAGGCACAATTGAGGTAACTATGGCGGTGATAAACACTACAATAAGACCCACTGCCAAATTCGATAAATAAATTTTGAGAGTATAATCAACCATACTTCCAATTATAAAATTCAACACCAGCTGTAACAAAACTGCAAACACAAATGCAATAAAAGCAAAACCTGTCATCTCACTAAAAATCATTTTCATAATTGAACCGTTTGTAAAGCCAAACGCTTTTCGGACACTAATCTCATACTTCCTTTTCTCCATCCAAAAGACAGTTATGTTTATTGCATAAATTACAGTTATTATATAACCAACCAAAGCAACAATTATAAGGTTATCCGGATTAGTTGCAACTAATTTTAATACATTGTCACTTACTATTGGACCTACATCTTCAAGGTTAAAATCACTAAATATTTTTTCCCCTTGATTTGTTATATAATCCTCTGCCCCGGAATAGTCTCCATCCTCATTATAGATGATGAAAGAAATAGTCTCGTGTTGTTTTTTTAGAGTCACATCAAAATAGCTTTGAGGCAAGGCTGTGTATGGCATAACAATTCTTCCATCCCAAGGGGATGCTTGATTTTCAAATCCAATTATACCAACAACACAGTATTCATCCCCCTCTATTTTTATATATTCTTTATCATTCTTCTCATAAGTATATTTCTCCAAAGATGAACCTATCAACACAACTTTATTACCGTTTTTTACATCATCAGCAGTATAATAATCCCCTTTTACTATAGGAAAATGCCAGACATTTTCATCCAGAAAATACTCTCCGCTGGCTTTTCTATAACTATTCACTTCAGTACCATCAATATGAAACATTAAATAATTCACAAACAAGCCTGTTTTTTCATCTATTTGTGAAAACAGCTGATTTATCGGGAGGTTATCACTATCTTTTAAATCTGAAAATGATATACTATATAATTCCCCATTGGGTGGTGCAGCATCATCCTTTGCCTTGTGCCCGTAAAACAGGTTTGCAACGAAGCTGGTTCCCACCGAAATCAAAAGGATTGATGTCACAAGTCCAAAAATTAAAAGACCGGAAAGCAAAGGGGATTGTTTTATCCTTGATATAATTAATTTCATAACTATAACATCTCCTTTAAAAAACAGGGTATGCAAAGGAAACCGCTGTAATAAAAGGCTTACAGCAACATCCTTTTGCATACCCAAATTATATTTACTTTATTATGCCGTTTTTAATTTTTGTAATAACAGGTATAAAAAATTGTCGCAAATGCATTTTTTGCAATCGTTATCTTTAATCAACGGCAAAAATATGCTATAATATCATAAATACATATTATAGAGGTAAAGTATGAGAATAGCCATATGTGATGATGACAAAGTCTTTTTAAACGAACTAAAAAACAAAATCTATGAATATTCCAATGAGCATAATTTAGAACCTGTTGTAGATGCCTATACCTATGGCAACGATTTGATTAATTCTGATGTTAAGTATGACATTATAATACTTGATTATCAAATGGACAAACTTAACGGACTTGAAACAGCAAAGAAACTGAGAAAAGGAATAAATGAATTTACCTGCATTATATTCCTTACAAATTTCCCTGATATTTCTATTGATGCTTACTCTGTTGATACATACAGATTTGTACTGAAAAATACACTTTGGGAGGGTCTATTTAATGCACTAAATGATTACAGAAAACACAAAACCACCAATAAATTCTTAAGTGTAAAATCTGCTAAGGACTATATTACCATTGATACAAGTGACATTGTTTTTATTGACTCTCAAAGCAGAACTTCATCTATTCACCTGTTGGGCAATAATGTAATTGAAACAAAAACACCACTTACCTGCCTTTATGAAAAGTTACCTCATACTGAATTTTTCAGAGTACACAAGTCCTTTGTTGTGAATTTTAAATATATTGTCAGACGAGATTTTTCTTCAATTAATGTATCGGGTTATGAATACGAAATTCCTGTCAGTCGGAAATATACAGCTAAATTTAAAGAGGCATACTACAATTTTTTAAAGGACTAAAAATATGGACTATTTTATAGAAATTACCTGTGTTGAAAGCATTATATGGTTTGTACTGTTTTATGTAATCCATAACAAACTAACTGTAAGATTTTTTATAGCCCCGCTTATCACAGCAGGACTATTTATGTATATGTGTGTCTATTCTTTTCAAGACTGGACATATTACCTTACGGCAATAATACTATATTTCTTAACCCCTGTCTTTTTGACGTCAAAAGTTAAAAAAACGGCAGTGGTATATGTATCCCTGATAACCCCCGCCATATTTTACTTTGTCTATAATTTCATATATTTTTCCTTAAATTTTATTGGCATACCTTTTATTGCTTTGGCTTATGGTTTGTCTTTATTAATTTCCATAACAGGTATAATCTTAATTTATAAAAACAATGATATAAATAATATTTTGAAACTGATTTCAGTAAAAACAAAAATAATCCTGCTGGCTTATGTATGGATTTTACTTTTTTTAGTTACCGAATTAAACTTTTACCTTTCAGATATACATACAGACATAGCATATATAATTACTTTTTTTATGTACTTAACAGTTTTAGGTACCGGTGTTGTGATTTTTATGCTTATAAAAAACATACGAAAAAGCTCATATTATGAAAACCTTAGTATGACTATGGAAGTAAAATTAACAGAACAGGTAAAATATTATGAGCAATTAGAACGAGCAGACAATGAACTAAGAAAGTTTCGCCATAATTATAATAATATGAAAATCGGACTTATGTCATTACTAAGAAACAAAGACATAAGCGGTGCTGAAAAATATGTTGCAGATTGTGACAATACACTTCACAGCAGTTATACCTTATATCAAACAGGAAACTCCATTGTAAATGCAATACTTTCTGACAAAGCTATGAAAGCAAAGGAAGAAGGTATTGTAATATCCTTTAATGGAATAATCCCTGAAACAAAAATCAGCAACACAGATCTGTGTATTATCTTCGGAAATATTTTGGACAACGCAATCGAATCCGCTATAAAGCTTGAAGACAACATAGCTAAAGAAATAAATATTTCTGTTAATAAGAAAAAAGATTATCTCTTCATAACCGTAACAAATCCTACTAAAGATGAGGTGGTTATAAAAAACAATAAAGTGGTAACTACAAAGATAGATAAACACAATCATGGTTTAGGATTAATCTCTGTGGAAGACACCGTAAAAAAATACGATGGACATCTAAATTTAGATTACAACAATAACCTCTTTACCATTACTTTTGATCTGTGTATTTATTAGGGCTTGTTTAATAAAATCAGTCATTTTTTTGCTATGAACCCTTGATTACCATTATGCAATCTGCTCCTTTCAAGCAGCAAACTATAACACATCCTTTGTATAATATCCAGACCAAAATGTAACAATGATTATTGACAATCAAAAACTTGTATGATAAGTTTAAATCAGCACGATGGTGATGTCTGATTCTTTCTCTTTTTGAAACGGTCAGAGGTTGTAGCCACTGTGCTTTTCTTTTTCTTACAAATGTCCTATGTTTTGCTTGATTTATATTTTGGGTAGTTATCTGGTTTTGGTTGTTTAATCCGACACAGGGGGAATATGCGGTAATCTAATTTGAAAAATTCTGCAATTATGATTTATAATAAAAAATATAATTCATCAGCAAATATTTTTTGAGTTTTCCCGTCTATATATGTGAAGGGCAAAATAAAGGAGGGTTTTGTTTGAACGATAAGCAAATAATCAATCTGTACTTTTCAAGAACGGAACAGGCGATTAAAGAAACAAAGAACAAGTACAGTTCATTTTGCAGAAAAATTGCTTTTAACATTCTTTCAAATAACGAAGATACAGATGAATGTGAAAATGATACTTACCTTAAGGTGTGGAACTCTATTCCACCTAACAGACCTGCAAGTCTGAAAGCATACATAGGCAAAATCACAAGAAATATTGCTATTGATTTGTGGAAGAAAAACCATACACAAAAGAGAAATACAGGTATTGAAATCCTTTTCAGCGAATTGGAGGATGTCATATCATCCACCACACAGATAGAGAATGAATATGAACTTGCAGAATTGACATCAACAATCAATAAATGGTTATCAACATTAAGCAAACAGGAACAGTCGTTATTTGTATTAAGGTACTGGCAAGGTGAATCTGTTAAAAATATCGCAAAACAGTGGAACACTTCACCCGGCAAACTGTCAAGTAAGCTTTTCAGGCTTAGAAAAAGTTTGAAATCAGCACTTGAAAAGGAGGGCATATTTCTATGAAAACTCAAAACAATGAAATTCTATACAAAGCCATTAGTAACATTGATGAAAATATTATTGCTTCTTCTTTGAATTATAAGCCGAAGAGTAAAGTTATAATAAAATGGTCAGGCATTGTTGCTTGTTTGTGTGTTATTGCTATTATTTTTGGAATTATACATACCCATAATTCAAATAACAAACCAAACAACAATTTATTTATTCCGTCTACCGATACAACAACTACTTCAAGCAACAGTGCAGATTTTCACCTTTACGCTTTACCTAAAAGGCTTGATAAAAATGATAACGAAAACAAATGTCAAAAAGTTATGTTAAGTCCTGTGAAAACATACCTTGACAACAACGCAGGTATTCAAAAGGTTAATTATACAGTTAAATTCAAATCAGATGGTTATACCTATGATGAAAGAGATACTTCTTACAAGGGTAAGATTATCAATCAAAAATTATTTAGCATAGCACCGTATAGTATTGAGTTTTCAATTAAAAGCGAAACTGTCACCGATTACAGTGTAAAGGCAAAAAATAATGTACTAAATTATCAGTATTCAACCACATCTATCGGTTTTGATAAATCATTTGAAAATATTAAAATTTCAGATGACGGACGCATTACATGGCGACCTACTTGTGAAAGGTTTTCAAAGGAAGTTTTGTCCATAACCGGAAAAGAAGAGCCTGACTATGATAGCGATATAAATGACAGAGTTGAATATTCCAATGCGGTAAAGGAAGTATATGATAGTATTGAAAATTTTGACGACTATTTTGGAGATACATTAACATTTGAACTGCATTACAAAAACGGAACTACCAAAACTTTCTTTGTGAACATTTCATTGGATAAATACGGAAAATATACAATCAATTATAGTATTAATTAATTTGTATAAATCACCTGTGTTGGGTTTAATCTACATTTTGGGTTAGTTATCCGCTTTTATTTATAAATTCAACACAGGCGAAATATGTGGTTTACATGGTCATTGTAAAGCCTCGTTTTTCTTAGTAGTCTTGATTTTTAATAACTGTGTTATCGGTTTTCAAAACTCGAGACTGTTTCTTGTCTTGAATTTTAGATTTCAGCTTGCCGACAACTTGACTACGGAGTTTGGCATGCTTTTTGTTGTAGTTTTCACTTATAAGCCGTGCAAGTAAATTGGTAACTGCTAATGAAGATAACCAATGTAAAACTTAACCGCCTGACATACAAAATCACTTTTTGAAGTAGCATTTGCATCATCAAGCATTTCTGTTATTTCTTCTACCATTGAAGGTTTCATCCAATAGGCATATTTCTTTTTATTTTCGCTCATTTTTGATAGACTCCTCAAAATATTCTTTTCGACGCCTTTGAAAATCCCATAACAGTCGGCTCTGCCGTCTGATGTGACTCCGTGGGGAGACGCCCCACTTTAACCTGCTTTTCATAATTTCCTCGATATTATGCGTTTTTCCGCAACTGCTCACTATGAAAATATTCAATAGCTTCTGCAATAGGACGAATAGTATATAGCAATGTACCGTTGCGTTTTCGTCCGTCTTTTGTAATTACCTCTGTTCTCTCGGTCGAGATTAAATGCTTATCCTCAAGGCTTTGAATATATTTTCTTACAGTATTCTGACTCATTTTCAGAGCTTGTCCGATTGTACGGTAGCTGGGATAGCACTGATATGTTTTTCTGTTTTCACATCTCAGGAGGTAACTATACACAGCAATCTCTCCGGAGGATAAGCCAATACAAAATATTTCATTTGGCAGAGTAAAATAATGATTTACGCTTTTCAAATACTTCCTCCCGTGTTCTGCTCAACCCACTCACGGAACTTTTCCTTTGGTACTACCAACCTTGAACCGATTTTCAGTACAGGAAAACCTTTTGACCTGACCAATTCATATGCACTCGTTTTTGATATTCCAAGAACCTTTGCAATTTCCTGAACCGATAACATCAACGGCAGTTCATCATAGCTTTTATATGGATTTTCATTCATCTTCTTCACCTCTGTTTTAGGGTAACAGAAAATTGACAGTGAAACAATAGGATTGTATAATCTTAGTTGGAGTGATGTTGATTATCGAAAATCTAAAGCATCTACATTTTCTAATTTTGGGAGCAGATTATGAAGAAAGATTACTCGGAATATCAAATAAGCGAAAGAGAAAAGTATAGAATTTACCGGCAAGGTAATGAAGATGTTTCATTTAACTTTTTTCTAAATTATGCTACCTTTTATCCTAACAGCAAGAAGGTTATTATAAAGGTTGATTCGTTTAACGAGTTCATCACAATGAAAAATGAGATTGACGAATTTGAAAAATTTGAAGCCGGTCGTAGAGATGTTCATCCTGATATTTTAAGCGAAGAAGAAATTGCTGAATATGAAGAGTCAAGAATTGAAGAACTTGAACAAAACAAAATAGATTTTCAAAAGTTTCAGAGCAAATATGACATTGACAATTATGAGATTGAAAAATTTTTCAACGAGGAATACGAAGAGCAGGGCATAGATAAACGAGAGCCTTTAAATAATGTGCTGAGTGGCTGCAGAATAAAGCTTGGTATTGGCGAGGGGATTCTTGATTTTATTTATGCTGATTTTGAAACACCTTTTAGAGAAAGTTATAGCTTTTTCTTTGCCCTTGATGAGTTGTGTCAAAAATACAGAGAAGAAAATCCTGTTATAATCAATAATACTCCACATCCGGAAAAGGTTTATAACCGTAATCAAGAGATTGTGGAGGATTATTTTGAGTATTCAAATACGGTGCCTAACACTAATAAAATATCTTATGCTTCTCTTTATTCTGCTATCTGCCCACCTATTTTCCACGGTAACGGCAGAGAAAAAGATGCTCTTGCGTGGTACTATAACTATCTGATTATGTTGCAAAAGGAATATCTTGACCTGATTGAATTTTGCTTTGATGAGGATTTTTATCCGGAGGTTTTAGGTAATAGGTTGCCTGCAGAAAGATATTTTATCTACAAAAGGCTGCACAATGAACCTGTATATTCAAGAAGAAGGGAAGTTTTTGATTTCAAACTTTCTCAAATGAGTGGAAGTAAAATGCTCTATGGTATGACAACGGATGAATTTGTAGACCGACTGGGAACTGAAATTGAAGCAACAGAACAACATATAAATTTTGCGGAAAAGTTCAATGTTGATATAGATGAATTAAAGAGCATAATCAGATTTCCGCATTTTATAAATACAAATTATGAGTTCCGTTCTGTAGCTGATATTCTTGACCTTGAATTCACAAAAATGCTTGAACAGGATATTCGTTTCAGAAAGTGCAAACGCTGTGGCAAGTATTTCATTATGAAGGGCAATTATAACACAAACTACTGTGATAGAATCGCAGAAGGTGAAACACGGAACTGTCAGGATATTATGGCACTTGAAAACTACAAAAAGAAAATGGCGGACAACGCCGCCATTAAGATTTATAATAAATATTACAAGAGATATTCTGCCAGAGTTAAGGTTCATACCATTCTTGAAAATGATTTTAAAAAGTGGAAGTACGAAGCTATGACAAAACGAAATGAATGTATTGATGGAAAGCTAACAGAGGAATATTTTATCAATTGGATGGATAGTTGCTTTCCTAATAGAAATAGGAAGCATTGAGTTTAACTTATAACAGTTTCTATCCTTCTATTATGTTATCATATAAAATATGTGCAATATCAATAGTCCTTTTTTCAATTGACAGCTCATCCCAGTTTTCTTCATCTGTATATTTCTTAACAAAATCTTTTACCGATGCATATTGTGATTCAGTATATCGTTTAATCTTATATTCAAAACTTTTATCTTCTAATTCATTATTTAATTTTTCCCCTAAAGGAAGCAAATTACCAATCATACCTATACAATTTTTTCTCGTTGACTCAGGCAAAATATGCTCAATTGTAAACGAATTGGGTTTTAATTCATTCGTGGAATAATAAACTTCTAGTTTTTTTAGAATATATTGAACAAGTTTTTTGTCCTTTTCTTGATTTGATGTATATATTATTTTTTTAAAACTTGATTCAAAAACATTATATTCTGGTAAAGAGGTTTTTAAATCAACAATCAATTCATTTATGCATTCTGCACTCTCTTCTTTAGAGCGACAATTGCGTAATTTCCTTGCATAGGAAGAATATCGTCTTTCAAGACCAGACGGCCTACAAGAGCAAATTGCAGTAAAAATAAAATGGAAATGTTCCAAAAACAAAAGAATTTTTTTGTAGTTTTTATGAGAGATTAGTTTTGCATCTTTTACATCAAATAAGGCAAGTAAAAACATTCGTACTTGTGTCGTGTTAAATGTCTTTAGCGCTATCAATGTTGTATAAATAGGCAAATATTCTGGTTGATTCCATTTTTCGGCTTGAGGTATAATCATTTCAGAATAACTTATAGATGCACGTTCTAACTCATCTATAAATTTAGTATAATCAGATATAGTCTTTGGAATATATTTTTCAAAGTTTGCTACCAATTTTCGAGATGTTGATAAACAATACTTTGATTGCCAGTAATGCCTGTAGAATGTATTTAAATCTACTCCTTCACATTTTTTAAGTGCTGACTTTATTTTATTCCACTTATCAGATGCGGCATCTAAAGGTTCTTCGTCCGTTAAAATACTAAAGATTGAATTTTTAATTATATCAATTGGCGAAAGATCTTTACCTTTTGCATTTAAGACTTCAAATATTGTATATGCATCTTCAAATGATTTTACAGTTACATAGATAACTTTACACTTTAAAATTTGATCCCTAAACGCTTTTAGAGCATCTATATATTTAATATCTACCATTCCAATATTTCTTTCTGCAATAGATTTAAGCAAATTAACTTCCTTTAATTGTTTATCAAAAAAATTATATGCATATAGCATCCTCTTTTCTTCATTGCTCTTGGGAACTATAGCGAAATCTATATCTTTTTGTTGGATTCTTTTTTGAAAAAATGGTTTAGGATTTTCATTTACGAGTTTTGTATATGGGTTACCATCGTTATCTTCACCTAAAACATTTAGGTGAGTAATTTTGCTGAGTTTCTCTTCTTTTAATTCTTTGAATTTTTGAGCTAAGACAGAAAAAGCAATCGTAAATGTAGTTAATCTTTGTTGTCCATCTACAACATAACGTTCAATATTTGAAGTGTTATCATCATCACCAACAAGAACTAATGAACCTATAAAATATTCATTAGTGTTTAGTTTTTGGTCAGAAAATACTATATTGTCAATTAAATCTTCGAAAATTTCTGATAGTTCATCTTGTTCCCAAGAATATTCCCTTTGAAAACGAGGTATTATATATTTTCTTTGCAATCTTAATACATCGTCAATACTTTTTGGTGTTGCTTTTAGTTCCATAATATTCACTCCTATAATTTCATTTTTTAAACACAAACAAATACTCATGTGCGATGAGTAAAAAGTTATATTTTACGCTATTTGTTTTCCAAAATCCTGTTGCTTTGCAATTATGTTGTTCTTTGATTATGATTTCCTTTAGTTTAAAACCTGCGTCTTGAAAGATTTTCATTACATCAAAACTCATAGGAATCATGTGACCTTTTTGTCTTGTATCTCCCATAAGCACAGCACAAAACTTATCCTTTTTAAGAACTCGGTAGCTTTCATCAGCTACCTTTTTCATTCCTTCAAGAAACTGAGGAACTTTCAGGTGTGACAAATCTTCGGGTATATCTTCGCTGTATTCAATAATATTTGCATAAGGAGGATGAGTACATATCATATCAATACTTTCGTCCGGAACAAAATTAAGATTTCTTGCATCACCCTGCTTGAAATAAACTTTACCACAGTTAACCCTTTCAAAGTCACACTTTTCTCTGCATCTGTCTAATGCCTGCGGGTTAACATCCACTCCTATAATATCTCTATTAAGTAACTTTGCTTCAACTAATGTAGTTCCGCCACCGGCAAACTGATCAAGCACCAAGTCACCCTCCTTCGAATAACGAAGCAGTAAATTTCTTGGAATATACGGCGACCAGTTACCCCTATATTTCGCATCATGAGTTGCCCATTTCCCTCTTTCCGGAAATGACCAGTGTGTAGTCATTTCCAATTCAAAATCTTCAGGTTCCCATTTAGTTATCTTTTTTGCCATAATTATTTCTCCCGATTTGCTAAAGGTAATTCAAGAAAATCAAGTGGAATATCATTGAAGAAAATGTGGCAACCGACAGAATGAATATAATCATGTACATCTTTATAGCAGGATTGCTTAAACCAATCATTACAAACATATATGTATTCGATTCCATATATTGTATCATAAAGTAATTTTTTATATTGCTTTTTCTTGAAATCACATGTTTGAAGTTTTTCATCTACCGAACCGGGACCATGTTGAAATTTCTTTTCTATGATATATACAGTATTGTTTGTAAAATTAATTAGTGCTTCATCAGGGAAAAGTCGTTTTGAAATACAATTTCTCCAATCAATATTTTCTGATTCCAAAAAACTACTATAGAACTTCTGTTTTGGTGCAATTAGGGCTAAGCGATTTTTCTGCTTGTCTAATACAAGATTTCTTTTTGATATAGAATAACCAGCATTTATTAAAGCATCTTCAAGACTAGTTTCCTGTTCAAATTTTAAGCCGTGTTCATTTGTACAAGCACCGCCACCATGAGTGTTAACTGCCATCTGACTACCTCTTTATTTATTATACATTTCTCGTATATCCTTAACAAATTGCTTTTGAAAATAAAAAGCATGGTTTTTGTTTGAAACTTCCCGTCCATATATTTTTGAATAGATTGGATGATAAGGCTTAGAATCCTTGCTCCTAACCTGAATATGCGTTCCGTTTGATGTATGTATAAATCCATCCTTTGATGTTTCAATGTGTTCTTTTAACTGTCTGCAAATAGAGTAATAATCATCTCTCCAAATGTTCAAAAGAGAAGAAAACTCGGGCTTTGACAAATCAATATGAATTGCATCAAGAAACATCCAGTTATGCGGATCTCCGACTTTACAAACAGGCACATACAACATATTGCTGATTTTCTCATATAAGTGTGTTTCTTCAAACGGTTTTTCAACAATCAGTTCGTCAATAATACTTGCAATTTGCGTAATAAAAACTGTCTCAAGAGGTCTACCTGTTGCATTACATTTATTGCTCTTTAGTTCTCCGTCCTCAAAGTCGATGTTTGCATTATCAAGTTTCTTTCCCAAAGCCATTTCCAGTAATTGACCGGTTTTGCCTTTATTTTTGATAATCATAGGTAAATCAGACTCTTCAAAAATATCCGCAAAGGGGATATTGCAAATGGTTTTAATCTTTTCCTGTGCTTCTTTTAACTTCATAGTTATTGACCTTCTTTCCAAAGGAACAAACTGCACATATTGCGCAGTTCAAATAATCATATATAAGGTATTAAGTATTAATCTGATAGTGCAGAAAAAACTTTCCTGCACCATCAGCGCTTTTGTTCGGGATTTAACTATCACTCCTACATTCTTTGCACCAAGACTGCGGAATGATTTTTTCATCGCCCATATTTCTGTAACCAAAAAGTTCTTCTATCTCTTCTTCTCCGTGAGCAATTTTACCGCAGTTTGGACATTCTGCATATTCACCATATGGCATTATTTCACCCCCTTTTAGTAATTTTTAATCAACAGTTCATTTATTTTTCCTCTACCTTTACCTTTGCTGTTAATTGATCTAGTTGCTGTTACACGGTAGATTTTCATTCCCGCATATAAATCATCAAAGAAGTTGTCGTTTTCGTCAACATTTTTCGGATCGGAATTGCTTGCCATTACCTTTGCATTAAGCGATTTTATATACTCTGCAAGATTAATCTGCTCAGCATCACCAAATTCATCTGCATTATATGATGTGAATTCCGAAGTTTTAGTTAATGGTCTGTAAGGTGGATCAAAATACACTAATGTATTCTCATCAATGTATTCAGTAATCCTTGTGTAATCTCCGACTAATATTGTTACATTCTGCAACAGTTCTGAGGTTTTGTTTAGGTTGTCAACATCACATATTGTTGGATTTTTGTACGAACCCATAGGGACATTAAACAAACCTTTTTTGTTTACCCTGTATAGCCCATTGAAACAAGTTTTGTTCAGGTATATAAACAGTGATGCTCTCAACACGGAATTTTTCTTGTTAGAGTTTTGTATT
Organism: Acutalibacteraceae bacterium; assembly: GCA_051881695.1. Lineage (GTDB taxonomy): Bacteria > Bacillota > Clostridia > Oscillospirales > Acutalibacteraceae > CAYJFG01. The sequence continues at coordinate 63,817 of JBJEQJ010000020.1, read as the reverse complement.
TCCTTATTATACTCTTCTCTTTTTTCGTAGTAGTACAGCTTTCTTTCTTCATCATTTCTTGCCAAATGTTCAACTTCGTAATTCTTTAACAAGGTTATTAACTTGTCCACCTTTGATTTAACAACCTCATATACATTCATCAGTTCTTCATTAATATCGCAGATATACACTTCATCCATCTCACATGTATTCAAAATATCAAACAATACTGCACCGGCACCTACCATTGGTTCACAATATTTTTTTATTGTAATGCCAAGTCCCTTTGGATAAAATTTTCTTATAGTCGGAAGCAACTGCCCTTTGCCACCGGCCCATTTAATAAATGGTTTAGCAGGATTTTTGTTCTCATATCGAGTTGTTCTGCCGTCTGCCGGTTTTGTGGCATCATTTGGTATTATCCACATATTTCCCAACATTGCAACATCGGGGATTCTATCCTCCTGACAGAGAGTAATAACTCGTCTGTGGGATATATTCCACTTTTCAGCCGCTTCACTGGCTGTCATATATGCAAGCACATTATCACCTCATATGTTCGATAATAATATTATATTCCAAATCTGGAATAATAGCAATATCATTTATGTATAAAATTAGCCCGAAAAATACAGACATATCTTACAAACACTATTTCTAAATACATATTAGCGTTTTTCTTTGTCTTGGCTTAGCATAATTATTAAGCATACCCAAAAAACAGACCAGAGGGCAGGATTTCACCTAATCTCTGGTCTGTATTTTACTACATATTGTTTTTATTATCCCAAATATTCTCTTATAAATCTATCATATAACCATTCCGGCGAATCCATAAGTAATGAATATAAAATATCCTCTAGTTCCGACTTTTTGCATTTATGAATAAACTTAATAAGAGCCTCTTCTTCATCCTCTTTTTGTTTTTCCATATAATCGTAATATGAATCTAATTCTTTTTTGTATTCTTGAGCTTTTTCAGGGAAAGCATTAAAGAACAACGCCACTTGATGTTTGCACACTATCCTTTTACCATTTGCGTGAGGACAATTACAATGCGATTTTCGTGGGTGATTAGCATCTATGTAAACTTCATATAATTTGCCATTACTTCCTTCTACGATGCCATTATATACACCATCAGAATTTTTTTGAAAAGAAATTACTTTATCACAATTATAATAATCATATCCACGATAAACTGAATTGCTACTTGCACATTCTAATAAACCCATTCTATACTCCTTATGATTTAAAGTCTTACTGAAATCAGTTAATATTTTGTAAAATCAAAAATAATATTATATTTTTTAAGCTATTAGCATTTCCACAAACACTATTCGTTGAAAATAGTATATACTTTATTCAACGGAACATCAATATAAATTCAAAAGAAAATTTCACTTATTATAAGTTCTAACTTTATATACACAGAAAATTTTCCTGTGTATGGTTTGTAAAATTGATGAGATGTATTCTTTGTTTACAGCGGCGCAAAATTTGAGTTCTGAAATGATTGACAGATAGATTTTAGCATGCCACCATACACTGCAATAAGGGATGTTATTTTAGCAGACAGTCAGTATTTGAAATTTCTATAGCACCAAAAAGTCATCAACTATTATATTGTAAGCGTAAAAATTCCAATAGCATCAATAAAGCATCAAAATCAAATTGATGATCAAGTTCATTTTGATAAACGGCTTAAAAATGGCATTGCAATCAGCTTTTTGAACTTTCAACAGTCGCTCCAAAACCGCGTGCCGAGGGTTCGAGTCCTTCTGCCCCTGCCAATTACAAGTCCTTGAAAATGGCTTAAACAAGCCGTTTTTGAGGATTTTTTCTTTTTTCGTTTTTATTCTAAATTTTTGAATTTTACATCAGTTCCACCGTAGTTCCACCACTTTGATGTTTACAGTGGCTTCAAATGTTGTAGAAAAAGTGTAGAAATCAATCCGCTTGCAGGCTTTTTGCTATGGCTAATTTTGAGGTTTTGTCAATGTGAGCATAAAATTTTAATGTGGTTGTTGAACTACTGTGTCCCAGCCACTCGGCAACCTGAACGGTAGTAAATCCATCATTCAACAGATTACTTGCAACGCTATGTCGTAAATCGTGAAATCTGATTTGCGGAAAATTGTTTTGCTTCTCAATCAGCGTGTGAAATTTTTTCGTCAGATAATTAGGCGTTATCTCCTTACCGTTATCAAAGGTACAAACATAGTCATTTGAGATATATGCGTCTTTTAGAAATTCTTTGTTTCTCATCTGACGCTCCCTCTGTTCAAGAAGTATCTTTTTTACCTGCGGTATCATTGGCAAGGTTCGGTTACTGCTTTCTGTCTTTGTGGATGATGTATAATTACTGTCTCCGCTTATTTCCTTTGTACTCTGCTGTAAGGTTTCCCTAATCCATATGGTTTCGTTTTCAAAATCAATGTTATGCCACTTTAAGCCTAACACTTCGCTTCGTCTGAATCCGTAAACCGTACAAAGATATGTCGGTAGGTAAATGCTTGTTCCTTCAAGATAATCTAATAGCTGTTTTATCTGCACTCGGTTAAGAAATTCCGCTTTGAATTTTTCTGTCTGCTTTGGCGTTTTGGCAGCTGTTGCAGGATTTATTGATATTAAACCCTTTTCTACAGCGTCGGCAAGAGCCTTTGATATATTTTGATGGTGATGCTTTATCGTTGTGACGGATATTGTTCCTACCTTCGACTTGTAATAATCGGAAAGTTGATGCGGCTTTAGCTCTTGAAGCTCAGTACCCAGCTTCTCAAAGTAAGGGATAATGTGGTTTTCCATATTTCCCTTATAGCTGCGATAAGTATTAGGACGAACTTCTGATTTTATTGCTACAAGCCATTTGTTGAAGTAGTCGGCAACCTTTATGTTGGAGTAAAAGTTTAAATTCTTGTTGTCATACTCAACACATAATTGCTTTAATATCTGTTCTGCTTTTCGCTTATTATTCTTAACAGGCAAGCCTGTTGCGTGGGATTTCTGAATTCTCTTACCTGTACTATCATAAAGATTCAGTACAGCATAATATCTCCCTTTTTTCTCTCTTAAATATCCTGTGGTCGGCATAATAGCTATCTCCTTTCCAAATTGAAAGCCGACCAATATTCATTAGACTTATTCTAACTTAATCAGTCGGCTTTGACAATTATGCGTTTTTAATATAATCCTGAATTAATAAAGTCCGTAACGCTTTGCTTCGGGATTATGTATTTTCTTCCTACCTTAACCGTTCTTATCACACCGTTTTGCAATAATGAATAAACTGCTGATCTACCTATGTGAAGCATTTTCATAATATCATCAACAGATACTATATCTCCGTATTCAGCAAACATTACAGTTTCTTGGTTGGTATTTTTTTCTTTATCCATTTGTTTCTCCTTTCGTTAAGTACATTTTATTTTAATTGAAAGCCGACCAATATTCAGCAAACTTATTTTAACTGAGTCCGCCGACTTTGACAATTATGCGATTTTGATTAATTTTTGCCTACCATAGTTTCTCCTCTTTTTTTAAGTACTTCCTTCTTGTCAAAGAAAACATAATCATATCCGAGGTCATTACATTTGTCACACTTATCCTTTTTAACCTGTAGCGGATCAAAACGCTTAATAATATATTCCGGCAAAAGTTTGTATTCTTTTAAGTGCTTTTGGCATAAACAACGTATATCGCCTGTGTTCATACTGTTATTCTGCCGAATTCCGAATGTTCGCATCAAAGCAGCATTTATAGTTCGGATTAGTGCCTTCTCCCTGACTTTTCCGAGGCAATCCTTCAAATCACTTTGATTCACTGTAGTTATCTGCTCCATAAGTATCATAGAAGGAATTTCAAGCCTATATCTTTTTCCTATATAAACATGAGAAAAGAAATAAGGCTTTTTAATGATTCCCGTCAAAGGAGCTACAATGGTTGTTGTTGAACGGACATTGATTTCATCCGCCTGTAAAACAATCACCGGTCTAAATCCGTTCTGAACAGAACCTCGGGTTTCACCAAAGTCAAAAAAGAATATTTCGCCTCGCTTGACTTTATGTCCTTTCGTCATATCATTACCTCTTTTCATAAAATTAAGGGAAAATTACTCCCTTCACTTATTTGGACAAAGGGTACCTGTTTGTCAGGGTGTTTTGAAAAAATTTTTTTAGTTTTTTTATTGCTTCCTCAAGAGATTCATTTATAGTTTGATATTTAACATTCTCTTCTTCGGCAATATCTCGCAATGTTTTATCTTTTACATAATACTTGACAACTCTTGTTTTTTGCTTTTCTGTTAAAGTATCAAAAGCTTTGTAAAGGGTAGAAAGTACCTCACATTCATTCTCTTCGTTAATTCGCTCCAATACAAAATCATTAACTAAAAGCTCCTTATGAAATACAGCGGTAGTTTCATCAAAGTTAAAAATGTCTTGCGTGCGTTTGGCTCTTTTGCAAAACTTGTCTTCGTTATTGATATACTTTTGACGAACTTCTATAAAACTCAAATCCACCTTTACGAATGGCGCATAGAGTTTCGCTTGCTTTGGGTATTTATTCCAGATTTCCTTTTCTGTAAGGCAGCTTGCTATGATGTACCTCTCTTTTCCGCTAAAACCTTCATATTCATATCGAATATTTATAACTTTACAATCCTTATTAAACTGCTCCTCGAGAGCTGAAATAAAATTATTTGACATTTACTGTAATCTCCTTTGAATTTTGAATTTGGGTTAAATCAAAATCCAAAGGCTATGGATATTTTGCAATTACAGCTTGCCAGTATAGCAAAAACATTTAGTGTCCTTTCAGCAGAGGGCAGTCAGGGCAAGCATAAAAATAGGGTTGGCACCAATCGGTACCAGCCCTTGCAATTTTGAGTATACAAAGGTAAGGGTACCGATTTCTGCTTTTGACCTTTCGGTCTTTTTAGCAAATATCTGTATCCTCGCCCTGATGTACACTCAGGCTTTATTACTTTTTATTTATTAACACGGTGGGTTCACCGTAATAAAATCATTATTTTTATATTGAAAAAAATTATTGTCTATAAAATTATGTATAAAATCCACTTATACAAAGTTTGTCTAAATTTGGAAGTCGAATTATTGCCAATAATTGGTAATTTGGTCGTATTATCTTGTATTTTATACTACAATAGTTGGTAAGAAAATGTTATCGAACTATGTCTGCATTTTCCTTTTATTTTTGTAGAATAAGAGAAGAAATAAGCTAAAATGTGTGTAATTTCAAAAAGTATAATATATTTTTTAAAATCACCAAATGTTGTTTAGAACGATTTTTGTATAAAAGGCTAACATATATTGCGTAATAATTCATGAAAACCCACATTACTACTTACAAGCAATTCATTATCTGTGCATCTTGTTGCATACAAGGAACGCAAAAAAGCCGACATGAACATTTCCAAAATCTCAAAATCAGAAATTCTGAAAATACTCGTGTCGGCTTAATTCCTCTTGATTAAGCTCAATCGTTGAGCTATATTTTTTTGTAATGCGAAAACCTCATATTTGGGTTTACTGCTTAATTTTGATTGGACATCAAAACCATAAGTTCAATTAGTTGGCTCATTGATATTGTTTCATACATATCTTTATTGCTCTTTTTTACTTTGAGTGCGGGTTCTCCCGTCTCCGTTCTCACGCACTCACCAAGCGTAATTCTTTCTTTCGGTGTTTTTATCAAATTAGTTTTTTTCATCTTCCATCTTCCTTCCGAACTAACTTCATTATTCACATAATTTGATACATATTCAATTGAAAGTAAAACTACACTTTTTTGAATCAACTCCCATAAACGCTAATATATTTCTAACCTCGCAACGGGGAAGCAAGGAAAGATGCTTGAATAAAATAGAACTATTGTTCGATTTATTATGTATTATAAACCTGTTTACAAAAAATGTCAAGTTTTTTATTAAAGAATTATCTGTCTAATTCACTACAAATTAAACCTTTTTATCAAATAAGTAAAATTACATAAGGTTAGTACGATAAAAATAAAATGGATTTGATTTTTGTAATGCAATTTTGTGTTCATAATACTGCATATTTTTAAGGAAATACTGATTAAACAAAAATTATAATTCCAATTTAGAACAATGGATTAAAAATCATCAAACCTATGCTATATACAAGAAAAAAGCACAGGAGCGATAAAAATTAGCCAAATGACATTCAGCGATTACGAGTACAGTTGCCATAAGAAGAAAACCAAAAGAGAAGAATTTCTTGATGTAATGGAAGATATAATACCGTGGGATGAATGGGTAGAATTTGTAAGAGCATATTATCCCAGCGGAAAGCGATGCAGACCTACAAAAGGAATACAGAGTGTGTTATCTTATTCTTTGTTAAGCTGTCTATGGCATATATGGACTACCGAAAGCACGGACAGTTTGAATTTACCGCATCGGCAATCCTATTTGCGTGTCTTGTGTTCTCGCTTACAGCTCCATTGTATATTTGGACGATTCTTTGACAAAAGAAAATATCGCCCGATTTAAAATAAATCGAACGATATCTTCTTTAATTGATTACTTAAGGGTGTATACTAAAATAAACTTATTATCAAATGCTTTCAAAGACGGATTTGTTTTTTAATGCTTCAAGCATGATTATTGCACTTCTCTCATTTGTTGCAAGAGGGATTTTCTGAACATCACCTAAACGAAGTAATGCTGACACATCAGGTTCGTGTGGTTGAGCAGTGAGTGGGTCACGGAGAAAAATTATTAAATCAATTTCTCCATTAGCAAGCATTGCTCCGATTTGCTGATCGCCACCAAGAGGGCCACTTTTCATTCTGTGAATGGTAAGACCTGTTTCCCCCATTATCAATGTTCCTGTTGTTCCTGTGGCGTACAGCTCATGCTGCGAAAGCACATCTTTGTATTTCTTTGAAAGTTCAATTATTTAATTTTTCTTTTTGTCGTGTGCAATCAATGCAATCTTCATAGTAGTTCTCCCTTATGTTATCTATCAGAACTTAAATCTAAATGTGTTCTTACCTTCTCTTGGAATTTCGTATTTTTCAGGAAGGTCAGGACCGCAAGAGTGAGAACCTACACCACGCATTGCAATGTCGATACAAACATTTACAAAGTCGTTTTCTTCAAGCTCAAAAGAGTGTAATGTTTCTCTGAGCTGTTCTGTTGTGAATGGATTTACTGAGCAGGAGAATGGCTTTTCTGCTGTTACACGGAATAAATCCTTTACTGCAAGATACTCACAAGCGTAGTGGCTTCCTGATTCCTGTGGATGAATATATTTTCTGTCGTAGTTTTCTTCTGCTGAGCTTACATAGTAGCCGTATTCACAAGCAATATGTTTATCGTTGTAGCTCTCAGTAGGACCAAAACCAACATAGGAGAAATTGCTGTGTGCCTTATCTACACCAAATTCAAGACCAAATCTTGGTAAGTTCTGAATATAATCTGCGATTTTATATTCGATAGTAGCAATGAGCTCGTTGCCTGATACTTCGTAATTTAATTTGAATTCTACAGCCGGCATAAGACAGTTTGCAGCCATAACACCTGTAAAGCTGTAATTATTCTCTGTCTTTTCGCATGAGAAAATGTATGGCTTACAAGAGTTTAAGTGACAACGATCAATCCAATGAGGTATGAGGTCACGGTCATTATCTGTGTAACGAGTAATATTGAAATGCATTGGTGTGTGTAAAATCTCGTTTCCGTCAACTTTAATGGATGTGATTTCACCTGTATGTTCATTAACTTCAATTTTGATACCTGATGAGAATTTATATGTGCTTTCAGGAATTTCTACTTCTGTAATTTCAGATTTTGTTTTTCCCCCATAAACAGCTTTCATTTCAAGAGCGTTTGATTTAAGCTTTCTGTCAGGAGTAAGAAGACCATCTGCACAGAAGTTACCATCGTGCTCAGGTTCCTCAAAGTCGCCACCATAAAGGAAACCTTTGTCAGTTTTAATACCGTGGTCTGCCCATTCCCAAACGAAACCACCCATCATTTGCTCGTTGTTGTAAATCATATCCCAGTATTCTGCAATATCACCGCAACTGTTACCCATTGCGTGTGTGTATTCGCACATAACAAACGGACGAGTTTCTTCAGGATTGTTAAGAACCTTTTCACGGATGGTTTCAAAAGATGGATACATCATACTTACCATATCAACCATATCGCTGTAGTAATACTTAGGATCAGCATTCTGCAAGCCTTCATAGTGAACAGGTCTTGTATTATCTCTATTTTTAGCAAATTTAGCACCATCAAAGAATGCTTTACCAAATGAACTTTCATTACCAAGTGACCAAATAATTACACTTGAACGGTTTTTATCTCTCTCAACGAGTGCTGTGATTCTGTCTGTAATACCTGGAGTGAAGAATTCATTTTCTGCGTATTCAGACCACAGTTCAATCTCATAACGACCGTCACGAGTAGCCGCACCGTGCATTTCGATATCAGCTTCATCCATTACATATAGACCGATAGCATCGCAAAGCTGATAGAATTCAGGGCTATTTGGATAATGTGATGTTCTTACTGCATTAACATTGAGTTCTTTCATAAGCTGAATATCCTCTACAAGATTTTCAAGGCTTACTGTTGCGGCTGTTTCACAGTTAAAGTCATGACGGTTTACACCTTTTAGTTTTACAGGAACACCATTGATTTTAAATACTTTTCCGTCTATAGTAACTTCACGGAAACCAACCTTTTCAATGATTTTCTCACCACAAGCCTGTAACTCTAATGTATAAAGATTAGGCTCTTCGGCAGTCCAAAGAAGCACGTTTTCAACCTTTATTACTGTGCTTTTTCCTGCAGGTGCAAGAACAGTATTGTCGTTAAAGTTAAGTGTTATATCAACAGAACTTTCATTGATGAATACTAATTCACCGTCGGTGCCTGAAAACTTTGTTTCGATTTTATAATCTGTAATGTGCTTTTCAGGACGATTAAGAAGATATACATTTCTGAAAATACCTGAGAAGCGGAATTTATCCTGACATTCAAGATAAGTTGAAATACACCATTTAAGTACAAGAACATCAATAGTGTTTTCACCGTTTACAACAAGCTCTGTAATATCAAATTCACTTGTTGAGTGTGAAATCTGAGAATATCCTTTATAGCTACCATTAATGTAAAGGTAAAATGCAGAATCAACACCCTCAAAGTTGATATAGTATCTTTCATTGTCCTGTTTTTTAAGGTTAAAAGTGCGTCTGTAATGCCAACAAGGGTTTTCATAAGGAATGTGTGGAAGCATAACAGGGAAAGGATATCTTGTGTTCAAATACTGAATATGGTCATAACCATGCATCTGAACACATGATGGAACAGGAATTGATTTGCTAAGCTTTTCGTTTACATCGAAATCATCAATATGCTCGTGCTGTTCGATTTGCCATACACCGTCAAGTGATAAGAATCTTGAACTTGATGTGCGGTCTACTATGCCATATTTATTCTTTATTACATCTTCTGTAGCAAAAGGAATATAGTAACTTCTGTGTGGTGTTGTGCCTATTCTTTTAAAACTTTCAAACTCTTTCATGATTATTTCTCCTTTTAATATTCTATTCTGTTATCTGAAATTACTTATCTGTGCTTAATTCTTTGTTAGCCTGTTCAACCTTTAAGAAGAAAAGCAAACACATAATAGCAATATTGATTATGAGCGGTAACCAAAGATAAATAAAGTTGAGCATACTTACACAAGATGCTGACTGTACTGCAGCATTTTCAATGTAACCACTAGCTTCGAGCAACCAGCCGGTAAGAGCTACGCCAATACCACCGCCAATTTTTACGCCTAATGATGTACAAGAGAACATTGTACCATCAATCCTGACACCTTTTTTCTTGTATGTATAATCTGAAGCTGCAGCAATAAGAGCATTTATATCTCCCTGAAGAGGGCCCATACCAAGTGTAGAAATAGCTAAACAAATTAGCATCATAGGTACATTACCAATATAACCACCCACTAAAACTAACACTCTGAATATAGCTGAAATTATGTAGCCCACAATATTCACTTTATACATACCTTTGAATTTACTTACAAAAAATGGGGTTGAAATTAAGCCGATAATCATTGGAATGTTTATTGCAAGTGAAAATGTACCGAGAAGATTTGGATCTCCTAAGATGTACTTAGTGTAATAAATACCCATACCTGTCATTGCAGTATATAACTGTGTCAGAATATATGTACAACAAATAATAACAAAGTATTTGTTCTGAATAAGGTATTTCATTGCCTGTTTGAAAGAATATTTATTTGTTTCTTTCTTTTCTTCTTTAATTACATCTTCGTTAGTTTTATCATCAGGAAGTTCTTTTACTGAGAATACTGAAATTGTGTTAGCCACAATACCGATAATAGCATAAATAATTGCCATCCATTTCCAAGCATTAGCATCGTTTCCCATAAATGCTACAGCACCAACTGTAATAGCCTGAATGGTCATACTTGTAGCTGTTGCAAAAATAAATCTAAAAGTACCTAACTGAACTCTTTCTGTTCCATTTCTGGTTACAAGAGCTGTAAGAGCTCCATAGGCGATGTTGTTAGCTGTAAAGAAACCAGCGTTCAAAAGTGTATATACGATAAAGAAATATATATATTTTGCTGTTTCTCCCCAGCTTGTTGGTATAGCAAACGCAGCTACAAGCAATACTGCACAACCTATATAAGCATAAAGCATCCAAGGTCTTGCTTTACCAAGCTTTGTTTTTGTCCTATCAATCATTGAACCAAAGAAAATATCTGTCACACCGTCAAATATTTTTGAAACCATCATAAGTGTACCGATGATGCCGGCATTCAGACCAACTGTATCTGTCAGATAAATCATCAGGAAGAATGTAAGGAATGCATACACCACATTACCTGCTATATCTCCTGAACCATAACCTATTTTGTTATACCATTTTAAATATTTCTTTTCTGTAGTCATTGCGAGCGCTCCTTTACTTTTAAATTACTGAAAAAGCAAATTTAGTTGTTTGTTTATATTTTTCGTTTGCTTTTAAAACATTTGAAGGGAACTCAGGATGATTGATTGCATCAGGATATCCCTGAGTTTCAAAGCAAAAGCCACTATACTCAAGGTAAGAAGCCTCTTCCTTACCTTTTTTTACATGAACATAGTTGCCTGTATAAAGGTGAATTACCGGCTGTGTTGAGTAGCATTCAAGCTTGATACCGCTTTCTTCGCTCTCTGCTGTTGCACAAAGTACTAATGTATTTTCCTCTTTATCAATTACAAAGCTATGGTCGTAACCTTTAGCTATATCAATTTGTTCGTGTCCTTGTGCTAAACCATCAGATATTTTTCTGAAGTTTCTAAAATCAAAAGCTGTATTTTCTACTTTGCGAATTTCGCCTGTAGGAATAAGTGTTTCATCAACAGGAATAAAACTGTTAGCGTTGAATTTCAAAGAATGATTATTGATTGAACCGTTTGTATGACCGTTAAGGTTAAAATAGGAATGATTGGTAATACTGCAGAGAGTATCTTTATCAGATACGGCACTATACTCAACAGTAAGTACATTATCATCATCAAAAGAGAATTTTGCTTCTACTGTCATATTACCGGGATAACCTTCATCGTTATCTTCAACTTTAAGAGAAAAGATAACATTATCGCCTCTTACCATTGCATCCCAGATTCTGCGACTGAAACTTTTTATTCCACCATGAAGATGATTATGATTATCATTGGTTGTTAACTGATAATCTTTGTTATTAAGTGTGAATTTGCCATTACGGATTCTTCCACAGCATCTTCCAACTGTTGCACCGAAATATGCTCCGTCATATTCATAACCCTCAAGACCAGCATATCCGAGAACAATATCTTTTAGTTCTCCTTTTTTATCAGGAACTCTGATTGAAACAATAGATGCACCTAACTGACTTAAGGTAACACTTGCACCGTTTGCATTTTCAATCTTATAGTAGTTAACACCCTTACCTTTTGAATCTTCTCCGTATGTATAAATAATAATTGCTGCTGGCATAACTGCACCTCCATCATAATGTTTCTATAAATTTATCAAATGACTGCTGACCTTGAGGTGTTCTTTTAAACACTCCTGCGTCTTTCAAAACTTCAAGGAATACTTTTCCGATTTCGTCTTTAATTATCTCATCAATGTTATCTGCATCAACTGTATCGTATTTGTTCATAAACTCATAAACCCAGTTAGCGTGCTTACTTATTTCGTCAATTTCTGAAATATCGTAGCCGTTTAAAATAGCATCTTCAATTAAATTCATTTCATTTTTGAGTCTTGAAGGTAAAACTGCAAGACCCATAACTTCGATAAGTCCGATATTTTCTTTTTTAATATTGTGAAGCTTTGCGTGAGGGTGATAAACTCCCATTGGGTGTTCATCTGTTGTAATATTGTTTCTTAACACTAAATCAAGAACAAACTTACCATTCTTTTTTGAAGCTATCGGAGTTATTGTGTTGTGTAGTTCACCGTTTGTTTCTGCAAATATAAAAGCTTCTTCGTCTGTGTAATTTCTCCATTTATCAAGAATATGACAGGCGAGCGATTTTATATTTTCGCTGTTTTCGCCTGTAAGTCTGACTACTGACATAGGCCACTTTACAATGCCACATTCAACATCTTCATAACCTTTTACTTCAAATTTTCGTTCTACCTCTGCTCGATTGAGAGCAAACTCATATCTGCCACCCTGAAAATGCTCGTGTGTAAGAATAGAGCCGCCCACAATCGGAAGGTCGGCATTTGAGCCGATTATGTAATGAGGAAACAATGAAATAAAATCAAACAATTTCGTAAATGTCGTATTATCAATAACCATTGGTGTGTGTTCACCATTGAATACTATGCAATGTTCATTGTAGTAAACATAAGGTGAATACTGCATAAACCATTCACTATCGTTTATATCAATAGGTATAATTCTATGGTTTTGTCTTGCCGGATGATTTATTCTGCCCATATAGCCTTCGTTTTCTCTGCAAAGAAGGCATTTAGGATAACCTGACTGTTTTTGTAGCTTTGCCGCTGCAATAGCCTTTGGGTCTTTCTCAGGTTTTGAAAGATTTATTGTAATATCAATATCACCGTACTCGGTGGTTGTCTGCCATTTTAAATCTTTTTTGATTCTGTATCTTCTTATGTAATCACTGTCACAACTGAGCTTATAGTAATTATCAGTTGCCCTCTCAGGTGATATGTCATAATCTCTCCAAAAGTCTTTTATAATTTCTGAAGGACGTTTTACAAGAACGCTCATAAGCTTTACGTCAAACAAGTCACGATAGGTAATTGTATTTTCAGGGAGAAGTTCTTTTTTATACGCAAGGTCCAAGAGATTTTTTAGGATTTCTTCAAGATTTTTTTCGTTATCATCTGTCAGAGACATATCATAATCGCCATCAGGCTCTGTAAGATTGTAAATTTCCATAAGTGTGTTTACTACATAAGTTTTATCTTCCGGTTCTATAAGACCGGTGTTTATTCCATAAGACACGAGTCTAATAATCTGACTGTAAATACTTGTTTTCATAAAACGCCCTTCCTTTCTGTTAATTTGATTTATATCCGTTTGGATGTGTACTATGCCATTTCCAGGCAGTTTCAATTATTGTAGAAAGCTCATTATATTGAGGATTCCAGCCAAGCACCTTTTTAGCTTTTTCGCTTGATGCTATCAGAACAGCAGGGTCACCGGCTCTTCGATTTTCTTCAACTACTTTTATCTCTTTTCCTGTAACTTTTTTTGCTGTTTCGATAACCTTTTTAACCGAAAATCCAACTCCATTACCAAGGTTGAAAATATCACTTTCTCCACCGTTAATAAGATATTCAACAGCTAGGATGTGAGCCTGTGCAAGGTCGGTTACGTGAATGTAGTCACGAATACAGGTTCCGTCAGGTGTATCATAATCTGTTCCGAATACACTTATATGGTCTCTTGTGCCATTTGCTGTTTGTAAAATAATCGGAATAAGATGTGACTCAGGATTATGAGCTTCTCCGATTTTTCCGCTAATATGAGCACCACAAGCATTGAAGTAACGAAGTGACACATACTTCATACCGTGAGCCTGTTCTGTCCAGTAAAACATTCTTTCCATAGCCCTTTTTGTTTCACCGTAACAGTTAGTTGGATTAGTCGGATCGTTTTCAAGAATAGGAGTATGTATTGGCTCACCATAGGTTGCCGCTGTTGATGAAAATACAATTCTGTTTATATTATGAGCAACCATAGATTCAAGGAGTACCTTTGTTCCGCAAATGTTGTTGTCATAATACTTTAGCGGTTTTACCATACTTTCTCCAACAAGGGAGTTAGCCGCAAAATGAATTACTGCATCAATGTCGGATTCTTCATCAAAGACGTTGTCAATGTCAGCTCTGTTACGAAGATCACCTTCGTAAACTTCTGCATCTGGATGTATTGCTTCATAATAGCCTGTTTCAAAATTGTCAAAAACAACAACCTTATGACCTTGCTCAATAAGTCTATAAACTGTGTGTGAACCGATATATCCTGCACCGCCAAGAACGAGAATTTTCATAAGTGAACCTCCTTAAATAACCTGGATACTGCCGTGTTTTCTTACTTTAAGAATATGGCAAGAATTTTTTCCGAATACTGAATCAATAAAATCTCTGTATGTCTCAACAAAATCGTTATATACAAATGCCTGTATAGTTCCTGCGAAGCCACCACCGTGAACTCTGCATACACCGTATTTCTGTAAAAGCTCACCGCTTAATGCTAAAGCAATTGATACATTCTGATTCTGAATATCTCTGCTTGCGTAAACATTCTGCAAATATTTAAATGAAGAGTTACCTGACTTCTTAATAACCTTTAAGAAAGTATCAAAATCATCATTTTTGAGAGCATCTACAGCGGCAGCAACATTTTTTTCTTCTCTAAAGAAATGGAATGCTCTTAAAACAGCTCTGTCTCCAACTTCTTTTCTGATTTCAGCCAGATTAAGAAAGAATTCATTTGAATCACATTCTCTTAAAACGTCCTTACCAAAATAATTTGCAACCTTTTTCATTTCTAAAGGAATCATTGCATAGTCATCAGTTAAATCTACGTGAGAGCCTTTTGTATCTACAATACAAAGACTATAGTTGTACTTTTCAAAATCAACGTCAATCTTATTAACGATAGGATTTTGAGGATCTTTAAAATCAATGTTAATCATACCGCCTACTGAACAAGCCATCTGATCCATAAGTCCGCAAGGCTTTTTGAAGTAAACATTTTCTGCAAACTGTGACACTTGAGCAATAACAACAGGGTCAATACTCATATCGTTAAACAAACCTGAGATGATTGTGCCGATAACGTTTTCAAAAGCTGCAGAAGAAGAAAGACCTGAGCCAACAAGAACATCACTTGTTGTATAAGCATTAAAACCTCCGATAGCATAACCTCTATCTTTAAGACCTTTAAGAACACCTCGGATTAGACTTTCTGTGTTACCAGCTTCATTTTCTCTTACAGCTAAATCATCAATATCGATAGTTGCCATATCATAGCCATCAGAAACAAGCTTGATAACATTTGAATTGTTTTTAGCTACTACTGCGATAGTGTCAAGATTGATTGATGTTGCAAGAACCTTACCGTGTTGATGGTCAGTGTGGTTTCCGCAAACTTCGCTTCTGCCTGGAGCACTGAATATGCTAATTTCGTCCTGACAGAAAAGTGTTTCATACTGTTTGATTGCTTTTATGTATCTTTCTCTGTGATAATCAACTAAGGATTTGTCAACATAGATATCTTCAAGCAATGTATCGTATGTTTTGTTTGTTAAGTTTTCTCTTGCTGTTACTGAATTGATCATTATGCCCACCCTTTATTAAAATAATTTTTGATTTTTGTTTGTTTACCTCTTTGTTAACTAAATTATAATTTATATTTACTAAAATGTCAATTGGATTTTAGTAAAATTTATCTATTTTTAAGTAAAATACAGTTTTTCTGTGTTTTGAACAAATTACCGCTTGATTTTTTAGTAAACATTTACTATAATAAAGACGTAAAAGAGGTGATTTTATTGGCTACAATACGTGATGTTGCTAAAAAAGCTAATGTTTCTGTTGCTACGGTGTCAAGAATTCTTAATAATGATACAACTCTGAGTACTTCTCCTGAAACTAAACAAAGGGTTCTAAATGCCGCCAATGAACTTAATTATATTAAGAAAAAGAAAGTGATTTCCTCACCAAACTGCACTATTGGTATATTACAATGGTTTTCCGCTGTTCAGGAAATGGAAGATCAATACTATTTAATGATGCGTCACGGCATAGAGGACTGCTGTTCACAAAACAAGATAAACATTATCCGTAAATTTAAGACAGATGTGGATTACTTTGAAGCCTTAAGCGAGGTTGACGGCTTACTTTGTTTAGGTAAGTTTAGTAAACAAGAAATCCAAGAACTTAAAAATATTACTGATAATATTGTTTTCTTAGATATGCCTGTTGAAGATGCTGATATTACATCTATTACACTTGATTTCAAACAAGCCGTAACTTGTGCATTGGATTATTTAAATAACTTAGGTCACAAAAAAATCGGTTTTCTTGGTGGGATAGAAACTATAGAAGATAATTCTTCTTTGCCTGATGAACGACTTGGCATCTTCAAAGAATACTGCGAAGCTAATAGTATTGAATATAAAGAATATATAGGTATGACGGAGTTTAATATTTCATCTGCACATAATGCAATGTGTGATATGATTGACAAAGGTAATTTACCTACTGCAATATTCGCCGCAAGTGATCCGATTGCAATTGGTGCTATGCGAGCATTGCAAGATAGGGGATATAGGGTTCCTGAGGACATTTCCATAATAGGCTTTGACAATACCGAAATTTCAAACTATACAAACCCACCGCTTACAACTATGAGTGCCCCTGTTTACGCAATGGGAATGTATGGTGTGTCGATTGTATATAATATGGTTACATCAGGACAAAAATCTATTCCATCTCCTATGCGAATTAAACTCCCTTGTAAAATCGAAATTAGAAACTCTTGTAAAGAAATTTAAAATTACACCTGTATCAAAAGCGTTTTGTTTGATACAGGTGTTTTTATTTTTGTTTCAGTTTAAATAACAGCGTACTAGTACCACCTTTAGTTCTATATCTTTGCGTAGTTTCAATAAGCCCTGCCTTACGGAGGTCTTGACTACTCCTGCGTGTAGTGATGAATTGAATAGTCTGAACTCAATCGTACCTTTATTAAACACACTATGAAGATTAAGTGCGTGATAGCGTGTGTCATCGTAATGCCTGAAGCTGTAATCACCACCATCATACCACATTGATTTTAATTGCTCCATTGACATTGGAGGACGATTATTTATTTCATCAAGAAATCTTGTGTCCATCTTTTGACAGTAATGCTCACGTGATACACTAACTTTCAATGACTTGTAAAGCAAATCTTCCTTTGAAGCCATAATGTTTACGATGTTGCGAAGTGTTTTAGGTGTATGCGGTGAAGCGTTAATATGCACATGAATACCGCAGGAGGAATTAACTCTTGCACCAGCTCCACGCAACTTTCGTACTAACTCTTGTATTGTTTCAATATCATCATAAGTGCATATTGGAGAAACGAACTCCACAGAATACAATGCACTTGCATTCTGTCCTGAACGATTTTCGCAACGGACACTTGCATCACGCACAATTTTCCATTGTCTATCATCACTATCACGAATTGAATATGAATCATACACGCCACCAACGTGTGTTGCTGTGGTATTAAAATAACCGGCTATCACCTTTGAAGCTGTGCTTCGTGTGATACCGGTCATTTCAATTTCTATTCCGAAGTTTTGACTTTTCATAGCTCACCACCTGAATCGTTTTCTTCGGAGTCTGATTTTTCAGTTTTAGTTTTGCTTGGTTTTGTAATAGTTGATTTCATATCAATAAATTCTCTGACATTTGCAGGAACATATTTTGAATACAAAGCATCAACTGATTTTTCAAGCTCATTCTTGATATCCATATCTCGCTGTGACATATACAGCTTAATTGCTGACAGCTTTTCGCTGTCGTACATTATGTTTACACTAACCTTTTTCATTTTTCTTTTCCTCCACATATTTAATATTCGGAATCTTCAGCCACTTTGTCCAACCACGACCATCAAGTTTGGTTTTGACAACACCATAAGCAGTTCCTTGTGCTTCGATAACTTCACCGTTGCCTATGTACACTCCGATGTGATCGTCCATCCAAACAGCAAGACCAGCTGTATCGGGCATAGTTGATATATCACCGCTTTCAGTAACATAGCTCCAAATTGAATTTGCTCCACAATCTGTAAATCCGTTTGAGCCTACAACGATATCACCATTGGCAGGATTATACCAAGCGTAAGATTTTATCAAGCCTATGCAATCAACCACTCGCTTACCGATCCACTGTTCACCAATTTCTCGCATAGGTCCACCAGCTTCATTATCGGCAGGATATAGACTTGCTTGTTGATTTAGGGAAACGCTGAATAAATCAGCATGTCGAGCGATATACAAGTGATGAAGTTAAAATTAATCGCAGGGTTTTACCAAATAAAGCTTTATCCGCTTATATCTTATCTTTTTTGAGGGTTTTACCCTCAAAAGGGTATAGTTATCCCCTGGTTGGTACAGAGCGTTTTTTCGCTTCTGCATACATCAGCAAATTGGCACTGGCAAACAGCACATTCAATTTATTAAGATTTTTGGCTATTCCACGATATCGAACTTTGTTGAAGCCAAATCTGTTTTTGATGATATGAAATGCGTGTTCAACTTTGGAGCGTACCGATGATTTTCGATTGTCAATGTATCTTTCCCAGTCTATGGAGTTGTCGGATACTTTAGGAAGACTGCTTGGTCTGCGTGTAATTCGGAAATCTATCTTACTTAAATTTTCATCTGTTTTTATTTCTTCACGCTTTTCTATTCCTATATATCCCGAATCTCCGTACACAACCTCATCGTCTTCACGCAACAGATTATGAGTTTCTGTAATATCATGGACATTTGCCGATGTGGCTGTAACCGTATGAACATAACCTGTTCCGGCATCTACGCCGATATGACATTTCATACCGAATCGACATTCATTGCCCTTTTTAGTCTGGTGCATTTCAGGGTCTCTTGCTTTTTCCTTGTTTTTGGTTGAACTTGGTGCATTTATGATTGTAGCGTCAACAATAGTTCCGCCTTTCATCATAGCTCCACCTTGTTCAAGCACGTAATTGATAGCACGGAATAATTGCTCTCCTATATGATTTTTCTCCAGAAGATGTCTGAATTTCAAGAGAGTAGTTGCATCAGGTACCTGTTCTTCATTAAAGTTGATACCCAAAAATTTTCTGAATGCATAGCTGTCATAAATTGCATCTTCTATGCCTTCGTCAGATAAATTGAACCATACCTGTAATAGGTACATTCTCAGCATCTTTTCTATTCCTTTTGTAGGTCTGCCACGCTTTCCGCTGGGATAATAGGGTCTTACAAATTCTACCCATTCATCCCATGGTATTATGTCTTCCATTACATCAAGGAATTCTTCTCTTTTGGTTTTCTTCTTACGGCAGCTGTACTCGTAATCGCTGAATGTCATCTGGCTCATTTTATCGCTCCTGTGCTTTTTCTTTTATTATAGCATACTTCTGCCTGTTTTTAATTCATTGTTCTAATATAGAATTATAATTTTTTATTTAATCAGTGTTTCCCTAAAAACACACCGTAAAATTACATACACCAACTTGCTTACAAGCGGCAAACTAAACTCTTACCTTTCCGATATAAACAATCAAGCTGAAGAAATGTTTTTTCGGCTCGTAAATCAAATGGCAAAAAGTGAAGGTGTGAACGAACAACTTAAAGTGTCAAATGCAATGCTGTGGATACAAAAAATGAATAATATTCGCAACAAAGTATCTGAAATAATAAATGCAGAAGTTATATTTCCCGACTGAAAGCACAAGCCGCTTGCAGAAATGCAGGCGGCTTGATTACATATTACCGCCCTTGACAAAATACGCATATCCGAATAAAATATAATTGCAAGATTGTTCGTTTATGCGTATTTTATGGAGGGTAAAATGGATTATATATCTGTTAAGGAAGCGGCGCAGAAATGGGAAATCTCTGAACGGCGTGTTCAAAAACTATGTGAAGAAAGCAGAATAGACGGAATACAAAAATTCGGGCGGTCTTGGATGATTCCCAAAACGGCGAACAAGCCGATAGATTTACGGAGAAAAGATGATATGCCCAAATAAGGCAGGTGAAATGTTATGTATAACCCGCAGCTTGAAACATTTATAAGAGTAGCGGACGCAGGCAGCTTTAACAAGGCGGCAGAGGAATCTTTTATTACTCCAACTGCTGTGATTAAGCAAATCAACTTGTTGGAGGATTCTCTCGGCGTAAAACTATTTGATCGCAGTCACCGTGGTTTAACCCTTACAAAAGCCGGGCACTCCTTATATCAAGACGCAAAGTATATTATTGGGTACTGCCGAGACTCCGTGACGAGAGCCAAAAACGCAATGCAGGAAGATAGCAATATAATTCGTATCGGCTCATCGCCTATAACGCCTGCACAGCTTCTTATGGAACTTTGGTCGAGAGTTCAAGCCTTGCACCCAAATATCAAATTTCAAATTGTACCCTTTGAGAATACCCCCGAAAACGCACGGGAAATTTTAGCCAATTTAGGCAAAAACATTGATATAGTCGGAGGTATCTTCGATGATACAATGTTAGATGTTCGTGCTTGTGCGGGATTGGAACTGATTAGGGGTCCGTTTCACTGCGCTGTCTCCATTCATCACCGACTGGCGGCAAAAGACAAATTGCAACTTTCTGATCTCTATGGTGAGAATCTTCTGCTTATGCACCGTGGCTGGAGCCGCTATGTCGATCAGCTCCGAGACGACCTTTGGCAGAATCACCCACAAATAAATATTGTGGATTTTGACTTTTACGGAATGGATATATTTAATCGTTGTGAGAATACAAATGATTTATTGCTGGCTATTCCCGGATGGGCGAATGTTCACCCTCTACTGAAAGTAATACCTGTGGAGTGGAACCATTGTATTCCCTATGGAATCCTCCATTCTCCCACTCCAACGCCTACCGTACAGCAGTTTTTGGATGCTGCCGAAAAGGTGAGCAAGGAATTGTACCACTAAACAGATTGTTATAACCTTTGGGTATAAACTGATGAACGAAACGAGACTTCTTATGAGGTCTCGTTTTTTTTATAATGTAATCAGAAAGGTTGGTGACGACTTTGAGAGCAAATGCTTTTGTTGCGGTACTGATTTGCATAGCCGTTTTCTTGGCAGGGTGCAACGCAGATATGAACAGCACTGAATCGGACACAGATTTCAAAGGAGCAGAAACTACTATGCAAACAAATCAGAATGATACAGAACAATATACGCAATATACGGAAATCTCCGATGTGATAAATGACACTGTCTTTGGCGATTACGGCAGGCTGATATTCCCTGTGAACAGCAGCTATTACAGCGGCGATACATTAGGCGAACTGGGGCTCACTTGGTACAACAATATTGACCCCGACAAAACGGTAGAGATTGCAAACTATATGAAAAGCCATGCTGAAAACGGCGATGTAATCTTTTACGATATTTATACCGATGAAGAAAAAGCGGCTGATCCCGCAAAAGAAGATACAGGCTTGTTCTTCTTCAAAGGAAATCCCGGTGAACGGTTTGCGGTATGCAACGCAGGCGGTGGATTTGCCTATGTAGGTGCAATGCACGACAGTTTTCCCCACGCTTTGGAATTATCCAAAATGGGCTACAACGCCTTTGCTTTGATCTACCGCCCCGGCGCACAAACCGCCTGCGAGGATTTAGCGAGAGCAATCAGCTTTATATTTGAAAATGCCGACGAATTAGAAGTAAACACCGATTGCTATTCCCTTTGGGGCGGCTCAGCGGGTGCAAGAATGGCGGCTTGGCTCGGCTCTTACGGCACGGTTGCGTTCGGGAAAAAAGATTTACCGCAGGCCGGGGCTGTGATTATGCAGTACACAGGTCACAGCGAATACAGTGAAAGCGATCCGCCGACCTATGCTTGTGTGGGCGAAAATGACGGTATTGCAAACTGGCGTACAATGGAGGCTCGGCTGAATCGCTTAAACGAGCTTGGAATTCCAACAGAGTTTCATCATTACGAGGGACTTCGCCACGGCTTCGGTCTCGGAACGGGAACGGTTGCAAAGGGTTGGATAAACGACGCTGTGAATTTTTGGAAAAATCAAATGCAATGATTAGCTCAAATTATCAATAAATCAGAGAAAGGACTATGACAATGAATAACTTTATTTTTGAAAACTCTACAAAGGTGTTTTTGGGCAAAGGCTGTGTAAAAGAATACTTATCCTGCCTTACACAATCCTACGGTGACACGGTTATGTTGTGCTATGGCGGAGGATCAATCAAGAAAAACGGTATCTATGACGAGATAACAGACATCTTGAAAGCCGCAGGAAAAACTGTGGTGGAATTTAGCGGTATTATGGCGAATCCCACCTATGCAAAGGTATTGGAGGGCGCAAAGCTGGCAAAGGAAAACAATGTCAGTCTGCTTTTGGGAATCGGCGGCGGTTCGGTTATGGACTGCTGCAAGGCGATTTCTATTGCCGCCCGCTATGACGGCAATGTGTGGGAAGATTTTTGGGAAAGACCGGGTGTTTTTGATTTTGAGCCGTTACCCCTCGGTGTAATCGTTACCGTGGCGGGTACGGGCAGCGAATGCAACGGCGGGGCAGTTATCACCAACGAAGAATTGAAAATCAAGACAGGCAGAGATTATCCAAGGTGCAATCCAAAATTCGCATTGCTTGATCCGACCTATACTTACAGCGTTCCAAAAAAACAAATGGTTTCCGGCGGCTTTGATATTCTGTCACACATTATGGAGATTTATTTCAGCGAGCCTGATGAGGACAATGTATCGGATGATATTTCCGAGGCGCTTATGCGAAGCGTGATCCGCAACCTGCGTGCCGCTATTCAGAATCCGCAGAACTATAACGCACGAAGCAATCTGATGTGGGCGGCGACAATGGCGGAAAATCGTATTATCAAGCTGGGTAAACGAATGGATTTTGAGTGTCACCAAATGGAACACCAGCTCGGTGCATACACAAACTGCAACCACGGCGAGGGGCTTGCCGTTCTGCACCCCGTTTATTACCGCCATATTTACAAATACGGCTTGCCTAAATTCAGCCGTTTTGCAACCGAGGTTATGGGTATTTCCCCGGATGGCAAAACAAGCGAAGAAATCGCCCTTGCAGGTATTGAGGCGTTAGAAGATTTCATTGTAGAAGTCGGACTGCCTGTATCTTTGCAGGACTTGGGCGTGAATGAAAATACCGATCTAAAAGCGATTGCGGATTCCTGCGCTCTTATGCCCGGCAGTTACAAGAAAATGACTCACGAAGAAATCCTTGGAATCTTCAAGGAGTGCTATTAAAACAGAAAGGACAAAAACCGATGAAAAAGATTGTATCACTATTTATGGCGCTTGCTATGGTGCTGTCGCTGGCAGCCTGCTCGACAAATGAGAACACCTCTGCACCGAGCAACATAAACGGGAAAAATCTTGTGGTGTACTTCTCAATGCCAGATAATGTTGATAACAGTACGGTTGTAATCGACGGTGAAACGCTGGGTAATACGCAGTATATGGCTTATGTAATCGAGGAAACCGTCGGCGCCGATATATTCCGCATAGAGCCGGAGACGCCTTATCCCACCGACCATGACACGCTTGTTGACCTTGCAAAAGAAGAACAAAACGACAATGCAAGACCGAAAATCAAAGATACGATTGAAAACTTTGATACCTACGAAAACATCTTTGTAGGTTATCCGAACTGGTGGGGCGATATGCCGATGATTTTGTACTCTTTCTTTGACGAGTACGATTTTTCCGGCAAAACAATTATTCCCTTTAATACACACGGCGGCAGCGGCTTTTCAAATACCATTTCCACAATCAAAGAGCTTGAACCGAACGCCGAGGTATTGGACGGTAAATCTATTTCCCGCAATGACATTCAGGACGCAGAGCAGGAAATTATTGATTGGGTAAAATCACTTGGCTTTGAGCAAACTGCGGCGCAGAATCCTACCGATGAAGCAGGAAAAACATTGGTTGTCTACTATTCCGCAACCGGCAATACCGAGAATGTGGCAAATTATATTGCTGCCGCAACGAACGGCGATTTGTTTAAGTTAGAGCCTGCCGAGCCATACAGCGACGCCGATCTTAACTGGACGGACGATAACAGCCGTGTTGTCTATGAACACGACAATCCCGATGAGCGTGATGTTGCGCTTGTAAAAAGCACCGTAGAAAATTGGGACGAATACGATACAGTTTTTATAGGCTACCCGATTTGGTGGGGCATTGCCGCTTGGCCTGTTGACGGATTTATCGAAGCAAACGATTTTACAGGAAAGACCGTGATTCCCTTTGCCACATCTTCAAGTTCGGGACTTGGCGAAAGCGGCAAACTGCTCTCGGAAATGGCAGGCGAGGGAAATTGGTTAGAGGGCGAGCGTTTCCGTTCCGGCGTATCAGAAGCCGATGTTACAGAGTGGGTGAACAGCCTTGAAAAATAACGCTGTGAAAAAATATATTGTGATTACCGCAATGTTGATTGTTTTATCGCTCGTTTTATCAGCGTGCAGCTCGTCCATTCCTAAGACCTCTGATAAAAACAATGACATACAAAGCGAACACAGCAGTATACCACCCGAAACAGACGAAACCGCAAACCGATTTCCTGATAAACTCGTCCCAATTCCCGACAGTTACCTGACCGAGGCGAAACAGCAGGGCACCCTGCAAGACCTTTATTACAATACTTACGAATCTTTTTCCTACGACGAAAAGAGCCAAAAGCTCCAAAAGCACGCTGTCGTATATCTGCCCTATTGCTATGACGAAAGTAAGAAATATCCCGTGTTCTATCTTATGCACGGCGGTTGGAGCAATGAGTATACCTATCTCGGCAGCCCTGATGAACCGCAGGGAATGAAGCATATTCTCGATCACGGGATTGCAAACGGCGAAATTCAGCCGATGATTGTTGTTTGTCCTACCTATAACAACACAAGCCCGGAGGACAGTGGAGATTACAGCCTTGCCTTGAGGTTGACCGACAATTATCACAATGAACTGATAAATGATCTGATTCCTGCGGTGGAGGGCAAATACAGTACCTATGCCGAGGATACCACCTCCGAAGCGATTGCCGCTTCTCGTGATTATCGGGCGTTCTGCGGTTTTTCTATGGGTTCTATGGCAACTTGGCGCACCTTTGAACACTCCCTTGACTATTTCCGCTATTTTATGCCATCAAGCGGCGGCCCGGCGGCAAGCACAGAAACCTATGAAAGCGTAATTAAGAATTCGGGACACGAATGGGACGATTTCTTTATCTTTGCCGCTTCGGGTACGAATGATTTCGCCTATTCGGGATTTAAGAATGGAATTGACGCTATGAGAGAAAGCGACAGCGGACTTTTCCGTTTTGCCGATAATGAAGCAGAGGGTAATCTCTATTACCTTGAATCTGACGGCAATCACTCTGGCGAATACGCCATGCTCTACTTTTACAATGGACTGTGCTGGATATGGAGGTGATGAAAATGAGGTGCAAGCGAACAGTCAAAATTATCATTGATATTGCGATGTATCTGATTTTTGTCGCTCTTATGCAGGAACACCTATGGGACGGTCTGCACGAATGGATTGGTATCGTATTATTTGTACTGTTTATCGCTCACAGTATTCTCAATTTTCGCTGGTATCAATCTCTTTTCAAAGGAAAATACACTCCGACAAGGACAATATTGGCAGTTATCAATATTGCGCTGTTTGCTGCTATGCTGTGCTGTATGGTAAGTTCGGTGCTGGTTTCGGGAAAGGTTTTTGCTTTTCTGAATTTGGGCGGTGCAAGGATAGGCAGGACGCTTCACCTCGTATCGACTGCGTGGGTCTTTGTACTGATGAGCCTGCATTTGGGATTACATTTAGCACCGTTCGCAAACAAACTGAAAAAGCACAGACAATTCCTGTGGGCAGGTCGAATCATTGCTGTTTTATTAGCGGCATACGGTGTTTATGTATTCGTTGACCGAGCCTTTTATGAAGAATTGTTTTACCTTACTGAGTTTAAGTTTTTTGATACCGACAAATCGGCTGCACTATACTTTTTTGAAACGATTGCTATGTCGTCTGCCTTTGCAACCTTATCCTATTACGGCAAAAAGCTGCTGCAAATGAAAAGCAGACAGACAAAAATCAAAAAAATTAAGGAGGCACTATGAATAAAACATTAAAATCCATTCTTTCGCTTGTTTTATGCGTTTGCTTTGTTCTTGCTCTATCCGCCTGCGGTAAGCAGAACAACGACACTACTGCGAATAACACCGATACAAATGTAAGTAATAATAATGTCACAGACGACAATACAGATGATTCTGTCGACATCACCCCCGAAGAAAGTACCGCAGGAGATTCTAATA
Source organism: Acutalibacteraceae bacterium (assembly GCA_051881695.1). Lineage (GTDB taxonomy): Bacteria > Bacillota > Clostridia > Oscillospirales > Acutalibacteraceae > CAYJFG01. The sequence goes on along the minus strand of JBJEQJ010000020.1, from coordinate 37,178 downwards.
TCTTGGTAGCCTATTTTTCGTGGTCAGGCAATACACAGCAGGTTGCGAACTGGATTTCCGATAAAACGGGCGGTGAACTGTTCAGAATTATCCCCGAAGTGGAATATACAGAGGACGATGTATTTGACCGAGCGCAGGACGAACTAAACAATGGTACTCGCCCGCCGCTTTCCTCACATATAGATCAAGAGGTTATGGAACAGTATGATGTTATCTTTGTCGGTTTCCCCATTTGGTGGTACGACCTGCCAATGTCTGTTTGGTCTTTCCTTGAAGAATATGACCTGTCCGGCAAGACAATTATTCCGTTCTTTACCCATAACGGCAGTTCGTCAGGTGCAAGCAGCATTTCTACCGTAGCCGAGCTTTGCCCGGATTCCACCGTACTGACCGATGACTACTTTACCTATTCGGGCAACAATGTTGACGAAGCCGAAAGCGCAGTTGACAAATGGCTTACCGAGCTTGGCTACAACAATTAAAAAACAGGGAGAATTTGAAACGATGAAAAATGTACTTATCTTATCCGGCAGCCCCCGTAAAGGCGGCAACTCCGATTTGCTCTGCGATGAATTTATGCGTGGAGCAAAAGAATCCGGCAACAATGTAACCAAAATCAATATTGCAAGCAAAAAAATAGCGCCCTGCCACGCCTGCTATTTCTGCCGTGAGCACGGAGGCGAGTGCGTTTATAAAGACGATATGGCTGAGATTCTGCAAGCGATGATCGACGCTGATGTGCTGGTGCTGGCAAGTCCCGTTTATTTCTATTCAATTGACGCACAATTAAAGGCGGTGATCGACAGAACGGTTGCACGCTGGCTGGAAGTGAAAAACAAAGAATTTTACTACATTATGACCGCTGCCGATGAAGATAAATCATCTATGGATACAACGCTTGCCTGTTTTCGTGGCTACGCCGACTGCGTAAACGGTGCAAAGGAAATGGGCGTGATTTACGGTACAGGCGTTTATGAAAAAGGTAAAGTGCTGAATACCCCGGCTATGGCTGAAGCCTATGAAATGGGTAAAAATGTGTAGCAGATAAAATCAGGAGGAACAAAGAATGAACATTTTGTTTATCAACGGAAGCCCAAATCCGAACGGAAATACCGCTGCCCTTGCAAAAGAGCTTTTGCAAGGGAAAGAATATGAAACGCTGAATCTGACTGATTACAGGATCGGCAGTTACGGACAGAAATTGGAGGGCGACGGGCTGGGTCAGGTCATTGCGAAAATGAAACAGGCAGAGATAATTGTTATCGGCTCTCCGCTATACTGGCACAACATCTGCGGCTCAGTGCGAAATATGCTGGATCGCTTCTACGGTTTGGTGGAAAACGGCTCATTGTCGGGCAGAACGCTTTATTTTCTTTTTCAAGGAGCTGCGCCGGAAAAATGGATGCTGGAAGCCGGAGAATATACGATGAAACGCTTTGCAGGACTTTACGGAATGGAATATGCAGGTATGGCAACCAACTGTTCAGAAGCAGCCAAATTATCAAAAAACATCTGAAAACAATATATCAATATGTTAGGAGGTCAGCAATATGGCAGTAAAGCAAACAGCAGGAAGAACCGCCCTCGGAGAATTTGCGCCTAAATTCGCAGAACTCAATGACGATGTACTTTTCGGTCAGGTATGGAGCAGAGAGGATAAACTCTCTTTGAAAGAACGCTCTTTGATTACCGTGGTAGCGCTTCTTTCGCAAGGACTTACTGATACCTCATTTGTTCATCATCTGGAATCGGCAAAGGCGAACGGCATTACCAAAAACGAAATTGCCGAGATTATCACACACGCAGCCTTTTATGCAGGCTGGCCCAAAGCGTGGGCGGCTTTCCGTTTGGCAAAAGATATTTGGAAAGAGGACGCAAATGAAACGGACGAAAAGACCGCTTATGAAAAATCTATGCTCTTTCCGATTGGACAGCCAAATGATACCTTTGCACAGTATTTTGTGGGACAAAGTTATCTTGCCCCTGTTTCAAAAGAACAGGTGGGCATTTTCAATGTAACTTTTGAGCCGGGGTGTCGTAATAACTGGCATATCCACCACGCCGAGAAAGGCGGCGGTCAGATTTTGGTCTGCGTTGCCGGCAGAGGTTTTTATCAGGAATGGGGCAAGACACCAATCTGTATGACGGCGGGTGATGTTATCAATATCCCGTCAGGCGTGAAACATTGGCACGGTGCAGCTCCGGATAGCTGGTTCTCTCATCTTGCGGTGGAAGTACCGGGAGAAAATACCCATACCGAATGGTGCGAGCCTGTCAGCAACGAAGATTATGCAAATATAAAATAAGGAGAAATAAATTATGGAATATGTAACTTTGAATAACGGAATCAAAATGCCGAAACTGGGCTTCGGCGTATATCAGGTGTCAAACGAAGAATGCGAACGCTGCGTACTGGACGCAATCAGCGTAGGGTATCGCTCCATTGATACGGCGCAGGCATACGGCAACGAAGAAGCGGTCGGAAACGCTATCAACAAATGCGGCGTTCCCCGTGAGGAGCTTTTTATTACAACAAAGGTTTGGATTACGAACGGCGGTTATGAAAAAGCAAAGAAATCTCTTGAGGAATCTTTACGCAAACTGCAAACCGAGTATATTGACCTCGTTTTGATTCATCAGCCCTTTAACGATTACTACGGCACTTACCGTGCAATGGAAGAAGCCTATAAAGAGGGTTGGATTCGTGCAATCGGCGTTTCAAATTTCTATCCCGACAGACTGGTGGATTTGTGCAACTTCGTGGAGGTTAAACCTGCAATCAATCAGGTTGAAACTCATGTTTTTCAACAGCAGAAAACCGCCCACGAGTATATGGAAAAATACGGTGTACAGCACGAATCTTGGGGACCGTTCGCCGAGGGAAGAAAAGATTTCTTCACAAATCCCGTGCTGGTCGAAATCGGCAAAAAGTACGGTAAAACAGCCGCACAAGTCGCTCTGCGTTTCCTTTTGCAAAGCGATGTCGTGGTAATCCCGAAATCCATCCACAAGGAGCGTATGGAAGAAAATATCAATGTCTTTGATTTTGCTCTGGACGCAAGCGATATGAACGCTATCCGGGCATTGGATGAAAAAGAAAGCCTGTTTTTCTCTCACTATGATCCAGCGATTGCAGAGATGATGATAAAGCTGCATTAACAGCAGACTTCCAAAAAGAGGTGAAATAAATGAAAAAAGGTGTGGTGCTATCTGCTGTTATATTGATTGTTTCACTTTTGCTTACCGCTTGCTCGGCAAATCAGCCGATAGACAATACCGAAAACAACAGCACATCTGTCATCGTTCCTGCCGAATCGGAAGTGCCGAATGAAACAGAAAAATCACCCGAAAAAACAGGCGTTATCGCTGAACAGATTTTGAACGCTGATGACGGCGAAATTCATTATAGCTATTACTTGCCGGAGGATTACGACGAAAGCACAGCCTATCCGCTGGTAATGACAATGCCGGGCTACAATATGATGTGGTTTGGCGAGGATTCGTCGGGCAGTAATTTGGAGTGGAACGGTTTTCGGGCATGGACAGAACTTCCCGAAGATGTGATTGTAGTTTCTGCACAGCTTACCGACTGGCACGAAACATCTGCACGGCAGGCGATTGAATTGACCGAATACTTTATCGAAAACTTTTCAGTTGACAAATCAAGAGTTTACGCTGCCGGATATTCGGCTGGTGGTGAAACAATGTCGCAGGCGGTTTCTATGCGCCCCGATTTGTATGCGGCGTATCTGCACGGAGCGTCACAATGGGACGGCGCTTATGAGCCGATAGCACAGAACGATGTTGCTGTATATATCTTTATGGCTGAAAACGACGAATATTACGGCTCTGAAAAGGCACGCTCTGCCTATGAGGGCTTGCAAAGAGCTTGGCGTGAAAAGGGATATACAGATGAACAAATCAGCGAACTGCTGGCCCTCGAAATTCCCTACAACGAATACTTTAACAGCCGCGGTATTTACAATTACCACGGTGGAGGAAATATCCTTTTCAATGACGAAAACATTTTGAATTGGATTCTTGCTAAACGAAAGGCATAAAGAGTATTTCTTGCTTTGCTAAAACTTTTTCAGAAAGAGCATACAAAAATTTCTCAAGAATTAAAAACTATGCGTGATATGACCGAAATTAACGAATTCACGCCGACACTGGTAAATTCTCTGATTGAGCGTATCGAAGTCCATAACAACGATAAATCAAGCGGTCATTGTTATGTGAAGGTAGATATTTACTTTACTGCGGTTGGTATGATAGATATTCCGACCGAACAGGAAATACTTGCTATGATGGAGGAAATACGGACAAATCCGCAGGACTTCCGCTTTGTAGCATAAGAAAAAAAGAATACGGTGTAACCCATTTTACTGAGTTACACCGTACCCTACATAAAAACTTCCTTATCTGGCGTTGCCAAATGGACAACCTCAAATTTTTTTAGTAAGCCGGAGCGCCGTAACCAAGTATTTCGTAATGACCTATCTGATATGAGTTTTCCTGACAAGCGTCGCTTGAATTTCCTTCTATTGTGTAAACTCTGCCACTCTCTACTTTTTCTACGATTCCCGTGTGGTCGGAATTGCCGTCAAGTCCGTCGTATGCCCAATCAAAGAAAATAATCATCCCTGCCTGTGGCTCCTCTGTACCGTCGAGCCATTCTCCTTTGGTCTTAAACCAATTAACACCGGTATCGCATACGGAGTATTTCGGGATAAGGTTGTTTTCTATATATCCGCACTCGTTGGCACACCATGAAACGAAGCAGGCGCACCATTCGACACGGGAACTAAAGCCGTACCAGCTCCAATACGGCTGACCGCCGACATTGCCGAGCTGTTCCTGCGCCACCTTGACTATATCACTATCCGAGCTTGAAATGCCGTGAAGGACGGAGAGCCATAAAGAGTTGTTCTCATCCGATAAAAGTTGTCGGCACATTTCCTTTTGTTCGTCGGTAAAGCTCTTGTTGTTCATCATCGTTTCAAGGTCAATGTGGCTTGTGGTAATATACAAGGTCGTTTTTTCAACATCCTTTTCCTTTTTGACCGTCTTGCCGTTCTCTTTTACCTCGATGCTTTCTTTGACGGTTTTCTCTTCTGTATGGGATTCAACTTTGTTCATTTCCCAGAACAGATTACGCAAATCTTCCTTTTTACCCTCGTCCATCGTTGCGACCTCCTGCGCCTCATCAGGATTTGCAGGATTCAGATCAGCCATATTTTTATCTACAGCGTAGATAGCTATAACTTCTTTCCAATCTGCTCGTGAGCCTGACATTTCAAGAATATCGTAGGTATTGTCGTTTTTGATACCCTCAATTTTTTGATTGTATTCCTCGTTAATTTCCTGGACGGCAGTCTGCATTGTAACGCCTGTTCCCGAATCCTCGCCCGAAGCGAATATTCCAAAGCAGGAGCAGACAATTAACGCTATAAGGCAGATAACGATGATAATCACAACAGCTACCCAACCGCCTGCGGCGATAGCGGCCGCTAACGCCTTAATTCCTGCAATGATTGCCTTTACTGCCGCTATTGTTGCTTTGATTGCAACTTTCGCCGCCTGAACAGCCGCTTTTGCAGCAGCCCTCGCTGCCTGTGCCGCTTTCTGAGCCGCTTTAGCAGTTGCTTGTGCTGTTTTCTGTGCGGCTTTTGCGGCTTGCTTTGAAGTTTTAATGGCTGCCTTTGAGGTTTTTTCTGCGGTTTTAACTGATGTCTTTACTGTTTTGGCTGTTCCTTTCTGCGCAGTTTTCACTGTTTTTCTACCTGCCGAGCGTGCTGATTGCTTAACTGTCTTTGAGGTTTGCTCAACTGTACGAATACTTTTTCGCCCTCCGTTGAATGCTTTGGAAGATGTTGTTCTGACAGATTTTTCAGCGGATTTTTTGGCAGCATTTTTAGATGATTTCTGAACAGAATTCTTAACTGCGTTTTCAGCTTTATTCTGTGCTTTGTTCTCAATACGTTGTTTAATCTTGTTCTTGACCATTTTAGCTCCGTCTTTTGCATTTCCGAACTGTTTTTTAGTCTGATGGACAGTTTCTTCTGCACCTCGCTTTGCACCTGATTCCATTCTGTCAGTAGCATATTCGTTGGCTGAATACTCCTCCGCTTCAACAGAATGCTCGGCTTTATCCTTAGTCTGTATATATGCAGATTTCATACGACCGGTTGCAATTTTTGCCTTGTCAAGCGTTTTGATTGTACCTTTGTTTTCTTTTTTTGTTTTAATATCAGGCAAATTATTACCTCCCTTCAAATTTTTGTGTAAAGAAAAACTCTGACTGGTGTTTCTCCAATCAGAGTTTTTATAATGTTATTTAGTTTGATAAACTGGAATTTTCTGTAATACAGTTGAATTATTATCGTAGAATAAATTTATTGAAAAGCTTAGCAAATCCTACGGCTAGTATTAGATAAAATAATAATTAACTCAGCTGTTGTTGAATAAGTTTAACAAGAGCTACCCTTATTTTTTTATAGCTAATAGGTCGTTCAGAAGCACTCAAACTTTTATAAATTGGCAATAAAACTAGAGGATCCTTAACTGCATCCTTTCTTTTTACAAGCAATTCATTAATACACCGTTTCTCTCCATTCAAATTGTATTTATCATAATACAGATTTCTTGCTTTATCGGATTTCCCAATTAAATCCATTTCTAAGCAATATTGCATAACAAAAAAGTGATATTCTTTTAAATATTCGAACTGCTCGGTATACGAGCTAGACATTTTGCGTTCTAGTTCTTGAATTGCTTCATCAGATTTCCAAATATCAGCAATCACAGGATTTCTGCGTTTAACTATTGTTTTATACATAGGTAAACACGATTCTGCATCTCGACTATCTTCCAGTTTATCATTTATATATGGTGTAAAGAAGTCGTGATCAACCACCATGGAAAAAGGAATATCAAGATCCTTTAGTAAAAAATATGGATATTTCAAATTTGAGACACCGTCTAGGCTCAAAAGACTAATATTATAATAATTATCTTTCAAATCTGAACGGATAAGTTCATCAATAACCTGTGCATCAGTAATACTTTCTGATAGAACAACATATTTAGCAAAGAAAAAATCGCTGTTTTTGTATTTGAAAAAATTATAATGTTTATAATCCGTAATATCATGACATTGCCAAAAATTATTTTGTAATTGAGAAGTAACAGATTTAAACCCTCTTTGTTCGTCATTTACTCTCCTAACGAGTACAATATCTTCATGATCTAATGCATCAACAATTACAGTAGAATGTGTTGCGAAAATAGCTTGAGTTTCAAAGTCTTGCCTATTGTTAAGTATAGATGCTATTAATCTTTTCTGCGCTTGAGGATGTAAATTAGTTTCAGGTTCCTCTATTCCCAGAATAATAGAATCGGTATTATTTTTAGAAAGCATTCTATGCAAAGCTATGACAGTTAGGCTTTTTATTCCGCTACCATATTCGGCAACAGGAAAACTATTGCCTTTTTCAAGAATACTGATTCCGAGTTGGCTTAATAAAATGGAATAGTCCATTTGCTCATCAAAATTCACTTTATATGTCTTTTCAGAAGCAAGCATATTTAATTCTGATAACTCTTTCTCCAATCTCGATAACACTTGAGTATGAAAACGGTTAGCAACCTGTTTTACTTGAGTGGATAGCAAATCTCGATTCTTCGTATATTCATGGAGATATTGCTCAACAAGTCTCGTGAATATTGAGTTATCTGTCCAACTTAAATCTTTTGTTCCACGGTTGGCTGGTATATACACAAAATCAATATCTTTCTTTATTTCAGGTAGCATACTATCAGCATTAATTTTTCCACCCAGAGTTAAACAATATATTGATCGGCCTTTTGTTGTTCGACTATATGCATATGAAAATTGTACAATAAGCTGGTCATTAATTAACTTTCCTTTGTAGATTTCTTTTTGGGGAATATCTTCAAAAGTTAGCTTGATTTTTGTTACTGTTCTAATATCGTATCTATGAGCAGCATTAATAAAAAAGGACTCTTCAAATTCGTAATTGAAAAAGCTGTTCAATGCACGTAGAATAGCAGACTTTCCAGCATTATTCTCTCCAACAATTGCAGTTATTTCATTAAAATGAATACTGCATTTTTTAATAGAACGAAAATTTTCTATATCTGCACTTACAAGTTTCATACTACTTCTCCTATCTAAACGCAGCGTAGGTTTTTATCTTGCAATTTTTCTGTTATTACTGAACCACAAATTCGACAAATTCCGATTTGTTCTACTAAAAATTATATCACTCTTGCTCAACTTTGTCTATGATAATTTACTTACGACTTTTCGCCACAATAACAAGTCTGCCATTGTCGTGTGTGTATTCGCAGGTGGAAAGTGTCAACAACTTATCGCCGTATTTTGCGGTTACGCCTGTATCATAGAATGAAAGTTCCTTACATTTGCTCACAAAGTCAGAAAAATGCTGTGGGTCATAGGCGTTGACAAACTCATAATACTTGAATGAATTTTTATCTGTTTCATCAACAGGAACGGCGAACACGGCAAGAATGTCATAGGTTGCTTTCCTGTCGAGCGTATCAAAGCCGATTTGCTTGTGGGATTTCCAAAAATCCTTACTTCTGAAAAGCTCAAGATTTGCAAACATTGAACCGTCATTCATATGATGTGCGTATATGATAACATTGTCAGACGGAGTTTTGACATCACAATTTGCCTGAACATAAGGGCAGCCGTAAACGGACTGATTTTTGTAAAAATCTCTGTTCAGATAATAGTCAGGCTCATTTGGCGTCTGCATAACAGGATAGTTGATATTTGTTCCGTCAATCTTTATCCAACCGACCATATCGGGGTTATTGGCAAAAGTCATTGTGTCAGCATAATTTTGAGTTTTACTATTACCGCTACCTCCGTCCGTGTATTCCGTATACGGATTGACAGTCGCTTCACTTGCGGAAACGACTGTGCTGTCCTCCGTAGCCGAAACTTCCTCGGCTACGGTTTCATACATCTTTTGGTTTTCCTCTGATTCAATTCTTCCCTTGATATGAAAATAGGTGCTGACACCGCATACAGCGACAAGCACCACAATCAAGGATATTAAAATTTTCTTATTCATTGCAGATTCCTTTCTTCTACGCAGTAGCACCTTCACCCGGCTTGGTTGTCATCAGCCTGTAAAGCTGTGTATTCTTCGGAAATTTGTTTGCAAAAGGCACAAGTGAGCTACCTACCTTTATAAGTCCGTGTCCTGCTTCAACATTCGTGATATACGAAAGCTGTAAATCAGATATATTGAGCAGTCGTGCAAGCTCCTCTCTGTCGGTTGAAGCCTGATTGAGCATTACGATAAATTCAGAGTTTGCAAGCATCGTTCTTGCCGTATGGCTCTGTAACAGGTCATCAACATTCTGTGTAATACCTGTCGCATACGCTCCGTACTTACGAACACGCTTCCAAAGTGTAAAAAGGAAATTAGCGGAATACTCGTGCTGAAACAGAAGATAAATTTCATCAATGAAAATAAAGGTTGATTTACCTTTTGCTCTGTTCTGCGTGATGCGGTTGAGGATACTATCCATTACAACAAGCATACCGATTGACATAAGCTGTTTGCCGAGGTCAAGAATATCGTAACAGATAAGGCGATTATCGGTATCAACATTTGTTTGCTTTGCAAAGGTGTTGAGTGAGCCGTTGGTGAACAGTTCAATCGCAAGAGCAATTTCCTGTGCTTCAGGCTCGTCCTGCTTGAGAAGCTCCGCACGGAAGTCCTGCAAGGTAGGCACTCTTCCTGTATAGTTGTTCTGCTGATAGGTGCGATACACGCTTGCTGTGCAACGGTCAATAATTGATTTCTCTTTTGCACCTAAAGGCAAAAATTGCTCGCAAAGCGACATAATAAACTCGGATTTCAGAATAACAGGATTTGCACCGTCTCCGTATTCCTCGGACATATCCATAGCATTGATATGATTTTTAGAGGTAGCCGAAATATTAATTACCTCGCCGCCGAGCGCATTAACAAGTGCTCCATACTCACGCTCAGGATCGACAATAATTACATCTGCATCCGATGAAAGGATTTGATTGACAATCTCACCCTTTGCTGCGAATGATTTACCGCCGCCCGATACACCGAGGATAAACTCGTTACCGTTCAAAAGCTGTTTGCGGTCGGCGATAATCATATTCTTTGAGATAACATTCTGACCGTAGTAAATACCGTTGTCGTGGAAAATATCCTGCACACGAAACGGCATAAGCACGGAAAGCGATTCGGTTGTCAGAGTACGGAATGAATCAATTTTGCGTACCCCGAAAGGCATAGCTGTATTCAGTCCATCCATCTGCTGAAATTTTAGTATTGCAAACTGACAAAGGTGTTTTCTCGCCGTTGTGAGTAATGCTTCCGTGTCGTTATCAAGTTGTTCCTTTGTGTCTGCTGTGTGTACCATCGTAAGGACACCGAACATCATACGCTGGTCACGGGTGGTAAGGTCATCAAGAAATTCTTTCATTTCTTTCTTCTGCTGCTCCATATCATACGGAACGGTTGCGGAAAAGTTATTGTTGGCGTTTTGTCTGCGCTGCCAATTCGTTATGTTGGTTTCAACACCGAGCAAACGGCTCTCTGCTTCTCGCACGGCTTCGTCTGTTGGTACGGGAATAACATCAATAGACAACATCAGATTACGGTTAAGCTCGGTAAGCTCGGAAATCATACTATCCTTGATATACGAAGCGTAGTCACGCATAAAAAGTACTCTGCCGTATCTGTCGCCGATTTTGAAAAAGTCCTTTTCAAACTCCATTGAATCGGGGCAGATATAGTCCTTGAAGCTATGTCCTTTCTTACAGCTTTCCTTAATGCTGAAATGATAGGAGCTTTCTTCACCCACACGGTAGAAATCGTGAAAGATACGAAGTCGCTCCTCTGCTTCAAGCTCAATGCACTGACTTCCAAGCTTGCTCAGGTGAGTAATCATATCGTTACCTACACGGTTAAAATAGGTGCGGGCTTCCTCTATGTTTTTCTTGCAGACAGATACCGTAATATACTTGTCCTGTACCATTGAATTTGCGCCTGTTGCTTTATCAAGCAGCATTTTGTTGTACTCATCACGGTAGATGTCAAGAGCGTCACCCTTGAGAGGAATCAGGATTGATTTTTCAAAGTCAAGTCGGTTGAGCCTGCGGTTGTTAATGGTAATCTTTGTAGTAGCTCCGCTGTCAAATGAATTTAGCAGTTCGGAGTATTCAAGGAACATTTCCTCTTTATCCTCACGGCTTGCAACAGCGTAGTTAATATCGGTAAATTTAAAGGACTTGGAAAATTTGTCCTTTCCGATTCGAAAAATGCCGTCATCATAAATGGCGATAACAGGAATAACATCCTGAACGCCTTTTGGAACGACAAACTTTTCTTTGTCCTGCTTTCCTATATTTCTTAATGTTTTAATCATTGGCTTTCATAGCCTCCTTTGCTTTTCTTTCGATACTCGGCTTCATAAGCTCGTAGTAGGTATTTGTGGATTTGAATGTCAGCTTTTTTGGCGTAAGAAATTCTGATTTCACCCAAGCAATGACGAATTTTTCGGCAGTCATTCCGTTGTACTTTACAAAGCCGAGTGCCGCAAACGGAGCGGCGGAAAGAATACAAATCCACGATACGGTTTCTGTACCCACATACGGCTTTAAAAGAAAGAAAACGGCAACCGCCACAGCACAGGCGCATACTGAAAAAACGATCTGTCGAAGTGACAGACCAAAAAATACGGCTTCTGTGTAGTTGCGGATTTCTCTGTTTATTTTTACTTCCATAATCAAGTTCCTTTCTAAAATTAAAGTCCCATCATCTCACGAATGATACGGTCTGACATCTTTACCGTGCCGACAAGGACGAGCATATTGAATATCAGTTCACCGATATATGCCCAAGTCATTGTAACGGGTGAAGCGTCTGTTGCTACCACAGGCGGTGATGTTACGAACAGGGAGAATATCAGGCAGGCTAAAACGATAATCGCACCCTCAAGGCAAACTGCGCAGTAGCTTTTGAAGAAGCTCTTACCGACATTCTGCGTAGGCTCGCCTGCAAAGGTTGAAAGCGGTATGGGAGCAAGTGCTGTGTACATATAGAGCTTGAAAAATCTTCCGTACACGGTCAATATCATAATGAAAGACATTACGGTAATGAACAATCCGCCGATAAGCGTTACCGCCCATAGCGGAATACTCTCCCAGAAGCCGCAATCCTCTATCGCTGTAACCATTTCATCAGGCAACACGGTTTGTGTTGCCGTTTCCAAACCTGCTGATGTCATAATCGTTCCGATTGTACTCTGTACGATATTGAACAGAGTCAGCATAAGCTCCATTCCGTTTGTAATGACAGCTTTTGCGAGAATAAACCGGACAAACAGCTTTATTGCGTGTTCAGGCTTCTTCACTTCTGCAAAGCTGCCGCAGGTTTTTACAACTCCTATGACAAAGAACAGCACAAGTAATGCTAAACCGATAGCCTGCACGGCAGAGTTTACATTCTCAATAGCCGTCCAGATACCGCCACCCTTAAAGTCTTTCGGAGATGTCAGCACGAGAGACCAAATCTCCGTAATTTTGGAATTCCAGGTGTCAAGTGCGTTTTGTAAATTCTGAACAACCCAATTATCGGACATTAAAGCACCTCCTTAAAATTTATGGGGTATGGGTCATAAAACTCATACCCCTGTTTTGATTAAGAGCCGATAATTAGGTTAAGAATTTCCTTTGCAAAGGTGATGATAATGCCGCCTGCAAGGGTAAGGAAACCGTTGGCTCTTTGTGACGGGTCGTGTGATTTGAGCGAAAGACCAATCTGCACAACGCCGAAGCCTGTGAGGATAAGTCCGACTGCTCTGATAAGTCCGAAGATAAAGGTCGAAAGGTTATTAATTGCTGTAAGAGCATCGCCACCACTTTCTTCTGCTGCAAATGCCGTTACCGTAAAGCAACATACAGCGAGTACAGTTGCAATCACAACCGTACAGTAAGTACGAAAGCCTTTCTTAACCTTACCTTTCATCGGAAGTCTGTTATTCTTTCTCTGTGAAAGTCTTTTAGAAATATTCATAATAAAAAGTCCTCCTATATTTTATAAATTTCCTGCAAGTCCTCATCGGACAACAGTTCATAGCTTGTTTCGGATATATCAATATCCTCAACTTCTTCTTTTGAGAAATTGCCGACAGAAATAGTGGCAATATCATCTCTGACTTCACCGTGTCTGTAAACATCGGCTTTACCGTCAGTCGTCAGGCTGACATTAGGATGCTTCAGTATGTCATACTTGAAGTCCTTTATCGGTCGCTCACCTCGTATAAAGAGAATTGCATATCGGTTATCAAGCAACCTCACTTCATCAGGCGTCATAAGCTCTCTGCCGCTGATTTGGTAGTTTGTTGAGTAGTTACCGCTGTGTCCTGTACTCTTGCCGTAGGTGTTGGTATCAATCGTTTCCTTACCGAGAAGCTCCGAAACATATTTGTGTGTACTCTGTTCATTGCCGCCGAGGTAGAGAAACTCATCGCAGTTACCAACAATGCTCTCCCATTGCTTTTCAAACAGTGCCTTGAGCTGTGCAAGGTTCTGTAAGATAATACTGACCGATACACCACGGGAACGCATAACCGACAAAATCTTGTCAAAGTCATCGGGAAGCGATACATTTGCAAACTCGTCCATAAGAAAGTGAACCGGAACAGGTAACGCTCCGCCGTGAATATGGTCTGCCGAATAGAAAAGCTGCTGGAATAACTGTGTGTAAAGAATTGATACCAAGAAATTGAAACTCGAATCGTTATCTGGTATCAGCGCAAACAACGCAACCTTTTTCTCGCCCATTGACGGCAAGTCAAGCTCATCCGTACAAGTCAAAGCCGCAAGACTTTCAAGGTTAAACTTTTCAAGTCGTGCGGCAAGCGTAATCTGTATTGACTTCAATGTTTTAGCCGAGCCTGAATGATAGGAACGGTAATATTTGAGTGCAATATGGTCGGGATTTTCGTATTCCAAATCGCTGAACAGATTGTCAAGGGGAGATAGGCGAGGATTATCGTCATCCTCAATATCTGCCGCTCTGAGCATTTCCATAACCATTGAAAAATTCTGCTCTTCCTTTGGTGCTTCATAGTGCAGATAGAAAACTAATGCGAGAAGCAACATAGAAGCCGCCGTGTCCCAAAACGGATCGTTGGACTGTGAGCCTTTCGGAGTGGTACTTTTAAAAAGATTAGTTACCAAACGCTGAATGTCGTTATCATCACGCAAATATACAAACGGATTGTAGCAATGACTCTTTTCCATTGAAATCAGGTCAAGCACACGCACCTCGTATCCCTTTGCTTCAAGCAAACCTCCTGTGTCACGCAAAATCTCGCCTTTCGGGTCAAGAATCACAAATGAGGTATTCGCCTGCATTAAATTCGGTTTACAGTAAAATCGGGTTTTACCTGCACCCGAACCACCACAAACTAAAGTGTTAAGATTTCGTCTGTGCTTTTGTGCATTTATTCCGATACGGACATTCTGCGTCATTAACTTATTATCAGACTGCGGGGACTGTCGGTATTTTCTGTCAACGGCTTTTGCATTTCCCCATTTTGCGGAGCCGTGTTCCTCTCTCCGACGATAATTTTTTCGTGTGGAAAAGTATATACCTATCGCCATTCCGTATGCCGCAAGAAAAATGAGGACAGTTTTCAGGCTGTCCTCACAAAGCTGTATATTAAAAGGATTGCTAAAGGCGTTCATAAGTCCTGATACGATTTCAGATAAACCGCCTTTCAGAAACGGAGCAATAAGCAAAGCTAACCATACAACAGGAATTACGCCTATTGAAGAAACTATGATAACGGATTTTTTCTCGCTATCTTGCATCATCGCTGTTCCTTTCAATTACCCTGATTTTACGGTAAGGGGCGTTGCCGATTTTGATAATAAGGTCGTCTAATAGGTCCGTTGATTTTTCTTCTGCGAGCAAAGCGTTTCTTGTATCGTTAAGTGACTGAATAACAGCACTGTGTTCGTTATCATCAAGTACGATATGATAATAAGGCTCTTTCATAATAAGCACCTCGCTTTTATCGTTCACGGTCTTTTGAGCGTTCCTGCTGCTGACGGTAAAGCTCGTCGGATACACGGGTGTGAATATCGCTCATTGCCGTTCTTATTTTGGAAAGCTCTGCACGAACTTCCTTTGGCTCTTTATTCTTCCATTCGGGAGGAATACGGTCAACAGCAAAATTCTTTGCCTCAACTCCGTACTTCTTACAAAGCATATAGCCGACGCATACCGCTTGAAAACTCATATCCTTACGGCTATAGCTGTCGCTCCTGCCCGAAAGCTCCGCATAGCCAAGCTCAAGGGCAACACCCTGAAACAGTGCTACGCTGCCACCAACACCTTTCTTGATAAAGAGCGTGTTCTTATCATTGTCGTAGTAGGCGACTGCATCGGGATTAGGAAGCTCACTGCTGCTCTCGCAATTCACGGGAGCAGTGTCAAGCATTACCGAAACAAGATTTTTCGGGTCACGGTTGACCGTAGGTGCAGGCTGTCGTCTTCCATTGGTCTGTGAAATGTCAAACGCTTTTTTGACATTGTAGGAAATACCCGTTGAACCGTCCGCCTTTGTATAATCGACAGGCTCAAGAATAGATATACTCTTTGCACCCTTTTTCACACGGATATTGTCATCACGCCATCCGTTGAAATCTTTGAGTTGAGTAGCTTCCGGGCACTGCTTGTAAATAAGAAGTGCATTAGCCGCCGAGTATCTGTCCATACGAGCCTGCGTATCAAGATATTTCTGAAATTCAGCAGGATTCTTTACAATATCGGAAATTGCCGTATCAATAAGCATATAAACGGCTTCTTTTTCTTCCTGTTTTGCTTTTGCATATTCTTCGGGAGAAAGCTTCGGTTTAAAGTTGCCGCCTCTCCTTGAATTAAAATCGTTTGTCAAAAATATTACCTCTCTTTCGGTCTGTTATGCTTTGCCTTGTATTTTTTCTTAGGCTGTGTATGTTTGGTCTGTCTTTTTTTTGCAGGAGTTTTACGCTCCTTAGTGTGTTCAGGCTGATAGCGTTCTGCTTCCTTCTTCTGTCCTGCTGCCTTGTAGCGTTCCAGCTTTTCCCTAACGGAGGTTTTCTTTTCAGCGGACTTTATATCACCCTTATCAGTGCGCATATCTGCCTTGTCTGAGTCTTGCCTTGACTGAGGGCTTTTGTCGGTCTTGGCAACATCGGGGTTTTCATTGGCATTGTCTTTCTTTTCAGAAGGATCTGCCAAAGCCTGTTCGACAATAATCTCACCTTTGGATTTGGTCGGCTTATCAATCTGCACTTCATCTCTTTTTGCTGCTGATTTTTCCGCTTCCTTGATAATAGAAGCCTTATCAACCTTTGAAAATTCAAATCGGTCTGCAATTCGCTGTATTTTTGAAGCGTCCTCGGCACGGGCGATTACATCAACCGTTGCATTCGGATCGTTGCTGTTCTTATCACGCAGGACTGTGTATAAAACTCCGTAGCGCTTAGCCTGTTCGGTAAATTTTTTCAGGTCTTTGTTTTTGAAAGTAAATACCTTCAGCGGGCTGCCCGATTTAATCATCTGCGTAAGTCGTGCCTTGCCTTTGGTTTTTGATTCCTGTTTCAGCGTGGAAGCAAGCAAAGGTACTAATTCCTTAATGCCCTTACCCGACAGCTTAACCACTTCCTCAAAACCTTCAAGATAAAGTCTGACAATAATTTCAGCAGCGTCACCGCCGTTGTTCATATCTTCGGTTCTCCTTTCCTTTGGATTTTTCTTCCTCTGCAAGCACTTGTTCAAGGTTGGATTTCAGAACTCCCGACCTCTCTGCAATGCCGTTGCAGAGTTTAACTTCTTTGCGAAGCTTCCGTAATTCCTCTGTGATTTGAGAAATCTTTTCCTTTGCCTGCGACAGCTCTGCATCATCAATTTTTGTTCGTATCTTTTTTCGGAGGTGCGTTCTGTCGGCAGTAATGCTTTTGATTTCATTTTCAACAGAGGATTTATATTCAAAAAGCTGCTCGTCGGTCTGAATACCGTGCTTTCCGAGCAGCATTGTCTGTTCGCTCAATTCATCAAGCTTCAAAAGTTCTTCTTTGAAATAGTAATGAATTTGCGCATTACTGATTCTTTTGTATTTTGGCAATTTGCCAAGCCTGTAAAGATAATAAAGATAAAGACCGTATAAGCCGCCGATTTTTTTTATTTTATCTCCCCGTGTCGGAAGTCGGTACTGTCGGCTCGTAACCGTACTTGTGGTGTATCGGTACACATCAACACGGCTCATATTTTCGTGAAGTCTTTTTCGTATAGCGTCGTTTGAGTAGTTTTCGCCGAGATTGATTAGTCGGACAGGCTTCTTATAGCCGAGCGGAGTAACTGTCCAATACTTTCTGCTCGGGCTCAGCTGATAGGTATATCCCATATCACGGAGAGCGTACTTGAAATCCTCTATACTTTTACAATGCTCCAAAGCCAGGTCGATTACTTCACGCAGGGTACTGTACCGAGTGGGCATACCGGCTTTTTCCTTGTTGTAGTAATATGACGATTGCTTGCTTCTGTTGGGAGTCGGATTGAAATACAAGCCGTACTCCTTGCATACTTCATCTGCAATATACCTGAATTTAAACCATACCTTTTCATCGTTCTGCAAACGCTTTCCGTCAACAAAGGAAACTGAGTTGATTACGAAGTGGCAGTGCAGATGTTTAGTATTCAGGTGAGTAGTCACTACAATTTGAAAACGCTTACCCCACATACGGCTTGCAAATTCCATACCGACCTTTTGTGCAAGCTCAGGCGTAATGTCCTGTTCCTTAAAACTCATATATCCATGATATGCTTGTATGCCGTCTGTCTTTCCGAAGCATTTTTTCGTGGTTATAAATTGGTCACGGGCAGTTGCAGGATTGCAGTTTATGCCATCAACATAATACTGCCGCTCTGTTTTTTCCTCGTCCTTTGCATAGGCAATGACATCAGCAAGTGCCTGATACTGTGCGTCGGTATAATTGGGGTTGCAAGTTTTCTCGGGATTGTTGGCATAGTCAATCACCCTTCCCAGATTATCTCTCACAACCCATAGCTTAGTTACTGCCATTTCAGCTCTGATTTATCGGGTCGTAAAAATACACTCTCGATATCCGCCTGAAATTTATGCCAACGCTCCGCTTCACGATAAAGCATCGGTGCATCAATAAAACCGAGTGAGTTTGCCTTTGCCGCAAGCTGATTTATATTGTTGCCTATTGAGGAAAGCTCACGCATTGCTTCAAAGAAACGCTCGTCAGGTTTTTCTTTCGGCTCATAGCCTTTCATCAGAAGCCGTACTAAAGCAGATTCATTAAGGCAAGCCATTTCCGCCTTTCTCTGCCATTCGTCTTTTTCTTCTTTAGTCAGCCTGATATGCTTATCATAGCTTCTCCTCATCTTCATCGTCCTTTTTGTCTTTCATTTCGTATCGGTTGATACGGTTAATCTGGAGCATACACATTAAAGCTACTCCGACAAAACCGCCGAGGAAGCAACCGAGTATGAATATAATAAATCCGTGCATAATTTCAGTCCTTTCTTTTCGGGGTATTAGGGGCAACCCCTAACGAGCCTTTTTACTGTTTTATCCGTTATGTGGATACAAACAGTCTGCTCGCTAAGATTATTCATCAATCTTTGAGGTTGCCTGCATCTTCAAGCTTCAGCGTATAGTATCAAGCTCTTTAGGTTTGTACTGATACGCTTTTATTTCACCGTTCTGCTTGTAAAAGCGTTCGGGGAATTTGAATTTTTCTCTGTATTTCTGCTCCAAATCTTTCGGTAAATCCTTAAACTTTTCCGAGTCAATAGGAGCGTAGGCAATGAAGAAATCTCCTGCGATTATATCAATCATTTCTTTAGTTTCTTCGTCATAAACTGCCCTGTTAAGGGGCAAACCGTTCATTTTTCCTTCCTCGTTGCATATGATTGCCACCTCATCTTCAAAGGGCATATATTCCTCAATATTTCCTCCTACAAGCTTCTGCATAGCTTCAAGGGAGTTATCAATTGCAACGGTTTTCGGATAATGATTTGGCTTAATGCAGAGGACAGTAATCATATTTTTATTGACTGTATCCTGCGTTTTTGACGGCTCAAAATCCACCTTTTTGAAGTCATAGGTATTGCAGAAATAAAAGCCTTTTTCCAAGCTTTCATCCTCCAAAACCTCAACGACATCCGATATTGAAAGCGACCTGCCACGATAACCTGTCGGGTGGTCTGTATTAAACTTTGAGTAAACATCATCAAGAGTTTTGCAGTCAACATCACCGCTGAAAACCTTGTCGTAAATCTTGCTGTCAATAGCAGAAGTTCCCTGTGCCTTTTCAAGATACTTTGTATCAACAAACGCAACTCTATGAGTATCACGCTCGTGGTTTACCTGATAAATGTTAATTTTCATTATCTTTCATAATTCCTTTCTTTGGATTTTTGCTTTGAGATATTAAGCTGTAAACACAAAAAGTCGTTGAAATCCTTGCCCCTTGGTGGCGGTAAATCAACGACCTTGTAATCATTTTTCAGTTTATTTATAAGGGCAGTTGCGGCTTCTCTTCCGCTTCTGTCATTATCAAAGTGGATAGCAATTCTTGTTGTGTTTGGATGGTCTTTCAGATAATTTTCAAGTGCAGCAGGTACTTTACCGACTCCTGTTTTCTTATTTGCCGAGTAAACCCCCGCAAGTGATAAAAGGTTGTACTTGCGGTAAACACAGCCATTGATTTTCAGCAAAGTTGCGTAAGATAAAAGGTCAATCGGACATTCAAAAATGTGGACTGTGTTATTAACTCCGTCAGCCAATCTGAAAGAATAATGCTTGTCACTTCCCGAACAGTCACCTAAAATTCTCCTGCCGTCTGTCGCACGGTAGGAAGCATATCTTGGATTATTTTCCTTATCAAAGCCAACAAAAACTACATCGCAATACGGAAGGCTTTCGAAAATTTTACCCTCGGATATGCAAAAATCAATAAGCTCCCTGTCAATACCTCTGCCGCAAAGATACCTTAAAATCACTCTGTTGGAGGTACTTTTATCCGGCAGAAGCAACGGCTTGGGTTGCTTGGTTTCTTTTTGCTGCAAATTGATATTCTGCGTTACCGCACACTTTCCGACTATGGTTTCAACGGCTTGTACAAAGCCTAAGCCTTTAACTTTTATCAGGTAGTCAAGGGCAGAATAACCTCCGAATCCTCTTGACCACCACATCCACTTTCCGTTTGAGATTTTCAGACTGTCGTGTGTACGAGTACAGTATGTGCCGTCCGAAAGTCTGACAAGCTCATTTGGCTCGTAGTTCTGCAAATATGTCAGCAAATCCATTTCTCTCGCTTTTTCAACAGTCTGCGGATCAACATATGGCATAGCATTTACCTGCTGTCCTTATCTTTCTGCATTGCTTTCATTTCCTTAACTGCCGATTTAATACGGTCATCTATTGTTTCACGGAGCATATCGCAATAGTTCATATCGTTACCGCACCACTCCTGATAAATGTCATCAAGAGGAGCTTTCAGCCGGTACAAAGACTTAGCTTCGGTTTGAGAAAACTCTGTGTATTCAAAAATTGCAAGCAAATCTTCCTTGATAACTTTCTCGTAGCTGCCCTCAATAATCTGTTCGGGCGGCTTGGTTTTAAGTTCTGAAATAAAGCTGTCAAATTCATTTTTCATCTTGTTGTACAGCAGCTCGTTATAGTCAACAGTAGTCATAAAATTCCTCCTATCTTTCTCTGTCGTTTCTGTTTCTTGTGGGTGGAAGGTCGCCCTCGTCAGGCTCGCCGCCGACAACAGGAGTATCTCCCTTATCCATATCAAGCAGGGCATTCAGCTCGGTCAGACGAGCCATTTTTTGCTTCAGTTCATCCTCCTGTGCAAACGGTTTTTCCACCTCAACCTTTGCGGTTTCAAACTGTGCCTTTGTATTTTCCAGCTGTTCCTCCGCCTTGTGCAGTCGGGCTTCAATATTATCAACAGCGTTGTCAATTCGGGTGATATTTCCGTAAATATCTGTGCCGAGAGTAATGGAATGTGTGAAATGTCCTTTGAGTTTTACGGCATATGCACGCTCAAAGGTATCAAATTCAAGCTCCATCTTAAACCCTCTGTACTCACCGAGAGGCGTAGGCTCGGAAGTTGTTTTTGCCTTGCAGGCTTCAATAATCACCTGACCTGCTTCTGCCTTTTCCGTGTAGCTGTAGCCGTCAATAACCATTCCTGCAAACTTTCCGTCAACCTCCTTCGGGTGCGCTTTGGCAATCTCTAAGTCGGCTTTCAGTTTGTCAACTCTTGCAGTCAGCAATGATATTTCCTGCGGATAAAACTTTATAATTTTATCTTCAAGTTCATATTTTTCCGAGAGGTAATGTGACTTATACAGTCGTAGCTTCTGCACCTGAATATCCAAATCCATTTTCTCCTTGATATACGGATTTCCCGTTGCAAGCATCTTAATTTCAGCGTAGGAAAGAGCAGTATCGTCTATATCCTCAGCAGAACGGACAGGAGATTTTGAAGTCATAATCTGTGAAGCAAACTTCTGTTTACCCTCGACAAGCTGATACAGATATGCGTCAAAGGTTTCCTCGGTTACATATCGGTAAATATCCACATCAGGATTTTCATTTCCCTGACGGATAATTCGTCCCGAACGCTGTTCAAGGTCTGACGGTCGCCACGGACAGTCAATGTCGTGCAAGGCTATAAGCTTGTTCTGAACATTCGTACCTGCACCCATTTTCTGTGTAGAACCGAGCAAAATTCTGACTTCGCCTTTGCGCACCTTTTTGAAAAGCTCCTGCTTCTGCGCCTCGGTTTTTGCTTCGTGAATAAAGCTGATTTCGCTTTCGGGCACGCCTCGCTCTATCAGCTTTCTGCGAATGTCCGTATAGACGGAAAACTCTGCGTCCGGCTTCGGAGTGGAGAGGTCGCAGAACACAAGCTGAGCTGATTTTTTGTCTGCGTTCTCCTGCCAAATCGTAAAAATATTATCAATACAAGCATTGATTTTACTGCCCTCAAAGTCAGGGAGCAGAGGATTTATCATACGCTGGTCAAGGGCGAGCTTTCGTCCGTCGTTGGTGATTTTCAGCATATTGTCAACGCTTGCGTCAACCTGATTGTTTCTCACTTTTTCGGCTCGTTCTCCCAGCTCTGCTACCATAGCCTTTTGAAAATCGGAAGGCTTTACGACAACATTGTGATAGTGTGGAGTAGGTGTAGGCAAATTAAGTGTGTCTGCCGTTTTTATATCGGCAACCTCTTTGAACATTGCCATAAGCTCAGGCAGATTGTAGAATTTAGCAAATCGTGTTTTCGTTCTGTAGCCTGTTCCTTCGGGTTTCAGTTCGTAGGCTGTTACAGTTTCACCAAAGGTAGAAGCCCACGAATCAAAGTGCTGCAAGCCGTTTTCTACAAGTGTTTCATACTGCAAATATCGCTGAATGGTATATAACTCCACCATTGAGTTTGAGATTGGCGTACCTGTTGCAAATACCGTTCCTCTGCCACCTGTGATTTCGTCAAGGTATCTGCACTTCATAAACAGGTCCGAGGACTTCTGCGCTTCGGTCTGAGCTATTCCGCCGACATTTCTCATTTTCGTATAGAGATAAAGGTTTTTGTAGTAGTGACTTTCGTCAATAAACAGCCTGTCAACACCCAGTTCTTCAAAGGTAACTACATCATCCTTTCGGCTTTGGTCGTTTAACTTCTGTAACTTTACCTTTAAGGATTTTCGGCTTTTTTCAAGCTGCTTTATTGAAAAGTTTTCTCCACGGTTTTCTTTCAACTCACGAATGCCGTCTGTGATTTCGTCAATCTGCTGCTCGAATATAATTCTTTGCCTTTCAACGCTCATCGGAATTTTCTCAAACTGAGAATGTCCGATAATGATAGCGTCATAATCGCCTGTGGCAATTCGTCCGCAGAAGCGTTTGCGGTTTTTAGTTTCAAAATCCTTTTTGGTTGCAACAAGGATATTCGCCGCAGGATAGAGCTGTAAAAACTCCGCCGCCCATTGCTCGGTCAGGTGATTAGGCACAACAAAAAGCGACTTGCTGCATAAGCCAAGCCTCTTCGATTCCATAGCAGCCGCCGTCATCTCGTAGGTTTTGCCTGCGCCGACTGCGTGTGCAAGCAAGGTGTTTCCACCGTAAAGAATATGTGCAACAGCGTTTTTCTGATGTTCCCTGAGTTCAATTTCAGGATTCATACCGTTAAAGGTAATATGACTTCCGTCATACTCACGGGGTCTTGTGCTGTTAAATTTTTCATTATATAGTTTGCAGAGCTTTTCACGGCGTTGCGGATCTTTCCAAATCCATTCCTTAAAGCCTTCTTTGATAAGCTCCTGCTTCTGCAAAGCGATTGTAGTTTCCTTTTTATTGAGTACAGGCTTCTTTCTGCCTTCCTCATCCTCAACATAATCGAATATGCGGACATCCTTGAGGTTGAGTGTTTCCTCGATTATTTTATAAGCATTTATTCGGTCTGTACCGTAGGTGCGGTACACCTTGAGATTACTTGTATCGTAGCTTTTGTTTTCAATGCTCCATTCACTCGTATATGGCGAATAGTGAAGCCTGATTTTCCATTGTGCATAGCGTGGAGTATCAAGAAATTCATAGATGAACTGCTGTACAATCTCAGGCGGAATCCAGGTTGCGCCAAGCCTTACGGAAATCTCAGAAGCCGTCAAATCCTTTGGCTGTACTCTTTCAAGAGCTTCAACATTGATGTTGTAATCATCAGGATATAGCTTTGCCGAGCGCCTTGCGACTTCAAGCTTTTCACGGACATTACCGGACAAATATTCGTCTGCCATAAGGTATTTCTGTTCTTCAGGATTGCCCTGACCGTAGAGAGGATTGAGAAAAATTACACCTTTCAGTTCATCAAAAACCTCCCGCTCACTCTTGCCTGAAAGCTGACACATATATTCCATATCAATACCCGCCTTTTCTCCCATAGAAACGGCGAGTGCTTCGGAAGCTGTGTCAACGGAAGTAACAGGTGTATGAGGCTTGATTGTCCGCTTGAAAAACATATCCGCCTTGCGTTCAAGGTTGCCCTCGTCATCGAGTATTTCCAATGAAGATAACAGCGAGTAGGAACTGTCCTGTGAGAATGCCATAGTATTTGCACGGCTATTGATAAGTCCGTACTTTTTTGTGAAACTGTCATACAACTTATTAAGCCTTTCCTGTTCAGCTTTTATATCACTGTCAGGATAGTCTTCCGTCTGCAAATCTAAAAGAGTACGAACGGAGTTTCTTATCTCAATAAGTCCCTTTATTCGGTTTTCAGCGGTAGCCGACACCTCAACAGGTGACATTCGGCTGTTTTCACGGAAATAGATTACATCGTCAAGCACGGTATATGAGAAGTTTCTGACATTCGGATCAGCGGGAATAGAATTATCTTCTTCCTCTAAATTTTCTTCCGTTTCATACTCTGTAATTTCGCCGTGAATGTTGGAAACGGCTTCCTCAAGCAGGCTTTCAAGGTCAGCGTTTTCATAAGGTACGCAAGTTGTTTCATCACCAAAACGACCTGATACAATTTTCATATCTCCGAGTGTCATTTCGGGGTGTTCTGCAAAGTAGCTGTTAATTCTGATACCGTTTTCATCTGTGTTTAGGTGTACCCAATCAGGCTCAATGTCTATGATACGGTCACGCTTTTGCAGTATGATAATATCCGATACGACCTCCGTTCCTGCATTTCCCTTAAAGGTGTCATTCGGAAGTCTTATAGCGCCGAGTAATTCCGCTCTCTGTGCGATATATTTTCGCACGGCTGGGTTTTCCTTGTCCATTGTACCCTTTGAGGTCACCAGAGCCATTACACCGCCCGGGCGGAGCTTATCGAGCGACTTTGCAAAAAAATAATCGTGTATTAAGAAATGGTTTTTATCATAGCGTTTATCTGCAACGCTGAAATCACCAAACGGAACATTACCCACAACTGCGTCAAAAAAGCTGTCGGGAATTTCTGCCTGCTCAAACGGTTGTCCTGCAATAGAAGAACGTTGGTAGAGCTGCTGTGCAATGCCTGCGGAGATTTTGTCAATCTCCACACCGTAAACACGGCTATTCTGCATTGACTGTGGTAGCATACCGATAAAATTACCAATACCGCAGGAAGGCTCCAAAATGTTGCCCTCCTTAAATCCCATATGTTCCATAACCTTGTAAATTGCTGAAATAACGACAGGAGGAGTATAGAAAGCAGTAAGTGTACTTTCTCTTGCTGACTGATATTCTTCATCGGTTAGTAACTGTGAAAGCTCGTTATATTCACTTTGCCAAGCAGCATTATTCTCATCAAAGGCTTCCGGTATTCCGCCCCAGCCTACATACTGTGCAAGGACTTTCTGTTCTTCGGGTGTAGCAAAGCGGTTTTCCTCTACGCATTCCTTTAGCACACGGATAGCTTCAATGTTTCTACGGAAGCGAGCCTTTTTACCAACCTCCTCAAGTTCGAAATTCTTAAGGTCAAAGGTGTGTCTGTCTGACATTGGAATATCAGAGTACAGGTCAAAGGTCTGTGCCTTTGCTTTCTGTTTCCTCTCCCAAACAGGTGTATCAAGTTCTTTATTTTCGGAAAGTTCAAGAGCAGAACGAACAAAATCGGCTTTTTCAACTCTGAATATCGGAAAACCGTTACTGTCCTCAAAGGTAATGTCACGCATAGAAGCATCACCGTTTCTGTCAACCCGTTCAACAATGAAATTGCGGTTATCAAGCGTGAGTTCCTTGCCGATAAGATCGGAGTTATCAATTTCAGTATCTGCTTCGGGCTGTTCTTCCGTCGGCTCTGAGGTTTGATAAAACGGTGCAAGCTGTTCATCGCTGACATACACAAGGTCGCTAAAATCTAAGCCGTGCAAGCCGTTCTCCACAATATCCGCAAGTGAATCGTACTGTTCCGTATGAACAGCCTGACCGTCAACTCTTGTTTCAATTCTGAAGTCAACAAGGTTTACAACTGCTTCAATTTCGTGCTTCTCGTCCTCGGTATTGGTATAGCCGATATTGATTTCCGACAAGTCGGAATAGTCTGCACCGTCAATGTCGTACTCATTCTTTACAAACTCATCTATCAGTCTTTTTGCTTCATCAAGCAAAACATCATATTCCGATTGAGAAAGCGGCTTATCAACGATTTCAAAGTTTTGCAAAGGATTAGGCAGTCTGTCAATAAAGTCATGGGGTATGGTGTTGCCGTCAGCGTCCTTATACAGATAAACCGCCATTTTGACATCAAAGGTGTTTTCCTCTTTTATATCTCTTTCAAGGCTGGTCGGGTTTGTATATTCAATGCTGTTTTCAACCTCACCGTCAGCGTTCAGGTAATCAATTCTGCCGACTGGCTCGGACTGAATAGGAGCGTGTGCCCTGTCGGAAGCCATAAGAATAAAATCCCGGCTTTCTCTTTCGTTTGGACTTGAAATACCGATATTGTAGCCTCGATCAAGCAACATATCCGTATATGTTTCAAGCCTGTGTGACGGAAAACCGCACATATCAATGTGTTCTGTATCGGTTATTCTTCGGGTTGTGTTGTGCAGGCTGAGTGCCTGTGAAACGGTTACGGCGTCATCGCCCATAGCTTCGTAAAAATCACCGATTTGGAACAGAATAATCGTATCGGGATGTTCATTCTTAATCTTGAAGTATTCCTGCATAACAGGACTGTATCTGCTATAATCACGCTTTGTAATCTGTTTTTCTTTTTCGGGTTGTACGGCAACTTTTAAATGGTCGTTCATCGGGTTTTCTTTGACTTTGCTGTCAAATTCCGCCCTTGTCATTTCCTTGTTGAAAAGAGGAAACTGTTTGTCAAAAAGCATTACACGGTTTTCGTCAAAGGACAGAATTTCATACTCCTCCGCTCCGATATATACCGATGCACCGAGCGAATATTTGTATTCATATTCAACAGGGATAGCTTCCTTTTCGGCAGGCGGCGTATATATTGCGTCACGGATTTCTTTCTCCGCCGCCTGTTCGGCTCTTATCTGTTCCTGCTTTTCAAGCCAAGTCGGATAATATTCCTTTTCCTTTGGATTGAGGTATCGGTCAAGCTTTATAAGCTCACCGATACGCTTTTCAACCTTACTCCAATTTAACAGCAGTCGTGGTGTGTTATCTTCAAAGCCACGTCTGAGCATAATACCTTTGCCGTCGTGACTTTCGTCAATCCCTGTTCCGATAATAATCGGATATGAGCCGCCCCAGCCATACTCGTTTTTCAGAAAATCAATGTTTTCTTTTGCAGATAGGGACTTTTGAAACTGCTCGTAAATCCTCATTTTACCCTCGCTTACACCGCTTCCGTGGGTAAGTACAGCGTCAATAATCTCCTGAGAAAAGGCAAAGGCAGGAGTTTTTTCTCCTGCCTCGGCTGTCAATATTTCCAACTGTCCCTCAAGAGAGGGCAGAGGCTTTATTGTATCTCTTAACTCACCGAGCAACCGCATACCCTCAAAATGTCCTACAATAACACTCCAATCATAGTAGGCTTGTGATATTTTATTATCCTGCTCGCCTTCCCACAAAAGAAGTACATTCTGATAGGTTTTATATCCCATCCGCTTTCCGTCGGGAGTAGTAATCTCGGTAGCATCGTTATTGAATATGCTTTTGATAAATTCAACTCGTTTTTCACTGTCCGATTCGTTTTCAAAGTATCTTGCTATTTCCGTTTTGGTTGCTTTTAGATACGGAGTAGATAACAGGATAGCCTTGATTTTATCATCACCGCCAAAGAACGGAATACTTTTATCCTCGTTGTTGCGGTCGTAATACTCTAAGCGTAAATCACTTCCGCTTTGACTATCTCCTGAGCCGAGTGTCTGAGGTTGTTCATCAGGCGTGTCCACTTCATCGGGTCGTCCGCTTTCAGCTTCTCTGTCACGCCCTCCTGCACCGCCATCTGACTGAGGATTCTGTCCTCCATCTCTGTCGCCGTCTGTTCGATTTCCGACAGGTGTTCGGTCAGCGTTCCCTTTGTCAGCAGATTGTAATAGAGAATTTTGTGCTTCTGCAACAGATAATTCTTCCTCATCTGAGCGTAATGTCCGAGCTGTACTCTCGGCTGTTCGGGAAGCGTCAGGTTCGGAAGCAGGTAATCTCCCTGCATTGTGTATGTCAGTTCTGCCATTGTCAAAACTCCTTTCGGTATTTATTGTGCTATTAGTATATTCACTTTGTCTGTTTTCCGCAATTATGCGATTCTGACGGTTGAGTGCCAGCACGGTTTTGGAAATCTCCGACAACCCCATTTCGGCAATATCGCTCGTTGCAAAGCCGAGAGCATTCAAGGCTTCCTGCGTATTAAAATTGACAATATCACGGAAGTCGTCATCGTTAAAATACGGTTCAGTGTCAATGCCGAGTCTTGTCATAATCATAAAAGCAACGCTGTTACTAACAAGCTGTCTGTACATTGACTTAACGATGTCCTCGTCCAATTCTTCAAGAAAGGTATCATTAACCGTTACAAGCAAATCGCCCACATAGTCGGTAATGTTGTCCTCGACAGCATTACCTGATGCGGATATAATTGCATCCGCAAGGCTGTTCTTTTCCTCAATATATCCGAAGCTGCTTTCAAGCGTGTCGATCACTTCATCTGTATATTCGGATTTCATATTCCAAATAGGGACAGCCCTTGAAATTTCGCTTGCGTGTGTATCGGAAATATCAAAATAATGGACTAACCTCTGTGAATTGCCGTTCAGACTTTCAAACACGGCAATACCCTTTGCTCCTCTGTTTACCCAGCGACCAAAAGTCCTGTTCCACTGTTCAATAGGCAGGACGGCGGTTGCTTCGGGTTTCTGAGCGTATAAAAGGAGCTGTTCGTCAAATCGCAGTCGGTAGTTATAACAGGCTGTTTTCAGAAATGCCGCCCATTTATCGGGTGACATAACCTCTTTCGAGGTATCTTCATACAGCTGTGAGATAAGGTCAAACTTTCTTGCCATTGTTCAGCACCTCCTTATCTTTCGTGGTTTCTGTTTTTAGGCTTGATAGGTATTCCTTTCTCGTTATAGTTTTGCGGATCAGCCGCCAGACAAGCCCAGCCGAGCAAAGAGCCTGCCTTCATTGCTTCTGCCTGAGCTTTTGTAATACCGAGCTTTCCGTTCAAATCATCAACAAGCTCACGATTTTCACTCGGTTTACCGTTAGCTGACTTTGAATCGATATATCCTTTTTCGCCTTTATTTACAATACCGATTTTATTTTCGGACTGTACGAAAACATAGCATTGGTCAGGCAAAGAGGAACGGAGAGGGATAACATCGGCTCCCGCTTTTTCAAGCCTTTCTGCAAATTCACATATGTGAAAAATGTCGCTGTTTGCTTCAAAGTGATAGTCGTCAACATATCTGCATATCTTGTCAGCCTTTTCACCGTCAGAATAAGTTATTCTGATTTTATCGCCGTCATCAATTCGGAATATTTTCTTGTAGTCAGGATTGATAAAACGAATACCTCGTTCAGCTTTTTCAAGATGACTGTCTAACCAATCCTTTTTGTAGCAATAGCAGTAAAGGTTATATTCGCCCTTGTAAGGGTTAAGGCGCATAAGATATGCGTAATCCTGCGTGTTCACTCTCACTCCGTAATCTCTGCCTGTTTCATAAGCAAATACCCTATCACTGCGGCAGAACTTAACAAGCTCGTTTCTGCTCGATAGAAATCCGCCGTCACCTAAAAAAGAATTCATAATTTCAACCTTTTCAGAGCTAAATTCGGGTGTATTCAAATCATCACGAAAGCTGTTCCAACTTGACCAGAACTCATTTCCGTTTGTTCCCATATCCGCACGGATATAGCCGATTAAGCCTGTCTGCATTGAAATCTGCTGACTGTTACGGTAGGTGTAAAGCCATTCCTTACCCTTTAGCGGAGAAAGACTACTTTCCATTACATTCACCGTCCGAACAGCTGAATTTCATACCAAGAGCGTCAAGCACCTTGTCACCGATACTCTCGGCAATTTCGTTGATATAGTCAAGCTCGCAGTCGCCGCTTTCGGCTTCCTCGAAAAATCTCTGCACCAGACTTAGAGGAGCATCCTTTTTGAGCGTAAAGAAGATATAAAAACCTGCGCCCTCACGGTCAATATTGTATGAGCAAAGGTCGCCGTTCTCGTCGATATACCACTCCGCAAGGTCAAAATCCATATCAAAGCATTCTCCGAGATTGCCCGAATCAATAACCTTTACAGCGGTCGAATTGTTTTCTTCGTTAAAAGTGTCGGTAAACGAAGCAACCGCAATAATCGGCTGTCCGACAGATACCTTGCCGAGCTTATATGTTATTTCTTCAAAATGCTTGAAGTTAGCTGCGTACATAAGTGCAGTCACTTTATTTTCCGTAAATGACGAAAGCTCACTCCTGATTTTTGCTTTAATACAAGGAAGCATAAGGTCAATACTCGTCCATAGAGTGATTCGATTAGCATTCGTTGTTTTGTTCATCATTGTTACCTCCAAGATAAGAATAGAGCTTGTTGCCCTTTGTGTTAGTCTGCAATTCGGAAATTATACTCATTTCCTGAACTGTCAGATTGGGTATGCTGAAAACATTTTGAAAGTTTATGCTTTGCAAATCCTTTTCGGTTTTGAAGCCTGCGTCAAAAAGCTTATTCAGCACCTTGAATTTCTGTTGTGTTGTAATTACAGTTTTATCTGCCATTTCATATATTCCCTTCAAAGTCTGACGGGCAGTCTGCTAAAACCGCCCGTCGTATAGTATCTCACTTCTTTTTGTTGTGGTTTTTAATCTGTAAAAAGATAAAGCCGCCGATGATAAACACAAGAAGTGCTACGGCAATTATCACTTTCATTCTTCTACCTCCTTGATGTTTTTCTTTCTCTTTCTTATAAGAGCTGTCGCACAAGCCGCAATTCCAACTGCCGATGCACCTCCGAGAATAAGCCAGAGGTTTGGATTGCTCTCGTCACCTGTTTTTGGAGTGTGGATTTTCTCGTTATGCATTTCAATATTTGCGGTCTTGCCGTATTCAATCTCCACAACCTTATCATCAGGAAGCATATATCCGGCTGATGCATCGTTGTTTACTTCGGAAATTATATATTTGCCGATTCGTAATCCTTCAATAAGAATTTCTCCGTTTTTATCGGTCTTAAAGATTTCATCATATCCGTTCTCACCTGTTACACGGAAAGAAAAGCCTTCAACCTTTTTGTCTGATGAGGTCTTTACGATTCTGAGTGAGCCTTTCATTGCTTCATTCAAAAATCCCTTACCTGCTTCGTTTTCCACCTCGTAGGTTTTGCCGTCCGTTTCAACAAAAACGGGATAGATGTTTTTATCAAGAACAAATCCGTCAGGGGCGGTCTTTTCTCTTACAAGATAGTGTCCGTAAACAAGGTCGTCCATTTCGTAAACACCTACGTCGGTTTCCTTGATTTCACCGATAAGCTCATCATTATTATCAAGCTTTTCGTCAGCATTAATGTCGGAATAAAGCTCAAATACTGCGCCTGTCAGCTTATTGTCGGGATAGTCAGCGTCAACCTTTGTGGTCTTGATATTGCCACGGATAAATTCATTGACAATCTCAATTTCCACAACATCGCCGTCAGCGTTAACGGTAACCGGATATACCGTGTCATTGAGGACGAAGCCTGTCGGCTGTTCGATTTCACGGATATACCAGGTGCCGTAAGGAATATCGCTAAAACTGAAACTTCCGTCCTCCGCAGAAACAGTTGTTAAGGCTGCGTTTTCCTCTGTAAACTCAACATCTGTGGATTTGAACAGTCCGATAACAGCTCCACCGAGATGTTCTCCGTTTTCATCAACTTTCCTGCCCGATACCGAACCGTAGATAAGCTCATTCATAATCGGCTCACTGTTATTTACAGTCAGCTCAACCGTACTCGTCTTTTCACCCTCGTATTCAAATACAACCGGATATTTTTTATCGCTGAGAATATAATGCTCATCCGTTGAAAGTTCTTTAACATAGTAACTGCCGAACGGAAGGTCTGTATTCACATAACCGTTGCCCTTTTCATCAAGAGTGATAATTTCTATAAGTCCGTCAGCAGGAATAGAAGTTCCGCTTGCAGAAACAATTTCTTTTTCTGCAAACAAACCAAAGGATATGTTCTTTATTTCCCCGTTTGTGCCAATATCAAACTCTTCATTGGTTTCCAACCACTTTCCAAGATCCACCTTAACTTTCTGTCTGTCATTGAAAAATGAAGTTGCTGTTTCAGTAAGCTTTACGGTCTGATCTGCATAGGTAAGCTCTACAATATGCACTTCGTCATTGAGTACCATACCGTATGGAGCGTGAGTTTCCTTAATGCTGTACTTACCGAGGTAAAGAGTTTTACTTACAGCAATTCCATCCTTGCCTGTGGTAACTGTATCAACGAGGTCGCCCTTTTTATTGTGTATTGTGCCGTCAGGAGTAATAATATCCTCTGCCGCACGGATTTCGTATGTTGCACCCTCAAGTCCTGCCGTTTCATAAACAGGCTGATAGATGGTCTGGATTTCGTTACCGTTCTCATCAATGCCGCCGCTGACATTTACACCGTAGAAAAGCTCGCCTTCCTTTGAAATTGAGATTTTGCCCTTCTGTGCGACATTAGCTTTGTTCACCTTAATCAAAGTAACACCGCCTTCGTTTGTAGAATTTTCCTTTGTTACATCAAAATAAACAGGTGTTTTATCAAGCACATAACCGTAGGGAGCCTGAACCTCAACAAGCTTGTATCCCTTGCCGTAAACAAGGGTTTCAGGAGTGATAAGACTTCCGTTGCTGTCAGTATAGAAAGTATCAATCGTCATATTCGAAGGATATTTTACCGACATTGTAATTAAAGTATTATCGGAGTCATAAATCTGAAATCCTGCCCCTGCGTAGGGAATTGTTTTTCCTGATTCTGCATCCACCTTAACCACCTTAATATAGGATTCAAAAATCTTATCATTGATGATATAGCTGTACGGCTTTGAGTTGTCGCAGATAAATACATCAAAGTCGGCCATTTTATCTCTGCCCTCCCAGCCTTTGGTCTGATGGACTGTGTATGTGCCGTAGGGGAGTTTTTTAGACTTTGCGTATCCCTTTTCATCACACACAAGGGTATCACGCTCATCCGGGTCGGCATTTTCATAGCTTCCTGCGCTTTTGAGAAAAAGCTGAAATTCGGCACCTTCTTCCGGAGTTTCGATTTTGGTCTGTCCGTCATCGCAATGTTTGACGATTTCCACATCACCCTTGATTACCTGCTCTGTAACACCGACCGAAACAGCGTTATGTTCAACCGTGTAATTTTTTGCTTTTGCACCAACTGTATAGACAGTTTCATCAAGCAGATAGCCCTCGCTCGGTTCAATTTCTCTGATTGTCCAGTTGTCACCGCAAACATATTCCTTTGTCGTGAATTTGCCGTTCTCATCGGTTGTGTAGGTATCAATTAACTTTTCGCCGTCATAGATACCGTACTTTGCTCCAGCAAGTGTAGCGTCGCCCTGCGCTTTCTTCTTTTCAGCATCGGTCTTTTCAACTGTAACGGTAAATTTTTTGAGTGTATTAGTAAATTCTCTCTTTGCCACCTTATCCCAGGTTACGGAAACGGTCTGTGATTTCGGTACAACATAGCGAATAGCTGTATCCACTTCTTCAAGGATATATGGCTTGTCACCGCTTACCAGGATATTCTTGAAAACAGCAACGCCGGAATTATCGGTAACAGCATATTCATCTACCTTTGCCCCGGATAAAGATGTTCCGTATAGGTGGAATTTCACGCCTGCATTGAAATTATCCTCAGAGGACTTTACAACCTGAAGCTCACCACGCTTTAGAACATTGCTGAATTTTACGGTTGCAGTTTTTCCGCTTTCAACCTTAACCTGCTGTGTCTTTTGTGTTTCGTACTTATCCTCAGTTACCTCGGTTACGGTATATGTGCCGACCTTGAGGTCATCAAGCTGAAATTCACCCTTTGAGTTCGTAGTAACCGTCTTGCTGTAATTATCAGCACCCGCAATCTTGAATTTCACTCCTTCGATCTTTCCGTCGTCCGAGGTCTTAACGATTTTCAGACTTCCAGCTGAGGTCTTTACAGCAAAATACGCCGTCTTGGTTTCGGTATCGGACTGAACACCTGTTACAACATCCTGCTTTGATGAGCTGCCGCAGGCAATTAGCGTTGTCGTAACCTTCGGCATTTTCTTCGTTGCGCTGAACACAACAGCGTTGGGAATAACCTTTGTTGAAGTCAGCGTAATCTTTTTCCCCGAAACAGAAACGGAAACGCCGTCAGTCGTTTTGAAAACATAGTCTGACAAAATATTGTTGCTGTCCGTAAGTGTAAGCGAATACTTACCGTTACTGTACTTTAACTCATTGACATTGCTCTTTGCCTTTGCAGAAGTTTCATAAGCAAAGCTCGGAATAGTGTTATAATCTTCAAGTTTAGTGATGATTTTATTGTAGTTCGTCTTTACATTCGGATTTGCACCACCCGATGTGATGCCGTCAATAAACTTTGAATTTTTCAGTTTAAATGTTGATGCGTCACGACAACCTGTGCAGAACTCCCACACAACAAGCTGTGTAGCAATCCACTTCTGACCGTCTGTACCGACAAGGCTTGATGCACTTCCTGACTTTCCGAAAAGAAGTGAAAGATTTACCGCCTTTTTCTGTGCCTTTGAAAGAGCGTTCCAAGCCGCCGAAGCATCGGTTGTCAGCGTATTGCCTGAAAATAGAGAATGACCGGGTTCAATGCAGTATGCGTCTTTTCCGTCTGCATAAATCCTGCACAATTCTTCTCCGACTGTTCCTACTACATATCCGTCGTGTTCTGTGTGTTTTACGAATTTTATGATGTTTCCGCCTGTGTCGTAAGCATAGTCAAATGTGACCGTGACTTCTTTTGCGGCGGCATTTGCAGGAAGAATAAAAATTGTTGAA
This sequence comes from Acutalibacteraceae bacterium, assembly GCA_051881695.1. Taxonomy (GTDB): domain Bacteria; phylum Bacillota; class Clostridia; order Oscillospirales; family Acutalibacteraceae; genus CAYJFG01. The sequence goes on along the minus strand of JBJEQJ010000020.1, from coordinate 2,077 downwards.
ACGATAGAGATAAGTGCGAGCGCAACCGCAGTAATTCTCTTTGCGTTTCTCTTGCTAAAAACTTTTGTCATTGGTTTACCTCCATAATAAAAATTGGACAGTTAAATTCTGTCCGTTGAAATAAAATATGCGTTTGTTTGCCTTTAGAGAAAGATATATTTATGAGATAAAGTTAATTTATGAGATAGTATATATCTTTCTTTTCGGGTAGTTCAGGTAGTATAAGGGGATAGAGTGTGAGAAAGGGGAAAAGTAAAAAATAACTTGTCCTACCTGCCGTCACGCTCTGCTCGGCTTCGCAGGTATCTGCGGTAGTGTTCCAAAGCCTTGCAAACATAGTCCTCCGTGTCCTTTAGCTTTACGCTTTTGGGAATAAGGCTTCGCACTCTGTCACCGTGCAGTACAATACGCTCACGCTGATTCGGTTTTTCTTCCGATATAATCGCTTCAACAGCTTCCGTCGTCAGCTTACCGCTTTCAAACATTTTCCTCATTCGGATTGTCTGGTCGTGCGACGGTGTACAGTCGTTAATGTCAATCTGTAGGGCGACATCACGCTGACTATCTTCGTCAAGGTACGAAAGCTCAACAGCAGGTCGCATTTTGATTCTGCCCTCATCGACAAGCTGTAAGAGTTCGGGAACAAGATTAGTCAAGCGGATATATCGCCTGATTTGGTCTTTACTTTCTCCAACCTGTTCGCTGAGTTCTACATCGGATCGACCTTTTGAATAATTAGTCGCCACTGGCGACGCATTTTCTTTACTTGGTCTGCCTGCTTGCCTTTTCATAGCCTCCAACCTCATTTTATAAGCAAAGGCTTTCTCGCTTGGAAGTATTGTTGTACGCTGAAAATTACTTTCAACCATATACACAATAGCTTCGTCACGGGTTAAGTCCTTTATCTCACTTCTTAGTGTAGTCAGTCCTGCAAGCTCACAAGCTCGTTTTCGCCTGTGTCCGCTGACAAGCTCATATCTTCCGTCCTCTTTTTGACGTAGAACAGCAGGCGTTAATACTCCGTTTGACTTAATGCTCTCCACAAGTTGTACCATATCCTCGTCATCTCTGACGTGAAACGGGTGGTCGGGAAAATCGTCTATCATGTCAAGCGGAATATTCCTTATCTTTTCAAGCTTTGCATCCTCTCGCTCCTGCTGTGTAGAGAAAAGGTCATCGAGTGTCGGCAGTGCGAAGTCGCTCTTTCTTTCTGCCATCCGAAAGCACCTCCTTTGCAAATTCAGCGTATGCCAAAGCCACCTTGCTGTTCGGCTCATAAGCATAAATGCTTTTGCCCTTGGAAGTTACCTCTGCAGCTTTTACTGCAATCGGAATTTTCGTTTTATATATCCTGATTACACTTCCGAAGTTGTCACGAATTGCATCCACCGTGCTTTTAGCAAGGTTCGTCCTGTTATCTACAAGCGTCAGCAAAATACCGTCAACAGCCAAGTTAGGATTGGTATGCGACTTTATTTTTGTAACGGTCTGTAAAAGCTGCGTCATTGCTCTTGCTGGCAAATACTGCGCCTGAACAGGAATAACAACGCTGTCAGCCGCCGTTAATGCATTTAGCGTCAGCATACCGAGTGAAGGTCTGCAATCAATCAGAACATAGTCATAGCCGGACTTCACCTTACTCAGATAGCTTTTCAAAATATTCTCACGGCTCATTGCCGTAACGAGGTACATTTCCAATGCTTCCAGGTCTGTATTGGAAGGTATCAGGTCAACACCTTCGTTATGGTGAAGTATTCCGCTTGAAGCATTTGTGCTGTCGTCACGGATTACATCGTGCATTTTCGTGGCAAGTGTAACAGGTATCTCGTCAACTCTCTGCCATCCTAAACAGGTTGTCAAATCTCCCTGCGGATCGCAGTCAACAAGTAGTACCTTTTTGCCCTGCATAGCCAATCCAATGCCCAAGTTCATTGTGGTAGTCGTTTTACCTACACCGCCTTTCTGATTGCAGATAGCAATAGTTTTGCAGTTTGGCATTCGTTTTCCTCCTTTCAAATGTTTTAATAGCTGTCCTGCAAAAACAGCTATGTAACTTTTCCGCTGTACTTGTCCTCAA
>JBJEQJ010000019.1:62634-115777 GCA_051881695.1 Acutalibacteraceae bacterium | reverse complement strand
TTTAGAAAGTGATTTTGTTAAAAGATGAGGCAATATCTGAAGCGCCATATCCTTAAAAGCGCAGGTTGGTCCGTGCCAAAGCTCCAGAATATTAACATCATTTCCGTTATTATTAAGTGAAACAAGAGGGGCAGGATTTTCTGCTCCGAACTTTTCGGCTGTGTATGCCTTTTCAACACATTCGTTTACCTCATCTTCGGTAAAGTCTGTTAAATAATCCTTTAAAATAACCTTTGCTCTGCCGCAGTAATCAAGCGGAAGAAGGCTTTTTATTTTATCGGCCGAATATGACGGAATTGCATCAGGTACAAAAAGTCCGCCGTCGGCAGATATGCCCTGTGCAATTGCCTGAGCCGCACTGACAGAAACATTTTTGTCTGTGGTGCTTATGTACTTCATAAATCTATCAATCCTTTCAGCAAGCTTGTATATCCAAAAATCTGTAAAAACACTTCTGAACCTATATTTTATAACATTTTTCTTTAATTGTCAAAATTTTGACAAAAATTGTATGCATTGTTAAAAAACAGCTTATAAAGCAGCTCTTCTTTGTAATTTAGCTGTAAAAATCTGTTGTATAAATCCTGCATATTTTCTATACCGTTTATTCCGTTTGGCATATCTGTGCCATCAAAGTCGCTGCCGAGCGCAACTGTGTTTTCTCCGCCGAGCGAGAGAAAATACTCTGCGTGCCTTACTATGTCGTCAATATCTGCTTTTTCGTTTTCACTGAGAAACCCTCTTGAAAAATTAAGACCGACAATGCCGCCCTTTTCTTTTATTAATAAAAATTGCTCGTCTGTGAGGTTACGTATATGATTGCACACAGTTTTTGAGTTTGAATGAGTTGCGATAAAGGGTCTTGTGCTGTACTGTGCAACATCATAGAACAGTCTTTCGCTTGCGTGTGAAACATCTGCAATAATATTGTATTTTTCAAGCTCGCAAAGTATCTGTCTGCCAAGCTTAGTAATGCCGTATTTTTCATCTGAAAGACAGCCTGTGCCGATTTCGTTTTCTTTATTCCATGTAAGCGTTAAAACCTTAACGCCCATATCTGAAAAGTTTTTTACGTTTTCTACCCTGCCGCCGAGCCCTGCTCCTCCCTCGACAGTAAAAATAATACCGCTTTTGTTTTGTTTATATACTTTTGAAAGCTGCTCACTGCTGCGTATTATTAAAACGCTTTCGTCATTTAACGAATCAATCTGCTTATTTAACGTGTTACAGCCTTTTACAACGTGGTTATACGCAGCTTCACCACGAAGCTCGTCAGGCACCCACATCGCCATACATTGTACCCAAGGCTTATAAGCTTTACCTCTTTTTACGCTGAGATGAAAGTCGTTATCTGTAATACTTTCGTTTTCTGTTACTGCTCTGTAAAGCGTGTCACAGTGCAAATCAAAAAGGTGCATAGCTGCCCTCCTGCCAAAAAGCATTTTTTATATAGTTAAGCTTCAAGCATTTTAAGCTTTTGCTGTCAAGTATAACCTCCGCAACATCAAAGCGGGGATATAGCTTTATCGGGTTATCCCTTAAAAAAATATGTGCTGTTTTAAAAAGGCACTGTTGTTTTTTCTTGTTTACAGCCTCACAGGGACTTATTATTGCTGTTTCCCGCCTTGTCTTGACCTCTACAAATAATATATACTTGCTGTTTTTTGCTATTATATCAATTTCTCCGTATTTTGTATAGTAATTGCGCTTTACAATCTCACATCTGTTTTTTATAAGATACTTCGTTACAATATCTTCGCCGACGCTTCCGAACTGTCTGGTGTTCATTAAGTTCAATCCCTTTGCATCAAGTAATATTAAAGCATCACCCGAGAATTTTCTTCAAAAAGGACAGACGGTGTATTTCACACGGACCGTACTTTAAAAGCATTTCTCTGTGCAGCTTTGTGCCGTAGCCTTTGTGCTTTTTAAACTGATATTCAGGATACTGCTCATCGTACTTAAGCATAAGTCTGTCCCTGCTGACCTTGGCAAGAATTGACGCAGCAGCTATTGACATTGAAAGCGAATCTCCCTTTACTATCGCCTTTGCAGGAATATTAAGGTCAGGTGTTTTATTGCCGTCTATCAACGCAAAATCCGCTTTTAACGGCAATGCTTCTATCGCTCTTTTCATAGCAAGCATTGCTGCGTTCAGAATATTGATTTCTTCTATTTCCTCAACGCTTGCATATGCAATAGCGTATGCTGAAGCCTCGTTTTTAATCACATCAAACAAAGCCTCTCTTTTCTTTTCGCTAAGCTTTTTTGAATCGTTTACTCCGTCGATAATTTTTCCGTCGGGCAATATTACAGCCGCCGCACACACCGGACCGGCAAGCGGTCCTCTGCCTGCTTCATCTGCGCCGCATACAGAAATATATCCGTTATTCTTTATTTCCTGCTCATATTTAAGCCAGTCTGTACTTTCCATAATATTGTTCCTTTCAAAATGAAGCTTCTCTGTCAGCTTCTCTTGCAAGCACACGTCACAGCAATTAGCGCTCCGAGCAATACTTTTGTATGCAAGTGAGCGATAAAAAGCCGAAATGTGCGTGCTGTTTTTTAAACCGGTGGGGATTCAAGGGTTATGTTTCCTAACCTTGCTCCTCTGTACTCATCAAGCAAAACATTTGCGGCTCTCTCTGTGTTTACCTCTCCGCCGGAGATTAGCATACCTCTTTTTCTGCCGATAAGCTCCAAAAGCTCATAGGGGGTATAATCGACAAGAGCTTCGTTTTCAAGCTTGAAACGCGTTATAAATGCCGTGGTAGGACTCTGCTGCATAACCTCAAGAAGTCTTACGGCTAAAAGCTCAATATCCATAATCTGGTCCTTAACTGCGCCGGTAAAGGCGAGCTTTTCACCTACTGCCGGGTCGTCAAATTTAGGCCATAGTACGCCGGGGGTATCGAGAATATCGAAGTTTTTGCCTATTGTATACCACTGGTTTCCCCTTGTAACGCCGGGTCTGTCCTCTGCCTTTGCCCTGCTTTTTTTCGCCATCTTATTGATAAACGAGGATTTACCCACGTTAGGAATACCGACAACCATTACCTTTATTGTCGGATTTACCATACCCTTTGCTTCCCATGCTTTAATTTTGTCCTGCAAAAGCTCACGCACAGCCGGAATAAAGTTATTAACTCCTTTTCCTGTTTTGCAGTCGAGAGCTATTGCCTTGATTCCGTTTTTTTGAAAATAATTAATCCAAGCTGCTGTTTTAAGGCTGTCTGCCATATCGCATTTATTCATAAGGATAATTCTCGGTTTTTTCTGAATAAGCCTGTCCAAGTCAGGGTTTCTGCTGCTTTGCGGTACGCGCGCATCAATAATCTCGGCTACTGCGTCTACCATTTTAAGGCTTGCCTCTATCTGCCTTTTTGTTTTTGTCATATGGCCGGGAAACCATTGAATATTCTGCATCTGGCTCATATTATCACCCTTAACTGTTTTATAAAAATACAGACGCACAAAAAGTGCGTCCGCAAAAAAATCATTCTATTTTACCTGAATTAATACAGGTAAGAACCTCTGTTAAACGGAAACCAGATGCACTGGGCTTTTCCGATAACATCGTTCTCATTGATAAGACCTACCTCAACCGAACGGCTGTCGAGAGAGCCGTTTCTGTTATCTCCCATAACAAACAACATACCCTCCGGCACGACAACATCGTTATAAACGCAGTCTATTTTCTTTTGCATATCTTTTTCTCTTATATATGGCTCGTTTAATACTACGCCGTCAACGGTTACAATGTCGTTTTCATAGTCTATTTTTACTCTTTGACCCGCCTTAGCTATTACACGCTTAACTATAGGCTTGCTGTATTCCTGACCATGGCTGATTATTACAATATCGTTGTTTTCAACCTCATATAAAAAATTAGTAACAAGCAGCTTATCTCCATGCTGAAGCGTATTTGTCATTGATGAACCGTCAACATCAACAATTCTTACAAAAAAGGTAAGCACAATAACTACTATTACAAGAGCAGTAATAATAGCTTGCAGCCATTCAAAGCAAACAGACGCCGCACCTGTGCTTTTGGGTTCTTCAATAGCTTGTTCTTCCGCTGGCAATACCTGCTTTGAATCTGACGCATTAAATACGTCGCTGCTTTCTGTTTCAGCAATTTCTTCTTCATTTTTTAAATTAATATTGCTTTTTTTCATTTTTATAAACCATTCCTTTTTGTGCAGCGGCAAATCAAATTAAATCTGCAATATACTGCCGCCGGAATAATAAGCAAAAAAGGGACTCAAACAAGTCCCTTTGTTCGCCTAGAAATCAGCGGATTTGCTCTTTAACCTTAGCAGCCTTACCTACTCTGTCACGCAGATAATAAAGCTTGCTTCTGCGTACCTTACCTGATCTTACAACCTTAACGTCTACAACGTTAGGTGAGTGAATCGGGAATACTCTCTCTACGCCTACGCCGTAGGAAACACGTCTTACTGTAAATGTTTCTGCTACGCCGCTGCATTTTTTAGCAATTACTGTTCCTTCAAACATCTGGATTCTTTCTCTTTCACCTTCGCGAATATTAACGCTTACCCTTACGGTGTCGCCAATATTAAACTGCGGAAGGTCTTTCTTTAAAGAATCTGCTGCGATTGTTTTTAATGCGTCCATTTATATTTTCCTCCTGATTTTCAGACATTCATACTTAATACAGCAGAGGACTGTCCGCTTCAATGTCTCGGCAATTGCCGGGCCGTTGAACCCCATCGGCTGCCCGACGGATTTCAAATGCCTTAGTATTATAACACAGAATTAAAGGTGTTGCAATACCTAAAAGAAAAAATTTTTACTTTTGAGAATCTACGCTTAGTAAATACACTTTTATATACATCAACCGCCGGAGAGCTTTCGGCGCCCCGGCGGTTATAGCTATAAATCTGGTATTGTTTTATAAATACTGTCAGATTGCAATCTTTGCAATTATTTTTTGCATTAGCAGTATATCCTGTGAGTTATACTCTCCGTCGCCGTTTAAGTCGGCAACCTTAAGCTGTGCGTCGGTAAAGAGCGTAATCTTTGCCAAATGCTTCTGATACAAAAGCACATCTTTTGTTTTTACTTCGCCGTCACCGTCAATGTCGCCTTTCACACCTTCATCGCCTGTCGAAGGATCTGTCGGTGGATTTGTAGGTGGATTTGTAGGCGGGTTTGTCGGAGGATTTGTCGGAGGATTTGTTGGCGGGTTTGTCGGAGGATTTGTAGGCGGCTCTGTCGGCGGGTCAGTAGGAGGATCTATGATAATAGAGTTATCGCCTATAACATAATCTGTGCTTGCGCTGACTGTTCTTCCCTGTGCATCGGTAACAGTTACTGAAAGCTGGTATGTACCCTTTTCGGCAGGATTCCAAACATATGTGTTTTTATCTGAATTCTGTACGCTTGTACCATTGATTACAAAATTATATTTGCAGGAGCCGTCAGCGTTATAATCATCAGCTTTCAATGTAATAGATGCGTTAGTACCCTGACCGGAGTTCTTATCAGCACCGAAGTTTACCTGGAACTGTGCCGGGGTAAATACCGTATCCTTTAAGAATGCGCCTACTCTTGCAAGAGGAACTGTAATATTGTCTATATCCTCTTTTTCGTGAGTTGTGGAGCCTTCAGGACCGTAGGGAACATCAGCTTCATTAATCATTGACGGGTCCATCGGCAGGCTGTTAAGACCTGAAGCGCCCATTGTGGATATCTTCATAACGCCGATACCGTTTGTTTCAAGGTATGACTTATCAATACCGAGCTTTTCAAGCGGAACAGCCACCTCATAGATAAAGCCTCTGTCTGCTGTGTAACCTAAGTCGAAGAAGTCTATCCATTCGCTGTCGTCGCTGTAGGTATCGCCGATAAATCTTGAGCCGCCGTAACCGTTAATACCGATAAGCTTTTTGCTCAGTGTGCCGTAGTCAAATGCAATCTGGAAGCCGTTCTGATTTGGGGTGCCCGGTGTATTAACAGGTCTGCCTATTTTTATCGAAGTATCATAATCAAAATAGCCCTCATCATTAAGAGAGAATATTGCGCTGCCACCGTTTGTATTTGCTGTGTCAAAGGCGATGATCTTATCTATATTTGTTTCATAAGACATACCGCCGTCTTTTTCATTACCCCATACATAGTCATGATAAGTAACTGCGCCGGTTTTAGCGTTTGTTTCCTTTGCTTTGCCTGTGCCGGATTTTGTCGGGTCAACACTTAAAGCAAGGAATACAGGTGAGCCCGGGTTCCACGGGTCGCCGTTTGGCTTTTGGGCTGCAAAAATTTGATCATTTCCTAAAATAGCAGTTACGTTTGCCATCTCCCACATAAAGTAGAGATTGTTGTTATCCCATGCAGCATAAAGAGCATAGTCATCCCATGCACGCTCGTGAATTGAGCTTGGCATATATACTCTTGCATCGTCGTTTGCAACGCCCTGAGCAATTATCATTGAGCTGTCCCACTCGCTCGGGTCGCCGTCAACCGTTATAGTCTTTTCTTTACCAAGCTGTAATGATGGGTTTGTTGCATATTTTCCCATAAGCGCCTCAGTAGTATGTCCGTCTGAAGCACTGGAGAAGGTTGGCTGCGAAACCTTAAAGGTCTTTAAATATGTATAATCAGTAGATGTTGTCTGCTTTCCGTCTGTTGCCGTTAAGGTAAGAACAATGTTTTCACCGGCAATTTTACCCTTACCGATTTCAACAAAGTCACCCTGCTTAAATTCAACAGGAGCGCTGCCGTCTATTGAGAATGTGCCGCTTTCTGCATTTTTAAGTCCGAGCTTAACATGAATTGAATCCTTAGAGAACTTTGTTCCTGACGGAGTAAATACATAGCCTGCAGGCTTTGAGTCAGGTGTGCCGTAGTCTATCCAGCTTGTACCGATAAGAATTTTGCACTGACCTGCTTTAATTGCAAGACCGTTAGTTTCCGGGTATTGCTGTGCAGTTTCGTCAAGCTCCTTGTCCTTGCCGTCGTTAAAAATAACATTCTCTGATTTAATGGTTGCATCATCAACAACATAATACCAAAGTCCGCTGTCGTCCTGCTGCATAGGAACGCCGGGCCACTTGGCTATTTCTTCATCACCATACATATAAATATGAGGTGTTTCCCAATTAAAGGAATTATCAAAATATACCGCCATATTGCCGGACGGAGATTTAGTCTTTGTGTACTTATATGTTTTATCTGCAGTTTCCTCGCCTGATTTTGCAGAAACAGTTAAGGTGATAACATCTCCGATTTCTGCTTCTTCACCTAAGGTTATAATGTCTCCGTCGCTGTACGGTATTTCTTCGCCGCCGTTTACTGTATATACCGAGCTGTCAGCAGAAGAAACCGAAAGCTTAACGCTGATTGAGCCTACGAAGTCGGTGTCTCCGGGAGTAGCGGAAACGGAAAGTCCGAGACCGGGAAAATCCTGCCACTCTGAGTTGTAAATAGGATTTCCGTAATCGTTATTTCCTCCCTGTGTAGTGATAACCAGCATTTTACCGTTTGCCTTGAAGGTTACATCACCTGTTTGTTTTTTGTCGTTATCGTTAATAACAAACTGATTAACATTTGTAGGACAGGTGTAGGAATAATACTTGTCGCTTAATTTTTCCATAGCCTTGCCCGGCCAGCTTGTGTCTGCACCCGTACCCCAGTAGTGGATGCGGATATCTTCCGACCAGTCTTCGGGCTTTTCAAAATAGATTACATCTCCCTTTGCCGCTGCTGCACTTGCAACAAGGCATGCAAGCGATGTAAGAATCATTGCTAAGCATAGCGCAACCGAAACAGCCGCCTTAGCAAAGCTTTTTTTCCTTACTGATTTTTGCTTTACCATATTGATACTCCTTTGCTAAAATATTTTAGTTAAGCAGTTTCATTATACCACAAATTTTCATCAATGCAGCCTTATTTTTGATATTTCGTATAAACGCACAAATCGCAAAGTAAAAAATTGTTAATATTTCCATAAAGAAAAGTGTTGTATGCTAAATTATCGAAAGCTGAGTAGCCTCATCCTCAATAGCAGGCAGCGCCCCCAATGCAGGCAGGGTTTTTGCTCTGTACCTTGACGGCTTTGAAAATACTCCTTCTTTATATTCTTCCATTGATATAAGTCTATGTCCCTTTTTAAAGCGCATTACGTTTACACCCTGTGTATTTCTTGTTGACTTAATATTAAGCGCACCGCTGTGCAAAAGCAACATTCTGCCTGACGACGCTTTAAGCAAGAACTCCTTATCTTCGGAAGTGAAACAAATATCCGTCAAGGGGGATTTGTCGCTGTAAGCGCCCGTCAGCTTCTTTCTGTTTGTTTTTGTTTCATATGCATCAAGCGGAACCTTCGCAATCTTGCCGTTTTCAAAGGCAAAAAGCAGTATGCCTTTGTAGTCCTTAGTTGCAATCATTTTAACTGCAAGCTCACCTTCGTCCATATTAAGCTGTGCCGGTATATATTTACCCAGAACGCTTGCCTTGGTGTCTGCAAAGTCGGACGCCTTTGCCTTATACACCTGGCACTTGTTTGTAAAGAAAAGCAGGTCTATATTATTGGTCGCCTCAATACTCTGGATAATTTCATCGCCGCTTTTTAAGTTTTGCTCGCCGCCCATTCTGAGTGACAGAGGAGTAATTTTCTTAAAGTATCCCTCCTTTGTAAAGAAGAGATTAACCGGATAATCGGGGATTTCCTCCTCTATTTTTTCCTCCTTGATGTCGCTTGCATATATTAGCTCGCTTTTTCTTGGCTGGCCGTATTTTTCAGCAACGGTTTTAAGCTCGCTGATGATTATGTTCTTTACCTTTGTTTTGCTTGACAAAATGGACTCAAGCTCTGCAATGTCCTTTTCAAGGCTTTCAATTTCTTCTGTTCTTTTTAAAATATATTCCCTGTTTAAATGACGCAGTTTAATCTCTGCAACATACTCCGCCTGAATTTCATCAATGCCGAAGCCTATCATAAGGTTTGGCACAACTTCGCTTTCCTCTGCAGTTTCTCTTACAATTTTTACCGCCTTGTCAATATCGAGCAAAATAAATTGCAGTCCCTTTAAAAGGTGCAGCTTATCTTTCTTTTTATTAAGGTCAAAATATGTTCTTCTGCGTACACATTCAATTCTAAATGCTGTCCATTCCTCAATTAATTCCTTTACTCCCAGCACCCTTGGCACGCCTGCAATAAGCACATTAAAATTGCAGGAGAAGCTGTCCTCCAGCGTTGTCATTTTGTAAAGCTTCTGCATAAGTCTGTCCGGATCTGTTCCCTTTTTTAAATCTATTGTAATTTTCAGTCCGTCAAGTCCCGTTTCGTCACGAATGTCTGAAATCTCACGTACTTTATTTGACTTAACAAGGTCGATTACCTTTTCTATTATAGCTTCGCTTGTTGTTGTCTGCGGTATGCCGGTAATATCTATACAGTTTTCAGATTTATCGTAAGTATATCTTGCTCTTACCTTAAAGCTTCCCTTGCCGGTTTTGTAGATATTGTCGAAAACCTCTTTTGAATAGACAATCTGTCCTCCGCCGGTAAAATCCGGTGCAGGCAGAGTTTGAGAAATATCAAAATCTTTATCCTTAATAAGCTCTATTGTTGTATTGCATACCTCACGCAAATTAAACGAGCAAATAGAGCTTGCCATACCAACAGCTATACCTGTGTTTGCGTTTACAAGCACAGAGGGAAACGTAGCAGGAAGCAAGGTAGGCTCCTTTAAGGTGTTGTCGTAGTTATCTACAAAGTCAACCGTGTCCTTATCTATATCCTTAAAAAGCTCGTTACAGATTGAGTCAAGCTTTGCCTCGGTATATCTTGACGCCGCCCACGCCATATCTCTGCTGTAAAATTTTCCGAAGTTTCCCTTTGAATCTACATATGGGTGCAAAAGAGCCTCGTAGCCTCTGCTTAAGCGCACCATTGTGTCGTAGATTGCGCTGTCGCCGTGGGGATTGAGCTTCATTGTTTGTCCCACAATATTGGCTGATTTAGTTCGTGTGCTGCCTAAAAGCCCCATTTTATACATAGTATAAAGCAGCTTTCTGTGGCTCGGCTTAAAGCCGTCAATTTCCGGGATTGCGCGCGACATTATTACGCTCATGGCATAGGGCATATAGTTTTCTTCAAGGGTTGATACTATTTTCTGTTCCACTATAGCTCCGGCGCCCTCAATAACGCCGTGAGCACCCGAGGAGTAAGGCGTTTTCTTTTTTGATGATTTCTTTCTCGGTGGCATTTATTTCACTCCAAATCATTCGTACGTTTTTACTGATATTATTATTTTTTAAGGTCAGCTTAAATCAAGATCGTCAATATATTTTCCGCCGTTTTCAATAATAAATTCTTTTCTTCCTGCTAAATTATCTCCCAGAAGAATATCGAACATCTGCGCTGTTTTTTCAGCGTCATCCGGTAAAACCTTGATAAGCCTGCGTGTTTCGGGATTCATTGTTGTAAGGTTCATCATATCCGGCTCGTTTTCGCCCAGTCCCTTTGAACGCTGAACAGTAAATTTGTTATTTCCTATTTGTTCTATGAACTTTTCCTTTTCTGCCTCTGTATAGGCAAAATATATCTCATTCTTTGTTGTAATTTCATAAAGCGGAGATTCAGCAATAAACACCTTACCCTTCTCTATAAGGTCCGGAGTAAGCCTATACAGCATTGTAAGCAGCAGCGTGCGAATCTGAAAGCCGTCAAAGTCGGCGTCTGTGCAAAGTATTACCTTGCTCCAGCGAAGGGCGTTAATGTCAAAAGACGCAAGATTTTTATTCGCCTTTGACTTAACCTGCACTCCGCAGCCAAGCACCTTGAGCAAATCAACTATAATTTCACTTTTAAATATTTTATCGTAGTCTGCTTTAAGGCAGTTCAGTATTTTTCCTCTTATCGGTATAATAGCCTGAAAATCCGGGTCTCTCGCCTGCTTACAGGCGCCCAATGCCGAGTCACCCTCAACTATAAATACCTCTCGTTTTGTAATGTCCTTGCTGCGGCAGTCTACAAATTTTGCAACTCTTCCGGTTATGTCCATATTGCCCGTCAGCTTTTTTTGTATGTCAAGTCTTGTTTTTTCCGCATTTTCACGGCTTCGTTTATTTATAAGCACCTGATTGGCAATTTTTTCGGCTTCAATCGGGTTTTCTATAAAATAAATTTCAAGCTGCTGTCGGAAAAACTCTGTCATTGCGTCCTGTATGCCCTTATTGGTAATTGCCTTTTTGGTCTGGTTTTCGTAAGAGGTTACACTGGAAAAGGACGATGTGACAATAACAAGACAATCCTCAACGTCTGTAAAATTTATTTTGCTTTCTGTTTTGTTGTATTTATTATTCTTTTTCAGGTATGAATCAATTTGATATACAAAGGAGTTTTTAACCGCCTTTTCCGGTGCGCCGCCGTGCTCAAGCCAGCTGGAATTATGGTAATACTCGGCAAGCTTTACTTTGTTGGAAAATGTAAAGGCAACATTAATTTTCACCTTATATTCGCTCTTGTCGGCTCTGTCTTTCGCCATTTTTTCTGTCTGCCAAAGCTGAACGGATGAAAGCGCATTTTCTCCGACTGTTTCTTTAACATGGTCGGCAATACCGTCCTTATAGCAAAACTCAGTTGTTTCAAAGGCTTTGCCCACCTGATTTCTGAAAATAAAGGTTATTCCGGCATTTACTATTGCCTGTCTTTTTATTATATCAAGAAAATACTGAGGCTGTACGTTAATGTCTGTAAATACTTCAAGGTCCGGCTTCCATCTTATTTTTGAGCCGGTATCCTTTTTGCTGTACGGCTCTTTTTTCAGTCCGCCTATATTTTCACCTTTTTCAAAGTGCAGGCGGTACAAATACCCGTCGCGCTTAATTTCGGCGTCCATATATTCTGAGGCGCACTGCGTTGCACACAGTCCAAGTCCGTTTAGTCCGAGCGAAAACTCGTAATTCTCCGCCTGCTCGTTGTTGTATTTTCCTCCGGCGTACAGCTCGCAAAACAGTAAGTACCAGTTATACTGCTCCTCCGCCTTATTATATTCAACAGGCATTCCTCTGCCGTGATCCTCAACCTCTATCGAGTTATCCTCATAGCGAGTAACGGTAATAGAATTTCCATAGCCCTCTCTTGCCTCGTCAATGGCGTTAGACATAATCTCGAAAATTGCGTGCTCGCAGCCCTCTATGCCGTCGGAGCCGAAAATAACCGCAGGTCTTTTTCGCACACGGTCTGCTCCTTTAAGCGACGATATACTTTCGTTACCGTATTCCTGCTTTGTCTGCTTTTTAGCCATAGAAAAATATTCCTTTCCTTTTTAAATTACCTTTTCCCAAAGTTTAGTAATATTATTTTTCGCCCTTAAGCTTTTTAATTTTATCCCTTAAATATGCCGCATGCTCAAATTCAAGCAGCTTTGCCGCCGCTTTCATCTCCTTAGTAAGGGCATTTATCATCTGTTCCTTTTCTGCTTTTGTCAAGCGTTTTTTCTTTGTCCTTGACTTTTTATCGTCGTCGCTGTGGGTTGAAATTTCCAGAATTTCCGAAACCTTTTTAGTAATGGTTTTCGGGGTTATTCCGTGGTCTTTATTGTACTGCTCCTGTATTTTACGGCGGCGCAGCGTTTCGGTTATTGCATTTTCCATTGACGGTGTTACAACATCTGCATACATTATAACCTCGCCCTGTGCGTTTCTTGCCGCCCTGCCTATTGTCTGAATAAGCGAACGCTCGCTTCTTAAAAAGCCCTCCTTGTCTGCATCAAGAATAGCCACAAGAGAAACCTCGGGAATGTCGAGTCCCTCTCTTAAAAGGTTAATGCCGACAAGCACGTCAAACTCGCCAAGGCGCAAATCTCTGATTATCTCCATACGCTCAACGGTATCAATATCGTGATGCATATAGCGCACTCTGATACCAAGCGTTTCAAAATATGAGGTTAAATCCTCAGCCATTTTTTTAGTCAGCGTTGTTACAAGCGTTCGCTCGTTTTTGGCTGCTCTTAAATTAATTTCAGACACAAGGTCGTCCATCTGTCCATGCGTTGGTTTTACGGTGATATTAGGGTCAAGCAAGCCCGTTGGACGTATAACCTGCTCAACAATTTCAGTGCTGTGTTCCTTCTCAAAGTCGCCCGGTGTTGCGCTGACGTAAACAGCCTGATTTATTCTTTCGTAAAACTCGTCAAAATTAAGCGGTCTGTTATCATATGCAGACGGCAGACGAAAGCCGTAATCTATAAGATTTTGCTTTCTGGCATGGTCACCTGCATACATACCTCTTACCTGAGGCAAAGTAACGTGCGACTCATCGACAAAAAGCAGAAAATCCTTAGGAAAATAATCTAAAAGCGTATACGGAGAGCTTCCGGGCGCTCTGCCGGATATTACCCTTGAATAATTTTCTATTCCTGAGCAGAAGCCTATTTCCTGAAGCATTTCAATATCGTACCTTGTTCTCTGCTCAATTCTTTGCGCCTCTAAAAGCTTACCTTTGCTTCTGAAAAATTCAAGCCTTTCCTCAAGCTCCTCCTCAAGCTGTTTTATTGCCGATTTCATTTTATCCTGAGGAACTATATAGTGAGAAGCAGGATAAATCGCCGCATGGCGAAGCGTTGCTACAAGCTCACCGGTAATGGGGTTTATCTCTGATATTCTGTCAATTTCGTCGCCGAAAAACTCCACGCGGATTACGTTATCTCCCGACGCCGCCGGAAAAATCTCCACAACGTCGCCTCTTACACGGAATTTATTTCTTGTAAAATTAATATCGTTTCTTTCGTATTGAAGCTCAACAAGCTTTTTAAGCAAATCATCTCTGTTCTTCTGCATACCGGGACGCAGAGAAATAACCATTGTACGGTAGTCTATTGGGTTGCCCAAACTGTAAATGCAAGACACACTCGACACTATTATAACATCTCTGCGTTCAGACAAGGCAAGCGTTGCGCTGTGGCGGAGCTTATCTATCTCATCATTTATTGAGGAGTCCTTCTCTATATAAGTATCGGTATTGGCAATATATGCCTCCGGCTGGTAGTAGTCGTAGTAGCTTACGAAATATTCAACTGCATTTTCCGGAAAAAACTGCTTAAACTCCGAGCAAAGCTGTGCAGCAAGTGTTTTGTTGTGAGCAAGCACCAGGGTGGGCTTGTTTACCTTTTCAATAATATTTGCCATCGTGAAGGTCTTGCCTGAGCCTGTAACGCCGAGCAAGGTCTGCTCTCTGTCGCCCCTTAATATACCGTTTACAAGGCTTTCTATTGCCGCAGGCTGGTCGCCGGTAGGCTTATATTCTGATTTTAAAATAAAGTCACCCATATGTTATCACCTGTACTTATAAAACGGCGCTGTGCGCTTTGTAAATTTTCGCTGTAAAGAATTACATTCTTGATTAGTATACCATATATTTTTTCAAAAGTACAGAAGTATAAACGCAGTTGCGGCAAAATGAACAAAAGCAGGCGCACTGCTAAGGTTTTTCTTTTATTTGGTTTGTCATTGACAAAAAATTCTCTTTGCGGTATACTTATTATAGCATAAATATTGACAAGAATTAACATTTTATACTGTATATAATTAGGCTTTCAGGCTTGTTCCCGTACATATTTTATGTACGGTTTTCTCTTTGAATGAAGCTTTGTTAACGGCTGATTTTTCAGTTTTGGGGAGGATTTCTTTTGAGTGCGGATTTACACTGCCATACTAAAATTTCTGACGGAAGTGTTGCAATAAACGAGCTTGTTTTACTTGCAAAAAACAAGGGACTTGATACAATAGCAATTACAGATCATGATACCTTTGCCGGAACAACAAGAGCGAGAATTTTCGGTGAACGGTACGGCGTTGAGGTTATTCACGGTGCGGAGGTATCTGCCTTTGATAATAAGAGAGGCAGACTTGTACATATTTTATGTTATATGTGTAAGTATCCGAACAGGCTTGAGGGAATGTTCAGCAAAATACTAAAGGACAGACAAAAAGCAGTTACAATAGCGCTTCAAAAGGTAATGCGTATGTATCCTATTACACCTGAAATGGTAGCCGTAAGAGCAAAGGGCAGCTCGAGCCTTTATAAACAGCATATAATGCAGACGCTTGTTGACGCCGGATATACCGACAAGGTGTACGGAGATTTATATAAAAAGCTGTTCCATCATAAATACGGACTTGCAAGAACAAATATTGAGTATCCCGATGTTTACGAGGTATTGCAGGAAATCAAGAGCGCCGGGGGGGTATCTGTTTTGGCTCACCCCGGAGTATATGATTCCTACGAGCTTTTGCCTGAGCTTGCTCAGAAAGGACTTGACGGCGTTGAGGTATACTACCCCAGAGCAAAGGACGGCGACGAGCAGCTGCTTACCGGTATTGCTAAGCAGTATGATTTGATAATGACCGGCGGCACAGATTTTCACGGCGGCTGCACAAGCATGGTTAATCCAATAGGCACTTGTACAACACCGGATGACCAGCTTGCACGGTTAAAAAAGAAAGGAGCCGACATAATATGATATTCAGCTACAGACCTACAGGAACTTGCTCAAGAGCTATTACGCTTGATATGGACGGGACTAAAGTTAAGTCTTTATCCTTTACCGGCGGCTGCAACGGCAACGGCAAAGGTATAGCGTCGCTTTGCGAGGGTATGGAGGCACAGGAAATTATTAAACGCTGCAAGGGTATTGACTGCGGCGGCAGAGGAACCTCCTGCCCCGACCAGCTTGCAAGAGCGCTTGAAGCATATCTTGAAGAATTTTAAATCAAAAGCCATACAAACAGCAACGGAGCTGTTTCACCGTAAAAGTGAAGCAGCTCCGTTTTATGTTTTTTATTAGTAAAACAAAGATTATTTTATAAGCTTAATGCTGCCGATTAAAGGCAATTCCTTTGCTTTTCCCTGTGCAGCGTTTACAATTCCTAAAATCACAAGAACTAAAATTGCTACTGAAAGAAGCGCAGAAAGAATACCGCCGATAAAAGGAATGTAGCCAAGTATTATGCTGACAACATATAAAATAATATCAGCAATAAACAATACCAGACCTTGGTTAGCATGGAAACGAGCAAATTTTGAATCCTTTGCTGCAAGCAGCGGAACAAGGAAAAGAATTCCAAAGTATGAAAGTACTGAAATACCCTTATTCTTTGCGATATCTGCCGGGTCAAACTCTGCTGTTGTGTCAGCTGTATTAACTATGTTTTCAAACGCATTTGTGTTTGCGTTTGCGTTTGTCTGCTGTGGCTGAGCAGCATTACTCTGGGGCGCCTGAGCTCCTGCTGTTGTTAAGTCAGCTCCGCAAGCGGCGCAAAACTTCTCGTTGTCTTCGCAATTCCTATTGCATTTTGGACATGTAATCATTTTTCTTCCTCCATTAATGTACATTTTATTTTACTGTTAATCAGTAAAATAAGCCAGCTAATGCTAAGTCAAAGGCAAAAGCATAAGTTGTCTTACACAATCATTATATAAGAATTCTCCGTTTATGTCCATATCATTAAGAATTTTTTACCATTTCGTTAATAAACTGATGGTTTTCAGGAATTTTATTATTACATTCATATACATAAAAGAATATCAAGTGGAAAATATTTTTGTTTTCATTGCGATAACCTATATTAATTCGTCTATAATATTGACTTTTTTCCTGTTTTAAAGGATAATATAATAGTTAAAGAATTAACGAACGTAAAATACGCATAAATTATTATTCGTTAATTTTTCCGGAGTAAAAGTTAAAAGAAGGAGGAGATTATCAATGGGTTTAACTATTGCACAAAAGATAATCAAAAATCATCTGCTCAGCGGAGAAATGACCGTAGGTACTGACATCGGTCTTAAAATTGATCAGACTCTCACACAGGACGCCACAGGCACTATGGCATATCTTGAGTTTGAAGCTATGGGAGTTCCCAGAGTAAAAACAGAAAAAAGCGTTGCGTACATTGACCACAACACCTTGCAGACAGGCTTTGAAAACGCTGATGACCACCGCTTCATTCAGTCCGTTGCAAAAAAACACGGCATTTATTTTTCTCGTCCGGGCAACGGAATTTGTCACCAGGTACATTTAGAGCGCTTTGGCAAACCGGGCAAAACCTTAATCGGCTCTGACAGCCACACCCCGACAGGCGGCGGTATCGGTATGCTGGCAATGGGCGCAGGCGGACTTGACGTTGCAGTTGCAATGGGCGGCGGCGCTTACTATATTACAATGCCTAAAATGGTTAAGGTAAACCTTACAGGTAAGCTTTCTCCGTGGGTTTCTGCAAAGGATGTAATTTTGCAGGTGCTTAAAATAATGTCTGTTAAGGGCGGCGTAGGCAAAATTGTTGAATATGCCGGCGAGGGCGTTAAAACGCTAACAGTTCCGGAGCGTGCAACAATTACAAATATGGGAGCAGAGCTTGGCGCTACAACCTCAATATTCCCTTCTGATGAGGTTACAAAGGACTTCTTAAAAGCTCAGGGCAGAGAGGAAGACTGGTGCGAGCTTTCCTCGGATGCAGACGCTGAGTATGACGAAATTATAGATATTAATCTTTCAACACTTGTTCCGATGGCGGCTTGTCCTCACAGCCCGGACAATGTAAAAACCATTGAGGAAATAGGTCCTAAAAAAGTTGATCAGGTTTGCATCGGCTCTTGTACTAACTCATCATACTTAGACCTTATGCGAGTTGCCGCTATATTAAAAGGTAAAACGGTACACGAGGGCGTAAGCCTTGCCATTGCTCCGGGTTCAAAGCAGGTTTACAATATGCTTGCATTAAACGGAGCCTTGGGAGATCTGATTGCAGCCGGCGCAAGAATTTTGGAATGTGCGTGCGGACCGTGTATAGGTATGGGACAATCTCCAAATTCAAAGGGTGTTTCGCTCAGAACCTTTAACAGAAACTTTGAGGGAAGAAGCGGAACTGCTGACGGACAAATTTACCTTGTAAGTCCTGAAACTGCCGCAGCGTCTGCGCTGACCGGCGTATTCACAGATGCAAGAACCTTAGGCGAGGCTGCTGCAATAGAAATGCCTAACAGCTTCCTTATTAACGACAATATGGTTGCAGCCCCTGCACCGGAGGAGGATATGGACAGCGTAGAGGTACTCAGAGGGCCCAACATTAAGCCCTTCCCTACTACTCACCCGCTTTCCGAAAGCATTGAAGCACCCTGCGCTTTAAAGGTCGGCGACAACATTACAACAGACCACATTATGCCGGCAGGTGCAAAAATTCTGCCGCTTCGTTCAAATATTCCTGCAATTTCGGAGCATTGCTTTACAGTTTGCGACAAGGAATTCCCCAAACGTGCAAAGGAGCTCGGCAAAAGTGTAATTGTAGGCGGTGCAAACTACGGACAAGGCTCTTCAAGAGAACACGCAGCACTGGCTCCGCTTTATTTAGGCGTTAAGGCAGTGCTTGTTAAGAGCTTCGCACGTATTCACAGAAGTAACCTGATTAACGCAGGTATTCTCCCGCTTACCTTTGCAAACGAGGAAGATTACGACGCTGTTTCACAGGGCGATATTCTATCAATGCCGGATGTTAAAGCCTGTGTTGAAAACGGAAAGGACATAGTAATCACCAACAAAACTACCGGCAGGGAAATTGTTGCAAAATGTGAGCTTACAGACAGAACAAAAGCTATAATTTTAGCCGGAGGACTTTTGAATTATACTAAGGAAAATTCTTAAGATAAAGTGTGATTTACTTTTTAGCGTTTGCCTTACTGTCGTTGATTCTTTCTGCGGCAGTAAAGCGGCGCTGACAATATAATTTTATAGGAGTGATACAGTTGGCAGAGAAAATTAAAATGAAAACACCGCTGGTTGAAATGGACGGCGACGAAATGACAAGAATCATCTGGAAGATGATTAAGGACATTTTGCTCACACCGTATATTGACCTGAAAACAGAGTACTACGACCTTGGTCTGGAGTACAGAAACGAAACAAACGACAAGGTTACATTTGACAGTGCTTACGCAACAAAAAAATACGGCGTTGCCGTAAAGTGCGCTACAATAACTCCTAATGCAGAGCGTATGACAGAATATAATCTCAAGGAAATGTGGAAATCTCCTAACGGAACAATTCGTGCAATTTTAGACGGTACGGTTTTCAGAACTCCTATTCTTGTAAAAGGCATTACCCCTTTTATTCCAACATGGAAAAAGCCCATATGCATTGCACGTCACGCCTACGGAGATGTTTACAAAAACACAGAAATGGTTGTTAAAGGCGGCAGCAAGGCTGAGCTTTGCGTAACAGATGAAAACGGAAATGAAAGCCGCGAGCTTATACACGAGTTTGCAGGCGACGGCATTATCCAAGGTCTGCACAATTTAGACGGCAGTATTCAAAGCTTTGCACGCTCCTGCTTTAACTATGCGCTTGACGTTAAGCAGGACATATGGTTTGCAACAAAGGATACTATCAGCAAAAAGTATGACCACCGCTTTAAGGATATTTTTAACGAGATATTCGACGCTGAATATAAGGAAAAATTTGCACAGGCAGGTATTGAATACTTCTATACTCTTATTGACGATGCAGTTGCAAGAGTTATCCGTTCTGAGGGCGGTTACATCTGGGCTTGTAAAAACTATGACGGCGATGTAATGTCCGATATGATTGCAACAGCCTTCGGCAGTCTTGCAATGATGACGAGCGTTCTGGTATCTCCTGACGGTGTATACGAATATGAAGCAGCTCACGGCACTGTTCAAAGGCATTATTACAAGCACTTAAAGGGAGAAGAAACCTCTACAAACAGCGTTGCAACATTATTTGCTTGGACCGGTGCTTTAAGAAAAAGAGGCGAGCTTGACAACACCCCAGAGCTTTGTGATTTTGCAGATAAGCTTGAAAAGGCAACTGTTAAGACTATTGAGGACGGCGTTATGACAGGCGATTTATATTTACTGTCTAAGCTTGAAAACAAGAAAAAGGTAAATACCGAGGAGTTCTTGTTAGAGATAAATAAGCGTCTTGCCGAAATGATGAAATGATTTTTAATTAACAAATTTCATATTGACCGATAAATAACTGCGGGGATACTATCTCCGCAGTTATTAAACGGAAATACGGTAAATCTAAAAAATATGTGTTCCGTATTTTTTAGATTTATCATATTATGCTAATCGCTAATAATCAGATATTATGAAGGATTATGGTTATCCCTATCAAAAAGTTTAATCAGGGTTTACCGTTCAATCCTAACTTACAGCAATTGAAAGGGATTAACAGATTTAGAATTATCGGATAGGTGGAATTAAATATGTCTAAAAGAGATAATATCTCTATGTCTGTAGTCAGGCGTTTGCCGCGCTATTACAGGTTTTTGTCTGAGCTTAAAGAGCAGGGGGTTCTGAGAATTTCCTCAAAGGAGCTTGCAGATAAAATGAACCTGACAGCTTCTCAGGTAAGGCAGGATTTTAACTGCTTCGGCGGCTTTGGTCAGCAGGGCTATGGATACAGCATTGAACAGCTCTATGATGAAATTGAAAACATACTTGGACTTAAAAGCGAATACAAGTCTGTTATTATCGGAGTTGGTAATTTAGGACGTGCCGTCGCTCTACATATGTCTTTTGAAAAACAGGGCTTTAAGCTTATAGGCGCATTTGACAAGAACAAGTCTATAATAGGCACTAAGCTAAGGGGCACAACTGTAATGGATATTGCAGGGCTTGAAGACTTTTGCAGAAAAAACGCTCCTGAGGTTGCTATGCTTTGCATACCGAGAGATTCTGTCGGTCCGATTGCACGAACACTTTATGACTGCGGAATAAGAAGCTTCTGGAATTTCAGCCACTATGACTTTACAATAAATTACAGCGATGTCGTAGTTGAAAATGTGCATATGTCTGACAGTCTTATGACGCTTTGCTACAGAATTACCGAAAAGCAAACTGAGGATCAGCAGACTTGATTTATTAAACACACAAAAACTGCGGTACTTCCGTTTTCCCGGAAATATCGCAGTTTTTATTTTTATTCTTTAGTTATTACTCATCGGATTTTGTTACTGAAATTATCGCCGTATTGTTCTGCGTGTTGTATACCCAACAACGCTCAACACCTGTAAGCTTAACAGATACAGGTATTTCTGTTGTTCCGACAAACGCCGCACCCATATTACTTAAATCTATTGTCGCCTGTAAATTATCCGCTGTAAGGCTTTCGATAACATTTTCGGGACCCATTACATCAACAAATATAGAAGATGTTGTAACAACAGCGTCATAGCCGCTTTCAATATTTTTCACCTTAAAATCACTTACAGCTATACTTTTGTGAGAATATCCCGATAAATTGAGCGTTACCTTTGCGTTGTGTGCATTGCTGATATTTATGCAGGCAGAGGGAAGCTCAATCGGCAGAGTAAGTGAATCAGACTCAGGAGTAATTTCCGAAAAGTCTATAGTCTGAATAGATACGGCATTTAATGAGGAAATAGTGTCCTGCGGTCCGGCTATTGTAATTTTATCCGGCTCAACGCTTGCAAAGCTGTCGGTATCTATACCATCCGGTATATTTGTAAATTGAAGCTGAACAGGCACTTCCTTTTTGGGCATTACAGGTATTGTAACAGTAATTGAATTATTCTCAACATTAGTTGTTAATAGCTCGCTTTTAATCTCAACACCTGTTTCATCATAAAGCTTTAGCTGGAAATCCTTGGAAGCCGACGAGCTTAAATCTCCTGTAAATCCGCCCTCTATCGCCACCTGTGAAACCTTGTTCACCTCTGCCTGCGGACCGGAAACAGTAACCCTGTCAACTGAATATATAGGCTTACCTGCGTAATATGTGGAATCAACCTTATAATCGTAGGAAACTGAGTCTGTAAGGGTTAATTCCTTTTCTCGCAGTCTGTCTACAACTACGCTTACGGTTGAGGGGGTAACGCTTAATATTTCGTAATCTGCCTTAACGCCGTTTTTCTTTGCCGTAAGCTCAAGATTATAGGTGTTTGGAACGGTTATTGTGTTTGCCGCCTGCTGAGCTACTACCTGAATATCGTCCTTTGTAACAGAACCCACCGTAATTCTGTTGCCTGAAATCATAACAGACGCCAGCGTATCTCCTCCGCTGAAGATTTTAAGTCCGTCCTCCTGCGCTTCCTTGCTAAGCTCGATGCTTATGGGCAAATCGTGTATTGTGGCGGTGAAGGCCTCCCCTGTGTTTTGGGAAAAAAACAGCCACAAAACGCATGCCATAACGAAAGAGAATAGTAATAGAAACTTATTATTCTTAAAAAGCTTAGATATTGAAATTGATTTTATCTTATTCATTGCTTTTTCTCCTTTTTCTTTGATGAGAAAATAGGAATAAGATCAATTAAGTCTGTTTTATCCGACGGTAAAACAAGCTCTTCAAGTCTTTCCTGCAGGGAGCTTCTTGTATAGTCCCTTGTCAGTCTTCCTCTGTATGCAACAGATATATTCCCTGTTTCTTCAGACACTACCACAATAACCGCATCTGATACCTCGCTTATACCCAAGGCGGCTCTGTGTCTTGTACCTAAGTTTATATCTACCTCTTCATTTTTGGTAAGCGGCAATATACATCCTGCTGCATATATCCTTCCATCGCGTATTATTACTGCGCCGTCATGAAGCGGAGCTTTGTTAAAAAACAAATTGCCCAGCACCGAAATTGACGGAGCTGCGTCTACAATAGTACCTGTGTCGATAATATCTCCAAGCTTTGTTGCACATTCAAACACTATAAGCGCACCAGTTTTGGAGCGTTGGAAAACGACAGACGCGTCACAAACATCTGAAATTGCTTTT
This sequence comes from Acutalibacteraceae bacterium, assembly GCA_051881695.1. GTDB lineage: Bacteria > Bacillota > Clostridia > Oscillospirales > Acutalibacteraceae > CAYJFG01. The sequence goes on along the minus strand of JBJEQJ010000019.1, from coordinate 93,000 downwards.
TTCTGCAAAGCAAGCAGCTTATCTTCATCTCTGTTTTGCATACTGAATTTTATACTCTTTGAAAACTTACTGCGGCCTATCTGCTCAAGCGCACGGCGTATTTCCGGCTGAAATATTATAAACATAATAATTACGCCGAACTCAAAAAAGTTTCTAAGCAGTGCAGTAAGCATATTAAGCTGGAATACAAACGATACCAGATATACTAAAACAAGAATAACAACACCCTTTAAAAGCTGTTCTGCCCTTGTTTCTTTTACAACTTTTAAAATTCCGTAAATTACGACAGTAATGCAGATAATATCAATAAGGTCTTTTATTTCAAATGTTTTTATCACCGAAGCAATGGAGTTAAACCATTCAAACAAAAGCTGCATTTTAACACCGTAACTCCTTTCAAACATTCTCTCTTTTTATTATATAAATATTCTAACACACATCCTTAAATAATTAAATACCTTTTTTACTGTTTTTTAACTTTTTTGTTACCGTTTATTATTTTTCGCACAGCCATAGAGAATATTTCAATATCTTTAGTCGTTGTAAAATATGACGGACTCACTCTTATTGCTCCGCAGTCTGTTGTGTTAAAGGCATAATGTGCAAGCGGCGAGCAGTGAAGCCCTGCCCTGACAGCTATATCAAAGCTTTTATTTAAAGCTCCGGCAGCCTCCTCGCTGTCAACACCGTCAATATTAAACGACAAAAGCGGAGCGTGAAAATGCTTGTGCGGACGCTTTGTATATAATATAACACCGGAAATATTACTCAAATTGTCGTAAAGGCGGTCAATTAAAAACAGCTCTCTGTTGTATATATTTTCAGGCTTTGTTTTTAAAACAAATCTAATACCGGCATTAAGCCCCGCTATTCCCGGTAGATTTGCAGTACCGCTTTCAAATTTGTCCGGCATAATTTCGGGATGCTCCATCGAACCGGAGCTTGTGCCTGTTCCGCCCTGTGTGAAGGTTCTGAGCTCCTGCGCCTTATCGGTTATAAGAATTCCCGTTCCCATCGGGCCGTACAGTCCCTTATGCCCCGCCGTACATAAAAAGTCTATACAGCAGTCCTTTATATCTATATTTTCACTTCCAGCAGTTTGTGCGGCGTCAACCATAAAATAAATCCCGTACATCCGGCAAAGTGCGCCAATACGAGCAATGGGAAGCTTTAACCCCCAAACGTTAGAGGCGTGCGTACATATTACAAGCTTTGTGTCTTTATTTATAGCCTCTCTGAAGGAATTTAAGGTTTTGTCGCTGTCAGCTTCAAAAACTTTTGCCTGCGTAAAGGTTACTCCGTACTTTTCCATTTCCTTTAATGGGCGCACAACGGAGTTATGCTCAAGATTAGATATTACAACGTGGTCGCCCTCTTTAAGCAGTCCTTTAATTACTATATTTAAAGCGTGAGTACAGTTAAGCGTAAACACGACGTTCTCTTCATTTTCGGCATTAAAAAGCGCAGCGGTATTAACTCTGCAATCGTAAATTTCCTTTGCCGATCTCATTGAGAGTCTGTGCCCGCTGCGTCCCGGATTTGCACCGTATATATTTATTGCCGTAGCCACGGCTTTAGAAACGGACGGCGGCTTAGGAAAAGTAGTTGCCGCATTATCAAGATAAATCACATCATTGCCCCCTGACTTCTCTGCCAAGGATTTTAATTCCGTGTTCCTTTAATATTCCCTCTGCCTCATCTGCATTGTTTTTAACATACAGACTGTAGCCGCATCCGTTTTTTCCACCGTTTCTCGGCGTTCTCACTATTTCGGCTGAAAAGCCGTGTTCTTTCAGTATTGACATACCTTTCATTGCATATGTGACCGAGCTTACCATTATCAACTGCTTGCCCACATATATCACCTCGCTCATTTTTTATTACATAATATGCCAAAGCAAGGTTTTATGTGTACAGGCGTTATGCCTTAAAACCGGTCGTTATAGTCGCTGTCGTGAAGTGAGCAATCGTCGTCATAATCGTTGATAATTTCTCCCCTTCTCATTCTCAGTCTTAATTTTTCCTGTTCTACAAGACGGGAAAGATTTTCTTTAAACTGACGGGAGTTTTTTATATTTTTAATCACAAGTATAGAATCTGTTTTATCCTGAGCCTCAACTATAATAGTACCGAGTCCGAAAATTTTTTGAATCAGATTTCTTGAAAGGGTCAAATCCAAAATTCTGTACAAAAGGATTTCGTCCTCTGTGCTTGTTAGCAAGCCCTGATTTAATATAAGCTTTCTGTTTGTGAGAGTATATTTTGTAAAGGTTAGCGGAAGAGCGAAAAAGAGCCAACGCTTTCTTTCAATTTGGACAATTTCGCTGTCATCCGAGCCTGAATATACCGATACACGGCTTACAGCCTCTGCCATAAAATCATCTCCATAATATTATTCGCCAAAGGATATACCTATTTGCTTAGCCGTTGCAATAATATCACTGTCAACAGGCACTGTCTTTAATTTTCCTGCTATATCCTTCAGAGGAACTGATACAATTTCATTATTTACAAGAGCTACCATATTTCCGTACTGCTTATTAATTATAAGCTGTGCCGCAGCCGCACCGAAACGAGTAGAAAGCACTCTGTCATAAGGACACGGACTTCCTCCCCTTTGGAAATGACCGGGAACTGTTACTCTTGTTTCCTGTCCCGTTGCCTCCTCTATTTCGTGTGCAATTTTGTAGGATATTGACGGATAAGCCATATCTGCAAGCGCCGCTTTCTTCTGCTTTTTTGGCAGTGCGGCAATTTCCTTGGATATTGCGCCCTCTGCAACCGCAAGAATAGAAAAGTTCTTTCCGCTTTTTGTTCTTGATTTTATTGTATTAATAACAGAGTTGATATCATAAGGAATTTCCGGTATCAGTATTACGTCTGCACCGCCTGCAATACCTGCATACAAGGTAAGCCAGCCTACCTTATGCCCCATAACCTCAACGATAAATACACGTCCATGCGAGGTAGCCGTTGTGTGGATACAATCGATAACATTTGTTGCAATATCAACGGCGCTTTGAAAGCCAAAGGTCATATCTGTACCCCACAAATCGTTATCTATGGTTTTGGGCAAGGAAACAACATTAAGTCCCTCTTCGCTTAACAGGTTAGCAGTTTTCTGTGTACCGTTACCTCCGAGGATAACAAGGCAGTCAAGCTTAAGCTTCTGATATGTTTTTTTCATCGCCTTTACCTTGTCTACGCTGTTTTCATCAACAACACGCATAAGCTTGAACGGCTGTCTGGAGGTACCCAGAATTGTGCCGCCCCGTGTGAGTATTCCGGAAAAATCCTCCGGCTTCATAAGTCTGTGCTCATCATAGATTAATCCTCTGTAACCGTCAATTATACCGTAAATTTCCAAATCATCTACGCCGTAATGTGCGTACAAAGCTTTTGCAACGCCTCTGATAGTAGCGTTAAGTCCCTGGCAGTCTCCGCCGCTTGTAAGAATACCGATTCTTTTCATATTAATTCCTCGCTTTTGTATGGTTTTATTTTTTCGGTAAAATAGGAGTACCTATAGTTTTACTGTCGCTTATACGTTTTACATTCTTTTGAGCCTTTGCCGCAAGCGTTGAAAAGACTCTTTGTGAATTTACAAGTCTTTTTCCTCTTTTGTCGATGTGAATATAGCTGGTGTCAGGCAGCTGTATTCTGGCGTTTACAGTGTCGCTGAGCATTAAATCAAGAATATCGAAGCTTCTCTGCTTCAAAAACTCGTCTTCCACAGGGAACACAAGCTCTACACGCTTATCAAGATTTCTCTGCATCCAGTCGGCGCTTCCCATATAAATTACAGGTTCTCCGGCATTTTCAAATTTAAAAATTCTGCTGTGCTCAAGAAGTTGACCGACTATGCTGTAAACTGTTATGTTTTCGCTTATATCTTTTAGTCCGGGAATTAAACAGCATATGCCCCTTACAATAAGCGTGACCTTAACTCCTGCCTTTGAAGCCTTGTACAAAAGCTCAATTATTCCGGGGTCAACAAGCGAATTTACCTTTGCAGTAATTCCGGCAGGAAGTCCGTTCTTTGCGTTTTCCGTTTCTCTTTTTATCATATCTTCAAAGAATATTCTCATTCCGTGCGGAGCAACGATAAACTTATTATACTCCGGCGGAAGCGAATATCCTGTCAAAACATTGAACAAGGATGAGGCGTCTGTACCGTATTCCTCCTTGCAGGTAAACATACCGATGTCTGTATAAAATCTGGCTGTTATATCGTTGTAGTTACCTGTACCCATATGGAGATAACGCCTTATTTCACCCTTTTCTCTTCTTACCACTAAACATATTTTACAGTGGGTTTTAAGACCTGTCAAGCCGTATATAACGTGGCATCCTGCCTTTTCAAGCTTTTTAGCCCAGTGGATATTATTCTCCTCGTCAAAGCGTGCTTTAAGCTCCACAAGAACAGTCACCTGCTTGCCGTTTTCCGCCGCCTTGATAAGTGCCGCTATTATCGGGGAATTTCCGCTTACTCTGTAAAGAGTCTGCTTGATTGCAAGCACATTTTCATCTTCCGACGCCTGCTTGATAAACTGGAGCACAGCGTCAAAGCTTTCATAAGGATGATGAACCATTCTGTCACGCTCTTTGATTGCATCAAAAATATTGTCATATCCCCAGAAGTCTGCCGGAGGATTAACGGGAGTAATCGGTTCAAAGCATAAATCCTCGCAATTATCTATTCCGGCAAACTTAGAAAGGAAGGTTAAATCAAGCGGACCTGCCTGTTCGTAGATTTCGTACTCCTCAACATCAAGCATATCAGTTAAAAAATCTCTAAGCTCGTCGTCGCACTTTTTGCTTATTTCAAGGCGAACCGGCTTTCCGCGCTTTCTTTTTTTGATAGACTTCTGAATCTCCTGCATAAGGTCGTCAGTTTCCTCATCTATATCTAAATCTGAATTTCTGGTAATCCTGAAAGGACAGTACGCCTCTATTTTATAAAGCTCAAAAAGCTCCTGAAGCTTATACATAATAATATTTTCAAGCAGTATAAAGGCTCTTCCGTTATTTGACGGAAGCTCTAAAAACCTTGGCAGAATACTGGGAACCTGAATAATTGCAAATACGGAGTCGCGGCTTAAGTCCTTTAGCCTGACTGCTATGTTAAGACTTTTATTTGCAAGCAGAGGAAACGGACGGCTGGTGTCCACCGCCATTGGGGTTAGAACAGGAAATACAATCTTTTCAAAATAATTGTTTATAAACTTCTTTTGCTTTTCGTTAAGCTCGTTAATGGACAAGAACACAAGTCCGTTCTTTTTAAGCACCGGTATAACAGAACGGTTAAGAGCGGAATACTGTCTTTTTGCAAAATCGTGTATTTTAACCGACAGCTTTTCAAGCTGTTCCTTGGGAGTAAGACCTGCCGGGTCAGGCTTTTTGTAGCCTTCGTGTATTTGCTCCATAATTCCGGCTACACGCACCATAAAAAACTCGTCCAGGTTAGACGCGGTGATTGACAAGAATTTCACTCTCTCCAATATTGGATTTTCCTTTTCGGTTGCTTCTTCCAAAACTCTTATATTAAAATCCACCCAGCTTAATTCTCTGTTGTTGTACGGATAATCAAATTTTTTCTTTTTCTTCTTAACTTCAAACTCATCAGCATTTTCGTTTAATTCGTTTTCTATGTCTGTTACCCCGGTTTGCTGTGTCTGCTCACTGTCCTTTTCAATAACTTCTTGGTCATCCTTTGTTTTATTTTTTAATTCGTTTTTTAAATTCTTGTTAGACATTTAAATTCCTCCATTATTAATTATTCTAAGAAAACCGCTTTAGACAGCGTATCGTCATTATTCTTCGCAAAATGTAATAGATTTTACAGGAAATTTACAATATAGCTGTAAAACAAAAGTGACCGAGAAGCCTTCGCTTATTAAAGCGTTTCAGGCTTCTCCGCCACAAAATTTACATAGATTTTACGCAAGCTTCAATAGCTTCATTCGCCGCCTCAAAATCTGCCGGAGTGACTAGTATTGAGATTTGAACCTCCGACGTTGATATTACCCTGATGTCGGTGTTTATTTCTGCAAGCGTTCTGAACAGTCTTGCCGCAACCCCGGGGTTATTCTCCATTTCTTTATCGAGAACGGAAATAATGTAATTTCCGCTGCTTACTATCGGTTTTATTCTTATACCCGAGAGGTCTGACGTATGTTCAAGAAATTTAAAAAGGTCTTCATCCTTTATAGTGAATGAAAGGCTTGTCGTTGCGCTTTGCACAGGAGAAAGCGAAATCATATCCACATCTATGCAAAGGCCGGATATTTTTTCAAATATATCCGCTATTAAATTCATATCGGCAGATATATTTTGCAGTGACACCAAAGTGACATCGCTTGATACAGTGATTGTGGGGTTCATAATGCCTCTTCCTTTCTTATTTGGATGAAATTAAATCAGACATATTGTACATTCCGCAGGGCTTGCCGTTTAAATATACTGCGGCATTAACTGCTCCTACAGCAAAAACCTCCTTAGAGGTTGCCTGGTGCTTTATTGACACAACCTCGTCTGTTCCTGCAAATATAACCTCGTGCTCGCCAACGATTGTACCGCCTCTTATTGAATGTATGCCGATTTCGTTTTTATCCCTTTTCTTTCTGTAGGAATGTCTGTCGTATACATACTGCGGCTCCTTTGAAAGCTCCGATGAAATTCCGTCTGCTATCATAAGCGCTGTGCCGCTTGGAGCATCAAGCTTTTGGTTGTGGTGTTTTTCTATAATTTCTATATCAAAGTCGTTGCTTAATATAGCCGCCGCTCTCTTAGAAAGCTCTATCATAAGATTAATACCCAGCGACATATTGCCGGAATAAAACACCGCCGAATACTCTGCGGCAGCTTTTATCTGCTGCACCTGATTTTCGTTAAAGCCTGTTGTACAGATTACAGACGGAAGCTTTGTCTTCTTTACATAAGCCAACAGTCCGTCAAGCACAGACGGATTTGAAAAATCTATAACTACATCTGCATCAACATTAACCTTTGAAAAATCATCAAATACAGGAAAATCATATCCGCAGGAGGTGTAAATATCTACTCCTGCCGCAATTACAACGTCGTTGCGCTGCTGTGTGCATCTTACTATTGCCTGCCCCATTTTTCCGTTACAGCCGCTTAATATCACTCTTGTCATTTTACACTCCTCCGCTTTGCAGTTACTTTGGCAGATTATGCTTCTTCATACACGCCTTTAAAGCTTCGTAGCCCTGTTCGCTCATAGGAACAAGGGGCAGTCTGCACTCTCCGCAATTAAAGCCGGCAATATTCATAGCCGCTTTTACGGGAATAGGGTTTACATCTGAGAATAATATGTTCATCATATCAAGATACTTGATATGCAGCTTTGCAGCCTCCTTACAGTCACCGTCAAGCATAAGCTTAGTTATTGTGTGCATTTCCTTAGGGAATACATTTGCAAAAACAGATATTACGCCCAGACCGCCCAGCGACATAATAGGAACGGTTAAATCGTCGGAACCGGAGTATATTGCAAAATCATCCGGGCAGAGTGCGCGGATTTTTGCAACGGCGGAAACATTGTCGCTTGCCTCCTTTGTTCCGTATATGTTTTCGTGCTGTGAAAGCGGAACATATGTCTGCGGCTGAATATTACAGCCGGTTCTGCTTGGTACATTATAAAGAATAACTGGAATATTTACGCTGTCTGCAATAGCAGTAAAGTGCTTTATTAAGCCTGCCTGTGAGGTCTTGTTGTAATAAGGCGTTACACTTAAAAGTGCGTCTGCGCCTAAGGACTGTGCCTCTTTTGAAAGCTCGCAGGCATATAATGTGTCGTTGCTGCCGGTTCCTGCTATTACAGGTACACGCTTGTTTACACGTTCAACTGCAAAAGAGATAACATCACAGTGTTCCTTGTGGTTTAGCACTGCAGATTCTCCCGTTGTGCCGCAGGCGAGTATTGCGTCTGTTCCGTTTTCAATTTGAAAGTCTATAATTCTGCCGAACTCCTCAAAATTTACGGAGCCGTCTGAGTTCATTGGTGTTATTATCGCTACTGCTGAGCCTGTGAATACAGGTGTCTTCATTGGTTTACCTCCAGATTAATTTATTTATCAGTCAAGATAACCCTCAGCACAAAGAAGCTCTGCCATCAATACTGCGCCGCCTGCGGCACCTCTTAATGTATTGTGCGACATACATACGAACTTGATTGTGTACTGAGTGTCTTCTCTTAGTCTGCCTATTGATACCGCCATACCGTTTTCAAGATTTCTTTCCGATTTAATCTGCGGTCTGTCGTTTTCTCTGAAATAATGCAAAAACTGTTTTGGTGCGCTTGGCAGGTTAAGCTCCTGCGCTCTGCCCTTGTAGCTTTCCCATCTGGAGATTATCTCCTCCATAGATACCGGCTTTTCAAGCGTTGCAAAAACTGCGGCTGTGTGACCGTCGCTTATCGGAACACGAATACATTGTGATGTAATTGACGGTGAGCTTGCGTTTACAATCCTGTCGCCCTCGATATGACCCCATATTTTCATCGGCTCCTGCTCGGACTTTTCCTCCTCGCCGCCAATGTACGGGATAATATTGTCTACCATTTCAGGCCATCTTTCAAATGTTTTGCCTGCTCCGGATATTGCCTGATATGTGCAGGCGAGCACCTTTGTTACCCCTAAATCCATAAGCGGTGCAATCGCAGGAACATAGCTTTGCAATGAACAGTTTGATTTTACTGCAACAAAGCCCTTCTTTGTGCCAAGACGTTTTCTTTGTGCCGGAATAATTTTAGCGTGGTCAGCATTTATTTCCGGTATAATCATCGGAACATCCGGTGTTCCTCTGTGCGCTGAATTATTAGAGATAACAGGACATTCAGCCTTTGCGTATGCTTCCTCAAGCGCTCTGATCTCGTCCTTTTTCATATCTACAGCGCAGAATACAAAGTCAACTAAAGCTGCAACCTTGGAAACCTCCGACGCATCTAAAATTTCCATATCTGCAATATTTGCAGGAATATCCTGCTGCATTGCCCAGCGGCCGCTTACTGCTTCTTTATATTTTTTGCCTGCACTTCTTTTGGAAGCTGCAAGCGCTGTTACCTCAAACCACGGATGGTCGCACAGCAAAAGAGAAAAGCGCTGCCCTACCATACCTGTTGCTCCTATAATACCAACTTTATACTTCTTCATTGTTATCCTCCTAGGCCCTTATCCTTATTAATTTTAAAAAATGAGTTGTCATTTCTTAAAAGATAAAATATAATATAGTTTGTACGCTTGCGTACACTGACTTATTATAATTTTCTAACTTATAATATACCATTCTTATTGTATGTTGTCAATTTTTAAATAGTGAATTTTATAATTTTGCGAAAGGAATTTTCTTCTATGAAAACAAGCGACTTTCATTACGATCTGCCAAAGGAGCTTATTGCACAAACACCTCTTAAAAAAAGAGATAACTCACGTATGCTTGTCCTTAATAAAGAAAGCGGTGATGTAGCGCATAAGCATTTTTACGACGTTCTCGACTTTTTAAACGAGGGCGACTGCCTTATTATGAATGACAGCAGGGTGCTCCCGGCAAGAATATACGGCATTAAAAAGGAAACCGGCGCAAGGGTTGAGTTTTTGCTTTTGAAGCAAAAGGAGCAAAACCTGTGGGAATGTCTGGCAGGTCCCGGAAAAAAGGCAAAGCCGGGTACAGAATTTATTTTTGGTGACGGAATTATGCATGGCATTGTAACCGAGGTGCTTGACGGCGGAAACAGGCTTGTTAAATTCAGCTGTGAAGAAAGCTTTTTTACTGCCCTTGACAAAATAGGACAGATGCCGCTGCCGCCGTATATTACAAAGGAGCTTACGGACAGGGAACGTTATCAGACGGTGTACAGCCGTGAGCTTGGCTCAGCCGCCGCCCCTACTGCAGGACTTCACTTTACAAATGAGCTTTTGGAAAAGGCAAAGAAAAAAGGTGTAAACATCGGCTTTGTAACCTTGCACGTGGGGCTTGGCACGTTTCGCCCCGTAAAGGTTGATGATGTAACAAAGCACAAGATGCACTCGGAGCATTATGAAATACCTGCTGAAACTGCTGAATTAATCAAAAGAACAAAGAAAAGCGGCGGGCGCGTTATTGCTGTAGGCACAACGAGCTGCCGCACGCTGGAAACAGCCGCAGCACAGTACGGAGAGGTTATCCCCTGCGAAGGCTTTACAGATATATTCATTTATCCCGGCTTTAATTTTAAAGTGCTTGACGGACTTATCACAAATTTTCACTTGCCTGAAAGCACGCTTATAATGCTTGTTTCTGCCTTTGCCGGCTTTGACAATATAATGAATGCATATAATACCGCCGTACGGGAGAAGTACAGATTCTTCTCGTTTGGAGACGCTATGCTTATAATATAAAGGAGAATTAGAATGTTTAAGACTATTAAGGAAGAGGGCTGTGCCCGCCGCAGTGAATTTAAAACTGTTCACGGCACTGTGCAGACTCCTGCTTTTATGAATGTTGCAACCTGCGGAGCTATTAAGGGCGGAGTATCTGCATTTGATTTAAAGGATTTAAAATGTCAGGTGCAGCTTTGCAACACATATCACCTTCATCTCCGCCCCGGCGATAAAAACGTTAAAACCCTGGGTGGACTTCATAAATTCACAAGATGGGACGGCCCTATTTTAACAGACAGCGGCGGCTTTCAGGTGTTTTCACTTGCAAAGCTTCGCAATATAAAGGAGGAAGGCGTTTACTTTGCCTCACACATAGACGGTCATAAAATTTTCATGGGCCCTGAGGAAAGTATGCAGATACAGTCAAACCTTGGCTCTACTATAGCAATGGCGTTTGACGAATGTATTGAAAACCCCTCCCCCTACGATTACACGAAAAACTCCATAGAGAGAACTACACGCTGGCTTAAAAGATGCAAAAAAGAGCTTGAGCGCTTAAACGGTCTTGAAGCTACATTAAATCCGCATCAGCTTTTATTCGGAATAAATCAGGGCGGCATATACGATGATTTAAGAATTGAGCATATGAAGCAGATTGCAGAGCTTGACCTGCCAGGCTATGCCGTTGGGGGGCTTGCCGTAGGTGAGCCTACCGAGGTTATGTACCATATACTTGACGAGCTTAACCCGTATTTGCCCAAAAATAAACCAAGGTATTTGATGGGCGTGGGAACTCCCGTAAATATACTTGAGGGTGTATACCGCGGAATAGACTTGTTTGACTGCGTTATGCCGACAAGAAACGCAAGGCACGGACAGCTTTTTACAAATGACGGAATAAGAAACATTAAAAACGCCAAATATGAGCTTGATGATTCGCCTATTGACGAAAGCTGCGGCTGTCCTGTGTGCAAAAGCTTTTCAAGAGCATATATAAGGCATTTATTCAAAAGCGATGAAATGCTTGGTATGCGCCTGGCGGTTATGCACAATTTATACTTTTACAACAGCCTTATGGAAAAGATAAGAGAGGCGCTTGACAAGGGCTGCTTTGAAAGCTTTTACCGTGAAAAACGAGAAATTTTAGGTATAAGAATATAATAAAGGTGTTGCAAGATACACATTTTATGTTATAATAAAAACATTAGCGCAACGGCGTAAAACGAAAGGATTGAAAAATTTAATGAAAAAAATTATTATGACTGCTATGGCGGCTGCAATGCTTATGCTGGGTCTTACATCCTGTGCTCCTGCCGGAACAGGTACACAGGGCGCAAACGGTAACCAAATGTGGTTATTGCTGATAGTTTACGTTGCTATCTTTGTCGGCATCTACTTTTTGATGATAAGACCTAACAGCAAAAAGAAAAAGGCTGAACAGGCTCTTAGAGATAACCTTGAAATAGGCGATGAAATCACGACAATCGGCGGAATTATGGGAAAGGTTATTAGTATTAAGGAGGAGACAGACTCCATTGTTATTGAAACAGGCGCAGACAGAACAAGAATGCAGTTAAAGCGTTGGAGTATTTCAACCGTTGACACAGTTAAAGAGAATGAGGCTGCACCTCAGGCAAAGCCGACAGGCGGATTTTTCGGAAGAAAGAAAAAAGACAGCGACGAAAATAAAGGCGAAAACAAATAATTAAAAGAGTAATAATCCCGCAGAAAAATGAATACCTATGGAATATAAGCTATTCCGTAGGTATTTTTTATTTGCAAAAAAACGGAGGGAATGCCCTTGAAAAGCAGGGAGAAAAAAATGAATAAATGCGTAAAGGCGGTAATTACAGGCGTTTTAAGCGGAGTTGTTGTAATTACTGCACAGCTTATTATCGGCGCTGCAATACTTACGCAGATGAAAACAATACCCGACACAGCCATGGGGACAATAGCAATGGTGTTTGCCGCGCTGGGGGCTTTGGCCGGCGGATATATAACGGTACGCATTTCAAAGTGCAACGGTATGCTGTACGGACTGCTTACAGGATTTATTATTTTTGCTTTAATTGTTATTATGGGGCTGTGCGGCGGTACCGAGAGCATATCAATAGCAACGGTGATAAAGGGTGTTGCTATGCTTTTGTCAGGCGCAATCGGCGGAATTACTGCTGTTAATAAGAAGCAAAGGGTTAAGTATAAATAAGCTTTCTGTCGCTTTGCGATAACGGTACTTTCGAGGAGAAAATATATAAAAACGGCTGTATCAAAACAAGTTTGTCGTTTTGATACAGCCTGTTTTTTAATCTGTATATAACCGATAAATTAATATATTACGGCAATTTGTCCTGCTTTAACCTCTCCGGCAATTTTACCGCCCTTAACTGTAAATTCAGCGTCTGTTACCTTTTCTTTGTATGTGCCGTCTGCCAAAACAGAGGTTACATCATCTAATTTTACATTCTTATCGCTCACGTTTATTATTACCGCGCCCTTATCGCCTCTTTCAATCAAAAGAAGCTGTTCGTTGTCCATTGGGTTCGTAAGCGTTTCGTTAAGTCCTGCCATATTATTTCTGAATTTATTAACTGCCGCAACCTCAGCGTCCTTAAAGGCGTCTGAGCCCTTTGCTCCGATTAAGTTATTTCCCCACTGGTCGTCTATTGACGCACCGTCCGGGCGGCTAAAGAACAGCGGTGTGCCGCCGCTTCTTGCACAAATCATCGCCCACGCCCATTTTACGTCCTGCTCGTCCATTTGCGCCCACGAGCCGTCGTTGCAGTAATTATCGTGAGATTCAACCCAAGTTACAAGCTTATTTTCGGGAATCAGATTAGCGGAGTAATCGCTCCATGCCGAAACAGATAAATCCTTATAAATTACAGCGTTACGAACTCCGCCGCCATAGGACGAGGAGGTCATACTTACACCAAGCTCTTCAACATAAAATCTCGCTCTGTCAGCTCCTCCCTGTAGGATTTCTCCGTACTGGAACTCTGCACCGTTTTCAAGCACAACCTTCCAGAAGTCGCTGGCATATTCCTCGTCGTCATCCGGCAATTCAACGTGCTTCATAGCGTCATATCTGAAGCCGTCTGCGCCTGCCTCAACACAGGATTTAAGATATTTCAGGATATACTGCTGTATGTCCTTGTTTTGCGTGTTTAAGTCGAGAAGTCCCAGAAGATTTCCCTGAGTTACCTGTTCTCTGTCGCCGTAGTTAGTTATGCTTCCATATGAATGGAACGGCTCGTCCGTGACATCCCAAAATTCCTCACTTATTGCGTTGCCGTCGCTCGTCATATGGTTTACAACAGCGTCAACAATAATTTTTATTCCGTATTTGTGAGCCTCGTCGCACATCGCTTTAAATTCCGCTTCTGTGCCCAGCTGGTAGTTACCGATAACAAAATTTGTCGGTTGATAATGATAATACCACTTGCCGTTGTTTGACTTTTCGTCAGAATCCTGAAGCTGCATACCGCCTTTTTCACCAACCTTACATTCGTTTATAGGTGATGTTTGTATGGAGGTATAGCCTGCTTGGGCTATATCTTTCATATTCTCTTTAATGGTATTAAACGACCAGCACCAGGCATGCAGTATCGCTCCGTGCTCAATATCTGCGGCAAGCTCATATTCGCCTTTTGTACCGAGCTGTTTGTTTTCTTCTCCGGGTTGCGTTGCCTCGGTTGCCTGCGTTGGCTGTGATGTGCCGCCTGTTCCGGCAGGAGCTTGAGAACACGATGCAAGCGAGCAAAGCATTGCGCCGGCAATCATCAGAGTAATTATTCTCTTTTTCATTTGTCTTATCCTTTCCTTAAGAATCCTTCTTTTTTATTGTAAGCTTCTTTTCGGTTCCATTTTTCAGGCGCTTTATGTTTTCCTTATGCTTTACAAAGATAAATATACATACTGCAAGCGCAAACGCAGTAGACACTATAACATACATAAGCGAATGAGGAGCGTTCGTGTTAAGGCTTGGTATGTAGTCTGCAAAATATGCAAAGCAAAAGGTTACTATCGGAAAAGCAACTGCAGCAACCAAAGAGCTTATAGATACAATTTTAGTAATTAAAACTACAATAATAAAAATCGGGATAACAATAGCAAAAACTCTTATATCTGCTACTGCCGCAAGCGCAGCCGCACACACTACGCCCTTGCCGCCTTTAAAGTTAAAATAAAGCGGAAGCATATGTCCTATTATGCAGATAAAGCCGCATATGTATTCGCCGTAGCACGCAACCTCAGCCGCCGGAACTCCCGTTACCGGAATCAGCGAAAAAAGCCATCCGCCGATAAGCGCCGACGCTACTCCCTTTGCAAAATCAAGAATTATAGTTGCAACTGCAGGGCCCTTTCCGACAGAGCGAAGAACGTTTGTAAAGCCTGCGTTTCCGCTGCCCATTTTTCTGATATCTTCGCCGTTTTTAACTATTCTGGTTATTATTATAGAAAAATTAAGACTTCCGAGCAGATATGCAGCGGCAGCTGCTATAATAAAATTAAGCCATCCGGCTGTAAAAAATTCAGCTATACTTTGAAACATCGCTTACTCCCCCATAATTATTTATCTGAGCGTTCTCTTATGACAAAGCGTATCGGAGTTCCGATAAGTCCGAAGGTTTCTCTTATTCTGTTTTCCAGATACCTCTGATACGAAAAGTGGAAAAGCTCCGCCGAATTTACAAAGCAAACGAAGGTAGGCGGCTTAGTGGACGCCTGCGTCATATAATAAATTTTAAGACGTCTGCCCTTGTCCGACGGAGGCTGAACTCTTGAAATCGCCTGTGAAAGAAGGTCGTTTAATACACCCGTTTTTATACGCATAGAGTTTGAATTAGCAACGGAAACAATCATCTCAAACAGCTTGTCAAGCCTTTGTCCCGTCTTTGCAGATATAAAAATCATTGGCACATAGGACATAAAAGAAAAATCGACCTCAAGCTTTTTTCTGTACTCGTTCATTGTTTTGTCGTCTTTTTCTATTGCATCCCATTTATTAACAGCAATAATACACGCCTTGCCTGCCTCGTGCGCCAGTCCTGCAATTTTAGAGTCCTGCTCAGTAAAGCCCTCCTGTGCATTTATCATTATAACACAAACGTCACTGCGGTCAATAGCCATTTTTGCCCGTATTACGCTGTATTTTTCAATTTGATCCTCTATCTTGTTTTTTCTTCTCAGTCCGGCAGTATCTGTAAAAATAAATCTTCCATGGCTGTTTTCAATTACGGTATCTATAGAATCTCTTGTTGTTCCTGCTATGTCGGAAACAATGCATCTGTTTTCTCCTGCTATCTTATTTATAAGTGAGGATTTGCCGACATTCGGCTTGCCTATTACAGCAACACTTATAGTTTCGCTTTGCTCATCTTCCTCATCCTGATTTGGCAAAAGTGCGAAGATCTCTTCCAGCAGGTCGCCCGTTCCGTGACCGTGAACAGAGGAAACGGCAATCGGATCGCCAAGGCCTAAATTGTAAAATTCGTAAAATTCAGGGTCCGGCTCGCCTATTTTATCACATTTATTTACGCACAGCACAATGGGTCTTCCGCTTTTTTGCAGCATAGAGGCAACCTCCATATCTGTTGCCACAAGCCCTGTTCGTATATCTGTAACAAGAACGATAACATCTGCCGCATCTATTGCAAGCTGTGCCTGTATTCTCATCTGAGAAAGTATAATATCGTCTGAGTACGGCTCTATGCCGCCTGTATCCACAATGGAAGCAGTACGGTTCTGCCACTCTACCTCACCGAAAATTCTGTCGCGCGTAACGCCGGGGGTATCGTCAACTATTGAAATTCTCTTTCCGGTAAGCTTGTTAAAAAGCGTTGATTTTCCTACGTTTGGTCTTCCGACAATAGCTATAACAGGCTTTGCCATTTTATTACCTCCCTCTTTTTATTTTCCCATGGAAACACTGATTAAATCGCTTGTGCATATTGCGCTGACAGAAAATATGCAAGCAAAATGCGCAACAGCTTTCAGTGTGATTTATTCAGTGTTTACCTAATATTGCGTCAATAAGCTCTTCTCCGCTGTTATTAACAGCTGTAAGCTTGATATTTAGCTCCTTTTTAACATCCTCAACAGATGTATCATCCAAAAATATGTCTCCCTCTCTTCTGAGCATTACGCTCGGAATTATAAGACACTCTCCTAAATCTCTTCCTTTTAGCTGCTCAATTAAGTCTTTGCCTGTAACAAGTCCCGAGACATTTACACCGCCGCCGAAAAAGTTGTTTTTTATCGGCACTGTTTGCACCTGTACACCCGGGAATTTATCAAAAAGCTCAAAAAACAGCTCCGATAAAAACGGTGCAGAGGATTCTCCGCTTGCAACTGTTACCTTACGTTTCAGTTTTTCGTCGGCTTTAAGCTCATCCAGATAGAACTCAAATTCTTCCTTTAACAGCGCAAGCAAGCCAACACCGTTTTCAAGCTGGTCAAAATCCCCGTAAAAATCCGCCCGGGGAATGCTTTTGCCTGCCTTAATATATAACTCATCAGCGGCATACACCAAACGCGCACCAAAGCTTTTTATACACTCATCTCCGAAATCTTCAATAATACTGAGGGTTTCAAGCGCCGTTTGCTTTGTATACGGTGTAAGCGGATAAAGTCCGTCACGAAAACGTGTAAGCCCCACAGGGACAACTGCTATGCTTTCAACCGACGGATACAGCCGGGTAAGGTCATTAAGCGTTCTTTTAAGCTCGTCACCGTTGTTTATACCGGGGCAGGAAACAATCTGGCAGTTTATTTTTATACCTGCGTCTGCAAAACGCTTTAGTATAGACAAAGCCTTGCCTGCGTTTTTATTTTTCATCATCTTCACACGAAGCTCAGGGTTTGTAGTATGCACAGATACATTTATAGGACTTATGTGCATTTTAATAATTCTTTCTATTTCGTGCTCGGAAAGATTTGTAAGCGTAATGTAATTTCCGAAGAGAAACGAAAGCCTTGAGTCGTCATCCTTGAAATAGAGCGATTTTCTCATACCTTTCGGGAGCTGGTCGATAAAACAAAAAATGCATTTATTTTTGCAGGAATGTTGTTTATCCATAAGATATGTTTCAAATTCAAGACCAAGCTCCTCATATTCTCTTTTTCTTATGAGGACCTCCCGCTCACTGCCTTTTTCATCACAAATGACAAGCAGAGTCTGCCTATCGGTTTGATAAAACCGATAATCCAGCACATCTATAATTATGTTTGAGTTTATTGAAATTAAGGTTTCACCCGGCAAAATTCCGTTTCTATCGGCAGGACTGCCATGGGTAACAGACATTATTTTTACAGCCATAAAGCAATATACTCCTGTTCCAAAAAAAATAGAGAAGGATGAGTTCCTCCTCTATCTTTGGGAAATTTCCAAAAATTATGCTTCCTTTTTAACTACTTCTCTGCCGTTATAATAACCGCAGTTTGAGCAAACTCTGTGAGCTGTTTTATACTCTCCGCAGTTAGGACATTTCATAAGAGCAGGTGCGCTTAATTTCCATACATTAGAACGTCTTGTGTTTCTTCTTGCTTTTGATGTTTTTCTCTTTGGTACTGCCACAATCAGCACCTCCTTGCAAATATTATGTTTGAATACATTAAGTACTCTAATTTATTAATTGTTTCAATACCTCTAACCGAGGGTCGATTTCCTTACCGGTACATTTACAGCTTTCAATATTCAGGTTTGCTCCGCACCCCTGGCACAAGCCTTTGCAGTTTTCACTGCATAAAAATTTAAGGGGAAGCTCAAGAATAATATCTGCTGTTACTAAAGGGTCAAGCTCTAGCTTAAAGTCCGGAGTTTCGACAAAATTTTCGTTACTGTCACCGCTTAGGGAAGCAACCAGGGTATGCTCGAAGGTGTAATTAAATTCCCGGATTGCGTCGGCTGAGCAACGGTCGCATTGCCTTGCATACTGTATTTTTGCATTAACTGTAAGCTTAACAACGCCTGCTCTGTTTTCCGCCTGTGCCTTAACCTCCACCGGCTTTGGCATAGGCTTAATACCGTCTATCTCAATTTCACTTAAATCCAGACTATATGCTTTGCTTAATTGTTCATTCTCTGTTAAAAAAACATTTTTTAAATCAAGCAGCATATCGCACCTCTGAAGCTATGCAAAATTACGGTATCATAAAACACTTTTAATATTATAGTGTTTCTATAAGTTTTTGTCAATAGATAAATATTGAAAATTTTTAATTTTTGCAGGGCTTAATACTGTGCGGATAAATCAGAATTTTCCGCCCCCGCCGCCGTGAGAGGTGCCTGACGAGCCGGTATGTGTACTGCTTCCGCCGCCCGAGGAAGAGGACTCAACTTTTTTTGTTTTGGAAACAGTTCTGTACAGGAACAAATCGCTGCGATTATTGAGCTTAAAGCTTCCGCTGTTTAAATATTCGTTTGCTCCTGCCTTGAATTTTACTGATTTCAGCTGTGCCTTAAGCGCAAACACAACAACAAACGCAATTATAAGCGCTATTAAAAGAGCGATGCCTACTGCAATTACATAATCTATAAATGTAACATATTTATGGTTAACATCATACGGCTTGTCTGTTTTTGCTTCAATAACAAATTTTTCTGTCATTGAAACGAATTTTTCAAATCCCTCGTAATAATCACCGTCGCTGAACTGCTCAACAATGTTATCACCAAACACTTCAATACCATAGTCCGTAATTGCTGTAATTCCGTAGCCCGTTGGGCTTATCCACCAGTCACGGTCCTCCATACTGAAAAGAAGTAACACACCGTCTTTATTCGGACCTACTCCGTAGCCGTTATAGTCGTAGTAGTCATTGGCATATTCCATAGGAGTTTTACCATCTATTGTATCCGTTGTAACGATAACAACGTCAAAGCTTTGCTCGCTGACAATTTTATTTATGCTCTGAGTAAGAGCTGTTTCCTCACTGTCTGAAAGCAGATTTGCATTGTCAACCACCTTTTCCGGATTTTCTGCAAATACTGCCGGAGTCAGAGAAAACAGAAGAACGCATACAAAGAGTATGCTTATTATTTTTTTCATTTTACGGTCATCCTTTCAAAAAGCTTCATACTGTTTCGGTTAATTACATTAGAGTAAGCAGAATTGCAATTATAGACGCAATAACTCCCACTCCTCCGAAAATTCCTAAAAACCAACGCCAAAATGCGCCCTTATCCATTGGAAGATTACCTACAAATTTACCTGTCTGCCCATTCATAGCAAACAGAAAATTCTGGTCATTCCACTTTGTTGAAAGAAGCCATACCGGCAGCAGCGCATAGCGAACACTGCCGTTAGAAAAACGCACGCTGCTGTTTTGTACAGTAACAGTGGAATATCCCATTACTGTGTCGCGAAGAACATCTTCAGCACTGTGCTTAATTCTTTGATTTGCTCTTGTTATGCTTTGGTCTGCATCAACATCGTATTTATCTGCGAGATAACCTGCAAGATAAGCCGTCTGAAAATCTACAGCGTCAGCGTAATTAAACGGCTCAAGAGATTCCATAAGGTCATCCGGCATTTTTGAAGAACCATCAACAGGAACATTTGAAAAACCCATTTCTCCGCCTCTTACAACGTGATAAAACGAGGTTTCCGTATAATTGTAGCTGCTGTCGCTCCAGCTTCTCACCCTTGTTGCTCTGTAATTGGCATCTGCGTCAACATCACAGTTAAAAAGCCATGTGGGAACATAAACGCCCTTTATCTCTTCTATGTGATTTTGCTTTTTAAAAACCTTCGGAAGCAGAATTTTTCCTTTAAAATGCTTTGAAAGCGAAGCTATTGCCGTTTCTTTATCAAGCTTAAAGGGAATAACAAGGTCGGGACGAAGCATACCCGCAAAGCTCGACTTTACTACTACCGGGTTGCCGCAGTACGGGCAGCTTGTAGCACCCAT
Source organism: Acutalibacteraceae bacterium (assembly GCA_051881695.1). Classification (GTDB taxonomy): domain Bacteria; phylum Bacillota; class Clostridia; order Oscillospirales; family Acutalibacteraceae; genus CAYJFG01. The sequence goes on along the minus strand of JBJEQJ010000019.1, from coordinate 72,706 downwards.
AGTTTTGTCGCCTACAACCTCTCCTCCGCAGGAGTCGCATACATAAACAGACATATTTTCTTTTTCACCGTCCTGCCAGCGTGTACCGGCTACGGTGTCCCACTCCATACTTTCGGGCTTTTCATTTTTAAGCTCTTCGTCGTATGATTTTAAGGTTTCAACATCAAACGAAGTATTACAGTACGGACATTTCATCTTTTGCGTTGCGCTGTCAAAGGCTATTGCGCCGCCGCAGCACGGACATTTGTACTCAAGTAGAGCAGCCATTTTACCACCTCATAAATTTACAAATTTATCTTACTGTATTCATCTTACTATATATTTCAATAAAATTCAAATAAAAAATTAATTAAACACTGATTAAATCGTTTGTGCATATTGCGCCGTCAGATTTTTTGTAAGGTTCACAAATAAACCACAGTAACGCCGACGCGTTGCGAGGATTTTCGGGTCGACTGACGAAAAATATGCAAGCAAGTGGTACAAACAGTTTTCAGCGTGATTTGTTCAGTGTTTCCTTAATTTATTAATACAACCGCATGAGCGCAAATGCCCTCAAGCGCACCGGTAAATCCGAGATTTTCTTCCGTTGTCGCCTTTACATTCACGCAGCCTCTGTCTATTTTACACACCCTTGCTATATTTTCAGCCATATTTTCAATATATGGCTTGAGCTTTGGTTTTTGAGCAATAACTGTGCTGTCTATGTTTTCTATTTGGTATCCCTTATCATATAAAAGCTTGCAGACGTATTCAAGAAGCTTTAAGCTGTCTGCACCCTTGTACCTTTCATCATTATCCGGAAAATGTGTTCCTATGTCATTCATAGCCGCCGCACCGAGCAATGCGTCCATTATTGCATGAGTAAGCACATCTGCGTCCGAATGGCCGAGTAAGCCCAGCTCAAACGGAATATCTACTCCGCCCAAAATAAGCTTTCTGCCCTGTACTAACTTATGTACATCGTAGCCGTGACCAATTCTCATATAACCAAAGCTCCCTTCTCAAAACCGTTTCAAATCTATCCTTTTTTATACTGTGCGGTAGCGGATTCATTTTATTAGTGCTGTATCTCAAGCCGCTTATTTAAAATCCCCTCGGCAGTTATAATATCCTCCGGCGTTGTAATTTTAATATTCTCATAGCTTCCCTCAGTTACAAATACAGGCTTTCCCAGGTCTTCAACTAATGCGCAATCATCTGTATATTCTTTAGACGAGCTTTCGGCCTTTTGTACTGCGCTGAAATAAATACTGCGGCTGAACACCTGCGGAGTTTGTATTGCAACGAGAGTGCTTCTGTCCGGTGTTTCAATTATTTCACCTGAGCGTGATACCACCTTTATGGTATCTTTAACAGGCACACCCAATGCGCTCGCTCCGTTTTTATGTGCGGATGCAACAGCTTTGTTAATCATTTCTGACGTTACAAGGGGACGTGCGCCGTCATGAATAGCAATGAAGCTTATATCCTCGCTTATTAGTGCAAGACCGTTCTTAACGGACTGACTGCGTACTTCGCCGCCGTGGGCAAAGCCTTTCACCTTTGAAAATCCGTTTTTCTTAACAATGTCTTTTATGACTTCTTCATCCTGCTCTCTGCATACTAAAATTATTTCATCAACTAATTCCGATTTCTCAAATGCCGACAGCGTGTGGCAGATAACCTCTTTGCCGCAAAGCTTAATAAGCTGCTTAGGGGTCCCACCCATTCTGGTGGAATTTCCTGCGGCTACAATAATTGCCGCTGTTTTTTCGCCCATACTTATCACCGTTTCGTAAGAATTGATTTTTCGTTTTAAAGGCTGCTATTTTATAAATTCTTCTACCTGAAGCTCCTCTATTATTTTTTTCATTTCTTCAATTGCTTCTCTGTTGCTGTCAAGCTTATTTATGGTATTCATTGTTTTGAAGGCTTTCTTCCCTGTAAGTGCCTGCTTTAGCCTGCCTGCAATATAGCAAAGATAATAATACGGATATAAGTAAGGCTTTTTTAAGAGCCTTTCATATTGTAATGAAAGCTCGCAGTACGGGGGGAAAATTTTGTGTAATATATAGCTTGCCTTTGTAGCCTTTACGCCGTCAAGCTCCATAGAAGCCGCTTTTGCAAGAACAATATTTTTAAGCTGTCCCATATTTTTATTCTCTATAATATACTTTTCAAGTACCGTTTCTTCCAGTCCTTTGCCATTTGGCGAAAACCATTTATACGATATTTCCAAAAGCTTATCGGCAAACTCCTTTATCCCCATATTTTTAAGGGTATCTTCAATTTTTCGGTTGAGCTTTTCGTCATTAAAATTTTGCCTGAAAATATATAAATCCAGCACCATTCTTGTGGAAATTCCACCGGAACAAAAATGGCGCAGACAATGCACAATGAGGTATGTGTAAAGCTGTGCCTCATCCATACAGTATGTATAAGAGCATTTTTCTTTAAGCTTTGCGTTTTCCCACACGTTTTTAAAATACTGGGTAAGACTATACCCATCCGGCAAAAGTTTTCTATGCAGCTCAAGCAGGGAGTTAAACGGTGTAATATATTCATCGTCAATGTTGCCCTCACTGCGCATTTTATATCCGTTTTCTATAAGCAAAGCAGACAGCTTTTCTTCGTCCTGCGGATGAATCAACAAATCTACATCTGTCATATAGCGCAATTCCGGCGCAGGATAATAACCCCGCAAGAAGCTACCCTTAAGAGGAATATTGGGGATGCAGTTTTCCTCACAGATTTTTCTCAGGCTTTCCAGCGTTTGCTCGTGATTATTCTTTTTACTGACAGCTTCTATAAAAGAAAAATAGCTTTTTTCAAAAAGCCACTGCTCTGTCTTTTTATTCTTATTATCCATAATGGATGTAAACAAAAAGATACTGAGCTTTGATTCACACGCAAGGCTGTAAAGAGTCTTTTGGTTTAGTTCTTTGGAAATAACGGGAGGCTGAGTACCGTTAATAACGGCTGAAACAGTTGAAAGCAGAAATTTAAATTCAGAATAATTATCAATATGTGTCTGACTCAAAAGCCTTCATCTCCACTTCAATTATTTTACCGTCAATTATTCTCAGTCTTCTGTTGCATACGCTTGCTGCCGCCCTTTTATGAGAAATTATTATGCAGGTTTTATTGTTTAACAATTTAATATTTTCAAGAAGCTGCTTTTCGGTATCCTCATCAAGCGCAGATGTTGCTTCGTCAAGTATAATTATCGGTGAACCGGATAAAATTGCTCTTGCTATTGCCACACGCTGTATTTGTCCCTCGGAAAGGCCCAAGCCTCGCTCACCTATTACAGTATCAATCCCCATTGGCAACTCTTCTATAAAGTCCTTTGCGCAGCTTATTTCTGCCGCACGCATAATTTCGCTGTCTGAAGCGCCGGGGCAGGCAAAAGATATGTTTTCTCTTATTGTGCCGGAAAGGAGGAAGTTACCCTGCGGAACGTATGCATACAGCTTTCTTACAGATTTATCGGCTAAAATCTCCTTGCCGTTTGTCTGCTCAAAATATATTCTGCCTCCGTCAAGCGGATATACGCTCATCAAAAGCTTTGTAAGAGTGCTTTTACCTATGCCGGAAATCCCCATAATAACGGCGAAGTCGCCCTTATTAAGAGTTAATGAGGTGTTTTTAAGCACAATATCTCTGTCGTATCTGAAGGAAATGTTATCAAAAACTATTGATTTTAAGTTTTCATATATTTCTTCCGTATTTTCAGGCTCTTTATTAAGCTTTGGCTCGTTGGGCAGGTTTTCGAGGTCTATCAGCCTTTCTGCGCTGGCAATTGCCCCGTAGTAACGGGGAAGTATTCCCGAAAGCTGAGAAATCGGCGACTGAATCTGACCTATAAGCGATAAAACTGCTGTAAGCGTACCGTATGTAATAATGCCGGAAGCTATATTTGACGCACCCCAAAGCAAGCCGTAAAGATAGCCTGCCGAAAATATAAAAGAAAAGCTTGTGCTTGCAAAAATTGAAATTACGTTGCGCTTTATCTGTACTTTGTAATTGTCTGTCTGAAGCTTCTGTACACGCTTGCAGACCTCGTCCTCTGAGTTAAACACCTTTACCATAAGCAGCCCCGACAAAGCCTCCTGCAAATAGGAGCGCACTGTGCCCTCTGTCTGCTGTGCCTTTTTATGCAGCGATTTCATCTTCTTTTTGAAAAGCTGAGAAACAAACAGCAGTACAGCGGCTGCGGCAATAAATATCAGCGTAAAGCGCCAATCTATTGAAATAAGTACAGAAAGCACGCTTATAAGCTTAGTAACCATAAAGGCAATAGTCGGCATTATTGACACAATTGCGTCAACAATTATAGATACATCTCCGGTAATGCGGTTTAAAAGCTCACCGCTGTGGATTGACGATACATTAAAATAGTCTTTATTTATTATAGTTTCAAAGATTTTCAGGCGATAGTGCATTACAAGCTTTGCACCGATATGGAAGTAAATATTCCTTGTAACAATACGCAAAACAAGTGTGGAAATAAGTATTGCTGCGTAGGTTGCTCCGTAAAAATAAACCCCACTCATATCGCCACTTACCGCACAGTCTATAACTTTTTTTGCAATAAGTGCAGTCGATACGCCGACAAGCGCAAGGATAATGTAAAACGCTACTACTAAAATTATATTTAAAAGCTGTCCCCTTGAATTTTTAATTATCCAAAGGAGGGGCGAACCTGACTTTGTTTTTTCCTTTGTTTTCAAAGAACACCCTCCAGTTATTTTACTCTGCCTGTTGCTGACTTCATACGGCGCTTAAAGGCTTTTAAAATACGCCTAAACAATCTGGTATTAACACGGATAACGGTATAGGCTCTGTACGGAAGATATGTAGATTTATAGCTTTTGCCCCGTGTTGTAAATTCCGTTACAATGGCAATTATGTTTTCATCGTTTATTCCGTATTCAGGCACAGTCTGATTATCTCCGCACATAATATATCCGCTTTCATTAACACCCACAACCCTGTGCAAAACAAAGCTTCCGTCATTTCTGCGGTAAAGCGGCAAATCATATTTTTTTAGCCTGCCCTGAGGTTTTTGAAGCGTAACTGTATCGACATTATCCCTAAGCATAGGAAGCATACTTTTTCCGTTTACAGTCATTGTCACACTGCCGCCGCTTTCGAGCGAAGCTTTTATTACAGGATACGCCTGTTCCATCATTATTTTTTTACTGCTCAAGCAAATCAGCCTCTTTAAGCTCGTTTATAAATTTGTCAATTCCTTTTTGGGCTGTTTTTTCGTCAACTTCATATTCCAAAAGCATTGCGCTGAGCAAGTCACTGTTTTCACACTCTGACTGAAGCTTTTCCCAAAGAAACGCCCCTGTTTCGTTAAGAGTTATCATACCGTTAAAGCTGACGGTAGCTTTACCTACAGGTACAACAACATAGCTGTCTGCAACTTTTTTTAAAAGAAAATCTGATTTTATTTTCATATTCTTTACCCCATTAATGTTCTGAATCTTATCTGCATAAATTTACAGTATTTCATCTGCGGCAACCTTAACGGCGTTTAAGGTCGGCGTGCAGGTGAGCTTATATACAGGCACGCCTGTAATAATTTTATCTGCCGTTTCAAGCACCATGGCCATTCTTTGAGCACTTGCTTTGTAAATAGTCTGTGTGAGAAGCAACGGAAGAATGGACTTTGTCTTTTTTATTCTCTCTATTTTATCTATTTTTCCTCTTTCAATAAAGATTAAACCGCCGACAGGCGCAGAAATGTTTTCACATTCATACGAAAGCCCGCTCCACGGCGTGCCGTAAGCTGTTATTTCATCATTTACACAGCGAATTGCCGGCTTATCGTCGTTTATCACCTTTATATTTTCTTCGCCGAAATATGCCTGCCACAGCTTTGTGTGAGTAGTTTTTCCCACTCCGCTGTGGGCAGAAAACAAATACGCCTTGCCGGAGCAGAGTATTGCTGAGGAATGGAGCGTAATCCCGTTAAAGTCTATAAGTCTTGCAGCAAAATAAGCCGCCTGTAAAATGTTTTCGGAATCATTTAATGACAGATGCGGATATTTATTTGTGTATTCAATATATGTTTCCTTCGTATAGGGAATGATTATATCCGGCTCTTTGCAGATATCGGTTAAAAACTTTTTAGAGGTTTCGGATATTTGCTCGTAATACGGCTGCATTGATACTATTAAATCTGCTATTTTATAATTCTGCACAATCTGCCTCTTTTCGGTTATACAAACATAAACATCTAATAGACTAATTATACATTTTTTCATCTTATATTGCAAGAATTATAAAGCATGGCAAAACAAAAATAAAAAGCGCAGAGGCTTTTGATTTACACTCTGCGCTGTAATTCTTTTATTTTTTTTGAAATGTGACGTTTTGCACCTCAAAGCATTTGTGATTTAAGTACTCCAGCGGGGTTTCTTCCCCTTTAAAATCAAATATCAGCTTATAGGAGTAAAGCGCCTGATATTTGTATTGGCTGTTTTTATTTTCGTTTCTTCCGTATTTTACATCGCCCAGTATAGGATGACCTACAGAACCTAAGTGCGCTCTTATTTGGTGCGTGCGCCCTGTCAGAAGCTCTATCTCTAAAAGCGAGGTGTTATTGTCATATTCTTCAAGCACCTTGTATTTTGTCCTTATTTCCTTTGCGCCGTCCTTGAATTCTCTCGATATATATACCCTGTTTTTTCCCTCGTCCTTTACGGCATATGCACAAAGTATTTCCTCTCTTTTTTTCATTTTGCCGTGTACCAGACAAAGGTAAAGCTTTTTTAGCTCTCTGTTTTTCATCTTTAGATTCATTATTCTAAGCGCTTCTGCATTTTTAGCGCCTATTACAATACCGCCTGTGTTGCGGTCAATTCTGTTTACCAGCGCCGGTGCAAAGCTGTTTTCCTTTTCCGGGTTATATTCTCCTTTGTCGTACAAATAATGTTTAAGCCTTGAAACGAGCGAATCGAAGTGGTAGTTTTCATCCGGGTGAACAATAAGACCCTGTTTTTTATCAAGCAGGATAATATTATTGTCCTCGTAAATTATGTTCAGCGTTTTCGGCGCCTTTAAAAAATCGTAGCTTTTCGTATTCTGCGTTTCAAAAAATTCATCCTTAATATATAAAGTAACAACATCGCCCTCATTAAGCTTTAAAGCAGGGTCACACCTTTTACCGTTTACTTTTATATATTTTGTACGTATATATTTATGCATAAGCGCCTTGGGCATAGTTTTAAAGCGTTTAAGTATAAATTTATCAAGACGCTGGTTTGCATCGTTTTTTTCTATAATAACAGTCCTCATCAAAATACTCCGAAATATTATTAAGCCTGCAGGAATTTACCGCAGTTAATAAATGCGTGTAAAATTTGCAGGCTTATTATTGCTTTACAGCTATTAAATTATTCTTCCATTTCCCAGTTGTGCCATACGTTTTGAATGTCGTCATTGTCCTCAAGCATATCAAGAAGCTTCTGCATTTTTACAACCTGCTCCTCGTCGGTAAGCTTAGTATATGTGCTTGGCACCATTTCAATCTCGGCGGAAGCAAACGTATAACCCTTGTCGCTTAAATCAGCATTAACACCGCTGAAATCCGACGGCTCAGTGTAAATTTCAAACACATCCTCGTCTGCCTGAAAATCACTAGCACCTGCCTCCAGAGCGTCCTCCATAACCTTGTCCTCGTCAAAGTCACATTCCTCTCTGTCAACAATAAGCACGCCCTTTTGCTCAAACATAAAGGACACACAGCCCGGCGTTCCCATATTTCCGCCAAATTTATCAAAGTAGTGGCGAACATCGCCTGCCGTACGGTTTCTGTTATCTGTAAGAGTTTCTACTATTACTGCTATTCCGCCGGGACCGTAGCCCTCGTATGTAATAGCCTCATAATTATTTGACTCTCCCTCACCGGAAGCCTTTTTGATTATGCGCTCAATATTGTCGTTAGGCACATTGTTAGCCTTTGCTTTTGCTATGCAGTCACGCAGCTTTGAGTTTACGCTTGGGTCTGCGCTGCCGCCGTCACGTACTGCAACAGCAAGCTCCCTGCCTATTTTTGTAAATATCTTCGCCCTTGCAGCATCGTTTTTACCTTTTTTTTGCTTTATAGTACTCCATTTATTATGTCCGGACATTTTATTTGCCTCCTGAAAAAAATCTCACGGTACATTTTAGCATATTTATACACGGTTTGCAACACCGATTTAAAGGCATTTATCACTATTATACCTTCTGAGTATGCGTCAAAATATTACATACCGTGAATTTCTTCAGAGCTGAGAAGCTGAATATTGTTCTGCTTTAAAATTTCAATTGCCCTGTCATCATCGTCAACTCTTAAAATTACAAATGCCCTGCCCTTTTCTCTGCTTATAAAGGCATACATATATTCTACGCCGATATTGTTATCTGAAAGCACCTTTACTGCCTTTGCAAATTCGCCCGGCTTATCCTGTACTCCTATTGCAATAACGCTTGTAAGCGATACTGTCATACCCTCTTCTTTAAAAGCATTTACGGCTTCTTCGGGTTTATCAACAATAAGACGCAAAATGCCGAAGTCGCTTGTATCTGCAACAGACATTGCTCTAATATCTATCTCTGCCTTTGCAAGCGCCTGTGTTATTTCTGCCAATCTGCCCGATTTGTTCTCAACAAAAATTGATAATTGCTGTATTTTCATAGATAACCGTCCTTTCAAGTTTAATTTATATTACTTTTTTCTATTATCAATAACCCTTACAGCCTTACCCTCTGAACGCGGCAGGCTTTTCGGCTCAACAAGTCTGATTTTTGCGCTGATATTAAGTGTTGACTGCATTGCAAGCGCAATTTTGCGTTCTATGCTCTCAATATCCTTTACTGTGTCTGAGAACATCTCCTCTGTCATTTCAACCTGAACCTCCATAGTATCCAGGTTATTCTTTCTGTCTACTACTATTAAATAATTCGGTGCAACACCAAGAGAGAGAAGCACGTGCTCAACCTGCGACGGAAATACGTTAATACCTCTGATAATGAGCATATCGTCAGTTCTTCCCTTTGTCTTGGACATTTTAACAAGAGTTCTTCCGCAGGAGCATTTTTCTCTTGAAAGCTTGCAGATATCTCTTGTTCTGTAGCGGATAAGCGGCAAAGCCTCCTTACCAATGCAGGTGAATACAAGTTCACCGTATTCGCCGTCAGGTAAAACCTCGCCGGTATCCGGATTAATAATTTCGGGATAGAAGTTATCCTCACAAATATGCATACCTGTCTGCTCGCTGCACTCGTATGCAACGCCGGGACCTGCAATCTCTGAAAGTCCGTAAATATCGTAAGCCTTAATTGCAAGAATCTCCTCAATTTCCTTACGCATATTTTCTGTCCACGCTTCTGCTCCGAAGATTCCTGCCCTAAGCGGAACAGATTTCGGGTCTACTCCCATATCTCTCATAGTTTCACCGATGAACATAGCATAGGACGGAGTACAGCAGAGTATATCCGAGCCGTAGTCTTGAATAATTGTAACCTGTCTTTTTGTATTTCCTGATGATACAGGAATTGCAGTAGCGCCGAGCTTTTCTGCACCGTAGTGCAGACCCAGTCCGCCGGTAAACAGTCCGTAACCGTAGGAAACGTGGATAAAATCCTTTTTAGAGCCGCCTGCGGCTACAATAGCTCTTGCACAGCCCTCAGCCCATACGTCAACATCATTTTTAGTGTATCCTACAACAGTTTGCTTTCCTGTTGTTCCCGATGAGGCGTGTATTCTTATTAAATCCTCATGCGGTACAGCGAACATACCAAACGGATAATTATCTCTTAAATCTGTTTTATATGTAAAAGGAAGCTTTGTAATATCGTCAATAGATTTTATGTCCTCAGGTTTAAGTCCCATTTCGTCAAAGCGTTTTTTGTAAAGCGGAACATTCTCGTAACAGCTTTTCACCATCTTAACTAACTTTTCGGACTGAAGCTTTCGCATAACTTCTCTGTCTGCACATTCCATTTCTTTATTGAAATAATTTTCTGCCAATTTAATCACTCCTGCATTGCTTTGTAATATGTTATATCTTACAAATTTGATATAGCAACT
>JBJEQJ010000019.1:0-62534 GCA_051881695.1 Acutalibacteraceae bacterium | reverse complement strand
CGCACGCTGACTTTTCTTTTCAGGCTTCCGGATAAATCCTCCGAAAGACATTCCGCATAATTGTCGAAAAGCAAAGAAAGCTTTGAAAAACCGCCTCTTGTTGAATCCAGCTTGCCATCTACAACATAATTTGCAATGCTTATAATAATTTCGTCCGACAGCTCACACTGCTTTTCCCCCTCACGGTAAGTATCAAGAATTACGTTAAGCAGATATTTATGAAGATTTTTAGCCGCCTCTATTCTATCCTGCACGGAAGGGTAGTCAGAATCCATATATTCGCTTTTTACAGACGGCAAGGTTATAATACCTGAAAATTCGCCGCACGATTTTTTAATGAGAGAACGCTTTATGTTTGTGTGACCGGCATCTAAAACTATGCTTGCGCCATCATTGCTCTTTATTGCGGACGCACAGCCCATAACGCCGACTATAGACGCATTTTCAAAAAGAATAAAGTTGTACGGCTCAACATTTGCAAGCGAAAAAACATTATAGGCGTACTGTCTTAGCTTTTTGCCCAGCAAGCCGCTTGCAAGACCGCCGACCATAATTATATCTTTCACATTTGCCCAGTATTCCCACATTTCGTCGCTCCAGTCGAGGCGTGCCTCTCTGTTTTCTTTCTCCCCTGTTTTTAGCGTAAGAAATATTAGTCCGAGCCTTGAGCCGAATGTTTTTAATATCTTTTCAGCGGCAGAACAAACCGTAACATTTTCATCGCTTAGCCGCTTTTCCAGCCTGTAGGGGTAATCTCTTTTTGGCAGGTCAGCCTCAATATTAAGCTCCTCTTTATGCTTTTCAATTTCTTTAATCAAAATCGGCGTGCTGAAAATTTCAGAAACAGCTTTTCCCTCTATGCTGTCCTCAATGCCGTAAAGAGGAAGCTTTTTAATAATAAGCCTGTTTATTGAGCAATTTGCAGATATGTAGTGTGTGTTCTTATCTGATACAGAAACAAACGGATTCTTCATAGATATACCACTGCCCCTTTGTTATTTGTTTTCATTTTTTCTTACAGACATAACTGTGCTTAAAAGTATTGTTATACAGATAATACTTGTAATAATAGTCAAAATAGAAATTCCTCTTGTAATTGTTGTGTTTGGCGTTATATCCCCAAAACCGACAGTTGCAAAGGTAACGCAGGTATAATAAAAAAGATCAAAAAATGAGCTAATGCTTTCTCCTGAAAAAGAGTTGGGGTTATAAATGAATGCGACATATGAAAGTGCAGATAGTATGATAAGAAACAAAAGGATAATAAGAAAGGTTGATTTCCACAAATTTCTGAAGGTTAAAACGCGTCTGCTCGAATTTGCCTCCCTGAGCAGTAGAAGCAGTAAGAATATTGTCATTATGTAGCAAAAAATCAGATTATATATAGCTAAACAAAAAGACAACATATTGTCTATTCTGCTTCCGTTTATATAAACATCTGTAAAAACGAGCAAAAGCATTAATATGTTTAATGAAAATATTGTGTTCATACGAGTATTCTCAAGAGCAATAATCTTTCCGATAATAAATGCCGAAAGCCATATAATTTCTAAAAATGCAAAGGTGACAGCAACCGCTACAGGAATAAAAAGCATTATAGCCAAAGTAAGCCCAAGCTTTATTTTGATAAAATAAAAAGCAGCTACCATAAAAACGGCAATAAGCGAAAGCATAAAAAAACTGCTGAACTTAAATTTATCCTTAATAATGGATTTAAAACGTCTGTACGGATAACTGAAAGCTGTTTTTATCATTAAAGCGCTTTCATTACTGTTATTATAAACATTCTTTACTTTGCTGAAAAAAAGAATTATAAATATAGAAAGCAAGGCGGAAATAACCAGAAGTACATCCTTTTCCAATACATAAAACAGCATTACGTACATCTCCCTGTAATATATTACGAAAACCCGAAAGCCTTTATTTTTCTAAGCACCGGCATAATTATTCCCATTGTTATTCCCGTGCCGCAGCCCGCCGCTACACCGGCAATAAGCAAAAGCGGAAGATAGACAAATACGGACGAATCCGTTAAAACAGCGGCAACACACAGCTGTATAACATTATGTGCCGCTGCCGAAAAAACAGCTATGCCGATATAGCCGAAATAATTACCCTTGGAAATAATAAAGCAGTACATTATCATAGTACTTACAACACCTGCACAAAGGCTTAATAAAAAGGCGGTTAAGCCACGTGTAAGCCCGACAAAAGCAGATTTTATAAGCGTTACTGCAAGTGCAGAGGTAAGACCCGTATTTTGCGCTGAAAACATTGTTGCAAGGTTTGAAAGTCCTATTCTTGCTCCCGGCACAGGAAGCGGCGGAAGCAAGGATTCCAACGCAGACAGCACAATGGCAACAGCGCTGAGCATTGCCGTTTGTGCAAGCCAGAGTATTTTATTTGAAGTAATTACATTTCCTGATTTTGACATAATATCACCCGACTGTTGCATCTAAGCTATTTTCACTACCGCTTACAAGCGTAACGGTAACCTTTGCAGGCAAACAAACGGCGGTAGAACCCGCCCTTGTAAGCTTGCCTGTATTTACACATATTTTGTTATCACATTCAGACTCCGTCACCGTTGCTCCGTCTTTTTCTATAAGTACCTTTACCTTAAGGTTTTCTCCAGCCGTAATTTCCGTTTTTTCATCAATATCCGAAAGCTTGCACTGATATACAATATCACCGTTCTCTCTGATGACAACGGACAAATCATCAGAGGAGGAATAAAAAATCATAGCCATCAAATAAGATACAGCTACAAACAGAATTATTATAATCACAAGTATATCCAGAGGCTTGAAAATTTTTATTTTTTTATCGGTTGCACTCAATTTTTTCACCCGTTAAGTTATTTGTAAATATTAATTAACAATCAGATTAATTTAAATAATTATAACACAAATATATCAAAATAGCAAACCTAAAGGCTTTCTTTTTGACTATTTCGCTGTGCTCTTTCGTTTGCTTCTTTCCTTCTTATTAAATGCAACGCTCATTATAAACAGCATTGCAAGCACACCGCATACTGCGCCTGAAAAATCAATCCATATGTCCTGCACCAACGGACCTCTTTGTGAGAATATCTGTATTGTTTCATCAATAACAGGCACTATAAGGATAATAAATAAAAGCTTAAAAGCATTTGTTTTTATTGCCGTCATCGGCTTCATCATTTTAGCTTTATTAATTATCATTGAAAGCGTAATAAGTGCGCCGAAAATAAAATATTCCGAAAAATGAGCAAGCTTTCTTATTGCGAAAACTGCCGTTTGTCTGTCTATATTAAGGCTTGCAAACAGCGAGCTTAAAAAGGCAAATGCGCTGTCGCTTGCCGCCATTGAGTTTGTTTTGCTTTGTGCGGAAAAGGAAAAAATCAATCCGGTCCACAAAACGGTAAAAATTACAGATAAATAAAAACCTGTATTCTCTTTTTTTAAGCGCACATTCTGTCACCTCTTCAACCGGAGATTTCTATAACCATTATATTATCTCTTATTTAACAAATCAAGTCACATCGCCTTGCAAGGCTTTATTCTACTTGAAAAATATGCCGATGTACTGTATAATTTTTCAAACGGGTTTTAACGGAGGTTACGGTTAAAGCTATGAGTATACAAAAATTTGATATAGGAATAATCGGCGGCGGCGCAGCCGGGCTTATTGCCGCAGCCGCAGCGAATAAAAAAAGCATAACGCCGCTTAGAATTGCGGTTTTTGAAAAAGAACTGAGAGTCGGCAAAAAGATACTTGCTACAGGCAACGGCAGATGTAATTTATCTAACGAAAATATGTCCAGTGAGTATTATTACGGAAGCTGTAAGGATAAGGCGTTTGAGCTTATATCAAAATATGACTGTAATTTTATACGCAATTATTTTAAAGAGCTTGGCTTACTGACAAAGTCCGATACAAGCGGCAGAATTTACCCATACACAAACAGCGCTTCCTCCGTTTTAGACATACTGCGTCTTAATAATGCCGGATACTTAACAGAGGAAATATGCGGATTTGAGGTTAAAGGCATTAAGAAAAACTCCGATGGAATTTTTTTAATTTCGAACGGAGAAAAAACGTATGAATGTAAAAAAATAATTATAACGACCGGCGGCAAAGCAGGCACAAGCAGCACAAGCGCAGGATACGGCATACTTGACAGCCTTAAAATAAAGCAAAGCAAACTTTTCCCCTCTCTTTGCCCCGTTAATGTAAAAAGCAAGGTTATTAAATCCCTTAAAGGCAACAGAGCAAGCGCAGACGCATATTTAAATTACACAGTAAACGGAGAGAAAAAACAAATAGTCCACAGCGGAGAGGTACAGTTTACCGAAAAGGCTCTTTCCGGAATATGCATTTTTCAGCTTTCACGCTTTGTAAACGAATTTTTTACCTGCGGAACAGTAAAAGGAGAACAGGCGGAGAATATAAGCTTATCGCTTGATTTACTGCCGGACTTTAACAGCAATGAGCTGTTCAGAATACTGAAAAAACGAACGGAAACAGAAATCTTAACGCTTGAAAAGCTTTTGTGCGGCATTTTAAATAACAGAATTGCCGCCGCAATAATTAAAGAAAGCAATGCAGGTGCATTTACTGCAAGCGCAAACGGACTTTCCAATAAAAAAATATCCGACATTTGCCGCACCGTTAAAGACTTTAGCTTTGAGCCGATAAAATATGACGGATTTAAATTCGCACAGGTAACCTGCGGCGGAATTAAAGCGGAGGAATGTGATTTTACTTCTATGCGCTTTTTAAGGGACAAAAACATATTTTTTGCAGGTGAAGCTATGGACATTGACGGACTGTGCGGCGGATATAATCTGCACTGGGCATGGGTAAGCGGAATAATCGCCGGAGAGAGCTGTTTGGATGAGCGGTACACCTAAACTTTTTATACAGGTAACGAAAGGAATTGCCTTATAATGATAAGAATATCCAACATAAAGGCTGATGTAAGCTATACGGACGAAAGCATTAAAAAAAGTGCTGCAAAGGCTTTAAATACAGATGTTAAAAATATAAAAACTGTTGATATTTTCAGGCGTTCGGTTGACGCACGAAAAAAGCAAAGCGTTCATTTTATTATGACGGTTGACGTTTTGCTGCACAGTGATGAGAATAAAATACTTTCAAAATGCAGAAGCAATAATATTTCCAGGGCGACTGCGTATAAATACACCCTGCCTGAGGCACGAAAGCTGCCGTCACGCCCCATTGTAGTCGGCGCAGGCCCTGCCGGGCTTTTCTGCGCTTTAATTTTATCAAAATGCGGAGCTTGCCCTATTGTACTTGAACGCGGACGAGATGTTGACGGCAGAAAGCAGGATATTGATAATTTTTGGCGCAACAGAATTTTAAACACCGAAAGCAATGTGCAGTACGGCGAGGGCGGAGCAGGAACCTTTTCTGACGGAAAGCTCAACACAGGCACAAAAAATGAACGAACAAGAATGATACTTGAGGAGTTTGTTAAAGCCGGAGCGCCAAAGGAAATACTATATAACGCAAAGCCACACATTGGTACCGATAAACTGCCCGAAGCCGTAAAAAACATCAGAAAACAAATTATCAGCCTTGGCGGTGAATTTTTATTTGAAACAAAGCTTACCGATTTTACGGAAAAAGGCGGAAAAATTACAGGAGCTATTATTAATAAAATCGGAAAGGCAGAAGAAATTAAAACCGACTGCATTATACTTGCAATAGGTCACAGCGCACGGGACACCTTTGAGCTTTTAAAAAAGAAAAGAATACTAATGGAGCAAAAGCCGTTTTCTGTCGGAGTGAGAATTGAGCATCTGAGGGAACGCATTGACAAAGCACAATACGGCGCTTTTGCTGGAAAAGGAAGGCTTGGAGCCGCTGACTATAAGCTTTCGGCCCATCTTGAAAACGGCAGAGGAGTATATACCTTTTGTATGTGTCCGGGAGGCACAGTTGTTGCCGCCGCAAGCGAAGATAACACCGTTGTAACAAACGGAATGAGCGAATTTTTGAGGAATAAGGTCAATTCAAACAGCGCATTGCTTGTGGGGGTATCTCCAAAGGATTTCGGCAGCGGCGATGTGCTTGCAGGCGTATATTACCAGCAAAGGCTGGAGCGAGCCGCCTTTTTGCTCGGCGGCGAAGATTACAGCGCCCCTGTTCAGCGTGCCGAAGATTTTATAAACAACAGAAAATCCCGTGCTTTCGGCGAGGTATTGCCAAGCTATCTGCCCGGCACAAGCTTTGCTAATCTGCATGAGGGACTTCCGGATTATATATCGTCTTCACTTGTAAACGGACTGGCTGTTTTAAACGGCAGACTAAGCGGTTTTTCTCACCCGGACGCGCTGCTGACAGGGTTTGAAACGCGAAGCTCCTCCCCTGTGCGTATTATACGTGATGATACTATGCAGTCGCCCGCACTTTACGGACTGTACCCCTGCGGCGAGGGCGCAGGCTATGCCGGAGGAATAATGTCTGCCGCAGTTGACGGTGTTAAGTGTGCCGAGGCGGTTATGAAAAATTGCGCCAAGCGTTGATTATTGTTCTTTCTCTCTTCTTTTTACCTAGAAAAGGACATTAATCCCTATCAAAATATATTACCGTGCTAAATACTAATACACATTTTAAGGGACTTGTTATTTTTTATTTTAACAAGTCCCTTATATTTATACTTCTATTTTTATTTCGGTACCAAGCGCAAACGAATAAATCACACATTCGCTCACCGAAAGACCGGTGCATTGCTCCATTGCGTTTTTGTAAAGGGCAAGCTGGGTTAAGTACCTTTTTGCAAGCTCATCGGCAGTTTTCACTTTGTCTGTTTTATAGTCTACAATTACTATGCTTCCGTTTTCAACAAAGGCGTTGTCAACTGCACCCTGGAGCAATATCTCCTCGTCACAGTACGGCGGCTTAAGCTCTTTTTTTGCCAAGCCTGCCTTTATTTTTACGGTAAATCTGTATTCACGGTACGTTTTCTCGGCACAAATCAACCGCTTCATAATACTGCTGTTTAAACAGCTCTTTATTATATCGCCATCTAAAGCATTAATCTGCGACTTTGTAAGACAGCCGACATTCACAAGACGTTCAAGCTCCTTACTTTCATCCTGTATGTACGCTCCGTAATCTGCAAACTGCATAAAAGCGTGCATTGCCGTTCCCTTTTGTGCGCCTGTCATATTTTTTTCCTGCAAAAATGCAGGTCTTGACTTAAATGCAAACTCGTTCTTTATTTCGCTGTGCGCCAAATCAGACGCCGCAACCTTTACAGGTATCTCTGTAAGCGGAATATCCTTGTACTGTTTTGTAAATCTGTTTATAACAGCGTCTATATCAACATTCTTATGTTCATTTGCATTTTCGACGTTACTAATAGCGTCATTAGCTGCTATCATCGGAATATCATCTATAATTTTAATATCCCAAGGCGTTTCATCTTCTTCACACTCAAAAACACTCATATTTGCGCTAAGCCTTATTTCGTCGCCGTTTGGGTGCAAAAGCGCACATTGTGTTAGCCATTTTGAAAACGAGCCTGCTCCACGCACTATATAAGGACTTATGCTTCCGTTTTCCATTACAGTTGCGCCAACCTCGCTTAAATACTTTTCGGGATTTTTATGCGAAGCAATTACATAAAGCTTTTCTCTTGCTCTTGTCATCGCAACATACAGTACTCTAAGCTCCTCAGACATATTTTCACGTTCAATCTCAAGGCTTACAGCCATTCTGGGCATTGTGTTGTATCTGCAATTGTTAAGAGGATTTTTTCTTTTTGTCGCTATACCAAGCTCTCGGTGGAGGAGAATTTCATCACTTTTGTCACTTTTAAGCGGTTTTGCCGCAGACGCAATAAAACAAAACGGAAATTCCAGTCCCTTAGAATGGTGAATTGTCATAACCTTTACACAGTCCTCATCATCTGCCGAACCGGTTCCTGCCGTAAGGTCACAGCCCTGCTCCTCGAGCCTGTCGATAAACCTGACAAAGGAAGAAAGCCCTCTGTAGCCGGATTTTTCAAAGCTTTTTACGTACTCTAAAAGCAAACGGAGATTATTAAGCTTAATATCACCGCCCGGGGAGGACTGAACAACACTTGTAAAGGCAGTTAAATTAAAAATTGTATTGAGCAGAGATGACACCTCTACCGTTACTGATATTGAGCGAAGCTTTGTTAAAAGCTCAATAAACTCTTTTGCCTTTTTGTCCCTTTTCGCATAATCTTTGAGCGCTAAATATAAGGCTCCTTTTCTCTTTTCCGTTCTTATTTTTGCCGCCTCGTCCTCTGTAAAGCCGCCTATGGGAGAAAGCATTACGGAAAGCATGGGAATATCCTGCAATGGGTTGTCAATAATACGCAAAAAATTTAGCGTTACCATAATTTCGTATGCGGACAAAAAGCCTGCGGAGGCTTCACTGCTTGCCGGAATACCGCAGTAAATAAGCTCGTTTACATAATCGTTTGCCGTGTTGCTCGCACTGCGAAGCAATATGCAGAAATCTCCGAAGCGTGCAGTTCTCTCATTACCTTTATCGTTTACTATGTATTTATTTACATTCTCTTTAATAATTTTTGCAATATAGCGTGCCTCAAGTATATTTGAGTTTTCCTCCTCAAGCTGAGAAGAGTCCAAGATGTGAAAATACATATCGGGCGTATCGCTTTCTTCGTACGATGCTCCCGGCGTTAGCTTTTCCTCGCCGTTATATTCTATACCGCCCACATTTTTAGACATTAAATGCCTGAATACAAAATTCACCGCATTTGTAACGCCCTTTCGGCTTCTGAAGTTTTTATCAAGTATTATCTTTGACGGATAATTATCAAGCGCAGGATTGTAAAGAGGACTTGCCTCTTTTCTGCGTATAAATATATCGGGCATCGCCTGACGGAAGCCGTAAATGCTCTGCTTTACGTCGCCTACAACAAACAGATTTTTACCGCCTCCGCTTACTGCTGTAAAGATTAAATCCTGTATTTCGTTTGCGTCCTGATATTCGTCAACCATAACCTCTGCAAAACGCTTTGAAATGCTTTCGGCATTAGGTGTAAATTTGCAGCCTGTATCTGTTTCTTCAACCAGAAGCTTAAGCGTCCAATGCTCCAAATCGTTAAAATCTGCAATATTCTTTTCCTTTTTAAGCTCCCTGTACCTTTTGCCGAACATTCTGACCGCCTTAAAAATGTAATGAACAAGAGGAGAAAGCGCCGCTATATCCTCCTTACAGTCTTCCTCTGAAAAGGTGTATATCTCCTGAAGCTTTGAAATTGTGTTTTTAAGTATTTCTCTTGACGACTGGATTTTTAGCTTTGTGCTGTCTGCAGTATATTCCTTAGCGGCTGAAAAACGCCCTTTATCAAAGGTGAAAATGAATTTTGAAATATCGTCCCATTTGCCGCTTGAAAGCTTCTTCTTTAAAGTTTGCACAAATGCCAAATCATTCTCTAAAAGCGGCTGAAGCTTCGGTCCAATCTCCGGCTTTTGCAGATAACGGTTTAAATTATCCTGTGCAAGCTCTTCGCAGAAGTCGGCTGCCTCGTTTACATGATTATCAATTACGATGCCCCACAGTGTTTCTTTAACCGGTGTTGAGCAATCATACATTTTTTCCTTTGATGCAAGCCAGCTTTCGGGAAACGGATGAGAGGTTAAAAAGGTGTAGAGCCTTAATATAATCTGCTGAAGCATACGGTCGCTTTTTGAGCTTGAAAAAGAATCTGCAAAGCTGTAAAAGCCCGGAGCGGCGTTTTCGTACAGCTCGTCAATAACGCTTTGCACAGCTTCATCCTGCAAAAGCTTAAGCTCTGTTTCATCTGCCATTCTGTAATCGGGCGAAACATCTAGCAGATAAAAATTCTCTTTAATAAGCTCTCTGCAAAAGCTGTGTATTGTGCTTATATATGCTTTGTTAAGAAGAAGCTGCTGTCGCCTTATATGCATATTAAAGGGGTTTTGCCGACTAAGCTCCTCCAGCTTTTTGGTTATGCGTTCCTTCATTTCGGCTGCTGCTGCCCTTGTGTAGGTAACTATCAAAAGCTTATCAGCATCAACAGGATTATTTTCATCCGTTATTCTCTGTATCACTCGCTCAACAAGCACTGCTGTTTTTCCCGAGCCTGCCGCCGCAGATATTAAAAGAGAGCCGTTTGTTGCATTTATTGCATTTTTCTGGTTTTCCGTCCATTTTACCGCCATATTATTCCCCTCCCTTCTCATTATCAGCATCATTATTTTCATCTGTTTTAAACGGGTCTTTAATTACCGATATAACATTTTCATACATACCGTGTGCAAACCCGCAGACAGACTTGTAAGGACACCATTTACAGGCGTCGTATGTTCCCTTTGCAGGTACTGCCGATATTACACCGTCTGTCAGACTGTCTGCCATATCTGTAATAAGACGGTCAATAGTTGAAAAAATCTTCTCCATTTTTTTCTTATCAACTAAGTATTCTGCGCCCTTATCAATAATTAGCTTTGGCTCCTCAGGCGATGCTTCCTCGCCCTTTTTAGGCTTCGGTCTTTTCTCCTGCTTTAAACTGACAGGAATATACACTCCTCTACCCTCTTTTTCCATTGCCTTTATTATTTCAATATCGTCAATGATAAGTCCGTTCATTTTAAACGAGCTTTCTTTTTTTTGATTTATCTCTTCTTCGGTATCTGTTTTTTTCGCATTTACCGCACTTGCCGCAGACGGCATATAAAGCACGCCGGCAGGCTCTACGTTTTCGCCGTAGCGTTTGTATTTATCCCTTTTTATTGCATAAAGGTAAATAAGCATCTGCAGATTAAGTCCGAACAAAATATCCGACAAAACAAACTTTTTGTTGCCTGTTTTGTAGTCAACAACCCTTATGTATGCTTTATTCTCTTTTTTTAAAATATCAACTCTGTCAACATATCCGTGAATCAGTACATTAGTACCGTTTTTTGACGTTACGCTGTACGGGGAAACATCGCCGTCCGTATTAATGGACAGCTCAAAATCAACCGGAGTAAATTCAGACTGCGAAAGCTCCTTTATTATGTGCTTGACAAGCTCCAGTGAAGAATTTTTCATTCTTTGCAGCATATAAAGGTATCGCTTGCTTTTATCCTCTTTGCCGCCGAAATGAACAGCAAGATAATTATCCAGAATATCGGACAACATATCCTGAATTTCGTTGTCATCATAAGCAGCAAGCTCATCTACACTATGGTTTTGAAGTATTATTTCCAATATATGGTGTATAAGGCTTCCGTATTCGGCGGAGTCCACCTCTGCTTTTTTTCTTTCTTTAACGCTCATACCGTATCTGCAAAAATACTGGAAACGGCACAGATAATATTTCTCAACCTGTGAAGCTGAAAGAGTCATCTGCTCCGCACCGAAAAGCTTTTTTGATATTTCCTTATCTGTTATTCTAAACGGCTCATTTGAAATAAAGCGTTTAATCGTGTTGAATTTGCTGTTAATATCCGGTATGTTCTTAAAATATTTTTCATATAATTCCGTCGCATTTTTATCACAGGTAATATATCTTGCTGTTTGTTCAAACGCCTGCTGCGGTGACCAAAGGTTATCTGCCCAATAAATATTTTCGGGCTTTGTCACTGCAATACCTCTTTTAAGTCTTAAAATTTCTCTTACTATTACAGACGGAGAAATCGCCTCACCCTTTAAGCTTTCTTTGTAATATGATACATATAGTCTCTCACTGGGTGCAGACGCTGCAAAGTAACAGAGAAAGTCCTCCTGCATTGCAAGCTCCTCTGCACTGTCGTAAAGCGGAAGATTAAGCGACAAAAGCAGCTTTTGCTCCGAGTCTGAGAATATTCCGTTTGAAGCAGGCGGATTTGGAAATTCACCTTCGTTTGCACCTATAACAAAAACCGCCTTAGGCTTGTCAAAGCGTATTCTGTCGGCAGTTCCTATAGTTACCTCGTCAAGACTGCTTGGGATACTGAAT
This sequence comes from Acutalibacteraceae bacterium, assembly GCA_051881695.1. GTDB lineage: Bacteria > Bacillota > Clostridia > Oscillospirales > Acutalibacteraceae > CAYJFG01. The sequence goes on along the minus strand of JBJEQJ010000019.1, from coordinate 50,578 downwards.
ATATCTGCACAGCCTATTACAAGCTTAAAAAGCTCGGAATATCTTTTAGGTGTTACATATGTATCCTTAAGCACTGCCGCCATTTGGTCAAGAGCTTCAATAAACACATTCCAGATTCTTTCCTGCTCTGCTGCCAGGTTTAGCTCGCCGTATTCTTCAAATCGCTGTGATATTTCTTTTAAATTACCCGGAACATTAAATTTTTCTGTCAGAAGAAAAAGCGCCTTAGATATTTCAAGTCCGTTTGCATCGGTTATATTTTCCCTGAATTTTACAAGCGGAGTAATGATTTCCTTTCGCATTTTTTCAAGCTTTTCAAGCAGCAAGGTATCGGACGGCGTCATCTCGTCTGCATAGCCTTTAGGATTTGCCGTAAAGGGCGAAAGCCAGCGTTTGCCCGATATGCTCCAGATAAATACATAATTTTCAAGCTGAGCAATATCCTCAGCGGAAAATCCGCATAACCCGCACTTGAGCAGCTTTAAAATACTGTCTGTTGAAAATGAAGATATAACCGCTTCTAAGGCTGACAAAGCAAATACGACAAGAGGCTCCTGCGTTATTTCCTTTGACGCGTCCATAAAATAAGCTATTTCAAGCTTATCAAATACAGTATTGAGTATTCCTTTGTAATTATCCAGACTGCGGCAGACTACGGCTATATCCTTGTAGGAATATCCGCACTCCATAGTAAGGCGCTTTATTTCACACGCAACAGCAGATGCTTCTTCATATATGTTTTTACATTCAAAAATTTTTATATAATTTACTTCATCCCGGTCAGAGAGCGCACACTGCCTAAAAAAGCTTTCCTCAAGGGATTTAAGCTCGATATTATCATAGCGGTGCTGAACATTTAAATAAACAGGGTCGGCAATCGGTACTGCTCTGTTTTTTGCCGTTTTTGTAAGCTGTCTTGTTGTTCTTTTGCTTGCATAAAACAGCGTACTTCCCGATGAAAACTCAGCCTCGTCACCGCTTAAGGCAACATACATATTATCTGCCTGAAGCATAAGCTGCTCAAGCACATTTTGCTCCTGTACGGTAAAGCCGTTAAAGCCGTCTATGTATATATCGAACTCAGAAAAAATATTATTTTTCTCCAGTGTTTCCTTAAGCTTGGTAAGACTGTCAAGAGGGTCTGTATAGCTTTTATTTAAAAGTGCATTGTATACATCTGTAATAAGTGCAATCTCGATTATTTTTTGCTTAAAGTTTTCATCGGAAATACTTTTAGAGGCTTCCCGCAATTGATTGGTTGAAACGGCGCACATTTTAAACTCCTTAACTGCCGCCAGCATAAGACCTATTATCTCAGGCTTGTTAACCTGTCCTCTGTAAAGCGTAAGCTCGTCTTTGCATTGCTCTATTGCAAGGCTCATAATAATATTCTTAACGCCCTCGTCAACAGCGTTTGCAGTGTTTCCGCCGATTGTTCTGAACACGTAGTCAGAAAGCCTTGAGAATGTAAGCACGTTTACATGCTGCGCCTTTACAGCGCCGAGAATATTAAGCATTGCTTTTTCCGTTGCAAAGGACTGCTGTTCCGGCACAAGGTAAATAATTTTTCTGTGTCCGCTTTCCACCTTGCGGCTGATACTATTTGTAATATAATGCGTTTTTCCGCATCCGCTTCTGCCGATAATAAATTGAAGCATAATTAAAATACAACTCCTTTCAGAGTACAAAGCTGCTTGATAAATTAATTATAATATTTTTACTGTGTCATTTAAAGTACTCATTTTTTAAAAAAATCCTGCACTGCCTCGAAAATTTCAACTATTTTGAATTTTATTTCATATTTCGGCTCGTTTTCTACAATATCAAGCTGTTTATCATCAAGCACAGCTTCAAGCTCCCTGCTGTCGCAGGCAGACGGCAGACAAACGGGAGGGTACATAACACACCACCAGTTTTTGCCCTCGCCCCTGCCTATAGTAATTCTAAGTGCGTCATAGCTTCCTGCTGGCATAGCAAAATTATCATATATACGGGTATTAAAATACATATTTTTTATTTCCGCTTTGACACTGTAGCTGTATCCACAGTCATAAACGAATTTTTGCGCCAGAGCTTCAATATCTGAAAGCTGTTTTTGCGCTGCATTTATTGACTCTTCCTTTGTTTTTGCATTTTTAAAAATATTCTCACTCTGCTTTAGAATATAGTCCCTGAGCTTTAGCTTCAGGCTTTGGTCCTCGTCAGAGTCAGAATTTGCAATAATGTGCAGTCTGAATACATTGTTTGAAATTTCCTTACACTCTGCTGAAAAGTATAGAGATGAAAAAATAAGCGACAATAAAATCGTTATAACGGCTGTCTTGGTAAAATTCTTCATAAAAATACTGCCCTTTCAAGTTTTTGTAACCTGATTATGGACAGCTTTTATTAAATTATTCATTAATTATTTTACAACCGTGCTTTACAGGATTAGCAACAAAAACTTCATTATACTCTTTTTTAAGAATATCTGCACAGCCAAGCGCCGCCTGCTCACTGTCATAAATACCGAAAACAGCGGAGCCGCTTCCACTCATAGAAGCTCCAAGCGCGCCGTTTTTGCACATTTTTTCTTTTATGTACTCAATCTCGTTAAGCTCTAAAACATTTTCAAATTCATTATAAAGTCCCAACGCAACACCGCTTATGCTGTTACTGCGGATATGCGTTAAAACATCTGTGCTGTGTATTTTACCCGAATATCCTCTTGCGTCTGACCTCTCATACGCAAGCTTAGTAGAAACATTTACAGGCGGCTTTACAATAACAATAAAGCACTGAGGCATATCTTCGGTTTTTTTAAGGTCAGTGCCTATTCCCGTTGCAAGGGCTGTACCGCCGAGCAGACAAAACGGAACATCTGCGCCTATTTGCGAACAAAGGGTCAGAAGCTTACTTTGTTCTAAAGGAGAGCCAAGCAGATAATTTAATGCAAAAAGCACCGCCGCACCGTCTGTGCTTCCGCCTGCAAGCCCTGCCTGCGACGGTATGCATTTGCAAATATCAATTTTAACATTATAAGAAGCTTTAAGTTCATTTAAGAAAAGCTCAGCCGCCTTGTATGCCGTATTTTTGCTGTTGCAGGGTATATCCGGCTTATTACAGGAAAGGCTGATTTCTCCGCCGCCATCAGTAAGCTCAACGGTAACCTCGTCGTAAAGTGAAACAGACTGCATTATCATATCTACATAATGGTAGCCGTCCTCTCTCTTGCCTGTTATATCAAGGGTAAGATTGATTTTTGCCGGTGCTGAAACCTTTGTTTTCATATGTGTTACCCCCTTAAATAAGCTTTGACGATTATAATCTTCACTAAGCTTAGCCTGTTCATTCTATCACATTTTTATCTTGCCGTAATTAGCTTAGAACTGCACGCTCAACTTTTCCGCCGGGCAAGTCTTCCACTTGACAAGGGGGACTTTTTAAAAGGCAAGATGTGCGTGCTATTACCTCTTTTATGAATTTAGGTAAGAGTGCGTACAGGTTGGTTTTTTGGAAGCCCGAGCAATACTTTTGTATGCGAGCGGATGACAAAAAGCCGAGATGTGCATGCTATTACCTCTTTTGTGAATTTGGGTAAGAGTGCGTACAGGTTGGTTTTTTGGAAGCCCGAGCAATACTTTTGTATGCGAGCGGATGACAAAAAGCTGAGATGTGCGTGCTATTACCCCAAATTCTCGTTTAAGAATTCTTCTATGCGTCTTAACGCTTCTGCAATATTATTCATTGAAGAAGCGTAAGATACCCTGACATATCCCTCGCCGCAAGCACCAAATGCAGTGCCGGGTACAATGGCAACGTGTTTTTGGTTTATAAGCTTTAAACAAAATTCCTCTGATGTCATACCTGTGCTCTTAATACACGGGAAGGCATAAAATGCACCGTGAGGCTCAAAGCAGGTAAGTCCCATTTTATCAAAGCTTCCTACTACTAAACGTCGTCTTGCATCATACTGCTTTTTCATATTTTCAATATCCTGGTCGCCGTTTTTAAGCGCTTCAATTGCGGCGTACTGCGCCGTTGTTGGTGCGCTCATTATCGCAAACTGGTGCAGCTTTGTCATCTGGCTGATAAATTCCTTTGGTCCCATTGCATAACCCAAACGCCAGCCTGTCATGGCGTATGACTTTGAAAAGCCGTTTACAACTATGGTGCGTTCTTTCATGCCGTCTATTTCAGCAATGGAAACATGGCGTTCTCCGCCGTATGTAAGCTCGCTGTATATTTCGTCCGACAAAACCACCAGGTTATGCTTTATAATCACCTTTGCAATTTCTTCAAGATGCTCTCTGCGCATAACTGCACCTGTGGGATTGTTCGGAAACGGCAAAACCAAAAGCTTTGTTTTAGGCGTTACGTGGCTTTCTATCTCCTGAGCTGTAAGTCTGAAATTGTTTTCTGCCTTTGTTTCTATAATAACAGGCGTTGCGTCTGCAAGCTCTGCCAAAGGCTCATAACACACAAAGCTGGGCTGAGGAATAAGCACCTCGTCGCCCTGCTCAACAATACTTCGCATACAAAGGTCAATAGCCTCCGAACCGCCTACAGTCACAAGCACCTCCTGTGCGCTGTCGTAAGAAAGATTATATCTTCTTTTATAGTAATTTGAAATCTCCTCACGCAGAAGCATAAGTCCTTTGTTTGGGGTATACCATGTTTTTCCTTTTTCGAGCGATTCAATACCTGCTTCTCTGATATGCCAGGGCGTTTTAAAATCCGGCTCGCCGATGCTAAGCGAAATAACGTGCTCCATCTCGCTTGCTATATCAAAAAATCTTCTTATTCCGGACGGCTTTATCTGCTGAACCTTAGAATTAAGAAGCTCATCGTAATTTATCACAGTACCATACTCCTTTTGTCATCCTCAGAGTCATCAACATAAAAATCTATACCGCTGTCCTTATATCTTTTGAGAAGAAAATGTGTTCCTGTAGACTGCACAGCTTCAATAGTTGACAGCTTTCTGGAAACGAACATAGCAATATCCTGTATTGTAGAGCCTTTAACAAATACTGCCAAATCATAGGCGCCTGCCATAAGATATACACTGTCTACCTCTTCAAAGGACATAACTGTCGCCGCTATGTCGTCAAAGCCTCTCTCCTTTTCCGGCGTTACCTTAAGCTCAATAAGCGCAGTAACCTCGCTGTGCTTTACCTTTTCCCAATCTATAATGGCACGGTAGCCTTTTATAACGCCCTCTTCCTCATAGGTTTTGATCTGCTTGTCTATATAGTCGGCAGGCTCGTTCAAAATCATAGCCATTTGTTCTGTAGAAAAGCTTGAATTCTCACTTAAAAGCTTCAATAATTCATCCATAACGGAATCTCCTTTTGTTTTTATTATTTATCTATACACTACTTATATATTTTCGTAAATCTAAAATAACAGCATTACGCCGCATAAAGGTCTTTAGATTTTATTATACAATATACGATACGAATTGTCTATTAATTTAATCGGTGTTTTGCAAATCATTAAGCCACATTTTTACGCTTGCATCGCTCGGCATTCTGAAATCTCCCCTTGGAGAAAGCGTAACAGAGCCTACCTTTGGTGCGTCCGGCAGGCAGGAGCGTTTAAACTGCTGTGAGAAAAATCTTTTTACAAACACGGTAAGCCACTTTTTAATTACACTGTCGTCATACTCGCCTTTAAAGGCATATTTAGCCAGGCGGTATATTTTTGACGGCGTAAACCCAAAGCGAACAAAGTAGTATAAAAAGAAGTCGTGCAGCTCGTAAGGGCCGACAAGCTCCTCCGTCTTTTGAGATATTTCGCCGTTCTTCGGCGGCAAAAGCTCGGGGCTTACCGGAGTATTTAAAATATCGAGAAGAACTGTCTTCAGCTCCTTGTCATCGGTAATTTTCGACTCATATTCTGTTAAATACCTTACCAGCGTTTTCGGCACAGAGGCATTTACAGCATACATAGACATATGGTCGCCGTTATACGTTGCCCAGCCAAGCGCAAGCTCCGACAAATCACCCGTACCGATAACAAGCGCATTGTTTTTATTTGCTATATCCATAAGAACCTGTGTACGCTCTCTCGCCTGTGAATTTTCGTAGGTAACGTCCATAACAGCCGGGTCGTGGTTAATATCTTTAAAATGCTGATTTACGGCGTCTGTTATATCGACCTCAAGGAAAGTAACACCGTATGCCTGTGCAAGGCTCTCTGCATTGCTTTTTGTACGTTTAGTTGTGCCGAAGCAAGGCATTGTTACTGCCGTTATATTTTTAAGCGGTATATCCAGCATATTAAATGCGTGTACAGCTACAATCAGGGCAAGCGTAGAATCAAGCCCGCCGGACAAGCCGACAACTGCGCTTTTAATGCCCGTATGCTTTAAGCGTGCTGCAAGTCCCGTTGCCTGCATTGTTAAAATTTCTTCACAGCGGTTTTGAACCTCCGCCTTGGAATACGGGACAAACGGCGTTTTTGAAACAGATCGTGTAAGCTTTGTCTGCGCTTTAGTAAGACTAAAGTATATATCTTTATAGCCGTCGTTTTTTTGGGGGAATGTTGTCATTCGGCGACGTTCACCTGTCAGCTTATTAACGTCAAGCTCGCTCATAATTGTATTGGCAGTATAGCGTTTTGATTCGCTTAAAAGCGTTCCGTTTTCGTAAATTAAATTATGTGCTGAGAATATTAAATCTGTTGTAGACTCTCCAAAGCCTGCGTCTGCAAAAATATAGCCGCATACAAGCTTTGCCGACTGCATTTGAACAAGAGTTTTTCTGTACTTTGGCTTTCCTATATATTCATCACTTGCAGACAGGTTGACAATAACCGTTGCGCCGTTTTCGGCAAGCGCAACAGACGGAGAGGACGGAACCCATAAATCCTCACATATTTCCACACCTAAAACAAAATCGGGAATGTCGGCACATTTAAATAAAACATTCGGGTTAATCTCATACTCAACACCGCCGATAACCGTTTTTACAACTTGCACGCCGGGAGTAAAATGGCGCATTTCGTAAAATTCGGAATAGCTTGGTATGTTTTTCTTTGGCACAATACCGAGAATTTTACCCTGCTGCAATACGGCGGCACAATTATAAAGAGAACTGCCGCTGCGTACCGGCAAGCCCACCACAGCGATTAAATCAATTTTTTCTGTGCTTTTTGCAATATTTAAAAGTGCCTCCTCTGCTGCGTCAAGTAACGCTCCGTGCATAAACAAATCAGAACAGGTGTAACCCGTTATTGAAAGCTCCGGAAACACAATAAGCTTTACTCCGTTTTCGTTTGCTTTTTGTATTTCTGTTATTATATTTTCAGCATTATACGCACAGTCGCCCACCCTTATTAATGGTGATGACGCTGCAACCTTAATATATCCGTCCTTCATAATATCAATCCTTTCAAGCTCTTCCCATATTTATGATATTATCGTAACCTGAAACAGCCTGTTTCCACATATAATCCGTTTTAGGTATTCTTTAGGTTTTATTTAGATTTTCTTCATTTATTACGCTGTCTTCAGATAACTCATCATCTGTGGGCATATCGTAAATTTCAGCCGCAGGTATTTCCTTTTTAGAAAACAATGACGACAAATCAATCTTTTCGTCCATATGTTCATATTTCTTTAGGAACGTGCCGGCATAACCGAGAATATACCAAAAGATTACAACCATAAATGTTTGCTCATACACAAGGGTTTTCTCCAAAACTGCAAACACGCAATATGCGCACAAAAAGGCGAACAGTATCGGAAACACAGTATAGCTTAAATCCTTTTTCTCTAAAAACAGGCTTTTCAAAATGTTTCTGAAAATGTTTTGAGAGAACGCAACAAATATGATAAGTCCTACTATACCGGAAGAAACAAGTATTGTCAGGTAACCGTTGTGGAAATCTGAAAAATGCAGACCACCCTCAATGTATTTTTCGCTGAAGCTTACTATATTCTCTTTGCCCACACCAAACACCGGATGATTTGTGATAAACACGGCAGATTCCGCAAGCAGCTGTCCTCTGCCGCTGTCTATGTTTTTATTTTCGTGATTAAAGGTGATTTTATTCTCTTCACCCTGCGCAAACGGGTCTTCCGGGGAAAACGGCTGATTTTGAATTTGCGAAGATGTAACAGACGATATAAGTCCTGTTACAGAAGAAACTGCAAGCTGAGTAAGCTCTCTGCTGCCAAATAAAACAACGGCAGTTACCAAAAGGACAACAGCTGTTTTTCCAAAACGCAGAGCTATGTCTTTAATTTTCAGGTCCGGACGGCATTTGAAGAAGCGATAGGCGGCAAGAAAAGCAATATAAAAGCCGATTAACACCAGCGAGCCGTTTGAGTCGGATAAAAACAGAGATATTAAATTAAGCACAAAGGAGGTTATAAGCAAGGCTTTACTTTGCTTTTTCTTTCCTGCATGCTTTAAAAAGTTTTCTTTAGAAAGCATATGACAGCAAACAATCGCAACTACCGAAGAAAACGCAAGAAGGTTGGGGTTGGTATAAAGTCCTGTAAATCTGTTTTCGTAAATAATAAGCTTATAATTGTTTTCACCGATTAGATAAAAGCTGTATTCACCGCGAATGTTTAAAACCGCCAGCAAAATGCCTACTGCCGCCAACGTCATTGTAATAATTACAATAAGTCTGCACACCCAGTACATTTCAAGATGAAAGCGTTTGCGGTTGTTCTCGGTATGCATTCCGTAAAAGATAAACATACATATGGCAATATGAAATGTCATCTGCATATTCGGCAGAAAATTGTCTGTAATATGAATAAGGCACGTTATGATGTTAGCTGCCAAAAACAAAATTATCCATCTGTGATACCGCACCTTCAGCGCTCTTTTATTTCTTATGTAATAAAAATACATAATGAACGCCGCCCATATCATAAGTACGTTGCGAACGCCTATTGCAACCGGTCCGATAAAAATAACGGAGGATAAAAACAAGCTGATAATATATGTAATTCTGAATGCTGAATTGTTCAGTAAAAACTCAATAATCTTATTCTTTTTAATAGCAAGCAACCTCCCTTACTTTATAAAAACCTGAATAATTGTCTTGAACATTATTTTAATATCGTAAAAAAATGAAAATTTCTTAATGTAATTTAAGTTTTCCTCCATTTTCTCCGGAAGGACTACCTCCATATAATTTTTATCTACAAGCTCCGGGTCGGAAAAATACACCTCTTCATCCTTAAACATAAGGCTTGCCGCAGAGGTTATTCCCGCAGGCATTAACAGCGTTGCATACATACTGTTTGTATACATATTTACATATTTGGGCACCTCAGGTCTTGTGCCGACCATTGACATATCGCCCATAAATACATTAAAAATCTGCGGAAGCTCATCAAGGCGGAATTTACGCAGGATTTTTCCGTTTTTTGTAATTCTTGCATCGTCTTTTCCGGTAATCTGCGCTCCCAGCGACTCGGCATTTTCAACCATTGTTCTGAATTTAAATATATTAAACTCTCTTCCGTTCGCCGTTATTCTTTTCTGCTTAAAGATTACTTTTCCCTTTGAGCCGCATTTTATTGTTATTGCTATAACAAGCATCGGTATAATCAGCAGAACTATCAGCACCGATGAAGCGACAATGTCGAGTATTCTCTTTGCAAGAAGCGAACCCTTTTTCTTTTCGAGGATTTTGTAATATTCAAGCACCTCGTCGTTTTTCATATAATCGGGCAGCATCTCCCAATTTTGAAGAAGCATATTACACCTCCGAAAATAACAATAAAATTTGTTTTATGCGCTAAACACGAATATACTTTTTAGTATAAATCTGCAATATTCTTGCTCATAAGTATATGCGGACAGTGTTCGTCCATATATTCCTCTGAGCAGGCAGTGTAGCCAAGCCTTTCGTAAAAGCCCTTTGCCTGCGTTTGGGATGAAAGCTCAATTCTATCAGGTCTGTTTTTTATTATTTCTTGCTCAAGCGCATTTATCACCTGTGCGCCTAAGCGCAGTCCTCTGTACTGCTTCAGCACGGCAACACGCCCTATGTGATACACTCCTCCGCTGTCATCTGCATACGCTCTGCCTGTTGCGGCAGGTATGCCGTCTGCAAAAACTAAACAGTGAACTGCTCTTTTATCTACTTCGTCAAATTCGTTTACAAAACCCTGTTCAATAATAAATACATCTTCTCTTATCTTTTTTGCCTGCAGGGGCAAGTAAGTATATATCTCTGACTTAATTTCCATTTTTACACCGTCAATTCTCTAAAAAAACTACTGTTTAGTTTGCTTGTTTTCTTTTATATTGCCGTTATGTATTACAATTTGGTCAAACGGTATTTCTATTCCGTTTTCATCGAACATAAGCTTTACGCTTTCCTGCATTTTATAGTATAAATCCCAATAATCATCCTTGTCACACCAAACCTTAACTGCTATAGAAATACTGCTGTTGCTGTGCTCCGCAACGGCTATAAGCGGAGCCGGCTCCTTTAATATCATTTTGGTGCCGTCGGTAAGTTCAGTTAACAGCTTTTTAGCCTTAATAATATCGGTATCGTAGCTAACCTGATATGATAAGTCCAGCCGTCTTATACCGTTTGAGGAATAATTGATAAGGTTATTTGCCGTCAGCCTTGAATTTGGTATTATTACCTCTTTATTGTCAATTGTATTCAAAAAGGTGTTCATTATCTCAATTTTAGCAACCGTACCCTGCAAGCCCTCAAACTCCACATAATCTCCTTTTTTAAACGGTTTGTTTATGATGATAAGCACTCCGCTTGCAAGGTTAGAAAGACTGTCTTTAAGCGCAAGTCCGAGCGTAACGGTTGCGCCGCACAATGTGGTTATGATGGTGGTTACGTCAATACCTATTTGAGCTATGGCAGTTATTATAACGATAATTCTCATTAAAAACAGCGCAATCTGTGAAATAAAGGATATTGCGGCAGGCTCTATTGAGGCTTTAATCATTGCTTTCTTAATAAGCTTTGTAATTTTTTTGGAAATCCACCATCCTGCGGCAAAAATGACAATGCCTATTGTAAGCTTAGGGAGAAATGCAAGAATAAAATCCCAGACCTCTGAAAGCCATTTTCCTATTTCAGATACTGACTGCTGAGGGTTTTCCGTTATAAACGGAATTGACTCCTGCACAGCAGAGCTAAGCGGCAGATACAAGCCGTTCATTTAAAAACCTCCGTAATAATTATTGATTAAGAATATAATAAGAAATTGCGGCAAAGTCAAGTTGTGTTATATCATCTGTTTTTTCATCTGTAATAAAAACCTTTTTCTCTGTTCCGTCATCAAAATATAAAACACCGTTGCCCGATGCCTTGCCGTTTTTGAACATTCCTGCATATTTGTGGTCGGAGTACAGCATGGTTCCCTTGCCGTTTGGCAAGCCGTTTTCGTCTGTCTGCCCAGAATACACTCCGCCGTTTAGCGGCAGCTCAACAGCATAATTCGGCGGATAAATAAAGCTTTTGTATATTGTTGAGTCAAGCTTTTCGGTTGAGCTAAGCGGCTTTAAGGCCTTTGTAATAACCTTCATACTTTTATACGGTTCACCGTATTTAAAGATTCCCTCAAACGCCTTGTCGCCGTACTGAGAAAATGCACAGCCCATACCGTCTCTTTGCCCGTTTTTTATGCTGCCGTCATATGTTAAAGCTCCGTCCGGTGTATATCTTCTTGCATATACACATTCGCCGCCTTCAAATACACATTCCTCGCACACCTTAAAATCTTCAATTATGTTTACTCTGCCGCTTGGCAAATCCTCTGAAAATTCACCGGCGTATTTCGGTTCGCCGTCAACAAACAAAATTCCGTTTCCGCTTTTTTTATTGTCCTTAAAATACCCGATATACTCCTGCTTTGTGCCGTTGTATATTATACCGAAGCCGTTTCTTCGGTCGTTTTCAAACTCACCCATATATACGCAGACGCTGTTTTCAAACTCTCTGCCCATACCGCATTTTTCACCGCCTGCAAAGGCACCGTCATAGACAAGCTCTCCGCCGCTGTATAAAGCGCCCTTACCGTCAAAGGTACTGTCTATAAGTCCGCCCTTATAGATAAGCTCGCCCGAATCGGCAAAAAGTGAAAAATCACCTGTTGGCTTACCGTCGATGAATTCTCCTGTTTTGTAGCTTCCGTTTTCAAAATACTGCGTACCTGTTCCGTTGTATCTGTTCTTGCTGAAATCTCCACGATATACTATAAAGCCGCTTTCATCTCTTTCAACACCTGCGCCGCAAAGAGCATTATCTTTAAACTCGCCCGACAGAGTTGCACCGTTATCAAAATACAGCGTACCCTGTCCGTTATACATATCGTTTTTAAAGCTGCCCCTGTATAAAAGAGAGCCTCTTTCGTCAAACAATACTCCAAATCCGTCTTTTTTATTATTTTTAATCTCTCCGCTGTAAATTACAGCGCCGCTTCTGCTCAAAATTGCAGCGTTTTTCTGCGCCTTTCCGTTTTCCCACTTTGTTACAAGAAGATTTCCGTTATCTGCCACGGCAATGTGCGCCCCGTCTGCTTCGCCGTCCTTGTAATTGGCAGCGTAAGTAAGTCTGCCGTTTTTATCAAAGCGGGCAGCTATGCTGTGCGGTTTGTCGTCTTTAAACATACCAACCTGAACGCAGCCGTCTGTCGGGCGGAACGACACACCAAAGCCGTTTCTCATATTGTTGCTCCAATTTCCTACATAGCTTATTCTGCCCGTTTTATAATAATAAACGCCAAAGCCGTTTTGCTCGCCGTCCTTGTATTCTCCCTCGTAAATAGTTTTTCCGCTTGTCCCCTGTGTTCTGCCGTAGCCGTTTTGAACTCTTGGAGCATCGCTTTCTTCAACATCTGTAATCTCATCCTGCTCAAAAGCGTCATAATCTTCGGAGGAAAAGTCGTTTTCTTCTTCCGGAAAAAGCTCTTTCTTCTCCGGCGTAAAAGCAGCTTCTGCTTCAAAGTCGTTTGCTGCTAACGGCTTATTAGGTATATTTATCTTTAAAGAGAACGGAACTGCCACGGATTTAATATTAAAATCCGATTTTTCAAGCTCTTCCTTTAACGCTTTTACGTTAAAAATAAAGCGTGGCTTGTTTTTTGTCTTTTTCTCAACGGCAGAAGCATTAAAGTTAGCGTCTGAATTATAATTATCTATGATTTTATTCCACTGCTTAAGCTTTTCTTCACTGCAAAAATATGCAAATCCGCCGCTTGTGTTTGCAGCAAGCTCCGGGGATACCTCAAGCACTAAATCCTTTACAATTTTTTCATCTGTCGGCATAGGTGCGCAAATTAAAATCTGCGGGCGCTTTTCTCCCTCTTTATACAAAGCGAATGAGGCATATTTATCTGTTATACACGGCACCAATGTCAGATAAGCCGTTGCAGAAAAGCCGTCATAATATTCTGTTTTTTCGTATTGATGCCTGCTTGTATAATATTCCTTTTTAATAACTGTTCCGGAATAATCAAGCGTTTCCAGAATATAGCCGGACGCGCCGTTCACGCTTGCTCTTTGAGTTATTTTTCCCTCGTTTTCCCTTTTCCATTTAAGCGGTCTGTTATTGTCCATTACATACTGATAGCGTACAGACTCGCCGTTTACCGAAAGGAAGATTTTATCCTTTTGTTTTTTATTTCCCTGCTCAAAGAAGCCTTTTCTCATATTAAGAAAAACATCCGGCTCTTTTGGAAGAGTATCGTTTGACAGCAGATAAACGGAGTAATATGTAATACCGCTTTTTAGCTGTTGATTCACGGTTAAAGACATTATATTACCATGAACTCCTTTCGCAATACTGGTTTGATATTTCACTTAAAAATGTAATTAAAACTTATCTCTTTCCCTGATATCCTCAATAGCCTTCGAGATAATTCGGCTGGCATTTCTGAGATTCGGCTTTTCGCCTGTAACGCCTAATTCCTCCGGCGATAGAAGCTTGCCGTATGTAATCTTTGTGGGATTGAAAAATTTGATTTTTCCGCCCTTTGGGGTAATACACATAGGAAGAACAGGCACCTGAAGCTGTGCGGCAAGCATAGCGGCGCCCGAGCGTATTCTTAAAAGCTCGCCTGTTTTAGAACGGGTACCCTCCGGAAATATACCGAGGATTTCGCCGTTTTTAATTATGCTTTCGGCAGAGTCAAAGCCGGTGTCTGCGGCGTTTCCGCGTTGTACGGGGAACGCCCCCATGCTGGTAATCAACCAAGCAAAAAATTTATTTTTAAAAAGCTCCGACTTTGCCATAAATCGTATCTCTCTGGGCTGTCCTATTCCCACCAGAATAGGGTCTGCATATGACAAATGGTTGGAGCAAATTATACACGGCCCTGTTTTCGGCAAGCTGTTGCCGTTTGTTATGATATATCTGTATAAAAGCTTAAACAGCGGCGGACAAACCACCCTTGCAACGCTGTATAAAAATCTTTTCTTCTTTTTCTTACTCTGCATGGCTGTAACCATTCCTTTCAGCTAAGCTTATATTCTTTCTTCAATTATCTTTAGAAGTCTTTGAATTGCCTGCTCTAATGTATCGTCAGAGGTATCTGCCGTAATACTGTCCGGCGCAGGCTTTAAAGGTGCAATTTCACGGTGAGAATCGTTATAATCTCTTGTCTTTATATCGTTAAGAACATCCTCATATTCTACTTTTTCACCTTTTTCGCAAAGCTCCTTATAGCGGCGGTCTGCTCTGCACTTTGCAGAAGCCGTCAAAAATATTTTCACCTTTGCATCCGGCAATACTACTGTTCCAATATCTCTGCCGTCCATTATTACATTGTTTTTCTGCGCTATGCTGCGCTGAAGATCCAGCAGAAAAGCTCTGACAACCGGCAGAGCCGAAACCGCCGACGCCGCCATTGAAACCCTTGGAGTGCGGATTTTATCCGACACATCACAGCCGTTTAACAGCACAAGCTGAACGCCGTCACGGAAAACAAGCTCAACATTTGTGTTTTTAAGCAGGTTACCGACCGCCTGTTCGTCACTGATATTTGTATCTGTTTCTATGGCGTTAAGTGCTATTGCTCTGTAAAGTGCTCCTGTGTCCACATAAATAAAGCCGAGTTTTTTAGACACCGCCTTTGCTATTGTGCTTTTACCTGCTCCGGCAGGTCCGTCTATTGCTATTGCTGTCATAATGTTCGTCCTCTCATACATTTTAGTCTTCTGTACAGTTCATTCCTGCAAGGTAACCTGTTGAATAAGCAATTTGAAGGTTAAAGCCGCCTGTATAAGCGTCAACATCTATTACCTCGCCTGCAAAGTACAGGTTATTAACAAGCTTAGACTGCATAGTCTTTGGATTAATTTCCTTTACATTTATTCCGCCTGAGGTTATAATCGCCTCTTCAATAGGTCTGAAGGAATCCACCGATACCTTCAGATTTTTTATTATCTCTGCAAGCTTTGACCTTTGCTCCTTTGTAATCTGATTGCATTTGATATGCGAAGGTATCTCTGAAAGAGCGATTATTACGGGTATAAGCGATTTTGGCAAAAGCTCGTTTAGGGAATTTGAAAAGTCCTTATTGCAGTTTTTATCAAAATCACGCTGTAGTCGTTTTTCAAGCCTTTCCTTATCAAGCGCCGGCTTTAAATCTATACTTACCGCATATCTTCCGCTTTCCATATTTCTCATATGAGCAGACGCACTTAATATTACCGGGCCGCTAAGTCCGAAGTGCGTAAACAAAAGCTCGCCGAAGTCGCTGTAAATTTCTTTGTTTTTCTGTGTATCTGTAACTGTTACCGATATATTTTTAAGTGAAAGTCCCTGAAGCTGCTTTACAAAAGCTTCTTTGCATACAAGCGGAACGAGCGACGGCTTCGGCGGTATTACGGTATGTCCGGCGCCTTGCGCTAAAATATATCCGTCGCCGTTTGAGCCTGTAAGCGGATATGATTTGCCGCCTGTTGCAATTATTACGCTGTCTGTCGTATAGCTTTTTCCGTTTACATCAATAACTCCTACCGCTTTGTCCTGTTCGATTATAAGGCTTGATACAGCTGTGCTTACAAGCGTACATCTGTATTTTTTGAGAAGTCTGAAAAAGCAGTCGACAACATCAAGCGCTTTGTCAGATACGGGAAACACTCGCCGCCCTCTCTCTGTTTTTAGCGGAAGTCCGTTTTCTTCAAAAAAATCAATTGTATCTGCCGGAGTAAAACTGTTTATTGCGCTAAATAAAAACTTACCGTTTGTGGGAACATTCGGTATAAAGTCGCGCACCTCGCAGTTATTTGTTACATTACATCTGCCCTTGCCGGTAATCATCAGCTTTCTGCCGACCTTTTTGTTTTTATCAAGCACAGTAACCTCTGCTCCGTTTTTCGCAGCAGTAATTGCCGCCATCATTCCGGCAGGACCTGCGCCTATGACTATAACTCTCTTGTGAGGCTTAATATTATTAATTTCAATTAACCCCTTTCAGCTTCACCCTGAGCGTTCAAAAGCTCTTTACCCTGTGCAATTTCAGAAGTCTTAGCGTAAACGTCGTATTTATCCCAAACGTCCTCCAGCTGACGGAAGGTTTCTTTTACGCTTTCCTTCTTCTTCAGCACTGTCGCCACAAGCAAGGCGTTTATCATACTAAGCGGCGCAACCAAAGAATCCACAACAGACGCCATATCGCTTCTTGCAAGCAGAACATAGTCTGCAGGAGCTACAAGCGGAGAAATCATACTGTCCGTAAGCGCAATAACACTTGCCTTTCTGTCTGACGCAAACTTCATGGCTTCTACCGCAGTGTTAGAGTAGCGAGGAAAGCTTATGCCGATGATTAAATCGCTGCTGTTAATATGAATAAGCTTTTCGTATATTTCAATTTTGCTTGTAGTGCTTATAACGTGAACATTGCCGAAAATCTGGTCAAGATAATAGCCGAAGAAATTAGCAAGCGCAGACGAGCTTCTTACGGCAAAAAGATAAATATTTTTTGCTTTTACTATTGCGTTTACCGCATTGTCAAAATCATCCCTTGAGGTTTCCTCAAGCGTCATCTTGATTTTTTCAATATCCTGATTAAGGACAGTATTTAAAACGTCATCCTGCGATATTCTGTTTGCCGTTACGTCAATTCTCTGCACAGAGGTAAGCTTGTCCCTTATCATTTCCTGCATAGCCTTTTGCAGCTTTGGGTATCCCTCGTATCCAACCTCGGTTGCAAAGCGAACTACTGTCGATTCGCTGACGCCGACTCTGTCGCCAAGCTTCGACGCCGTCATAAATGCCGCCTTATCGTAATTTTCCAAAATATAATTAGCTATGAGCTTTTGACCCTTAGACATTTTGCTCTTTTTCTCATTTATTCTTAAAAACAGATGCTTTTCCATAGTTTAGGTCAATCCTTTCGCTATGCCGCAGTGCATAAACAGTTAAATTTGTGTAATTAAATAAATAAGCATAGCTAGCATATTCTATTTAATTTTAATACGAAAAGCAAGAAAAAGCAAGAAAAACAAGGGTAATAATAATTATATTGCAAAGTATTTGTTTTTTCTTTTGAAGCATTTGCTATAACGGAAAAAATATGATAAAATATTACAAAAATTAATGAAAAGAGTTTTTAAGATGATAGCTGTTATTGATTACGGAGCAGGCAACCTGCAAAGCGTTGTAAAGGCGCTTACATATATTGGCTGCGAAACCGTTATTACAAACGATAAAGACACGCTTTTGCGCTGCGACGGCGCCATATTGCCCGGAGTAGGCTCGTTTGGCGACGCTATAGACTGTATGCGAAAAAACAGCGCAGAGCAGGCCGTAAAGGAATTCATAAATACAGGCAAACCCCTTCTTGGAATTTGCCTTGGACTACATCTGTTTTTTGCAGGCAGCGAGGAAAGCCCCGACGCCATAGGGCTTGACTTGCTAAAGGGAAGTATAACAAAAATTCCGAATAAGGATAACAGCCTGAAAATACCGCATATGGGCTGGAACTCGATAAAAATCAAGGATAACACATCAGGCATTTTTAAGGGTATTGAGGGCGAACCGTACGTTTATTTTGTTCATTCCTATTTTTTAAACGCACAGGATAAGGAAATTGTAACCTCAACAACTCAGTACGGAGTGGAAATTGACGCTTCGGTGCAGTATAAAAATATAATTGCAACTCAATTTCACCCGGAAAAAAGCGGTAAAGCAGGACTTAAAATGCTTAGAAATTTTGTTGAGATGACAAAAAATACGGAGGTGTAAGCAGATGTATGCAAAGCGTATAATACCGTGTTTAGACGTTAAAAACGGGAGAGTTGTAAAAGGCACAAGCTTTGTCAATTTGAGAGATGCAGGCGATCCTGTACAGTGTGCCGCAGAATATGACAAGCAGGGCGCAGACGAGCTTGTACTGCTGGATATAACAGCCTCAAGCGACGCCAGAAATATAATAGTAGACATAGTAAGCAAGGTAGCCGATACTATTTTTATACCGTTTACAGTTGGCGGAGGCATAAGAACAGTTGATGATTTCACCGACATATTAAGAGCCGGAGCCGACAAGGTTTCTGTAAACAGCGCCGCAATTCTAAGACCGGACATTATTAACGAGGCAGCTTATAAATTCGGAAGTCAATGCGTGGTTGCCGCTATAGATGCAAAACGAACAGACGGCGGCTGGGAGGTTTACATAAACGGCGGCAGAACGCCTATGGGCATAGATGCTGTTAAGTGGGCTATGGAAGCAGAAAAAAGAGGAGCCGGGGAAATTCTGCTGACAAGTATGGACTGCGACGGACAGAAAAACGGATACGACCTGGAGCTTACAAGAGCAGTTTCCGAAAGTGTGGGAATCCCGGTTATTGCCTCCGGCGGCGCAGGCAAAATGGAGCATTTTTATGAAGCGTTCACTAAAGGCAAGGCAGACGCAGTTTTAGCTGCTTCGCTTTTTCATTTTGGAGAAATCGGAATTTCCGAGCTTAAAGAATATCTTGATAATAATGGAATTGCCGTAAGGCTATAGAAGCCCTATTTCCTCCCTTTTGTCGGCTTTGCCGATAACAAAACTCAAGCAGCTAAACTGACAGCCCGACAGAGCTTTGTGTTCTGTCGGGCTGTTTTAATGTGTGTATAAAATTTCAGTTTATTTTAAATTGATTTTTATCTGCTGTATTCTTTGTGCAGTATACAGCAGTTTTTCTTTGCTAAAAGGCTTCTCAATTAAATCTTTTACTCTTACGCTTTATTATTACTTTTTTTCTTATTTCTCCCCTTTCTTCCTTGAAACAACTATTGCTGTTTCTATTGAATTGCCACAATGCAATTATAGCACATAAGTCATATTGTTCAATACACTTAACGAAAAGTTAAATTATTCTTTACATTTATTTGTGAAATTTGTAACATTCTGTTAAAAGTAGTTACTGTCCTTAAAGCACAGGCAAAAGAAATATATCATAATTACACAGCGTATGCGGATAATAATAATATTATTGAACATGGGAGAGATTATTTTTGGCAAAGCTTTCACATATTATCGGCGGCGTAGTTACAGGTACGCTTAACGGCTTATTGGGAGCAGGCGGCGGTATGGTAGCAGTTCCTATTCTAAAACGGAGTGTTCCGCAAAAAAAGGCTCACGCCACAAGCGTTTGCATAATTTTCCCCATTTGCCTTGCAAGCGCCGCAATGTATATAATAAACGGAAAGGTAACATACAGCGACGTTAGTCCTTATCTTTTGTGGGGCGCCTTGGGCGCTGCTTTAGGAACATATTTTTTGCGTAAAATAAAAGACAGACTCTTAAAGAAAATCTTTGCGCTTGTAATGCTTTGGGCGGGAATACGGTTGATTTTAAAATGAACGGAATAATACAGATAATCGCCGGAATATTGTCCGGTATGCTGGGAGCAATGGGACTTGGCGGCGGCGGAATACTTATAATATACTTAACGCTTTTTACAGATATTGCACAAGACAAGGCACAGGGAATAAATTTACTGTTTTTTCTTCCTTGTGCAGTAATTGCGCTTTTTGTATACGGCAGAAAAAAGCTGATTGAGTGGAAAATTGCTGTTCCGTTTGCTTTGTTCGGAGTTTTGGGGTCTTTTATAGGCTCTCAGGCGGCAAGGAATATTGATAACACGCTTCTTACAAAAATGTTCGGCGGTCTGCTTATTCTTATGGGGATAAGAACTTTCTTTGTAAAGGAGAGAAATAATACCGATATGTTAAAAGCGCCTTTGAAGAAAAAGAAATAAAAATATTAAATACTTCTAACTTTTTAATAGTATTTTTTACCTCCGTATGCTATAATCAAGATATAAAAATAATTAATATGTAAATCAGGCAGGTGCTATTATGAATATATCGGTTTTAGGCTGCGGACGCTGGGGCGGCTTTATCGCTTGGTATCAGGATAAAATAGGTAATAATGTAGTATCCTGGGGCTTACCCGGAACACCGGAGCTTACTCAGCTTCAACAAACAAGAAAAAACGAATATTTATCCTTCAGCGACAGAATTGTATTTACAGACGACTTAAAGTTTGCGATTAATCACGCAGATGTTATTATAATTTCAATAAGCTCTCAGCATTTGCGCTCTTTTATGGAGAAGGTTGCAAAAGAAAACTTAAAAAACAAACCCATTGTTCTTTGTATGAAGGGTATTGAGGAAACAACAGGGTTAAGACTTTCTCAAATTGTTGCTGAATTTGTAGACGAAAGCGTCACCCCAATTGCAGTGTGGGTAGGCCCGGGTCATCCTCAGGACTTTGTAAGAGGTATACCTAACTGTATGGTTATAGACTCTAATAATCAGTCTGTAAAGGAAAAGCTTGTAAAGGAGTTTTCCGGCTCACTTATTCGCTTTTATCTCGGAACAGATTTAATCGGCACAGAGGTTGGCGCAGCTTCTAAGAATGTTGTCGGTATTGCAGCCGGAATGCTGGACGGACTTAACTGCACATCTCTTAAGGGAGCGCTTATGTCAAGAGGAACAAGAGAGATTTCCCGCCTTATTAAGGCAATGGGCGGCAACGAAATGTCTGCATACGGTCTGTGCCATTTGGGAGATTATGAGGCAACCTTATTTTCAGCATTTAGTCACAACAGAAAGTACGGCGAGCTTATAGTACAGGGTAAAAAATTTGAAAAGCTTGCTGAAGGGGTTTCAACAACTCGTGCGCTTATTAAGCTTTCTGAAAAATACGATGTAGATTTACCGATTGCAAGGGCTGTAAACGACGTTGTAACATATAATAAAGACCCTAAAGCTACGCTTTCCAACTTATTTATAAGAAGTATTAAGGAAGAATTTTAACTGCAAAGCAAATGCAAAAGAAGCATTAAGAATGAATCCCACCACCGCAGGCAGTCCCCGCAAAGAAAGAAAATAACGCTTAAAAGCCTTCTTTAGCTCTTACGATAACCCCTAACTTACCGTAAAATTACGTTCACCGCTGATTAAACGGTATAATCAGAATCAGAAAATCCGCCGACAGTACATCGGCGGATTTTTTATCGGTATATTAACTAATCGAAAACAATTATTTTTCGTTTGTTCCGAAATCAAAAACTTTATTTTCGCGTCCGAACTTTCTGAAACGCTCGTATCTTTTGCTTACAAGCTCTTCTTCGCTTAATTGCTCATACTTTTCAAAGGTACGCACAATAAGCGCCTTTAAGCTTTCAAACATTTTGCTTTCTTTAGTTTTCGGCTCTCTGATAATTCTCTCTATAACCTGCATTTTAAACAAATCCTGCGCCGTCAGCCTTAAACACTCGGCGGCATCGGCAGTTTTTTCCGGATTTTTCCACAGTATGCTTGCACAGCCCTCCGGCGAAATTACAGAGTAAACGGCATTTTCAAGCATCCATACCTCGTCCGCAACAGCAAGCGCCAATGCTCCGCCGCTTCCGCCTTCTCCGATTAATATTGTAAGAATAGGAGTTTTAAGGTCTGACATTTCCATAAGGTTTTCAGCAATTGCCTGTCCCTGTCCTCTCTCCTCTGCGGCTATTCCGCAGAAAGCACCGCTTGTATCAACAAAGCAAAGCACAGGACGATGGAATTTTTCCGCCTGCTTCATTAGTCTTAAGGCTTTTCTGTAGCCCTCCGGGTGTGCAGAGCCGAAATTTCTTTCCATACGCTCTTTAGTATCTCTTCCTTTTTCAAGTCCGATAACCGTTACGGGAAGCTCATCAAGCATAGCAACGCCGCCTATAATGGCTTTGTCGTCACCAAAACGTCTGTCACCGTGAAGCTCAAAGAACGTATCTCCAAACAGACTATCAATATAGTCAATCGTAGTAAGTCTGTTATTCTGGCGTGCCATTGTCACCTTTTCAAATGCACTACTCATTTATTATTACCCTCTCTTTATACGAAAGTATGGTTAGATAAAAATACAATTTGCGTTTTTTTATAGGGATATGTGGAGCTTTAGAAGCTTTACTATAGCCTCTTTCAATTCCTTTCTCGGTACTACTGCATCAACAAAGCCCTTTTCAAGCAAAAATTCTGCTGTTTGGAAATCCTTCGGGAGCTTTTGGCGTATGGTCTGTTCAATTACTCTAGGTCCAGCAAAGCCAATCAATGCATTAGGCTCAGAGAGAATAATATCTCCCTCCATTGCAAAGCTTGCAGTAACACCTCCTGTTGTGGGGTCTGTTAAAACGGTAATGTATAAAAGTCCGCAGTTGCTGTGCTTTTTTACGGCGGCGCTTGTCTTTGCCATTTGCATAAGGGACAGTATACCCTCCTGCATTCTTGCTCCGCCTGAAACTGTGCACACTACAACAGGAAGCTTATTTTCAGTTGCATATTCAAACGCTCTTGTTATTTTTTCTCCTGTAACGGTACCCATACTGCCCATCATAAACTCCGGATTCATAGCACACAAAACTGCGTCTATACCGCCTATTTTGCAAACGCCTGTTACAACAGAGTCTTTTTCTCCGCTTGACCTTCTGCTTGATATAAGCTTTTGTTCATAATTAGGAAAGCTCAAAATATTTTCACTTTCAAGCTCTGCATCTGTTTCTTTAAAAGTATCTCTGTCTGCAAGCAAGGTAATGCGCTCTCTTGCAGATAAGCGGAAATGATGGCCGCATTTATTGCAAACCTTGTGGTTTTCCTCCATATCGGCGGCAAGCAAAAGATTCTTACACTTAGGGCATTTTACCCACATTGCATCGGGCACATGGGGTTTGCAGGCATACTCGTTTACTTCGCCCTCAAGCTCATTTTTCGGTTTTAAAAATGTGAAAATATCGCCGTTAAACATTAGCAACAATCCAATCGTTTATAATTTTTATTCTATGTTTTCTATATCAAAGGTCGGCTGCTCCTGAAGCTTTCTTTGTTCTTCTCTTCTTTGCATAAAATCTGTCGTATATGTTCCGTTAATAAATTCCGGGTCTGATAAAATATCTATCTGCATATTTCTGTTATGCTCAACGCCATGAATATTAAGCTCGCTTAAAGCCATTTTCATCTTGCGTATTGCAAGCTCTCTTGAGCGCGCCTGAACTATAAGCTTGCCTATCATAGAATCGTAAAACGGAGGTATGTCGTAATCCTGATAAATTGCGGTGTCAAATCTTACGCAGGGGCCGCCAGGAATGTGCAGCTTATATATTCTTCCGCAGCTCGGTCTGAAATCAAGATCGGGGTTTTCTGCATTTATTCGGCACTCTATTGCGTTGCCGTGAATATACACCTTGTCCTGTTTAACGGTAAGCTCATTGCCGGCGGCAATTCTAATCTGCCACTGCACAAGGTCAATGCTAGTTACCATCTCAGTAACAGGATGCTCAACCTGCAAGCGTGTATTCATTTCCATAAAATAAAAGTTCCCGTCCTTGTCAAGCAGAAATTCTACGGTACCGGCATTTATGTAATTTACTGCCTTTGCAGCCTTTACAGCCGCCTCCATCATAGCTTTTCTTGTTTCTTCGTTAATTGCAGGTGACGGACTTTCCTCTATAAGCTTTTGGTTTTTTCTCTGCATTGAACATTCTCTCTCGCCCAAGCAGATTACATTGCCGTATTTATCGCACAAAAGCTGCATTTCTATATGCTTAACGGGACTTAAAAATTTCTCCATATATACTGCGCCGTCGCCGAACGCACTTTGTGCCTCTGACGAAGCAGCGTTAAATGCGTTTTCAAATTCATCCATACAGTCAACACGGCGTATGCCTCTTCCTCCGCCGCCTGAGCGCGCCTTGATAAGCAACGGAAAACCGATTTTCTCTGCCTCCTGCTTTGCCTGCTCAATATCTTCAACTATGTCACAGCCCGGCGTTACCGGTACGCCCGCTTCACGCATAGTTTTTCTTGCCATATCTTTGTCGCCCAAAAGAGAAATCATTTTTGAGGTAGGGCCGATAAATTCTATGTTGCACTGTTCGCAAAGAGAAACAAATTTTGCGTTTTCCGACAAAAGCCCATAGCCCGGATGAATTGCCTGTGCGCCGGACTCGATAGCTACTGTTAAGATAGCCGCCATATTAAGGTAGCTGTCTGCAACCTGCGGACCGCCCACACAGTAGCTTTCATCTGCAAGCTGAACGTGCATTGCCGTTTTATCCGCCTGAGAATAGATTGCAACTGTTGCAATTCCCATTTCTCTGCACGCTCTGATTATTCTGACAGCTATTTCGCCTCGGTTAGCAATAAGAATTTTGGAAAACATATTCTTCCTCCGTAATCGGTTAGTTCATAAATTATTCTTCGTTTTTAACAAGAGCAAAGGCAAATTCTGCGCTTACACAAAGTTTACCGTTAACGTATCCCTTAGCCTCAACAAAATGGAATGCCCCACGGCTTTTTGTAAGGGTGCATACCGACTCAAGCGTATCTCCCGGTAAAACCTTGTTTTTAAACTTAACATTATCCATTTTTGTAAAATAGGGAGTTGTTCCCTTTGCCTTTTCGCCAAGCAAAACACAGCTTGCCTGTGCCATAGCCTCGCACAGAATAACGCCCGGCACTACGGGGTTTCCCGGAAAATGTCCTCTTAAGAAAAATTCATCTCCACGGATTGTAAGCTTGCCCCTTGACGTATTTTCATCTATTACTTCTGCTTCTTCAACAAGAAGCATATCCTGTCTGTGCGGAATTATTTTTTTAATTTCTTCCTGATTCATTTTAGACCATTCCTTTCGCTGTACATAAATAACGAAAATGCCGAAAACTACACATTACATAAAGCTTATTTTTTTAAAAATATATTATTTTATTTTGAACAGCGGCTGTCCGAACTCTACAATTTCTCCGTTATTTGCACAAATCTCGGTAATGACGCCGCTTTGTGTTGCAGTAACCTCGTTCATAAGCTTCATTGCTTCAATAATACAGATAACATCACCCTTTTTAACGGCTGAGCCTACCGAAACATAAGGCTCGGCATCAGGCGATGGTGCGGCATAAAACACACCTACCATAGGAGCTGTGATTGCTGATGAATTGTCATCATCCTTATCAGCCTCAGCCACAGCTGTATTTTCGGATGCAGTCACTGCGGAAGCCGGTGCCAATACAGCAACGGGTGCTTCCGCAGTGGCAGAAACAGGCGAAGAAATACAGGTTACTTTTTCTTCCTTGCTTATCAAAAGCTTTTCGCCGTCTGCATTTTTAAGTTCAAATTTTACAATGCCTGATTTATCAACAGTATTTATAAGCTCCTTGAGCTCGTTAATATCATACATAGCCATTTAAAAATCTCCTTGCAATAACTTTACTTAACGCCTTGCCTCTTATTTAAATTTTTTGAATACAATGCAGGCGTTGTGACCGCCAAAGCCCAAGGAAGTTGACATAGCAAAATCAACATCTGTTTTAAGCGCTTTGTTCGGTATATAATTAAGGTCACATTCTTCGTCCTTTTCCTCGTATCCGATTGTCGGCGGCAATACGCCGTCATACAGAGATAAAACGGAAAATACTGCTTCTGCACCGCCTGCGGCACCGAGCATATGACCTGTCATAGACTTGGTGGAGCTTATATATAAATCGTAGGCTCTGTCGCCAAACACTCCTTTAATTGCCTTTGTTTCAACTCTGTCATTAGGCGGGGTGCTTGTACCGTGAGCATTGATATATATTTTATCGCTGTCTTTAATTCCGGCTTCATTTACGGCAAGCCTTATTGCACGCATAGGACCTTCTGCCTCCGGATCTGGCGCTGTAACATGGTGAGCGTCACAGCTGTTGCCGTAGCCGCAAATCTCAGCATAGATTTTTGCTCCTCTGGCAACTGCGTGCTCGTATTCCTCAAGAATCACTACGCCTGCGCCCTCTCCCATAACAAAGCCATCTCTTCTTTTATCAAACGGAATAGAAGCTGTTTTCGGGTCGTTCCTTGTAGTTAACGCTTTGCAGTTTGTAAAGCCTGCAATAGAAAGCGGAGTAACTGCCGCCTCTGCGCCGCCGGTAATAATTGCATCGGCATAGCCTGCGGCAATAGCGTGGTATGCCTCTCCGATTGAATGTGTGCCTGTTGCACAGGCTGTAACTATCGGCAGACAAACACCCTTTGCATTATTATTTATAGCAATAGTACCGGAAGCAATATTGCTTATCATCATAGGAACAAAAAACGGAGAAACCTTTTTAGGTCCTGATGTTATGAGTGCCTCGCAGTTAGCAGTAAAGGACTGCATACCGCCTATTCCCGAGCCTACATACACTCCGAAGCGTTCGGGGTCAACCTTGCCCTGTATGCCGCTGTCCTGCACTGCCTGAGCCGCTGCCGCAACAGCATACTGCGTGTAAAGGTCTGTTTTTCTCAAATCTCTTTTTTCTATATACAGTGTGGGGTCAAAGTCCTTAACCTCAGCCGCAACATTTACTTTTAAATCAGACGTGTCAAATTTAGAAATTCTATCAATTCCGCATACGCCGTTTTTTATTGAATTCCAGCTATCCTGCGTATTGTTGCCGACCGGTGTTACTGCGCCAAGTCCTGTAACTACAACTCTCTTCATATCTTTCACTCTCCTGATAAATTATTTTACATTGCCATACCGCCGTCTACGCGGATAACCTCGCCGGTGATATAGGAAGCTTCGTCAGAGGCGAGAAAAGCAACTGCATTGGCGACGTCCTGCGGCAGACCTCTCTTTTTCATAGGAATAGAAGCCTCAATCTGTTCCTTTGCCTTGTCACTCAACGCATTTGTCATATCTGTAATAATATATCCCGGTGCAATAGCGTTAACTGTAACGCCTCTGCCTGCAAGCTCCTTTGCAACAGATTTTGTCACGCCGATAACGCCCGCCTTTGAAGCCGAATAGTTAGCCTGGCTGACGTTGCCGTTAATGCCCACTACCGAAGCCATATTAATAATTCTGCCGGATCTTTTTCTCATAAAATGAGTATAAGTATGCTTTATCATATTATATGTGCCCTTAAGGTTTACATTTATAACAGAGTCAAAGTCGCACTCTTCCATTTTAATAACAAGCTTATCTCTTACAATTCCGGCATTGTTTACAAGAATATCTATTCCGCCGAACTGTTCGATAATTGCATCGCAAACCTCTTTAGTTGCTTCATATGATGAAACGTCACAGTCATAAAGCTCGCACTTAACTCCTAAAGCGAGAAGCTCCTGCTTTGTTGCGGCGGCATTTTCATCATCACCTGTGTATACAACGGCAATATTTGCACCCTCCTTTGCAAGCGTTAAGGCTATAGCCTTACCGATTCCTCTTGAAGCGCCGGTTATTACTGCTGTTTTATTTTCAAATCTCATTTAAAACATTCCTTTCAAAACGAATATTCTTACTTTGCCTGTATCAGAGAAGCTGTTCCTTAACAGCCTCAAGGTCAGCTTTATTTTCAAGCTTAAATGCATTAAGCTCCGGGTTGATTTTCTTAATAAGTCCCGTAAGCGTTTTTCCGGGGCCGCACTCGATAAATGTATCAACACCCAGATCGGCAAGATTTTCTACTGTTTTCTGCCACAGAACAGGGCTTTTTACCTGCCTTGCAATCAGCTGCTTAAAATCTCCCTCGTAGGGCTTAGCAGTTGCATTTGCAAAAATAGGAATTGAAGGCTGTGAAAGCGTTATATCCTTTAAATACTCTCCCAATGCGTCCGATGCGCCTGCCATATACGGTGAGTGGAAGGCCCCGCTTACCGCCAAGTAGACCGCTTTGCCTCTTTCCGCCTTTACTGCGGCTATAAGCTCGTCTATTGTATCCTCGCTTGAAGCTACAACCGTTTGCGCCGGGCTGTTATAATTAACAGGCCATACATCATTAAAGCGGGAGCATATTTCCTCAACCTTTTCCGGCGTAAGCTTCAAAACTGCCGCCATAGCTCCCTTGTTTTCCTTTGCCGCCGCATCCATAAATTCAGCTCTTTTGCAAACAAGCTTAAATGCCTGCTCATTTGAAAGCATACCGCCAAACGCAAGTGCAGATATTTCCCCCAAAGAAAATCCTGCAACGTAATCTGCTTTTATGCCAAGCTCTCTTACAGCGCAAGCCGCTGCCAAATCTACGGTAAAAACACACGGCTGAGTATTTATCGTTTCGTTAAGGTCTGCCTGCTGCCCTGTAAAACACATCTGTGAGGTTCCCGGTCTTACGCTGTCTGCAATATCAAAAATTTCCTTTGCAGCAGGCGAAGCATCGTAAAGCTCCTTACCCATTCCCGGGTATTGGGCGCCCTGCCCCGAAAAAACAAACGCTATTTTACCCATTTATTTGCACCGCCTAACACTTTTTCTGCCTTAGTGAACAAGTCCTCAATAATCTCCTTTGAAGTTTGCTCTTCTTTAACCATGCTTGCAACCTGTCCTGCAAGAACACAGCCCTTTGAAACGTCGCCCTCTCTTGCAGCTTTTCTTAAAACGCCTGTTGCCATTTTCTCAAGCTCATCGTCTGAAACATTTGAGCTGTCGTACTCGCATTTTGTGTATTCTCTTGTAAAGGAATTTTTAAGTGAGCGCACCGGGTGACCCAACCTTTTGCCGGTTACTACCGTGTCTATATCCTTTGCTTTTAAAATCTTGTCTTTATATTCCTGAGAAATAGTACATTCCTTTGCAACAAGGAAACGCGTGCCAACCTGCACGCCTACTGCGCCAAGCATAAACGCCGCAGCCAGCTGTCTGCCGTCGGCGATGCCGCCTGCTGCAATTACGGGAATATCAACCGCATCGCAAACCTGCGGAACAAGCGCCATAGTTGTTAAATCACCAACATGTCCGCCGCTTTCGCCGCCCTCTGCAATTACCGCAAAAGCGCCGTTTCTTTGTGCAATTTTTGCAAGCGCAACAGACGGAACAACAGGTATTACCTTAATTCCTGCTTCGTTCCACGTTTTCATAAATTTGCCGGGGTTGCCTGCTCCTGTTGTTACAACGGGAATTTTTTCCTCTGCAACAACCTGTGCAACCTCTGCAGCAAAAGGACTCATAAGCATTACGTTTACACCAAAGGGTTTATCTGTAAGCTCTCTTGCCTTTTTAATTTCTGCTCTTAACTGTTCGGCGTTAGAGTTCATGGCCGCAATAATTCCAAGACCTCCGGCGTTGCTTACTCCGGCGGCAAGGGATGCGTCTGCTACCCAAGCCATACCGCCCTGAAAAATGGGATATTTTATTCCCAGCTGCTCGTTAATAGGTGTGCTTATCATTTTCTTATTCCTCCTCTTATTATTTCCATTCAAGAACACAGCTGCCTGTTGTAAGACCTGCACCAAAAGCGCACATACAAATTATATCGCCCTTTTTGAACAGACCGTTTCTATTCGCTATATCTAAAGCTACCGGCATACAGGAGGCTGATGTGTTGCCGAAGCTTTGCAGGTTTTTAACGTACTTTTCCGCAGGTATGTCAAGCTTTGCAATTGCTGCGTCTATTATTCTTATATTAGCCTGATGCGGTACAACAAAATCAATATAATCCTGAGTAAGTCCCGCCATTTCTATAACAGCTTTTATCTCTTTTACCATTGAAGATACAGCAAACTTGTAAACCTCGTGTCCGTCCATATTAAGCACAGGCTTTCTGTACTTTTCGTGCTTATAAAACGGAGATGTATTTTCCCCCTTGGGTGCAAACAAGGCGTCCACGTTGCCCTTTGCCGTAAGCTTTATTGACTTTAGCGAATCTCCTTTAGAAAGCACCACGGCACCTGCAGCATCGCCGAACAAAACGCAGGTTGACCGGTCTTCCCAGTCCACAATATTACTTAAATTGTCTGCGGCAATTACTAATATCTTCTCTGCCTTATTTCTGGCAAAATAGCCGTCTGCAACGTCAAGAGCATAAATAAAACCGCTGCAGGCAGCATTTACGTCAAAGGCCGGGCACGTTGCGCCAAGCAAACTTTGAACAATACAAGCCTGCGACGGGGTAAAATACTGCGCTGTAATAGTTGCAACAATTATAAGATCAAGCTCCTGAGCAGTAACTCCAGCCTGCTCCATTGCCTGCCTTGCACTGTTTACGCACAAGTCATTAAGCGTTTCGGTTGTGCATATTCTTCTCTCTTTAATGCCTGTCCTTTTTACAATCCATTCGTCATTTGTTTCTACCATTGTGGAAAGCTCATCATTTGTTAGTATGTATTCCGGAACCGAACGCCCGGTACCAATAATATTAAAGCTCATAAACAATCCTCCGTTTTAATTTTAGGCTTAAAATATATTTAAATTCTTCTGCGTAAACCTTCTCTGTTATTTACTTGTTTTTAAAGTTATATCAGCACTTTCGACTATTCTTTGTGAACGTTAAAACAGCCGCTGTTTTTAATAAAGTACAAAAACTAAATGCTTATATCTCGTTTTTATATTCATTTTTTACAGTTTTTCTGTATGAAATCTGCATAAAAATATAATTTTATAATTTAATTAATTTTATAATTACAGCCTTAATTTGTCAAGGTGTTCTTGTTAAATTTACGCTTTATTAAAATTCACAGCCGTTAATTCGGCAATATTACAAAGCAAGCTGCAAATAAACTGAATTTATGCCGGTTACAGCTTCAACTGCAATAATCGTCAAGAACTCTTTTAAGCTCCCTCTCGCCTGTAACCCTTATCCCCTTTTTTAAAAGCTCAATATCTGCCTTCGGAAAAGCACTTACCTTAACATCTGTGGTTTTTACCGGTATGTCCATATTCTCTTCAAAAACACAAATTACATCTTTATATTCCCTTACAATATATGTTTTTTCTGCTTTGGAGGAGGTTATACTGCTGTTTGTATTTGTATTTTCCGCATCACTGTTAATAAAAGCGGCAAAAGCTGACAATGCTATTACTGCAAGCATACACAATAAAAAAACAGAAAGCCGTTTCGCATTAACATACTTTTTCATTAGTAATTATTCCCTCTTCCTAACAAACTAAATAAAATATATATGTATTCTGTCCCTTTCGGACATAAATATTCATTGGATAAATTCAACTTTGCTCCGTAAATCAAATACAAATAAAACGGATTTTTTGGTTTTTATCGGTAAAAATGTTTCCGTTATGTTAATTTACAATGAATTAACAAAAAATCCTTTAAAAAATGTTTCTTTTTTTTAGAAAAAGTGTTATAATGCAACGTAGTTGTATAAATTTTCAGCAGGAATTTCATAATTAACTTAAAATTTATAGGGAGGTCGGCATATTAATGCGAAAAACCGACATCAACAAATACACGGATGAATTTGAACAGCACAGGGCTGCCGGTACAAATATCGCCGTAAAAGGAACAAAGGGGCTGTTCTCTACAATATGGGGAATTATCTCCACTACTCTGCTTGTTTTGATAATTTCCTGTGTAATTGTGGGAATATCGGTATTAATATATTTATTCCAGCTGTCCGGTGAACCGACCGGTATAGATCTTCATGCTTCTAAACTTCAGCTTACAAGCATAATATATGTTAATAACGATAAAGGTGAGCCTGTTGAATATCAAAGGCTGCACAGCACGGAAAACCGCATTTGGGTTGATTTTGAAGATATACCGAAGTCAATGAAGGACGCTATGGTCGCCATTGAGGATAAGCGTTTTTATGAACATAACGGAGTTGACTGGGTACGTACAGGCGGCGCAATATTCAGCCTTGCCTCCGGCTCGGACAGCTACGGCGGTTCAACGCTTACGCAGCAGCTGATTAAGAATATAACCGATGACAACGAGGTAAGCATAAACAGAAAGCTCCGCGAGATTTTCAGGGCGCTAAACCTGGAACGTGAATTCACAAAGGACGAAATTCTTGAGGCTTACCTGAATATAGTAAACTTCGGCAGCGGATGCCGAGGCGTGCAAAGCGCGGCCCACCTGTACTTTGGTAAAGACATACAGGACTGTTCAATAGCGCAATGCGCCGCAATAGCAGGAATAACGCAAAACCCTGCCGCCTACACTCCGCTTGAATATCCCGAAAACAACAAGGAACGCAGAGAAACTGTAATTGAAGCAATGTATGACCAGGGTAAAATTACCAAAGAGGAATACGACGCAGCTATGCAGGAATCTGCAAATATGCAGTTTGTCGGCTATGTTGAAGAAGAGGAGGAGGAAGAAGAAAAGGAAGATGACTCTGCCTGGAACTGGTATATGGATATGGTATTCAACGATGTGGCTGAGGATTTGGCTGAGGAATTTAACATCAGTGAGGATACCGCTTCTTTAAGAATGTATACAGAGGGCTTCAGAATATACTGTGCTATGGACCTTGAAATGCAGCAGTATGCAGAAAAATATGTGCAAAGCCTTGACACCCCCTCCGACCCGAACCTTGAGGTTGCAACAATGCTTATGGATTTTGACGGAAGAATAATAGCAACTGTCGGCGGCAGACAGAAAAGGGACGGCAGGCTTTTATGGGACAGAGCAAACGACTCCGTTTTGCAGCCCGGTTCTTCAATAAAACCGTCGTTTATTTATCCTATGGCAATAGAGCAGGGAACATATAATTTCTCATCCTTTGTAAACGATGAACCTATTGAAAAATGGGCGGTAAACGAGGACGGAACATGGCGTTCAGGACCGAACAACGTTGATTTGACATACCACGGTCAAATACTTCTTCCTGAAGCTATCGAACGCTCTTTAAACGCTGCGGCTGCACAGACAATGCAGCTTGTCGGAGTTAAAAACGCATATAATCAGGCAGTTAATAAAA
Source organism: Acutalibacteraceae bacterium (assembly GCA_051881695.1). GTDB lineage: Bacteria > Bacillota > Clostridia > Oscillospirales > Acutalibacteraceae > CAYJFG01. The sequence continues at coordinate 17,511 of JBJEQJ010000019.1, read as the reverse complement.
CAGGCTTCCGCAATTTAAGAACCGAAGACGCAGAAAACATCGGCGGACTTTCAATCGGTGGTTTACATGGCGGAGTAACAGTTAGAGAGATGGCAGGCTCATATCAGTATATGGGTAACGGCGGCAGATATTATGAGCCGTATTCCTATTACTATGTTACAGACCAGGACGGAAATGTAATTTTAGATAACAGAGATAATATTCCGATTCAGTCATACTCGGCAGATACAGCAACAATTATGAACCGACTGCTGCATTACAACGTAACAAATTCAACCCATACAAACGCCCACAGCGCGGCAATTTACGGATGGGATATTATAGGTAAAACAGGTACAACAGACTACGGAAAAGACCACTGGTTTATAGGAATGTCGCCTTACGCAGTGCTTGCCGTATGGACAGGCTTTGATCAACCTTCTGTTATACAGGGCAGCTCATATATTGCCGAGCAAACCTTTAACAATCTTATGTCGCATTATCTTTCCGACAAAGAGAGCAAGGAATATTCGCTCTCGCCTAATTGCGAAGAAATCTACTACTGTGCTAACACCGGACTTCTTGCAACAAGCTACTGCGGAAGCACTTATCTTGGATATTATTCTCCTAATAATAAGCCGGATTATTGCTACGGAGGTCACGGCTACAGCTATGACAGTTCAAGCTCTGAGGAAGATGAAGATTACTCAAGCAGCTATGACGAAGACTATGAAAGCTCCGATATAAGCTCTGATGACAGTTCGTATGACGATACCTCGTCTGAAGATGTAGTATCTGACGACCCGATAAGCCCTTCTGAGGATATACCTCAGGATACTCCGTCTTTGGAACCTCCTGCAAGCGAGGAGCCCGTAATCTCGGCGGCACAGTAAAAATATAAAGTATATTCATATTAACAGAAAAAAGTATAAATTTCTTTTACAGTATTCATTTACCTTTGACACAGCGAATATTGTAAAATTAAATAAAAGTTTAGAGGTGTAAAATGGTACAGGTAGCAATAATGGGACACGGAGTAGTTGGAAGCGGCGTTGCCGAAATACTTCTTACCCATAAAGAAAATCTTGCAAAAAAAGCAAAAGATGAAATATATGTAAAGCATATATTGGATTTAAGGGAATTTCCGGACAGTCCTTTTGCGGACAGATTCACAAAGGACTTTAACGATATTATAAACGACGACGAGGTTAAGGTTGTTGTTGAGGTTATGGGCGGCTTACACCCGGCGTATGAATTTGTAAAAAACTGTCTTGAGAAAGGGAAAAGCGTTGTAACCTCTAACAAAGAGCTTGTAGCAGCAAAGGGCGCAGAGCTTTTGTCTGTTGCAAGGGACAACAACGTCAACTTTTTGTTTGAAGCAAGCGTAGGCGGCGGTATTCCAATTATAAGACCTATAAGCCAGTGCCTTGCGGCAAATGATGTAAGCGAAATTGCCGGAATTCTAAACGGTACCACAAACTTCATCCTGACTAAAATGATAAAGGAGCAGATGCGCTTTGAGGATGCGCTTGCCCTTGCACAAAAGCTCGGCTATGCAGAGAAAGACCCCACTGCTGACGTTGAGGGTTATGACGCAGTAAGAAAAATATGCATTCTCGCATCTTTAACCTTTGGAAAGCACGTTTACCCCGACAACATTTACACAGAGGGCATTACTAAAATCACACTGCAGGATGTTGAATACGCTTCCTCCTGGGGGGGAGTAATAAAGCTTATCGGCTCTGTTAAAATGCTTGAAAGCAATCAGATTGACATATTTGTAGCGCCTATGCTTATCAGCCGCGAAAGCCAGCTTGCAGGCGTTGACGATGTATTTAACGGCATTATGGTGCGCGGAGACGCAACAGGCGATGTTGTATTTTACGGCAAGGGCGCAGGAAAGCTGCCGACAGCAAGCGCTGTTGTTGCCGATGTGATAGACTGCATCAAGCACATAAATGCAAGAAAATATCTATATTGGTCCGACAGCGAGGACGGATATGTAATAAATTATAAAGACAGCATAACGGCAATGTACATAAGAGCCGAGGTGCAAAGCAGCGACGAAGGCTTTGACAAAGCAAGGGAGATATTCGGTAATATCAAGCCGCTTTCACGCAATAATGCACCGCAAAACGAAATTGCATTTGTAACCGAGGAAAAAACCTTCGGCGAGCTGCTTGACGGAATTGATAAATTTTCTTCAAACGGTATACAGGTGCTTTCACGCATAAGAATAGGCGATTTATAATTATTGCATTTTTAAAATTTACGGTGGTTATAATATGATAAGAATAAAGGTTCCTGCGACAAGCGCGAACTTAGGCTCAGGCTTTGACAGCCTGGGTCTTGCTTTGTCGCTGTATAATCAGGTATGGATGGAGGAATACGACGGTGTAGATATTTCCTCCAAGGATGATACAGCCATACCAAAGGGTAAAGAAAACTTAATTTACTGGTCTGCTGAGTATTTGTACAGGGAGTGCGGCAAGGTACTGCCGGGACTGAAAATTATTCAGGAGAATAATATTCCTATGACAAGAGGACTCGGCAGCAGCAGTGCGTGCATAGTTGCCGGTTTGCTTGGAGCTAACCGTTTTTTAGGCAATCCCCTTTCTTTAAATGAGCTTGAAAATATGGCTATGAAAATAGAGGGACACCCCGACAACACAACACCGGCGCTTACAGGCGGTCTTGTTACGTCTGCAATGGACTGCGGAAGAATTTACTCCGTTACTGTTCCGGTGGCTTCAAACATTCGCTTTGCAGTGTTTATTCCCCCATTTGAGCTAAAAACAGAGATTGCAAGAGGAGTCTTGCCCGAAAGCTACAGCAGAAGCGACGCAGTTTTTAATCTTTCGCGCTCTGCTCTTATGACGGCTGCATTGTTTTCCGGCAGCCTTGAAAATTTAAGAGTTGCTGTAGATGACCGACTGCACCAGCCTTACAGAAAAAAGTTCATACCGGGAATTGACGATGTTTTCAGACTAACGTATGAGCTTGGCTCCTTTGGAACATATATAAGCGGCGCCGGTCCGTCTATTATTTCAATAATAGATGATAATTCGGAAAAAACCTTTGAGCTTCATGCAATGAACGCATTAAAGGAAAAAGGCATTGACGGCTGGCAGTTTAAAATACTGAAAACAGACGATGACGGTGCAAAGATAATTATTGATTAAGCAAATTTTTATTGACATTTTGCTCAATTCCATATACAATCTTTTATGGATATTTCATAACAGCATAATTGGTGCTGTGATTATTTATAAACGGAGGTACATTCATGAGCCTTATTGTTCAGAAATTCGGCGGCAGTTCGGTTGCAGACGCCCAGCGTGTTTTTAACGTAGCAAACATTGTAACCGGAACTTACAAGAAGGGCAACAGCGTTGTAGTGGTTGTTTCTGCTCAGGGCGACACAACAGACGACCTTATTGCCAAAGCGGAGGAGATTAATCCTGACGCTTCCAAAAGAGAAAGAGATATGCTTTTAGCGGCTGGCGAACAGATTTCAATTTCCTTGCTTGCAATGGCGATTGAAAAGCTTGGCTTTCCGGTGGTATCACTGCTGGGCTGGCAGGCAGGGTTTAAAACTTCTTCCATGCATACAAATGCAAGGATTAAAACCGTAACCTGCGAGCGCATTAAGCGAGAGCTGGATAAAAAGAATATTGTAATCGTTGCAGGCTTTCAGGGCATTGACAAATACGGCGACATTACAACACTTGGCAGAGGCGGCTCAGACACAAGCGCAGTTGCAATAGCTGCTGCAATGCATGCCGATTTATGCCAGATTTATACAGATGTTGAGGGCGTTTACACAGCAGATCCGAGAAAAATTAAAAACGCAAGAAAGCTTTCTGAAATTTCTTATGACGAAATGCTTGAGCTTGCAACGCTTGGCGCACAGGTTTTGCACAACAGAAGCGTTGAAATGGCTAAAAAATACAATTTAGAGCTTGAGGTGCTGTCCAGCCTGACATGCGCCCCGGGAACAATAGTTAAGGAGGCAGCAAAAATGGAGAAGATGTTAATCAGCGGTGTAGCAAAGGATACAGATGTAGCAAGAATTTCAGTAACCGGTGTGCCGGATGTACCGGGACTGGCATTTAAAATGTTTTCTAAATTATCTGCAAAAGATATAAACGTAGACATAATTTTGCAGTCAATAGGCAGAAACAATACAAAGGATATTAGCTTTACTGTTGCAAAGAACAAGGGTAAGGAAACTGTAGAAGTTCTTAATGACTTTATTGCTACAATAGGCGGAGAAAGCATTTCTTACGATGACAATGTTGCTAAAATTTCCATTGTAGGCGCAGGTATGGAAACTCACGCCGGTGTTGCTTCAAAAATGTTTGAGGCTCTTTATGACTCTCAGATTAATATTCAGATGATTTCTACAAGCGAAATTAAGGTTTCTGTTCTTATCGATATAGACAGCGCAGACAGAGCAGTAAGCGCAATTCACTCAAAGTTCTTCGGCGACGGCGAGGAATAAATTTACTGTTTGTTGCGTTTTTCAATATAAAAAGAAAAATAATTTTATATTTTTAGCTTTACCCCCTTGCATAATTGCAAGAATTTAAGTATAATAAGAAAAGCGGTTTATATCCCGGTATATAAACCGCATATATATCCGGGTGTGGCGCAGTTTGGTAGCGCGCTTGAATGGGGTTCAAGAGGCCGCTGGTTCGACTCCAGTCACTCGGACCAGAAAAAAGCACTTCTTCGGAAGTGCTTTTTTCAACGTAAACGAAGTTTTAAATTTAACCCAAGTTCAATCCGCAGATTGCACTAATAAACGTACCGTTTTCTTAAATTTGTATTTTGCCGTGATGTTATAAACGCTGTTATTGTTTTTCCGAAATCAAAACGAAATCTTTAAATAACGACTGTAACAAATGTTTAGTACTCATTTGTTACAGTCGCTTTTTGCTTAATCTTATCTTTTAAACGAACTACAGTCTTTTTTAAGGTAACCCGAGTTACATCTCCTTGCCCTTATTTGTGAGTATCTCGTTAATTTTGTTTGCTTGCGCTTTTCTGTTGAAATACCAAATAAGCAAGGTCAGGATATATGCGACAATGCAAATACCCGTTACAATCGCCACATATTCAAAGGTTATAGGAAACCACGAGAATACAAAGCCGCCAATACCGATAATTACAGCTTCTACAGATATTGCCTGCAAAAGGATTACTAAAAGCCAGCTTATCCTGTTAATCTGAGCTATACATATGGTTAGTACGGAAATGATTGTGGTGCACAAAAACAGCTGAAGCTCGCTTTCTGCGGTAAAATCGTTGCCGAGCTGTGTATATACTGAAAGCGCCAGAATAACGCTTACTATTGAAAAAGATGTGAAATCGACAAAAAGCATCTGGTGCAGTATATTTTTTATTTTTATTTTCATTTTTATATGACTCCCTTCAAGCTTATTTATATTCCGAAGTAAGCCTTGAAATCGCTTACATAATGACGGTTAATAAGTATTTTTTCTCCGTTTAGCATTGTTGCTTCAAGCTTTCCGTTAATAAGCGGCCGCACGCTTTTTATTTTGTCGGGATTAATAACCACCGATTTGCTTATCCGCATAAAGCTTAAGGATTTAAATCGCTGTTCTATCTCGTACAGCTTATATGAACATTCATAAACATCGTCTGAAAGATATATAAACACCTTTTCATCTACACTTTCAAAGTAATATATATCCTCAAGATTTACATGGTATATTTCCCCGTTTTTCTTTCCGTTTAAAGAAAATGTGTATTCCCTTATTCGGTCGATTATCCTTTTAAGCTTATCGTCAATTACCCCGGAGCACTGTATTGTTATAACTGTTTCTGTAAATTCTTCGCTTTGTTCCAGAACAAATTTCACTGTTTGCTCACCCCTTGCCTTCTGCCCCTATTATATCTGTAAATATCGCTCTTTGCAATAAATTTGGGGTAAGATGCATATTCAGCCTGTATGATGCCGTAAAACAAATTTAATTTGCCAATTTATGATATATATGTTATAGTTATAGCAAAACGCAAATACTCTACGAGGTGATACTTTTTGGAAGTAAATATAATAATGTGTGTTTGTATTGTGATACTCATTATTTGTTCAGCTTTATTTTCTTCTATAGAAACTGCCTTTTCTTCTGTAAATACCATAAGACTTAGGCACGATGCGGAAAAAGGAGATAAAAAAGCAAAGGCAGCCTTATATATAACAGATAACTACGACAAGGCTCTTACTGCAATACTTATCGGAAATAACATTGTAAATATCGGTTCTTCATCTCTTGCTACTGTATTATGTATAAATCTGTTCGGCGACATCGGTGCGGCAATAAGCACCGGCGCCATTACACTTTTAGTACTTACCTTTGGTGAAGTTTTACCAAAATGCATTGCAAAAGAAAACGCAGAAAGCTTTTGCCTTGCAGCCGCAAAACCGCTTAGAGTATTAATGACAATCCTCTCCCCTGTAGTATTTTTGTTTATTCTTCTTAAAACTGCTGTACTTAACAAAATCCATAAGGATAAGGAAATACCGTCTGTTACGGAGGACGAGCTTAAATACATCATAGAAAGCATAGAAGAAGAGGGAGTTTTAGAGCAGCAGGAGAGAGATTTGGTGCAGTCTGCCCTTGATTTTGACGAGAAAACCGTACAGGAGATTTTAACTCCACGCGTAGACATTACTGCAATAGATATTGACGATAACCCAGACGATATAGCAAAGCTTATAATATCCGAAAGATTTTCAAGAATCCCCGTTTATGAGGAAAGCATAGACAATATTATAGGGATTCTGCACGCAAGGGATTATCTTGAGGTAATAGTAAAAGGAGAAAAGCCGGACATACGAAAGCTTATGCAAACGCCGTATTTTATATACAAGACAAAAAAGCTTTCTAATGTTCTTTCTGACTTTAAACATAAAAAGCTTAACATAGCCATTGTATCTGACGATTACGGCGGAACAGTCGGCATTGTTACAATGGAGGATCTTCTGGAGGAAATTGTCGGCGAAATCTGGGACGAGGACGAAGAAATAGAACAACAGTATAAGGAGCTTTCCGGCGGCGGCTTTGAGATAAGCGGAGATATGGATATTGATGAAATGCTCTCTCTGTTTGACTTGGACGAAGATGTAATTGAAAGCGACAGCGTTTCTGTGGGAGGCTGGGTGCTTGAGCATTTAGGCAGTATACCGCAAAAAGGCGATTGCTTTAGCTATAAAATGCTTTTCATAACTGTTAAGGAGGTTTCCGAGCAGAGAATTATTCTGCTTGAAGTAAAGCTTATACCGGATTATTCGTCTGATGATGAAAGTGAGTAGTAAGCTTTTCAAAGTTTTCAGCCAAAATTTTTACAGCATAAAAATCACCGTACACTAAACAATAAGTACGGTGATTTTTTTATGAAAAGATTAAGAGAAAACTCTTTTTTATTTTCTGTCGGGGGCATATCCTACGGCTTAATTGAGCTTTTATGGAGAAGGTACACCCACTGGACGATGATAATAACAGGCGGACTTTGCTTTTTAATGCTGTACAGAATATTTACAAAGGCAAAAAGGCTTTCATTAATAAAAAAGTGTCTAATCGGTTCAGGAGTAATAACCGTTACAGAATTTATAGCAGGCGTTATTGTAAACCTTCTATTTAAAATGAAGGTTTGGGATTATTCCAATATGCCGTTTAACCTTTTGGGACAGATTTGTCCGCTTTACAGCCTGCTGTGGGCATTGCTCTGTATTCCGATTGTTTTCATCTGTAAAAGGCTTCAGGGAGTTGTCAAGAAAATATAGCTATTATTGATTTTAATTCGTTAAAACATCGATAGCTGCATATTATCCTCTTTGCTTTCAAAGGTATGCAAATATTCAAATATTCTGCCGATATCTGTTTCAATATTATGTTCTTTGCATTTTCGCTTAAAATGCATAAAAAGCATTTGGCTGTTCGGGGAGTCAAGTTCATAGCTTGTGCCGTATTCCTTAATATACCTGTTTTTAAGTCCCGGAAAGTAGGTATCAAGCCTGTAAAAGTACCCCCTGTTCCCTTCTCTTAAGGTTAAGCCCATACCAAAACAGGCACTATGTAATCCCCTGTTGACTATGTCATCTTTTCCCCTTTGTGAAGGGATAACTTGCTTGCAGCGCTTATGAACCTGCACTTTCGTAGGCTTTAATGCCTCTGTTCCAGATAAGTACGGAGATAACCATAATAATTATCGAGATTAAAACTGTCAGCCCAATATTAAAAAGCGGATTATCGCCTGTAAGAATGTAGTTTGCCGGATAAAACGCCGTAAACGCAAACGGTATTACATATGTGATAATCGCCTTTACAAAATTGTTGTAGATTGTAACCGGGTATTTTGCAAAATCGTTTACCATATAGAACATATATGTAATGTTGCCGCTTCGCTTTGTCCAAAAGGCTATAGCCGCAGTTGCAATTTTTATTCCCGTATATATTAATGTTGCAAACGGAATTACAAGAATAATCAGCAATACTTTTAATACGCTCCACTCAATGACTAAAGACGGCAACGCTACGCAAATAAGCGCAACACCCATAATAAGCTCGCCTAAAGCGTCAATTTGGAGCTTCTCAACCATTACATGGAAAAGCGGATTTATCGGACGTGTAAGATATTTATCAAAATCACCTTTATTTACCGTGAAGTGACCTATCGCCCAAAGATTATCAAACAGCAAATGGTCGATTCCCTTTGGAATGAGCGAAAACCCGTAAATAAACACTATCTGTTCTAAGGTCCAGCCCATCAGACTTGGAATTGTATTGAAGATTATCCACAAAAACAGCAAATTAAAAAACTGACCGAGTAAAAACCCGATTATGCCTACTATAAAATCGCCCTTATATTCCATCATTCGCTTAAGCTCCTGTGCGACAAATATTCGGTGCATTTTTAACATTCGTTTAATTTGTTTCATATGATGACAATTAACCCCTTTCATAAAAATATTTACCTGTCTGTGTTATGTAACAACAGCTTAGATAAGCTGCAGTGATGTTTTCGTTAAGATGCGACGAGCATTTACGGAAAACACGTTTGGGATAAATGCTCTAAGCAGATTGCCCTTATGAAGAGCGACGACGTACTTTTCGTACTTCAAGCTCTGAATAAGGGTGAGATGCGACGAGCATTTATTCCAAACTAGCCGCCTTGGATGCAAAGACGTTTAACCGATACTCTCCACAAAACCTTTGAAAGTCCCCAAAATGCCAACACCCAAAACACCTGTAAGCCGATATAATAAATAAGCTGTAAGCCTTGGTACATACCCATATAAATCATAACAGGGGTATAAGTAAGGGACGCAAAGGGCAGGAAAAGAAAAATCTTTTCAAGTACATCCGGTAAAAATGCAAGCGGAATTGTTGCACCGGATAAAAAGCCGACTATACAGTTTTTTATCATATTTGCACCCCAAAGGTACTTGATGATAAACGCAATAAAGCCAAAGCAGATATTAAAGAAAAAGTTAATAAGATATGCAAACATACAGCTTAGTATATAGAGCAAAAATCCGCAGACATCAAATTGAACTGCGCCGGCAAAAACTGTGCGGCATATCTCTACACCTACAACAAGAGGAATAATCAGCACACAAACAGTCATAATTTTATTGCCCAGTTCCTGAAAAAGGAAGGTTGAATTGTAGCTTATCGGCTTTATCATTCGCATAGCTATTGAGCCGTCTCTGATCTCTTCGCCTATATTGTATGTTCCGTCGCTTGAAATTAGCGTAGATGTTAAAAACATAAGGAATATGTATACAACCATCTGCGGCATAGTAAAACCGTTAAGCGTACTGCTTTCGCTTGAAAGGAACACTGCATTCCAGATGAAATAAGAAACAAAGCAGCCGAGCACATTGCCGAGTATGAAAAAAATCCAGTTGACGCGGTATGTTGTTGCCTCCTGCATACCGGCGTTAATAAACGGCAGATAAATACGAAGTCTTCTTTTCATATCACACCTCCTGCTTATATAACCTGCGGATTATTTCCTCAATATCTGCATCTTTTACGCTTATGTCTTCTATATTGATTTTGCCGAGCGTATATGTAAGCATTTCAGACACAGGCACAACTGCACTGTTAAAGCGAACCTTAACAGCTGTGCCGTCTTTTTCAACGGAAATATCATCATCTACAAAACCGAAATGCTCTTTGTAAGACAGAATTTCAGCAACATCTTTGGCGTTTGTTTCAAAGTGAAGCTCTCGCATCTGACCGTACTTTGCTTTCAAATCGTGAAGATTTCCGTCAAACACGTTTTTCCCCTTGTCTATCATAACTATACGCTTACAAAGCAGCTCAATGTCGCTTAAATCGTGCGTTGTCAGAATTACGGTTGTTTCTTCCTGCTTGTTTATGTACTCTATTGCATTTCTTATGTTGTCCTTAACAACAACGTCGAGTCCTATTGTAGGCTCGTCAAGGAACAAAACCTTAGGACTGTGCAGAAGAGAAGCCGCAATATCTGCTCTCATTCTCTGTCCGAGTGAAAGAGTACGAACAGGACTTTTTATGAATTTCTCCAAATCGAGTACTTCATTCAAAAACGCCATACGTTTTTTATATTTATCATCGGGAACTTCATAAATTTCCTTTAAAACGCTGTAGGTTTCCGTAAGCGGCAAATCCCACCATAGCTGTGTTCTCTGGCCGAAAACTACACCTATCTCTTTAACATAGTTTTTTCTGTCCTGCTGGGGGATTTTTCCGTTTATTGAGCATTTTCCGGAGGTTGGCGTGAGAATACCGGTAAGCATTTTAATAACCGTTGATTTTCCTGCGCCGTTAGGGCCGATAAAGCCTAAAATTTCGCCCTTCGGAACATGGAAGGAAATATCGTCTACCGCAACAACCTTTTCTGTTTTAGGGTTAAATAACGACTTAAAGCTTCCTGCAAGACCCGGCTGTTTAATCGTCTTTTTAAATTCCTTACGCAGTTTTTCTACATATATCATTTCTATCACTCCTTAGTATAAATTAAAAGTTAATACCGTTGTGCCTGCATTAAATACCGGATTTTTCCTGTAAAAAAATCCATAAGTACCGATTCACAGGTGCTTATGGACATTAATTCTAAATTTATTTAATACAATATTGAAATTACAAAAGCTTGCAACACGGCGCAAGAATTGTAACTTAGCGTAAATAAAAACAGAATAATAATATTCATAACAGATGTGAAACGGCAACTTTAATAAAGGCATAAAATGCCTTTGCTGCGACAGTATAAGACTTTTCTTACTGTCATTTTGCTGTTAGATTGTTCTTGATACACACCTGTAAAAAACATAATTATTTTCCTTTTTTATTTGGGTTAGTTACTAGGCTATCACAATCAGAAAAATTTGTCAAGATTTTTATAAATTTTTGGAAAATTTATTCAACCGAAGCATAAGCCCCGGTTGAATAAAAGTTAATCTGCCTTCATATTTTGTCTTTCCAGCCACTCCTGATGGGTCATAAGCACCTGACGGGACTTTGAACCCTCATGCGGCCCGACAATGCCCATCTGCTCCATTTCATCTATAAGTCTGCCTGCTCTTGCATAGCCTAAGCGCAGACGCCTTTGAAGCAAAGAGGTTGATGCCTGTTCCGCTTCTACAACAAGCTTAATCGCTTCTTCCAGCATTGGGTCACGGTTTTCGTCGTCATCGTCAGATAACTGTGATGAATTATCCTTACCGCCTGACTTAAGCTCAGTTGCAGCAATTTTCTCAATTTGTTCAACAATTTCTTCATTATATTCAGAATGATGAGAGCTTTTTATGTAGCCTGTAACATTTTCAATTTCTTCGTCAGACGCATAACAGCCCTGTACTCTGAGCGGCTTTGCAGCACCAACGGGAGAAAACAGCATATCTCCCCTGCCGATAAGCTTTTCTGCGCCGCCAACATCAAGAATAGTTCTTGAGTCAATTTGTGATGATGTTTTAAGCGCAATTCTGCTTGGAATATTCGCCTTGATTACACCGGTAATTACGTTTACGCTTGGTCGCTGTGTAGCAATTACAAGGTGCATACCGGCCGCACGCGCCATCTGCGCCAGACGGCAGATAGATTCCTCTACTTCATTTGGCGCCGCCATCATAAGGTCTGCAAGCTCGTCTATTGCTATAACTATCTGAGGCATTTTCGTTTCCGGAATAGGCAGACCGTCGTCTGTCATCGGTCTGTCCTCCTTGGGTAAATCGGGCGGAAGATTTGCATACTTCTTCTTGTAATTATCTATCATCCTGTTGTAGGAATGAATATCCCTTACATTATAGGCGGCAAAGGTCTTGTAACGCTCAAGCATTTCGCTTACTGCCCAGTTTAAAGCGCCTGCCGCTTTTTTTACGTCTGCAACTACAGGTATAAGTAAATGCGGTATACCCTTGTATTTTGAAAATTCAACCATTTTGGGGTCGATAAGCAAAAGCTTTACCTCGTTTGGATTACCCTTGTATAACAGGCTGAGAAGTATTGAATTTACGCATACCGACTTACCTGAGCCTGTAGTACCCGCTATAAGCAGGTGAGGCATTTTAGCTAAATCTGTGGCTACGATATTTCCGGAAATATCTCTGCCCAAAACAACAGTGAGCTTGCTTTTTTCCTTTTTAAACTCCTTTGAGTCGATAAGCTCACGCATTGTAACCATACTTACAGTTTTGTTAGGTACTTCAATTCCTATAGCCGCCTTACCGGGTATCGGCGCTTCTATTCTGACGCCGTTTGCCGCAAGGTTAAGCGCAATATCGTCTGCAAGGTTGGTAATCTTACTTATTTTAACACCTGCCGCCGGCTGAAGCTCAAACCTTGTTACAGACGGGCCTCTGCAAATATTTATTATTTCTGCTCTTACGCCAAAGCTTTCAAGCGTACTTTCCAGCTTTTTACTGTTGTTTTCCAGTTCTTCGTAGGCTTCCTTATCTGCGCTTTCAAAGTTCGGATGCAGAAGCTCAACAGGCGGATAGCAATATCCATCCTCCTCGATCACCTTTGTCTTTTTTTCCTCCTGAGGACTTTCAAGCTCTACGCTAACGCTTTGCGGGTCAGGCTGAAGCTGCTGCGGATCCGGCTTTTTAGGTGTTTTCTTCTTTGCCATCACTGTTTTTGCCGCAAAGGTTGCAAGCGGATTTGTCGTTTTTTCCTCCGGCTTTTGCGGCTTAATATCAGGCTGATTCATCAGCTCCTTAAGCCTTTCTCTTCTTGTGTTCAAGTCGGAACTGTCAGTTATTTCTTCGTCAAGAGGAATATCAATGGAAGAACCTTTTTTGTTCCTTCTCTTTTTAGTCTTTTCGTCACTCTCCGGGGAAGTGTTAATATAACGGTTTTCCTCCGTTAAAAAGTCCTCGTTTTCAAACAAAGACGGCTGTCTTGAGTTTCCTACGTTATGTCTTTGTTTTTGAGGCTGCTCTTCTGCCCTTTGCTGCTCCTCTCTTCTTTTTGCATAGCTTTCTCTTGCGCTGTTTATTCCGTTGTAAACCTTATCAGCCGGTTTTTTAACAAAGTTTATTATGTGCTTTATTGTAATTCCGAACAGAAAAACAACGCACAGAACAAGCGCAATAATTGTGAATATTTGTGCTCCGCTTTGACCGAACATGTAAACAAGCGGTATTCCTATAATTCCGCTTAAGGCGCCTGCGCCGCTACCCAACACCGCAGAGGAATACAAGCTTTGAAGCTGTTGAAAATAATTGAGATTTTGAAGCGCTGCCGAATTATTCACAACATAAATAAGCGTTGATATAGAAAACACTGTACCTATTGCAAGCAGCACCTTAGCTCTTGTTTTATCGCTTGTTTCTCTTTCAAGCGCAATAATCACAGCTACAAACAAAAGAAGAACCGGCAACGCAAAGGCAACGCTGCCAAGTGTTCCTATCAGCACATTATGTATCAAGGTCCAAACATTTGAGCCTTCCTCTAAAATTAAAAAGAATATAAAAACGGCAAATGCGCAAAGCAGAATTGCCTTCGTTTGCTTTGCTTTGTTTTTCTTTGTTTTTATCTGTTCCTCAGTCATAACATTTGCAGGGGTCTTTTTTCCTTTAGCTGTGCTTTTAGGCGTACCTGAAGAAGAAGCGGCAGGCTTTCTGCCGCTTTTCACTGTTTGCTTTTTCTTGCCTGAAGATGAATTTTTACTTTTTGTCGCCAATTTTATTTCACCCTTATTTTTTATCATCCTTAAAATTCGGCATAAGTAGATTTTTCTGTTATTTTATCCGAATGTTAAAGGAGCGTTTGTAAATATATTTACTCCTGTTGAAAGCTCTATAGCGCTTACTATTATAACAGCAGCTCCCACAAGCGCAGTGTAAATTACGAATAATATCATTCTGTCCTTTGCAAGCATCCATTTAAAAAGCAAAATTGCAAATAATCCTACTACTGCCGATGTTACTATGCCTATGATAACAGGCAGAGGCTCTACACTTGCAAGTGCATTGGCTTCGATTGCATCTTTAGTTTCAAGCAAGGCGGCGGCAAGTATTGCCGGAGTGCCTAAAACAAAGGTATAGTCAAGAGCTGTTTGCTTGTTTATGCCCCTTAGCTGTCCGACTGCAAGCGTTGAGCCTGAACGTGAAACGCCCGGGAAAATTGCAGCAACCACTTGAGCTATGCCTACGGACAGTGCATCTACAATATTATATCGCTGTCTGCCTGCACCGTTTTTCTTGACAATTCCCTTTTGTGCATATCTTTTTGTTGTATATTTATTCATTATAATTCCCAGTGTAAGAAGAATACTGGTAAAAATAAGTGATATTCCTACAATAATAAAGTAACCTGTGTTGCCTGCCCATAAATCTGCAAGATCCTTAATTTTCAGTCCCTGAGCAAACGGCAACGGCATAAACAGTAAAAACAGCGGGATAAGTCCGATAATGAGCATAACAAGCAGATTGCGGTCTGCGTTCATTTCACTCCATTTGAATTTACCCGTAAAAATATCCTTAACAAGGCTTACAAACTCTTTTATCAGTCTGTAGAAGAGCTTATAATATACTATGCAAACGGCAACCAGTGTTCCTACGTGAAGCATTACATTAAAGAACAGATTGTTTTCTGTTACACCGAGTATATGCTGTGAAATCGCCAGATGTCCGCTGCTGGATACAGGCAGAAATTCAGTAAGTCCCTGAACTATCCCCTGGATTATTGCATCCCAAATATTCATTATGTATAATACCTCCGAAAAAATTAATATGTATAAAAACCGTGGAGCAAAAATTTTATTTGCTCCTACGGTATTATTTTTTTACTTTGACTGCTTCTTTTTTTCCTTTTTGCGTTCCTGTGCCCTTTTTGCGTCAATCATCGCCTTTAGCTTGCTTATAGCGTCTGACATATTACCAACGCTGTCAATAAGTCCTTCTGCAACGGCGTCCTCTCCCTCTAGAATTGTACCAACGTCAAGCACCAGCTCACCCACATTCATAGCAAGCTCGTTGTAGCGGTCGTGCGGGATATTGGAGTTTTCACTTACAAAGGTTGTAATTCTCTCCTGCATACGGTTAAAATATTCAAAGGTTTGCGGAACACCGAGAGTAAGTCCCGTTGTTCTTACGGGATGCACCGTCATTGAAGCAGACTTTGCGATAAACGAGTATTTTGCTGCAACTGCAAGCGGAATACCGATAGAATGACCTCCGCCCAGCACAATGGAAACGGTCGGTTTTTTCATACCCGATATAACCTCGGCAATGGCAAGCCCTGCTTCTACATCTCCGCCAACAGTATTCAGCAGAATAAGAAGTCCGTCGATTTTTTCCTCCTCTTCAATGGCAACAAGCTGAGGAATGACGTGTTCGTACTTTGTTGTTTTATTCTGCGGCGGCAATATATTGTGCCCCTCTATCTGCCCTATTATTGTAAGACAATGTATTATATAATTTCCGCTTTTAGTTGTTATTGAGCCTGTTTCTATAATTTTGTCTGTGTTCCCCTCATTTGTAGGGTTTGTATTTTCAAGCTCATTGTATCTTCCATCCGGCTCAGAGGGATTTTGCACAAACTGAGCCTTTTCGGAAAGCTTTGATTTATCCTTTTTATTTGAATTACCCATAGTCCGGCTCCTTTATTTTTAAGAAATTACAATAAATTTAATTTACCATATTCACTTAAAAATAGCTTTCCGTTTTTGAGCAAAATAATTCATTATATATTATATCATTTTATAGTTTATACTTCAAGAAATTTTAATGTAAAGCACAAATTACAGAGGACAAAAGTATTATCATAATGACAGCTCGTCAAGCGTTTTACTGTATGCCGGCAGCATTTCATCAATAAAAACGCTTACCTCTTCCATATTCAATGCCAAAATGCTTTTTTCTATTGAGTCTTTTGCATTTTTAAATTCGGCATTTCCCATACGAAGCTCATCATTGCACTTAATAAGCGCCGATATACGGTCTGCCGCTTTAACATATTTATGCATAAGCGCTTGCTCGCAGTCATCGTCTGTTTCGCAAATAAGAGGAGCATACACTTCTTTTAAATCATCGGGCAGCATATCTGTAAGCTTTTTCTGCGCCACCCTTTCAACATCTTTATATGCTTCTTGTATTTGCTTGTTATAATACTTTACCGGGGTCGGCAAATCACCTGTGATAATCTCGCTGCAGTCGTGGAATATTGCAAGCAACGCTGTGCGCTCTGCATTTATGCTTTTGTTAAAGCGTTTGTTCCCTATAACGGCAAGTGCATGCGCTATTATGGCTACCTCCAAGCTGTGCTCGCTTAAATTTTCTCTTCTTGTATTGTTCATAAGCCCCCAGCGGTCTATATATTTCATTCGTGAAAGCATTGCAAAAAAATCGCTCATATCATATGTTCTCCTGAAACAGTATATATTATTTTACCTGATAATTATACAGTATTATGTCTGAAAATAAAAGAGGTGGGAGAAAATTATGCAGAAAAGCAAAAGCTGTCACTCTGTTGATACATCAGAAAAAAATAGAGCAATACACATTAAACCAAATTAAATAAAAGTACCGCCCCCTAAACAAAATACAAAGGAAGCGGAAATAACAAATGTCGGTAAAGAACTCTATTTTTATAATTACCTTATGGTAATTATTGTAAAAACACTAGGGAAATACTGATTAAACCGTTTGTGCATATTGCGCCGTCAGATTTTTCGTAAGATTTAACAAACAAGCCGCAGTAATGCTGACGGCATTACGAGGATTTTTTGGGCAAACCGGCGGAAAATATGCAAGCAAGATGTGCAAACAGTTTTCAGCGTTATTTATTCAGCGGTTCCCTAGCTGCGTCTTAAGTTTTTTCAAAAAGTTTTCGTTATAAACTTGAGTTTAAAGTAAACATCAGGCGGATTTATAAAAACCCGCCTGATCTCAACTACGCCTGATCTCAACTATGTAATTTTCAATTCAAAATCAGCCGTTGTTTTTTTTGTTCTGGAATGCACCAATGAGGTAAAGTACCGGAATAACAAGACCGCTGATAACAGATATTA
>JBJEQJ010000018.1:0-10666 GCA_051881695.1 Acutalibacteraceae bacterium | reverse complement strand
CTAACCTCACAGCTATTGAGTATATCCGCAACGCAATGAAGCGTGTTCGTAAGAAAGATTCTGCCGTAATTCTTGCCTCGCAAAATATCGACGATTTTCTGATTCCGAGCGTTAAGGAATACACAAAGCCCTTGTTCTCAATTCCGACTCATCACTTCTTATTCTTCCCCGGCAATATCAATCCGAAGGACTTTGAAGATGCGCTGATGGTAGAACCAAACGAGTACTCCCTAATAAAATTCGGTGAGCGTGGCACCTGTCTTTATAGGTGTGGAAATGAACGCTATTTGCTTCTCGTTCAGGCTCCCGAATACAAAGCAGAGATTTTCGGCAGTGCAGGCGGCAGGTGATTGTATGTCAGCAACCATAGGTGCGGCACTGAAGAAAATAGCAGTTGCTCTGCTCACAGATAAAAAGGTCATAAAAACAATAGGCGGTATAATAATCGGCATAATCATAATCTTGGTTATGCCGATTGTTGCTGTTGTGTCAGTTTTCAACGGTAGTATGGATATTGATACCGACAAGCTCAATCAGTCTATACAGGAAAATATCTCGGCAGAGCAGATGGAAAATCTACAGCTTATCAACGACACAATGACAGAGGTTGAAAATCAACTCAAGGGCAAAAAACTGTCCGACTGCAACACACAGGCAGAGGTTATATATCTGTTCTCCCTGTCCGATAAATCAGAGGACAAGGACTTTGTAAAAAACTTCGTATCCTGTTTCAAGAAGAATCAGTCTGACGAGGATTTGATAAAAGCCGTCAATCAGAAATTCGGAACGGAGATAAAGTATGACGAGTTCCAAAAGATGATGCAGTCAATCAAGGGTGTGGAAATCAGCACCTCAGGCTTTACGGACAAAACAACGAAGAACAATCTCGACCTTGTCAAGTGGTGCGAGAACGCATACAAAAACGGCTGGGGTTATGTGTATGGCGGTTACGGTCAGGTCTGCACAAAACAGTATCTTGACCAACAGGCAAGTCTCTTTCCCGGCAACAACGAGGCAGGCGGTGAAATGCGACAGGTCGGCGAGAAGTGGCTGGGCAAGAGAGTATGCGACTGCATAGGCTTGATAAAATCCTACGCTTGGTACAACGCTGACAGCGGAGAAATCGTTGCAGGCTCAAACGGCTTTACAGACTGCGGTGCAAATTCAATCTGGAGCAATGTAACTGAAAGCGGCCCGATTTCTAATATGCCAGACACACCCGGACTTGCTGTCTGGATGGACGGTCACATCGGTGTGTATATCGGCAACGGTGAAGTTATCGAAGCACAAGGCACAGCCTACGGAGTTGTCAAAACAGAGCTTAACGGTCGAGGATGGACGAAGTGGCTTAAAATACCCAATATAAAATATGTGGAGGTAAAATCAAAATGAAGAAAACAAACGTAAGCATAATGTACGATGATGAAAAGCTGAATGCAATCAGGCTGTATATGTCACAGCGTGATTTGGATTTCAAGGAAGAACTTGAAAAATCTGTGGACTCTCTGTACGCTAAATATGTTCCTGCAAATGTGAGAGAATTCATTGATATGAAAGGTTCACAGGTAAAACCGCCTAAACTTAAAAAAGAAAAAGCTACTACCATTGACGATGATAATAGCTGTGGTTTACCGAAAAGCTAACTATTTATTCTTGCCTTGTAATCCTCGCCCCAATTCCACATAGCGTCAAGAATCGGTTTCAAGCTCTGACCTAATTCAGTGAGAGAATATTCAACTCTCGGCGGTACTTCTGCATACACCTTGCGGTTTACAAGTCCTTTTGCTTCCATATCACGGAGTTGTGCAGTCAGTACCTTTTGGGATACACTGCCGATTGATTTTTTCAGTTCTCCGAAACGCTTTGTACCGGTGAGCAGATCACGCAGAATCAGCACCTTCCATTTATCACCGATAAGAGTAAGGGTTGTTTCTACCGGACAAGCAGGCAGTTCCTGTACTATCTTTTGTTCGTTCATGTTTTCAGCCTCCTTATTATAGTATCAATCAGAAACCTATATCCATATTATATTGTATGGCTATGTAAGGTGTCAAGTGTATAAATTTTTGTTGTTCTAAAAAATTTTCAATAATATTTTTCAGAAAAGCAAAGCTGAAAAAGCTGATTGCTATGCAAAAGTTTCCTTCTTGTAACTGTCTATTAGTTTCATTTAGGTAACTACAGCACAATAAAGTGCTTACTTTACAGTAGGAACTTGTATGCATATAATAAAGGCACAAGGTAAGGAGAACGGCCGTTCTTGCACTTGAAATAAATATTTAAATAAATACTTCTACTAAGATTAATTCATTTTAAGGAGGAACTAAAAATGACAAATACACAAAATGCTCTTGAACTCATCAATACATTCTCTACCGGTGATACTGAAAAGGCTGCAAGTCTTCTTGCAAAGGATTACATTCAGCACAATCTTGCATATGGCACAGGTCGTGACGCTTTCGTAGGCTCTGTTGCTTATCTGGCTTCTGCACCTGTTAAAACAACAGTAAACAATATCCGTGCTTTTGAGGATGGAGATAAGGTTTTCTTGCAGACAGTTTATAATTTTGCAGGCGCAGGCGAACAGGTTGCATTTGATATCTTCCGTTTTGACGAGGAAGGCAAAATTGCTGAGCACTGGGATAATCTTGCAACTGTTGCTGAGCCTAACCCTTCCGGTAGAACACAGATTGACGGTGCAAAAGAAATCAAGGATCTTGACAAAACGGAAGTGAACCGTGAGGTTGTTAAGAATTTTCTGTATGATGTAATGCAGGGTAACAATTCTGCAAAGACTCCCGATTACTTTGACGATGATAACTATATTCAGCACAATACAGGAATTGCCGACGGACTTTCGGGACTTGGTACTGCCCTTGCCACACTTGCAGATCAGGGTGTTCAGATGATTTACACAACTGTTCATCAGGTGCTTGCACAGGGTAACTTTGTTCTTGCAGTAAGCGAGGGAACATTTGGCGGTGCACCAACTGCTTACTACGACCTGTGGCGTGTAGAGAAAGGAAAGATTGCCGAGCATTGGGATGTAATGGAAACTATAGCTGATAAATCTACTTGGCAAAATCAGAACGGAAAGTTCTAAGTATTATAATAAAGCCACGCAAAGGAAGTTTTGCGTGGCTTTTACAACTTAGCTGAACAAAGGAGCATACAATGGATTATTTAAAGTATCTGGTACAGAAAATTCATACAACAGTCATAGCAACAGTGGATGATAACGGACTTCCTGTGACCTGTGCCATAGACATAATGGACTGCGATGAAAAAGGATTGTATTTTCTTACGGCAAAGGGTAAAGGCTTTTATAACAGACTTACAAAGAAAAATTATATAGCCTTAACAGGAATAAAGGGTAGTAATACGATGTCAAGTGCGGCAGTTTCCGTTCGTGGTAATGTTAAAGAAATCGGCGAGGAAAGACTTGCTGATTTATTTGAAAAGAATCCTTATATGGAGCAAATCTATCCTACAGAAGAAAGTCGTAAAGCGTTGACAGTATTTTGCATATATGAAGGCAACGGAGAGTGGTTTGACTTATCAAAGAAATCCATTGAGCGTGACACTTTCCAAATCGGTAACGGTAAGAAGATAAAGGACGGTTACTTTATCACCGATAAATGTAATGTCTGCGGAAAATGTATTACCCTGTGTCCTCAGAATTGTATAAATAAAGGTACACCGTTTGTTATACAACAGGAGCATTGTTTGCATTGTGGAAATTGTTTAACTATATGTCCGGTAAATGCGATAGAAAAGAGGAAATAAAAATGACTCAGGCGGAAAAAAGAATTTTTTTGATTAAACATCTCTTGGCTGAGCAGCCGGAGTATAGAAAGTTAGAAATTACAAAAACAGAGCAGGCACAAAAGCAGCTGCTCCGCTCTCTTATGAATGTTCGTCCTCCAATGTGCATTGACGCAGATTTTCTGAAAGTGCAGAACGAATATTTACAAGCAGAAAATGCATCAAAAGGCATCGCCGATTTATCGGAGCTTTTTCCAATAGACAAGGAAATCTATTTGTGGCAGGGTGATATTACTACTCTTCGCTGTGATGCGATTGTCAATGCGGCTAACTCGCAAATGCTTGGCTGTTTCTGCCCCTGTCACGGGTGTATTGATAATGCTATTCACACATATGCAGGTGTTGAGCTTCGTTTGGAATGTGCCGAGATTATGAAAAAGCAGGGTCATTCCGAACCGACAGGCAAAGCAAAAATCACAAAAGCATACAATCTTCCTTGTAAATATATTTTGCATACGGTGGGGCCGATAATTTCCAACAAACTGTCAGAACACGACGAGCAATTACTTGCCTCTTGCTATTTGTCCTGCCTTAAGCTTGCAGATGAAAATAAAATAAGCAGTATCGCATTTTGCTGTATCTCAACAGGCGAATTTCATTTTCCTAATGATAGAGCGGCTGAGATAGCTGTTCAGACAGTAAAGCAATACAAAGAGGAAACACAAAGCAGAATCAAGGTGATATTTAATGTTTTCAAGGATGTGGATTACGAAATCTACCGAAAATTACTGGCAACAGATAGATAAACTGAAAAATGAAATTAAAACAGCCGACGCCGTTTTAATCGGTGCAGGAGCAGGCTTGTCAACCTCCGCAGGACTTACCTACAGCGGTGAACGCTTTATGAAATACTTTTTCGACTTCCACCAAAAGTACGGAATCAATGATATGTATTCAGGCGGATTTTATCCCTTTGAAACTCTTGAAGAATACTGGGCGTGGTGGTCAAGACATATTTATTATAACCGTTATGATACAGATGCAGGAAAAGTCTACCTTGAACTTTTAAAGCTTGCAGAAAATAAAGAATATTTTGTTCTGACTACCAATGTTGACCATCAATTTCAGCTTGCAGGCTTTGATAAACAGCGGTTATTCTATACTCAGGGTGATTACGGATTGTGGCAGTGCTCAGAACCGTGTCATCAGAAAACCTACGACAATGAAGAAGCTGTACGCAAAATGCTTGTGCAACAGAATAATATGAGGATACCGACAGAGTTGATTCCTCATTGTCCAAAGTGCGGCAGACCTATGACGATGAATCTTCGCTGTGACGATACTTTTGTTCAGGACGAGGGTTGGTATGCGGCGGCAAACCGTTATCAGGATTTTATTAGCCGATATAGAAATTCACACATTCTGTTATTAGAACTTGGTGTGGGAATGAATACTCCGGTAATTATTAAATATCCATTTTGGCGAATGACATCAGAGAATCCGAATGCTGTTTACTGCTCAATAAATCTCTCTGAAAGTATTTGTCCGACTGAAATAAAAGCACAGTCAATTTGTATCAGCGATGATATTAACTGTGTTCTTAATGATTTGAATATGTAAAATTTTAAGGAAGGTGATAATAATTAAAAACCAAAACTTCGGCATAGAAATAGAAATGACCGGCATCACTCGAAGTACTGCGGCGAAAGTGATTGCCGGTTATTTTCATACGGATGCAACTCATGTAGGCGGTTGCTATGATGCGTATTCTGTCCGTGACAATGACGGCAGGATGTGGAAAATTATGCGTGATGCAAGCGTTCGTTGTGAAAATCGTTCAGGGCAGAATGCAAGTTCTCTGTACTCGGTGGAGTTTGTCACTCCGATTTGCAATTATGATGATATAGAAACAATACAGGAGTTAGTAAGAAAGCTTCGTGGTGCAGGAGCGAGAGTCAATTCAAGCTGCGGTCTGCATTGCCATATTAATGCGGCTCCGCATACCCCGAAAACACTTCGCAATATCGTAAACATTATGGCGGCGAAAGAGGACTTGCTCTACAAGGCGTTGAAAGTAAATGTTTCCCGTGAACATTACTGTCAGAAGATGGACACACGTTTCCTTGATGAAATCAATAACCGTCCGCCTATGTCAATGGAGCAGATAAAATCAATGTGGTATGACGGCGAGGACTACAGCTACCGACATTATGATGATACTCGCTACCATGCTTTGAATCTTCACAGCGTGTTCTACAAGGGTACGATTGAATTCCGTCTTTTTAATTCAACCTTACACGCAGGCGAGGTCAAGTCAGCGATTCAGCTGTGCCTTGCAATCAGTCATCAGGCTTTAATTCAGAAGTCTGCAAGACACGCTAAAACTGTATCTGATAATGAAAAGTACACTTTCAGAACTTGGCTTTTGAGATTGGGTTTGATAGGTGACGAGTTCAAAACAGCTCGTCATCATCTGCTGAAAAATCTTGACGGCAACATTGCATGGAAGGATCCTGCACAGGCTGAAAAACAAAAAGAAAGGCTTGCTCAAAAACGAGCCTCACAGTTGAACGATACAGTTCAGAATACAAACGAAAATATAAATATCAACGAACCCGAATCGGAAACTGCAACTGAGCAGAATGAGGATTCGGGTATTGTTATGAGTATGTAAGGAGAGAAATCTATTATGAGTAAAAAATTATACATTGCCTACGGCAGTAACCTCAATCTTAAACAGATGAAATACCGTTGCCCGACAGCAAAGCTTGTAGGCGTTGGTGTAGTAGAAAATTACGAATTGCAGTTCAAGGGTATGCCTCACTGTTCCTATGCTACAATCGCACCTTGCATTGGTAAGTCTGTTCCCGTTGCACTGTGGGAGCTTCAGCCGAGAGATGAAAAACTGCTTGACCGCTACGAGGGTTATCCCTCACACTACTTCAAACAAGACTTACCTGTGAAATTGAATAACGGTTTAGAACTTACTGCAATGGTTTACATTATGAATCTTAAGCAGGATTTCGGCTTGCCAAGTGTGAGCTACTACGATACAGTGTCGCAGGGCTACAAGGACTGCGGTTTTGATATGAAAGTTTTAAACGAAGCCGTGAATGACAGCGCAGAAAAGCTCTACGAAAACCTTGAACAGAACAATCTGTTTGATTCACCTGATGAAGATGAAGATATGGGAATAGGCGGTATGAGTTTATGAACGAGAGAAAGAAACTGAAAAAGCAACTCGGTGACAAATATATTTTCAAAATGTATTTGTCGGTAAACGAAGTTAAGAAATTACTTTCCGAAAATCCAAAGGACAAGCACGACACTCTATTTGCTTCACTCACAGTCGGCTGTTTAAAAATCAATGCAGTTGTATTTCCTACTCCCGATAAAATAATCCTCGGCTTTGACATTCTTGTAAAGGACACACCCGAGAGCGAGGAATGGATTTGCTATGACACATTAAGTGATGAAATCAGGTTATCCCCTCGAAGTGTTGAACAGTCAATGTTCGATATTCTGAACCGTGAAGTCAAGGAGTACGGACTGTCATATACCGAGTGCAATTTTGAAGTGATAAACGGTAAATCAATAAAAGCAGAATAACGGCGGTAATCTCGCCACACTCGCCCTGTGTCGGCTTTTAAAGGAGAAGTCGGGAAAGTATCCGAATTCAAAGAAAAAACGAAACAGGGCGGTTTGTGGCAAGGTGTGAAAAATCAGAGTTACGGCAATTTGGGCAGTTTTTCAAGGGTGGAATTTTAAGCAGGATAAAGGCGTATTCCGTGCAAGCACGGATTCGCCAAAACACACCGACCGGCAACGCCGTTCGGGGATTTTCAAAGGTGTTACTTTTTTCGGATTGTGCTACCGATTGTATTCCGTACTGCCCGATTTTGCCGTTTTAATGAAGTTTTCAATGAATACCCGAAGTGTTACCGAAAGGAAAGGTGAAAAATGGACAACGATTCAAAGAGAATAGGACTATATATTCATCAGGATTTACTCAAAGCCTGTGACAATGCAATCTCAAGAACCAACGCAACATCAAGAAGCGATTTTATTTCAAACGCTATTGAATTTTACATTGCTTGGCTAAACTCAAAGAATGTAAGTCGTGTGCTTACTCCCGCAATTGAATCTGTCATCAGTGCAAAAATACTTGATACAGAGGACAGGATTGCAAGGGTACTATTTAAGCAGGGTGTGGAGCTTGCAATGCTTATGCATGTGGTTGCGGCAACCAATGATATTACCGAAGGTCAGCTGAGAGATTTAAGAAAAATATGTGTTGATGAGGTCAAACGAAACAGCGGTAGATACAAGTTTGATGATGCTGTAAGGTTTCAGAAAGGGTAAACTATGCCGAGAATTATTATGAAATCACCGTACATCAAACCTAATTCTAAAACTCACATCGGCAATTATGTTTCATATATTGCTACTCGTGACGGAGTTAAAAAGGCTGACAGCACACAAAAGTTTATGGAAGCAACTGAAAGACAAAAACAGATTATTAAGAAATTGCTTTCTGATTATCCCGATTCAAAGGATTTGTATGAGTATCAAGATTATCTTGATAAGCCGAACAGGGGTAATGCAGATGAATTGATTTTGCGGATTGCCGAAACTCAAGCAGATTTATTCGGTGACCGAGAAAAGTATGTAAGCTACATTGCACAGCGACCGAGAGTAGAAAAAGTATCTTCACACGGCTTATTTACCGATGACGGTGTGCCGATAGTTTTATCCAATGTGCAGAAAGAGGTTGCAGAAAGCAAGAGTAATGTGTGGACGCATATTATTTCTCTCAAGCGAGAAGATGCGGAACGGCTCGGCTACAACAATGCAAAAGCTTGGATGAATCTTATTCGTTCACAACGAAATATGATAGCGGAGAATATGAAAATCGCTCCCGAAAATTTCCGATGGTATGCAGCCTTTCATAACGAGGGACACCATCCGCATATTCATATGATTGCTTATTCAACAAAGCCGAACGAAGCGTATCTGACGGAAAAGGGAATTGAAAATATAAAGTCAAACCTTGCAAAGGTAATCTTCCGTCAGGACTTGATAAGTATTTATCAGAAGCAGACAGAACACAGGGACAAACTCCAGGCGGAGGCTCGTGACATTGTAGATGATTTGGTTTCAAAGATTAACTCTGAAATATATATCAGTGCATCAATTCAGCATAAGCTGTTGGAGCTTGCCGGCAGGCTTTCAAAAGCAAGCGGCAAAAAGGTTTATGGTTATCTGAAACCCGATGTAAAAGCAATCGTTGATTCTATTGTTGAAGAGCTTGCCAACGACAGCAGAATTAAAAAGCTGTATGACCTCTGGTACGAGCAAAAGGAAAATACAATCCGCACCTACACGGACGAAATGCCTGACAGGATTCCCCTTGCCAAAAACAAGGAATTCAAGTCAATCAAGAATGTGGTAATCAAAGAAGCGTTGAAATTAATTCCTAACGAAGATGAAGCGAAAGAAAGTGAGAATGCAGACAAGGAACCTGTTCCAAATCCCTATGAATATGAAAAAAACACCTCTGCCGAATCAGTCTTTGATTCAGACAGAGGTGTTCTGTATCCTCGTTATTCAATTAAAACCAACCGAAACAGCGTTGCAGTTTCTTCCCTTTATCTCCTGCGCTATCTCTGCAATATGATTCAGAATCAACTCCGCTTTGAAGAAAAGCAGAAAATGCAAAGGACGGATAAAAAGTTACAGCAGAAGATTAATGATAAAAAACAGGCTCAGGGATTAAAAATGTAAGTTAGATAAACTTGAATTTATAGGTTTAAAAGTTCTATATATTGACCTACTAAAACAAAATTCTGTAGATCTTCCTTATCCAAACCTCTTTTAATATACAAGTCATCATAGATTGGTATGCACTTCTCAATATCTTTGCTTTCAATATGGAAAAATCCGGTAGCTAATTCAATTCCAACATAAACATCTGAATTGACCAAATAGCAAATAATATTTGAGGTACTGGCTGTTTCTTCTCCGTACTGTTCTATAAGATTAGATTTTACAACTTCTTGAAAGTGTTTATCTTCGTGTAATATAGGAGAATACTTATTTTTGAAGTATTCATTGAGTTGGATACCGCTAATTCGGTTGGGTTTAAGGAAAGATACTTTTTCTTGCCATATTTGTTTCCAATAATATAATTTATCCTTTGATACGGGTGCTGTTATCATATTGTTTTCCTCTGTGAATTCTATTTTGTAATTGTTTAATTTAAAATCATGATACCACACATAAATAAAATTGTCTATCAAAAAATCAGCCCTCCGCCAAGATATAGTTATACCCAAATCGTGATAGGTGCCACCTGTCATGGTGATAAGAGAAGAACTACCCACTATAAGATATTACAGCAGAAAGAAAAATATATACAAGGAAGTGATTAAAATATCAATCTACATTCATTTTACAAAAGAACAAAGAGAACAGGCAAGGCGAACAGATCTTGCTAATTTTTTAATCAGTCAAGGCGAGAAAGTCAAGAAATCAGGCTCGGAATACGAATGGCTTGACGGCTCGCAAAAGGTAACAATCAGAGGTCACCTCTGGTATCATCAGTACGAACAGAAAGGCGGTGATGCAATTGACTTTGTCCGCAGATTTTACAACAAGGATTATGCCGAAGCAGTGGAAATGCTTTTGAATAACTGTGGCGGTCAAATCATAACCTCACCGCCCATAGAAAAAAGACACAAACCCTTTGAACTGCCACTGAGGAATGACAGAATGAGCAGAGTTTTTTCTTATCTGCTGTTGGCTCGTGGCATTGACAAGGATGTGCTTTTTGAGTTTGTGAGGAGAAAAATGATTTATGAATCTGCCGATTATCACAATGCGGTATTTGTCGGCTATGATT
>JBJEQJ010000017.1:0-2576 GCA_051881695.1 Acutalibacteraceae bacterium | reverse complement strand
GTAAAATGCTAGGCCGGCAATACCTATGGTTCCATTTTTTAATGATATCGATAAATTTTGTGGCATTTCTCCTTTGTATGTATATGCTACCTTTCCTGCATATACAACACCATCCGGTTGATTAGCGAGCCAAGCAGTATCCTTAAATGCAGAATAGCCAATGCTTGTAACGCTGTCCGGTATTGTTATGCTTTCAAGGCTTGTGCAGGCGGAAAATGCAGAATCACTAATGGTTGTAACG
This sequence comes from Acutalibacteraceae bacterium, assembly GCA_051881695.1. Lineage (GTDB taxonomy): Bacteria > Bacillota > Clostridia > Oscillospirales > Acutalibacteraceae > CAYJFG01. Next base: position 2,335 of record JBJEQJ010000017.1, on the reverse strand, counting down.
CTGTCCGGGATTGTTACGCTTTCAAGGCTTGTGCAGCCGTAGAATGCTTTTTCGTCAATCCTTGTAACGCTGTTGCCGATTGTTACACTCTTAAGGCTTGTGCAACCGTAAAATGCTTCATAGCCAATGCTTGTAACGCTGTCCGGGATTATTATACTTGTAAGGCTTGTGCAGTCGGAAAATGCTTCATAGCCAATGCCGGTAACCGTTACACCGTCTATTGTGCTTGGTATTGTAAGCGTGCTTGCACTGCCTGTATATCTTATAATGCTAGCTGTGCCGTCGTATGAAAGGTCATACTCATAATCACCGCTTCTCCCGCTTAGCGTTGTGCTTTTAATATCTGTTTGCACAGCACTTGTTGTAGTCGGTACAACGGTAAATACACTGATTGCAAGAATTAACGCAAGCAGAATTGATACTGCTTTTCCGGCTTTTGTTTTCATTAAAATTCCTCCTCTATAAACTATAAAGTTAAAAAGTGCGAAGCTAAAGCCGCGCACGAAAAACGCATAGCTCCGATTGTTGCGACACAAACTTTAACATCTAATACAAGTATGCTTTATAGAGCATGCATTTTTACCGAAATAAAATACACACTGGTATAGATGAAAATATAAAGTTAATGTCGCAGCTTTATTTTATCACATTAAACATTTAATCGCAATAATTAAATAAATTTTAGTTAATTTTGGGAGTCCATCTGACTGCTAATGAATCCCCCACGCTTTGACAAGGGGAATGGAATCCCCCCTGACGGCTTCGCCGTCTTTCCCCCCTTTAAGACAAGGGGGCGTGTATCTTTTTTGCAAAAGCAGCCGCCGAGGAGTTTTCTGCTCCCCGGCAGCTTTGTTATATTATGTATTGTTTTTATGGCTTAATCAAATTGCAATCTTAGCAATTATCTTTTGTATAAGCAGTATATCCTGCGAGTTATAGTCGCCGTCGCCGTTTAAGTCGGCATACTGTTTCTGCTCGTCTGTAAGAAGTGTAATCTTTGCCAAATGCTTTTGGTACGCAAGAACATCTCTTGTTGTTACCTCGCTGTCGCCGTCAAGGTCGCCTAAAATACCCTCATTCGAAAGCACTAAGGCATACAGGCTGAAGTGGTCGGTTGAGAATACCATATAGCCGTTTTTATATACCGCATTCATATCGGTAGCTGTACCATCATCTTCAATTCTATATACCTTTGCGTTTTCATTATCGCAAGGGATTTTTACCGTTGCTGTGCCGTCCGGCTGAATTACAACTCCGTCCTGCATAAGTGAAATGTCGTATAAATCAGTTAATTTTTCATCAGCACTTAAAACAGCGTTTGCTTTGCTTATGCTTTCGTTGTCTGTAATTTTTTCAACCAGCAATTCCGCTTGCGTCGTTGTGCTGACAGAAATACCGCTTGAGCTGTCTGTGTATGTTATTATTGAATCTAAATCAACAAACTTAAATCCTTTTTGGTTTGCATATTTCTCTGCATACGAACCCGAATAACCGTAAATTGTAAGGCTTTCGCAGCCGGAAAATGCATATCTTCCAATGCTTGTAACGCTGTTGCCGATTATTACGCTTTCAAGGCTTGTACAGTAGCCAAATGCATAGTCGCCAATGCTTGTAACGCTGTCCGGGATTATTACGCTTTTAAGACTTGTGCAGTCGGCAAACGCAGATTCGCCAATGCTTGTAACGCTGTTGCCGATCGTTACGCTTTTAAGGCTTTTGCAGCCGGAAAATGCAGAATCGCCAATGCTTGTAACGCTGTCCGGTATTGTTATGCTTGCAAGGCTTGTGCAGTTTTTAAATGCATACAGTCCAATGCTTGTAACGCTGTTGCCGATTATTACGCTTTCAAGGCTTGTGCAGTAGGAAAATGTCCAAGAGCCAATGCTTGTAACGCTGTCCGGGATTGTTATGCTTGCAAAGCTTGTGCAGTCGTCAAATGCATAATCGCCAATGCTTGTAACGCTGTTGCCGATTTTTACGCTTGCAAGGCTTTTGCAACCGTAAAATGCATATTCGCCAATGCTTATTACACTGTCAGGGATTGTTACACTTGCAAGGCTTGTGCAATCTTCAAATGCATAATCAGCAATACCTTTCGTGCCGTCTTGTAATGTTATTGATGAATCTTGCGGCATTTCTCCTTTGTATTTATATGCTACCTTTCCTGCATATACAACACCATCCGGTTGGTTAGCGAGCCAAGCAGTATTCTTAAATGCAGAATAGCCAATGCTTGTAACGCTGTCCGGTATTGTTATACTTGTAAGACTTGTGCAGCCGTAAAATGCATCATTGCCAATTTCCGTAACACTGTTGCCGATTATTACGCTTTCAA
>JBJEQJ010000016.1:0-13199 GCA_051881695.1 Acutalibacteraceae bacterium | reverse complement strand
TGAACGTGCTATTAATTCAAGATAGCTTTGAGCCTGAATTTGTGCCGGAACAGGATATATAAAAGACATATTAAAATCCTCTTTCCAGCCGACAAAGGACATATCTGTTCCCCGAAAAGCAACATAAACGGAATTATCATCGAGAATAAAGGTAGTTGCCGAAAACTGTACCTGCTTTTCCTCATCTGTTTCAGACGAATAGCAGCACAGCTCAACTCTGCCAAAGCGTCTGCTGATAATTAAAAGAGGAATAAGCTCCTTTATACGCTCCTGATTAAAAATATCTTTATAAACAGTTGCATCGCTGTTATTATAAAGGACATCAAACAAAGTGACCTTTTTCTTTGGCGAGTCTGTACCCGTAACCTTTCCGGCAAAATTAAAGTAAGACAGCAATGAAAATATAAGATTATCAACCTCGTTAAAAGGTTTTTCTGAAAAGCTTTGCCCTCCGAAATTTAAAACATAATCTACAAGACAAGACACATAACCACTTCCGTTTTTCAATTTGTTTAAAAATAACAGCTGATTTTAGACAACAGCATCTCTTCAAATAAATTATACAGGCAAGACTTAAATTAGTCAAAGAAAATAATCGGTGTGAAATAAAGTGCACATCATTACCCAAGCATTAAAATAGTACAATAATTTTTCCTTTTTTCTTTATTTGATTTATCGAAGTATAAATATATTCTATACTTTAAATAAGTATATGTGTATTAAAGCGACTTAATACTTTGCCTTAAAACATAGATAAAAGCTGCAATTAAAGCGGAAGCATTGTTTTGGAAGATATATACTGTATATTACACAGAATTAAGAAGGATTGGATATGACAAAGAAATCAGAAATAAAGCCAAAAATTAAAAGGGGATTTTTATGCTTATTTATTTCGGTCTTGCTTTCTTTTACAGCCTTTACTGCGCCTGTTTCTTCACTTGTTTATGAACACAGCAGTAAAAAAGCCACTGTAAAAGAAATAAACGAAGTACTGCAAAGCAATATTTCTTCTGCACAGACAGATAACAACGGCAACATTATCGATAATGCTATTGACTCAGAATATTACAACTACCCTGCCGAGAGTGACACTCAGGCAGCAGAAGCACTGCCGAAAAAATACAGCTTGCCTGATAACGGGCTTTCAACCTCCGTAAAAAACCAGAAGCCGTTTGGTACCTGTTGGGCGTTCGCTGCAATATCATCGATTGAATCAAATGCGATAAAAAAAGGGATAAGCACAAAGGAAGCTACAGACTTTTCCGAGCTGCATCTTGCAAGCTTTGCACGTTCTCTTTTTAACGGCGACGGTATTATTGCATACAGGGACGGGATTTCCATGCTTATGCAGCCCGGCAACCCATTTGCAACGTCTAATAACTTATATTGCTGGATGGGTATTGACAGCGAAGAAAGCACCCCGTACACCGCCTGCGACGGAACAACTCAAATTACCTCTGACTGGAGTGTGCGCGAAGAAAAGCGTTTTAACAGCGTTGCCCATGTCCAGAATGCTCTTGTATTGCCAAATCTTATTTATAAGGATGATGACGGCGAATTTGCTTACGATGAAAACGCAGAAAAAACAATTAAAGAAAAAATAATTGAGCTTGGTGCAGTAAGCGTTGTATATTACGCTGACCAGTCAAAACCTGATGAGATAACAGGAAACAGCAAATATTTCAGTACTGCAAAATCCTGTCAATATGCATATGACGAGCACGGAACAAATCACTCTGTTTCAATAATAGGATGGGACGATAATTTCAGCAAGGATAATTTCCCTGTTTCTCCGCCTAAGGGCGGTGCTTGGCTGTGCAAAAACAGCTGGGGTACAGATTGGACAGGAAGCCGCGGCGGAGATGAGGGGTATTTTTATCTTTCCTATTACGATGTTACCGCCGGCTTTTTCTCTGTCTTTGATGTTGATATTGCTGAGGACGGCTTTGATTATGAACATAACTATCAGTATGACTATTTGGGACTTTCGGGGTATAATCAGATTTTACCCGATCCTGAAAATAAGATTTCTATTGCAAATGTGTTTACTATGCAGGGAGACGAAACGCTAAAGGCTGTAAGCGCCGTAACTGCTAATCCCGGCAGCACAGTTGATATAAAAATTTACAAGCTGAATAATAATTTTAAAACACCGACAGACGGCGAGCTTCTTTACAGCAAAACGGAAGTTGAAGAGCTTGGAGGTTATCATACAATACCGCTTGACAAACTGATAGCTATGGACAAGGGAGAAAGCTTTTCGGTTATACAGACTATTAAAGGTTCAAGCGGATGGTATGCACCGACAGAGCTGATTTTAAACGACGGAGCAATCGGCGGATACAACGAAAATAATGAATATGAGGATAGCGGTATTTTAAAGGAATATGTACACGCAAACGAAAAAGAAAGCTATATTTATGACGAGGGAAAATGGGTAGATGTATGCGAGCTTAACAACGAGGTTGAAAGCCCTGTAACTTACGGCAACTGTATGATTAAAGCCTTTACTGCCGATACACCTGAACCGCTTAAACCGGAAAGGCTTAATGTTTCCTCCTATGATGTTATGAAAAATAAGCTTTATGATGACGAGGCAAATATAAGCGACAATATAAAGCTTACTCTGCCTGCCGGTTCAAGATATATAAAGCTTAACCCGTATATTGAACAAAACGGCGGATATAAGCTGCTTTTAAACGGTGAAGAGATTAACGCTGATGAAAGCATTGATATAAACAGCATAAAGAAAAAAACTCTTCAGCTGATAACAAGCAATGAAGAAAACACAAAGACGCATATATACAATATTGACCTGAACGTTCCCGATACTGTATTGGCTGACGGATATGTAACGCTGACAGATACAAACGGAGTAATTCCGTCAAATACAAGCTTTAGCAGTGAAGAGATTAAAAGCGAAAAAACAGAAAAGCTGATGAAAAAAACAGGCGTTTTAAAATATAAGGAAATAGCGCTACATTCATATTACGGAGAGGACGAGCTTACGCTGCAAAGCGGAGATTTTGTTTCTTTGGAATTTGAGTTGCCTGATGACTATCCGCAAAACACAGATACACAGCTATATCTGATTAAAAATGAAAACGACAGTCCCGAAATAACTGCTGTGGGAAAAATGGAAAACGGAATAATTATGATAGATAAAACAGCCGATATAAATGCAAGCTACGTTCTTGTTCATTTAAAGGAATTACCGCCTGTTTTGGAGCTTGAGGATATAATTTATAACCCAAGGCAAACGCTGGCAGATGTTCCTTTACCTGAATGTGATTACGGCGTATGGCGCTTTTCAGACGAATCAACAGTGCCTACTGTTGATATTTCCGGCTATTCGATAGAATTTACTGCGTTTGATAATTCTGCATACAGGTCGTGCGTTCTTTCACAGCCGCTTTCTGTTTTGCAGGCGATTCCCTCTTTGGACACAATAAGTGCAGAAAGTATTACATACGGCGATAAGCTTAATATGTCTGAATTAAGCTTTCAGTCTGATGTAAACGGCTTTATAAAGTGGGTTGACCCTGATAAAACACCAAACACAGGAAATATAAGCGAAAGTGCAGTTTTCACCCCGGAGGATTTAGTAAATTACGAATGTCTGCTGACGCTTGTACCGCTTGAGGTAAAGCCGAAAAGCGTTACTGTTGAAATAGCTGACGCAGTTATAACCTGCGGAGAGAAGCTGCCAAACGAGTATGAGTTTGAGGTTTACGGTATTCTTCCCGGCGACAGCAAGAAGGACATTACCTTAGAGTTTGAAACTGACGCAACAAACACCGACACCCCGGGGCAGTATGCTGTAACTGCGAAAAGTGCACATTCCCTTTCCGGCAATTACGCAGTTACAAAAATAAAAAACGGTACTTTGACAGTTAAAGGAAGTACAAATTCTGCCGGAAATAACGGTGGAAATATTTTCACCGGCGGAACAACCTGCACAGCAGTAATATATTTATTTATTGCTTCCGGCGTTATATGCACAGCAGGCGTAATACTAAGGCGCAGAAAGCAAGAATAACACACAGAAAAGCAATAATAACACGCAGGTGTACAGGCTTGTAATTAGCCTGTAAATGCGATATACTAAGCTCAAATGCGTTTTGACAGCATAATTATGCGGGAGCGTGACTGTTTTTTCAGCACCCAGCCCCGTCAAAGCGTAAAATTTAATAATATTTTCGGAGGAATGAGATAAAAACCACGGTTGCAACAATTCTGGAACAAAAAACTCTCATAACCGCATCACTATGTTGACTGCCTACGACTATTCCACCGCAAAGCTAATTGATGAAGCAGGCGTAGAAATGATTTTAGTCGGGGATTCGCTTGGTATGGTAATGCTGGGCTATGATGATACGCTTTCTGTCACAATGGAGGATATACTCTCTTATATATGTAAAATTAAAAGAGAAAATCAGTTTGTATGCGGTTTTTCGATGGAAACAGAGAATTTAATTGAAAATTCCAGACAGAAGCTGATAAAGAAAAACTGCGATATGATTGCCGCCAATAACCTTAAGCAATGGGAGCAGGTTTTGGAACAGACACGAATATTCTTACGCTTATCACAAAAGATTCAACTGACGAGCTTCCTTTAATTTCAAAGGAAGCAGCGGCAGATAAAATGCTTGACCGAATAATTGAAATTCAAGGCTCAACAAACAAAATATAAATACTGCAAATTTAAAGGACTGTATTGATATAAGACCGATTAAGCTTTTGCTTAATTATCTATACAATACAGTCCTTTTGCATAAGCCCGTGTTAGTATCAGCCTGTATAATCTGCTGCGTCTGTATGGTGTTCTCTTTCTCTGAAAAGCAGCGATATGCACCACAGCGCCGCAAGACCTACCAGTGTGTAAATTATACGGCTGACTATTCCGCTTTGACCGCCGCAAATCCAGGCGACAACATCAAATTGAAAAATTCCTATTATTCCCCAATTTATTCCGCCGATTATCGTAAGCAGTAAGCAAATTCTGTCCATCATAAAAATAATCCTCCAATCCTTTTGCTTTTATTATTGCAAAAGAACAGGAGGTTTATTCAAAAATTTTTATTTAGCGTTAAAAATTATATATTATTGTGGTTACCGCCGCAAGGATTAATCCAATGATGAGAATAATAATTCCAATTATGCGGGTAATTTGCACTGTCTTTTTTACCTGAAATTTTTCAATCATACCGGCTGTGCCGAAGGGAAGCAATGAAAACAAAGCTCCGACCAAAAGAAGCGCGGCAGACAATATGTAAAGTCCGACATTCGGTTGAAACATTGACCAAAAAAGTCCGATACAAATACAGAAAAAGCCGATAATATTGAACACGCCAAATATTCCTTTTTTAGAGTTATTTAAACGGAATACTTTATTTGCCTGCTTTTCACATTCATCACAGCAATACTGCTCGTAATATGAAATTTCTTTTCCGCAGTAATAGCATTTTTTCAATTAAATCATATCCTTTTATATGTTTTTAAAAACGCATCTTGGCAAGCCGCAATACTTAAAAAATCATAGTTAAGTCAGATTTTCACAAAAAAGGGAATTTCACCCTCTGTATAAAAGAAATCCAGCTAAAAAAGCTCATTGCAAATGCAATGAGCTTTTTGGTGCGAGTGACGGGACTTGAACCCGTACGTCATAAACACACGCCCCTCAAACGTGCCTGTCTGCCAGTTCCAGCACACTCGCTTACAGCTTTTTTATTATATCAAAGCTGTTTTATTTTGTCAAGAAAAAATTTTAAATTTTTATCTTATTTTTAAAATTTTTTCTTTTTCGTATTGCAGACTGAAAAAATTTCTTAATCAGAGTGTACCGGCAACTGAAAAAACTTAAATTATTTAATTTTAATTGCTTTTGTCTGATATGCACTGTTAATTCTTTTTCCCGATATTGTTGTATAAGCACGAACTCTGAAGTAGTAAGTTTTTCCGCTTGGGAGGCTTGTCTTTGTGTATGATGTCTTTGAAGCGTTAAGAGTTGCTATCTTTTTATAGGAACCGTTTTTGCTTGTTGACATAAAAACTTCATAACCGTTTGCACTGCTTATCTTGCCCCAGCTAACTGCTGCCTTCTTTTTACCGGCAGTTAGCTTTATTACGGGAGTATTCAGATTAGTTGTTGCTTTTATTGTTGTGTAGCTGCCTCTTATTAAAACCTTACCCGTATTTCTGTATGCGAGTACACGGTAAGTATACTCGGTTGCAGAGCTTAGTTTTTTATCTGTAAAGGATGTTGACTTTGTTGCTGCAATCTTTTTGTAAGTACCGTTTGAAAGCCTGTAAACCTCATACCCTGTAACATCTTTAACAGCATTCCATTTTACAGTTACAGTTGATGATGAAGTAGATGTACCATTTGCCTTTGGCGCTGACGGTGTGTTAGTTTTGCCGTAGGCTTTTGCACCGGCAACAGTTATAGCAACACTTTTTACGCCGCTTATTTTATTTCTTACAAGCGTTGCCTGTGAGTTTGAGGTAACATATATACCGTTTGGCGCTGTATTAATTGTATTATCCGAAGCCGTTACCGATGTTGAATTTGAAATATAAATACCGTATCTTCCGCCGGAGGTTACTGCATTTTTAGAGATAGCGGTCTTAGGCGAGGCTGTAATAGAAATTCCGTCGTTCTTACTGCTTTTTATATTGTTGGACGAAACAGTTGCTGTTGAATTGCTTAAATAAATTCCGTTTTTCGCAGAAGCAGTAACTGTATTTCCCTCAATTGTTCCCGTAGATTTTGAATAGAAGCCGATGCCGTTCTCGTCTTTGTTATTATTTATAATATTTTTCTTTACATTAGCCTTAGAGCCTGTTATATATATACCTGCCTTTGACGGATTGCTAACAGTGTTTCCGCTGATATTTACAGTTGAAGCAGAAGCATATATACCCCTTGCACCCACTCCTTTTATTATATTGCCCTGCGCCGTAACCGTACTTGAGGTGTAGATATGAATACCGTTTGCCTTTGCCGCTATTGTATTGTTTGTAACAGTTGCAGTTGACTTTTGAGCAACAGAAATACCGTCGTTGCTCACATTTGATATAATATTTTTATTTATCTTATTGCCTGTGCAGGTATCATACAGGCTTATTCCACGGTTTTTACTGTTATTAATCTTATTATTCTCAACAGTATTATCTGAACTTCTGTAGCTTACATAAATTCCGTTATCATAAAACGCCTGTATCGTATTTCCGCTTATGCTGTTGTTGTTACTTTCAAAAAGCATTATTCCTGTCTTTGATGTACTGCTTTTATTTACTATGGTATTGTTTGTAACCTTGCTGTTAAAGGTTCTGTACAGGCGAATTCCGTACTCCTCTGATTTTATGCTTGTACTTTGCGTTGTGATATTATTCTGAGTTACCGTAAGGCCTGTTACACGGTAATCGCCGACAGGAACGCTTTTAGCTTTAGTTGTATCAAACGAAGCACCTTCGCTGTTATTCTGTTTTGTTTGGTTATAGCCGTAAACACGAATTCCGCAGGGCTCAGGCTCATATTTTGTAGCGGCAACGCTTATTTTATTGTTGCTTATTGTAGTATTGCAGTTAACATTTACATTAGTTCCGCCGTTAGCAGGAACGTGTATATTTCTGTAATACAGAAAGTTTATACCAATACCTGCATTTTCAATGGTATTTCTTGTTATCTTGCTGTTTCTGTAATTAGTAGCTATTATAGCTTCCTCCGCAATGTTTTTAAAGGTGTTGTTTGTTATTGTGATATTATCCATAGTTTTGCCTAAAACTGAGCTGTGTGTTCCCACACCCCTATACACATTTTCAAACGTGCAGTTCTTTACTACAGCGTTTTTACACCCGGTGCCGTCAAAGGACGGAAAACCCTTAAAAACATCGTAGCAGGCGATATCAAACTGAAGCGCTTCCTGACCGTTTGCCTCGGTAAAGATCTGGTCTGTAAATTTGCAGTTTGCAATCTCAATACCGTCAACAGCGCCTACTTCAAGCAAATGTGCACCGACGCCGCCCTTTACCCAAACTCCGTCAAGCTTAATGTTTTTTGCGTGCCCGAACTGCAGCGGTGTAAAAACTTTCGTTTTTGAAGCACCGTATTTCGCATCGTTAACATTGCCGTCCCAAACGCCGCCTGAAAGTGTTATATTACGATAACCGTTGTATCCGCTTTTAACATCGTTTATTGTTCCGAGCTTAAGCATAGTGCCGCCCTCGTTGTAGCAACGCACAAGTGTTGCGCCGTTCATTGAAAGGTGCGTGTTGCTGTAAATGTTGAGATGGTCTTCAAGGCGGTACGTTCCTTTAGGAATAACAATCGTGTAGGGCTTACTGTCTGTGGCATTATCTCTTGCCGTATTAAGCGCACTTTGAATTGCATTTCCGGCATCAATATTTCCGGAGGCATATTCTGTGCTTATTGTAAGCGTTACACCGTTTTCTCCGACCTTTTCCGTAAAATGCGGGGTTACGGCATATACATTAAAAGGCGCTGTTACAGCAAAAAGAATTATTACTGACAGAAAAAACACCGTCAGCGTTATTACTTTATTTTGGGTCGATTTGAAAACAGCTTTCATTTGTACTCCCTCCAATTAAATATTCCAATTAAATTATACCATATTTTCATTTTTTCACAATAATTTAATTATTATAGCTGAAGCAATTAATCACTTTTGCATCAATTTCATAAACCGAGATCACAGCACCTTGTACCCCTGCGCTTCTACTGTCTTTTTCAGCTTTTTGTCAGATATATTCTTAGAAAGCGTAAGTATTGCTGTGCCTTTTTCAAAGCTTACGTCTGCGCTTTCAACCTCTGAAAGCTGCTCAAGGCACTCTTTTACTCTTGCCTCACAGTGAGCACACATCATTCCCTCAATTTTTAAAGTCTTTTCCATAGTCTTGTTCTCCTTTGCATTTTTTATTTTTTTATCTTTTTTCGCATTGCGGATATTAAAGAAGTTAAGCCGCAATGCGTTAGTTACTACACAAAAGCTTGAAAGGCTCATAGCCGCCGCCGCAAACATTGGGTTTAACTGCCAACCAAACAGTGAAATGAAAACACCTGCGGCAAGCGGTATGCCGACAGTATTGTAAAAGAACGCCCAGAACAGATTTTGATGAATATTCCTAAGCGTTGCACGGCTTAAACGTATAGCCGCCGGAACATCTGAAAGACGGCTGTTCATAAGAACTACGTCTGCCGTATCTATTGCTATATCTGTGCCTGCACCGATTGCTATGCCAATGTCTGCCCTTGCAAGCGCAGGAGCGTCGTTAATTCCGTCACCTACCATTGCTACTCTGCTGCTTTTCTTTAGTCTGCGTATAACGCTTTCCTTTCCGTCTGGAAGAACCCCGGCGATAACCTCGTCAACACCTGCCTGTTTGCCGATAGCGGCGGCTGTTTTTTTGTTATCGCCTGTGAGCATTACAACGCGTATACCCATATTTTTAAGCTCACGCACTGCTTTTGAACTGTCCTGCTTGATTATGTCTGCAACTGCAATAACTCCAAGGAAAATTCCGTTTTTGCAGAAAAACAAAGGCGTTTTTCCGCTTTCGGAAAGGTTTTCTGCTACTTGTAAAATATCTTTGGAAATATGAGCCTTACCTGAGATAAAGCTCATATTGCCGCCGCATAATTCTTCACCGTTAAGCATTGCAGTTAAGCCGTTTCCGGGCAAAACTTTAAAATCCGAAACCTCGTATGCTTCAAGCTTCTTTTCCTCAGCTTTTTGTAAAATTGCCCTTGCAAGCGGATGCTCACTTTTCTTTTCTAGTGAATAAGCAGATAAAAGAAGCTTTCTTTCCTCTATACCCTCTGCTGTTATAATATCGGTTACGGTAGGCTGACCTGATGTTATAGTACCTGTTTTATCAAGAGCAACTATTTGTGTTTTACCTGTTTCCTCCAATGATGCAGCGGTTTTAAACAGTATTCCGTTTTTAGCGCCTACTCCGTTACCCACCATTATGGCAACAGGAGTTGCAAGACCCAACGCACATGGACAGCTTATTACTAAAACGGAAATTGCCCTTGCAAGCGCAAAGCCGATGCTTTGCCCGACAAGCAGCCATACTATGAGCGTTACGGCTGCAATGGAGATTACTGCCGGAACGAACACTCCGGATACTCTGTCTGCTATCTTGGCAATAGGCGCCTTAGTGGCTGCAGCGTCGCTTACCATACGAATAATTTGTGAAAGAGTAGTATTTTCTCCGACTCTTGTTGCCTCACATCTTATAAACCCTGAACGGTTAACTGTAGCCGCTGAAACTCTGTCCCCTGCTGATTTATCTACAGGAATACTCTCGCCGGTAAGCGCCGATTCATCTACGGCGCTTATTCCGTCTGTTATTACTCCGTCAACAGGAATGTTCTCTCCCGGTCTTACAACGAAAATATCTCCCCTTTTCACCTGCTCAACCGGAACCGTTTGCTCTGCCCCGTCTATAACAAGCGTTGCCGTTTTCGGGGAGAGCTTCATAAGGCTTTTTAGTGCGTCTGTCGTTTTTCCCTTTGAGCGTGCCTCAAGCATTTTTCCAACAGTTATTAACGCTAAAATCATTGCTGCCGATTCAAAGTAAAACTCGTGCATATAGCTTATAACAGCGTCCATATTTCCCTTTATCTGAGCGTCTGTCATTGCAAGCAGAGCATAGGTGCTGTAAACAAAAGCTGCGCCTGCGCCAAGTGCTACGAGCGTATCCATATTGGGAGATTTATGCAAAAGACTTTTAAAACCGCTTACAAAGAACCTTTGATTTATCACCATCACCGCAACGGTTAACAAAAGCTGCACCAGTCCCATTGCAATATGGTTATCATCAAAAAATGCAGGCAGCGGCCAGCCCCACATCATATGTCCCATTGAAAAATACATTAGCACAGCAAGAAAGATAAGGGAGGCAATGAGTCTGCGCTTAAGTGCAGGAGTTTCTTTATCCTTCAGTAAATCCTCACCGCTTTCAACAGCTTTATTTTTTACGTCTGCTCCCCTTTTATTTGCGCCGTAGCCTGCTGCTTCAACTGCTGCTATGATATCCTGCGGTTTGGCAGTTCCCTCGACTGCCATAGAATTAGTCAGTAAGCTTACCGAACAAGAGGTAACTCCCGGAAGCCTTGACACTGCCTTTTCCACACGGGTGCTGCACGCCGCACAGCTCATTCCCGTTACTGTGTACTGTTCCATCTATACACCATCCCACTGTTTTAAATATATATTAATATTGTTATCTTTTCATCCTTTTTATTTCATAAGCTTTTGCAATGTTGCAACAAGCTCGTCAACAGTTTCCTCCCTGCCTGCACGCAAATCATTTGCAACACAGGATTTGATATGGTTAGAAAGAAGTTCTCTGCTAAATGCATTAATCGCAGCATTTACAGCCGCAGCCTGTACTAAAATATCTGTGCAGTACACGTTTTTTTCAACCATTCCCCGAATCCCTCTTATTTGTCCCTCAATGCGGTTAAGACGGTTGATTAAATGCTTATACTCCTCTTCTGAGCGTTCTTTAGTTTTATGTGTGCAGCATTCCTTATCCATTTTTGCTCCTTTTTAATGTCTCTTTTATTCCATTCTATCACAATTATAATATACCCCCTAAGGGTATATTGTCAAGAAAAAAACGTAAACATTTCCAAATTAGTTTTTGCATCTGCCGCACTTGACTTTTTTTAGCATCTTGTGTATTATAAAGCATATCAGAATAATAGACATTGCGAAGAACGCAGTATTATTAATAGCTTTAACAACCGAATTGCTGATATTACATTGTTATAAATTAAATAATTTTTGCAGGGTATTGCAAAAGCTTTATTTGCCGGACCAATGCTGTTTTTTGCAGTATTGCTTCGGTATTTATTTTGCATTAATATCAAAAGGAGTTGATTAAATGAGCCGGGAGCTTGAAGCTTATCAGCTTATTGAACGAAGCATAACAAAAAAATACAGAAAAGAAATTTGGAATCCTTTTATCGGCGCAGTTAAGCGTTATGAGCTTATAAACCACGGAGATAGAATAGCCGTATGCATTTCCGGCGGTAAGGATTCTATGCTGATGGCAAAGCTTATGCAGTTGCTTCACAGATACAGCGAAATACCGTTTGAGCCTGTTTTTCTTGTGATGGACCCCGGATATAATGAAAGAAACCGCCGTATGATTGAAAGCAATGCAAAGCATTTACATATACCTATTACCATATTTGAAACAAACATTTTTAACGTTGCGAACAATACAGAAAAATCACCATGCTATCTGTGTGCCAAAATGCGCCGCGGACATCTTTACAGCAAGGCGCAAAGCCTTGGTTGCAACAAAATAGCTCTTGGACATCATTTCAGCGATGTAATTGAAACAACCGTTATGGGAATGTTTTTCGGTGCACAGCTTCAGGCAATGCCGCCGAAGCTCCACAGCAAAAACTATGACGGTATGGAGCTTATTCGCCCTATGTACTGTATTCATGAGGACGATATTCTTGCCTGGAAAAGATACAATAAATTAGAGTTTATTCAATGTGCCTGCCGTTTTACCGAAAACTGTGCAAAGCAGGAATATGAGGGTTTATCAAAGCGTCAAGAGGTAAAGGAGCTTATACGCCGTTTGAAACAGGATAATCCGAACATAGAAAAAAGCATTTTTAACAGCATACACAGCGTTTGTCTTGACACAATGGTTGGCTACAAATCGGACGGGGTATATCATTCTTTTTTGGAACGCTTTAACAAAATGACAAAGCAGTCTGACCGGTAAGTCTTTTTTGATAGTAATGTAAATTAAGATTTAGCTTACTGAAAAAGCGATAACCGTATTGAGCTTTTATATATTGAAGATATTTAAATAATTAAGGAAACACTGATTAAATCATTTGTGCATATTGCGCCGTCATATTTTTCGTAAGATTTTACAAACAAACCGGCGGAGAATATGCAATCAAGATGTGCAAACAGCTTTTTGGCGTGATTTATTCAGTGGTTCCCTAAACAATTGCTAAAGTAAACAGCGGCTATCCGTATAATTCGGACAGCCGCTGTTTTAATTATGGGTCGTGACCCATAATGCAAAAAAGCCCGATTAAATCGAGCTTTTTTCGGGTGACATCTTTTTTGTTACCCTCTTATGGCTGGGCTAGCTGGATTTGAACCAGCGAGTGACGGAGTCAAAGTCCGTTGCCT
>JBJEQJ010000015.1:0-3155 GCA_051881695.1 Acutalibacteraceae bacterium | reverse complement strand
GCATTTTCCGGCTGCACAAGCCTTAAAAGCATAACAATACCGGACAGCGTTACAAGTATTGGCCATGGTGCATTTTACAATACTGCATGGTACAACAATCAGCCTGACGGTTTAGTATATGCCGGTAAAGTGGCTTATGCATATAAAGGAAAAATGCCGAAAAATACAGAAATTGTTTTACAAGACGGAACATTAAGTATAACAGATGATGCATTTTACTACCGCACCGGCTTAACAAGCATAACAATCCCGGACAGCGTTACAAGCATTGGCGATTCTGCATTTTCCGGCTGCACAAGCCTTGAAAGCATAACCATTCCGGATGGTGTTACGTATATCGGCGAGTCCGCATTTTTCCGCTGCACAAGTCTTGAAAGCGTAGCAATCGGCAACGGCGTTACAAAAATTGATGACTATGCATTTGAAGATTGCACAAGCCTTACAAGCGTAACAATCCCGGACAGCGTTACAAGCATTGGCGTTTATGCATTTAAAGGCTGCACAAGCCTTGAAAGCGTGACCATCCCGAAGAACATTACTAGTATTAGCGTTGGCGCATTTGAGAAGTATACAAAAATCAAAAGAATTGCAACCCCTGATACCCCTAATAAAATACTATCCGATAAAAATCTAAAAGAAATGGAATATCGCAGGGACACCGACTGCGATGGTATACCGGACAGGATAGACCCAACAAAACGATATAAAGATGACGAATCACTTGAATATAATCGTGATACCGACTGCGATGGGTTGCCGGATAGAATAGACAGCAATGACAATGATGAAAAGTATCAATTTAAAAAAGTTGATAATGAGACATTTGAAAAGCTTTCTCAGTCCGATATTCCCATCGAGAGTATGATCAAGGATGACAGCATACTTATCAAATATCAAGCCTCCGACAGTGAAAAGGTAGACAATCTTCTTTCTTCTGTTGGGCAAAAACTAGCGAGGTAAATAATATGATTAATCTTTTGATAGGCTTAGCCATCGGAATAGAAGCAGGCACATTCATCGGTGTTGTTATAATGTGCCTTTTTCAAATTACAAAAAAATCTTAGAAAAATTCAGAAAGGACTAAAAACATTATGAAAATCAGCAATATTAATATCACCCCGTTAGAGGGAAACGGCAAAACAGTAGCCATTGCAAGCGCAATGATTGAAAATGCTATAATCGTTAACAGCATTTCCGTTAGAAAAAAGGAAGACGATACACTCTTTGTTTCCTTACCACAGAAAAAGACATCTGAAGGAAAATACAAAGATTTAGCCTTTCCCCTATCTGCAGATGGCAGAGAAAAAATAAGCACAATGGTTTTGGATGCATACAATAATCCGCAGTATAAAAATACATATAACAAGGACAATGCTATTCCTTATGATGAAAAGACTGATATCAAGGTTAATTTAACAAAAGTAAACGATGCTGACAGCAGTGTGAAAGCATACAGCAGCGTAACAATTAACGGAACTTTTACAGTAAATAATGTAAAAGTTTTATCCGGACCGAATGGTGTCTTTATGAAGCTTCCAAGCTATAAGAAAAAGGACGATAGCTGGCAAAGTATTATAGTTCCGGCTTCAAAGGAAGCTTATAAAGCGCTGAATGACGCAGTTATGAAGGAATACAATACAGAGTATAAATTTGAGAAAATAAGTGCCGAAAAGCTTGAAAAGCTTGAAAAATCCGGGCTTGAATTTCGCAAGGGACAAACATCTGAAAACGGATACACCACAATTAAATTTGACGCTGAAAATTCAGAAGCTATACACACAGTAATGAATGCCAATCCTGCAAAAAGAAGTTGATAGCATATGAGCAATAGAAGCAGAAATGTTTTGCGGCAGCGAAGGAAGCATAAGCTGTCGAGTAAAATAATAGGTTATTCTGTTTTGTTTTTTATTCTTCTGACGGTTATGGTTTTTGTAGCGTATTGCTACAAGAATTATATTTATCTAAACGGTGCCAAAGAGCTTGATATGATGGCAATTATGACTATGCTTGGCACAATGTTTGAATTTGAGACTTTTGTGTTGCCGTTTTCTTTTCCTCTATTCATTGAGCTTCTCGTTATGCAAGTAAAAGACTTCTGGTGGGTTTATCTCACCACAGCTGCTATAATTTTTATCGCTGTTACAAGCCAACGTCCAAATGATTACAAAAACATTGAGCAAGGCTCCGCTAATTGGTCTGACGATGAGGATTTAAAGCTTTTCGCAAAACCCGACGGTATACCCTGTGCAAAAGACTTTTATGTACCTTTAAAGGACGGAAATTTAGCGCCTAACTTAAATGAAATTGTCATCGGCGGCTCCGGTGCAGGCAAATCATTCCGAAAAATCAAGCCGGACATTCTGCAGATGCTCGGAAGCTACGTTGTAACCGACCCATCCGGCGAATTATACAGGGATACGGCAAAGCCTCTTTGTGAGCACGGATACAAGGTAAGGGTACTTAATCTTGTAAATCCTAATCTATCAAATTCATATAATCCCTTTGCGTATATGGAAAGCGAGCAGGATGTTGTAAGCATCTGCTCACTTTTTATGAAAAACTCCGCCGGCGACGGTGAGCAGGAGGACTTCTGGGCAGGTGCTGCGCTTGACTTACTTACCGCCATATCAATCTATCTGTACAAAACTGATGGTGAAACAAAATCATTTGGTAGAGTGGTCCGTCTTGTAAACAGCGTTAGGTATAAGCACGGCAAAGTCGACCCATTGTGTGAAATTGCAAGGTGCTTTGAAAAGCACGCAATTACATATCCTCACGACGCCGCTACTATCTCTTGGTCTGGAATGCTCGGCTCTCCGGAGGAAACAATGGGAAGCATATGCAAAACACTTGCTACAAGGCTGCGCCTGTGGACAGTATCGGATGTAGATGCACTTACTCTTGACGATGAGATGGATTTTGACGATTTAGGCATTCATAAAACAGTAATATTCTTAATAGTTCCCCCGGCAAGACAAACATACAAGGCAGTTGCAAATATATTCTACTCTCAGCTTTTTGAACGCTTGATGAGAGTGGCAGAGGCACGTACCGACGGGAAGCTTCCTCAGCTTGTAAGCTGTGAGCTTGATGAATTTGCAAATATAGGTGAAATTCCTTCCTTTTGTGAAACACTTGCTGTTATCCGTAAATAC
>JBJEQJ010000014.1:0-3342 GCA_051881695.1 Acutalibacteraceae bacterium | reverse complement strand
TCCAATCAGAATGTTTCCATACTGATTATGGTGAACGATTTGGTGGTGGCGAAATCCGACCTTATCACGCCGGGCAACCAGGTGAGCAAGCTGGAGCTTCAAAAGGATGCGGCATCCAAATTGCAGGTCGGCGGCTATGATGCCGAGCTGGTGGTTCGGGCTTATGATCCCGACAGCGGCGAAAAGGCAATGGTCGATACGAAGGGCGAACTCACATTGACTGTTACCGAGTAAGAATCAATGTTAAAGTAAAAATACATCGGAAAGGATAAAACGATTATGAAAAGATTACTATCTGTTCTGCTTGTCTCTGTTCTGGTGTTTTCTGTCACGGCAACGGTCTATGCGGCAGAAAACAGCGGCGGCAACAGCACAATCAACGTGGCGGGCGAATATTCCGTCGCCTCCACCGGTGAAGTCGTATCGGTGGATGTCGGCTGGGAGGAAATGTCCTTCAAATACACCGAGGGCGAAAAGCAATGGGATCCCGGCACGCACTCCTACATAGGCGGCGAGAACGGCGGCTGGTCGGATAATAAGCCGGGAATTACCATGACGAACCACTCCAATGTGGATGTGGTTGCGGAACTGAGCTTTACACCATCTACAAGCGTCACCGGCACTTTCTACAGCAAAAGCGGCGACACCTACACGGCGCTGTCTGCCGACGAGCAGGGTGCCAATCTGAGTGCGGCAGTAGAGGGTTCGGAACAGTCCGCAGCCGACGCAAAAACCTTTTACTTCGGCATCAGCGGAGGAGCTATTACAAAGAATGCTACACTTGGAACGATAACCGTCAGCATTTCCTTCAAGCCGGCATTTAACGAAGCCGACCTTGCTGCCTTTACTTACACGACCGACAGCTACGGCAGAGTGAAGATCACAGGCGTTAAGGACACCTCCGTAACCGAGCTTGTGGTACCCGACTTTATTTATGAGATTGAACGTGGTGCGTTAGCCGATTGCACAAGTCTTGTAAAGCTCACGGTTCCCTTTGCCGGCAACCGCTCCAACGGCGAACAGACCTATATTGGCTATGCCTTTGGTGCGAATAACTATACGGAAAGCGGAACAGTCCTGCCGGCAACGCTGAAGGACATCACCGTAACCGGCGGCTATGCGAAGAATGACACGCTGGATACCTTTGCGTTTTATGACTGCACAAATCTTACAAATATTGTAATCGGTGACGGTGTTACCTACATTAACCCATCTGTTTTTGTTGATTGTATCTCTCTGGAGAGTCTGACTGTTCCGTTCTTGGGAGATTGCAAAAAGGAAATAACGGATTCATACCAGTTGCCGTTAAATTATCTATTTGGTTATTCTGATTACGGAACAAAATACACTGATAATGTGCATTTAGTATATGGTATACTAAATGAAATGTATAGTGATCGAAAAACCTCAGCTTTTGACGGCGAGAAGATCTACTCATATATCCCAAATACATTAAAGGAAGTAACGGTAAACGGTGGAGCAATCGGAGATAAAGCTTTTGAAGGCCAAGTTACTATTGAAAAGGTTATTTTGGGTAATGGCGTGAATGCGATAGGGTACATGGCTTTTGGAAATTGTAATAATCTAAACGAAGTCATTATCCCAGATTCTGTAATTGATATTAGTATGTGGGCTTTTAGGAACACACCGTATCAAAACACTCTGCTTGCCAATGCGGAGGATGGCTTTATCTATATCAACAAAGTGCTGTATGAGTATCACGGTTCGGACACGGATGTCGTAATTAAGGATGGAACCGTTGCTGTCAGCGACTTTGCATTCGGAGAGAATACAAAAATAGAAAAAGTCACCTGCCCTGATTCTCTGCGTTATCTTGGCTGTGCAGTAGGTCAAAGTGCGGACGGAGTTTTTTTTAAGTGTACGAACTTAAAAACAGTTGTGTTGAATGAAGGATTGGAACACATTGGTGTCGGTGCGTTTGAAAATTGTTCGGCTATTGACAATTTTGATTTCCCGGATTCACTCAACTATGTGGGATATCTGGCTTTCAGCGGTACAAGTTGGGCGAATAATCTTCCGAAGGGCGAAATCTACATCGGAAAGATTTTCTATAAATACAATCCGCAAGGTGAATTGACCGAACCCACCACAATTACTGTTAAGGAAGGAACGGTCGGTATAGCGGACCGTGCTTTCTGCCGATTTGAAACTGATTATGCGGATTTTGTAAATTTGGTTGGTGTAAACATCCCGGATAGTGTGACATGGATTGGAGATGAAGCATTTTATCGGGCAACGGATTTACAAGAAATAAAGCTGCCAAAGAATCTTACAGAGCTTGGTTGGAGAGCCTTTGGCTTTTGTGCTTCGCTGAAGGAGATTACGATTCCGAAGGGTGTAAAGAAGTTACCTCAATACATCTTTGCCAGTTGCAGCGGAATATCCGTTCGCTTTGAAGAGAACTCGCAGCTGAACACGATATGTGACCGTTCAATTACCAGCGGTGTATATTATATGCCTGAAGGAATTCAATATATATTTGACGACTTGGATGGGACTGTTCTCGTGACAAGTATGAATAAATTGAGAGCAGTGAAATCGAGTTGGAGTGTTCGGGTCCTTGTCCCTACATACGCAGATGTTGGCTGGACATTCCGTGCGGGATCGACAGTAGTCTATTACTACAGCGATGAAAAACCTGCCGTAAGCCCAAGAACCGGCGAATACATTGGAACGTTTTGGCACTACGACGAGAACGGAAAACCCGTTAAGTGGGAATAAACGCATTTTTCAATATAAAATTATAACAATCTGAAAGGAACATACCGTTATGAAAAAATTATTTACAATACTTCTTGCAGTCGCAATGCTTGCTTCTATGTCCGTAACCGCCTTTGCGGCAGATGACACCGTAACAACAGACGGCGGCAGTAAGGATATTTCCGTCAACGCAAAGTATGTGGACGGAGTCTCCACACCCGATGTTATCAGCGCCGATATTGAATGGGGCGCTATGGAATTTACCTACTCTGTGGGCGGCACCAAGGTCTGGGATGCGCAAAACCATCAGTACACCGTGACCGACGCCACCAACGGCTGGAGCGAGAACGGCAACACCGTGAAGGTCACCAACCACTCCAATGTGGATGTGAAAGCCACCTTTACCTATGCGCCGGAAAGCGGCAACACCTTGACCGGTGCCTTTACCTACGACAACAGCAAAACCGCTGACAGCACCGGCGCAGTTTCACTTGAAAAGGGTGCTGTAGGACAGGTAAGCGCTGCCGACTATGTCACCGCCACCCTCAAGCTCAGCGGCACACCCAGCAGCACCATGACCGATTTCACCAAGGTCGGTACGATAACAGTTAAAATCACGAA
>JBJEQJ010000013.1:0-3537 GCA_051881695.1 Acutalibacteraceae bacterium | reverse complement strand
ACGATTATGATGACGATTATGATGACAACTATGCTTCTTCGTCATATGAGCCGGAGGAAATTGATTGTACGCTTTGCGGCGGTACGGGAAAATCTTTATGCAACTGGTGCAATGGCACAGGTACAAGGGAAGCGGCAGGCGTTGAATATAAGTGCAGCTGCGGAGGAGACGGATATACAGACTGTGTACGCTGTTTCGGTACAGGTAAAATTAAAAACAGCAACGCTGGCTCCGGCGGAAGCACCGGCAACGGAGGTGCGATTACAGGCGGTATTACTCCGCCGATAGATGATTATAATAATAATTTTCAAAGCACCTGCGCAAAATGCAACGGAGCAGGAACGGTAACCTGTTTTTCGTGCCACGGCACAGGTAAACTTGCCGGTACTCATTATGCGCCGAATTACGGTGGGGGCAGCGAACACGCTTATAATACATATACAACCTGCGCTGCTTGCCGCGGAAGCGGAAGAGCGCCGTGTACGCTTTGCGGCGGCAACGGATTGTATTGATGTGAACAAAAGCAATTTTTATTGCTGGTTTAGTAAAAATATTTTAAGCAGGAAAATCTTATAAAAAAGAAAAAATTAAGAAACCGAATTCTTGCAATCTCACTTGTGATGTGCTTTACTGCGTCGGCTTTGCCGTTAAGTGCCAATGCAATTGAGGTAAAGGACAATTCAGTTTCCGCAACAGTTCTTTT
Organism: Acutalibacteraceae bacterium; assembly: GCA_051881695.1. Lineage (GTDB taxonomy): Bacteria > Bacillota > Clostridia > Oscillospirales > Acutalibacteraceae > CAYJFG01. Next base: position 2,834 of record JBJEQJ010000013.1, on the reverse strand, counting down.
CGGCTCTATCATAATCAACGAACAAATCAATTTGTTGCGGCATATCCTGTGGAAACAAGTTAATTGCCAGAATCGTCACTGATCTAATTGGATTTTTCCAATCATAATCAGCAACTACGAAAGTGGGAAAACATATCCCAAGAAAAGAGAAATCTATGATACCCTCGCAACTATTCTTGATATTAGTGCGGACTATTTAAGAAATGAGAATGAGGAGTTCATCACTGAAGCGACAGAAAAATATGGAAATAGAGGAAAACAACAAGCTGATCAGCTCGTCAAACAATTAGGCGGTTTATTTGCAGGTGGTGAATTATCCGACAGCGAAATGGACGGCGTTATGAGAGCGCTACAAGATATTTATTGGGACTGTAAAGAGGAAAACAGAGAAAAGTATACTCCTAAGAAGTATAAGAAATCTCAAGAATCCAATGAATAGCAAGGTAAAGTCCGTTTTATAGGACACCTTACCTGCTATACTTATAGCAGGAAGGAAAAGAATTACTCCATTAGGGTGGTGATAATATGATTAATTCATTTTACATTTACTCTAAAGCAACTGAAATTGTAAAGCGAACAGGCACGAACAATCCTATGAAAATAGCTCCTGAAATCGGTGTATTACTCCGCCATTCTGAGGAATTAGACAAACTATTAGGACTTTACACATACCGTTGGAAACATAGAATAATCCTCCTGAATGATAAGATGGATGAAGTTATGGCAAGAATGGTTTGCGCTCACGAGCTTGGTTACGATTTTAGAGTACCTTGTGAAGCCGATAGTCTTTTCTTCCGCAATCCGAAAACATTAACAAGTAATGATTTATAAGTAAATCATTCTCCGTGAAAGGACATAGGTGATTTTATGTTCAACGACAACGATTTTATGGGTGGAATGTTTGACTTTGACGGGAACGGCAAAACCACATTAGACGAACAGTATATAGCGTATAAGATATACGAGGAAACAACAAAGGACGATAATAGCAATAATACATCCTCATACCACAAACCGATAAAGAGCAGTTATACTAACAGTAGTGTAAATAATTTGGATAAAAGAATCGGCAATATCATTGCCGTTGTAGTTGTAATAGTCTCGTTCTTGGTTATCTTCGCTAAATGCTCCTCTACAAAAGCTGATAATAGCAGCTACAAATCAAATTATCGAAGAACTTATAGCTATTCTTCATCTTCTAAATATGGCTCTCAGACCTCAAGCACATCTAAGCCTACGAATAGCTATTCTTCTTCAAGTAGCTATACGGGATATAGCAGCTCTGGCAAAAGTAAAAATTATGGGTACAGCTCTAAGTCCTCCAGCAAAACAAACGACAAGTATAACGCAAAGGACTATTACGATGCCGAGGATTTTTACGAAGATCACTATGATGATTTCTTTGATTATGAGGATGCGGAGGACTATTACAACGACCATTATGATGATTGATAATTTATAAATCGTGTGCTATAATTACTATCAAAGAATATGGAGATGATTATAACGCAAGAAAACTTTGTTTGGATGGATCATTTTAAGAATGGAAGTACAATAAGGCTACGAGCAATACCTGAATATACTAAGAAAAAACTAAAGGATAAATATCAGGTTGGTGACACTTGGTATTTTACCGTTTTTATATCCGATGACGGTGATTATGTTACTTCGGATATACAGAAAGGACAAAATAATTACACTATTCAAATAGAAGATGGTGTAAGACTTGATGTCCTTGATTTTTGTGATAGAAATCAGTTAAGATAAACTAAATCAATTAACCTATATAGAGTGCGTGAGGGACAAGCCCTTTGACCGCACACCAACCTACCGCAAGGCAAGGTGGTAATGCTTGAATGATGGGTGTAGATAAAAAATCAGCGCCTATCCGACGATGGGCGCTTTTTTCGTTCTCTTGTAGGTAAAATAAATCTAAGGAGGACACAATTATGATGTCAAAAAGAAAAATGTATGAAAACGAAATCTACACAATTTGCCAAACAAGTGGAGATGTAAACATCAACGATCGCTTCAATGGGGTTAAGCTTCTATTGTCTGTATTCCACGCTGAGTATTATGCTAAAACTCCGTGTGTTTGTATCGGCAAAGTTGGCAATTCAGAGAGAGTGTTTGTAACAGAGGATAAGTTGTGTTATTTCAGCGTTACAGACGGTTGGGGCGTAAAAGATGGTTATCTTTTTGCCTTGAATCTCGGATTTGAATTCAAACACGATAAACCTATGGGTGTTGATGAATTAAAAGAGTTTATTGCCAATCCACCTGAAGCACACGGTTTTGCTTCTCATATGAAGAAAGGATTGGAAATTGGAGCTGCCAAAAAGATAATTCAACTCTTAGAAAAGAATAATTAAAAATTCAAGCCGTGCTACCAAATCTATGTAGCACGGCTCAATCGTTATATCTTTTTTATGACTTTTATTCTTTCGTAGTCAGGCGGTGCTGATGTAACCGTATGCTGTTCAACTGCAATCACAATAGCTTCTGCTTCCGTTCTATCCATTGAAACAAGTACCCTATCACTATCTCTGAATTTTTTGCAGAGGGCGAATTGATTGAAGTTTCTAACGATACACGAGAATTGTTAAATTATTGGTCAACACTATCGCAGCGCCAAAAAGAAAACTTACTAAATTTCATTAAAAACTTTGACAAATAAAAAAACAAGGTTGCCCGCAATGCTAACGCCACATAAGGAAGTAATTTGAAAAACACTAAAAAATAAAACTTTATGGGCATTGCAAAGGCAAGAAAGACAGAGTACCGATATTGACAAGCAAGCAGAAGAAATGTTTATTCTGTTAGTAAAAGAGCTT
>JBJEQJ010000012.1:0-55616 GCA_051881695.1 Acutalibacteraceae bacterium | reverse complement strand
CTTTCTGCCTCCCTTGTTAAAGGGAGGTGGCAGGCGCAGCCTGACGGAGGGATTCTTCTCAGCACAGACTCTCTTCTATGGAATCCCCCTGATAACTTCGTCATCTTTCCCCCTTTGACAAGGGGGACTTTCTGCCTCCCTTGTTAAAGGGAGGTGGCAGGCGCAGCCTGACGGAGGGATTCTTATCAGCACAGACTTTTCTTTTTTAATCCCCCCCAAAAAAATTTTTAACTTATTAAATTGTAATAAAAAACGCCCTCCGTTTTAACGGAGAGCGATAATTTCAAAGTTTTATTTTATATAAGGTTATTCATAGCAGAAGTACATACCTTCGGTGTATTTGTAAATGCCGCTGCCCTGTACAAAGCCAGCCTGATAAATTACGCTCTTAGGTACTTTATATTCACCGTTTAATACCTTTTTTGCGTTTTTGTAGCAACGCTCTACTGCCTGCTTTGTGTAAGGGTCGTTTGACGTGGGAAGATGTACTCCCGTCCAGCCCATTGTACCGTATGCACCGGGGCGGGTAATAACGCCTCTTACAGTGTTAGGGAAGCTTTTGTGTGCAACGTGGTTCATAACTACGCTTCCTACCATAAGCTGAAGCTCGTCGCTGCAATACAGTGCGCCTGCCTCCTGCCACATAACTGCCGCCATACAGAACAAATCGTCATCTGTGTAGCTGTTTTTAACAGTTACCTTACAGGTAGCCTTAGCTCCGCTTTTATCGGTTGCCGCACAGGTTATTGTAGCAGTACCGCTGCCGACTGCCGTAAGCTTGCCGTTTTTGTCAACCTTTGCAACAGAGGTGTCGCTTGAGGTCCATTTTAAGGTTTTATATTTTGCATTGCTTGGTGATACCGTTGCCTTAAATGTGCCCTGCTGGCTTGTTTTCCAGTTAAGGCTTGTTTTGTTAAGCTTGATTTTTGTTACAGGCTGATAAACTGTTACCTTACAGGTCGCCTTTTTGCCGCTTCCGTCCGTAGCGGTGCAGGTTATTGTAGTTGAACCCTTACCAACTGCCGTAAGCTTGCCGTTTTTGTCAACCTTTGCAACGGCTGTATTGCCGGAGCTCCACTTAACGCTTTTAGTTGTTGCGTTTGACGGTGATACAGTAGCCTTAAAGCTTCCGCTTCTTCCTATCGGCCAGTTTATGCTGTTTGTATTGAGTGTAACCTTAGTTACAGGTCTGTATACAGTTACCTTGCAGGTGTCTGTTGCAAGAACCTTTTTTGTCTGTGCGTTTATAACAGAGCAGGTAATAGTTGCTGTTCCCGGTGCTTTTGTCGTTAATTTACCGTTATTGTCAACTGTTGCAACCTTTGTGTTTGAGGATTTAAAGGTTATCTTCTTAGCGGCCGGGTCGTTACTTGTAACAACAGGCTTGTATGTGCCCTTTCTGCCGATTGCCCATTTAAGTGAATGAGTGTTTAAAACTACTGAGGTTTCCGGGTTAAATACCTTAACTGTTGCTGTGCGTACTGCGAGCGAAGCGCCTGTAGAAGCGTTTTGAACATTGCACGTAACAGTAACTGTACCGCGTTTAAGAGCTGTAAGCCTGCCGTTTTCGTCAATCTTTGCAACAGCGGTGTTCGAGGTTTTCCATGCGTTTTTTACCTTTGTACTGCCGTTTCCCTTAACGGTTACCTTAAAGGTTTCATTTCCGCCGACAGGCAGAGAAGCTTCAGTCTTGTTAAGGCTTGCGCTTACAGCAGGTGTTGAAACGGTTACGGTGCAAACATCGCCGTAAGTTTTGCCTGTGCTGAAGGAGGGAACTGTGCATATAATCTCTGCAACGCCCTCGGAAACTGCCCTTACAGTGCCGTTGCTGTTTACTGTTGCTACGGAAACATTGCTTGAAGCCCATTCTATATCTTCATGGGAAAGTGCATTATCGTTAATGTTTGCCGTTACTGTTGTTTTGCTGCCTGCCTCAATGGTAATTTCATTTTCAGATATTGAAACAGGTGAATAGCTTTGTGTTGCGGCAGACACGCTGCATACGCCGGTCACCGCTAATATTAAACATACTAATACTGATATTGACTTTTTAATCATAGAAAGTGGGGGTAAAAAATTGCCCCGATTCACTCCTTTTGAATTTTTTAGTCGGTTGTCTTAGCAACGTTACATAGTTTACAACAAGATTACATTTTTGTAAAGTTTGCAGAAATGGCTTAAAAAGGCTATTTTTTTGCTTTTTAAGCCAAAAACGGGGCTTTTGTTTATACAAAATAACCGAATAAGTTGTTACAAACGTGTAACCATTAGACAAAGTGCCGAAAGTTTCACCCATAAATTAAATGGTTAAATTGCACAAAGACCCTAAGCTTATTGTTGGTAATTTGTAAAAATGGCTTGTTTATCACGTTTTTTGCAAAAACAAAGGGCAAGCTGCAACCCTTTGCTGTTACAGCTTGCCCTTGATATTAAATTAACTTTTTTTAAAAAATGCGATAAAACAGGCATTTTGAAAATTTGTATAAAATGTATACGGAAGTTTTAAAGCTCTGGAAAAAGCTTTAAAACAGTCAGTAAATTTTCCTCTTTGTTTATTTTGCCCAAACCAATAAATCCGCCGGAGTAATCGTGCACTCTTAAAACTGCACCGTGTTCGTATGCTGTGTTTTTAAGCTTAGTTCGCATCAGGTCAAGCGCACCGCCGTTTTTAAAGCGAACAGACTGCTTTTCGCTGACATTAACCGAAGGATAAACGGCAAAAAGACATTCTGTACTTATCAGGCGGCTTTCCTGCTCACCTTTTTCAGCAAGAGCCTTAAACTGCTCAAGCGTTACACAGTCCTTTAAGGTAAAGCCGCAGGCGCAGGTACGGCGCAAGGCAGTTAAAACGCCGCCGGTGCGAAGGTCACGTCCGATGTCGTCTACTAGGCTGCGTATATATGTGCCCTTGGAGCAGCCGACAAGTATTGTACCCTCGCCGGTTTCTTCGCAATAATCTGTAAGCTCCAGTCGGCTTATATGCACAGGGCGACCCTCACGCTGTGTTTCTATTCCCTTTCTTGCAAGGTCATAAAGGCGCACGCCGTTCTTTTTTACAGCCGAATACATCGGGGGAATTTGCATAATGTCGCCCCTGTATTTTTCCATAGCGTTTAAAAAATCGCTGCGGCTTACGGGGGTGTATTTTTTTTCTTCAAGAATTTTGCCCGTTATGTCAAGCGTGTCGGTAATAATGCCCAGCTTAAACTGTGCCTCGTACTCCTTGTCGCTGTCGGGAAGAATATCCTGTGCCTTTGCCGCATTGCCCATAAGCAAAGGAAGCACGCCCGTAGCCATAGGGTCGAGCGTGCCTGTATGTCCTATCTTTTTTTGACTGCAAAGCTTTCGCATTACTGCAACAACGTCAAAGGAGGTGAAGTCACGGGGCTTGTCTATAACAATAACTCCGTTCATATCATCAGTCCTGTCATTATTTTAAAGCCTCTATTGCGGCGTTAATCATAGCGATTTTCTCTTCTTCTCTTTGTGCCTGCATTTTAACGGTTTCTACAACCTTTTGCGGCGCCTTAGCCATAAAGCCTGCATTATTCAGCTTGCCCTGTGACTGAGCATACATCTTTTTAACGGCTTCAAGCTCCTTGTTAAGGCGTGCAAGCTCCTTTTCCTTGTCTACAAGCTCGTCCATAGGAATGTAAATTTTAGCGTCTGCCGTTACTATTGTTACGGCGCCGTCTATCTCAAAGCTTTCTGCAATTTCTACCTCGCTTGCAGACGCCAGCTTCAGGAAGAATTTTTCGCCGTTTGCAAAGGTCTGCGGTATTGCTGTGGCAATATACAGCTTTGCTTTCTTTGACGGCGGCACGTTCATCTCGTTGCGCCTTGTACGGATAGCCGTAATAGCCTCCATAACCTTCTTCATTTCCTCCGCCTCTGCCGGGAAATCAAGCTCAGGCGTGTATTCGGGGTATTTTTCCAGCATAATGGTTTCGCCGTCTGTATCGTGCGGAATTGTCTGCCAGATTTCCTCCGTTATAAACGGCATAAACGGATGCAGAAGCTTTAAAATTTTGTCAAGTACATATAGGAGCACCTGCCTTGCATTCTGTGCAGTTTCTCCCTCGCTTTGCAGGCGAGCCTTACAAAGCTCAATGTACCAGTCGCAGTAGCTGCTCCAGATAAAATCGTAGAGCTTCTGTACGGCTATGCCAAGCTCAAATTTATCGAGGTTTTCGGTAATCTCTTTTGTTATATTGTTAAGCGTGTTTAAAATCCACTTGTCCTCGGTTGTAAGTGTACCCGGAAGCTTACATTCAACATTATAATCGTCAATATTCATATGAACATATCTGCTGGCGTTCCAGAGCTTATTTGCAAAATTTGAGCAAGCCTCAATGCGTTTTTCGGAATAGCGAATATCATTTCCCGGCGAATTTCCCGTTATAAGCAAAAATCTCAGAGCGTCTGCGCCGTATTTGTTTATAACCTCAATGGGGTCAGGGCCGTTGCCGAGTGATTTTGACATTTTACGACCCAGCTCATCTCTTACAATGCCGTGAATAAATACGGTATCGAACGGCTGACTGTTCATCTGCTCAACTGAGCTGAAGATCATTCTTGCAACCCAGAAGAAGATAATGTCGTAGCCTGTAACAAGAGTATTTGTAGGGAAGAAGTAGTCAAGCTCCGGGGTTTGGTCGGGCCAGCCGAGCGTTGAAAAAGGCCACAGCGCAGAGCTGAACCATGTGTCGAGAGTATCCTCGTCCTGATGCAGATGATTTTTGCCGCACTTTGGGCATACTGCGGGTGTTTCCTTGGCTACAATTACCTCGCCGCAGTCATCGCAGTACCACGCAGGTATTCTGTGTCCCCACCAAAGCTGTCTTGATATGCACCAGTCGCGGATGTTCTCCATCCAGTGATAATAGATTTTGTCAAAGCGCTCCGGTACAAATTTTGTTTTGCCGCTTTTTACACAGTCAATGGCAGGGCCTGCAAGCTCGTCCATTTTTACAAACCACTGCATAGAAACCCTCGGTTCAACGGTGTTGTGGCATCTGTAGCAGGTGCCTACATTATGAGTGTGGTTTTCAACCCTTACAAGATAGCCGCCCTCTTCAAGGTCTTTTACAATAGCCTCTCTGGCTTCATATCTGTCCATTCCTGCATATTTCGGATAATCGGAGGTGATTTTTGCATCATCTGTCATAACATTTATAACAGGCAGATTATGCCTTAAGCCAACCTGGAAGTCGTTGGGGTCGTGGGCGGGTGTAATTTTAACAACGCCTGTACCGAAATCTATATCAACATAGTCGTCGGCAACAATAGGAATTTCTCTGCCGACAAGCGGAAGCGTAAGTGTTTTTCCCACTAAATCTTTGTATCTTTCATCGCCGGGGTTTACTGCAACGGCAGTATCGCCAAGCAGTGTTTCCGGTCTTGTGGTGGCAAGCTCAAGGTAACCGCTTCCGTCTGTAAGGGGATATCTTAAATGCCAGAAGTGACCTGCCTGCTCCTCAAACTCAACCTCTGCGTCAGAAATTGAGGTACAGCAGTGAGGACACCAGTTTATTATTCTTTCGCCTCTGTATATAAGACCCTTTTCGTAAAGGCGCACAAAAACCTCTTTAACAGCCTTAGAGCAGCCCTCGTCCATTGTAAAGCGCTCTCGCTCCCAGTCGCAGCTTGAGCCGAGCTTGCGGAACTGCTTGGTGATTCTTCCGCCGTATTCCTTTTTCCATTCCCATGCGCGCTCCAAGAATTTCTCTCTGCCTATGTCCTCCTTGGAGATACCCTCCTTACGCATAGCCTCAACTATTTTAGCCTCTGTTGCAATGGAGGCATGGTCTGTGCCGGGAAGCCAAAGCGCAGAGTAACCCTGCATTCTTCTGAAGCGGATTAAAACATCCTGTAAGGATAAGTCCAGCGCATGACCGATATGAAGCTGTCCCGTAATATTCGGGGGCGGCATAACAATGGTGTACGGCTTTTTGTCCTTATCTATTTCTGCGTGAAAATAATTGCCTTTAAGCCAGAAGTCGTAGATTTTGTCCTCTACCTCTTTCGGGTTATAAGACTTAGCAAGCTCCTTTGCCATTTTATTCGTCCTCTCGTGTAAAAAATAATTTATATATTTTGCAGTCTTTATCATTATATTGCTGTATTGCAATTAATCTGCTGTCTGTTAATTATCCCATTTGACAGAGCTTTTGTCAATATTTTGGAGCAAGAGCAGTGCAAAAAAACAGCATAATTATCCTCAGCTCTTTGCAAACTGGCTGTTGTAAAGACTGTGGTAAAATCCGCCCCTGCCGATAAGCTCGTTATGCGTGCCCTGCTCTATTATGTTGCCGTTGTTCATAACAAGTATAACGTCTGCCTCTTTTATTGTAGAAAGCCTGTGTGCAACAACAAAGCTTGTTTTTCCCTTCATAAGCTGTGTAAAGGCTTTCTGCACACGCTGCTCTGTCAGCGTATCTATACTGCTTGTTGCTTCGTCCAGAATAAGCATAGGCGGGTTGCACAGCATAACCCTTGCAATGCACAAAAGCTGCTTTTGTCCCTGCGACAAATTGCCGCCGTCCTCGCTGATAACTGTGTCGTAGCCGTTTTCCATTTGAACAATAAATGAGTGTGCGTACGCAGCCTTTGCCGCCTTTATTATTTCGTCCATAGAGGCGTCCGGCTTGCCGTAGGCGATGTTTTCTTTTATGGTTGCGTTGTAAAGCCAGCTTTCCTGAAGCACCATACCGTACATTTTTCTGAGTGACGAGCGGGTAATATCCCTTATATCTGTGCCGTCCACCTTTATGGAGCCGCTTGTAACGTCGTAAAAACGCATCAGCAGATTTATAAGAGTTGTCTTTCCGCAGCCGGTAGGACCTACTATAGCAATGCGCTGGCCGGGTTTTACGCTAAGGTTGAAGCTTTCAATAAGCCTTTGCTCGGGAGTATAGGAAAAATACACGTTTTCAATTTGTATATTGCCGCTGCAATGCGTTAAAACAAGGGCGTTTTCGCTGTCAGGCTCCTGATTTTCTTCATCCAGCACCGCAAAAACACGCTTTGCGCCTGCTATTGCCGTCTGAAGCTGTGTTATAACGCCTGTTACCTCGTTAAATGGCTTTGTGTATTGGTTTGCATACGTTAAAAAGCACGAAAGCTGTCCCACCGTGAGAACGCCGTTTACTGCGCCTAATGCGCCGATAATACCAACAGCGGCGTATACGATGCCGTTTACAAAGCGTGTGCTTGGATTTGCAAGAGATGAGGCAAACTGCGCCTTTTTGCCGCAGACGTAAAGCCTTTGATTTATTTTGTCAAATCTCTCTTCGTTTTCTTCTTCCATTAAAAAGGCGGCGGAAAGCTTTTGATTGCCAATTATTTCTTCTACAAAGCCGCTTATTTCGCCCTGCGTTTGCTGCTGCTCCTTAAACATTTTAGCGCACAGACGAGCAATAAACGCCGCAACAAAAAGCGAAAGCGGAGTAATAAGCACAACGACTATTGCAATTTTATAATTTATTGTCAGCATAAACACAAGCGTACCCAAAATTGTGATTACGCCCTGAAAAAGCTGGGTTATTCCCTGTAAAAGTCCGTCGCCTACGGCGTCTATATCGTTTACAGTGCGGCTTATAAGGTCGCCGTGTATGCTTTTGTCTATATAAGAAATGGGAACGTCGCAGAATTTTTTGAAAATCTCTTTTCTTAAATCCTGTACGGTGCGGTAGCTTACAGCGTTTGTGCATAGGGTCATAAGCCACTGAAAAAGTGCGACGCCCGCAATGGTAAGCACAAGATATGAAAGTATTTTAAATACGCTTTCAAAATCCACCTTGCCCTTTGTTATAATGCAGTCAACGGCATTTCCTACAAGAACAGGACCCAAAAGCGTCAGGCATACGCTTACAGCCGAGCAGATTAAGGCGCCCAAAAGGAACAGGCTGTATTTTCCCGTATATGATAAAATGCGCTTTACTGTTTTTGTGCTTTTCATACCTGCACCTCCTCGCCTGAAAGCTGAGAAAGGCAGATTTCCTTATATGCTTCACAGCTTTTTAAAAGCTCGCTGTGAGTGCCGAAGCCGGCAAGGCTTCCGTTTTCCATAACTGCTATTTTGTCTGCGCCGCTTACAGTAGCCACACGCTGAGAAACAATAATAACCGTCATATTGCCGCTTTGCTCCTTTATTGCCCGTCTTAGTGCGGCGTCCGTTGCAAAGTCGAGCGCACTTGCGCTGTCGTCAAGAATAAGTATTTGCGCAGCCGACACAAGCGCTCTTGCAATGGTAAGGCGCTGCTTTTGTCCTCCGGATAAATTTTTGCCGCCCTGCACAAGCATAGTTTCTGCCTTAAGCGGCATTTTGTTTACAAAATCTGCCGCCTGAGCCGTTTTTAAAGCTTTTTCAATCTCTTCCTTTGTTGCGTCCTTTTTGCCCCAACGGATATTATCGCTTATAGTGCCGGAGAATAAAACTGCGTTTTGCGGCACTATACCGCAGCAGCCCCTTAAATATTTAAAAGACAGCTCTTTTACGTTTACTCCGTCAAATAAAAGCTCGCCGTCCTTTACGTCGTAAAACCGGGGGATTAAATTGACTAAGGAGGACTTGCCGCTGCCTGTTGTGCCGATTATGCCGACTGTCTGACCCGGGTATATTTTTAAGCTTATGTCGTGAAGCACGTCCTCGCCGCCGTAGCCGAAGCTTACGTTTTTGAACTCTATCCTCGGCGTGCCGCTTTTGGGGTGTGTTTGCGTTACGGTGCCGTTTTGCAGGGAGGTTTGTGTGCTTAGCACCTCGTTTACTCTGGCGGCAGAGGCAGACGCCTTGGTGAAAATTACAACTAAATTTGCAACAACAACAAGGGCAAGCAGAATCTGCGTCATATAATTTACAAGCGCAACTATTTCACCGGGAAGCATATCTCCCGTGTTTACAAGACCTGCGCCGAACCACACAATAAACACTATTGCAAGGTTTGCAACAACATACGTCGCAGGGTTCAAAAGTGCAGACAGCCTGCCCACCTTAACGCTTATGTCTGCAAGCTGCTGCGCCGCATTATCAAAGCGCTGCCGATCGTCCTTTTCCTTGTTAAACGCTCTTATTACTCTGCTGCCGGAAAGGCTTTCCCTTGTAATAAGTGAAATTTTGTCCAGCTTTTTTTGTATCGCCTTAAAAAAAGGTACGCTTTTGCTCATTACCAAATATAGAATTACGGCGATAATAACTGCGGCTGTAACAAATATTACGGAAAGCCGGGCGTTTATTGAAAATGCCATTATCATAGCGCCCACCACAAGAAACGGCGCTCTTATAACAAGGCGTATAAGCATTGCAACTGCAACCTGAAGCTGGTTTATGTCATTTGTCATTCTTGTAATTAAGGAGGGCGTACCTATTTTGTCAAGCTCCTTAAACGACAATGTGTTTATATGCTTAAATAGAGCAGTCCTCAGCTTTGTACCGAAGCCCTGAGACGCTATGGAGGCGGATTTTTGGCACACAAGCGCACTTGAAAGCCCTACTGCGCCCAGCAGTATCATAACTGCACCCATTTTCAGTATATATTCTACGTCGCCGTTTTTAATGCCAACGTCTATAATGCTTGCCATAACAAGCGGAACTATAAGCTCAAAAACAGCCTCCAAAAGCTTGCAAAGCGGGCCGATTGTAAGCTGAAGCTTATAGTCCTTTAAGAAGTGAACAAGTTTAAGCAATTGAAAAACCTCTTTAGTGCAATGTTATACAAAAGGAACGGCATAAAAACCGTCCCTTAAAATTTTTTGTCTTTTATTTTTCGGAGCCGATAAAGAAAAGCGCTATTGTACCCGGCCCTGAGTGAGAGCCGATAACCGGACCGATATAATTGATTTTAACATTCTTGACCTTTAGCTTTTCTTTAACCTGCTTTTCTACATATTTTGCATCGTCAAGCGAGTCGCCGTGGCTGATAAATACTGTCTGCTCCTTTGGAAAAATGGCGGATTGCTCCATCATCTCAACAAGAGCGTCAAGCGACTGACGTCTGCCTCTTACCTTTTTAACGGGAATAAGGTGCCCCTCGTTATCAACGTGCAGAACAGGCTTAATGCCCAAAGCAGAGCCGATGATTGCCGCCGCAGCGGAAACTCTTCCGCCTCTTTTAAGGTGATGCAGGTCGTCAACGGTAAACCAGTGGCACAGGTTATCTCTGTTTTCCTCTACCCATTTTGCAACCTCTTCAATGCTCATACCGTCCTTTTTCTTTTGTACGGCGTGCCACACAAGCAAGCCCTGTCCCATACTTGCGGCGAGAGAATCCACAACAATAACCTTTCTGTCGGGAAAGCTTTCGTAAAGCTCCTCTGCGGCTAAGCAGGCGCTTTGGTATGTTCCGCTTAGTCCCGATGAAAATACAATATATAATACGTCCCTGCCGCTTTCAAGAATAGGGGTTAATGCGTCTGTAATATCGCTTGGGTTAAGCTGTGCCGTGGTGGACATATTGCCTGCGCGCATAGAGTTGTAAAACTCTGTAATATCCATTTCGCGGTGGTCAGGATAATTATGATATGTTTTGTCTGTAATAGAAAAGCAAAGGGGTATAACCTCTATCTGCATTTCTTTAATAAGCTTGGGGGAGAGGTCTGCACAGGAGTCTGTAACAATCACATAATCGTTCATAGTATTACCTCTTTCTTTATTTAATATTTTTATTTATTAGATAATTCATACTGATACCTATGAAAAGGCGGAGAGCACCGCCTACGCTAATCGATAAACAGCATTACAGCTAAATTTTATACTAATTTTATGCAGATATTATGCCCCTGCGGAAAATTAAATATAAATAATATATATTTTTCCGTATTTTGGATTTTTATACTGATTTTTGCATATTGATTAGTTAAGGAAACACTGAATAAATCACACCGAAAAGCTGTTTGCACATCTTGCTTGTATTTTTTCCGTCAGCCTGACCAAAAAATCCTCGCAATGCGTCAGCATTACTGCGGTTTATTTGTCCAACCTGACGAAAAATCTGACGGCGCAATATGCACAAACAATTTAATCAGTGTTTCCTTAAACGAAAGATATTTTTCGGAGCTGAAATAAGTGTGAGAAAGAAACGGTTTATATTAAATGCCGCCGTATTAACAGGCACGTCTTTAGCGGCACGCACAATGGGCATTTTTTTCAGAGTATATATGAGCAGTATAATAGGAGCGCAGGGCATAGGACTGTATCAGCTTATTTCAAGCGTGTATATGCTTGCGGCTACCTTTTCTACAAGCGGAATATCGCTTGTTGTCACAAGGCTTGTAACCGAGGGCATTGCCAAAAAAAATGAAAGCAGGCAAAGGAGCGTTGTGCTTGCCTGCTTATGTATGGGCGTACTGTTAAGCCTGTGTGCCTGTGCGGCGCTTTACCTGAACGCAGATTTTATCGGCGGAGAAATTCTGGGTGATGAGCGCACTGTGCTTTCAATAAAAATACTTGCGCCGGGACTTCCGTTTATGGCTGTGTCTGCGTGCTTCAGAGGGTATTTTTATGCGAAAAGAACGGCGATAAAAACTGCAAGCGAACAGCTTATTGAGCAAATTGCAGAAATTGCTGTTTTTGCGCTTGTTGTCGGTATAATGGCGCCTATGGGGCTTGAATATGCCTGTGCGGCAATAGCTGTCGGAACAACCTGCGCCGAAGCCGTTACCTGCCTGTACTCTTTTATAATGTATAAGCTTGAGATAAGTGGGATAAGGGGCAGACAAAGGCTTAATAAAGGCTTTTTAAAAAAGGCGGCGGTTATCGGTGTTCCCGTAACGCTCAGCTCGTGCCTGAGAACGGGACTTATCACTGCCGAAAATGTGCTTATTCCGCAGGGGCTGAAAAAATACGGCGCTTCTGCTGAAAAATCGCTTGGAGATTACGGCCTTATTACAGGTATGGCAATGCCTGTGCTTGCGTTTCCGTCGGCTTTTCTGCTTTCCTTTTCTCAGCTTATGATACCCGAAATGTCTGAGGCTGCCGCCGCTGTACGGAAAAATTCCATACATTATATGACGGCAAGAATACTTCGCTTTGCCTTTCTTTTTTCTTTGCCGACGGCAGTTATATTTTTCTTTTTTTCAGACAATATAAGCGTTATGCTGTACGGGGACAGCAGTGCAGGTATGTATATGCGTGTTTTGTCGCCGACAGTACCGCTTATTTATATGGACGCAGTAGTTGACGGTATGCTCAAGGGTCTTAACCAGCAGCTCCATTATCTTGCTTATAATATTATTGATTCGGTGCTAAGAGTTGCGCTGATATTGTTTTTACTGCCGCACTTTGGCATACGAGCGCTTGTAGCTACAATGTTTTTAAGCTCGCTTATAAACTGTACATTCAGCCTTTCAAGGCTTTTAAAGGTTACGGAGCTTCGCTTTGAGCCTATAGGCTGGATATTAAAGCCGCTTGCGGCGTCTGTTCTTCCCTGTATTGTGCTTGATATAGCATTAAAATGCAAAATACTGCCGCAAAACGTGTTTACGACAGTATTTGTTCTGACCGCAGCCGTAGTGTTATACATAATAATTATGACGGTGACAGGCGCAATAAAAAAAGAGGAGCTTAGCTGGATAAAAGAAACTGTAAGCCTTAAATAGTTTTTTGTTAAAAGCCGCCCTTTAACGCCTTTATTCTGCTGCGGTAATCCGGCATATATTTTTCAATGAGAGAGTAAAACTCTTTCCCGTGGTTTTTGTGGCGAATATGTGCAAGCTCGTGCATTATTACATAGTCTGATGCAAACTGCGGATACAGCATAAGGCGCAAGGAGTAGCAAATTACGTTTTTTGTGCTGCAGCTTCCAAAGCGTGTTTTGGCATTCGTAATTTTTATCCCCTGCGGAGTAAGACCCGTTATTGCGGAAAAATATTCTGTACGCTGCAAAAAATACCTTTCAGCCTGCTCCTTGAGCAGCGCGGCTTCCTGTGCGGAAAGCTCCCGGTTTATCGGCAAGGTCTGCCGCTTTTGCTGAAGCTCAAGCTTGCGCTTTATCCATTCGCTGTGCGCTTCAACAAATTTTTCAATATCCCTCTCGGGATATTTAAGCGGCGAGCGCACAAGTATTTTTAAATCCCCTGTAACTTCAAGCGAAACGGTTTTTCGCCTGCTTCTTATTATTTCATATTCCATCTTTCAGCTTCTCCGAAGTATAGCTTTTTCTTTATCTTATGCCGTTTTAAAATTACAAAAGCTGTTGGTCGTTTATTACAAGCGAGAATTTAAGGCTTAGCCTTTCCGCCGCCTTGCGGCAAAGCACCATTCTGCCTAAAAATATTTCAAAATAATTCATAACAGAGCAAACAGAGGTGTCTATCTTCAGGCGAAGCTCAATTACTGTTTTGTCTTCGTTTATAGAAAGCTTTGAGCTTACAACCGAGTAATTAACTCTGTCGTGTATGTCAAAGGTAGCAATGTCGCTGTTTCTTACTCTTGAACGGCGCACGTCACATTTGTCTGCAAGAATAAGCGCCGCCGCTATTGGGTTTACTGCGTAGGCAGTTCCCTCGTCATGATTGCCGATAGCCGTTATTATTGTGGCTATGTCTGCGGCGTCAGCCTGCATATTGTCCAAAATACGAAAAGCCATTACTGCGCCGCTTTGTGCATGGTCAATTCTGTTTATGACGTTTCCTATATCGTGCAGATAGCCTGCAATTTGTGCAAGCTCCGCCTCTCGCTCAGTGTAACCCATTGTAAGCAGAATATAGCTTGCAGTTGAGGCAACCTTTGTAACGTGTGCATAGCTGTGCTCCGTAAAGCCCATTGCAATAAGCGATTCATCTGCTTTTTCAATATATGTTCGTATTATTTCGCTGTTTTTAACCTGTTCAAAAGTAATCAAGAAAGCACCTCTTTTTTCTTTTGCATAATACCTAATTTATTATCCTGCTTTTTTGTAAATATATCCGCTGTCTGTGCAGAAGCCGTCGTTATAGCGGTCAACGGCCGTAAGCACCGGAGCTTTTTTAAACGGCGCTGCATAAGGCGCAGGGCGCATCTGCACATTTTTACAGCTTGCATACTGTACGGTGCGGCGCTGTGACTTTGCTGTTTTTGAGCTGTTTCTTATGCGCTGATTTTTAGCGTTGACATATATGCTTTCAGCGCTCCTTACCTGTTTTTCAAAATCCGGCTTTACAATGCCTATAACCCAGCATACAGCCTTTAAAATAAGTACGAATAAACAAATTTCCATCATTTAAAGTCCCCCTTTTATTTTATGATACAAAAATATAAGTACCATAAAAAGGACTTTACAGCGTGATTCGCCCTGTCAGACAGACATCATTTGTACTTTTTAAGCGCCTTTTTTCCGTGCTTTTTATATTGCTTTATAACGCTTTCGGGCGATAAAATTGTAACACCGTCTGCAAGCCCGAAAAGCCAGGCAAAGAACTGTCCGCTTACCATAACGGACACATTGACTGTAAAGCTGTCGTCGCCGTCCTTAGTTATAAAAATATCCTTTCCAAAGCGGTCAACAACCACGCCGATAAGCTCGTTTTTAAATTTGAGCTTTACGGACTGTTCCTCTCCGCCGTACATTCCAAAGGTTTTCTTGGCGTACTCTGCGCTGTTAAAGCCGCCGTAGGTGTCTTCACCGTCACGTTCGAAATCCAGAATATTTATGGACTGCATTTTATCCACTCTGTAATGCTTAAGCTTGTCTGCCAAGGAGTCATAGGCAATCAGATAATAATTTTCGTTATCCCACGTTAAGCACCATGGGCTTACAACGTATGCGGCGCCGCCCTTGCGCGGTCGCTTTTTTATTTTTTCCTTTGTATCAAACGATACCGCCCATTCAAAATATGTAAAGCTTATCTGCTTATTCAGGGAAATTGCCAAATGAATAGTATCTACGTTGTAGTAAATACATTCGTTCATATTTTTTATTCTGTTTGCAACAACAACCTGACGCTGTAAAAGCTGTGCTTCGTGCGTGCTTGCAAGGCTCTCGAGCTTTTTTATAAGCTCGTTCGATTTTTTAACGGTTAAAAATTTTGAGGACTGCACAGCGTCTACAAGCAGCTTAAGCTCCGGCAGCTGAAAATCTCTGTTTGCAATGTAATATTCATATGTTTTCCCCTTGCGCTTTACAACGTCTATTCCAAAGGTACGCAGCGCCTCCAAATCGTCATAAAGGCTTTTCCTTTCGGCAGTTATTCCGTAGGAATACAGCATTTCCGTAATGCGGGCAAGCGTTATTGCGTGCTCCTCGTCAGTATGCTGCTGTAATATTTTCATTAGATAAAGCAGCTTAAGCTTTTGGTTTGAGCTTTTAGGCATATTTTGTCCTCCTAAAATGTTGTTATCAAAAATCAGCTTTCAGTTTATACAAAAAGTCTGTAACGTAAGTTGGTTTATAAATTTATTTTAGTTTAATTGCGCTGAAATATCAAGAATTTTATTGTAAAGAATCAAAAGTTTCCAGTCCTGCATATTGTTGTGATATTTTATTTAAACCACAAGATTTAGTAAAAAATTTTGTGAAAAGTTAAAAAATGTTGCAGATGCCACAGTTTTTCTCCGAGAAAATGTGTATAATAAAATCAGCAAAGAAAACTATAATCAATGCAAAATATATTAATTAAAACGAAAAGGAGAAATAATGATGAACGTAAATGTAACAGGCGGAACGCTTTCAAAGGAAGAAATTAATGCATATATAAAGCACAGCAGAGAGAAATATCCAACCAGAAAAATAACAGATTTGGACATTGCGCTCGACGGCGAATTTGTAGATCTTACCTGTCATTTTGAACCAGTACCGATTGAAAGAATCAGAAGAATTACCGGCTATCTTGTTGGTACTCTTGACAGATTTAACGACGGTAAGGCAGCAGAGGAAAGAGATCGTGTAAAGCACAGCATGTGCTGTGATTGTTAAGCTGTTAAACAGCCGCCATTATGATTTTGTTGGTAATTATTGATATAATACCTATTGTGTTTTTGTAATAAATGCCAAATAAAATTTCTGTTGCTAGAAAAAAACTGTAATACAAACTGAAAAATTGTGATTATGGTGGGATTTGTTTGACATAGTGAATAATAAGTAATATAATATTACAAAGGTGAGAGGTATAAGTTTATTGCTTGGAAAAATTGCCTTTCTCACAGCAAAAACAGCGATTAAATACCCGTTTTTATAAAATGAAAGAAGGTAACGAAATGGCACAGGCTAAGAAAACAACAGAGGAAAAAACAACAGAGGTAAAGGCAGCACCTGCAAAGACAACAGCTGCAAAAACAACAGCTGCAAAAACAACAAAAACAGCAACAAAGACAACAAAAACAGCTGCAAAGGCTGCAGAGCCGGCTAAGGCAGAGGCAAAGACAACAGCTGCAAAAAAAGCTCCTGCAAAGAAAGCACCTGCTAAGAAAACAACAAAGAAGGCAGAGCCTAAGGTTTCTGTAGTAATCGAGTTTGACGGCGGTCAGGAAGCAGTAGACAGCATTATTGAGAATGTAAAGGCTACATATGCTGCAAACGGCGGCAAGGAAGAGATTAAGACTCTTGAAATCTTTGTTAAGCCGGAGGAAAGAAAAGCTTACTTCGTAGTAAACGGTGAGCTTGACAGCAATAATCAGATGGACGTTTATTTCTGATTTTACAGAATAATCAGCCATCAGAATTTAACAAACAAATTGAGGACAGCCGTCAGGCTGTCCTTTTTTTGGATAAAGTATTGAACCTATATTCGCCAAAGCTGAGCAACTTGCTTGCTGCGGCTTGTTCACAGTCGGAGTGTCATCGGCGCTCTCGCCAAAAACGCCATACCATGGCGTTTTCTTAACGCTCGCCTTCAAGCCCAGCGCCTTTTTATGCAAAAGAAAACGGACACCCTACGGTATCCGTTTTTTTGGTTGCGGAGGCTGGATTTGAACCAACGACCTTCGGGTTATGAGCCCGACGAGCTACCAACTGCTCCACCCCGCGATATTTATGCCGCTGTTTACAGCTTAATTATATTAACACGCAGCGCCCTGTTTGTCAAGACATTGCACACATTTTTATTTTTTTCCTTATTTAACAGTATATGTCTGATATATTTTTATGCAATTTTTATCCGATTATGCACCGTAAAGCGAGAAAAATTTTCGGTATCCGGTCTGATACCGGTGCGACAGACGCCGAACGTTTTTTTGGCTGTAACCTGCCGTAAAGTTGCAAATAAGGGGAAGAATACGGATATTGAGCGAGAATATAATTTACAGTAAGCGCATATCATATACTCCTGTTTTGTGAATATATACCGGGCGGAGGCGTGAATATTATGGCTGAAAAAGCATTAAAGCAGAAAAAACACCTGAAATGGGCGGAGTTTGCAGGTGTATTTTTTACCTTTGGGGTAGGAACTGTTCTTCACTTTGTTTTTGAGTGGTCGGGCGGCGCTGTTTGGAGCGTGCTTTTCGGTGCGGTGAATGAAAGCGTATGGGAGCATATTAAAATTTTTACTATTCCGTATCTTGCGTGGAGCTTTATAGAGCTTGCCGCAGCAAGACCGCCGTTTAAAATGTTTGTAATTTCAAAAACGGTCGGTATTTATTCGCTCGGCTTAGCAGAAATTCTCTTCTTTTACCTATATACAGCGTTCACAGGCAAAGCTGTGCTTTGGGTGGATATTTTAAGCGTTTTTGTTTTTATAGCTCTGGCGCACGTTTTGTCATATAAAATAACATATTTGCAAAGGGATTTCAGGGTATGGTTTCCGCTTGCCGCAGTGCTTTTGTTCCTGTATTTCTGTATGTTCTTTTGGTTTACCGTTTCGCCGCCGAAAGCTGAGCTTTTTAAAGACCCGGTCACCGGAACCTTCGGCTTGCCGGCGTATGCAAAGAATGTACTTTTGCTTTTTGGCGGTATTATTAATACATAAAATTTGGCTGATTATTAACCGACTTAAGATGAGCAGAAGTGGGTTTAAATATTTTGTTTGGGAAAAACGGCAGGCAAATAATTTACACCGAAAATGACAATTTTTCAAAAAAGGGTATCAATTTGCCTGTGTGTTGTGGTATAATTGAAAATAATTATGCACATTTGATTATTACCGAAGCTTTTGGAAGTTTTTTTCGCCTGCTGACAGAAATATTCATTTTGAAAATGTCCGCAGGAAAAGCGTGAGGTATTTTCCCTAACGAGTTATGCGAATGGAGTTTATAGTTACAGATATGGAAGAAAACAGAAGCAGAGATTTGATAATAGGCAGAAACCCTGTGACGGAGGCAATAAAAAGCGGAAGACCGCTTGATAAGATTTTAGTTGCAAAGGGCTTTAAGGGCACGTCAACTGCCGCAGTAGTTGCCAAGGCAAGGCAGCAGGGCGTTGTTATAAAAGAGGTTGACGGCAAAAAGCTTGATTTAATATGCGGCGGCGCAAACCATCAGGGAATAATAGCATATGCTGGAGTTAAGCAGTACGCAAGCGTTGAGGATATTTTTAATGCGGCAAAGGAGAAAAACGAGCCGCCGTTTATAGTCGTGCTTGACGAAATTGAAGACCCGCATAATCTGGGAGCAATAATAAGAACGGCTGAATGTGCCGGGGTACACGGTATAATTATTCCGAAAAGAAGAAGCGCAGGGCTTAGCGGTACTGTCGGAAAATCCTCGGCAGGGGCAGTTGAATATGTACCTGTTGCAAGGGTTACAAATATTGCAAGAACGCTTGAGGAGCTGAAACAGCGCGGTGTGTGGGTTTTCGGTGCAGATATGGACGGACAGCCGTGGTGCAAAAGTGATTTAAAGGGAGCCGTTGCTATTGTAATAGGTAATGAGGGCAGCGGAATGAGCCGCCTTGTAAAAGAAAAGTGCGATGTAATTTTATCGCTTCCTATGAAGGGTAAGATAAATTCGCTTAATGCCTCTGTTGCGGCAGGAATAATAATTTACGAGGCGGCAAGGCAGAGAATGGGGATATAATGATTTTTTTGCTGAAAGGGATGAGAAAAGATGGACGGCAAAGAAAAACTTTCGTTATTTGACAGAATAAAAAAGCTGATGAACGCTACAGAAGATGAAGACTCTCAAAATGCCGAAGAGGAAAAGGAGCCGGAGCAGCAAAAGCAGCGCCCGATAATGGAGGAAATATTCAGCGATAAAAAGCCGCAGGAGGGTAACGACAGCTCTAAAATAACACATTTAAGCAGTGTAAGGCAGGAAAAGGAAAGACAGGAGCTGGAAAGACAGAAGGAGCAGCTTAAGCAGGAGCTTAAGGAGGAGCTGAAGCAGGAGCTTAAGGCGGAGATTATTTCCGACGCAGAAAAGGAGATGACAGAGCAGACCGCCGAAAACAGCGCACAGGAAAAGGGCGAAAGCGCAAGGCTTGAGCAGGAAGAGGAAAAACCGGAGGTAAAGGCAGAGGGTGAAAGCAGAGAGCCAGAGGCCATAGCTGATAAGGAAGAAGAAACCGACGGGAATAAAAACGAGGAGCAGAAGCCTGAGGTTGAAAGTGTGCAGAAAAGCAAAGAGCAGAAGCCTGAGGTTGAAAATACACAGAAAAACGAGGAGCCTGCTAAACTGCAGGAAAACGGAGAGTATGTTGATATTTCAACAAGAACTAAGATAAATATTGACAAGATAACTGTTCCGACAGAAACGAATGTGCACAATACGGCAGTAAATATAAATAACGGTGCAGATGTGCAGACAAAAGAGGACAGGGATAAGCTGAAGCTTGAAAAAAAGCTTAAAAGACAAAAGGAAAAAGAAGAAAAAAGGCTTGAAAAGCAGAAAAAGCTTGAAGAAAAGCTAAGCCGCAGCGCTTACTCGGCGGCTGACGAGGATATGACGGTATTTTCAAGGATATCCGGCAAGCTGTCGGCTTTCTTGGGATTTATAAACGATAAGTCCGATGAATTTGCACCCGATGATATTTACCCGCAGAGAGATGCTGTGCAGACGTCAGATATGGCGCAGGCGCAGGAGCTTACACGGGCGAAAATTGAGGTAAAGAATACTCCGGAGGCGAAAAAGCGCCCCAAAACGCAGGAAAGCGCAGACAGCTCTGCCGCCAAAGCAGATGAGAAAACGGAAAAGAATAAAAAGGCGGCACAGCAAAAAAAGGACGATAAAGACAGCAAAAAAGAAAAAATAACAAAGGTGCCGGTGCTTAACGTGCCTGTTGCGGATATTCCGAAGGCAGCAGGTACACAGGAGCTTATTAAAAACGCAAAAGAGCAAAGCGAAAAGGTACAAAAGCAGATAAGAGCAGAAAATGCGGAAGCAAGAAGCCAGGAAAAGGAAGAAAAACAAAACCGCATAGAAGCAAAGCCGAGAGAGGTGTATACAAACGGTTTTGAAAAAATGAGCGCACTGCATCTTTCCGACGAGGAAAGAGAAAAACTGCTTGTAAACGGAGTAAGAGTGCCTGAATACATACACGAAAGCGACGTTTACAGAATAACGCTTGCTTCTGATAAAATTCAGTATGCCATAAAAAAGGAATACGAAGGATATATTAAGCAGGAGATAAGAAAAGAAAAAGCAGAGAAAAAGACGGAGAGAGCGCAAAGAGCAGAACGTGAAGAGATAAGGGAAAAAACCTATGCCCAAAAGCCGCAAAAGGACGAAAATAAGCAGGAAGAGCATAAAACAATTAAGGAAAAGCTTTTCGGAAGCTATGAAAATGCGGCGGAAAAGGCAGATTTTGCAAAGCTGAGAGAGGTAAGCGAGGAACAGCCAGACGATTTTGAGCGTGTTCAGGACACAAGAGCAGTAGGCGCCGAAATAAGCATTGAGGCGAGCCGTCTGCTTATAAGGTGCGTAATAACGGCTATAATTTTTGTTTTAGCGTTTGCAGTAACGGCTATGCAAAAATTCTTCCCCGGAATAATTCAGGAAAATGTGCCCAATGCAGACGTTATGTTCTGTGCGGCAACGCTTTTGTTGCTTGCTGTGTCGGCGGCAATATGCAACGTAACAGTATTAGGCGGACTTAAGCCGCTTATATCCTTTAAGGGCAATGCAGATACAGCCGTTTCGGTTGCGTGCGTTGCGGCATTTGCGCAGTGCATTATTTCAATATTCGACGCATCGGAATACTTTGCGTTTAATAAAAATCTGTATGCAATAATTGTGATGCTTGCTCTGTTTTTAAATACGCTGGGTAAATATCTGGTACAGCAGAGAATAAAAAATAATTTCCGTTTTATTACAAATTCGGCAAGAAAATACACAGTGAAAATTATGGACGAATCGCAGGCGGCATACGATATGGTGTCCGGCACAAAGGCGGACAAGCCGATAATTGCATATCAGCGCAGAACAAAGTTTTTAAAGAACTTTTTAAAGCTTTCGTATGCGCCCGACCCCAGCCAGACTATGGCGGCACGCTTTGCGCCGATTTGCACCGCATTTGCCGTTTTAATAGCCATAGTATACGGCATTATCTATAAAAATCCGGGCGATGCAATATCTGCCTTGACGGCCGTTTTATGCGTAGGTATACCTGTTTGCTGTATGCTTGCGGTAAATCTTCCGATGAAAAGCCTTTGCAAAACGGCGGTTAACAATAACGCAATGGTGGCAGGCTACCCTGCTGTTAAGCAGTTTTGCGAAACAAGAGCAATTATGGCAGACGCAAGAGAGCTTTACCCAAGAGGAAGAGTGGAGCTTATCGCTGTTAAAATGTTCAGCAAAAATAACGCAGACAAGGCGTTTATAAATGCTGCGGCGGTGCTTAAAATTGCAAATACTCCGCTTACTTATATTTTTGAGGACGTTATAACCGACAAAAATATGAATCTGCCGAATGTCGAGAGCGTAAAGTATGAGGACGGCAAGGGTCTTATCAGCTGGGTAAACGGCGAAAGACTTTTGCTCGGCACGAGAGAGCTTATGCAGAAATATTCAGTAGATATCCCCAGCGTTGACTTTGAGCAAAGAAATAAAGAGGACGATAGCAATAAAATAACATATCTTGCAAATGCAGGACAGCTTATTGCAATGCTTGTTACCAATTACAAGGCAGACAAACGCATAATAAATGAATTTAAGCGGCTTGAAAATACGGGTGTTACCGTTCTAGTAAGAACGGCAGACCCGAACATTACGCAGGACAGCATTGCAAAGGACTTTAAAATTTATTTCCGTTCGGTAAAGATATTGCCGGTAAGCCTTGGCAACATATGCAAGGAGGAGATGTCCGTTAAAGAGGAGGAATCTCCGGCATATATTTCTACAAGAGGAAAAATTTACTCCCTTGCAAGGGCGGTGTCCGGCTGTATAAGAATGAAAAACAGTATTTCCATCGCAATAGTAATTCAGGCGGTTGCAGTAATATTGGGACTTCTGCTCATATCCGTTATTGCAATAACGGCAGGCCTTTCGGGACTTGGTGTGCTTGAGCTTTTGCTGTATACTGTATTCTGGGCAGCAGCGGCAGTAATAGCGCCAATGCTTCAAAAACCATAGTTTGGAATAAATGCTCGTTGCATCTTGCCCTTATTCGGAGCTTGAAGTACAAGGAGTACGTCGGCACTCCTCATAAGAGCAATCTGCTTAGAGCATTTATCCCAAACAAGTTTTCCAAAACGCTCGTTGCTTCTTGCCCAAAACCTGCCGCCGAAAAAGAGGAAATTTAAGGAAACACTGATTAAGTTGTTTGTGCATATTGCACCGTCAGATTTTTCGTTTGATTGTACAAACAAACCGCAGTAATGCTGGCGCATTACGAGGATTTTTTGGACAAATCAGCGGAAAATATGCAAGCAAGATGTGCAAACAGCTTTTAGCGTAATTTGTTCAGTGGTTCCTTAATTAGAGAACAGATATAAAAACCTTGGAGGAATCAGCTGTGAAAATTGCACCGTCAATGCTTTCTTGCGACTTTTCAAAAATAGGATATGAAATAAAGCGAATGGAACAGGCAAAAGCCGATTTTATGCACCTTGATGTTATGGACGGCCATTTTGTTCCGAACATCACCTTTGGACCGGATATTGTTGCCGCCGCCAGAAAATACACAGACGTACCGTTCGATGTTCATCTGATGATTGACCATCCCTATGATTATGCCGAGGCATTTGCAAAGGCAGGGGCGGATATTATCACATTTCACGTTGAGGCGAAGTCTGATATTAAGGCGACTATAGATAAAATAAAGCGGCTCGGCGTTAAGCCGGGACTTGTTATTAAGCCAAAAACACCCTATGAGGCAGTTTTGCCTTATCTTGAGGATATATATATGGTGCTTGTAATGACGGTTGAGCCGGGCTTTGGCGGACAGGCATTTATGGAGGATATGCTGCCGAAGGTTACTGCAATTAAGGCGGAGGCAGAAAAAAGAGGACTTGACATATTGCTTGAGGCAGACGGCGGAATAAACGAAAAGACAATAGCATTGGCGGCAAGTGCCGGCGTTGACGTTGCGGTTTCCGGCACAGGAGTATTCAAAGCACCCGATGCGGCTCAGGCGATTGAGAACCTGAAACGCCTGTGTGAATAAGGGTCGCTTCCGACCGGAATTTTCTGTATTAATTGTTAAAATATGACTGCAAACAGCAGTTAATAGCTTTGTTAGTATTAAAACGGCGCAGAGATGCGCCGTTTTTTATGTTAATATGCGACTAAATCAGAAATAGTTTTTGTGCAGTGTGCAACAAATTTCACTTATACGCTTTAAAGCGTTAAATTATTCTTGTTTTCGTTTTGCTGTTTTGATATAATAACCTTACGCAAAAAAGCGGCAGGGCGGGAAAACGAGCTTTACGTTACCTTGCGCCTGTTTCAAGGAGGTTATTAAAATGGGTAAAAAGGGTGAAATTTTGACCTTCAGACCCGACATAAGGGTTTTGGACGCAACTATAAGAGACGGCGGACTGGTAAATAAATTTTACTTTACCGACGAATTTGTAAGGGATTTGTATTTAACAAACGTAAAGTCGGGCGTAGATTATATGGAGTTCGGCTATAAGGCAGATAAGGATATTTTCAGCGTTGACGAGTTCGGAAAATGGAAGTTCTGCAACGAGGACGATATTATAAGCATAGTAGGCGATAATCAGACAGATATGAAAATTGCCGCTATGGCAGATGTCGGCAGAACCAACTATAAGAAGGACATCGGCGAAAAGGCAAACAGCCCCGTTGACCTGTACCGCATTGCAACATATATTCATCAAATTCCTGCGGCAATAGAAATGATAGAGCATTGCCATAAAATGGGCTATGAAACAACAGTTAATATTATGGCAATTTCAAGCGCAAAAGAGAAGGATATTGACCTGGCGCTGGAGCTTTTGAGCAAAACGCCTGTTGACGGAATATATATTGTAGACAGCTACGGCTCTATTTTCCCTGAGGAAATGCAGAGCATTGCAGACAGATATATTGAGGTTGCCGAAAAAAGCGGCAAGTTTGTCGGCATACACGCACACAACAACCAGCAGCTTGCCTTTGCAAATACTATTGAGGCTATAAGCCGCGGAGCAAGCTTTGCAGACGCTACTGTAAGCAGCCTGGGCAGAGGCGCAGGGAACTGTCCGCTTGAGCTTCTTTTGGGATTTTTGAAAAACCCGAAGTACAACATAACCTCAGTGCTTAAATTTATAGAAAAGCACATTCTGCCGCTTAAAGCAAGCGGAGTAAAATGGGGATACGACATTCAGTATATGCTGACAGGTCAGCTCAGCCAGCACCCAAGGGACGCAATCTCATTTACCGAGGACAACCGCACAGACTACCTAAACTTTTATCTGCATCTGCTTGACAGAGAGTAATAACAGAATAAACATAAACAGCCGCCCCTTGCGTACAATGAACGCAAGGGGCGGCGTTGTTTATGTAAAGTGAACAAACAACACAATGATTTTTATAAATAATATTATATTATAAATATTTTGTTGTTGTTTATTACAAATAACAATACAAATGTTTGTGTACATATTGTATTGAAATATACATCTTAATATAGTAATATATAAATGCAAAATAAACACAAATGTTAAGTGGAGGTGTTTTTGTGAAAGTAAAAAAATTTATAAAAAGTGGATATGCGGAATATTAGCAGGAATTTTAATTATATCTGCCTTTACAGTTCAGACTTCTGCATATTCGGCGGCGCAGCTTGTTGTAAGTGGAAGAAAATACTTTATTAAAAATAAGTATAGCGGACAATACTTAACTGTCGTCGGGAATGCCAACACAAACGGTGCAAATGTTGTGCAGAAAAAGTATAATAATGCTACAGGTCAGAAGTGGACTTTAACTTATTTAAGTGATGAAGGAGTCTATAGATTAATGCCTTCATGTAGTACGACAAGATATCTTGATATTTATACTGCAAACAACATTTTGGGAGCTAATGCAGATATCTGGCAGGATGGAAATAATTCAAGGGCAAGAAAATTTGCAATAGCTTTAAACTCGGATTCTTATTCTTTTAGAATATTATCAAATTGCAGTGATTTTGCAAAAGCAATTACTGTTGAAGAAGCAAGCTGTTCTGAAAATGCAAACGTATTTCAATATACCTACAATGCTTCGGCGAATGATGAATGGATTATTGAGCCAATGGCAATGTATAAACAACCAAAAATGGGAGTAAATTATGCACGAAAAAATTACGATAAAAGACCAACGACATACCCGAATATGGAACAAGATTGTGCAAATTTTGTTTCACAATGTATGTTGGCAGGAGGAATGCAATTCCAAGAAGAATGGATGGTATATAAGAAAAACAACCGGTATCCAGCGCCGACAACAGGGGAACAAATTGATTATTCGTGGGAACTCCAAACTGTCGGTGGTTTTTTAGGGGTGGGTGCGAGTAGTCCTTGGATTAGCGCACCAAGATTCATGGATTTTTGGTCTGATAGAAGAGGTTACAATGATTACACTGGTCAGTATATTTTAGATCATTATTCTGATATAATGGCAACTGAATATACAAAAGGAGATGTTGTACAAATTTTAAACAACGACAAGGCGTTTCATACAATGTATATTACAAGCTATAATTCGTATAATAATAAAACTTTCTTCTCGTTAACATATCACAGTTCTAACCAAAAGGATGTAAACTTGCTTAAATTAATAACGGAAAAACCTGAATATAAAAAAATGACATTCAGGTTTTACAGAATGACATAAATAATATAGTATATTATTTGGTGTTAAGGAGGATTTTTATGAAAAAGAAAATACTTATTGTTGTTTTGGTGATTTTAACGGTTACTGTTCCGCTATCCGTAGGTGCAATAGTTGGCAACGAGAATATAAAGCTTGCTCAAATCAATTCTTCGATGTCAGCGGCTAAAAAAGAAGAAATTGAGTATAAAAACAAGGTAATAACTGGTGAGATAGAGGTTGAGGAAGATACATCTCCGCCGGTAGTTATTTTGGGGGAATTGCGTGAAGAAACCGAAGAGGAAAAACTACTTAATAGTTATATAGAACAATCCATAGCGTTAATTAATAAAAAACTAAACAAAAATTATGAAGTAAAATATTGCTATGACAGAGAGATTATGAGCGCTGCTGTTGAAACCTTAAAAACTAAAAAACTCACAAATGAGGAATATACACTTCTGAAAAATTATACAGGTGAGTTTTGTTGCGGAGTAAGAAGCGACGATCCGTTAAAGGATAAAATACTTGAAATCCACGGCTTGACAAAGGCGGAGTATTACGGCTTCAGTGATGATTCTGTAATAACGCAAGAGGAGCAAAGCGCAGTTGATTCTTACCTTGCATCTCGAACAGAATAATTATTGCAAAAACAGCCGCCCCGGGAGTACATTGTACATCCGGGGCGGCTTTGTGTAAATTATTATCAAAACGAGGTAAACTTCGTTGCTGTTAAGATTAATTTGCGTATTGCAGAAAATTGTATTCTGCATTTGAAAAAAGAAAAGCGTTATTTCCCCAAAACTGATTTTAAAGCAGAAATTGTTTCCTCAACATTTTCTCTTGTTGCGTTTTCTCCCATATGACCTATGCGAATAAGCTTGCCGGCAAAAATACCGAAGGAGCCGCTCAGCATTATGTTGTGCTCTTTAAGCATTCTCTGCAAAATTTCGTCTGCCGTAATATAATCGGGAACCTCAAAGACCGTTACGGTGTTTGAAAATCCGCTTTCCTGATAAAGCCTAAGACCCATATCGGTAACGGCTTTTCTTGTGTACTGTGCAAGCTGTGCATGGCGGTCAAGTATATTTTCATCTGCCTTAATATTTTCAAAGGCGGTTCTCAGACCGTAAATGTCGCTTGCCGGCATAGTGTACGGAAACCACTTGTTCTCGTAGTAGCCGTCAAAAGCAGTAAGATTTGCGTAAAAAGAGGCAATCGGCGTTTTGCGCGCGTGCATAGCCTGCTTTGCGTCCTCGCTTACCGTTACGAACGTAAGTCCCGGCGGAGCAGATACCGCTTTTTGCGAGCCGCCGCAGAGAATGTCTATCTTCCATTCGTCTGCTCTTACGTCCTCTCCGAACATGGCGGAAACAGAGTCTACCACGGTAAGTATGCCGTGCTTTTTCAGTATGGGGCATATTTTTGATATGTCGTTTAACATACCGCTGGGAGTGTCGCAATGCACAACGGTTGCGTATTTAAAGTTTGAGTCTGTCTGCAAAAACTGCTCAAGCTCGTCCGGGTCAAGAGCGTTTTTGTAGTCCTTTGTGTAAAGCACAGGCTTTCCGCCGTACATAGAAACAAAGTCCTTAAAGCCCTCTCCGTACAGTCCGTTGTCAAGCACAAGCACACGGTCGCCCGGCTCTGTTAAAGAGGCGCACGCCGCCTCAAGACCCAAAATGCCCTCGCCGTCTAAAATGAGCGTTTCGTTTTTTGTATGCAGAAGCTCGCTTATAAGCAGGCACGTTTCCTTATAATATTCGCAGAAATCGGCGTCAGTGTCGGGGTTTTGAAATTTACGGCTTCTTGCCGAAAGCACGTTTTCCCTTACCATTGTCGGTCCGGGCGTCATCATCTTATACATTTTAAACTCTCCCATTTTAATTAATGCTGACAAAAATTTATACTTTCAATATTGTCCTTCTTGCAAGCTTCTGAAGCTGTCCTACTATGATAAGCACAACAACAGCGGCAACAACAACCTGCACTATATTGCCGGGAATTGAAGCCAGCGGCGCAATCCAGTTGCCGTACATAATAACCTCTGCAAAGTAATAGCCGACAACCTTAATTACAAGCGCTAAAGATACGGCAAGCAAATTCCATAAAAAGCCCTGGTGCTTTTCGGCAATTAAGCCAACAACAAAGCCCATAGCGGCAACTATTACCAAGGTGTACGGCGCCCACGCCGTCCAGCCTGACAAAAGGTCAAAAAGCGCCATTCCAACGCCGCCGCAAATTGCACCAACCTTTTTGCCGAAAACAAGTGCGCCGATAAAAAGCGGAATATTGCCCAGATGAATTAATCCTCCGTTTGCCATAAGGGGAAGCTGAACATTTACAAAGGCTGTAAATACGTATGTAAGAGCAATAAACAAAGCTGTGATGGTAAGCATTTTCAGGTGTTGATTTGTCTTTGCCGTCGAAGCGGCGGCAGTTTGTTCTGTTTTCATTTATAACACATCCTCAAATAAAATTAATTTGTACTCTCATGAAAGGTTGGTAATATAATACAGCAAAAGTGTCACGCTTAAAATGCACAGTCTTGAATAAAATAATAAGGACAGTTTTCGATAAGCCGGCAAAGAGAAAATGTATTATTTTGTTAAAGCTGTAAATGCTATGAGTATGAGGATACAGGTTTATATTACAAGGTTATCAGTGCGCTTGATAATAAATAATTGAAATGAGAAAGGAGAAAAGCTTAAAATGGAGAACAAGAACAAATTTTTTCGGGCGGCGGCGCTTTTTCTTTTGATTGTAACCGTTTTCGTGTTCCTTAATTTTAACTCGTACTCTGCGCTTTCAAAATACGGCTCTTCAGGTGATGAGGTAAGGCAGATTCAAACAAAGCTTTCACAGCTTGGCTATTACAACGGAGAAATAGACGGCATTTTCGGAAGCGGTACAAAGAAAGCGGTGACAGCCTTTCAAAAAACACAGGGGCTCACTGCCGACGGAATTGCCGGTAAAGACACGCTTTCTTCGCTGGGCATAGGCAAAAGCTCTGCAAGCGGCGGCTACACGCAGGCTGAGGTTGATTTGCTTGCAAGGATAATATCGGCGGAAAGCAGAGGAGAGCCGTACGAGGGACAGGTGGCGGTAGGCGCAGTTATTTTAAACAGAATAGCGCATCCGTCCTTTCCCAATACTTTGTCCGGAGTTATTTATCAGCCGGGCGCATTTAGCTGTTTAAACGACGGACAGGTAAACGCCGAGGTGTACGAGTCCTCTAAAAAAGCGGCGCTGGACGCAATTAACGGCTGGGACCCGTCCGGAGGAGCAATTTATTATTACAATCCGGCAAAGTCCACGAATAAATGGATTTTTTCCCGCCCTGTAATAAATGTTATAGGCTCGCATAGATTTTGCAGCTGATTATTAAAAGTCTTTTCATCATCTGTTATTTTGTGGCAGCAGGTGCTTTTCTGCTTGGTAAAGCAGCGGCAGAAGCAGCAACATATTTACAGTTAAAATAATTTTTAAAAATATATTGTATTATCGGCAAAACTCCTGTAAAATTAAGTTAACGGTCGTATATACGGCTGAAATAAACTTATTTTACGGGGGTTAATTATATGAACAATTCTCAAAGCGTTTATCCCAATGCGCCTGTGCAGAATCATCTTCCTTTTGTAAAGAATTTCTTTGCACGCAAATCAGTTCTTGCGCTTGGCATAATAGGGGTAATATCTGCGCTTATATCTGCGGGTATGTCATTTTTTATCACAAATGCGGTAAGTAAAATTCTTGAGTCAATGGCTTATTTATCTTCTTCTACTATAGAGTCAAGCGCAATTTTGAATACTGTTGCAGGTATGAATATTTCTACTATTATCAGTGTGGGAATATCGCTTGTAATTCAGCTTATATTTGTTGCGTCATTTTTTATCATTTACTTTAAGAGTAAAAATCCAAACCCGACAGCCTCGCCTTATTCCGGCTTTATGATTTTAAAGGTGTTTGCTGTAATCAGCATTGTAACTTTAGCATTAGCAGCTGCTGCGGTAGTTTTTTTGGGAGTTATTTTATTCCTTGTAATACCCGACAGCAGTGATGACTTCAGCACAATGTTAGGGGCTTTAATTGTGGTTTACTGCGTAATAATCCTTGTTGTAATTGCACTGGGACTTCTTTATTCCGGACTGATGCTTAGATTTATCAACTCTGTAATGAAGGCTATTAAAACTCCTGTGCTTTCTGCAAAGGGCGCAAAGGGCTTTGGTGTTTTCAACCTTATCTATGCAATCTTCGGCGGATTAAATCTTCTGTCTTCTGTTCCGTTCCTGTTTATGATTCCTGCTTTCGGGTTTGGAAACATAAGGGAGTTTTTAGACGGAATGCATATCGACAGCTCGTTCTATCCTATATTAGAATATATGTTCAAAAATATATTTCCGCCTTTTATGGCTATTGCGTTTGCAGCGTCTGTTTTGTCGTTTGTAACATATATTATTTATGCTTCGCTCGGTATGGGCTATGCAAAGCAGGTTCAAAACGCTGTAATGCCGCAGTACATACCGTATGGTACAAACGGATTACCGCAAAGACCGTACAATCCACAGCAGACAAACGGATATAACGGATATAACGGATATAACGGCTATAACGCAACAGGAGCATACAACACACCGCAAAGCAATGCACAGGGTTACGTTCCGCCGCAGGCACCGGCTGAAGAAAATGCTGTTCAGCCTGCACCGCAAAGCGAAAGCACGGATAACACCAATGCTCCGGAAAATGAAAACGAGCCGTAATGCAGGTAATCGGCACAGAATATTAATGTAATAAAAAACAGGGCTGTATCACATTACGGTTGAGATACAGCCTGTTCTTATGCTGTTACGCTTGATTTTTTGCATAGGAATGTTCATAATATATACTGTTTGATACATAGAACAATTAAGGAAGTATTAAAATGACAGAAAACTTTTTAACTGTGGCACAGCAGGTGTTAATACTGTTTATTTTAATTGCCGTGGGGTATGTCTGCGGTAAGGTAAGATTTTTAACGCCTGTAACGTCAAAAAACCTTACGAACATAGTGCTGTATTTTGTTACGCCCTGCGTTGTAATAGACGCCTTTCAGCGTGAATTTAACGCAGAAATGTTTTTAAATCTGGGGGTTACAACGCTGTGTGCGCTGGGTATACATCTTATATCAATTTTAATTGTCACGCTTGTTTTCCGCGACAAGGACAAATCAGCCGTATGCGTGCTTCGCTTCGGTACTGTTTTTTCAAACTGCGGCTTTATGTCTATTCCGCTTCAGTCGGCTCTGCTTGGCAGTGACGGCGTATTTTACGGCGCCGCCTTTGTTGCAGTGTTTAACCTTGTTTTGTGGAGCTACGGTCTTGTCTGTATGGGCGGCTCGGCAAAAAGCATAACGCCGAAAAAGCTTATATTAAACCCCGGCGTTATCGGCGTGGCTGTGGGATTTTTGCTGTTTGTGTTCTCGGTACAGCTTCCGGAGGTTATAGGTGCGCCGGTATCTTATCTGGCGGCGCTTAACACTCCGCTTCCGATGATAATCATAGGCTTTTATTTATCTAATACAGATATTATAAAGGCGCTTAAAAACAAAAGACAGTACATTGCCATTGCACTGCGGCTTGTTGTTATTCCGCTTTTATCGCTTTTTGTAATGTGGCTGTGCGGAGTAAGGGGAGTAGTGCTTGTTGCGTGCGTTATAGCGGCAAGCGCTCCTGTTGCGGCGGCAACAACAATGTTTGCCGCAAAGTTTGACAGAAACACCTCGCTGTCGGTGAATCTGGTTTCAATATCCACAATACTTTCCATAATAACAATGCCGCTTGTGGTGGGATTTGCACAGGTGCTGGCGTAATAATATATAATAATACCCCTCTCGGTTTGCATAAGATGTAAACTGAGAGGGGATTTTTGTTTCCTTAATTATTTTGCGCTGTTAAATATCTTCATAAATTCATCATACTGCTTTTTATGAGCTTCGTCGGGATTTTCACCGACAGCCTTGCCGTCGTTATAAATTACCATATATTTTCCGTTTTTAGAAATTTGTGCAGGAACCTTTGCATAGTCAAGCATATTGAACTCGCCGTTTTCCTTTACCTCGCTTATTATTCTTTTTGCGTCATCATTTAAGTTTTCCGGGTCATACTCGTAAAGCTCAACTGTTATTTTATCGTTGTTTACACTTGCTTCAAAGCGATAGCCTGTTTTAGCTCCTATAACGTCTGACGCCATTTCCACGCCGCTTTCGGGCAGATATCCTTTTTTCTGCAAATCCTTGCACATCTGTGTAAGACCGTACTTTGAATCCATATCTGCTATTTTTACGCTTTTGTTTTCGCTTTGCGGAGCAGCTACACAGCCGGAGAATGACAGCACAGCCGCCAGTATCAGACAAATTGCAATTATTTTTTTCATTGAAAAAATCCTTTCGTGCGGATTGACCGCCTTTTCTTCTTGTTATCGGACTTAGCCGTACTTATAAATTATAGCTTATCACGCCGGTTAATTCAATAGTTTATTTGCACTTTGACATTGATAATTTACGGTTTGATATTCACAACTTCGGGTCAAGGAAAATCTATCGTAAAAGAGTTTGGTGAAGCTTGGTCTGCTGTGTTTAGTAAGACTAATAACAAAGCAATTGAATTTAGCGATGATTTTACAAGTGCATTAAACAAAAATATTGGGAATATCAATAGCTATAAAGATGCTATGCTGACGAAATCAAATCTTGCATCATAGAGCTCGAATCAGCAAAGATGATAATTACATCTGGGAAGAGAAAAATCGGCTGTAACCTTCCTGCGTTTATATGTGGGCTTACGTGGGACGGAGACCTGTTCTTAAACAATAGTCAAAAACGACGAAATTTGGGAAGAGCCAAAAGAAGGTGTGATACTGTAAATTGAACCGTTTCCCATCAGCGTGGAAATCACCTGTGATGTAAATCGTATGAACACCTCTATTGCTCAGATTTACGGAAGCCATTCCCTGAAAATACGCCGCCATCGACGATGTAGTATGCCTCTCCATACCCATAACCATAGTCAATGAAAACTATATCCGACTTTACTTTGTATTTGTAATAATATTGTTCTTCGTCTGGTGTATTGTCGGACTTACACATCCCATTTTCGGTAAATCGAAGATAGTATTCTCCGCTATTATCCATAGGTATTGAAAATTCAGAACGGTTTTTGATTTGTGACGTTTCAATTTGGATATAATCACCGAGCAGATTTTTGTATTTATAGCAGGTGCCGTTGTGTATACTAAATGTCATTGAGCCAAATTCAGAAAAAATGCTATAATCAATGTTTAACTTTATCAGTGAAATATCACCATTGATTTCTGTAACCGACTCAATGTTGCCATCGCAAGTTTTATCTTTTGTCGTACCGTTAGAAAGACTTTCATATATTCTATAACTGTATGTACCGTTATTATTTTACGATAAGGTAAATTCGTCCGATATATCGTTATCTTCTGTAAACAGTGTTAGCACATATGTTCCATAGACATCTGTGTCAAAAATTTTATCTTTTGCATAGTGTCCACATCCGCACAAAGACATTAAAATAGTACAAATCATTACTAATGCAAAGAGCCTATGCTTCATAATTCTCAAACACTCCTGTGTAATTTTTACTATTATATCATTTTCAATACTCAAAGAAAGGATGGAATTATATGAAAGACAAATGTGACGTTCGTGAATGTACGGAGCCACAGATTAGGCAAATATTTGATGAGTTAATCAGTTGCGAAACCAATAATATTTACACAGAAGCTATGCGTAACAGTTTTATGAAAGAAGGTTACGAACATTTTAAACTTAGAGCTTTCAAAAAACTTGAAAATGGGCACTATATTGTTGATATGGAATCTCTCGGTTTATTAAATCGTAAAGTTGTTGGTGAAATTTGACTTGAGTAATGTTAGGACTTCGTTGCAAAATTGAAGTTCTTTTCGCTCAGAGTCGACATCCTCCGAAAGCATTTTCCCATCAGAAATTGCTCGCTTCAAATATTCTTTGTGACTATCGATAGCTATTTTTATATAGCAATAATACGACGTCAACTCATCTGTGTCGTTGATTTCTCCGTCTCTGATTCTCTGAATCAAGGTATCTCTGTTCTGCTTGACACTTTCGTCATCACAAAACGCCAGAGCTTTAATAAGTATCTGCTTTGCCTCATCAGTTAGTTTGAAATTCGACATAACGATACCTCACCACTTATAGCCACAATTCTTGCATTTGAACTGAGAGCGTGCGGTTTTACTCAGCAGACCGAACATCGTTGCTCCGACAACTTTCGATGTAGTTGAGATTTTTTCGATGTTGGTTGAACCGCAGGTTGGGCATTTGGGGACATTTTGAACCGTAACAGATTTGGATTGGAAATATTCATTGCTTTTTTGCTTAAACAACGCATCGTTTTCTTCCTTAAGCTTTTGCTTTGTTGCTCTATATTTCTTCTCTGAAAACAACGGGTTCTGTTTAATTTCTTCAAGTATGACTTCCATATACTCATTCTCGTGTCCATACATTTCTCTGGCAACACTCATATAATGGCTTAAGTCATACTTTGTGCGTAACGGTTCTACGAGTTCATCGCAACATATACAGCGACACAAATCAATTCTCTTACCGTTTACATTTTTCCACCCATCTCTCGTTGTCGAAAAAAACTCATCGCAACAAAGCGGGCAAAAGTATTTATACTTTCCATCAAATTGGTTTGATTTTTTTTGCTTCATCGGTCTTCCACAGTTTGGGCAAATATCTGCTAATGTAGATACTTCTTTGTCACAATCTGGGCATTTTATTAACGGCATAAACACACCTCAGTATACTTATAATTATTTTAATTATATCACAATTTCATCCTAAAATCAATATAGCAAGCACTATATTCTCAGTTTGATGCAAGCACTATGTTCAGTTTGATACGGATAATTACGAAAAGTTAAAACTAACCGCCTTTTAAGGTGCTGCAAAGCATTTCCTTAAATTATGATAATCTGCCGGCCGGCAAGGTATGCGGCGCTTAGCGCTTAAAAAAACAGCCGGAGCATATTGCTGCCGGCTGTCCGATAAGATAAAATTTGTTGCTGATATAAAAACCGGCGGTCTGATTAAATCGAACCGCCGGTTACGTTTGAGCAATTATTTCGGATTATGCCGGGTGTAGGATCAATTTTATATGGGCATAACCGTTAGTTTTTATCAGTCTAAAATATAAACATATACGTTTCTTCTTCCGAACACTACGCAGTCGTCATATGTCGGATAGAAGCAGTCTACCAAAGCGGTGCCGTCCATAAGCGCTCCGCCTGTGTCTATGGCTGTTGCATAGCCGTAAACAAAGCCGTCCTCGCTTACGATGAACATATTTGTTCCGTAAGGGATTATGTTCGGGTTTACTGCAACGCCGCCCACATAAGCAGGTGTGCCTGTTGCGGTAAGTGCGCCCGGCTCTGCATAATATGCTGTGCCTGAGCCGTACAGAACATTCTTATATGGTACCTGATTGCCGGAAGCGTCGTACAGAACGCCGTCTTCTACATATGACGGAATACCGTACTCGCCGCTTGTCTGTACTGCGGCGGAGTTATCGGTTGAGGTTACATTTGCTTTAACCTTCGTTCCGACCAAGACCTCTTCGGCAACAGCTTTTTTTGTTACCTTCTTTTCAAGCACCTTCTCGCCACTGAGCTTGCCGTTTACATAAGTTTGCTTAACCTTAAGGGTTCTTTCGCCGTTTTCACCCTTAGAAACAACCTCTGTTTCGCCCTCGTAAAGCTCGTCTGACGGTGTTTCGTTAACAGCATACTTAATAGCCTCTGTTTTTGTAACAGTTTTATAAGTAATTCTGTCAACCTTGATTATCATTTCATTTGTTACCTGCTCTGTTTTCTTTACATTGAGCCTGTCATCCTTGTTAAGCTTAATGTTAAGAAAATCCAAAGTGTTTTCAACTGTGCCCTCCGGCACCATTTCTGTCGTTGTTTTTCCGTCTGCCCTTACTGTTAATGTAACAAATGGGCAAACAGTAATTTCAAGACCGGCTTTAAGCTTGGTGTCTTCCTTTGGAGTAACCATATCGTTACTGCCCGGAGTAACGCCGGCTTTTTTCAGTGCGTCTGCAACTGTGCCGCCTGTTACCGTAATGCTTTGTCTGCCGGAATTTGAATTTACAAAAACCTCAAAGGCTCTGTTTACGATGATTGCTATGTTGTTATCTGTATTGTCATAACGTATAACCTCATCGTTTGCTGCAAGCTCTATGCCTGCGCTTTCCAAAATTTCAAAAGTATCCTTGCTCAATGTGCTTACTGTAATTTCCTCACCGTCAACGGTGATTACAGCTGTTTTGCTTAAAGCTGCTACCGAAAAGGCAGATGTAATGAAAATTACGGCCATTGTTAAAACTGCGATTACACGCTTTAACACGCCTGACCTTTTGCTTCTGCCACCCATAGCGGTTATAAACATAAAAAAATAGAACTCCTTGTTGTCTCAAATTTATTCGACCAACCTTACAGCTTTCCATAGGAAAGAGAGGATTTAGCGGTCAAACATTGACTGAATATAATTTGTCCTACATTTGCATTATAAGGGTGGCAGTTGGTAATGTCAAACAGAGAAAGGTGTAGTTTTTTGTGCAATATGCTAGAAAATTTTTGTTGTAATAATTGAGAAGAAGAAGAAAAAAAGATTAATTAGACGAATTGCACAAAATTAAAATTCTAAATTAGAAATATAGATAACTTTTCTGTGCAAAATGTAAAAATTAACGGTTACAATAGCTTAACCAAAAGTTACATAAATGTATTATCTGTGATTATTTCACATATAAATTTTATGATGCAATAAATTTTTAAGCAATATTGTGTGAAATTTTACCTGATTTTACATTTTATGCAATTTTTCATCATTTCCCGTTTTGGTTATTTAACCCTATGCTAATTTGTAAAATTTTGCTGTTTAATTGATTTCGCTTGATTAGAACTGTTTAATATAGATATAATTTAACGTGAAAATTAATATTTATTTATCCTAAGCGACAAATTATCGGTTTTTTCGCAGAAAAAATTAGTGGCGAGAACTTACGTTCCTACAATATATGGACATAAAAAACCTGCGGAGCTAATTTCCGCAGGAATTTTGCTGTTTTCGGTTATTAAAATATTTTCTGTGCTAAGCATCTATTGATTATCTTTGCTTTATGACTGTTATTTTCTGCATATTTAATCAAATAAATTATCAGCAGAGCTGTTGCAGATTATTCTGTATGCCTTGCTTATATTACCGATTTCAACTGTTTTGTGCGTGCCGCCGTCTTCTCCGTCAAGCGTCCACTGAATATCATTTTCACCTGTCAGCCTTATATGAGAGGTTTTCAAAAGTGTAAAGTAAGGTGAAGCGAAGTTCTTTTTAATAAAATCAGCAAGCAGATTCTGAAGCTCAAGCGGATTGTTCGGGTTTTTTATAAGAATAACCTCAAACAGCCCGTCGTCAAGCTTTGTTTTAAGCCTGCCCTTGCCCTTTATTCCGGCAACGGAGCGTGAATTTAAAACAAAGCCAAGTATATATTCGCCCTCTATGGCGATGCCGCTGTCGTATTCTATTTTTAGCTTAATCGGTTTTATTGTTCCAAGCTTTTTTATGCCCTCCAGCACATATGCGGTGTGACCCATAATGTTTTTTACCTTTTGCGGCGTTGCAAAGGAAACATCTGTAAATGCTCCGAAGGCGGCTACATATACAAAATTATTGTCGTTAAAGCGTCCGGCGTCGCACAGGTGAGGAGTACCGGTTATTATTTGCTGTGCGGCTTTTTCCATATTTTTCGGTATGCAAAGCGTAGCGGCGTAGTCGTTTGTGCTGCCTGCCGGTATATACCCCAGCGGAGGTCTTTTTTCCGGCGGCAAAGCGAGCAGTCCATTTACACATTCGTTAAGTGTGCCGTCGCCTCCGCATACAGAAACAATATCAAAGCTTTCGGCGCATTGCTTTACAGTGCGGTAAGCGTCCCCCTGTTCCTGCGTGGGGTGTACGGTAACGTCATAACCGCCCTTTGTAAATATATCGGAAATTGCCATAAGATGATATTTTATCTGTGCCTTTCCCGAAAACGGATTAAATATGAAAAGCATTTTTTTATTCATAGGCTTCAACTCGGTTTATTGATATTTATATGTAATTATAGGCAGGGAGTGCGTCCCTGCCGTAAATTATTCTGACAAATTATTCTTAATATATTCCTCTGCGTTTTTTAAAATTCTTATATCGTTTTCATAGGTGCACATTTTTTCAGCCTGCGGAAAGCTTACCCATATAAAGCTGTCAATTTCGTCCTCCTGCATTATTACATTGTCGCTTTTAGCCTCTGCCAAAAAGAAAACCACTCTTTTCCTCACCTTTCCAAACGGCGAATAATCGCTTATCTGGCGGTAATCGTCATATATTTTAACGTCAAGCCCCGTTTCCTCTTTAATTTCCCGCAGCGCAGTCTGCTTTTCTGTTTCTTTCCTTTCAATATGTCCTTTGGGAAAGCTCCAGTATTTGCCGTTGTGATTTTTAAGAAGCAAAACCTTAATACCGAATTTTGACCGGTGAAAGACAACTGCTCCGCACGATTTTTCATATAGACACAGCAGCTTGTCGGTGTTAAGGCTTTTAACCTTTTTAAGCCTTTCCTTTATCTGCGGCTCGTAAAAAACCTCGCCTCTGGGAGCAACTATAAGCTTGCCGCCGTCGGCAGGACTGCCTGTTGTGGCAATTACCGTACCGTACAGCGTTTCGGGCAGATGAGTGCGGTTTGTTATTATATATACCGTTTTGTTTTTAAGCGTGTTTAACTCGGCATAGCCTGTATACACGCCGTTTTCGCTAAGTGTGCCGTAAACGGTAACGTAAACGCCTGTGCCTATCATTTTTGCTGCTCCCTCCTTTGTAATTTTATTGGATTATCCGTTTAAATCTGCTGTAAATTTGGATTTCACGGTAAATTGGTGAATCCCCCTTACAGCTTTGCAGTCTTACCTCCTTAGGACAAGGTGGCTTTAAGACCTGTCATAATTCTATTTTAATGCAAACAGCAATTCAGCTTATTAAAATGGATAACCGTATAATCTTTTTAAAAAAGCAATCAGCCGAACAGCTTTTGCAGGCTTTCAAGATGAACTGCCGTATTGGCAGACATTATGCCGTTTAAGAAAAGTACATTTTTAATTCCGTTTTCGGCGCAGTATTTCGGAATATTGCCGGTATAATAACGGAAGTCAATAATATGCACCTCATCATAATTATTAATTAAATACGGTGCAATGGCGTTGCCGTAGGAGTCCTTTACAAGCAAAAGCTTGTTTCCTGTTTTTATGTCCTCGTTGTCAAGTATTGTTTTTGGGTTGTCGCCGTGAAGAAGAACGCTGTAATAGTCTGAGTCGTCAGCTTTAATTTCCTTATACATAGGAACAACCTCGCCCTTTTCAGACATTTTACCGTTTTCATCAGCCTTGAATACTGTGCATTTTATCTTTGCCGACGGGGTGTAACAGTCTATATAGTCGGCGTTTTCAAGCAGCTGTTCGTTCCACGTTGATGTGGCGTAGGAGCCGAAAAAGTCGTTTAAGGTGCTTTTTTTCATTGTGTTAAGCTCCGTCGGAGTAAAGCCGGCAGCTTCTGCAAATGTTCTGTAGGCGTAGTAAGCGCCCAGCGTTGTCCAGCGTGAGTCTGTATTGTAATACATATAGTCGTTGCGCTTTTGTCCGATTGCGTTGTAAACGTCAACAGGTGTTACGTCAGAGGAATAATTGCTGTAAATTACAGTTGTATTATCTCTTTGCGCATTTGAGCCTATCTCTGTAATGAGTCTTGAGGGCAGTCCGAATTCTGTGTGATTAGGTACTACCATATTATATACCTTAATATTCCTGCCCAAGGCGTCCTTGAATGATGAAACAGCTTTGGAGTATGCAAGCGCAGAATTTTCCGTACCCTTAAAGCTGTCAAAGCCTTTTTTGTTCCAGATGTAAATTCCGCCGTCCTCTGTAATATCTTCTCCGTTATCCTCAAGCTTTGGAAAAGTAACCTGCACCGGGGTATACGGCGGCTGAGTAGGCTCTTTTATCTGCGGTGAGGTTGCAGGCTGTGTGGGTGTATTGTTTACAGGCGGCTTTATATTTTGGCTTAAAGCAAAAACGCCGATTATTACTGCTATTGCAATTATAATTACCAGAAATACAAGCAATACTTTTCTTCTTTTTTTTCTCAGGCGTTCTTCCTTTTGTTTAAAGTATTCCTTACGCTGTGACGGCGTATGCTTGTGCGACGGGTTGCGGTAATGGCTTCCTTTGCCCGGATTTTTCAGCTTTTCTTCCTCGGGTGCTTTATATACTGCCATTAAAATACATCCTTTCTTGAGGAACAGGTGTAAATAATAAATTTTAACAAGTTCCCATTATACAAAAAACATAAAAAATCATTTAATATTATAGCAAAAAAAAGAGAGAATTACAATACAAAATGCCCTTAAATCTTCTTTTTAATATAAAACTATGTCAAAAAGTGACAATAAATTAAAGCTAGGAGCTGTTCAACCGTTTTATGACAGGCTTGCTTTGCTTTTTTAACCTGTTGTGATATACTTAAACTTAGGAATAACAAGAAATAAAAAGACGAAGAGGAAATAAGGGATTAAAATGGAGATTAAACGTCAGAAAAGAATAGCAGTAATAAACGACTTTTCCGGCTTTGGCAGATGTTCCGTAACGGTGTCGCTTCCTATAATATCTGCTGTAGGAATACAGTGCTGTGTACTGCCTACTGCAATTTTTTCAAATCACACCGGATACGAGGATTACTTTTTTGACGATTACACAGATAAAATGGAGATGTATTTTTCCAAGTGGAAGAAGCTGGGGCTTGAATTTGACGGAATTTATACCGGATTTTTAGGCTCTGCAAGGCAGATTGAAATAGTAAAAAAATTTATAAGCGAATTTAAAACCGAAAACACAAAAATAATTACAGACCCCGTTATGGGTGACGACGGCAAGCTGTACTCAACATATACAAAGAAAATATGCGCCGCTATGGGTCAGCTTTGCAAAAGTGCAGATATAATTACGCCCAACCTTACCGAGGCGTGCTTTTTAACAGACAGCAGGTATGTGCCCGGTGAATACAACAGGGAAAGCCTTACGCAAATGGCGCAGAAGCTGTGTGTAGGGAACGTGAAGAAGGTTGTAATAACAGGTGTTGCGTATAAAGACGAGATTGCAAATTTTTTGTATGAAAAGGACGAAAACGAAATAAGCATATGCACCGTGGGCGGCCTGAGGGTAGGCAGTGAACGTGCCGGAACAGGCGACGTTTTTTCGTCTGTTATAGCCGCCGACTGTGTAAACGGCGTTGATTTTAAAGAATCTGTACTGAGAGCAGGCAGGTTTATTGCAAAGGCGACTAAGCTTTCAGACGAGATGAATGTTCCTCAGCAGGACGGAATATGCTTTGAGCTGTTTTTAAAGGAGCTGTAAGAGCTGTTTAGGAATGACGCCCGTAAAAGGCAAAAAAGTGAGCAGAATAAGGCAAGAAAGGCGTAAAGCGGAACGCAATTTCAGTAAACGTATATAACGGTTGCAAATGCAACAAATCGGTGGTATGATGTTGCTGTAAAATATTTTTGTGAAAATTACGGATACGCAAAACTTCATATACTGGGGTGGTTGTATGGACTTTATAGAAAGCAGTATTTTCAGCGGTATTAAGGACGAGGATTACGACAAGCTGCTGGAATGTTTTTCTCCGGTGATAAAATCCTACAAAAGCGGAGAGGAAATATGCAGCTTTAATGATGACAGCAATTTTGTCGGAATAGTAAAAAACGGTATGGTAAGCATAGTGCGTACAGATATTAACGGTGTAAGAACT
The DNA here is from genome assembly GCA_051881695.1 of Acutalibacteraceae bacterium. Classification (GTDB taxonomy): domain Bacteria; phylum Bacillota; class Clostridia; order Oscillospirales; family Acutalibacteraceae; genus CAYJFG01. The sequence goes on along the minus strand of JBJEQJ010000012.1, from coordinate 13,611 downwards.
GTGCTTGAAAATATTTGCAGCAACGAAATTTTCGGAAGTATTTTTTACAACAGCAGTATGCTTTTGGACGAAATTACGGTTGTGTGTGAAAAAGAATGTGAAATTATGTTTATTGACTACTGCCATATAACAAAAAGGTGTGCAAATGCCTGTGAGCACCACAGCCTGCTTGTGCAGAATATGCTGTCGCTTATAGCAACAAGAGCTTCGAGCTTAGGTGAGCGAATAGAGGTTTTAAGCCGGCGTACAATTAAAGAAAAGCTTATGTCTTACTTTGTTCTCTGTGCGTCGCACAGCGGCTCTGAAAGCTTTGAGCTGCCTTTTTCTTACTCTACGCTGGCAGATTATCTGTGCGTTGACAGAAGCGCTATGATGAGAGAGCTTAAAAATATGAAGAACGACGGAATTATAAAAACTGACAAGCGCCGCGTGGAGCTTGTACATACTGCCTGAGCAAATCGGGAAAATAAAGAACGGCTGCGGCATTTTCTGCCGCAGCCGATTTTTGCTATTACTTCAGCCAGCGTATGTCGCTGTCTGTGCTTAAATTGTCAAGACCGTATAAAATCAGGGCATCGCTTATGTTGTTTGATTTTACAAGCTCGCTTACCGGTTGCTTATAGTAACGCATATCCACCATAATTATTTCGCTGTAATTATCAGCCAAAAACGGTGTTAAGCAGTGTGCAAAGGAGTCCTTTATAATAAGAAGCTTTCCGCCATTTGAGTTTTCGTTCTTTATTGTAACAAGGGCATGGTTGCCGTCAAGATAAACGGGATATTTATCGTCCTGTTCAAGATGACTTAAAAAGAACAGGCTGTCGTTTTCCTTTACTTTTTCTCCGTCCTCAATTTTAACGCTTATGTTGCTTTTGTGGTTTTTGTTTTTCCACAGCTCAATATCCTCACTCGGAGTCAGCCACAAAGCGCTTGTTGAGTAGGTTGTACCGTGAAAGCCGCCGTAAGACTCTATGTTAAAGTCGCTTTCCGGGGTTGCGGTAATGCCGGCGGCAAGACAGTATTGCTCATATGCAATATAGGCGCCCCTTGCCGTCCAGTGGTGGTCGGTTTTGTAGTAAAGCTTAGTATTATCGGATTTTTCCCTGAATAAATCCTTTATGTTGATAAAATCCAGACCGCCTTTATTTTGCTCAATCAGTTCAAAATATTCGTCGTCCTTATATGCAAGGTGGTTTATCGGAAGCTTGCTGTCCATAATATAGCCTGTGCTTGGAACAACAAGAAGCTTTGCGCTGAGCTGTGTATTTTTTGCAAAGTCTGCAAGCTTTTTTATATTGCTTTCAAGATAATTTTCGCGCTCAGGCGGGTCGTTGATAAGGTAATTATCACTGCCGCTGTATACTCCGGCTGAGCCGTTCCTTCCGGTGATAAGGTCGTAATATGAGTTTAGTCCGACAAAGAAATCTCTGCCTGCCGTATGGTCGGACAGATATGTTTCAAAGCTTTCGCCGAACTCGCCGCTTAAAAGCGTATCCCACGAAAGCTTCGGAAACTGCTCAAGATAACGCTTTTCGTTTGAGGAGTAGTCTTTTTTCGGTGCAAAGCAAAAATAGAGCCCGATTACAAAAATAAAGACTGTAAATACAATAGCAGGGAGATATTTTTTTATGTTTTTTAGTTGCATAAGCGTTCACCTGTGGTTGTTTTTTTTGTTGGTGGATTTTTAATTTTACAGAGATGCTGTGCGCCGCAGGGGCAGTACAGCAAAGGCTTTGTTCCAAGAAAGCTCCTGTCGGTAGCAAGGCTTGGGGATAGTGGCAGTTTAAGAAATGCGGAGGATAAATTTAAAATCTGAAGTAAATAAACGGATTGTAGCTTTGACTTACAAGAGTTGCCGTGCAGATAAAAAGCGAGACGGCGCACAGCGTTGTTTCGGGAATCCAGCTCCAGTTTTTATATTTGATTTTATCGTATATTTTGTACGCAAGCGGTGTGCTTGCAACAACTGCCGCAATAATAAGCGGAAGATAAGAAAGCAGAATAACAAGTGCGTCCTGTGCGATTAAGCCGCCTGCCGGGTTAAACAAAGAGCCGAAAAATACGCTCATTTGTGAGAAATCCTCAAAGTAGAAAATTACCCAGCCGATTACAATTAAGAACAGCGAGTAAAGGTGCGAAAGCGCAGAGGGAAGCTTTTCGAGATATTTCATTAAGAACAGCTTTTCTATAATTAAAATAACACCGAAGTAAAGTCCCCATAAGATGAAGTTTACGCTTGCCCCGTGCCACAGTCCGGTCAAAAACCAAACGATAAGCAGGTTTATTACCATTCTGCCCTTGCCCTTTCTGTTGCCGCCAAGCGGTATGTATACATATTCTCTGAACCATGTTCCAAGCGATATATGCCACCTGCGCCAGAACTCCGTAATAGTTTTTGAAATGTACGGATAATCAAAGTTTTTAAGGAACTCAAAGCCGAACATATTGCCCAGTCCCCTTGCCATATCGGAATAGCCGCTGAAATCAAAGTAAATCTGAAAGGAATAGGCAATAATGCCTATCCAGCTTCCGAGAACTCCTGCTCCGCCGTCAAGCTCTCTCAGCTTGTCCCATAAAAGACCCATTTGATTTGCAATAAGAACTTTTTTTGAAAGACCCACTAAAAACAGCTTTACGCCGTTTGTAAAGTCGTTCAGCGTTTCGTGCCTGTGGTTAAGCTGATATGCAACATCCTTATAGCGCACGATAGGTCCTGCAATAAGCTGAGGAAAAAGCGCAACGTAGGTACCGAAGGAAATAATGTTCTTCTGTACCGGTGCGTCGCCCCTGTAAACGTCAATTGAATATGACATTGTCTGGAACGTGTAAAAGGATATGCCGATTGGAAGCGGTATAGTAAGAGGCTCAATATTGATAAAGGGCAGTACGCTTAGTGTATCTGTAATGAAGCCTGCGTATTTGAAGAAGCCTAAAAGACTTAAATTGATAACAACAGAGGAAGCCACCAGAATTTTTGCGCGCCTTTTGTTGCTCTCGCGGTATTTGCCGATAAAATATCCGTGGACATAATCGACAACGGTAGAAAAAAGCATAAGCAATACAAACACAGGCTCGCCCCAACCGTAGAAGATGAGGTTTACGACGAACAGCACTATATTTCTGAATTTGCGGGGAGTTATGTAATATACAAGCAGTACCGCAGGTAAATATAAGAATAAAAACAACAGGCTTGAAAATACCATTTATTGTTCTCCTTTTTTGTGTGGAGTATATTTCTGCTTTGCCGTAAGCAGAACCGACAGATAAAGACGGACCAAAGTCCGTCTTTATCTGAATTTTTTATTAAAATATTATTATTTTATTGCGGCATTGTAGATTTCAAGAGCCTTGTCTGCTTTTTCTGTTACTATCATACTAACGTAAACGCCGTCTGTTGTTACCTTACAGCTTTTAATTATTTCGTAGTTTTCCGGGCTGTAGCTTGCGGCTTCGCTGCCCTTTGACTGAAGCCTTGCTTGAAGCTTTTCTGCAACTGTTTTGGCGCTTTGTTCGTCTGCTGCCTTTACAAGGACAATTTCTGTAAGAGAGCCTGTGTTTATCTCTCCTGCAAAGCTGCTTACAAGCTTTGCGTCAATAAGATAGTAATCCGACAAATCCTTTACGTCGCTGAGCTTTTCGGCGTCTGTAATTTCACAAGCAGTGTTAATATCGGTTAATACTGTATTAAGGTCAACGTCTTTTGGCTGTGTATTACCTGAGCAGCCTGCAAATGATAAGATGCAAATGGCAGAAATAATAAATGCAATAATTTTTTTCATACAAATTCCTCCGAAATTTTACTTATGTTTTCATTGTAAAAACAATACAGCCTTAATTTTACCTTTTACGGCTGATAAAGTCAACAAAAAACCCAAATATATATAAATTACAATGCTGTTATTTTTTTATCAAGACTATTATTGAGAATTGGTTTTTACTTTAAGAGAAAAATTATTGTCTGCGTAAAACTCCTTTGTTTCAGATACTCTGTAGGTGTTGCTTTTATGCTTTTCCAGAAGCTTTGTTATGGCGTAAAGGTCTATCCAAATTTCGTTATCGCTCTCCTTCTGGCTTTCGTCAAAAATAAGCTGTATTCCAAAGTGCAGATGGCTCGTTTCTATTCCGTTTGTGTTTTCCGTCTGACTGTAGCCTGTTCTGCCGACATAGCCGATTACATCGCCTGCCTGCACAGCGGCGCCCTGCTTAATGTCAGGGTGGAAGGGTCTGTTCTGCCGCAGATGAGCGTAGTAATAATACCGCTTGCCGTCAAAGCTTCTTATGCCTATGCGCCAGCCGCCGTACATATTCCAGCCCATAATTTCAACTATACCGCTTTCCACAGCTATAACGGGCGTGCCGGTTGCCGCCATAAGGTCGTGCCCCAGATGCCGCCGTTTGTAGCCGTAGTCACGGCTTGCGCCGAAGTCGTCAAAATGCGAGTAAGGAAAGGTTTTTGCTATAGGAGAAAAAACGGTCATTCCGTACTTTTCCTCCTCCTTACCGTTTTCGTTTTTCTCCGTATAATTACCCAAAAAGCCGCCAAGCACTGCTGTGTATGCCTCTTTATAATAGTTAAAGTACGTCATACCGCCAGCGATGTCATCAATTTTTTCTCCGCTTTTAAGCTTTTCAAGAACCTCCTGCAAATCCTTTGCCTTATACTGCTTAAAGTTTCCGCCGTATTTTGCTCCGAGATATGCAAGAGCGTCTATCCAGTTTATTTTTATTTTTTCGCACTGAGAGTCAATGTCTGCCTGCATTGCCGTTTCCAGTGCGTCATAGCAGACGTTGAACTCCACATATTTAATAAAATCCCTCTTTTTTTCGCCTGCGCCCACAAGCACGCAGAAACCGCATATAAAGAGCGAAAGCGCAACAACAACACAGATTATTCTTTTCATACCGCCACATCCCGCCGCTTATTTATCACGGATAATTATATGCGGCGCAAAATATTGATATGATATTAATCTTCATAGTGACCTTTGCAGGAAATTATCCACAAACTTCCGTTGTTGTGTATGTTGTATTCTTGGTTAAAGGTTTAAATTAAAAAAATCAGTGTTTCCTTAGAAAAATTTTTAAAAAATACTTGTAATTTCAATTTGTATGTGTTATAGTTTGATTGTACTAGTTGAATTAATACAATTATTTCAATGAATACAATAAATTTGGAAGGAGAATGCGGTATGTTCAGTATTAATCTGCAAAGCCGAGAGCCTATTTATGAACAGCTTTACAACAATGTGCTGAAGCTTATTTCGCTCGGTGTGTTAAAGCCACAGGATAAGCTGCCTCCCGTAAGAGCATTGGCGGCGCAGCTTGGGGTTAATCCGAACACTGTTTCAAAGGCGTATCAGCTTTTGGAGCGAGATAAGGTAGTTTACTCCGCAGTTGGCAGAGGCTCGTTTATATCCGGCGAGGAGGACGCTGTAAGCCGCCGAAGGACAATAGCGCTTGAAGAGGTAAGGCTTTCTGTTAAAAAAGCAAAGGAGCTTGGCGCTTTAAAAAAGGAAATTGAAAAAATTGTGGAAGATGTATTTTGATTTGGGGGGATGAACAATGATAACAATTTCTAATGTTACAAAAAAATTCGGGAAAAAGACGGCGCTTAATAACCTTAGCTGTAACATAAACAAAGGCTCTGTGTTTGGGCTTGTCGGCTCAAACGGTTCGGGTAAGTCTACGCTGCTTCGCGTGCTTGCAGGAGTTTTCGACACAGAGGGCGGAACAGTTAAGTATGACGGTCAGCCGGTTTTTGAAAATCCGCAGGTTAAGCAGAAAATATTTTATGTTTCCGACTATCCGTACTTTTTTAACGATTCTACGGTGGAGAACACGGCAAGACTTTACAGGAATATTTACGACAGATGGAGCGAGGAGCGCTACAACAGGCTTTGCGGAATGTTCCCTATAAACAAAAAGGCAAGAATTATAAATATGTCTAAGGGTATGCAAAGACAGGCGGCGCTTATATTGGCGCTTTCGTGCAGTCCTCAGTATATACTTCTTGACGAGATTTTTGACGGACTTGACCCTGTTGTGCGCCAGCTTTTAAAGAAGCTTTTAATTTACGATGTTTCGGCAAGCGAGGCTACTGTAATAATCGCTTCGCACAATTTAAGAGAGCTTGAGGATTTGTGCGACCATGTCGGACTTTTGCACGAGGGCGGAATTCTGCTTGAGAAAGAGCTTGACGATATGAAGCTGGGTATTCATAAGGTGCAGGCGGCGTTTAATAAGTCGCTTGAGCCGGGCGTGCTTGACGGACTTGACATTGTCAGCATTAATAACAGGGGTCTGCTCTACAATATGGTAATAAAGGGCGACAAGGAAGAAATAATGAACAGCCTAAAGCAGCTTAACCCGGTGTTTGTTGAGGCACTGCCGCTTACGCTGGAGGAAGTATTTATTAATGAAATGGAGGTGGCGGGTTATGATATCAACCACATTGTCTGATAACAGGAAAAGCCGTTTTTTCAGCATTTACAAATGGTCATTAAGAAAAAATCTTGCCACATTTATTGTATATACGGCAATTTTACTGCTTACCTACCCGGTGTTTTTAACACTGTTCAATTCCATTGCGGTTTACCCGACAGATATGCTTAAAAACTCAGGCGACGGCGGAACCTCCTCAGCCTGTGTTCTGTCTTTGGTATTTGTTGCTGTTGTAGGGTTTATTGCAATGCTGTTTACGCTTATTATCGGCGTATTTATGTTCAGCTATATGCACAGAAAGCGCTCGGTAGATGTTTTCGGCGCGCTGCCTGTTACAAGAAGAACGCTCTTCTTTGCACGCTACGCCGCAGGACTTACAATGCTTGCAGTTCCGCTTATTCTTGTAACGGTAATAAGCACTGTGCTTTTGTCCTACAGCAATGTTGCTGTGTGGTGGACTGTTAACCACGCTATAAACATATTATTATCCGTTATAGTATCCTACACCTTTACGGCATTTGTCGCATTAAGCTGCGGCACAACGGCAGACACGGTGGTGTCTGTGCTTGCTCTTTGCGGAATGTACCCCGGAGTAATAGGTATTATTCAGTTCTTCAGCGGCTATATTATACCCGGCGTTCAAACGGCATTATCGCCAAGCTCTGTTGTATATACTGCGCTTTCGCCGTTTGTTTCGGGAATTACAAACGCATACATCAATATATACAACCTGTGTGCAGGGGAGTCATGGTCTACCTTGTTCTATGCTGACGAGAATGGCATAAATCACGCCGACAAGGTTGCAAGGCTTTCGATATTTGACAATCCCGAACAGCTTATATGGTGGCTTGTTTTCGGTGCGGCTTTGTTTATCGGCTGTTATCTGCTTTCTAAAAGGAGAAAGGCAGAAACCGCACAAAACGGTTTTGCGCTAAAAGCGATTCCCGTAATAATAAGAGTAGTTGCCACTACCGCCTGCGGCTTGCTTTTTGCCGTTATTTTCTCATCAATTCAAAGCGGCTTTACCGCCGAATCTAAAATGATGTCGCTGGGCTCGCCAATGATTACGTTAGTGTGGTTTATGATAGGGCTTGTTATAGGCAGCTTTATTGCACACCTTGTGCTTACCCTTATTTATAACAGAGGAACAAGAGGCTTTTTAAAAAGCCTGATTCCGTACGGTATAACTGTATTGGTAATTGCTGCAGGCTATATAATCCTGTCAACAGGCTTGTTCGGGGCAGATGTTCAGGTGCCGGATAAGTCCGAGGTTGAAAGCGCAAGCGTCAGCATAAACGGCAACAGCACAGATTTTAACTCCCCAAGCGACAAGGAAAGGCTTGCAGGCTTTAATGATGTTAAAGACATAGACAAGGTGCTTGACATACACAAGGCGATTGCAGATAATTTAAGAGAGTGCAACCCGTACCCGTATTCGCTTTCTGTAAGTGACGGAGGATTATATTACAATGAATATATGCCTTTAAAAACCATATCAATAGAATATAAGCTTAAAAACGGCTCAACAATGAACCGCACCTACAGCTTAATGAATATTACAGACGGAAACGGTAAAATATGCGACGAAATTGTAACGGCTATTGATAAGCTTCTGTGTGAAGAAGGCTATAAAAAGGATGTATTGAGTTTATTTAAGTACAGAGTAACCTCGGTGTCCTTTTACCAATGCACGCCGCAGTGGGCAATAGACTACGCTGCAAATGTAGATTGGGCACTATATTCAAAAGACGCAGAAAAAATAGTAAATGCGCTTAAGAGGGATATTCTGGAGGATGAGCATTACATTGAAAATGCAGTTGAAAAACAACAAAAGTTCAACGAATGGAATAACGAAGAAACAGGGGAAAAAGAAAAGTTTGAGTTTGTAGGCATTTCGGTTTACTGCTCAAAGTATGGTGATCCATACGGAGAAGAGGTCTATGAGGAGCATATAGTCACCCCCGAATACAAGAACACATGGAAGGCACTTAAAGAGGTAATGACGAAAAATACCGACAGCACAGCGGACGAAGCCGACAAGAGCGAGGACGAGGTGCAGACCGTTGTCGGCAGTGAGGTGACAAACCAAAATGTAACAGTCGGCGCTGTGGGTTGATATTTACCGTTATAACGAAAAGCTGACAGTTATATATGGAAAAGGTATAGAAAAAAGGGATACAGCGTAAAGCAGTCACGTCTGTGCAGTAATTATCTGTGCAGACGTGACAGGCAAATAAAAGCGTATGCTTAACGGGAGGGAAAACAAATGGCAACAGTAGGAATAAGCTTAATGCTGGGAATAGGAATTGCGGTAGTTGTTGCAGGCGTGGCAGTTGTTGCGGTTGTGACGGTGCTGCTTGCAAAAAGAAAGTGATAGTGCATTGTTTTTAAGAGGGGAGATGAATGAAATGAAAAAAGTGATTGCCGGAATAACAGCAGCTGCCGGGCTTATTATACTTATTTGCGGCTTTTTTATAATGAATAAAACAGAAAATGCAGCGGTTGGAATAATCGGCGGAGCCGACGGCCCGACTGAAGTATTTTTGACAGGCGCACCTGAAAGCTATTTCAGCATAGCCTTAATTGCAGTGGGGGCTGTTACCTTAGCGGCGGCAGTTATTGCAATAATACTGTTGATAGTAAAGAAAAGATAATCGGGAAAAATCAGGATAATATAATTACAAGGGGCGGTATGGGTATATACCGTTCTGTTTTTTTTAAGGAGTTCTGACGATAATTTGTATTCTTCAGGGCAGAAAAGCAGTTGAGGATATATTTAGTATTACAAATTTTGTGTTTCCCTTGAAAAAACTGCTTATTAATGTTATTCTGTAAATATAAAAACAAACGCATAACTTAGCCTGAAGGGAGCATTAATATGCAGGTGATAAAAAAAACAACGGCAATTTTACTGTGCTTGCTTATGAGCCTTGCGGCGGTGACGGCTTTACCGTCTGTCAGTGCGGCAGAGGAGAAAACATACGGCACATGGGACGATAAAAAGGCGGGCTTTCGCTATACTTACCTTGACCCGGAGTATGAAACGTGCAGAGTAGAAGGTCTTTCCATAACTCTTGCGCAGGCACCGGAGAATATTGTAATACCCAAAAAACTGGGGGACGCAGTTGTAATTAAGATAAACGGCGAAGCATTTTATGAGGTTAGCTCAAAGTCTGTTACAATACCTGAAACAGTTACCGAGATAGGCGATATTGCCTTTTCTAAGTCTGCTCTTCAAAGCGTTACCTTACCCGCTTCTGTTACTAAGATAGGTATAGGCTCATTCAGAAGCTGTGCAAACCTTGAAACGGTTATTTTAGGCGAGGGGATAAGCGAGCTTTCAAACGAATGCTTTGCCAATAATCCTGCGCTTGCCAATATATATATTCCTTCAAATGTCAAGACAATATCCGATAATGCCATAACCGACTACGAAAGCTTAACCGTTTACGGATTTAGCGGTACTGCCGCAGAAAGCTTTGCCGAGGGCAAAAGCAACGTGACCTTTGTATCTCTTGACGGCATAACAAAAACAGCTCTTGAGGCGGCGCTTACACAGGCAGAGAAGATTTTATCGGGAGATATATCAATATATACCGATAAAACAGCAGAAGCCTTACAAAAGGCATATAACAACGGCAAAAGAGTATTTGAAAACCCGATAGCAACGCAGGGAGAAATTGACAGCGCCGCAAAGGCGATAGAAGACGCAATTGCAAAGCTTGAATACAACACAAACAAGACCACGCTTAAAGAAATGCTTGACAGCGCAAAGGCTGTAATAGACGGAGGACTTGAAAAATATACAGAGCAGTCGGCAAAGGAGCTGCAAAGCGCATACGAAAGCGGAAGCGCAGTATATGAAAAGCTGCTTGCAACGCAGGAGGAAGCTGACAGAGCCGCAACGGCGATAGAAGCTGCAATTGCAAAGCTTGAATACAACACAAACAAGACCACGCTTAAAGAGATGCTTGACAGCGCAAAGGCTGTAATAGACGGAGGACTTGAAAAATATACAGAGCAGTCGGCAAAGGAGCTGCAAAGCGCATACGAAAGCGGAAGCGCAGTATATGAAAAGCTGCTTGCAACGCAGGAGGAAGCTGACAGAGCCGCAACGGCGATAGAAGATGCAATTGCAAAGCTTGAATACAACACAAACAAGACCACGCTAAAAGAAATGCTCGACAGCGCAAAGGCTGTAATAGACGGAGGACTTGAAAAATATACAGAGCAGTCGGCAAAGGAGCTGCAAAGCGCATACGAAAGCGGAAGCGCAGTATATGAAAAGCTGCTTGCAACGCAGGAGGAAGCTGACAGCGCCGCAACGGCGATAGAAGATGCAATTGCAAAGCTTGAATACAACACAAACAAGACCACGCTAAAAGAAATGCTCGACAGCGCAAAGGCTGTAATAGACGGAGGACTTGAAAAATATACAGAGCAGTCGGCAAAGGAGCTGCAAAGCGCATACGAAAGCGGAAGCGCAGTATATGAAAAGCTGCTTGCAACGCAGGAGGAAGCTGACAGCGCCGCAAAGGCGATAGAAGACGCAATTTCCAACCTGAAATACAGAACAGACAAAACTGCGCTGAAATTATCGTTAGATGACGCAAAGGCGATAATAGACGGAGGACTTGAAAAATATACAGAGCAGTCGGCAAGTGAATTGCAGAATGCATACACAAATGCAGACAGTGTATATAAAGACGAAAACGCAAGCGCAGAAGAAATAGGCAGCGCCATAGAAGCCTTGGAAAATGCTGTTGCAGGACTTAAGCTAAAAGTAGTACCGGGCGATGTAACAGGCGACGGCGAGGTTAAGCTGGAGGATGTTCTGCGTATTCAGTCGCATATAGCACAGATTCGTCAGTTAAACGAAGAGCAAAGGCTTGCCGCAGATGTAACAGGCGACGGTGACGTTAATATGCAGGATGTACTGAAAATTCAAAAATTTATTGCAAAGATAATTCCGGAATTATAATTTAAAGAATTATAAGCTTTCATACTAAGCACAAAAGCAGCGGCAGGAGTCTGTTTAGACAGGCTCCTGCCGCTGATGTATTTTTGTTTATATAATTTACGGTGTTCATTTATATGAATGTCATCATAAAATAATGATGAATATTACAAAAAGCCGCCGTCGGCAGTTATTGTCTGCCCTGTTATAAATCCGGCTTCTTCACTTGCAAGGAAGTAAACCACTCTTGCAATATCAAGCGGAGTACCCAGCCTGCAAAGCGGAGTTTCCTCCTTTAGCGCAGACAGAGTTTCCTCCCCCAGACATCTGCACATATCTGTCATAATAACTCCCGGAGCAACGCAGTTTACACGGATATTGCTCGGCGCAACCTCCTTTGCAAGCGCTTTGGTAAGGCTTATTACACCGCCCTTTGCGGCGCTGTAATGCACCTCGCAGCTTGCGCCGCTAACACCCCAGATGGAGGAGATATTTACTATATTGCCGCTGTGGCGCGGAATCATATGCTTCAATGCGGCTCTGGCGGCGTAGAATACGCCGCTTAAATCTGTGGAAATCATATCGTTCCACTCATCGTCCGTAATATCGGTAAAAAGCTTCTGCCGGGAAATACCGGCATTGTTTACAAGCACGTCAAGCGTTTTGAAGTCATTTATTACGCTTTCGACCATGGTGTTTACTTCTGCGCTTTGCTTAACGTCTGCCTTGTATATTTCTGCTTTAACGCCGTTTTTCTCAATTTCCTGCTTTAGTTTTTCTGCCTTTTCCCGGCTTTTGCAGTAATTTATTGCAACGCTATAGCCCTTCTGTGCAAAGTAAAGCGCAGTTTGTGCGCCAATGCCTGCGGAGGCTCCCGTAATTAAGGCGGTTTTACTCATATGCTTTACCTCTTTATTTTCAGTCCCTTGCAAGCACCTTTACAATTTCGCCGATAAACATTTTGTGGTAGTCCTTATCCTTGTAATTTGCATTATCAAGCTCTTTTTCTATAAAGCATTCGGGCGAAAAGTCCTGCTTGTAAAGCTTTTTGCATACAAGCACAAGCTTTGCCTGCTCAAAATACGGCGCCGCCTCATCAAACACAGGTGTAAGCCCTGTTTCCTTTGCTTTGTCATAATCTCTGCCGGACTTAGTTCCGCAGAAGGTAAGAGCTTTTCTCATATCCTCATTGTAGAAAGAGAGCGTGTAGTATTCATTTTCGTCCATAAATTCAAGAGTATATCTTTGCGGTCTTATAAATGTGTAGGCTACGTTTTTGTTCCACAGTACGCCTACTCCGCCCCAGCTTGCGGTCATTGTGTTATATTTTTCCTTACTTCCTGCCGTTACAAGCATCCAGTCCTTTCCTATAAGCTTAAAGGGGTTTTCGCTTATGCTTTTGCAGTCAATTTCCGTAAAGTTGCTCATAATATTCTTCCTTTCGGTTTGTGTTAAATACATTAAGAGTATATCACTAAAATGAATAATATACAAATTTTTATGTATATTATTCATTTTTAAAGCTGCGCTTACACTGCTGCCGTTGCGCTGAAAAAGGGTTTCAAATAAAAAATCTCCTTTGACCACACCTTGTTTAAAGGGAAAAATGTATAAATGAGATAAAAATTTTTACAGTAATTTGTTAATGCCTACAAAATGAAGCGAAATTGAATAATTATGCATAAAAAACTTGATTTTTTGCATAATTGGTGTATAATGTTATGCAGACAGCGAAAAACGCAGTAAATAAAATTATTTATGCTTAATTCTGGAGGGAATTACAATGGAAAAGAAAATAAAAAAGGTTGTTCTGGCTTATTCCGGCGGACTGGATACATCTATTATTATTCCGTGGCTTAAGGAAAATTACGATAACTGCGAGGTTATTGCAGTAAGCGGCGACGTAGGACAGGGCACAGAGCTTGACGGTCTTGAGGAAAAGGCTATAAAAACAGGCGCTTCCAAATTATATGTTGAAGATTTGAACAAGGAATTTATTGAGGAATATGTATGGCCTACATTAAAGGCGGGCGCAGTTTACGAGAATAAATATCTGCTTGGTACATCGTTTGCAAGACCGATAATAGCAAAGAGAATAGTTGAAATTGCTCTTAAAGAGGGCGCAGACGCTATCTGCCACGGCTGTACCGGCAAGGGTAACGACCAGGTTCGTTTTGAGCTTGCTATAAAAGCATATGCCCCCGATATGAAAA
>JBJEQJ010000011.1:0-3678 GCA_051881695.1 Acutalibacteraceae bacterium | reverse complement strand
GTCCACCCATTCCTGTGTTTCACCACCGCATCCCTGCAAGATGAGTCCTTCCTTGCCGTTCATTCGGCGGAGATCTGTTAGAGTTATTTGGTTTATTTTCATTAAGATCATTCCTTTCAAAAAAATAACAGCACCCGATTAAGAGTGCTGTCTATACTTTATTTAGCAGTAAACTATATATATTTTGTTGTTTTCTGCTATCACATTGAATGATAAGTCACTAGGAGTAATGCCACTGCTTTGGTAGTAATAGGCTACATACTCAACATCGCCGTAGCAATCAGCCGTCAGTTCCGAAGTGCTGTCATAGTATGATGCGTTTGTTGGTGAGAACCAGCTTGCGTTGCCTGTGTTCAGTGAGGAATCGTATTTCATTCCAAGTTGCTGACCATAGGCTATGCAGGCACTCACCGCAGACTGAACATCAACCGTTTTTGCTTTGGTAGGCGGTTGTGTAGGTTTCTGCGTTGGCTTTTCTATAGGCTTCTGCACAGGCTTTACCGTAGGTTTCTGCGTTGGTTTTTCAGCAGGCTTTTGAGTAGGAGTTTCGGTTTCCTTTTTCGCAGTCGATTCCGATTTTTGCTGATTACCTTTCACTGTATTCTTGCTGTTGTTCTGAACCTCGGATTGTGTTTTCTGAATCGGATCCGTTGCCGAAACAACCGCCGAATTTTGCCCACTGTCGGCTTTTTCTTCGGTTTTGGTATTCTGTCCCGAAGGTTCTGTTTCTTTTGAAACTGTGGCTTTTTCGGTGGTTTGCGTTGTTTCCTTTTCTGCCGTTGATAAGGTGTTTGTCGGTGCAGAAGTTTCCGCAGATACAGAAACACCCACGGAAGTTGAAGCCGTGGGTGATAAAGAACTGTTATTCACTTTTTCTCCTGTTGTACAAGCTGTGAATGTTCCTGTTGCTAAAATCAATGTCAACATTATTGCGATTTTCTTTTTCATACTATCGCCGTCCTTTCAAGCAACAAGTATATCCAAAGAATTTGAAATGTCCAGAGATATTTGAATACCAACTGATAATCATTTCTTTTTGGCTGAAGCAAACGGTAAACTAACATTCTGCTTTTCAGCCCACAGAAGAGAAAGATGCAGAAGTGCGTTTCTCTGTTCTTCCTCGGACAGACTGTCGAGGAAATCTTCAAGGGTGTAATTTTCCTCGAATTCTTCTGCAAGTTCGTTACAGTTGTCGCAGATTTTTTCTCGCCTGACAAGTACCGAGCCGTCATCCTGCTGTGTGAATGATAAAACATCGTTGTATCTGAATCCGATTCGCTGTCGGATTTCAAAGGGGATTGTAATTCTTCCTTTTTTACCGAGGACTCTGTATATTTTAAACATTACTCGTCCTCGCTTTCTGCAAGTTCTGCTCTGCACTCATCGCAGATACAGTCGCAACAACATTCTTCGCAATCATCATCGCACCTCTCAATCAGAATTGCTCCGTCCATAGCTGAAATCTCCACAGCACAGTCGGATGTGATTCCTGATACAATAAGTGCGTCAAGCGGTATGCTTACAAATATTTTATTTTCCATTGTTAATAATACACTCCTTCAAAATTTGTTCTAAATCAATTTGTTGTTCGGTTGTCAAGTCAAGCAGGCTCAACTGCAACGGTTTGTTTCTCTGCCTTTCATACATATCGTAGTTGCTGATTAGCAGTTCAGGAAATTGCTCGCCTGCGTTGATTCGCTGTTTCATATTGTGTAACCTTGTGAAATCAAAGAATGAGTAACCGTCATACAAATTGCGGATTTCTTCACAATCGTTGTATGATACAAGCCATTTGCCTTTTGAATTTGCAAGTGTGTTTTTCAGCCTCAAATGGTCATCCCAAGTGAAACCGCACTGATAAACATACTCGCTTGAATAGTACGGCGGATCGCAGTAGAAAAAGGCATTATCTCGGTCATAATGCTTGATTAAAACCTCGAAATCCTGATTTTCAATCACCGCATTTTCAAGTCTTTTGCCGACTTGCTCTATCAGTTGAAAAAGGCTCACTACTGAAAATGGCTGACAGGCAAATGATTTTCCACCGCTTGAATAGCTGTATCGCAGGAGCTTTAGAAACATTACGGCTCTGCGCAAGTCATAGTCCTGTTTCATTCTGACATATAGCTCTATGATTTCTTCTGCTTTCAAGTCAGACAGTATAATCTTCGTCAGTTCCAATTCTTCATCAAGGTATTTATCGTCAAACTTTTCTTGTTTAAAAAAGCACTTTATGGCATTGAAATCATCCCTTGAATTTAACGGATAAAACCCGAGTTCTTTTATGAACGCCATTGGTCTGTCACGCATACAGCGAAAGAGGTTTACAAGATTATGGTTGAAATCGTTGTAAACTTCGAACTTATCAGGCTTTTTCTTGCCTAACAGTACAGCTCCCGAACCTCCGAAGGGTTCAATATATCTTTCGTAATTCAGAGGAAACAGGGCATACAAAATATGAAGGATGGAAGTTTTATTTCCCATCCAACTTACAGGGGTTTTGATATTCATCACTCCATTTCGGAATATCAATCGCCCCTGAAACGACAAAAGCCGTTGATTAAATTAAAAAAATCTAATCAACGGCTTATATATGAAAACCAATATCAGTCGTTTGGAACGATTGATATTAGTTGTAGTTATTTAATTTTTATCGTTTACTTTTTTAATAATCTGACCAATTTCAGAGATTACATTTACTGTCACAGCGTTTCCTGCCATTTTGTAGAGCCTGCTGTCGGATAGTCCAGTCGCTTTTGCTTTGTTGAACTGCTCGTCCGTGAAGCCCTGCAATCTCAAGCACTCCCTCGGAGTGAGCTTTCTGATTCTGCCGATATGAACTTCGCCGTTTGGCTCAACAAAAGCAACTGCGAATTTTTCATCATCTGTAATATTCGTGCTTTCTACGAAAACACCCGAATGTTCAGCCTTGCGGTTACTGATTCCCGAATCGTGTCTTGCAGTTATGCACCTTGCAATTTCTGTAAGCTTCGGATCGGGGTTCAGGTCTATGAAATAATACGCCTGCGTTGCGGAGGTTGTCAGAGTATGTGCTACCTGACTTCCTACTCGACCTCGTCTTGAGTTCTGTCCCGAAAAGGCTGTGTCAATGCTGTCACCGGGATATGCGATCTGATAACCGTCTTTGGTTTTAGACTTTATCGGCAATCCAAAGTTTTCCGTATCTTCAATGAGATAAAGTCCCGAATGACCTCCGAATCCTCCCGAACCGCTTGTCAGTGTACAGCTGAGCCCTTTCGATGAGTAGATTCGCTCACCTTGTGTTGGGTTTTCTTTGTATAAGAGTTTTTCCGCTTGTTTGCGTGAAAGATAGTACTTCTCCGGCACATTGTCCTCTAAGATATCCGATAATGAACACTCGATTTCGTGACTGGGGAACTCCGAAATTTTTGCTGTTAAGTACCTGCCAGCATACATCATACCCCAAGCCATCCAATGTACGGAGGATTGTTTCAAATGTCCTGCCTTCGTCGTGGTTAAGCAGACCGGGAACATTTTCGAGGAAGAGATACTTAGGTTTTTTAACGGCAGCAATTCGAGCAATCTCAAAAAATAGCGTTCCTCTTGTGTCATCAAATCCTTTTCTCGCTCCTGCGATTGAGAAGGACTGACAGGGAAATCCTCCAACAAGAAGGTCGAAATCGGGTAACTGTTCGG
>JBJEQJ010000010.1:0-59136 GCA_051881695.1 Acutalibacteraceae bacterium | reverse complement strand
ATATCTTGTTGCTGTCCTCGCTTAAATCAAGCGGAGATTTCGGGTCCAGCAAATCCATATTTGCTTCCCAAAGGCTGTCGATTGTTCCTACATCTTTCCAGTATCCCTCAAACGAATACGCAAACATTCTCTCCCCTGCCTCAAGCATTGCAGGCAGAACATCCTTGCCGAAGTCATTGCTGGAGTCTTTATTTTCCTCATCTAAGATAAGATATTTTCTGAGCTTATTCCACGAGAATACATAAATACCCATTGAAGCGTTTGTGCTTTTCGGCTTTTCCGGCTTCTCGTCAAACTCATAGATAGAGCCGTCAGGATTTGTATTTAAAATTCCAAAACGTGAAGCCTCTGCCAGCGGAACATCTATAACAGCTATTGTGCAGTCGGCATTATTCTCCTTATGAAAAGCAATCATTTTTGAATAATCCATTTTATAGATATGGTCGCCTGAAAGTATAACAACATATTCCGGGTTATACCTGTCTATATATGTAATATTCTGATAAATTGCGTTTGCCGTTCCCTTGTACCAATCGGCTCCGTCAACCTGCTGATACGGACTTAAGCAATGCACACCGTCGAGCATACCGTCTAAGTCCCACGGCTGACCGTTACCTATGTATTCATTGAGCACAAGCGGCTGATACTGCGTTAAAACACCAACTGCCTCTATACCTGAATTTACACAGTTTGAAAGCGGGAAATCTATAATTCTGTACTTACCGCCGAATGGCACAGCCGGCTTAGCCAGCTTTTTAGTAAGCACACCAAGTCTGCTGCCCTGACCGCCTGCCAGAAGCATAGCAACGACCTCTTGTTTCGGATACATTTACCATAACCTCCATTTATTCAAATTAATTAACTATACAGCTAATTATTCTTCTTTCTTATTATTATCTTCTGCTGCCTTTTTATCTTGGGATTCCGTCTTTATGTCTGCCTCTGTTTTTACATCTTCGGTTTTTTCGTTTTCAGCCGGCTTCTTCTCCGCTTCTTCCTTTTTTACGTCCTTCGGCGCCTTCTTCTTTCTCGGCGGTTTTTTCTTTATGCATTTAAAGTACATAACTGACATAGGCGGAAGATTTAAGGAAATTGACTGGTCACATCCGTGCATTTCGGGACCTGAGGAATTAATATTGTCTCCGTTTGTAATTCCGCTGCCGCCGAAGCGCTCATCGTCAGTATTGAACACCTCAGCATAATAGCCGTTTTGCGGCACGCCTATTTTATAATCTTCTCTGTAAACAGGCTGGAAATTACAAACACCAATAATTCTGTTTTTATTCTTATCTATTCTCTGGAATGCAATAACGCTGTGCTGATAGTCGTCGTGATGTATCCAAGAGAAGCCTTCCCATGTAAAGTCAACCTCATACATAGGCGGATTTTCAAGATAAAATTTATTTAGCTCTTTTACAAAGAGATGCAGCTGCTGATGCTTTTCAAATTCAAGCAAATTCCACTGAATCTGAGAGGTTGAATCCCACTCGTCAAACTGACCTATTTCACTGCCCATAAATGTAAGCTTTTTACCGGGATGAATCATCATATAAGCAAGGAACGTCTTTACTCCGTCAAACTTCATATCATAGCCGCCGGGCATTTTATTTATAAGAGAACCCTTTCCGTATACAACCTCATCGTGAGAAATAGGAAGCAGGAAGTTTTCGGAAAATGCATAGAAGAACGAGAAGGTGAGATTATTATGGTGATACGGTCTGAAATACGGGTCCTCAGCCATATAGTGAAGCATATCGTTCATCCAGCCCATATTCCATTTGTATGAAAAGCCCAAGCCTCCGTCCTGTGCAGGACGTGTAACCATAGGCCAGGATGTGGATTCCTCAGCTATCATATATTTTGAAGGATATTTTGCAGCAATTTTTGTATTTAAAATCTGTAAAAACTCAACTGCCTCAAGGTGCTCCTTGCCGCCGTATTTATTTGCAACCCACTGACCGTTGTCGCGGTTATAATCAAGGTAAAGCATAGACGCTACGGCGTCTACTCTTATGCCGTCTATATGATATTTTTCAAGCCAGAACATTGCGCTGGACATCAAAAAGCTTCTTACTTCATATCTGGCGTAGTCAAACACCAAAGTACCCCACTCTTTATGCTCGCCTTTTCTGGTATCTGCATATTCATAACAGCAGGTTCCGTCAAACTTTGCAAGACCGTGAGCATCACGCGGGAAGTGTGCCGGAACCCAGTCGAGAATTACCTGTATGCCGGCATTGTGCGCTTTATCAATAAAATACATAAAATCGTGCGGTGTGCCGTAACGAGAGGTAGGAGCATAATAACCGGTTACCTGATAACCCCAAGAGCCGTCAAACGGATACTCTGTAAGCGGCATAAACTCAATATGGGTATAGCCCATCTCCTTAACATACGGAATAAGCTCATCGGCAAGCTTTCTGTAGCTGTACCTTGTGCCGTCCGCATTTAATTTCCAAGAGCCTGCGTGAACCTCGTAAATATTCATCGGCTTTTCAAAGTGATTTACACCCTCAAGCGATTTTTGAAATTCATCGTCTGTCCACTCAAAGCCGTTTAAATCATAATACAGGGTTGCGTTGTCCGGTCTTGTCTGGCAATGGAAGCCATATGGGTCAGTTTTGTAAACCTTTTCAAACCACGGTGTTTCTACACAATATTTATACGCCTGATACTGCTGAACATTCGGGATAAAACATTCCCAAATACCGCAGTTATCAATTTTGGTCATATAGTTTGCCATATTGTCCCAGTCGTTAAAATCACCGGCAACAGACACAGTAAGTGCATTTGGCGCCCACACACGGAAAACTACACCGTCGTAACCGTCACGGTAAGTTTTATGTGCGCCAAGAAAATCATATGCATTTGTGCTGTCTCCCTGCCAAAACTTTTCAATTGGCGTGCGATTGTCAACTGCTGCAACAGCTTCTTTTTTCTTATCAATTGCCATATGTATTCCTCCTGATTGATTTTTCAGTATTATTTCACATTTTCTGTTTAGAACCTCCTGCTTTTTACGGAAATAAGGCAAAAAGCAAAAATAAAAGTATAAAAAATTGCACAAAAGTAAAATGTAAAATCTCACAATCTATATATATTATATTAGCAACTTTTAAGTACAATTTCAATAGTTTTTACAATTTAAAATAAAAAGTATTTGCTGATGATTTAGCAAATTTAACCAAAATTATATCAATTTTATAGAAAACAGAAAAAGTAATTGTAAATTTTAACCAAATAATCCTGAATTAAAGAATTTACTTTACAAGCTTCTTTAGGGCATAATACACAAATTTTACAAGGTGAACAGGAATTTTAAAAAATATGCACCTTTTTAAAGCACTTTCAGGATTATATCATTGAATATATGTCGAATACAATAAAAACTTGCAAAAGAAAAGCGGAGTACATAACATACTCCGCATAAATTCAAAGACCGAAAAGAAATTATTTAATTTCTACTTCTGCGCCAACCTCAGCAAGCTTTGTCTTGATTTCTTCAGCAGTATCCTTAGCTACAGCTTCCTTTAATGTCTTAGGAGCGCCGTCAACTAATTCCTTAGCTTCCTTTAAGCCTAAGCCTGTGATTTCTCTTACAACCTTTATAACCTTAATCTTCTCAGCGCCGGCAGACTTTAATACTACGTCGAACTCTGTCTTTTCTTCAGCAGGAGCAGCACCTGCAGCAGGAGCAGCAGCAGCTACAGCAACCGGAGCAGCAGCAGATACGCCGAACTCTTCCTCTAATGCCTTTACTAATTCGCTTAATTCTAATACTGTAAGAGCCTTAACTTCTTCAATTAAATTTACAACTTTCTCTGACATGGTAAAAAACCTCCATATAATTTTTAAAATAATTTTTGATTTTACTTAATTAAGCTTTAATTAAGCCTGTTTTTGCTCTGCAATTGCGTTTAATACGCAAGCTAAGCCGCGGATGTTGCCGTTGAGTACAGTAACAAAGCCGCTGATTGGTGCGTTAAGACCGCCGAGTGCCTTAGCAACGAGCACTTCCTTGCTTGGCAATTTAGCTAAATCCTTAACCTCATCTACGTTAAGCAGACCTCCGTCTACATAACCGCATTTAATCTGAAAATCTTTGTTCTTGTCTGCATATTGACACAGAATTCTTGCAGCTGCTACATAGTCCTCAGCACTTGTTGCAAGAGCTGTTGTGTTCTCCAGTACAGGGTCAAGTCCGTCAACACCGGCCTCTTTAGCAGCTCTGGAAAGAAGTGTGTTCTTTACAACAGTGTACTTAACACCGGCTTCTCTGAGCTCTTTTCTAAGCTTTGTATCATCTGCAACAGTAATGCCCTTGTAATTTACTAAAACACCTGCAACAGAGTTTTGAAGTCTGTCTGTAAGCTCAGCTACATAAGCCTTTTTTTGTTCAAGAATTTTCTCGCTTGGCAATATTTTCACCTCCGTAATATTGAGATGCAATGCATAAAAATACCCCCCTGCATATTGCAGAGGGGACCTATAACCATAGTAAAGCACAAAACGGCTCTAATTACAATTTAAGCTCCAACCTCGGCAGGCAGGTATATACCTTTACGCATTATGCGCCTGCTGTCTTAGGAAAAGAACAGCTTTATTATACTATCACAAAGCTAAAGCTTTGTCAAGTATTTTTGTTGAAGCATTAAACAATGCTATGGAATCAGTCTTGAATAAGACTGAAATTAAAGGGTTAATCAACCCACTGACTGTCCGCCAACCTTGTTAGGATTGATGCGAACTCCGGGACCCATTGTGCATGTTACAGCACAAGACTTAATATACTGTCCCTTTGCAGCAGCCGGCTTAGCCTTAACGATAGCTCCCAAAAGAGTATCGAAGTTTTCCTGAAGCTTTTCTGTACCGAAAGAAACCTTACCGATAGGGCAGTGAATGATGTTTGTCTTATCAAGACGGTACTCAATCTTACCTGCCTTAGCTTCCTTGATTGCTCTTGCAATATCCGGTGTTACGGTACCGGCCTTCGGGTTAGGCATTAAGCCCTTAGGACCGAGAATTTTACCTAAACGTCCTACAAGACCCATCATATCGGGTGTTGTGATAAGAACGTCAAAGTCCATCCAGTTTTCTGACTGAATTTTCTGAGTCATATCCTCAGCACCTACAAAGTCTGCTCCTGCTTCCTTTGCAAGCTTTTCGTTTTCACCCTTACAAATTGCAAGGATTCTTACGTTTTTACCTGTTCCGTGAGGCAGTACAATAGCGCCTCTGACCTGTTGGTCAGCGTGACGGCTGTCAACGCCCAACTTAACGTGAACTTCAACTGTTTCGTCAAATTTAGCCGTTGCTGTCTTAACGCAAAGCTCCAAAGCCTCGCCGGATTCATAAAGTTTTGTTCTGTCAACAAGCTTTGCGCTGTCAACGTATTTCTTTCCGTGTTTCATTGGTTTTCCTCCCTGTTGAGTGGTAAAATCGGATTATTTCCTCCCACCCGGGCTTAATCAATCGACAACTTCAATGCCCATACTGCGCGCAGTACCTGCAATCATACTCATAGCTGTTTCCAAGCTACCTGCATTTAAGTCAGGCATTTTCTGCTCTGCAATCTTTTTGACCTGCTCACGGGTAATTTTAGAGACCTTAGTCTTGTTCGGCACACCTGAACCCTTTTCAATTCCGCATGCCTTTTTAATAAGCACAGCTGCAGGCGGTGTCTTTGTTACAAAAGTAAAAGAACGGTCTGCATAAACTGTGATAACAACCGGGATAATAAGTCCCGCGTCGTTCTTTGTGCGCTCATTAAATTCCTTAGTGAACGCCATGATGTTGACGCCGTGCTGACCTAAAGCAGGTCCTACTGGCGGCGCCGGGGTAGCCTTACCGGCAGGTATTTGCAGCTTAATAAAGCCTGTTACCTTTTGAGCCATTTTTTTGCACCTCCATAATTCGTGGTTAAAGACGAAACGGTTTGTTTGCTGGATTTTGCCGTTCCTCCCACAAGGGATTTAAAATCCCTCAATAATAACCGGATAACCGGATTATTAACAGATATTATTCCATAAGCTCGGCTTGATTAAGCTCAAGCTCAACAGGCGTTTCTCTACCGAACATAGATACGGTAACCTTAACGCTGTTTTTCTCTGTATCGATTTCATCTACAATGCCGACAAAGTCCTCAAGCGGGCCGTCAATAACTCTTACCGAGTCGCCGACCTTATAGGAAACCTCTACTACTCTTGTTTCAACGCCCATTCTTATAACCTCTTCGTCAGATAACGGAACAGGCTCTGTGGACGAAGCTCCGACAAAACCGGTACAGCCGCGAATATTGCGTACAACATACCATGTTTCGTCGTTTTTAATCATTTTAATAAATACATATCCCGGAAAAAGCTTGCGCTCAACCTCACGGTTTTTGTCGCCGTCAAGCTCGGTAACCGTTTCTGTGGGAACCTTGATTTCCTGGATATAATCCTGAAGATTTCTGTTCTTTACAGTAGTTTCCAAGGTAGAAGCTACCTTGTTTTCATACCCTGAATAGGTATGAACAACATACCATTTTGCTTTTTCTTCATCAGGCACTGTTATTCACCCTTCCGGTATAATTTTAGGTTCCAGATACGTTCATAATAAGACCGAGAAGCGCATAAAGTCCTCTGTCTAAGCCATAAATGAACAAACCGATTACTACAATAACCGCTAAAACAACACCCATGCTTTTAAACACTGTGTTCGGTGCAGGCCAAGTAATCTTTTTTACCTCACCCTTACATTCACGGAAGTACTTTGCTATTCTGGCAAAGATATTTGGCTTTTTATCTGCTTTTTTTGCAGTCTTTTTGCCTTCAGCTGTCTTTTTTTCAAGATTCTTGTCAGCCATTATTCAGTCCTCCGTATTAAATTATTTTGTTTCCTTATGCAGAGTATGCTTTTTGCAGAATCTGCAATACTTGTTCATTTCCAATCTGTCAGGATCGTTCTTTTTGTTCTTCATTGTGTTGTAATTGCGTTGTTTGCACTCTGTGCAGGCTAATGTAATTTTTACTCTCATTATAACGGCACCCCCGATTTGCGGATTTTATTCAGCCTCCCTCAAAAAAGCACAAAAAAATAAACCCCTTTTTTGAGGTATAATTACTATATCATAATTTTTTACAGCAGTCAAGGACTTTTTTTATTTTTTACTCTATTTTTTATTTCAGACCTTTACCGGCATTTTGCGGCAGAAAGTGGATTTCAATCTGCCGCAAACGGTAGTTAAATAATTTAAAATTAATTTTACTGGCCTAAACGCTCCGCCATAGTCATCTTCGGCTTCTTTTTCTTTTCAGGCGCTACCTTTTTGCCCTTGAAGCGTTTTGCAGCCTTCCACGCTTTTTGAAGCGCAGGACTAAGCTTGTCAAACAAAACGGCTTCCTTTTCGGGTGAATCTATGCTGTTCAATACAATTATGGTAATAATAGAGCGAGTATCCATATCGCCTGCATCATACTGTGCGCTTAAAATTGAGGAAAGCTTATCTATCTCCTGCTTGTTGCCTCTTGCAAGCAGAGCGTTTACCTTTGGGACTATGCTGGCTCTTGTAAAGGTTGCCCCTCTAAATGGGTAGTAGCAGTCCTCTTCGTTTTTAATTTCCTCTTTAAGCTCCGGAAATACATTTACAAGCCTTTTTGAGAAAAAAAGCGGGTCTGCGTTGCCCTCGTCATCCTTTTTCTTCTTTTTTGCAGCTTTTACTGTCCTTATTCTCGTTGGCGCCGCAACAATGCTGTCGAAGTCGTTTGCAATGCTTTCGGCTTCCTTCATTGTATCTGTATCAGGGTCGAACATCCACGTTGCAAGCGTTTTCCAATCATTGTCGGGGCCTTCGTCTGTCATAGCGCAGGTTTCAAGAACCATATGCTTTTTCTTTTTATAATAAACTACGCTGTATGCGACTGCCTCAGAGGTAAAAAGACTTACCATTTCATCTCCCGCCTGGTTAGCTACCCCTACACGCTCATAGCCCTGTGTTGAAAGAGCCGCCTCAACCTTGCCTGTTATAAGCTCAAACGCCTTATTAATCATAATGTAATCATTCCTTAATTTGAATTTAACCGTTTTAATGAGTATAACGCATTTTTCTGTCTTTGTCACTACTTTTTTTACTGCAGAGATATTTATTTGCGATTTTTTAATTGCTTTTCTAAAAAAGCCGTAAAAAAGACGGCATATTTTTCTTTTTTAAATTGATAATGAGAATAATTTATGCTATTATGTTTATTTGAATGATAAAATACTTGGGAGTGTTTATGATGACTGACGCACCGATAGGAGTATTTGACTCCGGTCTTGGCGGGCTTACGGCAGTTAAGGAGCTGCTCAGCGTTTTGCCTGACGAAAACATTGTTTATTTTGGCGACACCGGAAGAGTTCCTTACGGAAACAGAAGCAGAGAAACAATAATTAAATATGCAAGACAGGACGCCGCCTTCCTAATGAGCAAAAACGTTAAGTTCATCATTGCTGCCTGCGGTACGGTAAGCTCTGTTGCAAGCGAGCTGGGAGATTGCTTTTCCGTACCGTTTACGGGAGTTGTCACGCCGACGGCTATGTCTGCAGTAAAGGCTACCCACAACGGAACAATTGGTGTAATCGGCACAACAGCCACAATAAAAAGCGGCTCCTATAAAAGAGAGCTTGAAAGAATAAACCCGGATATTCGTGTTATTGTGCAGGATTGTCCCCTTTTCGTTCCGCTTGTTGAAAACGGATTTGTTTCCGAAAATGATTTTGTGGTTGTAGAAATAGCAGAAAGATACCTTAAAAACTTTAAAAAAGAAAACGTAGATACGGTTATTCTCGGATGTACTCACTACCCAATTTTGAAAAATGTAATAAAAAAGGTAATGGGCGAAAGCGTTACGCTTATTGACTCGGGCAGAGAAACGGCGCTTTATGCGGCACAGCTGCTGAAAAATGAGCAGCTTTTAAACAAAAGCGGAGAAAACGGAAAATGCAGCTTTTATGTAAGCGACCGACCCGACGGTTTTTCTAAGCTGGCAGGAATTTTTTTACAGCGTGAAATAGCAGAAGCTGTGGAGAGAATAGATATTAACAGATACTGATACATACAAGCCTAAGGCAGAGGTAGCAAATTAATGCAAAATGATTATTTAATTAAAATAACAGGAAAACAGACAGTTGACGGTGAAAGTGACATTACAGAGGTAATAACCACCGGCAGGTACGAGCTTAAAAACGGTCACAGATATATAGTTTATAAGGAATACCCCGAAGAAAGCGGAGATAAACCTGTTACTACCATTGTAAAGTATGACTGTGAAAACAGCGTTTCTATAATAAGACCCGGAGTGTACGAGTCCCGTCTGCTGCTTGAAAAGGATAAACGTCATCAATGCCATTACAGAACGCCGTTGGGCGACCTTATGATTGGAGTTTTCACCTACAGCATACGCTCAACTCTCTGTGATGACGGCGGTGAGCTTGAGGTCAATTATTCGCTTGACTTTAACTCTGACTTGGCAAGCGTGAATAACATTTTAATTGAAGTGAAGAAGCAAAAATAAATACCGAAAGGAAATGATGATATGTCTTATATTGCACAAAAGGCTGTAAACGATATTAAGCTTGAAACTGTAAAGGCTATTAATAAAGCCATTGAAAACGGCAGTCTGCCAAAGGCAGATATACCGGAGTTTATAATAGAAACCCCGGCAGACAGAAAAAACGGCGACCTTGCAACAAACGCCGCCATGGTATGTGCAAAGGCTTTTCGTATGCCTCCTTTTAAAATTGCACAGGCAATAACCGAAAATATAGATTTATCGCAGACCTATGCCCAAAGAGTTGAAACTGCCGGACCGGGGTTTATCAACTTCTATTTAGGAAGCAGATATTACTGTGATATTTTAAAGGATATTGACGAAAAGGGACTTGATTACGGCAAATGCGATTACGGTAAGGGCAAGAAAGTTATGGTGGAATTTGTATCTGCCAACCCTACAGGACCTATGCATATGGGCAACGCAAGAGGCGGAGCGCTTGGGGACTGTCTTGCAGCTGTTCTTGAAAAGGCAGGCTATGACGTATGGCGTGAATTTTATGTAAATGACGCAGGAAACCAAATTGAAAAATTTGCTGTTTCTTTAGAGGCAAGATATTTGCAGATTTTCAAAGGCGAGGACGCTGTTGAATTTCCTGAGGACGGCTACCAGGGCGAGGACATAAAGGATCGGGCAAAGGAATATGCCGACAAATTCGGAGATAAGCTTGTAGATGCAGACAGCGCAGAGCGCAAAAAGGAGCTTGTTGACTTTGCACTGCCGCTTAACATTGCAAAAATGCAGGCAGATATGAAAAAATACAGAATAAACTACGATAAATGGTTTTTTGAAAGCGAGCTGCATCAAAGCGGCGCAGTTGACGAAACTGTTAACATATTGAAGGAAAAAGGAATGACCTACGAGCTTGACGGTGCACTGTGGTATAAAAACAAGGAGCTGCAGACAAAAAAGCTTTTGGCGCAGGGCAAAACAGAAGAAGAAATTGAAAAGCTGGAGCTAAAGGACGATGTTTTGATACGTCAGAACGGAAACCCCACCTATTTTGCCGCCGACATTGCATATCACCGCAACAAGCTCCTTACAAGAGGGTTTGATATTTGCATTGACGTATGGGGTGCCGACCACCACGGGCACGTTGCAAGAATGAAGGGCGCAATGGACGCAGTAGGGCTTGACGGCGACAGGCTTGACGTTGTTTTAATGCAGCTTGTGAAAATTCTGCGTGACGGTAAGCCTGCAAAAATGAGCAAAAGAACAGGCAAGGCAATTCAGCTTGCCGATCTGCTGGATGAGGTTCCTGTTGACGCTGCAAGGTTCTTATTCAATATGAGAGAAGCAAACAGTCCGATTGATTTTGACCTCGACCTTGCCGTTGCACAGGATTCTCAGAACCCGGTATATTATGTTCAGTATGCTCACGCAAGAATTTGCAGCATATTAAAGGCTTTATCTGCCGACGGAATAAACAAGAGAAAATGCACAGACGAGGAGCTTTCGCTGCTTAGTGCTCCGGAAGAAATTGAGCTTATACATCATCTTGCCTCATATACGAACGAAATAGTTGCCGCCGCAAGAGATTACGACCCAACCAAAATTACACGTTATGTACTGACGCTGGCATCATTATTTCACAAGTTTTATAATGCCTGCAGAGTAAAAGGTGAAGACGAAAGCCTTACACAGGCAAGACTTACGCTTTGTACTGCTGTAAAAAGCGTAATATACAATGTGCTTTCAATGTTTAACATTACGGCGCCGGAAAGTATGTAACATAAAAATAAAGCTTATATAAAAAATCCGCAAGCGGCTGTTAAAGCCAAGCCTGCGGATTTTTTGACATATTATGCGGCACATATTCACTGCTGTGCCGCCATATATATTTCGGGAATAGCCTCTTCTATAAGCTTTGTAAATTTAGGCGCAGTAATATTTGCTATATGCTTAACCTCGCTGTGAGTAAGCGGAATTTTTTTGCTGCCTGCCGCCATATTTGAAATACAGCTTACGGCGCAAACGTCCATTCCCATATGCTTTGCGGCTATTGCCTCACAGGCGGTAGACATACCCACTGCGTCAGCCCCGATTGACGAAAACATTTTTATTTCTGCCGGCGATTCATAGTTTGGTCCCGAAGCCTGCACATATACTCCCTTTTTAAGCTTTATCGAAAGGCTCTCTCCCGTTCTTTCAATTACATCAATAAGATATTTGCTGTATATTTCGCTCATATCCGGAAAACGCACGCCAAGCTCCGGTATGTTTTCGCCTATAAGCGGTGACGGAACAAACGAGGAAATCTGGTCTGTTATAACCATTAAATCTCCTGCTCTCAGATTTTTATTTATAGCGCCTGCCGCATTTGTAAGCACAAGACTTTTTGCACCTAAAAGCCCCATCAGGCGAATTGGCAAAACAACGTCGTTCATTGCATAGCCCTCGTAGTAATGCACTCTTCCCTGCATTAAAACAACAGGAACCTTTTTAATGTAGCCGAACACAAATCTGCCCTTGTGACCGCTTACCGTAGTTACGGGAAAATCCTTTATATCCTTATATTCAACTATTGCTTTAACGTCAGCGCAATTTGCAAGGTTACTAAGCCCCGAGCCTAAAACAAGCGCCACCTCCGGTTTAAAATCTGTAAGCTTTTTTACGGTATTTCTGCACTTTTTAAGTCTTCTGTATTCCTCGTTCACTATGAAAACCCGCCTTTATTTTATTATTGATAGAATTATAACACAGATTCATACAAAATAACAATACAACAAAATAAATTTTATACAAAAAGCAAAATTAAGCTTAAACTCTGTTGACGGACGAAATTTTCTCTCCGGTTCAATCAGAAATTGGTACTTTATTTAAAAATTTTGCGATAATAATTTGTCTTTTTTTTGCTTTTCTTTTGTATTTTTTTGTTTCTTTTTTTCTTATATAAAATTTTCGTTTTATTTTAACTAAATTTTGCATTTTAAGTTGAATTTTTTATATAACTTATGCTATAATTATTATAACAAGGTAAAGGGGTGTGTTTTTATGCAAAAATTCTGTAAAATAATGATTGTTGACGATGAATATATTATCAGGCAAAGCATAAAGCAGCTTCTGGACTGGGAAAAATACGGATATAAAATAATAGGCGAGGCATCAAACGGCAAAGAAGCAATTGAGTTGGCACAGAATGAACAGCCCGACATTGTACTGACAGACATTTCAATGCCTGTTATGAACGGAATTGAGCTTACAAAAGAGCTTCACAAAATGAATAAATATATTCAGGTTATTATACTTTCGGGATACAACGATTTTGAATATGTTAAGGGTGCATTTCAAAACAGCGCAGTAGACTATATGTTAAAGCCGTTGTCCGACCCAATTGAACTGTTGGAAATTTTGCAAAAGGCAGTAAACAGAATACCAAGCGTAAGTATAAAAGGCTCCTCTAAGCTTAATATAGAAAATTTTATTAAGCAATACATACTGGGTCTTACCGATATCCTGCCAAAACAGCAGATAGACAAGCAGTTTTCTCTGCCCTGCTTTCGGCTTTTTGGAGTAAACAAAAAAATATGTAAAAGCAACAGTGTTATTAACAGCTTTATGCAAAGCGGAGTATTTGAAATGCTCGGCGTGTATCATCCTTATCCGCTGGATATTAACGATGACATTGCGCTTGTAATTTTAAACTATTCCCATACAGACGAGGCTACCATATCTGTTGCCGTTCGTAATACAGTAGAAAAGCTCTCCGCCTTTTCCTCCTCATTATTTTTTGTAATGAGCGACCCGTTTTATAATATTGAAGAAATTAAAAATGTATACACCGACAATTTTTGCAAGCTTACAGAACGAAAGTTTTATTATAAGAATATTTCTCTCCTTCCTGCAAATAAGATAGCGGATAATACTCAGAGTGAAAGATTTGACAGCAAAAAATATTCGTCTTATCTTGCAACTCTTAATTTTAAAGAAGCACTTGCTATGCTGAGCGATTATGTGCTAAAGGCAATCAGCATTTATCGAATGGACGAGTCGAAGCTTAAAGTGCTTGTTGAAAGTATGCTTTACAGCTTGATTACATCGCTTGAAGAGCTTAATCCGGATACGGATAATATAATCAAATTCAAGCTTTCTTCTCTTGCAAAGCTTGAAAACAGCGAATACGCCGAGGATTTTTTGAAAAATTTTGATGATATATGCCGCAGTCTTTATGACGCTATACAAAGCTACAGCATAAAAACCGGCAGTGACAGTATGAACAAAATCACAAATTATATTAAAGAGCATTACAGTGAACCGCTTACTCTTAATGATATTGCAAAAAAGTTTAATTTCAGCTATTATTATTTATCATCGTATTTCAGCGCACACTCAGCCGAGGGCTTTAATGAATATCTTAATAAGGTCAGAATTAAACAGGCGCTTAAATTGCTTACAAGCAATGATACTCCTGTTGCGGCAATAAGTTCAATGGTTGGATACTCGGACCACAGTTATTTTTGCAAGGTATTCAAAAAGTTCACCGGAACAACTCCCAGCAAGTATAGAAAGAATAAAACACTAAACAGTGTATAAACCGGGGTTATCTGAAAACAGAAAATTAAGGAACCACTGAATAAATCACGCAAAGAAGCTGTTTGCACATCTTGCTTGCATATTTTCCGCCGATTTGTCCAAAAAATCCTCGTAATGCGCCAGCATTACTGCGGTTTATTTGTACAATCAAACGAAAAATCTGACGGCGCAATATGCACAAACAATTTAATCAGTGTTTCCTTAACCGGATATATTACTGTAATTTCACCCATATTAACAAAAGCAGACAGTTGTTTAAGTTTTCTAATACGACATAAAGCAAGCAAAACAGCCGACCCTGAGGTCGGCTGTTTTGCTAAATAAAAAAGAAAGAAAAAATATGTAAATTGGAGGATTAAGCATAATAAATGTAAAACAGAATTCTTAAATAAAAAACATACCTTTTTACCGTTAATAATCAAGCCGTTTTTTCTGTTTTATAAATATTAATACATTTTGGTTATTTTGTCAATAATTTTGGAAAAATAAAGGAATTAGCACAAATTTAATATTTTTATGCAGATAAAAAAGAGAAATTTTTACCAATTTTTTACCCTGAAAGTTACAACTATTCTTCTTTTTAATTTTATTAAAAAAGCTTTTTATGCAATGTGTATATTATTTGCAAGAAAGTACAAATTTGTTAATAATACACATACCGAACCTCATCGCTCATTTGTTATGCTTCGGTTATTTTAATTTTTTCAAACTCAATGCCGGACTGTCCGTTTACAATATCCTTAATTACAATTACTCCGTCGTCTGTAAGCTCGCCCTTGCAAACTACAACACTACATTCTTCATTTTGTATGAATACAAAGCACTGTGAGAAGCCCTTTGCCTTAATAAGGCTCTCTATATTACTTTGCTGTTCAATATGCGTTGCAAGGTCTGCCGCCTGCTGTAATGCCTTTTCCTTTGTTTCTTCGTCTGATGACGCCGCCTCCAGAATTTCCTTTGCAGCGTCTGTAATTTCGTCCTGCGCCTGCTGTCTTTCGACCTTGCACTTTGCAAAATATTCAGCTGACGTCTCTATTGACTTTGCTGTTTTTCCTGTGTTTTCATTACTTTGCTGTTTATCATTACTGTTACTTCCGACAGTGCCGTCTGTTGAATTATTTACAAACTCTGCCTGCCCTAACTCCTTAGAGGTTGTTTTAACTGTCTGAGTGCCTGACAGTCCGCCGTCTGAAAATTGCCAGTTAAGGTAAACTGCCGCACCCAGCGCCACCACCATAGCCGCCAAAACAAGCTGCCTTTTTCCGAATTTCATTTTAGTTTCCTCCTTGTTAATTTGAAAGTTTTGTTACACATACCTTTGCTGAAGAAATATCTAAAGCCTTTGTAACTGCTTCTATAACACGCTGCTGTACTAAAGCATCTCCTCCCCCTTCGCAAATTACTAAAACGCCGCGAATACGCGGCTGTATTTCCTTAACCGTTACCGCTTGCTGTGTACCGTCGGAAAGGCGTATTGTAATATAGCTTTTTTCGCTGTCCTGTGTATTTTCTGTATTATCTTTATCCTGCGATTTGTCCGATTTACTGTTAACGCTCTCTTTTTCATCGCTGGCATATACATATTCTATGCCGCTGTCTACCGTAACCATAATCTTCGTCTTTCCTGCGCCGTCAATAGAGGCTATCATATTTCCGAGGTTAATTTCTGTATCTTCCTTATACTGCTCAATCGACTGATTTGCAGTATATACTGTCTGCACAGTGCTTCCTGATGAGGTATCCTTATTTTCAAAAAAAGATGATAAAAATATAAGCGCAATACCTAAAAGTCCGCAGATTATAAGCATTTTCTTATATTTATCGTTTTCAAAGATGCCTTTTATTTTTTGCAGATACGGTGTCTTTTTTTCATCCTGCGCCATAGTAACAGCAATAAGCTCCTTTCATACTTCTATGCTATAATCACCTTTGTATTCAACTTAAAAGCTTCTTCTGCTGTCGCCTTTATTTTAAATATCTGGTCCTTATAGCTTTTATCCACAGTTATTTTTACAAGCGATATTTTTCCGCTTTCAGCAATCTCAAGTTCAATATTCTGCGGCGTACAGTCTATTTTTTTTAGCTTGTTTTCTATAACGGAGATTACGCTTGTCTTTGTAATATTCTCAGAATATTTTTCGGCGTCTTTTTCAAAATCTTCATATATATTACTTTCAATATTTATGCTTTTAAGCTGTTCATTTATTCCATTTGCTAAATTTTGAAGCGGCAAAACAGTACAGCACAGCATAAAAATACCCATAACAAAACGCAAAAGCTTTTCCATAGGACCGTTCACAGATAAAAACTCTGCGAGCAGGCACGCCGCTGTGCATACGCAAACCGACGCCGCCCATGCTGTTACAGATGTCATTTAACTGCCTCCTATCATAATAATTAACGTGATGCTTATGATGAAAACCGTCATAATACATAGTATTATTGCAAGAAGAACCGAAACCACCTTGCCGGAATTTCTAAGCAGCTTGCAGATAAGTGGAAGATTAAGCATATCGCCGGCAGCAGAGCAGATATTAACCGTAAAAAGCCAGATGATACACTCCAGTACTATTGGCAGAAAAATAAACGCTGAGGCAAGTATTGCAAAAACTCCCACGCCGGATTTAAGCAGCTTCATACAGCTATGCACCGTTAAAAAAGCGTCGCTTAATGCTCCGCCTACAAGCGGAACAACACTGCTTATTGCAAAGCGTGCCGCTCGCACTCCGGTTGTATCTGCCGCTGAGCCGATGACAGTTTGAAAGGTCAGCACAGATACAAACACAGACATCACAAAGGTCAGCACCCATTTTGTGACCTTAGTAAACAATGTGCACACACCGCTTAAATTGATTTTTGCAGATACTGCGCTTATTGTAGACAAGCCTAAAAATATATTCATAGCAGGTACTATTACATTTGATGACACAAGCGTTACCGCCTGCCCTGCACCCATCATAAGCGTATAATATGAAGCACCGGTAACTGACTGTCCCGACGCCGCCATTATTCCCGCCATAACAGGAAGAAAGAGCATCATAAAATTTGCGGCTGTCTTAATCACTTCCGACGCAGCTGCAACAACCTGAGAGATCGGAAATACCAGCACGGCGCTTACACAAAGAGCGCCTACTGCTCCAACCATACCGCCAAGCGGCCTATCTCCTACAGAAAGCTTCATACTGTCTGCAAGAGCGCACAAAAGCATAAGACCTATAACCTGCGCTACGGCTGAAACAGGAGTTTGTCCGTTTTTTGCAAGCATATTCATAACTGCATTTAATACTGCGCCGAAGCTTAAGGAATTTAAGGACTCCCAGCTTATATTATCAATACCAAGCTGTCTTAGCTCCTGCTGTGTTTCCTGCGGCAAGCTGTAAAAAAGCTCGTTTGCTCCGCTTTCCTCAAGCTGAATATTGTATATTTCGTTTTGCTGTTCTTCTTTTTCCTGTACCGCATTTGCATTTACAGAAAAGAACACTGAAAGCAAAACGCATAAAATCACCGTTGTTAAAACTTTTTTCATCTTTTATTTTCCCGTCAGCCGCCTCCGACAAGACGAAGGGCGGTATTTGTTATATCCTCAAGCATTGGCAGAGCTAAAATCACAATAAAAAGCTTACCTGCAAGCTCTACCTTTGAGGCAAGAGCAGTTTGTCCGGCGTCCTTGCAGGCGTCTGATGAAAACTGGCACAAAAAGCAAATACCAAGCGATTTGATGAGAATTTCAACATATTCCTGTGACATTCCTGCCGTTTGAGCAAGTGCGTTTATCTTGTTTATTACAGGAGAAATTGCAGACAGAATTGCAATAAAAATGATTATTCCGCCGCCTGCCGTCAGAAGCATTGATATTTCGGGATTATGCCTTTTTATTGCTACTGCCAGAACTGCCGCCGCAATGGCACAGACGCATACTGATAATATATTCATAATTACAAACCGAATAAGGTCTTTATAGTGCCGAAAAGATCGCTTATCTCACGAACTATCATCAACAGCACTACTATAAGCCCTGCAAGCGTAGTCATCATTGCCTGTTCCTCTCTGCCGGACCTTATAAGCACCTGATTGAGCACTGCTACGATTATACCTATGGCGGCTATTTTAAAGATTAAATCAACGTCCATCTTATTACTTTAAGCTCCTTTTTACTCAAATAATAACAAGAAATACTCCTGCCGCCGAGGACAATCCCAGTATTCTGTATAGCTTAACAAGCTTTGTCTTTTCAAGCCTTGCATTTTCAAGTCTTTCATTTATCAGGTTTATGTATAGCTCACAATGCGAAAGCTGGCCCTGAACATCTGTGGCGCCTAAGCCTAACCCGAATTTTATCAGCAGTTCTTTATCACTGTCTTTGAGTCCTGTGCTTTTGGGAATTTTATCGACAGAAGCTTTCCACGCTTCATAAAAATCACAGCTATGCATATTCTGTCTGCATTCCTGTAGAAACGGACAGAGCAGCCTGCTGTCTTCTCCGCAGGATAACAGAGTTAATAAATCGCCGGAATTAAAGCGGATTTGCGTCTTTAATGAGGTTACAAAAAGCAAAAGCTGTTCCAGAAAGCTAGCTCTGCCTATTAACCGCTGTGACGCTGCAAAGCCTGCCCATATCAAGGTAATTGCTATTATAACGGCTCCTGCTGTGCGTACCATTTAAAAGCTCCTCTATATTTATAATTTCTTTAATTTCTCCCGCCTGCTCTCTTCCCTTAAAAAACACTATGCGGTCAAAAGCTCCCGTTGAAAGCAGAGCTTTCGCCTGCGGACGCAGCATAAGCTCCTCTCTGCCTGAGGCGTGTATGCTTGCCGCTATTTTTACTCCTGCGTTTACTCCCTCTTCTATTGCTCTTACGTCCTCATGTGTTCCCGCCTCGTCGCATATTATTACATCCGGCGACAAACAGCGCAGCGCCTGCATAATGCCCTCGCCCTTTTTGTAACCGTCTAAAACGTCGCTTTGTCCCAAATCATTCCGGCAAATGCCAAGGTGCGTGCCGCCTATTTCCCCTCGCTCGTCAACTACTGCAACCTTTAAGCCGAAGCGTACCGACAGCTGACGTGCAAAATCCCTTAGCACGGTTGTTTTTCCGCACGACGGAGCACCACAAAGGAGCAGACCGTTAAAATCTGTACCTATTTTATTTATCAGCATGTCTGCGCTGCCGAATACTTGTCTTGCTATTCTTATATTTATAGATGAAATATTCTTGATATTTTCTATTTTTCCGCCGCCGTAAACTGCCGTACCGCAAATTCCTGCCCGGTGTCCGCCCGACATTGTGATAAAACCGTTTACAATTTCGCTTTGGTAGCTGTATACCGAATATCCGCATATATTGCGAAAGCTGTCTGAAATATCCTTTTTTGTGCATATAGCCATTTTTCCGTTATAAATGGCTGTTACTGCTTTTCCGTCTGTTGTTATGTAATACATTTTACTTTTGCAGTAAACTGCAAGCGGTCTGTTCACACGAAGTCTTATTTCCTGTGCCTGTGCCTTTATTTCACTTGGTATCCCCTTAACCTTTAAATATAAGTTATTACAAAGAGCGCAAGCGGCGCTGTCAAAGCGTGCAGCCATATTTTCATTATCCATTTTATAACCGTCCCTTTCTTTCAGCTTCATTTATTTGCAGTTCTTTATTTAGTTAATTATATGGACAGGTTATATAAATTAGAACTTTGAAAAGAAAAACGCCGTTAAAATCCGTTTGGAAATTAACAGCGTATCTGTATAGTTTTTTATTTATAGTGTAATTTTCTTAATTATCGCAAGCACATAAAAATTTGCAAAGTGCTGTAAATTGGGGACTTATTATGATGGATAATTTAGTTTTCTTTTAAATGCAGATTTTACCGCCGATTTCAGCTTAACATACGCTATACTTAAAACAAGCGTTGAAAGCATTATAAGGACGGGCATAGTAAAATAGAATATGCTTTTAAGTGCGGAAGAAAAATATTCAAGCGAACGTTCGATTACTAAGACAACAATAATCTGCAAAATGTAAATATAAAGGCTGTATTCTCTGCCGAGCATAGCCAAAAAGTTTACCGTCCTGCAGTTAAGTGTTCTGTCTGTCGGCGGCTTTACAGCAAGAAGAAACAAGGTCAGAGCTAAAAACGGAGTGCTTAAATAAAGCTCCTGCAAATTCATATAGTCACATAAAAATCTGCTTTCAAGAACCGTTGTTATTGTAAAGATAACTGCGCCTGTATACAGGGCAAAATCCGGAATTTTAAATTTATTGCTGCTGTAGTATTCGTTAATAAAAGCGCCAAGGAAGAAAAACGGCAGTCCTGTAAAAATCCAGTTTCTGAAATATACTAAGTCGAGCTTTAGCTCTGAAAAAGCTAATGAATAAGTGCCAAAAAGAATATGTATAACAAGAAGAACCGGTATTAATGCATAGAAAAATTTAATAATTTTCTTTTTGTATGCATAATACCCGATTATATAGCAGAAAAGCAATGCAGGCAAAAACCAGAGATGGTATGCTGTCATAAATTTATTGAGAAATATAAGATTAAAAAATGTGTTAATTGAATATCCTTCTATTACTCTTTGAAATACATTCTCTGCACCTACAAATGCCGTTGTTTCAAAAAAAATGAAATAAATTATACTGCTCTCTAAAATAATCATAAGAATACTTTTTATCCGTTTTTTCATCTTTTCGGTATTCTTTGTTTGAAAATAATAATAGCCGGAAATCATAAAAAACAAAGGCACTGCAAAGCGTGCAATCGGCACGGTATAATCTGCTGTAAAAAAATCGTGAGAGTGAATTGTAATAACAAAGAAAGCGGCGATAAAGCGCATCATATCAATCTTTTGATTCCTTTCTGCCATAATTATCACCGCTTATTCCTTTTTATTTTAGGAAATACTGATTAAATCGTTTGTGCATATTGCGCCGTCAGATTTTTCGTTAGATTGTACAAACAAACCGCAGTAATGCTGACGCATTACGAGGTTTTTTGGGCAAGCCGGCGGAAAATATGCAAGCAAGATGCGCAAACAGCTTTTTGGCGTGATTTATTCAGTGGTTCCTCAATCATTCACCATATGCAAAAGCTCTTCCTCGGTAATTACAGCTATGCCGAGCGACTGAGCCTTTGTAAGTTTGCTTCCCGCATCTTCACCGGCTACTACAAAGCTTGTCTTTTTAGAAACGCTTGACGAGGTTTTGCCGCCGTTTTCCTCTATAATTTTTGCCGCTTCGCTTCTTTTCAGATTAGGCAGTGTTCCCGTAAGCACAAAAGTCTTACCTGAAAGCCTGCCGTCTGAGGAAGCTGCAGGAGCGTCATACATTTTTACACCGAGAGTCTGTAACGAGGATATAAGCTCTTTACTTTCTTCCAGTGAAAAATAATCGGCAACAGACTGCGCCATTACAGCGCCGAAGCCGTCAATCTGCAATATTTCCGAGGTTTTCGCATTCATTATTTTTTCTATTGAACCAAAATGCGAACACAGAAGCTTTGCCGCCTTCTGACCGATGTGCAGTATACCGAGTGCAAAAATAAGTCTGTACAGCTCGTTTTGCTTTGAGCGTTCAACTGCATTTATTAAATTTTCGGCAGACAGCTCTCCCATACGCTCAAGATCCTTTACGTCATCCTTTTTCAGCCTGTATAAATCAGCAGGAGATTTAACAAGACCGGCTTCTACAAGCTGAGCAAGTACCGCAGGGCCCAGTCCGTCTATATCCATTGCATCTCTTGACACAAAATGGATTAAATGACGCATTAGCTGTGCAGGACAGTCTGTGTTTGTGCAGCGAAGCACAGCCTCTCCCTCTTCCCTTATCACTCTGCTGCCGCAGCTTGGGCAGTTTTTCGGCATTTTAAACGGTACAGTGTTTTCTCCGTGCTGCTTTAAAGCTACAACCTCGGGGATAATCTCGCCGGCTTTTCTTAAAATTACTGTATCGCCTATGCGTATGTCCTTTTCTTTTATAAAGTCCTCATTGTGCAAAACTGCCCTTGTAACTGTTGTTCCGGCTAAAAAGACAGGATCAAATACTCCTGTTGGTGTAAGCGCACCTGTTCTGCCGACATTTATTTCTATATCAATAAGCTTTGTTTCTTTTTCTTCGGGGGGATATTTATATGCCTCTGCCCAACGGGGGAATTTTGCCGTACTGCCTAAAATACGTCTTTGTGAAAAATCATTGAGCTTTACGACTGCTCCGTCAATCTGAAACGGCAGCTCTCCGCGCATATTTCCGATACGCTCTATTTCCTTTATAACCTCATTAATATCGGTATAGCTGTTGTAAAACGGCGGCGCAGGCAAGCCAAGCTGCGCTATATAATCAAGCGACTGCGTATGGCTGTTAAGCGTTTCGCCCTCTATCTGTTGAATGTTAAAGACAAATATATCTAAATCTCTTTGAGCTGTAACGGCGCTGTCCTTTTGTCTTAGCGACCCTGCGGCTGCGTTGCGCGGGTTTTTTGCCGGCTTTTCATCGTTTAGCTCCTGTCTTTCGACAAGCTTTAAAAAGCTTTGGTTAGACATATAGACCTCTCCCCTTACCTCAAGATAAGGCACAGGCTTTGAAAGCCTTTTGGGAAGAGATTTAATTGTTTTTAAGTTATCTGTAATATCCTCGCCGACAAGACCGTCGCCTCTTGTTGAGCCTCGCACAAAAATACCGTTTCGGTATTCACAGGACACCGAAAGACCGTCAAATTTCGGCTCGACAACATACACCGGATTTTGGGCAGAGGCACGCACTCTGCGGTCAAAATCGTATAGCTCCTCCGCCGAAAAGGCGTCATGCAGGCTCTCCATAGGAACGCTGTGCGAAACAGGCGCAAACTTCTGTGCCGCCTCTCCGCCTACTCTTTGAGTCGGTGAATTTTCAAAAAGCAGCGACGGATACTCCTGTTCCAGGTTTTCAAGCTCTCTTAAGAGCATATCGTACTCATAGTCGGATATTTCCGGAGAGTCCTGATTATAATATCTGTTATTGTGATAATTTATAATTTCGGTAAGTTCCTTAACTCTTACCTTTGCTTGTTCAAAATCCATATATTCCACCGTTTTATCTTTTAGTTACTGCTGAGGTATTTTTCTCCAGCAGATATGTAGACTCTAAATCCGACAAATGAAGCTTTACGGCAATTGGATATTTCTCATATGCCAAGCTTACGGAAAAGCCGGAGGAATCCTCAAAGCCGCCCATATGCCAGCGTATAGCCATAGCCTCGTCTATTTTAAGGCGCATAAACCTTTCAATTAAAAATACTGACTTTTCACCGTGACCGTATGGAAAACTGTCCTCTACAGCATAATACGGCTGTTTTTCCCACTGTCCCGTTTTTTCGTTTTTGACATTTCTGGTAGAAACCTTATAAAACTGTGCTTTGCACAGATCGTGTAAAAGCGCACATATGGCATAGCTTTCCGCACTGTCCGTTTCTGCGTTAAAGTGCTTTTCCATCATCACCTTATAAACGCTCAGGCTGTGCATTACAAGTCCGTTTTCGCAGGCGCAATGGTATTTTGTGCTTGCAGGAGCAGTAAAGAAATCTGTCTTTTGCAGCCATTCCAAAAGCTCCTTTGCGCCCTGACGCTTTATATTTTTATTAAAAATCTCAATAAATTCTTCCTTATATGTCATACCGCACCTCTGTTAAAGTAATTGTTCGTCATATACTGCCCGCTCTCCGCCGACAAATTTTGCCCTTGTGCGCGCGCAGACAATGGGCGCCTGACCTATTTTTTTAACGGTAAGTCTTACAGGCACTGCAACATGCTTTAGCTGCATACCGATAAGCACATTGCCGATGTCTATGCCTGCGTCAGCGCGTACGCTTTCTACAACTACCGGACTTTCAAAGCTTTTATACGCAGTTGTTGCAAACGAACCGCCCGCCTTTGGCTGAGGTACTGCGTTTACAATATCGTAGCCGTACATTTTAGCCGCCGCCCTTTCAATTACAACTGCTCTGTTTAAATGCTCACAGCATTGTGCGGCAAGAAAAATCCCGTTTTCTTTCAGCGTAGGATAAATCCCCTCAAAAACTGCCTGTGCTGTTTCTACGCTGGAGTTAGTGCCGAGCTTGTCTCCGCCTATTTCACTGCTGGAGCAGCCTATAACCATAACGTCGCCCTTTTTAAGCCTTGCTGCCTTTATAAGCTCCTCTGCCGCCTGTTTTGCCTGTTCCTTTATTTCACTTAACATAAATAACGCCGTCCTTAATTTTTGTTAAAAATATTATAACCCCAATTAAAGAAATAATCAATTGAAAAACTGCAATTATTAAGCATTGGAGTGTTCTTGACTATCTGTTATACTATAAAACTCATACCGTATGAAAAGCTTTCTAAAAAGCAAAAAGGAACGGTTTTGTCCGTTCCTTAAATTTGCTGAATATTAAGCTGTAATTATTCCTCTGTCTTTTCGGCTTCGTCAGCTACAGCCTCCGGTGCAGCTTCCTCTGTAGTTGCTACAACCTCGTCAACTGCTTCAACGCTCTGCTCTTCCTTTTCAGGCTCTAATAAAGCTCTGATTGAAAGGCTTACACGCTTTTTGTCAAAGTCGATAGCAGTAATTTTAGCCATTACCTTCTGACCGATTGAAAGCTCATCCTGCGGCTTTTCAATTCTGCGGTTTGCAATCTGAGAGATATGTATTAAGCCATCAATACCCGGGAGAATTCTTGCAAATGCGCCAAAGGATGTCATACCTACAACCTCAGCCTCAACAACTGAGCCCTCAGGGTATTCATTTTTAAGCTTTACCCACGGGTTGTCCTCTTCCTTTTTATAGCCGAGAGAGATATTGCCCTTTTCATTGTCAATGTCCTTAACATATACTTCAACTGTATCGCCAACGCTTAAAACGTCTGACGGATGCTTAATTCTTGACCATGAAAGCTCGGAAATGTGAATCATTCCGTCTACGCCGCCAATATCTACAAATGCGCCGTAATTTGTAAGAGACTTAACAGTACCTGTGTAGGTTTTGCCAACCTCGCACTCTGCCCAGAAAGCTTCCTGCTTTTTGGCGTTCTCTTCCTTTAATACGCTGCGGATAGAGCCGACTGCTCCTCTTCTGCCTTTTTTGATTTCAATAATTCTGAAATCAACTTCCTTCTTAAGCAGCTCGTCCAAAGAATCGTTTCTTGAAAGGGTAGCCTGAGAAGCCGGTACAAATACTCTAACGCCGTTAGATACTACTATTACGCCGCCCTTGATAACTTCTGTAACTACACCCTTTAAGATTTCTCCGCTTTCTTCAGCTGCAACTATTGTGTCCCAGCCCTTAGCAGCGTCTACACGCTTTTTAGAAAGCATAATAACGCCCTCTTGGTCGTTGGTGCGCATAATAAGCAGGTCTAAAGTATCACCGATTTTAACAAGGTCTTCAATCTTTGCGTTAGGATCGTTTGTAAGCTCTTC
This sequence comes from Acutalibacteraceae bacterium, assembly GCA_051881695.1. Classification (GTDB taxonomy): domain Bacteria; phylum Bacillota; class Clostridia; order Oscillospirales; family Acutalibacteraceae; genus CAYJFG01. The sequence goes on along the minus strand of JBJEQJ010000010.1, from coordinate 33,612 downwards.
AAGCTTTACTACGCCGGCCTGTTTTCTGCCAACGTCAACAAAAACCTCGTTAGGAGTAATTCTTTCGACTACTCCCTGTACCCTCCCATCTGTATTGAAACTTTTGAGATTCTCCTCGAGCATCTCTGCAAAGTCTTGTTCATTGTTTTGCGTTGCTTGACCGGATGTGTTTAGTATGTCTGTCATCTTATCCAGTACCTCCTTTATTATCCTCGCCGGGGCTGATGCTCCGGCAGTTACGCCAATATTTTTGGCATTTATAATATCCTGCCTGTTTATCTCCTGAGCAGTCTGCACAAAAAGAGTTTTTGTTCTCTCCTTGCAAATGGCGTACAGCTTACAGCTGTTTGAGCTGTTTTTATCACCAATAACAACCATCAGGTCTGATTTTTCGGCAAGAGATTTTGCTTCTTTCTGCCTTTCTGACGTAGCATTACATATTGTATCAAAAAAAACTACTTTTGTATATACCTTTTTTGCACTTTTTAAACATTTTTTCCATTGCTCTACGTCAAAGGTAGTCTGCGCTACCATACAGATTTCTTTATTTTTCAGTAAAGGAATTTTCTCTGCTAAGCTCTCTATTTCCTCCGGAGTTTTCAAGGTGTAACACTCGCCCTTGCAATGCCCCTGAATACCTATTACCTCCGGGTGATTTTTGTCCCCGATAATAAATATTACCTTTCCGTTTGCAGACTGCTCATAAACTGTTTTATGTATTTTTGCCACAAACGGACAGGTTGCGTCTGCACAGCTTAAGCCGCAGGCTTTGATGTCCTCGCTTACGCTGAGAGCAACTCCGTGAGAACGTATTACCACCGTATATCCGCTTGGAACTTCACGCGGAGAGTCTGCAATAACAACTCCTCTGTCTGAAAGCTCTGTTACCATCTCTTTATTATGTATTATCGGTCCCAGAGTGCAGACCTTTTTGTCCTCTTTTAACAGATCGTACACCATATTGACAGCTCTGTTTACTCCGAAACAAAAGCCGGCCGATTTTGCAAGAGTTATTTTAGCTTTGCCTGTTAATTCCGACAAATATAATCCTCCCTGAAAAGATTAATATCATAAAATATTTTGATTGAAAAATAAATCAGATTGAAATATCCATTGCAATTTTGAATAAATCCTTGTTAAACTTACGCTCCATATTAAGAGCCTCTGTTATATCAAAGTCAACTATTCTGCCGTTTTGCATTGCTACTACTCTGTTACCTATTCCGTTTTCCAAAAGTTCTACTGCCTTGTGTCCCATCTGGCTTGCAACAACTCTGTCACGAAGAGTAGGAGAACCGCCGCGCTGAACGTGACCTAAAACGGTTGCTCTTGTTTCTATGCCTGTTTCCTTTTCTATTCGCTTTGCAATTTCTTCAACACCGCCAACGCCCTCAGCAACAATTACAATAAAGTGCTTCTTTCCGGAGCTCTGAGTTAACCTCATACGTTCAATAACGTCCTTTTCAAGGTCAAACGGCATTTCCGGAACAAGAATTGCCGTAGCACCTACTGCAATACCTGTTTCAAGCGCTATATCACCGCAACGGCGTCCCATAACCTCTACAACGCTGCAACGGTCGTGCGACTGTGCTGTATCACGAATTCTGTCAACCATTTCCATAGCAGTGTTCATCGCTGTGTCAAAACCGATAGTATATTCACTGCACGCAATGTCGTTGTCTATTGTTCCGGGTACTCCTACACACGGTATACCCTGACCTGTTAAATCTCTGGCGCCTCTGAACGAGCCGTCGCCTCCGATAACAACAACGCCGCCTACGCCCAGCTGACGGCAGGTATTTGCCGCCTTTTCTACACCTGCCGGAGTATTGTACTCCTCACTCCTTGCAGTGTATAAAATAGTGCCGCCTCTGTGGATTATATCTGAAACGGAACGAAGGGTCATTTCAAAAACGTCACCGTTTAAAAGACCGTTGTAGCCTCTGTGAACGCCGATAACCTTCATTCCCTTTGAAATAGCTGTACGGGCAACGGATCTGACTGCCGCGTTCATGCCGGGCGCATCTCCTCCGCTTGTTAAAACTGCTATTGATTTAACTGACATATCAATACCCCCATAGAATAAAAAAATTTCACTACATATCATTATATTATAAACAGGAAGGAATAATCAAGTGTTTTATTTATATTTCATTCCGATTTAACAAAAATTTTTCAAAGGAAAATAAAAGAAAGAATTTGAGCGAATAGAAAATATACCAATTTAAAAGCAACGGTGCTTTACACCTCTTTTATTGCGACATTTTCCTCGCCTATCTGACGTTTCAGCTCCTTAATCAGGACATCGTTAATATCAACATATAAGCTTCTGGGCGCTTTAAGCTGTTTTTTCTCACCTGTCAGCACAAAAATCACAGGAGATGCTCCGTCAAAAATGCTTATCAGGTTTTCTGCCTTTTTATATTCTGTGCTGTTTCTGCTTTTCATACGCAGATATAAAATTTTCTGACCTGTCTTTTTTGTATTTTCTTTTCTTTCACCGTTTTTTTCCTCGCCTGCTCTCACCTGTGTAGGAGCAATTTTTGCCTGATTGCACAAAAGCTTTGCCTCTTCCTCCTCACGCAGGCTTACTGTTGCCATAATATCAATTACGTTTCCCTCTAAAAATAAAGAGCCGTATTCTGTTAAGGTCTGCGGAAAAACAAGCATTTCCATTGAACCGGAAATATCCTCAAGCGTTACAAATGCCATCATTGCATTATTTTTTGTCGCTTTAAGCTTTACGGAAGAAATAATAGCTATAACCCTTACCTTTGCTCCGTCACGGTATTTCGAACTGCCGTTTTCATCGCCGACTATATCTAAAATTTTATCAGTTTTAAGTGATGAACATACAGCCTCGTACTTCTTCATAGGATGCCCCGAAAGATACATTCCGGCTATTTCCTTTTCCATTGCAAGAAGCTCTGTCATAGGAAATTCCTCAAGCGGAGCAAGCACAGGCTCGCCGCTTGACGCTGTTTCTTCGCTGTCAAAAAAGCTGAGCTGTCCGTCCATATTTTTCCGTTTTTCCTGGTCAAGACCGTCGAGAATGGTTTTAAGGTTTGCAAGCATTTGTCTTCTGTTTGCGTTAAGTCCGTCAAGCGCACCGCATTTTATAAGGCTTTCCACCGCCCTGGAGTTCATTCCCTTGCCGTGCATACGCTTGCAGAAATTATAAAACGATGTGAATTGACCGTTCTTTCTTTCCTTTACAATTTCGTCTATAAAAGCTTTTCCCAGGTTTTTTATAGCCATAAGCCCAAAGCGAATATCTCCGCCGGAAACCGTAAAGCCGTTTGTGCTTACATTAACATCAGGCGGTAAAACCTCAATACCAAGGCGCTTGCACTCTGCTGTATATGCAGAAAGCTTATTGGTATTATCCAGAACGCTGGTTAAAAGCGCAGCCATATACTCCTTTGGATAATGGCATTTCATCCACGCTGTTTTGTAGGAGATGTTGGCATATGCCGCCGCATGAGATTTGTTAAAGGCGTAGGACGCAAAGCTTTCCATATCTTTAAATATGGATACTGCGGTGCTTTCATCAACACCTCGTCTTATGCAGCCCTCTACCTCTACTGCTCCGTCTTCTGAAACCAGTCCGTTAATAAAGATATTTCTTTCATACTCCATAACGTCCTTTTTCTTTTTCGACATTGCACGGCGCACAATATCTGCTCTTCCAAGAGAATACCCTGCAAGCGTTCTGAAAATCTGCATTACCTGTTCCTGATACACTATACAGCCGTAGGTTACGTCTAGAATTTCCTTAAGCAGCGGGTGCTTATACTTAATCTTCTGCGGATTGTGCCTGTTCTCTATATACATAGGAATAGAGTCCATAGGCCCGGGTCTGTACAGGGAAATAACTGCGATTAAATCCTCTACGGAATTGGGCTTTAGCTGTGTTAATACGTTTTTCATTCCCTGAGATTCAAACTGAAAAACACCCTCGGACTGTCCCTGTGACAGCATATCGAAAACCTGTCTGTCATCCTCCTTAATATCGCTTTCGCTGTAATTCGGATCAGACAGTAAAATCATATCCTCGGCGTCCTTTAAAACAGTTAAATTCCTGAGACCTAAGAAATCCATTTTTAAAAGTCCGAGTTCCTCAAGCGTTGTCATTGTGTACTGCGTAACTATTGCCTCGTCATTTTTTGCAAGCGGAACGTAAAAATCTACCGGATCTCTTGTAATTACTACTCCGGCGGCATGGGTTGTTGCGTGGCGTGGCATACCCTCAATACTCATCGCCATATCTATAAGGTCATGCGTTTGAGGCTCTGTATCATACTTATTTTTAAGCTCCGCAGAGATTGAAAGCGCCTTTTCTATTGTCATACCAAGGTCGTTCGGGATAAGCTTTGCAATTACATCCACCGCAGCATACGGAATTGCAAGCGCTCTGCCCACATCTCTTATAGCGCCTCTTGCAGCCATTGTACCAAAGGCAATTATCTGTGCAACGTGGTCTACGCCGTATTTTCTGATAACGTAGTCAATTACCTCCTGCCGTCTGTCCTTGCAGAAGTCAATATCAAAATCCGGCATACTTACACGCTCCGGGTTTAAAAACCTCTCGAAAAGAAGATTGTATTTTATAGGGTCAATACCGGTTATTCCTATGCAGTACGCCGCAAGACTTCCGGCTCCTGAGCCTCTGCCGGGACCTACCGGAATATTCTGCGACTTTGCATACTGAATAAAGTCATTTACAATAAGGTAGTAATCAACATATCCCATTTTCTTAACCGTTTCAAGCTCGTATTCAAGCCTGTCCGTTAATGCCTTGCCGGGATTTTTGCCGTACTTTTTATAAAGTCCGTCATAGCACTGCTTTTTAAAATATTCAAAGTGATCCATCTTGTCCGGCACTTCAAAATGCGGAAGCTTTGTGTTGCCGAACTCAAACTCAACATTGCACATTTCCGCTATTTTTGCAGTGTTATCAAACGCCTGCTGCTCATCCGGAAAAAGAGAGCGCATTTCCTGCTCCGATTTAAAATAGAATTCATCTGTTGCAAACTCCATTTTGTCCTCGTCAAGAACAGTATGGTTTGTTTGTATACACAACAGAATATGGTGCATTTTGCTGTCCTCTTTTTTTAAATAGTGACAGTCGTTCGTTACAACAAGCGGTATTCCCGTTTCCCTTGAAATTTTAATTAACTGCGGATTTGTTATTTTCTGCTCCTGTATGCCGTGGTCCTGTAATTCAATATAATAATTATCCTTACCGAAAAGCCTTTGATAATAAAGAGCTTTATTTTTAGCTGCTTCGTATTCTCCGTTTAAAAGAAGCTTTGGCAGCTCTCCGGCAAGGCAAGCAGAAAGACATATAAGTCCCTCGTGATATTTTTCAAGAAGCTCATCATCTATTCTGGGTTTATTGTAGAATCCCTCTGTCCACGCAAGGGATACAAGCTTTATTAAATTCTGATAGCCTGTGTTGTTTTTGCACAGCAGCACCATATGACGGTTTTCTCTGTCAAGTTCGGGGGTTTTGTCAAGTCTGCCTCTTTTGGCAACGTAAACCTCACACCCAATAACAGGCTTTATTCCCTCTTTTTTTGCCAGCTTGTAAAAATCCACGGCGCTGTACATTGCGCCGTGGTCTGTAACTGCAACTGCCGTTTGTCCCTGACTTTTTGCAAGCTTTACAAGCTCTTTAAGCTTGCAGGCGCCGTCAAGCAGACTGTATTCACTGTGAACATGAAGATGAACAAATGCCATTTTCAGTACCTCTCCTTACAGATTTTCAGCTATTTCCATAATTCTTTTAATTCTGTGGTTTACTCCGCTGCGTGATATGGGCGTTTTTAGCATTGCTCCTATGTCACGAAGAGAAAGCTCAGGGTTTTCAAGCCTGATAACGGCAACCTCTTTTAGCTCCTCCGGCAGAAATTCAAGCCCTCGCTCTTTTTTAATCTTTTCTATTGCGTTTAGCTGTACTGCCGCTGCTTTTGCCGTTTTATTTATATTTGCAATTTCAGAATTTGTTTTTCTGTTTGCATTATTTCGTATATCCTTCAAAATTTTTGCCTGCATTATTTCCATTGACGCTATCGGCGCACCGATAAGTGCAAGAAAGTCAGAAATCTGCTCGCTGTCCTTCATATATGCTGTGTAGCTTCCCTTTCGCATAAGCGTTCTTAAATCTTTTGACATAACGTGAATCTCGGAAATCACTCTGCAAAGGTCGGCGCATAGATTTTTGTACGGTACTGCAAACTCAAGATGATATTCCTTCTGCGGATTTGTCACTGTTCCGCAGCAAAGAAATACCCCTCTTAAAAAATGCTCCGTTAAGTTCTCTTCGTCAATATTCGCTCTGTTTATTCTAAGCGATAAATCGGTGTTTGAATGACCTAAATCCTCGTAAATCCTTTTACATTCCTCTTTTATCGGCACAGACACCGTAACAAGGTGCACACCCTCTCTTTTGCCGGTAAGCGCAGTCTTTTTCTCGGTTATTACCTGCCATACTTCTGCAAGCAAATATGTAAATCTGTTTGCAACGTAAGGGTTTTCTGTGCTTAAAATTATTTCTTTATCCGTAAATTTTTTTGCAAACAGCAAAAAACCGTATACCTCTGCTTTTAAGCTGTCAGCGCCGGTATTTTCACAAGCGCACAGCTCCTTTTTTACGTCTGATGCAAAAGACATTACACCACCGCCTTAATGATAAATAATACTATGCCTTTCCTATATCTCTGTGAAGAACGCTTGCACGCTGACCCGAGTCCATCAGGTGATAATAAAGCTGTCTTGCAAAGGTAACGCTTCTGTGCTTTCCGCCCGTACAGCCGAACGCTACCACAAGCTGACTTTTACCCTCATCTATGTAAAGCGGCAAAGCATAATCTATAAGAGAAAATATTTTGTCCATAAGCCCTTTGGTTTCCTCCCATTTTAAGACATACTCCCTTACCTCTGCGTCCAATCCTGTTTTATGCTTTAGTCCCTCAACATAAAACGGATTAGGCAGACAACGAACATCAAATACTAAATCCGCCTCTATGGGCGAGCCGTACTTAAACCCGAAGGACATACACGTTACATTAAGCCCGGTACCCTGTTCATCCAAAAAAAGCGTTGTTACGCGCTTTTTAAGCTGTGACGAAGACAAAAGCGTAGTATCTATTGTATAATCTGCATTTTCCCTTACAAGCTTTAAAAGCTTCTGCTCCTTGCTTACTGCCTCCGGGGTAGAAACTCTGCTGTCGCTCAAGGGATGCTTTCTTCTTGTTTCCTGATAGCGTGTTAAAAGCACTCTGCTGTCTGCATCTAAAAATAAAATCTTGTACTCTTTTTTATCCTGCCTGAGCTTAGAAAGCGAGGTAGCAAAGGTTTGCATATCTTCATCGTTTCTAATATTAGTTACTACTGCAACACGCTTCATTCTGTCATCTGACGAGTTATTGCAAAGGTCGTAAAATGTGCCGATTAAAACAGGCGGCAGGTTATCTACACAGTAAAAATTAATATCCTCCAGTGCGTGAAGCGCAATCGTTTTGCCTGCGCCCGACAATCCGGATAAAATAATAAAATCCATATACTTCACCTTTTATTCTTTTGTTGTTTCTCCCATTCCAAAAGTGTTCTGTCAGTAGCAATTCTGAACAAACGGTAAAGCGAAGGAAATGAAGAAAACAATCTGAATATAAATTTTCTTTTTAGGATAATCTTGTCTTTTTTGACTATCTTCCATGTTTCTTTCAATAAATCTCTGCAAATCTTTTCAATTTCCAAGAAATCAGAATCAAATTTAGACAAATATCTTGCACTAAAAGTATTAGTAAAAATAGTATTTGTCAAAAATGATTTTTTATTTCCATCGTTACAACTGCTTAACAAAGTAATACACTCTTTTGAATAGGGCAGTAAGTCCTTTCCTTTAAAACTATGTACTGCTGAGTTTTCTCTTTCAAAATAAAAATATAAATTCTGATCTGTCCAACATACCTTTAAATTACTATTTACTGCAATTATCATATTATTAAATAAAAAATCTTCGTTAATTTTTATACCTTTAACAAATCTGGTTTTGTTTATTACAGCGCTTCTGTATAAACGTCCCCAAATATAATTTCTGGCTACTCTATTTGTTTCAATACAATCCAAATCATATTCAATTCTATCAATGTTATTCACAGTTCTATATTCATCACTTAATGTAGACGTCCTTTTGAAATTACAGATAGATACATCATATCCTTCTAATATACCTGAAAGTAAGATTTCAATATATTGCGGATGAACCCAATCGTCGGAATCCACAAATCCTATAACCTCACAATTTTCTTTAAAAGCAGCTTCTATCCCTCTGTTTCTTGCAACAGACACTCCACCGTTCTCTCGCCTGATATGAATAACTCTGCTGTCATTTTTTGCAATTTTCTCGACTATTTCCGGACTTTCATCTTTACTTCCATCATCAATGCAAAACACCTTAATATTTAAATATGTATTGTTCAGAATTGAGTGAAGACATCTTCCTACATATTTCTCTGTGTTATATATAGGAACAATAATTCCGACTGTCGGGTAATCTAATGAGTTTTCCTTATACATTTCTGTTCTCCTTACAAATTGATGTTAAGAATCCCCCGGAGGCTGACGCTGAATTTCTCTTTCGACAAGGGCTTATTGCTGTTTTTGCCTTCCTTTAACAATGAAAGTAAAATGCAAAGCGGTTGCGGGATTCATTTATTTAATATACTTTTCCATTAACAAAACGGTGACAATATATCAGACAAATCTTACTTCACATTCCAAATTAACCGAATACTTTTCAAAAACAGTCTTTTGCACATGGGCTATTAAGTCTTTAACATCCCCTGCACTGGCGTCACCCTTATTAATAATAAACCCGGCATGCTTCTCGCTTACCTGTGCGCCGCCTATTGTGCATCCCTTCAGTCCGGACTGCTCAATAAGCGTGCCTGCAAAATACCCCTCCGGGCGTTTAAAAACACTGCCTGCGCTTGGGTATTCAAGCGGCTGCTTAGACTTTCTTCTGAACATAAAGTCATCCATTCTTTTGCGAATTTCCGTTTCGGAATCTTTAATAAGCTTAACTGTAAGTCCTGTTATTATGTAGTCCTTATCTGAATATACGCTGTGACGGTAGGATAAATCAAGCTCTTTTTTTGAAAATGTCCCTGTTTCTCCATTTGGCGACAAATGGTTACAGCAAAGCAAAACATCCTTCATCTCTCCGCCGTATGCTCCGGCGTTCATATACGCCGCACCGCCTGCCGAGCCGGGTATACCCCACGCAAATTCCAAACCGCTTAATGAATTGTCTGCAGCAAAGGTACAAAGCTTTGCAAGACTTACAGCCGCACCGCAGTAAACGGTGTCGTCATCAACAAGAGTGATTGCGTTAAAATCGCCGCCAAGCTTAATAACGGCGCAGTTCATCCCCTCGTCCGATACAAGAATATTTGACCCCTTACCTAAAACAAACGTAGGATAGTCTTCTTCCTTACAGACCTTAACAATCTGCTTTAATCCGCTAAGACTGTTCACCCTTATAAAAAGACTTGCGTTTCCGCCTATTTTAAACGAGGTGTGTATTTTCATCGGCTCGTTTAGTCTAACCTCACAGCCGCTTTCCTTTGCCGTTTTTATTATTTTTTCAATATTCGCCATATATCCTCCGTTTACCTCAGCGTAGTTACATATTTTTCAATATATGCCTTTAGTTTTTCTTTGCTTGAATTAATTATCAGCTCACGGGGAAAATCAATTTCCTTAAGTATGCTAAGTGCATCGTCTACTCTGCCTACTGCTGTTGAAAAGTGTGCGTCTGAATTCACCACAACAGGCACGCTGTATTTTTTACAAATTTTTGCTATCTCAATACAGTTGTAAAGTGATTTCTGACGTACCTTAAACGACGCATTATTAATTTCTACAAGCTTGCCGTTTTTTCCAAACTCCGGAATTACTTTTTCGTAATCGTACTTATAATCCTCGTTTCCGCTGTGACCTATTACTCTTACATAAGGATTTTTACATATATTAAGCCACAGCTGCGTGCAGCGTTCCACCGTCGGCGGCTCATCCTTTAGGGTATCTCTGTGAATTGACGCTACTATCCATTCAAGTGATTTCTGCAAATACTCCGGCAAATCAAGCCTGCCGGTATAATCAACAACATTTGCCTCTGCTCCTCTTAAAACACGAACACCGTACATTTCCTCCGGAATAGCACGCAGATTGTCAAAGTACCATGTACCGGGCGCACCCGGCATATCATAGCTGTGGTCGGTAAGCGCAATGGCGTAAAGTCCCTGCTCGCTTGCCGCCTTTATCATTTCCTGCGCCGTTGAGTATGCGTGAGTGGAGGCGATAGTGTGAGTGTGAGTATCTGCAATTATTCTCATAATTTTTACTCCTTAATTAAACCCAGTCAATTTTGTTTTTGCCGCTTACCTCGTCCTTTGAAAATTCCATACCAAGACTTGCAAGCAGCTCCTGCGCAGCATTATAGCCCATCTTCTTCTGCCTGTTGTTCATAGCAGCAACCTCGATAATAACTGCAAGGTTTCTGCCCGGCTTTACCGGAATTGTAAGTATGGGAACCTCTATGCCCAAAATCTCGGTATATTCATTGTCCATACCCATACGGTCATAAACCTTTGAGCTGTCCCATATCTCCATATTTATTACCATATCTATTTTTTCGGTGAGCTTTACAGCACCCATACCGAAAATACGCCTTGCGTTAATTATGCCTATGCCGCGCAGCTCTATAAAGTGCCTTATGTTTTCCGGAGATGAACCGACAAGAGATTTTTTAGACACCTTTCTTATTTCAACAGCGTCGTCTGCAATTAAGCGATGGCCTCTTTTTATAAGCTCTATGGCTGTTTCGCTTTTACCTACTCCGCTGTCACCCGTAAGCAGTATTCCTTCACCGTATACCTCAACAAGCACTCCGTGGCGGGTAAGCCTGGGGGCAAGCTCTACGTTAAGGTGAGAAACAAGCGCCGCTGTAAGGGAAGAGGTTGTATCTGCGCTTGATAAAACAGGAACGCTGTTATCCTTGCATATTTCCAGAAGCTCTGCGGAAGCCTCTATTCCTCTTGATATTATAATCGCCGGCGGCCTGCGCTCTATAATAGCGCTTAAAATACGCACCTTTTCCTCTTTTGTCAGAGTTGAAAGATATGAAAGCTCTGTATTTCCTAAAACAATAATTCTGTTTTTATCAAAAAACTCCAGATACCCTGTAAGTTCAAGTCCCGGTCTGTCTATATCTCGTGAGGATATTAATATTTTTTCCGGGTCCTCCGGTGTAAAAACTGTTTTTAAAGATAATTCTTCAATTATATTTGCAAGTGATACCGTAAATTCAGCCGCCATTTCCAAACACCCTTTACTGTTATTTTGTCTTTCAGCTATTTCAAAATAAAAAATCACTTATTCATTATACATTAAATTTTCAGTATTTAAAAGGGGTTTTAAGTAAAATTATCTTAGGATACACTTAAAAATTCAAAACAAATATCTGCTCCTGTTAATATGGGTGATTTCTTTGCGAAAAATGCTGAAATACGGAATTACTTATCCGCTTTTCGCTTTAACTCACTTCATCTCAGCAAAATATTAAGTCATTTTTCTTTTTTCAGATGCCCCTTAGCTTACGCTTATTTTCGGACTGATTTTATATTCCGCCCTGTAAAGGGCATCTATGACATTTTCTGCGTTTTTGAAAAAGTCTGTATTCTGCCTTAAAAGCGCTCTGTTAAAGCCGAATACATCAGATTTGTACTGCACAATACATTTTTTTACAGCCTGCGTACACATTCTTATTATACGCTTTTCGATAAGCGATTTAAGCCTTGCTTTATCAGGATACTGCTCATATACATCTGCCTGCGCGTTTATTTCAACAGTAAAATATACTCTGTTATTTTCAACATATGAATTTATACTGCTTTTACATTTTGACAAAACAAAGTCGCTGTCATTTGAGTCTTCTATTATCAGCTCGCCTGCCGTATCTGCCTTTCCGCTTATTAAAAGCGCTGCTAAGGATTCCTCCTCACTCAGGCTGTATGCATATTTATCTGAAATAAAAACAGCCGTACCGTCTGCTTTAAGCTGCTCTCCGTCAATTGTAAGCTGCGTAGTTTTTGGTGAGGAATAACCGTTTAAACGGTCGTTTTCAAGCTGTAAAAGCGTTGAGCATATTGTTCTTCCGCTTTTTACAGTAGACTGTGAGATGTTGCTTATACTCTTCGGAGAAGCAGACGAAGCTGTCATAAGTGCATTTGCACTTTCTTCTGCAACAAATACGTTTACATTAGGACGCGCCTCATAATACTGCGTGAAAAAATCCAGTGCCTGCTCATAGCCTGCTTGTGCTGTATTTTTGCCTAAAAGTATAAACTGATTCTGGCTGTAAAGCGGTTCTTTGCCTGTTTTTAGTATTGTATTTGCAAATGCGTCTGCAACTGTTATTCCGTTAGCGGTAAGAGTTTTTGTGCTTTGCTCAGACTGCGCTTCGGTATCTATATACATAACGGTTATAAAATATCCGTCATCGTGTCTGTCTATTCCTATCCCCTGAATTATCAGCCTTTGATCAAGCTGTTTTGAGCCTGTGCAGGAGGTAAAATTTATTAATACCGCAAGGCACAGAAGAAAACAGATTACTTTTTTCAAATTATCATCCCCTGTTTTTAATAAGCAGAACAAGCGGCAGTATAACTGTGGCAAGAATTGTGAGCGCAAGCAAAACGCTGTTGCTGAACACTATCGACTGCAATAAGTGCGATTTGCTTATTCCGTATGAGATAAGCAGTACTGCCGCACCGGTTATCGGTATTGAAAGCTTTGCCGCCTTTTCGCCCCATATTTTTTTTATGCAGAGTGAAACCAGCAAAATAAACAGGGCGCTTTTTAAGAATATGCCTGCCGTCCACACTCCCAAAAAAATCGAGTCCAGCCTTTGAACAACTCCCACACCTGCAACGCCTGCTGCCGTGTAAATCGGGAACGGCTGGGTTGTTAAATAATCTCCCAAAACACCTACTGTCAAAAATATAATTAATGCGGCAGAGGCATAAACACCGAAGCACCAAAAGGCTATACCCTTTTTTATTCCCTTGCCGTTGTTTTTTACCATTGGCAAAAGCACCGCCATTGCAGGTATGCAGGAATTTCTTGCAAGCATAATCAGCACTCCGTAAAAAAAGGAACCTGCTCCGTTATAAAAAAAGGGCTTATAATTGTTTTCATCTGTCTGTGCAAATAAAGCGAACGCCAAAAAAATGAAAACTGCGGCTGTCAGCGCAAAAATCAACGTAGATGTGCGTGCAAGAGCCTCTACTCCTTTAAATGCGCCGTAAACGGAGGCGGCGATAACGGCAAACGACAAAAAGGCAGCTGAAATTTTCACGTTCATTACGTCTGTAACAAATAAATCAAAGATTGAAAGCGTGTAGCAAAGCACCCAAAGAAAATATATAGCGTAAACAATAGCAAACAGAGGAAAAAGGCGCTTAAATGCATTGTGAGCACAGTCCAATACGCTTATTTGTCCGCTTTTTTTATACAGAAAATATACCGGAGCCGCCATAATAAGCGTAAGAAAAAAGGATGTTAAGCACGCAGGTATTACATCCCACATATTATTTACATCTGCCACATAAGCGCTGTAGGTAATACTTACTACCGTTCTGCTTAAAAACAGCATAATAAACAGCTGAGAAGCAGATATTTTTACTTTCTTTTGAATACTTTGCACGCTACTCCCCCTTGTCAAACTGCTCACAGCCTGTCTGATTCTGCACAAGATTGCGTTTTTTAGCAAGCGATTTCCAGCCTGCTCTTATAAGAACGTCTCTCATACCGAAAACCGAAAACGGAGCAACCGGAGTTGCGTACGGAACTCCGAAGCTTAATTTTCCGCAGATGTTTACAAGCACCGTACAAAACAGCAAAACTATTCCCCATATTCCTCCGACGCCGCCGGCAAGTATAAAGAAAATCCTCAGTATAGCTATTGGCGGATAAAGGTCAGGTATTACATACGATGAAATTGCAGTTATTGCCACCACCATAAGTGTAGGCGCACCTATCAGTCCTGCGTTTACGGCAGTTTCGCCTATAACAAGGGCGCCGACAATACTTACGGCGTGTCCCAAGGGACGCGGAAGTCTAAGCCCTGCCTCGCGCATAATTTCGTAGATAAAGTGGATAACAAGCACCTCCGCCATAAGCGAAAAGGGGGTATCTGCTATTGACGAGGCAACCTTGGATAATAGCTGTTCCGGAAAAAGCTCCGGATTAAAGGTTGCAACTGCAACGTAAAGTCCCGGTGTTAATACTGCAACGAAAAAAGAAAGATATTTAAGCCATCTTGTAAAGGTGGCAAAGTACGCTCTGTTTGAGTAATCGTCAACTGCCTGAAAGCTCTCTACAAAAAGGTGCGGAACTATTAAAACGCTCGGTGTGCCGTCAATTATTATTGCAATTCTGCCCTCGTTGATTTTTCCGCATACGGTGTCGGGACGTTCCGTTATGCCTACTCCGCTGAAAAGCGAAAGGTCGTTTTCGTTTTCGAGAAACGGCGACAAATACCCCGCCGCAAATACAGTATCAAGCTTTGCATTTTTCAAGCGTTTTTTAAGCTCATTAAGTATCCCTTTTGATACGCTGCTTTGCAAGTAGCAAAGGCAAATATCTGTTTGGCTTATATCACCCACGGTCATCGTTTCAAATTTTAAATCCGGCGTTTTCAGCCGTCTGCGGATAAGAGTCATATTAATGCGAAGAGGCTCTACAAAGCCTTCTCTGGAGCCTTTCTGCACCACCTCCGCCTCCGGCTCCGAAACGCTGCGGAAGCTGAAGCCCTGTACTCCTATGGATAAACCCTTGCAAACGCCGTCAATAAGGATAACTGCAAAGCCCGACATTGAAAACTTGTATATTTCTTCTATGGTGGTTATCCTCACTACCTCTGAAGCAGACAGCACGCTTTGCTCTATATATTCCATTTTGTCAACATCTGTACGGTTTGGCAGCTTCGCCGAGATTATAGGATTTGTTATGGTCAGAGCCAGCGTTTCTTTATTAGCCATGCCCTCCATTGTAATAACCGCCGCCAAAGTATTGTCGCTTAACAAAAATTTCTTTATTGTAAGGTCGGCGCTGTTACCAAAGGCAGTTTGGATAAATTTTATATTATCTGAAAGCGCCGTAAAAATTTTATGCTTTTCCGTATTTGCCTGCGTTTCTTTTTGAGGTGTAAACAGGCTAAAAAGTTTATTAATCATTTTCATATTCAACTGCTCCTTGCACATCTTATAATAATTTTTGCAGCTGCTTTCTTTTTATTCGCATATTGTAAAATATGCTACTTAAAATAATAAACAGAAAAGAAAAGGCGGCTGTAAGCAATATTTTAAAAGCAAAGAAATGTTTTTATGAAAAGCAGAAAGAAGGAGAGCTGTTATGCTTATTTCTATAATAAGAACGGTACTTTTGTACGGCGTTATAATAGCTGCAATAAGAATAATGGGAAAGCGCCAGATAAGCGAGCTGCAAACTACTGAGCTTGTAGTTACTCTTTTAATATCCGATATTGCGGCAATTCCAATGCAAAATACCTCACAGCCGCTTTTAAGCGGGTTTATCCCGATACTTATTTTAGTGCTGTGCGAAATTATTTTAAGTATAATTATGCTTAAAAAATCAAAGGTTCGCCGCCTTATCTGCGGCAAGCCGCAGATAGTAATACGCGACGGAGAAATTATGCAAAACCAGCTTAAAAGGCTGCGTATGACAACAGAGGACCTGTGCGAACAGCTAAGGCTGAAAGAAATTTTTAATATTGAGGACGTAATGTATGCAATTGTTGAAACTAACGGACAGATGAGCGTGCTGAAAAAGCCGAAAAAGGATACCCCCACCCTTGAACAGCTGGGGATAAGGGATGAATACCCGGGGATTGAGGCAGTGATAATAAGCGACGGCGAGTTTTCCGATTATTCCATGAGTCTGTGCGGAATTGACCGGAAATGGATAACAGATACGCTTAAAGAAAACAATATAAATATTGGCGATGTGTTTATTATGACCGCAAATAAAAATAAAGATTATAATATTATAATGAAGGAACGTGAAAAGAAATGAAAAGACTTTGGGCAGCAGCAGTAATAGCAGCTGTTGCAGTTGTACTTTGCAGTATGGAGCTTATTTTTACAACTAACAGCGCAAACAGCATAAAAGAAAAAATAGTAAGCGCACAGCACAAATACGAAAACGGCGAAAAAAAAACAGCCCTTTTACTGATAAGCAACGCAAAAAGCGAGCTTGACAGCAAAAAAGAGCTGTTAGATATTTTTTTGTACCACGATACTATCGACTTAGTATCCATGGATATTGCCGCAGCCAAAAAATATATTGAAAGCGGTAATGATGAATTTTTAGCAGAATGTGAAAAAATAAAGGAACAGCTAAAATCCATTGTGGATTCTGAATTACCCAAATTTGAAAATATACTGTAATGCTAAGAGGAGTAAAGCAAATAAAATTGTAAAAACATATTTTAAAATTAAAAGGGTACAGCTCATATGAGCCATACCCATTAATAATTTGTCTTAATTTCATTAAGCCTTTTTCTTCTTGTGGTTTTGCCACATAACCCATAACGGACCTGCCACGCAAATTGATGAGTAGCAGCCGGAAATAACACCGATCATCATAGGAAGTGCAAAGGTAGTAACAGAATCCAACTGGAAAATAACCGATACTGCATATACACAGCCGATAGCCGTAAGCGTTGTTATTGATGTACAGATAGTTCTCTTTAAAACCTGAGAAGCAGATTTGTTGTAGAGGAACTCAGCTGTAGCCGAAGCACCCTCTAAGGCTCTGTTTTCTCTTACTCTGTCGTAGATAACGATTGTATCGTTAAGCGAGTAACCGAGAATCATAAGAACTACTGCTATGAAGTTACTGTCAATAGGCATTTGTAATATTACAAATGTGAAGTAAACCATCAGAACATCGTGGAACAGTGCAACAAGTGCCATCATACCTGCGGAAAGACCGCTTATCTTCTTAAATCTGAAGGTTACATAAAGCACCATAAGCGCACACGCAACTGCAACCGCCGTAATACATTTTGCAAAGAATCTCCAGCCCATTGAGGACTCTACAGACTTTGTTTCATTCTGAACAAAGCTGTTATCGGGATATTTCTCCTGCAAAGCTGCAGTAAGATTCTTTTGAGTATCTAAGCTTATAGCGTTGTCACCTGCAAACTGAACAGATACCTTGTAGCTGTCATCGGAATTCTCCTCGCCGGCTATCAGGTTTTTGCTCACGTTAAAAGTAACCTGCTGTTCTGTTTTTTCCTGAATAAAGTTTTTAAGCTCTGTTTCGTCAATCTGTCCTGTGTATGCATATTCAACAATAGCGCCGCCCGTAAACTGAATATCCAGCTTAACGCCGAACACAATATTGCATATTATACCTACAAGGAATATTCCCAACGAGATGCCGAAGAAAACTTTTGATTTACCGATAAAGTTCTTTATTTTCATTTTCCTGCACCTCCGAATAAGAATTTTTTACGAACAATTTTATATCCGGAAATTGACTTTAACATTAATCTGGAAGCACCTACACCCATAATAAAGTTGGAGATAACGCCCATTAATAATGTGTAACCGAATGAATAAATGGTACCTGTTGTTGACGGACCGAATACAAAGGAAAGAATATTTGTAGGACCGAATACAAGCAACAGTATAAGCGCAACTATAATAACGGTTACGTTACCGTCAAAGATAGCCGAGAAGGAGTTTTTGGTACCTCTGTCAATTGCGCTGTCAAGAGTTTTTCCTGCCTTTAGTTCTTCCTTTATACGCTCTGCAGTAATTATGTTAGCGTCAACGCCCATACCGATAGAAAGGATAAGACCTGCTATACCGGGCAGGGTCATTGTAAAGCTTGAAAATACCGGGAAGAAACCGGAGATAACCGCAACAGACAAGCCTACCTGTCCGATAAGCGCAAGCACGGCAATAAAGCCGGGCAGTCTGTACATAACAAGCATAAACAATGCAATCAAAATAATTGCGGCAATTCCCGCATATGCCATTGCAACAAGCGAGGAAGAACCGAGCGTCGGGCTGATTGCGCCAAAGCTTGTTGTTTCAAGCTCAAACGGAAGTGCGCCGGCGTTAATTTTCTGTGCAAGTGCAGACGCCTCTTCAGCAGTGAAGGTACCGCTGATTGTAGCCTGTCCGTTTGAAATAACGTCCTTAACTGTAGGAGCTGACAGCATAATATCGTCCATCCATATTGATACTGTCTTACCCTTATACTCAGTTGTTATGTTCTTAAATATTTCCGGATCCTTTAGCTCCAGATAAACGGCGTACTCGTTTGAAGACTCGCCGACACCTGCCTGAGCCCTTTTAACATTTGAGCCGTCCATAAGTATTTCTTCTGTTTCGCCGGTAGGAGTTTTGTAAACAGGCTTACCGTTAGAGTCGAAATCTGTTGATGCATAGCTGTTGCCCGGTCTGAAAGTAAGCTTAGCAGTTGAAGAAATTTCTTCTATTGCCTTTTCCGGGTCAAAGTCTGTTTCATCCTCTTTCCATGGATAGCGTACAATTATGCTGTCTGTCACATCATCTTTGTACAGCTCATAGTCTGTGATGTTGTTAGAAACAAGTCTTGTTTCTATAATAGCCTTTGCCGAATCCAACTGTTCGTCAGTAGCGTCAACGCCGCCGGCAGGCTTAAAGGTGGCTTCAACGCCGCCTCTGATGTCGATACCCCATCTAATGTCACCTATACCCTTGATTACGGTCGTTTTAATGTCACCGTATGTTGTGGTTACACCGAAAATTGCAGTGAACGCAAGCGCAAGTATAAGGATGGCAACGATGAAAAATATCGGTTTTGAAACACGTTTCATTCGTTTGTCCTCCAATGCCAATAATAAAATCTGTGAAAAAAACAACTCTGTTGCGTTGCATAAAAACACAGACGTAACAGAGTTAATTATATGTTTTTTTTTGTAAAAAGTCAATGGGAATACCTATATTTACAGCTTCATAAACTAAATTTGTGTAAATAAGCTAATAATTGTCATTAATTATTGACACAATCGCTTTTCAACTGCGGCTAATTTCACACAGATGCAGAAAAGCTCCATTGCAAGACTTAATTCTTCAACCGTCGGGAAAGATGGTGCTACTCTGATATTGCTGTCTTTCGGGTCGTTTCCGTAAGGATACGTTGCGCCGGCATCTGTCATAATAACTCCTGCTTCCCTGCAAAGAGAAACTACTCTTTTTGCACAGCCATCCATAACGTCTACGCTTACAAAATAACCTCCGTTAGGTACTACCCAATTTGCAGCGCCTGTTCCGGCAAGCTCTTTTTCAAGACTTTCGGTTACTGTTTTAAATTTTGGAGCTAAAATCGCCTTATGCTTTTCCATATGCGCCTTTACACCGTCAATATTTTTAAAGAAAAGAACATGGCGCAGCATATTAAGCTTGTCGTAGCCGATTGTCTGGTATTTATAGCGCTCCTTAAAGACCGCCATATTTGCTTTGGAAGCCGCCATAGCTGCAACGCCTGAACCGGGGAAGGTTATTTTAGAGGTTGAGCAGAACATAACAGGCAGGTCTTCATTTCCGTATTTTTTACACTCTGCCATAATGCTTAAAAGCTTATCGGGAGTATCTGTAATATCGTGAACGCAATACGCATTGTCCCACATTATTCTGAAATCCTTTGCGGCAGGCTTCAGCCTTGCAAAGCGTGTGACTGTTTCGTCCGAATAAGTCACACCCTGCGGATTTGAATACTTCGGTACACACCATATGCCCTTTACGGTGCTGTCGTTATTTACATATTCTTCAACTATATCCATATCCGGACCGGTCGGAGTCATAGGTATTGATATCATCTCTATGCCGAAATATTCTGTAATTCCGAAATGTCTGTCATAACCGGGCGAAGGACAGAGGAATTTAACCTTTTCCTGCTTACACCAAGGCTCACAGCCGCCAATGCCTGCCGTCATAATACAGGCAATTGTATCGAACATCATATTAAGGCTTGAGTTACCGCCAACCATAATATTTTCAGGCTCAGTTTCCAGCATTACGGAAAACAGCTCTTTTATTGAAGGGAGTCCGTCAAGCAAGCCGTAGTTTCGGCAGTCAAGCCCATCCCTCGCCTTACAGTCCGAGCTGCTGCTTACAATATCCAGCATCGGCAGCGATATTTCAAGCTGTTCATTGCCGGGCTTTCCTCTGGACATATCAAGCTTTAAGCTTTTAGATTTAAATTCATCGTATTTCTTTAAAAGCTCTTCTTTTAAAGCGATAAGCTGTTCTCTGCTCATATCATAATAGCTTTGCATGATAAACGCTCCTCAAACAAATTCAAAATAATCTTTTAAACTCTTAATATTTTAATACTTTTTTATCGCAAATGCAAGTTTTATTTGTTTTTCCTGCATTTTTGTCACAATGCTGTTTTTGCATATAACTTTACGGAAAATTCTGTACGCTTTATTAGCTTACATAAAAAAGACCGGTAATTGCCGGTCTATATAATCAATATTAATCTTTTTATTGCATTCAAGCTGATACTATTTATTCAACCCTGTAATAGTAGCCGTAGCCTTTTTTGCCTTTCCTCTTTCCGCTTGGTGTCGTGCAGCCCACCTTTAAGAAACCGAGTATTCTGCTTCCTGCAAGATTAATGCTTTGTACAAGGTTTTCTACATCTCCGTGAGTTGTAGAACGCTCTCTGATTACAACAACATAACCGGTTATTCTTTCCTTGAGCATTAACGCATCTGTTACCAAGCCTATCGGCGGAGTATCGACAAGAATATAGTCGTATTCCTCCTCAAACTTTTCAAACAAATATTTTATCTGCTGAGAACCTAAAAGCTCTGACGGATTAGGAGGAATGGGTCCGGAGGTTATTACATCAAGGCAGGGCAGTACCTCTCGTTGAATTACCTCGTCCGGCTTTCTGAATTTTCCCAAAACCTCAGAAAACCCTCTGTCGTTATCAAGCTTCATAAGATTATGCACATTGGGTTTTCTTAAATCGGCGTCGATAAGCAATACCTTTTTACCCATTTTTGAGAGTGAAATTGCCATATTTGATGTTGCCGTACTTTTACCCTCACCCTTTGACCAGCTTGTAAAGGCGACAATTTTTCCGTTATCTGCCGCAAGCGAAAATATAAGGTTGGTTCTTGCTATTTTATATCCTTCAACAACTGCAAAACGGCTGTTGTCATTAATAACATTTTTTGCTCTTTCGGTTGTTCTGTTTCTCTTTGGAATTCCAATCTTCATAAAAGCAGTCCTCTCTTTATATATGTGCAAAAACAGGCGAGCTATTCCTTTGCATATGCCTTTTTACTCTTTGCATCTGTTTCAATTTCCGGGATAGCTGCAAAAACAGGTATATTGTAAATTTTGTACAGGTCATCGTCCGGTTTTACAGTTGTATCAATTATTTCAATAATAAATGAAAGGATAAGAGCTAAAACCAAGCCTGCCCCTGCGCCGAACAAGGTGTTTTTAGGTACATTAGGCGAAGACGGCGAAGACGGAACATGTGCAGGATTTGCTACAACTATTTTTCCGTACGGAAAAAAGAATTTATATGTGCTTTGCGCTGCTTTTGGAAGAGCGTTTGCAATAGCCGCAGCTGTTTCGGGATTGGCAGATGTGATAGTTACCGTTATAAACTGTGTGTCTTCAACAGCAGAAACGCCTATCATTCCTTTAAGCTGTCCGGTGGAAACATTTAAATCCAGATATTCAATAAGCTCCTGCATCATAATATCTGTTTTAAACAAGGTCTGACAAACAGACGCTATGCGTGCTGAAATAACAATGTCGTTAGCGCCTGATTTACCGGATGTATTTGCCGCAGAGGTAGCCGATGTATTATTGTTTTCAACATCCTGCTCACCGGGCAGAGAATCAGAGTTAGTTACATATAAAAGCGTTGATGTTGTGTACATAGGAGTAATCATATACTTTGAATATAAGAATGAGGCAATACCGAAAATTACTACTATTAAAACAATAAGCTTTATATGCGATAAAAATATTTTTAAAATATCGTTTATGGATATATCTTTCTTCATATTTTTAATTGTCCTCCAATTTACAGACTTTCTTTATTATATTACCAATAATAAGCGTTTTTTTAATTCTAATTACGAAATTTAATATAATTTGTACTTAATCGCCTTATTATTGCGTAAAATAGCACAGTGCATTAATAACACTGTGCTATATAATAATGCTGATTATCAGCCGAGAACGCTTATAAGGACACCGGCCGCAACAGCAGAGCCGATAACGCCGGCAACATTCGGACCCATTGCATGCATCAAAAGGAAGTTAGCGGGGTTCTCCTGTTGACCTACTTTTTGTGCAACACGAGCCGCCATTGGAACTGCCGAAACACCGGCGGAGCCGATAAGCGGATTAACCTTGCCCTTTGTAAAGATATACATAAGCTTACCGAACAGTACGCCGCAGGCAGTACCTACGCAGAACGCAGCAAGACCGAGAGCGATAATCTTAAGTGTATCAACGCTTAAGAATACTGTACCGGTTGCAGTTGCACCAACGGTTACGCCTAAGAAAATTGTAATAATATTCATAAGCTCGTTCTGAGCTGCCTTAAATATTCTGTCAACAACGCCGCTTTCTCTGAACAGGTTACCAAGCATAAGCATACCTACAAGCGGAGCCGCATCCGGCAGGAGTATTGCAACAAGTATTACAACTATTACCGGGAACATAATTTTTTCAAGCTTAGAAACAGGGCGAAGCTGCTTCATAACTACACTGCGCTCTTTCTTTGTTGTAAGCGCCTTCATAATAGGCGGCTGAATAATAGGAACAAGCGCCATATAGGAATAAGCTGCAACCGCTATAGGCCCGAGCAGTTCCGGAGCCAGCTTTGATGTTACAAAAATAGCCGTAGGGCCGTCTGCGCCGCCGATAATTCCGATTGAACCTGCCTGCTCCGGTGAAAATCCGAGAGCAATGGCTCCGAAAAATGTAATAAAAATACCAATTTGTGCAGCAGCGCCTAAAATAAAGCTTTTCGGGTTTGCAATAAGCGGGCCGAAGTCTGTCATAGCGCCTATGCCAAGGAAGATAAGCGGCGGATAAATACCAAGCTTTACACCCTGATACAAATACCACAGCAAGCCGCCGTTAGTCGGATAATTTACATACTCAACACCGTTGAGCACCGTTATGGGGTATTGTATTGTTCCGGGGTGCGACGCCAAATATTCTGCTTTAGGTATCATATCTGTCATGGGCGCCTGCATAATTGCAGGGAATAGATTAACCAAAAGCATACCAAATGCTATCGGCAAAAGCAGAAGCGGCTCGTACTGCTTTTTTATCGCCAGATATAAAAGCACGATAGAGATAAGTATCATTACATAGTTTTGCCATACAAGAGTTGTAAGGCCAGAATCTAAAAACAGTCCTACAAGGGAATCAATAAAGCCCTGCAGTATATCCATTATATCACATTCCTTTCCTGTAGCTTACTCCGGCTTAAAACGGTCTTGTATTTTCCATAAGACCTGCCGTACTCCATACAGGCCGGGATTTTGCCGGTTTCTTAATTCCTTTGATTTTTATATTCTTACTGCCGCATACCGTCTGTGCTGCCGCAGTAATAACAGCTATAAGCTCCGGAGTTATTGCATCTGAATCGGCAATATCGGTTTGCACCGGCTTTTGCGGTTGCGTTACTGTTTGCTTTTCTTTTTGCTCATTTTCCGCCTTTTTCTTTGCTGTTTTCTTTTCCTGTGCACCTGTCTGCGCTTTATACACAATAGTTGAATAGAGCTTGATTATCGCTATAAGCAAAATCAAGATGAGGAAAACAACAACAAAACCGGTTATTAAAAGTGTAACCGCAAGCCCGATATTTTCCATAAATGTTCAATCCTTTCCAAGGCAATAGCTATTTACCCATTTTCATTTTCTGTATTATTATAACCTACGTAAATTTATATTTCAACAAATATTAATTTGCTTTTAACAACTTTTTTAAAACTTCGTTGTAATATATAATTTTTAACCGCAATTGCGACAGAATTAATGCAACTTTTCGACAGCTTCGGCGGCAGCCGTTTTCCTCACAAAAGTGCGGAAAAAAATCCGCGCAAAATGCGCGGATTTCAGGTGTGCAGCGCACACCTGCGGCTGCCGCCTTATTTGACAGTTTTATAAAATTTTAAAGAATAATACAAATCAAGCCGTTACAGCCCTCGTTAATTATTCTTTCCACCGTTTCTTTAAGCTTATTTCTTGCATCCTCCGGCATTCTGGAAAGCTTGTTGTGCAAGCCCTCGTTAACAAGCTCATGCAGAGATTTCCCGAAAATATTCGACTCCCATATTTTGGACGGATTCTCTTCAAACTCTTTAAGCAGATACGTTACAAGCTCCTCCGACTGCTGCTCGGAACCGACAATCGGCGTTACCTCAGTTGTAATATTTGTTTTCAGCATATGTATTGACGGAGCTGCCGCACGAAGTCTTATACCGTATTTTCCACCCTGCTTTATTATCTCCGGCTCTTCTAAGGTCAGCTCCTCCATTGCCGGCATTACAATTCCGTAGCCGGTTTCATTTACGGCGCTGTAAGCGTCCTTAATTTTTTCATACTCCTGCTTTAGCTTTGCAAGCTCAAGCATACACTCAAGCATACCGCCCTCATCGTGAATTTCAAAGCCGGTTTTCTCCCCGACAACCTTGTAAAACAAGCTCGGTCTGAGCATAAGGGCGATTCTCGCCTTACCCTGCCCCAAATCTATCGCCGTAACCTGTGCGTTGGTAATATGCTCACAGGAGGAAATTTCCCTTGTAATATCCTGTATTTCCCTTATTTTTTCGGCTTTTTGCGCCGGAGCTACTATACATTCAAATACAGCCTTTCTCAGCCAGTGATTTTTTTCAAGTGAAGATACCCATTTCGGCATATCTACCTTTATTTCTTTAACAGGAAATTCAAAGAGAATTTGTGCAAGTATTCTTTTAATTTCGTTTTCGTCCAAATCCATACAGCTAACGGGCACAACCGGCACTCCATATTTTTTATTCATCTCTGCCGCAAGAATATGTGTTTTTTGGTCATTTGGATTTGCACTGTTCAGCAATATTACAAACGGCTTGTTAATCTCCTTCAGCTCGCTTACTACCCTTTGCTCTCCCTCCTCATATTCCTCTCTCGGAATATCTGATATGGTGCCGTCTGTTGTTATTACAAGACCTATTGTTGAATGGTCGGTTATTACCTTTTTTGTTCCTATCTCTGCCGCCATATTAAACGGGATTTCCTCTTCAAACCACGGCGTTTTCACCATTCTCGGCTGTTCGTCCTCAATATATCCTATTGCGCTGGGAACAATATATCCAACGCAGTCTATCATTCTGACCTTAAAGCTTGCGTTGCCGCCTATGTTCACCTCTACTGCATCCTCCGGTATAAACTTAGGCTCAGTTGTCATAATAGTTCTGCCTGCGGCTGACTGCGGCAGCTCGTCAACGGCTCTGTCACGGCGGCTGTCGTTTTCTATATTCGGTATAACAAGAGTATCCATAAACCTTTTAATAAAGGTAGACTTTCCTGTTCTTACCGGTCCTACCACGCCTATGTAAATATCTCCGTTTGTTCTACGTGCAATATCTCTGTAAATGTTTCGCTCTTCCACAGTAACTTCCTCCCCTTTAAATATTTGGTATTAACAGCATTTTTCCCGTCGGCACTATATCGTCGGTAAGGTCGTTTTCTGCCTTGATGTTATCACAGCACACACAGTATGCCCTTGCAATATCCCACACCTTTTCGCCTTTATCGGCATAGTAGAGCGTAATTGCAACATTGTTATCCTTTTTCCTTAAATGCTCCTCGTCTGCGCTTGCCGAGGTTACTGTGCGTACAGACACGTTTTCAAAAACAACTGCCGTCACCTTTATTTCTGTTCTAACCTCAATATTATTTGCGCCGTTAAGCCTGTAGCTAAGCGACAGCACCTGCGCCGCAGGACTTGCCGTGAGTTTTAAAACATCTCCGTCTATCGAAAGCGGATATGAAAAATCTGTAGTTCTTTCCGTATAAAACGGTGCAGAATCATTATCAATAGCCAAAATACATATATTCACCTTACCGGCTATTACAATCTGCCCATTTTCTACCAGCGCCTTGCAGGAGCACTGCTCTGCCCACAAATCTATAACTCTTGTAACTCCTGACTGAGAAGCCTCAACTGTACTTTTTGTTATACAACTGTCCGAAATTACAGTATGCAGGTTGGAAAGCGCCGTCTGCCCAAAAACAAGGTCAAGGTCATAAAGTGTTGAATATGCGTCTGTTATCACCTGTGCTTCTTCGCTTCCGTATGTTTCGGCAGTTACCGCAAGCTTGGCTTCAAGCGTTATAACAGTATTATTATCAGATAAATCGCTTCTGACCTTTATATCGTAATTAAGCAAATCGAGCGAAGCATTGCAAAGTGCATTTTCCTCTGCCCCGTCAACATCCAGAATACGGCTTATCGGCAGTGTATAATCCATCACCTCTACATTTCCTGAGTCAAGGTCTGTAAGATAAAGAAGCTTTAAATTAAGGTCGCCCTTAACCATCATTTTATTGGTGATAGCTTTGCAGTCTGTCAGAATTGCCGTTGCTTCTGTTCTTAGCACCGCTTCAAGCGGTGGCTTACTGCCGGAAAACTCAATATCCTCTGTCACCGAGAACAGCTGCTGTGCAGAGCCGGTTACCGTTGAAACAGGATAAGCCGCTTTTTTCATCTGAACATCATCACCGTCTATTTTACAGATAAGCTCTTTTTCACATCTGCATATTACCCTTACGCTAACCGTAAAAGCGCCGTGAATATCAAGCCTGCGAGGACTAATCGCACGGCAGTTTAAATACTCCGGCTTAGCCTGCGCCTCAATTACGGCGTTTTGCGGTGTAGTTTTCAGCGAAAACGAACACGTATACGGTAAAGTATGCTCACTGCACCGAACAGACTTTTTAACAGCGTCAACATAAAGAATTTTTACTACTGCTGCGCCGTCAACATCAAGCCTGTCGCCCGAAATATTCCTGGAATATATTTTTGGATACACCTGGCATTTTAAAATGCGCTGTATATCCGGGCAATAATCCGGCAGTGTGAAGTCAATATCCAGCGGCTGTTCGGCGCTTCCTTCAAATACCGTTTCGCTAAGTGACAATGTTTTTTTAGACAACGGATAATCCATAGTTGTTATATCTCTCCTTTTTCAATACCTGTCCGCTTGCTGCGACGGTATTTGTTTCTAGGATATATCTATGACGCTTTATGTTGATTTATTACCCGCCGCGCAAAATATCGCCCAACAAAGCAAAACAGCTTAGCCTAATTTTGTTTTTTAACATAAAAAAGCGTCTGCCTGAAATAAGACAGACGCTTGGTAAAGCGCTAAAAAACCCCATTCCGAAGAATGGGGTTTTTGTTGGAGGCGACACCCAGATTTGAACTGGGGAATCAGGGTTTTGCAGACCCGTGCCTTACCACTTGGCTATGTCGCCGTAAAGAAATGGCACTTAATTACTATTAAGTGCCCGTGGAGCGGATGACGAGGCTCGAACTCGCTACCTCCACCTTGGCAAGGTGGCGCTCTACCAGATGAGCTACATCCGCAAATTTATGGTGCCTTCGGACGGAATCGAACCATCGACACGAGGATTTTCAGTCCTCTGCTCTACCGACTGAGCTACAAAGGCATATTTGGCGACCCGGAACGGGTTCGAACCGTCGACCTCTAGCGTGACAGGCTAGCGTTCTAACCAACTGAACTACCGGGCCAAATATGGTGGGAACAACAGGGCTCGAACCTGTGACCCTCTGCTTGTAAGGCAGATGCTCTCCCAGCTGAGCTATGCTCCCACAACCCTCGCTATGACCTTTGTGTCATCAGCGACGGTTATTATAATACTACATTGGGGAGCAATTGTCAACACTTTTTTTAAAAAATTTTTTATATTTTTTTCGTCGGTTTTTAAACGCCTGTAATTATGCGGATTAAGCCTTTTTACGGTGTTTTTTTCTGTGCAAAATTATATGCTGATGATGTTTTAAATATTCTTTCTGTTTTATATAAACTTTTTTAATCAGGAAATCAGGTTGTTGCATACTAAAAATTGGAGTTGTCAGTAAATTCAGGTTTATTCTGATAGAAAATTTTATTGAAAGTATCCCTCCTACAGACTGATGTCTGCCACCTGCATTTGACAATGGAGGCGTGAAAATAACGATTATTTACTAAATTTGATTTTTTTCTTTTAAAATGCATCTTTCTATGGTAGAATAGAAAAAATTATGTTTGGTGGTGCTTTAAATGCTTGACAGTATTATAGATTTGGAGTATCTGTCCGTTGAAGAGCTTATGAAAATTATACACCTTGCCGGAGAAATTAAAAAAGCTCCTGCAAAGTACAGCGAGGTTTGCAAGGGTAAAATATTAGCAACACTTTTTTATGAGCCGTCAACAAGAACACAGATGTCTTTTCAAACGGCGATGATACGCCTGGGCGGCAGTACCATAGGCTTTGACAATCCTATGAATTCTTCTGTTGCAAAGGGCGAAAGCCTTAAAGACACAATAAAAATAGTAAGCGGATATGCAGATATTATTGCAATGAGACATCCTCTTGAGGGCAGTGCCATGGCGGCTTCTCTTTACAGCGAAGTGCCTATAATAAACGGCGGCGACGGCGGGCATTTACATCCAACGCAGACCCTTACCGATATAGTAACCCTTTACAACGAAAAAGGAACGCTTGATAACCTATGCATAGGACTTTGCGGAGATTTAAAAAACGGCAGAACCGTTCATTCACTCATTAAAACGATGTCTCGCTTTAAAAACAACAGCTTCATACTTATATCTACAAAAGAGCTTTCTGTTCCGACATATATTAAAGATGTTCTTAAAGCTACCGGCTGTAAATACACAGAAATCACCAACCTAAAAGACGCAATACCAAAGCTTGATGTACTTTATATGACCAGAATACAGAGAGAGCGCTTTGCAAGCGAGGAGGAATATAAAAAACAGCAGGGAGTTTTTGTGCTTGACACCGAAAAGCTCAGTCTTGCCAAAAAGGATTTAAAAATACTCCATCCTCTTCCGAGAGTAGATGAAATCACTGTTGCCGTAGACGATGACAGCAGAGCAATTTACTTTGAGCAGGCAGTATACGGTATGTATGCAAGAATGGCGCTTATTATGCTTATGCTGGAGGCTCCGGAACAAAAGCATATTCCTTCATTTAAGAACAGTGTTTATAGATGCGGCAATCCAAAGTGCATAACCTCGACAGAGCATTATCTTCCAAATGCCTTTGCAAACAGCGGAGATATGGCAATATGCCGATACTGTGAAAGCCGTATGCTGGTTTGAATTTTAAATTTGCTGCCCTTGTTAAAGCAAGCGGCAGGCGTAAGCTTTGTCGGAGGGATTCTTTTCAGTACAGGTTTTTCTTTTGCGAATCCCCCTGTCAGCCTTTGGCTGACGTTATCTACACCCCCAATTTAATAAGCTCAAACGGGGCACAGCTTAATATTTGCTGTACCCCGTTTATAGTATTATCTTTAGTATTGTTTTCAGGTTCTTTATCAGCACAGTTTTTGCTGACAGATGTTAACAGTTTTCGCCGCATATCTGTATTCGGTACAAATATGCGGCGTTTTTTAGCCTTTATCGGCATTTCTTACATACTTAGAATTATTATTTTAGGTATGTTCCGTCTGTACCGATTTTGCCGTCGATTCCGGTATAGCCGTTAGTGCTTAATACATATGCTCTTAAGTTACCCTTACCGGGTGCAGAAATATTAAGAGTTCCGTCTGTAACTGTCTGAGTAGTACCTGTTACAGCGTCAATATATGTACCGTTAGGAATACCTGTAAAGGTAGCGGCATTAGTAACTGCTACGCATACAAAGCTGTTAATTCCTTCTTCTGCGTTTTTATAAGCACGCTTAAAGCACATATTGCCTGTAACGCCCTCGGTTGAGTACTGTCCCTTTTGGAGAGCAGGAATAGCTCTTCTGATCTGGTTAAGACGCTGAATGTGCTTTGAAAGCGGATGGCTGAGGGTATCATCTACTGTGCCGGAAGCTGTGTATTCGCTGAAGTCGGTTGCTGTTACGTTACCCTTAAGATAATCGCCAAAGTACGCACGACCTGTTTTACTAAGAGGTAATTTAGGACCATCATCTATTATAATACCCTTTTGGAATTCAACCTCACTGCCATAATACAAGCAAGGGATACCACGGAATGTGAACATAAGTGAGAGGTTTTCTGCCCATGCATCTGTACCGCCGTTATAGCGAACCTTCTGGCTTGAATCCGGTGAGTAGTCATGTGAGTCAACATAAACTACATTCCATGTTGAATCGTTGAAATACTTATCCTCTTCAAGAGCAGTCTGATAAGCCTGGCTCGCTGTAGTAAATGCCCAGTGCATACCGAAGTCGATTACGCCTGTACCGTTAGCCTTGCTGTAGTCAGGAGTATGATAATCGTTTCCTCTAAGGAACGCATTGTCACTTGCGAGGTCAGTGGACTTATCAGTATACGCATTGAAGTGATTCATTGCGGTAGTATAGTTTGCCTTCCAGTCAGTAGTACTCCAGTTATTCTGCCACTTACTGTCAGTTTCTTTCCATGTGTAGAAGAAAGGTGAGTCAGAGCAGCCGCTCTCATTAAATGCACCATGCCATCTTGCACAAACCTCACCAAAGATGTAGAAGCCATCGATTGAAGTAAATGCAGGGAAATATGCGCTGTTAAGAGTCCAGCGGTTGATATGCTTCTCTGTATCCAAACGGAAAGAGTCAACACCCATATTAGCATACTCAAGATAAGTTGATGTTATATAATCAGCAACTACCTGATTCTCTGTGTTAATATCAACACAGTCACCAGCCATCTGACCTACCTGCTCAAGATATGAGCCGTAGCCCATGCTCTTCTCATGGTGATAATAGTTATTGGTGTCATTTTCATCTTCCTTAATCAATGCAAGACGCTTACCGTGCTGAACATCCGGAAGAAGAGCATAATATTCTTCTGCGCTTGAAATACCGCAGTAGTCCATAAGTCTCTGATTAGGAATCATAGATGTTTTGATATCTGCAAGATCCTGAACATCGTCATAAACCTTTTCAAACATCTCGCCGAGGAATGCCTCACCAAAGTTACTGGTGTGATTCCAAACAACGTCCTGTATAATCTTCATGTCCTTAGCATGAATTGCATCGATAAGATCCTGATATGTAGCACCCTCACTTTCATATCTGACATCTACAGTTGAGAAATCAAATGCATGATAGCCGTGATAGTCATATCCACTGGCATTTGTTACAACAGGAGTAATCCATATTGCACTGAAGCCGAGAGCCTTGATGTAATCAAGCTTGTCGATAAGACCCTGGAAGTCGCCTCTCCAAGCTGTATCGCTGTCCGGGTTGCCGGCTTGAGAATCATCCCAGCAGTGAACGTTGTTGCCTGTGTCACCGTCGTAAAAACGTGTTGTAATTACAAAATAGATCGTTTCTTCTCTGAAATCTGTTCTTTCGTAGTCCAGCATAGAGTCAGGATTCTTAGTATACCACTTGTTGTTGGCATACCAATATTCACCAACACCGCTTCTTGTAAGCTCTTTGCTTTGTACGCCGTTTTCAATAAACAGCATATTAACCTTTGTTAAGCCCTCTTGGAAGGAGTAGGTGTACCAGCCGTCGCCCTGAGCAGTATCCTTTGTCATGGCAGGGCCGGGATATGCTGTTTCAATATTTGTAGGCAGGCTGTTCCAATAGTAAATTGTAGGAACAGAAGTGCCTGTAGCCTTATAGTGAACTATAATCTTTTCACCGGCAGATGCGCTCTCGTCGCTTGTCTGCACTGCGTTTACAGATATAACTGCTACTGAAACCAGCAGCGCCATTGTTAAAAGCAGTGCGATAATCTTTTTACATTTATTCATTTCAAATTACCTCCTGCTCAATTAAAGCTCTGTAATAATTTTTGCAAAATATCTCTGAATCTGCAAAACATCGCTCATATTCGGGTCTTCTCCGACTGTGCCGGTAACCTTTGCTCTTGCCTTTTGAGCGTCTGACAAGGTAGTAATCTTTGCTAAATACTTTTGTATCAAAAGTACATCGGCAAGTGTGACCTTTTCGTCCATATCAACGTCGCCGCGCACAAACACTTCTGCATCAATAACCTCGGCAGTTATTTGCTTAGACGCTGTTTTTCCGTTGGAATCCTTCAGCATTACCGAAAGAGTATACGTTCCGGCTGTCTGAGGAGTCCATACACAAGTATTGCTTTG
The DNA here is from genome assembly GCA_051881695.1 of Acutalibacteraceae bacterium. Classification (GTDB taxonomy): domain Bacteria; phylum Bacillota; class Clostridia; order Oscillospirales; family Acutalibacteraceae; genus CAYJFG01. Next base: position 1,136 of record JBJEQJ010000010.1, on the reverse strand, counting down.
AGCATATGTTCTTATAACAGTACCGTTTGCAGAGAACTGATATGTGTACGGCTGTGTTCCCTGTGCGCCCTGAGCTGTAAGCGTTACGGCAGAGCCTGCTGGTATATCTGTTGTTTTGCTTGCAATAAAGGATGTTACCAGCGGATCTTCAACCGGAGTAAGCTGACCTACGCTCTTATAAGTATAGGTTTTTGTTACAGTTGTGTTTTCGCTGTTCTGTACAGATACATCTATTGTATATGTACCAAGCTTAGACGGTGTGAATGTAAGCTTTGGGCTTGTCTTGTAGTAAACTGTGTTTACTGCGTTGCCGTCAGGGTCTTTTACTGCAACCTTGTAGAATAAAAGGTTTGTGCCAACCTTACCGCCGCTTGCCTTTACTTCTACTGTTGCAGCCTTGTTTGCTTCAATTTCGCTGCCTGTTACAGGTGTAACGCCCTTGAGAACAGGCTTTACGCTTAATTCATCATCTTCAATTACATAGGAAATTGACTTTGAATTTTCATTTCCTGCTGTGTCCTTAATATCAACTACAATTGTATATGTTCCTGCTGTCTGCGGAGTCCATATTACGCTGTTGTTTGCAATACTGTAGTCCGAAAGCACTGTAGTTGATGAAGCGCTCTTTACGCTGAACTTGTAGCTTATTGTGCCTTCGCCGCCTGATGCTTCGGCAGATATTGTAATATCTGTTCCCTTATACTGCGGAGAAGCTATGTCTGTTGAAAAGCTCTTGAATTTAAGTGCGCTTGTGTCATAATCCAGCCATGTTCTGGCTGAGTTATCGTAGATTTTGCTTTCGCCTGAGCTGATGTCCAGGTCAAGGCTCTTTGAATTTCCGTTATCGCTGAAAACAACACCGCCGCCGATGTACTCCTCAGGAATATAAACCTGGTAGTTTCCTGCCGCGTCCTTGTCTGCGTCTGTCAGCTTCTTTCCCGGCCAGTTGCCGAACGCCTTTTCGGACTCTGTTTTCCATGCGTATACTGTGGGATTTGACCAGTTTGCAGTATTTGCAAGGTATGCATATGCTCCGTCGCCTGACGGTGTTGTCGGGCTTGTCGGGCTTGTCGGGCTTGTCGGGCTTGTCGGGCTTGTCGGTGTTGTCGGGTTTGTGGGTTCGTTACCGCTGGGTA
>JBJEQJ010000009.1:0-4088 GCA_051881695.1 Acutalibacteraceae bacterium | reverse complement strand
TTTCCTGTTTTAAGCTGTAAACCGCCGGGCAGGCATAAAGCTTTCCCGGCGGTTTAGTTATATTCAAATATTAATTTTCCACCCCTACAGCTTTATTCCCTTTACGCTTGTGGATGGACTTAAATAATTCATATTGCCTATTGTTACATATGCTCTTACCTTATAGTAATAGGTCTTGCCCTTTTTAAGCCCTGTGTTTGTATATTTCGTAGATGTTGTAGTCTTTATCTTAGTATATGTTCCGTTTTTAGATGTACTGCGGTAAATCATATACCCCTTAGCGCCTGTCTGCTTGCTCCAGCTTATAGCAGCGCTTGTGCCTGAAGCCTTTTTAACCGTTAGCTTTGTCGGTGTTTTCGGCGTTACATATACTGTGCAGGTTGCTTTTTTTCCGCTTCCGTCCTTTGCTGTACAGGTAATTGTAGCCTTGCCCACGCCCTTTGCGGTGAGCTTGCCCTTGGAGTCTACCGTTGCAACCTTTGTGTTCGACGATTTCCAGCTTACGGCTTTATTTTTCGCATTACTCGGCGAAACTGTCGCTTTAAACGTGCCGCTTTTGCCAACAGGCCATATTATTTTATTTGTGTTGAGCTTAATTGAGGTTACGCCCTGGTATACTGTTACCTTGCAGGTTGCATATTTTCCGTTTGAGGTTTTAACAGTGATTGTTGCGGTTCCTGCGGATTTGGCTGTAATCCTGCCGTAATTATCTACTCTGATAACATTTGTATTATTTGAATACCATGATAAACTTTTGTTAGTTACATTACTAGGTCGTAGTGTTGCTTTCAAATATGCTGTTTCACCAACTTTCAGTGAAATTCTTGTCTTGTTAAGAGATACTTCTTTAGCCAAAACATTATCTACCACAGTAAAATACATAGTATCGCCATTAGCATGAAACCAGTCACTATTATCAACTGTCCAGTAATTACTGTTATATGTCTGAATAAGTACATAGTATTCACCGACAGGCAGTGATGAAATTCTATATGATAAATCTTTTAACTCAAACTTGGTATTATACCATTTGTAATTACCATCACTATTCTTTTTATATAATACAACATTATAATGCGTGGCTCTATCTCTTTTCTCCCATGATACTATAACATCTTCTCCATGTTTATATACACTCTTATTAATTGAAGCAACAGTCTTATATTCTGATATGCATTGAGAACAAGTACTCAATGGGATTGGTTCGTTTCTATTCTCTTTAACCTCTCCGCAGCTACACTGATAGCATTGATAGTGCGGATGATCTTTCCATCTATATGTTTTGATGTTGTAATTATGAGTGTGTGTTGTTTTGAAAATAGGTCTAATATAATGTGTCGCTCCATATGCCGCATTTGAACTTGCACTTCTCCAATTAATAGTATGAATTTTAACAGGTGTTCCGTTATATGGATAATCAGCATTGGCATCAGCAATAACAGCAGTATTTAAATTAGAAGATATTACTACTCCCGTGTGACCATACGCAGTTGTACCACTCGAAAATATGTCGCCTGGTTGGGGCATAAAATCAGGAGTATTATAATATACAGCCCATCCTAATTCTGACCACAAGGAATTCCTCCAAATCTCATATCCGTTACCTGTTCCTCTTCCCCAAGCGTCAGCCCAAGCATTACCCTTTAACAGCCAATTAACATAAGCTTTAACAAATTCTACACATTGTGTTCCAGATGTGCTTGTGTCAATATTATACGATGCGCCTCCTTGTGCATTTAGCCAATTTACAGCCTCCGCTTGCGTTTTAATGCTACTTGTCGCCGCACCGGCTGTTACAGGTGCTATGCACAGCACGCTTAGCATTATAATAAAAGCTAAGAGCATTGACAGTGATTTTTTTGCCGTTGTTTTCATATTGTTATCCTCCTTAAATTAATCCTGCACAGAGCCGAAAAGCAATTCGCCTGACTTTGCTCTGCTGTTTTGTAACGCCAACAGTTTAATTTATAGTTTTTCAAACACCCCCTACTTTGTATTTATGAGAAAATAGCTATAATTATTATTCATAACTTATATAAAAAATTCAAAAAATAGTGCCGTAATTGCAAATTTCGCACATAAACGCATATAAAAATATACCAAAACGGGATATTAATATTATACCGAATTGGTATAATCCTGTCAAGAGGTGATTGCATATCTTCAGACTTAAAGCACTGCGGCAGAAAAGGCACATTTCTCAGGTAAAGCTTGCAATAGATTTGGATATGAACCAAAACAGCATAAGCCGTTACGAAACAGAAGCACGTCAGGCAGACTACGAAACGCTGATAGCCTTTGCAGACTATTTTGACGTTTCTGTTGATTATCTGCTTGGAAGAACAGATAACCCCGATGTAAACCGATAGCCGTTTAAGCGTGAAGGTATCAGCCGTAATTACAAAAATTATAAAAGACCTAACCTTCCGCAAGGGTTAGGTCTTTTCCTGTTTTAAGCTGTAAACCGCCGGGCAGGCATAAAGCTTTCCCGGCGGTTTTGCTCCTTTTTATCAAAGGAATTTTCGTTTTTCTCTTGCCCTTACTTCTGCGTAAGCTCGTCAATCTCGCCAAAAATTTTCTTTGACTGTGCAGTGGTATATATATCGAAAAAACAGGAGAAAAAGCTGTCGTCAAGCGCTATGCCTGTCTGCTCGCCTGTTTCCATATTTTTAAGATTGGCTTTATTCTCTTCAAGCTCGTTTTCGCCGATAACAAGGCTGAACTTTGCACCGATTTTATCTGCGTACTTCATCTGTGCACGCAGACTTCTGCCCACAATATCACCCTCGGCAATAAGGGACGCCTCCCTTACCTGCTTAATAAGGTTAAATGCCTTCTTCTGCGCCTTTTCGCCAAGTCCTGCAATGTAAATATCGCACGTTTCGGGCTTTGGAATTTCTATATTCTGCGCCTCCATAAGTGCTAAAAGCCTTTCCATACCGAGCGCAAATCCGAGCGACGGCAGGCGCTGTCCGCCAAGCTCCTCGATAAGTCCGTCATATCTTCCGCCGCCGCACACAGTTCCCTGTGCGCCGAGCGAATCTGTTACAAACTCAAATACCGTTCTTGTGTAGTAGTCAAGTCCTCTTACAATCTTCGGATTTACGGTATATTCTATTCCCGCAAAATCGAGATACTGCTTTACGCTTTCAAAGTGCTCTTTGCAGTCGTCGCATAAATAGTCAAGCACAGTCGGAGCTTTTTCGGCAATTTCTGAGCATATCGGACTTTTACAGTCGAGTATTCTCATCGGGTTGCGGTCAAGCCTTGAAAGGCAGGTTTCGCACAAATCTCCCTTGTACTGCTCAAAATACTCCCTGAGCGCCTTGTGGTATTCCTTTCTGCACTCGGGACAGCCTATGGAGTTAAGCTCCAGATGTAAATTTGTCACGTTCAGTCTGTCAAAAAGCGAACGTGCCGCACAGATAAGCTCTGCGTCTGCCGCCGGACTTGCAGTACCGTACACCTCAAGCCCGAACTGGTGAAATTCTCTGTATCTGTTTGCCTGCTTCTTTTCATAACGATAGCAGGAAACAAAGTAGCTTGCCTTAACGGGCAGACCGTCGTTATATATTGCGTGCTCCAGAAGCGCCCTTGCGGCTCCCGCCGTACCCTCCGGCCGGAGAGTTAGGGATGTTCCGCCCTTTGTGTTGAAGGTATACATCTCCTTTTGAACAACGTCGGTTGTATCTCCGACTCCTCTTTTAAAAAGCTCTGTATGCTCAAAAACAGGCGTGCGAATCTCTTTAAAGCCGTAAACCTCGGCTTCCTTTCTCATTACATCTTCTAAAAATTGCCATTTGTAGCTGTCCTTTGGCAGAACATCCTCTGCACCGTAAACTTTTTTTGTAATTAATGCCATAATACTTCCTCTGCTTTTATTTTTAATTTTTTTATTATTAATTAATTTAAGGAATCGCTGATTAAATGACACTGAGAGTTGTTTGCACATCTTGCTTGCATATTATCCGCCAGATTGCCCAAAAAATCCTCGTAATGCGTTAGCATTACTGCGGTTTGTTTGTTCAACCTGACGAAAAATCTGACGGCGCAATATGCACAAACGATTTAATCAGTGTTTCCTTAAT
>JBJEQJ010000008.1:123559-162604 GCA_051881695.1 Acutalibacteraceae bacterium | reverse complement strand
TGCTAAATAGCTTTGATCATCAGCAAAGCTCATAATTTTTGCAATCTTTTTCTGCTGTTCCTGACTGCCCAACTCGTTATTTTCCAAACTGTTTAATAACGATACACTTGGCAATTCAAAGTTGACTGTTACATTCTCTTTTGTTAATCCTGTTCTTACTTCCGTTAATCTGTCAACCTGTTCTTGGTTAATATCCTCATACCAAATCCAGACTGGAATTTTTTCATTAGAAACATCAATACCCTCGTCCTCAATACGTTCAAATTCGCTGTAAAGAGTATCGGATATTTTTTCTTCCGATGATAATGAATTCTGAGAACTGTTCACTGCCCCTGCATTTAAAGAAAAACAGCATAGAACAACAACTAAAATTATGGCTATGAATCTTTTTGCGTAAAATCCTTTCGCTTTTAACATCCTTTCTTTTATGTATAGACCCAAATTATTTTCTAATATTTAATTATTCATATGAAATCGACCTCTCTCAACATAAGGTATAAAAATAAAATTATTCATAATTTTAGATATATTTATTAAACATTACCATCTATTTTATAACACATAAAACAATATTTGTCAATGAATTTACTAAATTAATAATATATTTTTCCTTGTGAAAACTATTTTATAGAATAAATCAGGGCTTAGCATAAGAAAAAAGCAGAGTCACGCAAAGCGTGAAAGGGAGATTTTCTGCACAAAGTCTGTGCGTAAAGAATTTCTTTTGAAAAAAGAGGGAAGGTCACTAAGCTAACCGCAAATTTAACAGATTGAACGAGTCAGGCAAAAAAATATTTTCTTTTGTTCAAATAATTTTGAATTTCTATAATAAATAACTTGCAAAATCTACGGAAAAAAGTTATTATATACTATATTGAATAAGGAGGCGCACCGTATGAATTCAAAAAAACGCTCGCTGATAATAAGAATAACGGCTATTGTGTGCGCCGTGCTTATTTTAGGCTCTGTTGGCTTGTCTGTAATAATGAACATTTTCTATGCTTAAGCAGAGCAGATAAAAACACACTGACTTTCTCCGCTTTGCGGAAAAATAAAGAAAAACAAAACTATGGGGGTTACCAAAATGAGAAAAATAACAAAATTAATTGCGGCAGCTTCAGCAGCTGTTATGATGCTCAGCGCTGCAGCCTGTTCCTCAGGCGCACCTGCAAACACAGTATTCAGTGTTGACGATTTACCGGGAAAGTCAATCGGCGTTCAGCTTGGCACAACAGGAGATATTTACGCTTCTGATTACGAGAAGGAAGGCTCAACAATTGAGAGATATTCAAAGGGTATGGACGCTGTTCAGTCGCTTATTCAGGGCAAGGTTGACTGCGTAATTATCGACGAGGAGCCTGCAAAGGTATTCGTTGAGAAAAACCAGGGTATTAAAATTTTAGAAGAGCCGTTTGAAAAAGAAGATTACGCTATCTGCGTATCCAAGAAAAACGCACAGCTCACAAAGGATATTAACGCAGCACTTAAAACGCTCAAAGACAACGGAACTCTCGATAAAATAATCGGCAACTATATCGGCGAGAACACAGGCACCTACAAGTATGAATCTCCGAAAGATGTTAAAAGAGATAACGGTAAGCTTGTAATGGCAACAAACGCTCAGTTCCCTCCGTATGAATATTATGAAAACGATGACAAAACAGTTTTAGGTATAGACGCAGATATGGCTTTGGCTGTTGCAGATATTCTCGGCAAGGAGCTGGTTATTGAGGATATGGAATTTGACTCAATTATCGCTTCTGTTCAGACAGGCAAGGCAGATATAGGCGTTGCAGGTATGACAGTAACAGAGGACAGACTTAAAAACGTAGACTTTACAGATTCATACACAACTGCTACACAGGTTATTATTGTAAGAGAAAAATAATTATTATGGCTTTAATGTGAGGCTGTCACAAATGGCGGCCTCATCTTTATTACTGCGACGGCAGTTTATTTTCAGGCAAAGGGGGCGGTAAAAGCAATGGACGGCTTTATTAACAGCATTACGCTGTGGTGGAACAGCTTTGCCGATGACTTTTATCAGAATTTTATAGATCAGAGCAGATGGCAGTGGCTTATAAACGGATTGCTCGTTACACTGCAAATTACAATATTTGCAGCGTTAATCGGTATTGTGCTTGGCTTTTTGGTGGCTATTGTTCGTGCTACTGCCGACAAGAACATTAAAACGAAGAAAAAGTCGGAAAGAACCTTTTCCGACAGGATATTACTGTTTTTTAACGGTATTTGTAAAATTTACTTAACGGTAATAAGAGGAACGCCGGTTGTAGTTCAGCTTCTTATTATTTACTATGTTGTTTTCCAGTCTGTAAATATAGATAAAATTCTCGTTGGTATAATTGCCTTTGGCATAAACAGCGGAGCATATGTGGCGGAAATTGTGCGTTCCGGTATAATGTCGATAGATTCAGGCCAGTTTGAAGCAGGAAGAAGCCTTGGCCTGAGCTATGTTCAGACAATGAGACATATCATTATGCCGCAGGCGCTTAAAAACGTACTTCCGGCACTTGGCAATGAGATTATCGTACTGTTAAAGGAAACCTCCGTTTCCGGATATATTGCAACAAAGGACTTAACATATATAGGAAATGTTATTAGAAGTATTACTTTCTCGTCCTTTATGCCGCTTATTGCAGTTGCGGTAAGTTATCTTATTGTTGTTATGATACTTACAAAGCTTGTTAATATGCTTGAAAAGAGGTTGAGAAACAGTGAGCGATAACATACTTATCAAGGTTGAAAATTTATGCAAGAAATATGACGACCTGTATGCGCTGAATGACGTAAGCGCCGAAATAAAGCAGGGAGAGGTTGTTGTTATAATCGGACCGTCCGGCTCGGGAAAATCGACCTTTCTGCGCTCATTAAATCTTTTGGAACAGCCTACAAGCGGAAAGATATACTTTGAGGGTGCTGACATTACAAATCCTAAAACCGATATAAATAAGCACCGCCAGAAGATGGGAATGGTTTTCCAGCATTTCAATCTTTTTCCAAATATGACAATTCTTAAAAATTTAACGCTGGCGCCTACAAAGCTGCTCGGAATGAGCAAGGAGCAGGCAAAAAAAGAGGCGATGGAGCTTCTTGGCAGAGTAGGTCTTGCCGACAGAGCAGACACATACCCATCTAAGCTTTCCGGCGGACAAAAGCAGAGAATTGCCATTGTACGTGCCTTGGCTATGCACCCGGACGTAATGCTTTTTGACGAGCCGACAAGCGCCCTTGACCCTGAAATGGTAGGCGAGGTGCTTGAGGTTATGAGAGGACTTGCAAAGGACGGAATGACAATGGTTGTTGTTACACACGAAATGGGCTTTGCAAAGGAAGCGGCGTCCAGAGTGATATTTATGGACGAGGGAAAGATGATAGAGGAAAACACACCGGAGGAAATATTCTCAAATCCGCGCAGCGACAGACTTAAAAGCTTTTTGTCAAAGGTAATTGTCTGAAAATCCGGACAAAAAGAGCTCAAAAAGCAGGAATATACTGATTGTGCAAATTTAACAAAAAGTTAATTTAAAATTCTTGAAAATTCTACAATCACCAAAAGGCTCGTTTTATTGAAAACGGGCCTTTTTTATGTTATAATAGCTGAGCGTGACTGCAACAGATATGCGAAGAAGCGGGAGGTTGCGGCTATAAAGCCGGTTTTTCCGTGGAGTATGTCCGATTTTAAACCGGGCGGCAAAAGAAAAGATTAAATTTGTAGCATACAAAGCACAAGGAGTTGCTGTGCTTTGCTGTGTTCAAACGCTTTTTGGATCCGGGCTGGCATATGTCAACTCGGTTTTTAAAGGGTAGTTGACGGAACACCCGGCAGGGTGTAACAAAAATTACTAAAAGCGGCGCCCGCCAACTAATTATACTAAGGAGGCGATTATTGTGGCAGTCAAGGAAAAAATAAGGATAAGAATTAAGGGTTATGATCATCAGCTGGTAGATCAGTCCGCAGAGAGGATTGTTCAGACGGCTAAGCGTACAGGCGCCAGAGTTTCAGGTCCTGTTCCGCTTCCGACAGAAAAGCAGGTAATCACAATTCTGCGTGCTGTTCATAAGTATAAGGACAGCCGTGAGCAGTTCGAGATGAGAACTCACAAAAGACTTATCGACATTTTAAGACCGTCAAACAAGACAGTCGAGGCTCTTATGAGCTTAGAGCTCCCTGCAGGCGTTGATATAGAAATTAAATTATAATCAACCAACATGCAGTCGGGGTCAAGTTGGGGAAATCCCAACCAATAACCTTACAGGAGGCATAAATTATGCAAAAAGCACTAATCGGAAAGAAGATTGGCATGACGCAAATCTTCGACGAAAAGGGAAAGGTCATTCCCGTAACAGTTGTAGAAGCAGGTCCATGCGTTGTTTCTCAGAAAAAAACTGTTGAAAACGACGGCTATGCGGCAGTTCAGATTGGCTTCGGCGATTTAAAGCCGAATAAAACCAACAAGCCGATGAAGGGCCACTTTGACAAGGCGGACGTTGCTCCGAAGAGAACTCTTCGTGAATTCCGCTTTGACGACACAGACGCTTACAATGTAGGCGACATCTTAAAGGCTGACATCTTTGCAAACGGCGACAAGGTTGACGTTACCGGCAAGAGCAAGGGTAAGGGGACAGCCGGCGTTATTAAAAGATGGAACTTCCAAAGACTCAAGGAGTCACACGGTACCGGTCCCTGCGTAAGAAAAGGCGGTTCAATCGGTGCTTGTTCTTCTCCGTCAAGAGTTTGGAAGGGCAAGAAGATGGCAGGTCACTTAGGTGCCGAAAGAGTAACAGTTCAGAATTTGATGATTGTTAAGGTGGACGCCGAAAACAATCTTATCGCTATAAAGGGCGCTGTTCCGGGTCCTAACGGCGGTACCGTAATAATTCGTGACACCGTTAAGGCTTAAGGGAAGGAGGAGTACAAATGCCTAAAGCAGCTATATTAGATATGGCAGGAAATTCAGTTGGAGAAATTGAGCTTTCCGATGCTGTATTCGGAATTGAGCCTAACGCTTCCGTTATGCATCATATGGTAGTAAACTATCTTGCAAATCAGCGTCAGGGCACACAGTCTGCGCTGACTCGTGCAGAGGTTTCCGGCGGCGGTAAAAAGCCATGGAGACAAAAGGGAACAGGTCATGCAAGACAGGGTTCAACCCGTGCTCCGCAATGGAGACACGGCGGAGTTGTATTTGCTCCGAAGCCGCGCGATTACAGCTACACTGTAAACAAGAAGGTAAGAAGACTTGCAATGAAGTCTGCTTTCTCCGCAAAGGCGCAAAGCGCAGATATTATTGTACTTGATTCTCTCACAACAGAGGAATACAAGACAAAGACTATTGTTAATATGTTAAAGGCTGTCGGCTCAGAGAAAAAGGCTTTAATAGTTCTTCCTGAGGTAGACAAAAAGGTAATAAAATCTGCAAGCAACATTCAGGGCGTTAAAACAGCTCAGGTAAACGAGCTTAACGTATATGATATGTTAAACGCAGACAAGCTCATTATTGTTAAGGATGCAGTTGCAAAAATTGAGGAGGTGTACGCATAATGACAGCTCAGGATATTATCATTCGTCCTGTTATTACAGAAAAAAGTATGGCAGGTGCAGTCGAGAAAAAGTACACTTTCGAGGTAGCAAAATCTGCTAACAAGATTGAAATTGCAAAGGCTGTAGAAGAGCTTTTCAAGGTTAAGGTAGCAAAGGTTAATACAACCAATGTTCGCGGCAGACTTCGCCGTCAGGGAAGAACACAGGGCTACACACCGTCTTGGAAGAAAGCTTATGTAACATTAACACAGGACAGTAAAAATATAGAATTTTTTGAAGGCATGATGTAAGCCTGCCCGAAAATTTATATTAAGACAGGCAATAGAATGTATGGGGAACGCCATTTCCCCGCAAAGCCATCATGAGGAGAGTGAAACCAAATGGCTATTAAAGTTTACAAGCCGACCACAAACGCAAGACGTAATATGTCGGTTACAGATTATTCCGGACTTTCAAAGGTTGCGCCGGAAAAAAGCTTGCTCGCTCCGTTAAAGAAAAATTCCGGACGTAACAGCTACGGCAGAATTACTGTTCGCCACAGAGGCGGCGGTAACCGCAGAAAGTACCGTATTATTGATTTTAAGCGTCAGAAATTTGACGTTCCGGCTAAGGTTCTTACACTTGAGTATGACCCTAACCGTTCAGCTTTCATCGCATTAATTCAGTATGAAGACGGCGAAAAGAGCTACATCATTGCACCGCAGGGCTTAAAGGTTGGCGACACAGTAGTTGCCGGCGCAGGTGCAGATATTAAACCGGGCAACGCTTTACCGCTTGAGAATATACCTACAGGTACATTTGTTCACAACGTAGAGCTTTATCCGGGCAGAGGCGCACAGCTTGCTCGTGCAGCAGGAAATATGGCACAGCTTATGGCTAAGGAGAACGGTCTTGCACTGTTAAGACTTCCTTCAGGCGAGCTTAGAAATGTGCCGATCAGCTGTATGGCTACAGTAGGTCAGGTTGGAAATACAGACCACGAGAATGTTAAAATCGGTAAAGCCGGCCGTAAGCGCAATATGGGCTGGAGACCGACTGTAAGAGGTTCTGTAATGAACCCGAACGACCACCCGCACGGCGGTGGTGAGGGCAAGAGCCCGATCGGACGTCCGGGTCCTGTAACACCGTGGGGTAAGCCTGCACTCGGTTATAAGACAAGAAAGCATCACAATCGTTCGGATAAGATGATTGTAAGACGCAGAAACGGTAAGTAAGAGGCATACAGAAAGGAGCTTATGAACTATGGGCAGAAGCGTTAAAAAGGGTCCTTATGTACAGCCTGTGCTGCTGAAGAGGATTCAACAGATGAACGAAACGGGCGAAAAGAAGGTTTTAAAGACCTGGAGCAGATCTTCAACAATTTTCCCCGATTTTGTAGGTCATACATTTGCAGTCCACGACGGACGCAAGCACGTTCCGGTATATGTTACTGAGGATATGGTCGGACACAAGCTCGGCGAGTTTGCACCGACAAGAACCTTCAGAGGACACGCCGGTTCCAAAACAAGCAAGAAATAAGCGGAAAGGAGAGTATAGTAATGGAAGCAAGAGCACAACTTAATTATCTTCGCATTTCCCCCAGAAAGGTTTCAGTGGTTCTCGACTTAATAAGAAACAAACCGTGCGATCTTTCTATGGCTATCCTCAAGCATACTCCCAAGGCCGCTTGCGAGCCGCTTCAAAAGCTGCTCAAATCAGCTATGGCAAATGCTGAGAATAACCACAATATGGATGTTTCAAAATTATATATAGCAGAATGCTCAGTAAGTCAGGGTCCAACCCTCAAGCGTATTCGCCCCAGAGCACAGGGCCGTGCATTCAGAATTGATAAAAAGACTTCACACATCACACTTGTGCTTAAAGAAGCAGAATAACAAGAGGAGGTACAGTAATGGGCCAGAAAGTAAATCCACACGGTTTGCGTGTAGGCATAATTAAAGACTGGGATTCACGCTGGTTTGCAGCAAAAAAAGACTTCGGCGACACACTTGTTGAGGACTACAACCTCCGCAAGACCTTAAAGAAGCAGTTATATGCTGCAGGCGTTCCCAAAATTGAAATTGAACGCGACGCATCTAAGGTAAGAATTCACATTCACTGCGCTAAGCCCGGTATGGTTATCGGTAAGGGCGGCACAGAGATTGAGAAGCTCCGCCTTCAGTGCGAGGCAATGCTTAAAAAGCCGGTTAACATCAATATTATTGAGGTTAAGTCACCTGACTTAAACGCACAGCTGGTTGCAGAGAGCATTGCGCAGCAGCTTGAGAAGAGAATATCCTTCCGCCGCGCTATGAAGCAGGCTATCGGCCGTGCAATGCGTTTTGGCGCAAAGGGTATTAAAACTCAGTGTTCAGGACGTCTCGGCGGTGCAGAAATTGCCCGTGCAGAAATGTATCACGAGGGTACAATTCCGCTGCAGACATTAAGAGCAGATATTGACTACGGCTTTGCAGAGGCAGACACAACGTACGGTAAAATCGGCGTTAAGGTTTGGCTTTACAAGGGCGAGGTTCTCCAGGATAACAGGGAGAGAAGAGAAAACAGAGAAACCAGAAGACCCCGCAGGGAAGGAGGCAGTAAATAATGCTGTTACCTAAGCGAGTAAAATACAGAAGAGTTCACAGAGGACGTATGAAGGGTAAAGCCCTCAGAGGTAACAAGGTTACTTACGGTGATTATGGCCTTCAGGCTCTTGAGCCTTCTTGGATAACATCTAACCAGATTGAGGCAGCCCGTATCGCAATGACACGTTACTGCAAAAGATTTGGTAAGGTTTGGATTAAAATATTCCCGGATAAACCGGTTACAGAAAAGCCGGCCGAAACCCGAATGGGTTCCGGTAAAGGTTCACCGGAATACTGGGTTGCCGTTGTAAAGCCGGGCAGAGTTATGTTCGAGCTGGGCGGCGTTTCAGAAGATACAGCAAGAGAAGCTATGCGTTTGGCAGCAAATAAATTACCTATCAAATGCAAGTTTGTAAAAAAAGAGGAAACGGGGGTTGAGCAGTAATGAAAGCAGCAGAGCTTAGAGAATTATCTGAAAGTGAGCTTACAACAAAGCTTAAAGAGCTTAAAGAAGAGTTATTTCAACTACGTTTTCAGCTTGCGATTAATCAGCTCGATAACCCGATGCGTGTAAGCGCCGTTAAGAAGGATATTGCAAGAGTTAAGACAATTCTTCGTCAGCGTGAGATTGAAAACGGCGTTAATGCATAAGGAAGGAGGAAGTAACCGTGAGCGATAGAAATATGAGAAAAACAGATGTCGGCAAGGTTGTAAGCGACAAAATGGATAAAACCATTGTAGTTGCCATCGAAAACAGCGTTAAGCATAAGCTTTATGATAAAATCATTAAGCGTACAATCAAGCTTAAGGTTCACGATGAAAACAACGAATGTAAGGTTGGCGACAGAGTACGCATTATGGAGACTCGTCCTCTTTCTAAGGATAAGAGATGGAGACTCGTCGAGATTATAGAGAGAGCTAAATAATTTAGTGGCTTTGAGAAAAGGAGGAACGCACTGTGATACAGCAGCAGACCTACCTCAAGGTTGCCGATAACACCGGTGCAAAGGAGTTAATGTGCATCCGCGTTCTCGGCGGTACCAGAAGGAGGTACGCCAATATCGGCGACGTTGTGGTAGCTTCGGTTAAAAAGGCAGCACCCGGCGGCGTTGTTAAAAAAGGCGACGTAGTAAAAGCAGTTATAGTACGCTCAGTTAAGGGCGTTCGCAGAGAAGACGGCACATATATTCGTTTTGACGAAAATGCAGCCGTAATAATCAGAGATGATAAAAACCCGAAAGGTACTCGTATCTTCGGACCGGTAGCAAGAGAGCTTCGTGATAAGGATTATTTGAAGATTGCTTCCCTTGCTCCCGAAGTACTTTAACGGAGGTGTTCACTATGAATAATAAGGTTCATGTAAAAACGGGTGACACCGTAGTAGTATTAAGCGGTAAGAGCAAAGGCAAAAAAGGCAAGGTTTTAGCCGTTAGCCCAAAAGAGGGTAAGGTTATTGTAGAGCGCGTAAATATGGTAACAAAGCACGTTAAGCCCAGAAAAATGGGTGAGCCGGGCGGCATTGTAAAGGCAGAAGGCGCTATGTATGCCAGCAAGGTTCAAATTGTGTGTCCTCGTTGCAACAAACCAACTCGTGTTGCTCATAAGCTTTATGAAGACGGCACAAAGAGCCGCATTTGCAAAAAATGCGGAGAGGCGCTGTAAGGAGGATAAAAAATGGCTAGACTTAAAGAATATTATGTTCAGCAGGTTGCTCCGGCTTTAATGAAGAAGTTTAACTACAAAAGTACAATGCAGATACCAAAGCTTGACAAAATTGTAGTAAACGTAGGCGCCGGCGAGGCAAGAGATAACTCAAAGGTTATCGACGCTATTATTACTGACCTTAGCGCAATTACAGGTCAGAAACCAATGGTTTGTAAGGCGAGAAAATCTGTTGCTAACTTCAAATTAAGAGAAGGTATGCCGATTGGTGCCAAGGTTACGTTAAGAGGAGAAAGAATGTATGAATTCCTTGACAGACTGTTCAACGTAGCTCTTCCGAGAGTTCGTGACTTCAGAGGAATTAACGCAAACTCCTTTGACGGCAGAGGCAACTACAATATGGGCATTAAAGAGCAGCTTATTTTCCCGGAGATAGATTACGACAAAATTGACAAGGTTCGCGGCATGGACATTTGCTTCGTAACCACTGCAACAACTGACGAAGAAGCTCGCGAGCTGTTAGCTCTTATGGGCGCTCCGTTTGCTAAATAAGGAGGGATAATTGTGGCTAAAACTTCAATGAAGGTTAAACAACAAAGAAAACAGAAATTCTCTACAAGAGAATACAGCAGATGCAAAATCTGCGGCAGGCCACACGCCTATCTTCGTAAGTTTGGAATTTGCCGTATATGCTTTAGAGAGCTTGCATACAAAGGCGAGATTCCCGGTGTTAAAAAAGCAAGCTGGTAAGCAAAGGAGGTTTACGGAATGCAAATTACAGATTCAATAGCAGATTTGCTTACAAGAATTCGTAATGCGAGTTCTGCAAAGCACGATACTGTTGAAATCCCCGCTTCTAATATGAAAAAGTCAATTTGTCAGATTCTTTTAGATGAGGGTTATATTAAAGACTTCACAGTTATAGAGGACGGCAAGCAGGGCGTTATTAAGGTAACACTTAAATACGGCGAGGGTAAGAAGCCTGTTATTACAGGCCTTCGCAGAGTATCTAAGCCCGGCTTACGCAGATACAGTAATGTAGAGGATATGCCGAAGGTTATGAAGGGCCTCGGTATCGCAATTGTTTCAACATCTAAGGGCGTTATGACAGACCGTCAGGCACGCAAAGAAAACGTTGGCGGCGAAATCCTTGCATTCATTTGGTAAGGAGGTGCGATTATGTCTCGAATTGGAAGAAAACCTATAAATATTCCCGCCGGAGTTGACGTAAAGCTTGACAACGGTGTACTTACCGTAAAAGGTGCTAAGGGTACATTATCCCAGAAAATCCACCCGAATATGACGGTAGAAATCAATGAAGGCGTTATTGAAGTAAAGCGCCCTAACGATGACAAGGAAAACAGATCTTTACACGGCTTAACACGTTCACTTATTGCCAATATGGTTGAGGGTGTGTCAAACGGCTATAAAAAAGAGTTAGACGTAAACGGCGTAGGATACCGTGTACAGAAGCAGGGCAAGCAGCTCATTATGAACTTAGGCTATTCACACCAGGTAATTATGGAGGATACAGCCGACATCACAATAGAGGTGCCAAACCCGAACAAAATTATAATTGTTGGAGCTGACAAGCAGAAGGTTGGTCAGTTTGCAGCAGAAGTAAGAGAAAAACGTCCGCCGGAGCCATACAAGGGCAAGGGTATTAAGTACGTTGACGAGGTTATCCGCCGCAAAGAAGGTAAAGCCGGTAAGGGCGGCAAGAAATAATTAAGGAGTGAATAACAATGGTGAATAAGGCAGACAAAAACGTTGCCCGTTTAAAGCGCCACCGCAGAGTTCGTGGCAAAATCAGCGGAACGGCCGCTTGCCCGCGCCTCAATGTTTTCCGCTCCACCAATAATATCTACGCTCAGCTGATAGACGATGTTAAGGGTGTAACTCTTGCATCAGCTTCAACACTGGACAAAGACATTGCTGGAAACGGCGGAAACAAAGAAGCAGCTAAGAAGGTTGGCTTGCTGATAGCAAAGAAAGCAGCAGACAAGGGTATCTCCGAGGTTGTATTTGACCGCGGTGGATATATATACCACGGCCGTGTCAAGGAATTGGCCGAAGGCGCCCGTGAGGGCGGCCTCAAGTTCTAAAGAAGGGGAGGAATTACTTTGGCTATAATTGACGGTTCAACTATGGATTTAAAAGAGCGTGTTGTTGCTATTAACCGCGTGTCTAAAACTGTAAAGGGCGGACGTATCTTCAAGTTCGCAGCTTTAGTAGTAGTAGGCGACGGCGAAGGCACAGTAGGCTTTGGTATTGGTAAAGCAGGTGAGGTTCCTGACGCTATCCGCAAGGGTATTGAGGACGCTAAGAAAAACCTGATGAAGATTTCCTTAAGAGGTACTACAATTCCTCACGAGATTATGGGCGAGTTCGGCGCAGGCAGAGTTCTTTTAAAGCCGGCTGCTCCCGGTACCGGTGTTATCGCCGGCGGTCCGGTTCGTGCCGTTGTTGAGGCAGCAGGCATTAAGGATATAAGAACAAAGGCACTGCGTTCAACCAATCCTTGCAATGTAGTTCGCGCTACACTTGCAGGTCTCGGCGCACTGCGTACAGCTGAAGAGGTTGCGGCTATCCGCGGCAAATCAGTTAAGGAAATATTATAATAGGGAGGAAGCAAGATGGCACAGATTAATATTAAGCTTGTAAGAAGTCTTATCGGCTGTAAAAAAGACCAAATTGCAACCGCCCAGTCACTTGGTTTGAAGAAAATCGGCGATGTTACAACGCAGCCGGATAATGCTCAGACTAAGGGTAAGGTAGCAAAAATAATCCACCTCATCGAGGTAAGCGAAGCGTAAGCAAGGAGGTGCGGACACATGAAGTTGCACGAACTATCACCGGTAGCAGGTTCTAAAAAAGAATGTAAGCGTATCGGCAGAGGTCACGGTTCAGGACAAGGAAAAACAGCCGGCAAGGGTCATAAGGGACAAAAGGCCAGAAGCGGCGGAAGTATTCGTCCGGGTTTTGAAGGCGGTCAAATGCCTTTACAAAGACGTCTGCCAAAGAGAGGCTTCAACAACATTTTTGCAAAGAAGATTATTGCTTTGAATGTTGCTGCTCTCAATAGATTTGAAGACGGCGCAGTAGTAGACACAGATGCGCTTGTAGCTTCAGGCTTAGTTAAAAATGGCTTTGACGGCATTAAGATTTTAGGAAACGGAAATCTTACAAAGAAGCTAGACGTTAAGGTATCTGCTTTTTCTGCTTCAGCAAAGGAGAAGATAGAAAAGGCAGGCGGAAAGGCTGAGGTGGTATAATTGTTTAAGACAATTCAGAACGCCTGGAAAATTGCCGACCTCAGAAAGAAAATTCTATTTACTTTATTAATGATCATCGTATTCAGAATCGGTTCAGTTATTCCTGTTCCGTTTCTGGATATGCAGGCATTAGCCTCATTGATGAATCCTGAAAGCTTGGGAGATTCCCTGTTTTCATACTTAGACACATTATCAGGCGGTGCGTTCTCAAACGCAACTCTGTTTGCAATGGGTATCACACCGTACATCAATTCATCCATTATCATTCAGCTTTTAACAGTTGCAATTCCTCCGCTTGAAAGACTTGCGAAGGAAGGCGAAGAGGGCAGAAAAAAGATTGCTGCCATTACTCGTTATGTAACTGTTGGTTTAGGTTTAATTCAAGGCGGTGCATATTTCTACTATTTATACGCTTCCGGCGTTGTAGAATATACACAGGGCTTTGAAGTAGTATTTGCAGCAGCCGTTATTATTCTTTCATTTACAGCAGGTACTGCACTTATGATGTGGATGGGCGAGCAGATTAACCAGTTCGGCATAGGAAATGGTATTTCAATACTCCTTTTTGCCGGTATTGTAGCAAGATTTCCGTATACGATTTCTCAGCTCGGACAGTACTGGGACCTCGCAATGCAGGGTTCAACACAGTTCTTCTTCTTCGTTCCATTGTTTGTACTGCTCTATTTGGCAGTTATCTGGGTTATCGTTTTCATGAACGACGCAGAAAGAAGAATTCCTGTACAGTATGCAAAGAGAGTAGTTGGCAGAAAGATGTATGGCGGGCAAAGCTCTCACCTGCCTATTAAGGTTGGTCTGGGCGGCGTACTTCCTATCATCTTCGCAAGCTCAATTTTGTCTATCCCCAGCACAATTCAACTGTTTATGAAGAACCCCAACGAGTTCTGGCAGGGCTTCTTTGATTTGTTTGCTTATAACGGATGGCTCTACTCTATTCTCTATTTTATCCTGATTATAATGTTTGCTTATTTCTACACAGCAATTCAGTATAATCCGGTAGAAATGGCCAATAATCTTCGTCAGAACAACGGTACAATTCCGGGTATACGTCCCGGTAAGCCGACAACTGACTTTATAGCAAAGGTATTATCAAGAATAACGCTCATTGGTGCATTATTCCTTGCATTAATCGCACTTTTGCCGACTGTATTTACAGCGCTTACAAGTATGAGGGGTCTGTCTATGGGCGGTACCTCGGTAATCATCCTTGTTGGTGTTGCGCTTGATACAGTTAAGCAGATGGAATCACAGATGATGATGCGCCATTACAGAGGCTTCTTGGATTAATATCTGTTATAAGGAGAGAGGATTATGAATATAATTATGCTCGGCGCCCCCGGCGCCGGAAAAGGTACTCAAGCAGAAAAGCTCTGCGAGAAATTATCTATTCCAACAATTTCTACGGGTAATATTATCCGTGAAGCGTTGAGAAGCGGCACAGAGATGGGTCTTAAGGCTAAGTCTTATATGGACGAGGGCAAGCTTGTTCCCGATGAGGTTGTAATCGGCATCATCAAGGAAAGACTTGCACAGGACGACTGCAAAGGCGGTTTCATACTAGACGGTTTCCCAAGAACCATTCCTCAGGCCGAGGCTCTGGACACAATGGGCGTTGTAATCGATAAGGTTATTGATATTGAAGTAGCCGACGAAGACATCGTAAAGAGAATGTCCGGACGCCGTGTCTGCGAAAAATGCGGTGCAAGCTATCATCTGGAGTATAAAGCTCCCAAAGAGGACGGCGTTTGCGACAAATGTGCAGGCACCCTTGTTCAGCGTAAGGACGACCACCCGGACACAGTTATGGCAAGACTTGAGGTTTACCACAACGAAACAGAGCCCTTGAAGGACTACTATTCTAAACAGGGTAAGCTTGCAATAGTTATAGGACAAGATGATATTAAGGATACAACGAAGCTTGTCTTTGCTGAAGTTGAGGCGTAACAGATGATTAGTATAAAGACTGCCCGCGAGCTTTGCAAAATGAAGGATGCGGGAAGAATTTCTGCAAATGCACTGAAGCTTGCAGGAGAAGCGGTAAAGCCCGGCGTGTCAACGCTGGAGATTGATACAATCGTTCGTAAATATATTGAGGGACAGGGCGCAAAGCCCTCGTTCCTCGGTTACGGCGGCTTTCCGGCAAGTGCGTGTATATCAGTGAACGATGTGGTTATCCATGGCATACCAAGCAAAAATTGCATTCTCAAAAGCGGCGATATTGTGAGCATAGATGTCGGCGCATTTTACGAGGGTTTCCACGGCGACAATGCATGGACATTTCCGTGCGGAGAAATAAGCAAGGAAGCAGCCGCCCTTTTAAAGGCTACCGAGGAAAGCTTGTTCAAGGGAATTGAACAGGCAATTGTAGGTAACAGAATAGGGGATATAGGCAGTGCGGTTCAAAGGTATGTTGAAGCTCGCAATTACTCGGTGGTACGAGATTTTGTCGGCCATGGAGTAGGTGCGAAGTTGCACGAGGATCCAAGCGTACCTAACTATGGTACACCGGGAAGAGGTGTACGCCTTATGCCGGGTATGACCCTTGCTATTGAACCAATGATTAACGCAGGTACTCACAAGGTTCGTGTGCTTGATGACGAATGGACAACAGTAACGCTTGACGGCAAGCTGTCTGCTCATTTTGAAAAATCAGTCGCAATCACTCCGGACGGACCTCTCATTCTGACAGTGCCCGGCTGATGAGGTGAGCATATGGATATCAAGGCGGGAGTTGTAGCAAGGTCAGCAGCGGGACGCGACAAAAACACGTTCTTTGTAATAATGTCTGTTGAGGGTGATTTTGCCTATATATGTGACGGCAGAACAAGACCGCTTGAAAGGCAGAAAAAAAAGAACATAAGGCATTTGTCGCTTACTGCAAGCGTTATACCTGAAAGCTCATTAAAGACAAACAAGCAAATCAGAAAAGCGCTTCATCCGTATAATTTCGGTGAAGAGCAGTCTTAATATGAGGAGGTTATTTTATGTCCAAACAGGATGTTATAGAAATTGAGGGTACAGTAACAGAGGCTTTGCCAAACGCACAGTTTATGGTTGAGCTTCAAAACGGTCATACAATACTGGCACACATTTCCGGCAAACTTAGAATGAATTTTATAAGAATTTTGCCGGGAGATAAGGTAACTGTTGAAATGTCGCCTTATGATTTAACAAGAGGCCGTATTACATGGCGCAGTAAGTAATCAAAACATTACAGACAGAGTTTATAGTGGAAAGGAATGATTACACAATGAAAGTCAGACCTTCTGTCAAGAAAATTTGCGAAAAGTGCAAAGTAATTAAGCGCAAGGGAAAAGTAATGGTAATCTGTGAAAATCCCAAGCATAAGCAGCGTCAGGGTTAATTAGTGACGTAAACAAAACATTTATTTAATTTTTAACGGAGGTGCAACAGATATGGCTCGTATAGCAGGCGTTGACTTACCAAGAGATAAGAGAGTTGAAATCGGCTTAACTTACATTTACGGTATCGGTCGTAAAACTGCAAGCGACATCATTGCTGCAACAGGTATAAATCCGGACACTCGTGTCAGAGATTTAACAGAAGACGATGTTTCAAAGCTGAGAGAATATATAGATCACAACTGCCGCGTTGAGGGCGACCTTCGCCGTGACGTAGCATTTGACATTAAAAGACTTATTGAAATAGGATGCTATCGCGGTGTTCGTCACAGAAAGGGTCTTCCTGTAAGAGGACAGCGTTCAAAGACTAACGCTCGTACCCGTAAAGGTCCGAGAAAGACGATGGCTAACAAGAAGAAATAAGTTTAAGGAGGGTTTTAACCTATGGCAGCACCTAAGGGTAAGAAAACTGCTGTTCGCAGACGCCGTGAACGCAAGAACATTGAGCGTGGCGCAGCACACATTCAGTCAACTTTTAACAATACTATTGTTACAATTACAGATACGCAGGGCAACGCTGTTTCCTGGGCAAGCGCAGGCGAATTAGGCTTCAGAGGTTCCAGAAAATCCACTCCGTTTGCTGCTCAGTCAGCAGCAGAAACAGCTGCAAAGGCAGCTATGGAGCACGGTATGAAATCCGTTGAGGTTTATGTTAAGGGTCCCGGCTCAGGCCGTGAGGCAGCTATCCGTGCATTGCAGAGCGCAGGACTTGAGGTTAGTATGATTAAAGACGTAACCCCTATTCCGCATAACGGATGCCGTCCGCCGAAGAGAAGACGCGTATAGTATTTAAATTTACAGGAGGTGTACCCACACTATGGCAAGATATACAGGAGCTGTATGCAGACAGTGCCGCAGAGAGGGCCAGAAGCTCTTTTTAAAGGGTGAGCGCTGCTATACAGACAAGTGCTCAGTAGCACGCAGAGCTTATGCTCCGGGTCAGCATGGCCAGGGCAGAAAGAAATCTTCTGAATATGGTATTCAGTTAAGAGCAAAGCAGATGACAAGACGTTACTACGGCGTTTTGGAAAGCCAGTTCAGAAAATATTATGAAATGGCTGAACGTAAGACAGAGGGTAAAACAGGTGAAAACCTGCTTGCAATTCTCGAAAGCCGTCTTGATAATGTAGTTTACAGAATGGGCTATGCTTCTTCTCATGCAGAGGCAAGACAGCTTGTAAACCACGGTCATTTTCTTGTAAACGGCAAAAGAGTAGACATTCCGTCTTATCTTACAAAGCCGGGCGAGGTTGTTACTCTTGCAGAGAAGAGCCGTTCAAGCGAAAAGTTTAAAGCAGTTATCGAGGCTAATGCGTCACGTCCCGTACCAAAGTGGTTGGATATGAACGCTGATGCTTATGAAGCAAAAATAGTTGCTTTACCGCAGCGTGAGGATATCGACTTAACAGTTGACGAAACTCTCATTGTTGAGTTGTACTCCAAGTAATCAATTAATTAAATACAAGATTACACACATAGCGGCAGTAGCACTGCCCAATGTTAGGAGGAGGTTCGCTGATGATAGAAATAGAAAAGCCAAGAATAGAAACCGAAGAATTAACAAACGACGGAACCTATGGAAGATTTGTAGTTGAGCCGTTGGAACGTGGTTTTGGCAACACTTTAGGAAACAGCCTCAGAAGAGTATTGCTCTCTTCGCTTGAGGGTGTAGCCGTTACATCATTGAAGATAGACGGTGTTCTGCACGAATTTTCAACCATTCCAGGTGTTAAGGAAGATGTGACAGAGATAGTTCTTAATATGAAGGGACTTACCGCAAAGCTTCATTGCAACGGACCTAAAACGGTTGAAATCAGCGCAGAAGGCCCATGTGTGGTAACAGCTGATTCAATTAAGTGTGACAGTGAAGTTGAAATCCTAAATCCCGATATGCACATTGCAACTTTGGGCGATGACGCAAAGCTTTTTATGGAAATAACTTTAGACAAAGGCAGAGGCTATGTTCCTGCTGAACGCAACAAGCAGTTAGCCGGCTCCAATGTTATAGGAGAACTGCCTATAGACTCTATATATACTCCTGTTCTCAAGGTTAATTACACAGTAGAAAATACTCGTGTAGGCCAGATTACCGACTACGACAAATTAACTCTTGACGTTTGGACAAACGGCGTTATCAACGCGCAGGAGGCTGTATCGCTTGCAGCAAAGGTTTTAACAGAGCATCTTAATCTGTTTGTAGACCTGTCAGACCATGGCTACAGCACAGAGATTATGGTGGAAAAGGACGACAAGGGCAAGGAAAAGGTTTTAGAAATGACAATAGAAGAGCTTGACTTGTCTGTACGTTCTTTCAACTGCTTAAAGCGTGCAGGAATAAATACTGTTGAGGACTTAATTAATAAGTCTGAGGACGATATGATGAAGGTAAGAAACTTAGGCAGAAAGTCTTTGGAAGAGGTTGTCTTCAAGCTTAACAGCCTTGGCTTCGGACTACAGACAGAAGAGGAATAATGCCCCTTTTGCAAACCATAAGGTAAAGGAGTGAATTTTCGATGCCCGGTACAAGAAAGCTGGGAAGAGCTACAGCTCACAGAACAGCAATGCTCAGAGCTTTGGTTACTTTCCTTTTTGAAAACGGAAAAATAGAAACAACAGTTACTCGTGCCAAAGAGGTTAGCTCATTGGCAGAGAAGATGATAACAATAGCAAAGGAAAACAATCTTCATAACAAGCGTATGGTAATGTCTTTTGTAACAAAAGAGGACGTTACACATAAGCTCTTTAACGAGATTGCTCCTAAATATGCTGACAGAAACGGTGGCTATACACGCATCACAAAGCTGGGACCCCGCAGAGGCGACGCAGCAGAGATGGCAATTATAGAGCTTATCTGATTAATCAATAACTGTTCGGCGGCGGAGCTTTGAGCTTCGCCGCCCATATATTTCTGCCCGTGGCGCAACCGGATAACGCAACGGATTCCGATTCCGGAGATTGGGGGTTCAAGTCCCTTCGGGCAGACCAGGAAAAGGCTGTACTCAAAAGCAGAGTATGGCTTTTTTTTGTGTACTGAAAAATAAAACAAGGGACTTGAACCCGCAGGATCTGAGCGTTAAGAAAACAGTCCGGTGGACTGTTTTCAGCGAAGAGGTGCGAGGGCGGTACCGATGCGAAGCATGGGTGACCGAGCAGAGAGTGTTTGAAAAACACGGTCAGTCCCTTCGGGCAGGCCAGTAAAAGGCTGTACTCAAAAGCAGAGTATGGCTTTTTTTGTGTACTGGAAAATAAAACAAGGGACTTGAACCCGCAGGATCTGAGCGTTAAGAAAACAGTCCGGTGGACTGTTTTCAGCGAAGAGGTGCGAGGGCGGTACCGATGCGAAGCATGGGTGACCGAGCAAAGAGTGTTTGAAAAACACGGTCATTTAAAAGAATAATTTTGCCTGTATTACGGCAAGTAAACTATCCATTTAGCACATAGCACAAACTTTACTCCTATATTTCTACTTGTTAAAAAATTAACAGCAATATTTTACAAGTACAAGTGTTATTTTTGAGAAAATTTAACATATATTTTACTAAAAGTGGAAAATAGATAGTTTTATTTTCTTCTCTAATTTTGAATTTAGCGCTAAAAAATGAACATTATTACAAAAATATATATAAATTATATTGACTTTTGTGCATAACCTTGATAAAATACTTATGTAAAAAGATGATATGTGCAATAAATATACACTTTGGGGTTATTTTTATGACAAATGATAGAATTTTATCGAATCAAACAGATACAGCAAGCGAGGTTGAGCTTATAAAGCGACGTTCAAAGCTAAAAACCGTTGTTTTACTCGCTATAGTTGCTTTGCTTGCAGTGCTTACCGGTACTCTTGCATGGTTTACTCTCAATACATTCGTTGCTGTGCAGGATTTGGAAATGACTATCGGTACAGGCGCACAGCTGCTCGTTTCTCTTGAGGATCACGGTACAGACCTTGATAAGTACACCAAGGTTATTACAAATGAAATGATTAATGACTACCTCAAAAGCTACGATACTAATCTTGAAGAAATTTTGTTA
Source organism: Acutalibacteraceae bacterium (assembly GCA_051881695.1). Taxonomy (GTDB): domain Bacteria; phylum Bacillota; class Clostridia; order Oscillospirales; family Acutalibacteraceae; genus CAYJFG01. The sequence continues at coordinate 142,062 of JBJEQJ010000008.1, read as the reverse complement.
GATCCTTTGACTTCGGATAAAGGTATTGAGCTGAAAACAAGAAGAGGTTCAGTGCGAGAGGCAAATAAGGGCGGTTACCTTGAATTCCCTGCTTACTTTATAGCAACCAAGGAAATGTACGTTCACTTAACCTCCGATGATACAGCCGCAAACAAGGACGACGGAACCGGAGTTTCAACAACAAGCACCGGCGAAAAGGCAGACGTTGTTAACTGTCCGAGAGTTTCGTTTGAAGAGGACGGAAGAACTGTTATCTATGAGCCGCACAAGGGCAGTCCCGTTGCCGGACAGACAACAATAGATTTACCTACTCCGATGAATTACACAAACGGTTCCAGACTTTTCCATTTGGATGCTATGAAACCAAAGAAAATTATAATTCGTTTGTGGGTAGAGGGTGAAGACCCCGAGTGTGATGACGATGTACAGGAGGCACAGCTAACAGTTAAATTGTGCTTTATGGGTACAGACGAAAATAACGAAGCAATTGTGTAAAAGCTTAATTCAGAAGCAAACTCCCTTGGACAAGGAAGGTCACGCAAAGTGTGACAGGGAGGATTCAAAAAGAAAAGCTTATTCATAAAATTAAATCCCACCACCGCCTTGCGGTTATTCTCCCTTTTAATAAGGGAGGCAAATTCATTGCAAACAGCCTTTTACAAAAAGTCAGGAGGAATAAGAATTGTTTAATAAAAAGAAAAAAGCAGAGGAACAGTTTACGCCTTCTGACTTAGCAAAGCTTAATGACGACGCCAGAAAACAGCAGCTAAAGGGAAAAAGTATATTCCAAAGATTTTCAGCGCGCAGAAGTGCCGCAGAGCTTACAAAAACTCAGCTTTGGCGCAGACGTGTATTTTGGATTTTGTCAACGTTAGTTTTATTATTGTTAATTCTCTGGATTATATCCACCTTTGTTTCTCAGTACGGCGACCTTGTTGTCGGCGTTGAAAGAGGAGCAAGAACAAAGGGAATTGTTATAAGCGAAGTAAACGATATAGAAAAAGGTACTACAATTTTAAGTGCCGACAAGGTACAGGACGTAACAAATATTACATATGATTGGCTCCCATTAAAGGAGCTTGACGCAAAAGACGGAAGCCATAACGGTAAAAACTACCTTGCATATACGTTCTACGTTCATAACGCCGGAACAGAAAAGCTTACATATAAAGGCAATTTGGACATACAGGGCGTAGCAAAAAGTATGGACGAGGCAGTAAGAATTATGGTTTACAAAAACGGTGAACCGGAAATTTACGCAAAGCGTAAATATAAGTCTGAAGAGGCGGAGGAAAATACGACAAAGTTTATTACAGATACTCGTGTTATGTCAACCGAAACTAAGGACATCAAACCCGGGCAGTCAGATAAATACACCATAGTAGCCTGGGTTGAGGGGAACGATCCTGAATGTGTAAACGACATTATGGGAGGCTTTATGCGTATGCAGATGCTCTTCGGCATTGCTGAGGACGATGAGCCGCTGCAGACATAACCCATATTGTGTTTACCGTTGGATATAAAATTTAAAAAATCCTCTGCGTGCAAGAGGAAAAAATTAGGAGGAAAAACCTATGAAAACACAAAAAAGCTTTAGGAAGAAAGCGTTATTATCTTCCGTTGCAATGCTGCTCGTATCAGCAGTTGCTGTAGGCTCTGCAACATTTGCATGGTTTACATCAAGTACAACTACAACCGCAGACGGCTTGAATGTTAAAACTTCGAGGGCTTCTGAGCTAGTTATTTCAAAAAGCGGTAAGGATTGGAAGCAAGAAATCCACTATGGAATGGATAACAAGGTTTTAAGACCTGCTTCATCAGCAGACGGTGCAAATTGGTACAGCGCAGAAGCTGCCGCAAAGGGTGCTTATGACGCAATAGTTCCGACAAGCGGTGATACTTTCACAAAAATTGCTGATAGTGACCTTGCTAGTTATGTATTCAAAGAAGAACTGAATGTAGCTAACAAAGGTTCGGCAGCTGTTAAGGATGTGACTATTACTATTAGCGGGCTTTCTAACGCTTATGCGAGAATGGCTTTGGTAGAGGTTACTTCAGAGGGCGCTGCAGTTGCGGGAAAAACTTTTGCTGGTAGCATTTTTGATTCTGAGGGAGATACTTACGATGCTGTTTCAGGAACTGATTCAACAGACGTAACTTCTATAAAAGCTTCTAATCAACTTACTGTTAATGTTGGACAGTTGGCAGGAAAAACCGGTAGTGCTCAATTGGGAGGCGCTAAATACTACAAACTGTATGTATGGTTTGAAGGACAGGATACCGACTGCTATGATACAAATGCTGGTCAGTTAATCGGTGACATCTCAATTAGCGTTTCCGGCGCAACAGTAGAGGATACTAATTCTTAATTTTGAGCTTTGTTTTTCACTATAAACTTTTAGTTGTTTTTTACAAAACAAAGCCTTATGATTGGAGACCCCGTTAAATGCAAATACTCAAAAAAATATTAAACGTATTAATCGACATACTTGTCATCGTCTTGCTGGCAGTATCTATCGTTGTTACTATGCTCGCCTTGACGAGTAAGTCGGAGGGATTCCCCAATCTGCTGGGATATTCTCCCGTAAGCGTTCAGTCCGATTCAATGGTTCCTGCCTTTGATAAGGGCGACCTTATTATTGATAAGGTGGTAACACCCGGCACAACCTTTGCTGTGGGCGATGTTATTACGTTCCGTACAGAAATTGACGGCAATGTTGTATTCAACACCCACCGCATAGCCGAGATAAAAACCACCGAGGGAGTAAAAATGTATATTACCCGCGGCGATAACGCACCTGATGTTGACCCCGAGCCTGTTATGGAAATTGACATTGTTGCAAAGTACGAGGGCACCTGCTTTAAAGGCTGGGGTACACCGTACGATTTCTTAACAAGCCAGATGGGATTCTTCCTTGTGGTGCTTCTGCCGCTAATACTGTTCTTCCTGTATCAGGTATTTCGCGTTATACGCAATCTTATTGAATATAACAAAGAAAAAGCGCTTGACGAGGCAGCGCACGCTGCCGCCGCAATTAATGCTAAGGCAAACGGCCTGACAGAAGAACAAATGAGAGAGGCTCTTGAAAGCTACATAGCTAAGCAAAATGCACAGCTAAGCACGCAGGAAAATGTGCAGGAGCAAGAAAAAGAGCCTGCTGTAAAAAAAGAAGAAATTTCAAATTAAATTTTGATATTTTGACGCAGAGGAAAATTTGGTAAATCTTTTCTGTATGTCAGCAGTACAGAGAAGATTTACCGTAAAATTCCGCAAATACTCCTTATAAAAGGAGCTGTCAGCAAACCTGACGTAGGATTTACAAAGAACAAACCTTTTTAAGTACATTAAAAGGAGAATGAACGTGGACACTATTTTTGATTTTCTATTCGAATTTTTAGGCCAGTTTTTCTGGTCGCTATGGTCAATAATTCTTGGCCTTTTTAACGGTATCGGCGGTATGTTCGATTTCCCGGCTTATCTGAAAATTATTGACAACTATACAACAGAGCTTGGCGGATTATCTTGGGTTATCGCAATAATAGCAATTATTTTGCTTGCAGCAGTACTTGCCCTTTTCGTTTTCCTTATTGTATTGTCTTTAAAAAAGTTTGTTCGTTTCCGCAAAAAGGTTAAAGACACTAACGACCTTGTAGACGAAGTAAACGCTTTAAATAAAGAAGTTATGAGGCTAAACCTAGAAAAGGATAAAATCCTCTCTATGAAGGTTTCTCAGATTGGCCTTAACCCCAACGAGATTTCAGAGCTTACCGGCGAAGAGATGGAATCTCTCACAGACGGCGAGAAAGATGCTCAGGGCGAACCTCGTTTCTACAAGCTCAACGAAATCGACGATTTGTGGAGTACATATGTACCGCCGATTTATGATAATGAAATTACTCTTCCGGAGCTTTGCGACCGTTTCAGACTTTTCGCTTGCTCCAAGCTGAAGCTCTATTATGACATTAAGATAATTCGTCTGTTTATTGCAGCCTTCGCTTCTACAAGACTTATCATCTTACAAGGTATCTCCGGTACAGGTAAAACTTCTCTTCCGTATGCCTTTGGTAAGTTTATAAAGAACGACGCAGTTATTGCGTCTGTACAGCCGTCATGGCGTGACAGAAGTGAGCTGTTCGGTTACTTCAACGAGTTCACAAAGAAATATAATGAAACTGAGCTTTTAAGAGCAATGTATGAGGCTTCATATAACGAGAATGTATATGCAGTTATCCTCGACGAGATGAACATCGCGAGAGTTGAGTATTACTTTGCTGAAATGCTTTCAATTCTTGAAATGCCTTCACGTAATGAGTGGGTAGTTGACATCGTTCCAAACGCTTGGTCAACAGACCCTGCACACCTTAATAACGGTCAGCTTACAATTCCGCCGAATATGTGGTATATCGGTACTGCAAACAACGATGACTCTACGTTTGCTATCACAGATAAGGTATATGACCGTGCAATGCCTATTGATATTAACACAAAGGGTGTTCCTTTCGAGGCTCCCGATACAGACGCTGTACCTATCAACTACAAGCACTTTGAAGCACTGCTTGACAAGGCAAAGGCTGAAAATCAGGTTTCACAGGAATTGCTTAAGAAGGTTAATCTCCTCGATGACTATGTTATCAAGCATTTCCGCATAGCTTTCGGTAACCGTATTGTTAAGCAGATGAGAGAGTACATTCCGGCATATGTAGGCTGCGGCGGAACTGAAATTGACGGCTTTGACTATGTACTTGCAAGAAAGGTATTCAGAAAGTTTGAGTCATTGAACTTATCTTATATCAGAGATGAAATTGACGGTCTTTGCGCTTATCTTGACGAACTCTTTGGTGAGGAAAATATGGGTGAATGTAAAGACTACCTGAGAATGCTTAAGAAGTTAGTATAATACTTTTCAAGCTTTCATTGCTCCTGATTGTTGACAGGAGAGAGTTTGAGTGGCTTCTGCTACTGACAAAATTAAAAACTATTAAAAGGGTGAGTAAAATTTATGAAGGATTTTAGCAAATATTACCGAGCATATATGTATATGCAGGAGCTGTTAAATCAAGATTTTACTCACCATTATCTTGAAGGCTGTATGGCAGACTCCGACAAAGGAGAGGATGTACTTACCGGTAAAACCAATGAAAAGGTTATCGATATGGACTGGGTAATAGCCATAGAAGAGGCATTGCCATACATTCAAAAGGCTATTGACGAGCAGCGCCGCTTTATTAAGCAGGTTGATAATGTTGTTCGTGTTGAAAAGGCAAAAAAAATAACAACAGATTCTGTAAAGCATTTAGCTCAGCACACTAATTTTATTGCTAAGGTTGAGGGCGATAAGGTAACTCCGAATAAAATTTTAAATATTGAAAGAGAAGAAAGCTTTGAAATTTACGAAAACAGAGTGTTAATTACACTTATTAATAATACTCTTCGTTTTGTTGATGACAAATATTCTAACCTTAAGCAAGCTCCTACAGATTCTTATAATAATATTCAGATGAAACGCCATTTGAATATGAACCAGCAGGTTGTGGATTTCAGCATTAATTATACAAATGAAAGCCACGAAGCTTTAGCGGAGGATTTGGATGTTGACGTTTCCACACTTTCAGACTTCGACCGTATCCGCAGAATCCGCAGAACATTAAACGACTTCCTCGCAACGCCCCTTATGAAGACTCTTGCAAAAACTACCCCGGTAAGACCGCCTCTCCAGCAAACTAACCTTTTAAAGAAAAATCCTAACTTTAAAAAGGCTGTTGAGCTATGGAACTTTATAGATAGCTACAAAAAACCCGGCTTTGAAATTGTCGGCGAAGAGTTTTCGGGCGAGATGCCGGAGCAGATAAAGAAGGATTTGTATCTTTCTATGAGCTTTGAGCATTTTATGATGTCAATAAGCACAAACCCCGGCTTACGCAGAATGCTCGATGAAAAGTATAATGAAGAAAATTTGCGTTTAGAAGAAGAAAAACAGCGTCCGGCTGAAGATTTGCGTAAAATTATAGAAGCACAGGTTTATGCCGAGCGTCAGGAGGAGATGGACGGCTATCTTAAGGAGATTCGCGAAAGAGAAAAGAAAATTCGTGAATTAAACGCAGAGATAAAGAACTTAAAAATGATAATTGACCAGCGTGAACAGCAGATTCTTGTTCTCCGCGGTCAGGTGGCTGCCTTAACTGAGCAGAATGAAAAGCTCGAAGATGAGCTTGCAAAAACAAAGCTCAAATTGCTTGAGGCTGAAAAGAAAATCAAAGAGCTTGAAGCAATTATTGAAGAGCAAAAGGCAGAAATTGAAAGACTTAATGAAGAAATCAAACAGCATCTCGCAAGAATTGCCGAGCTTGAAGAAGAGAACGCTCAGCTTAAGGCTGCAGTAAAAGCTCTGACAGAAGAAAACGAGCAATTAAAGGCAAAGGTTGCAGAGCTTGAAAATACAGTAAAAGAATTGAAGGCAGAAATTGCTTCATTAAATGAGCAATTAGCCCGCTGCAGAGAGAGAATATCCAGCCTTGAGGCTGAGGTAGCTTCACAGGCAGAAACTATTGCACAGCAAGCCACAAAGATTGAAGGCTTAACAGCAGACAACGCACAGCTGAAGGATTCTCTGCAAAAAGAAAAAGAACAGCATGAATATGATGTTCGTACACAAAAAGAATCGTATGAACAGCAGCTTTCAGAACAGAAAAACTCGTATGAAAATAAAATTTCTGAGCAGAAAAGCTCCTACGAATCTCAGCTTTCTAATCAGAAACAGTCATATGAAGATAAAATCAGAAGCGACAAGGCTCAGTTTGACCGCATAATTGAAGAAACAAACGAAAAATGTGAGCAAAAGGTGGCGCTTGCAAAGCAAAACAGCGAAATGGCAATTTCACAGGCAAAAAAGGACTTTGAAGCACAGTCTGCAAGCCGTCAGGTTGCTTTTGATAAGGAAAAGCAAAGCATCTTTGCTGAAAATAACAAACAAACAGAAAACCTCAAAAAGCATTATGAAAGCCGCATAGCAGCTGTAAACAAAGAGAAAGACAAGGCATACAGCGTAGAGGAAAGAAAGTTCAAGGCAAAGCTAGCTAAGCTTGAAAAGGAGCTTAACCAGGAGTATAATAGAAAGATAAAAGAAATTCGTGCTCAGGCAGCTAAGGACGTTTCTGCAGCCAGAAAGAAAGCTCGTCTTGAAGTGCGAGAGGTTAAGAAAAAAGCAAGAGCAAAAATGTTTACTAAAGAGGAACTGCAAAACATTGAATAATCGTAACAAGGAGTATTAAGATGGATAAGTCAGACAACAGAATATTCAAAAACTTAATACTTGCTTTGGTGCTCGTTGTCACTGTTTTTATTGCGGTTGTTGCTTGGTTTACAAGTAAGCAGGAATCAACTGCTAACGGAATCACCGTTACGGCAATATCCGGAGAGGGACTTAAAGCTTCTTTTGACAATGCCTCTTTTGATACTGCAATTAGCAGAACGATTACCGAGAATTTCAAGTTTCCGTTAATTACAGGTGACGGTACCAATTTCTTCATTCCGGCACTTAACAGAGCTTCGGGTGTCCCTCTTAAAGATGCGGCCGGTATTTGGCAAAGCAAGCGTGACCCGATAGCAGCACGCTACGGCGAATCCGGTGACTATTATGTAGAGGATATATGGTTCAGCGCCGACCAGGACCTTGAGGTTTACTTAAGACAAGACAGTATGTTGTTGCCGCTCGATGTTGACAAAACAACCGGTGTACAGAAGGCTACTATTCAAAGAAAAAGCGACTTCGGTACTTTTTCAAAGGATTATATAGCCGGTGCCGCAAGAGTAGCGTTTTTTGACGTTACCGAAGCAAAAGACCCGGAAACGGGAGAAAAGACCGAAACGGAAAACTTAAAATATGTTTGGGTTCCTAATGAAAATTATCAGCTTACAAAAAGCGGAAATTTAACTCCTATCCCGTCAGAAATTCATCAGGACGGCAGTGGATCTTTTGACCCTAACGATCCTGATAGTACTTTTGGTTTATCCGGTCTGCCGGATAGCGGATACCGCCTTTGGGAAGGTCATACTGCAGCAGGTCAAAACCCATTGTTAGCGGCTCCGCAGAGCAGAACAGTTTATCAAAGAGAAAACGGTACTTATGTAGCGGCTGTTGATGTAGTTGCAAATACACAGGTTGACCATGCTATATTAATAGCAGAAAAAGATGCATCAATAAATGTTAATACAGCTTATAAAGGTGCTCAAGAGCACGATTGCTATACATATTATAATAACGATGATATCACTAATGCTTGGGTTGGCGCTTACTTTGACGGTGGCAAGAATATTAATTACTCCAATCCGGCAATTGATAATGAATGGTCAAAATTAGTTGTTAGTTCTGATAATTCGTCGTTTTTTAGCAGCATAGACAGATTCCAAGTTTTAGTTCAATGCACTTTTGGTGACGGTGGCAAAGTTACGGAATTAAAGGTTATCGGTTTTGTATTTTACAACAGCAAAAATCCCGGTAATATAATCGGCGGTGCCGGAGAAAATCCAACAGGAACTACATTGCCCGGCTACAGTATTGAAGACGGCAATATGGTAGTTATTACCGGCGGAGTATCTGATACAAGTAACGTAGCTTACGGACTTACAGTAGGCACCTCAAATGTCTCTTCGGTAAGGCTTTCTATGGAAAAAGACAGCAATGATGTGCTTGTTCCTGTAAATCCGATGCCAAATCAATTGTTTACCGTAAGCAATTCAAACGGAGTATATACCTTTAAATCACTCATGAACGGAAAATTTCTGGCTATAGAAAAAGGAAAAATAACCACTTCAAATACTGCGTCTGAGTTTACCTTAGAAACTAAGAAAGCCGGTACTTCAACCTGGCCAATGCTTAAAAGCTCAGATGGTTATTATATAACGTTTAATAATGGCATCTTCGGTGTTTCTGCTACAAATGAATATGCAGGATTATATATTTATCAAGGCTCTGCATATGATTTTACTGATAATGGTGCAAAAGAAGGAAGCTATAAATACTATAAATCAGGAGAAACTGCGTTAAGCACACTAACAACGGCGAAAACAACCGACGAAGCAATCGAAATTCCGATTACTCAATTAGTGTCAAGCGGAGAATCCGGCGGAACTACATCTTATAAATCACATATACGAGTGAAAATCTGGGTTGAGGGCACAGACCGAGAAGCCGAAATGCCTTTGGCAGGCGGTATATTCAGTACGAATTTACGTTTTAACGGAAAACTAAAATCATCATAAAAAAGGAGGAAGTAAAATGCAATCAAAGAGAACAAAAAAATTAATAATTGCAAATTCATTCCTCTTGGTATTTTTATTGATTGGTTTTGTTTTTGCATGGTTTGCCAGCAATTATGGAAACTATGTTGACGGCGACCAGGTTGAGGTAATAGCTGACAGTGCTCTTGAAATCTCTCTGACAGGTGAGGCAGGTACTTGGAAGTCCTCGTTACTGTTAAACGGTACAGGTTCAGGTCAGGTTGATTTTAATAATGTTGAATTTAAAGATATTACCGGCTCGGGCGACGGTTCGTTCCTGCGCCCTGCTTTGAATCAGCTTGACGGATATGCAGAGGTAAAAAGCGGAGAAGCTTGGTCAACTCCGGTGTTAAATAAAGATTATATCAAGTTTGACTTATATATGCGCTCCTCTGATAAGTTAAATGTTTATTTGGGTGACGGTTCAACTGTAACTCCAACCAGCTCGCGGCTTATCGGAGCAAACGCTGAAAACAAGAGTATGTTTGGTAACTTCTCCAAAGACCTGGTAGTAGGTGCTGTCCGTTTGGGAGTAAACCACAATACAGATCATCTCTTTACTTGGATTCCCAGACCGAATATTTACTTAAATGCCGGAACAAGCACTCCTATTTCAAACTATACCGGTTTAATTACTACTACTGCAAAATCTACCGATACTTTTACAAACGGAAATCCATATGTGCATACATATTACGCAGCACAAGGTACAGCTACAACTGACCTTGACGCAGAGATGACTGTTACAGGTGATATAGTAGCAGAATCTAATGAACAGAAGCTTGTATCTCTGACTTCGCAGTCAAACGGCTATTATCAGGATAAGGTAACGGTTTACATTTGGCTTGAGGGTTGCGACAATGAGGCTCGTCGTGCATTTGTCGGCGGTAACTTTAAGGTTTCACTTGCATTAAGCTCGGTAGATGTTACTACACCTTAAGATCTATTATAAATTACCCGTGAGAATAGAGTGAGTCTGCAGTAAAGTATAAAAGTTTTTTTCCTCAAAAAGTTGTTCTACAGGCTCTGCTTGATTTTCTGATGCTTTTAATAATCAACTCCCTAAGAATGATACAATTTATCTTGATTTTTTACTGCTTTTTTGTTATAATTACAATGTTAAGGAGGTGCTGTAATGATAAAAACAAAGCTGTTTGAAAATATCAACTTTCCATTTTGGAGAGATTACAAGAAATTTATTTTATCAATTATAGCGCTTCTTGAAGTTGTTATACTTATATGCGCCGGAACATTTGCGTGGATTGAAGGCTCCAAAAACGCAAACGCAGACGGTGATAATTGTTCTGTTTCCGCCGGAGCAGGACTTCAGTTTATGGGTTATGATTCCGAAATTAAGGATAATACCATTACCTTTAAAAGCGACGTTACTTTGCAGGATTGCTCAAGTATTGACGGCAGAAACTTCTTTTTCCCAACAGTCGGAAGTATACGCAAATCGACTGATACTTCTTCAGATACTGCGAATATTGCTTTTCGCAAGGGCATAGAAGAAGATGCAAATACAAAGTATCTTACAACTGATTTTATTATAAAATCTCTTGAAGAGCCCGGCTCAGGTACTACAGAAATTTTTATAGATTCTCTGTCTAGTTTTACCTGTACAGACGGAAGCGCAAAGCCATTTAGAGTTTCAATTAATTTTAATGACGGAACAGCACCGGTTTTGATTTGTCCTTCTATTACAAAGCAGGGCAGTACAGTAGCTAATGCTGCAGTTGCTTCTATAGATGCAAACGGTAAAGCAAGCACCGGTGTTGCTGAGGCATATCCTATGTCTAAATATTACTACGGTCAAACTCCTGTATATTCTCTTAAAAACGGAGAGAGCAGACGTGTGACCGTATCTGTATGGCTTGAAGGTACAGATACTGATTGTACGCTTTCAGGTGTTTCAAATAAAAACATAGATATGAGCTTAATTTTGTCAACTGAAGATTCAAATATGAAGCAGATTACTTTTGTTGATTACACTCCGTCATCATGGATAGGCAATGACGGTGCTACAATCTCAGTTGTGGATAAAGAAAATCCGTCTGCTACTTATTCTATGAAGCAAAGCGGCAATACATATACCGCAAGTATTCCTAATAATATTACAGATGTCTATTTTGACAGAGTAACACTGACAACCGGTGAGGGAGTTCATAACATATGGGCAAATACTGAAGGTGTTACAATGGGATCAAGCTTAACCTACTATGCTATAGGTCAGGGCTATTCCAGAGACGGCGCTAACTACGGTTATTGGGTAAATGACGCTAAAACTAAGATGCTCGACATTTACTTTACAGATGTCGGTAATGCTCTAAGTATTCAAAAAACCGATACTGTTGACGGTCACGCTCCATTTTTATATTTCTATGGCACGGATTATGATGCCACTGCTAAGAAGGCTTGGGGCGGATATGAAATGGCTCATTTGGGCAGCAATGACAAAGGTCAGCAGGTTTACCATATGATTATTCCTGCCGATGATGCTGCATCTATTGTATTTAACAATAATCTAAATGATGAAAATATATGCGGCTGTGGTAAGCAGCATAACGGCATTACTAAGAAAATGACCGGTGACGGAAGCGGCGGTGATATTCGTTTAAAAGATTATATAGAAGACAGTGATCCGCAAATTAAAAGGGTAGGCTTCTATACAACTGTTGACAGCAATAATAATATTACATCTTGCGACTATTGGGATCCTAAGGATTGGACTCCGACAACATAAAAGTAAATTACTATTAAATCTGGTAAGGAGGTGCCAAAGTGAAAACAAAGAATTATTTATTAAATTTTATCTTTAAAAGTAAATACAATTTCATAGCTTCACTTGTGGCGCTTCTTGTGCTTGTGTTCTCTGTAAGTACAATTACATATGCGTGGATTGAAGGCGCAACCTCGTTAAAGGTTTCAACTTCTAATACTAGAACCGGTTTAGCTTCTCAAGCCGTTCAGCTTACCAAAACAAGCAATACAAATACAATTTCCCTAAGCGAATATATTGACCCCTCAAATCTCTGCTTAGCGCCTGCTAAGGGTGAGCTTTCTGCTGACGGAAAAACAGTTAATGTTCAGTTTAAAGAGGCTGACGATTCTTTCAGGGCTGCTACTACTAATGACATAAGCACCAGCTATGTTTTCTTTGAGCTTAAATTTAAATGTGTAGACAACATAACAGATTTAGTCTTTGATAACAGCAGCATAAAAATTGACGGTTCTGAGGCTAAGTCGATAAAGACAAGTGTAACTCTCCTTGATAAGGACCGCACTGCGTTGTCATCAAAGATATTCTCCTCTTCAGATATAAGCAACAATGTAAATGCCTGTGAAGGTTTATCAGCAGGTGAGTTTATATTCCAGATTAAAATCTGGAACGACTGTACCGATTCTAACTACAGTACTTTCAATGCTGGAAAGAAAGTGAATTTTAATCTTAATATCCTTCCAAGCAGTAATACAACAACTATTTACTTACTTGATTATACTAACAGTTCTTCAGCTCAGAATTTATTATCTAATAAGACTGTAAAGCTTAATTTTGGCAGCGGTACAGTATCAGGTACATTGTCCGGAAATAAGTGGACATTTGAAGAAGTACCTTCAACTGCGCTTTCAGAGATTACGTTTGAAGCATATACAAGCACAACTGCAACCTCTCCTTATGCTACATGGACAGTTACAAACGCTCAGAAAGACAGCACCCATACTGTTTACGGTGCGCCTGAAAACTCAACAATAACCTCCGGCAGCGTTAAGCAAATTACCTTGAAAGACAGCTCTGCTGAAAATCTTTTAAAAGCAGATGCAAATATTCTTGTAAATAACGGTGTTGACTCAAATACATATCCAATGTATTGCGGTACTTCAACAACAGATTTCACAACTTATGTGCCGATTGAATCATCAAATAAAGATATTGCTTTCTCTAACGGTTCATATACTGCCAACGGTGCAATGACTGCCGATAATACTGTTTTCTATATTTTTGGTGAAACCTTAGAAACATCAGATACTAAAACTGTATGTGCAGGAAAATGGTATAATAATACAAATAATGTAAATACTGTTACAATTCAGGACCGTACAGCAAATCGCATTATTCAGAACAATTCCAATATTATTTACGCAACCTGTAACGAGACAGAATTTAATAAGTACAAAGCCTTATACGATTCTGCAAATAAAGTTTGGAAGATTAATTATCCTAACGAATACGATAGCTGGTCAATAACCTCCTATGAAACTGGTTCAACGCCAACTATCGGAACAATTGCAACTAATACTTGGGACGCAGGCAGAAGAGATCCTGTTACAAGCTTTACTTATACTTTATTAACAGCTACCGGTTCGCCTTCTGTTCTATCTACCGGTACATGGGGGGAATACAGCACTTCAGATATTGACCCTGATATTCTTGCAGAAAGCAAGATTAGCTTCTATGCAGGAATTACAAATGACTGGACATATGATAATGTAATAATATCTGATACAGATGTTAAAGAGAATATTACCCAACAGGTTTCTACTAAAGAAACAGATACTCCGCACACTGTTAAGGTTACTGCAACCGGTAAGGATATAAACGGTAATGCCGGAGATTCCAGAGATTATAATGTTGGTAAGTTTACAAATCTTGATAGCTTGCAGTACTATATTAAACAGAATACCGGCTGGGCAGGCAGGCAAATTGAAAAGCCTGCTAAAGCAGGAGAGATGTATCTTTTGTACGGAGCTAACGAAGTAGATACTATCTACTATGTCGACTCTGTTACTGCTAAAACTAAGGTTAATAACACCGGCTCAGATACTAAAGTTACCGTAAATACAGGTACAGCTGCTGTAAATATAAGCACAGAGCTTTCTCAGGTAAAATCCTTGTTAGGCGACGATCTTTCCATTGAGTATTTCATAAATGATGAATTTGTGAAGAGAATAGAAACTGTTACTTCTACAGATAACATAATTGAAAGCTTTGATATTTCTGCATATACACAGGATTCCGGTACTTTAACACTGAAAACAGTTGTCACAGACGGTACAGTTTACTATGTGGCAGATAAAAATACAATTAAGGTTATTTCGGCTGATTCCCTGAGAAATGTTACACTTGCGTCTGTTGACAATGCTGTTGTTACAGCTTCATATGACGGCGGCTCTCTCGCAGAGGGAGAAAATGCTCAGATTCTTGAGGGTACTGAGCTTACTGTTACAACTACTGTTGCAAACGCTAAGTTCAATGGATATAAATTAAGCGGTTATACTGTTACCGGAACTAACAGCCAAGGAGCTAACGAAACTATCAATTATCCAGCCGACACCACTGTAATTCCTGTTCCGTCGCTTAACAATGTAGTCATTACAGCTGATTTTAGTTACGATGCGTCAGATAAATACTATATCGGCGGTAGAAATATTAAAGATTTCAAAGTCTGGTCTACAAGCAAGCTTATGACCCCTGATGCAGACGGTGAACAGACAAATACTCTGTCTGCAACCTTTGTAAACAGTGCAACTGAAGTTCATTTCAAGATTGCAAAGGGTAGCTTTGATAACAGAGATAATCCTGATTATTCAGTAACTCTTAACGGAGCTTCAATAAATAAAGCCGGTGACATTGTTTCTGCTGAAATTTCCGGCAGCTCCACTAATACGGTTGCTAAGGTTAATGCCGTAGTTGGAACAACAATAAAGGTTGTATACGACAGAGGCTCAAACATTATCACTGTTAGCGGTACTGCACCGACCAAGCAGGTTACAGTTGAATCGCACAGTAATGCGGCACTTAAAGCTACTTATGGTTCAACTACAATTAATGCAGGTGAAACAGCCGCTGTTAAGGTTGGTACAGCTCTTAAGATAACTGCTACTCCTGATGAAAATTATCAGGTGACTGCTTTTAAAGTTATCAATACAGCTACACAGGCTGTAATCAGTGAAACTGCTGCTACTGACAATTCAGCAACGATAAGCGTTCCAACTGATGCAGACATCACAATTCAGGCAACAGTTAAAAAGCTTTATTCAGTTAAACTTAACGCTGTAGATAACGCTGTTGTTACGGCAACATACGGAACTTCAACTCTCGCAGAGGGTGCTTCTGCTAAAATTACAGAGGGAACCGGCATTGAGCTTACTGCAGCTGATATTACCTCCGGCTATGAATTTACTAAATTTGAGATATGCAATTCTTCCGGTGCAGTGCTTGCAACCTACACAGCAAATCCGCAAACTATCACTCTTTCCGGAGCTTTGGATACTGATATTACCATAAATGCCACCGTTACTAAGACAACAGACAGAGTTATCTACTACAAAACAACTAATTCAACTGCTCCTCAAATTTGGTATTGGTATATAGATTCTAACGGTACTGAAACAAAATTGGCAGAAAACGATGGTTATAGGTGGGGCACCAGGCCTAAAATGACGAAGGTTGACGGTACATCTCATATTTACAAATATACGCTGACAGGAGAATCAATTAATGCAAACCGCTTTATATTCTACGACAGCGGAGAAATAACGCTCAAAGACGATGATATAGCTGCAGGTAAATTTATGTATGATACTACCGTTACGCCGAACGCTTGGGTTAAGTACGGTTCATCTGAAACCCCAACCGAACCGTCAAATCCGCCATCAGGTACAAAGACTATTAATGTTTACGTTATATCTTATATCTACGATGACTTGAATATAAGCCATGATAACTATACGCTTTGGCACGGAACAAGTGGAACTACAGTAGGTAATGCCAGCTGTATAGATACCGGAACTATTAAGACATATAATGTTGGTTATTGGTCTTCTGCTCAAACATTCCATAAGTTTACTGCTCAAATCGATTCTTCTTCCAATGAATTTAAATTCCATATTGGTGACAACAGATGGTTTGGCGATTCAAATGCTGATGCTACTACTTATAATTCCGTTTATATATTTAATTATAGCGGTGATAAGGCGACATATGTGGCTGAATAGCGATGGGATATTTTGGTTTGATAATTTACTCAGCTTAACTAAGTCTACAACGAGGTGATACCATGAAAAAATTGAATAAAGCAACGCTTATACTTTTTGCTTCAGTATTATTGCTTGCGCTTACTTTAGCGGCAACCTTTTCATGGTTCCCTCGTATCAATGACTACGACAGCACACAGTACAGCAAAATGAACCTTACGGCTTCTGCTGTTATTAAACCGGAAAGCGGTCTTACTGTTAATACTTATCAGACTGCTTTGGTTGACGGCAAGCTTGATACTGTAAATGTAACTAAGCTTTCAAACGGTGCTTCTGTATCTGTTCCTGCAAAGGGAGTAGTTTATTTCCGTACTGTTGTAAGCAACCAGGCTGCAAGCTATAACGTTTCACTCAACGGTCTTACACTTGGCGGCGGCACAGATAATATCTCTGTTTGTGTATTAAGTCCGCTTAAAACGTCTGTTGAATATTCGGATTCTATGGCGTTAATTGACCATATAGAGGTTTCGCAGAAAAACGGTGCAGTTGTTGAGTGGTATCTCTATAACGGCGGCGAAGGTGAAGCTTCTGTTACTTTAGCTTCATTACCACAAATTTCCTACAATTAAGGAGTAAACCGTGAAGAAAAAATCCCTCTTTAAAAAAATATCAAACATAGCTTTAACGGTTATTCTAGTTGTTTTGTTTTTGGTTATTGTAATAACTCTTATTTCTCGCGCAAGCGGAAATGTTCCAAGCCTTGCAGGCTTTATGATATTTCGTGTTTCCTCCGGCAGTATGGAGCCTGAGTATGAGATTGGCGATGTTGTTCTTGCAAAAAATGTTGATAATCCGCAAGAAATCAGCAAGGGTGATGTTATCACATATTTAGGTCAGTCCGGCTCATTCAGCGGCAAGCGTATTACACATAAGGTAGTTGTTGCTCCTTACGAGGAAAACGGTGAATATTTTCTTGTCACTAAGGGTTTAGCTAACCAGACGGAGGATCCTGTGATTAATTTTGATCAGGTTATAGGTAAAGTAGTTACTAAAATTCCTTTTTTAGGACCTATCTATGATTTCTTCCTTACACCTTGGGGACTAATATTGACAATACTTCTTATTATTGTTGCTTTCTCCGGTGAGTTCTGGAATATTTACAAGCTATCCCATAAGGAAGAAACACCTAAAATAGAAAAAATTGATGATGAGCTTATTGCAAAAGCAGTAGATGCTTATAAAAATGATTTAATGAGTAACCAAGACTCAAATTCCGGTGAAAACCGGGAAAACCCCAAATAAGAATTATTTAAATAAGGCAAATTGCACTCATAAAAGCTTGCGGTTTGCCTTATCTATATATACTGTTCAAATACAAGCTTCTAAGATTTTACTTTTTGCCCAAAATAATATGGTTTGTTTGTGAATTCTGTAAAAAATAAGCTGTATTAATAAAAAAAGTTTTTAAATTCTTGCGCTTGACAATTTGATAGTATATAATATTAATGATGAAGTATAAAATTTATTTTCATAAACACTAGGAGGAAGAGTCCAATGAAAAAATTTACAGGAATATTACTTGCAATGTTGCTTGTAGTATCAATCTGCTTAGTTTCAGCTACAGCTTCTTTCGCAGCTGAGGGTGATATACCTTCTTCGTCTGCAGCAGCAAAAATCAACGATGTAGAAGCAAATGTTGGTGACAATGTTACATACAAAGCATATTTATCTGCGAAAGATTTGCTTGCCGGTATTATCTTCAATGTTAAGTACGACAGCAATGTACTTGAATATGACAAGACTATGGTATCAAATGTTGAGGAAAACGGAATAGCTTCTATCCTTCCTGTAATCGGTGCGTCCGCTTCTCCTGTTTATAACTTCTATCCGGCTTCCGGTGAGAGTGCATTTTATGCAAATAACGCTTCTATTTTCAGGGAAGATGCGTTCGATTTCTCAGGTGACGATAAGGTGTTAGTACAGCTTTCTTTCAATGTTATTGCAGAGGGCACCGCTAATATTGAAACTATCATTTCTGAGATTGTAGGCTGGGTACCTGAAACAACTAACGATTATTTCGATGTAACTGATTATACATTAAAACCAGAAGTTATCAATAATGGCGCAGCAGTCATTCCTACCAATCCATCTGAAGAGCCTTCTGATGAACCTACAGAGGAACCAACTGATGAACCAACTGAGGAACCTACAGAAGAGCCGACAGAGGAGCCTGTAACTGACCCGACAGAGG
>JBJEQJ010000008.1:0-123459 GCA_051881695.1 Acutalibacteraceae bacterium | reverse complement strand
AGCCAACTGACGAGCCAACTGACGAGCCAACTGACGAGCCAACTGACGAGCCAACTGACGAGCCAACCGGAGAGCCTGAACAGCCGACAAATGCAACAGGTGCTACTTCTGCTACAAATCCGACATCAGCGCCTACATCTGCGCCGACATCAGCAGGCAACTCTGCAACAACAGGTAAGGTTGCAACAGGTGACAGCACATCAGTAGCAGTTCTTCTTGGTGTACTTGTTTTAGCAACCGGCACAATCGTTGTTACTCGTAAAAGAGTAAAAGACTGATTGTTCAGCTGACAACAGTTTCTAATTATAATTTAATTTAAAAATTATTGACTGCGGCAGAGATTAATGCTCTTTGCCGCAGTTTCTGCTTATATCGAAAACTATTAAGATAAAAGAGTATCTCACAGTATGTGTACCGCAATAAGAAGCTTTACATAATATACATATATAAAAATCTGATAAATAAGCCCCCGAAGTACATTTCTTCGGGGGCAGATTAGTTGCTATTCGCATATGTCCTTTAATACGTTTTCACCAAGCACCTTTTGAATACCCAAATTTATTGCACGGTATTCACTGATGATAGACTTCAGATATTCCTTGCCGCTTGGCTCCAAATGATAATACTTGCGAAGCCTTTTGCCGACAATTTCCTGTCTGTCAGAAACTACTCCCTTATCTATAAGACGATAAAGAGTAGGATACAAAGAACCCTCCGGCATTACAAAATAGCCGTCGCTTTTTTCTCTTAATTCCTGTGCAAGCTGGTATCCGTACATATCTTCCTTTTCCAAAAGAAAAAGAATGAGCATCTCTGAAGTTCCCTTTTTTAAATTTTCAGATATTCCCACCGGTATAACCCCCTTGTTGAACTTAAAATCCAGCGAACAAAGCAATGCTTTGTAATAACGTATCTACTGCTCCTTGTAATTATTATATAATAAATTCTTAAAAAATACAACAGATATTTACACAACTCTTACAAATTTTGGCGTTAATTCCATTAGGTTCAGACTTATAACAGTAGAAGCCTTAAATTATTTTACCTCTCATCATAATGCCTGCAAGCCAGAACAAAGCCTAAAAAGCCTGCCGCTGCTGCACCCATTGCAAGCATCGCCACCATATCGGTGTCGCTCCAAATATAAGCAGAAAAAGATGTCAACAACAGTAAAACTGCTAAAGATAATAATATTACAGAAACCTTAAATGTATTCATAGTTATTATTTTAACTCCTTTCAAACGTTAAATATGCAGTTTTTACGCTTGTTTTAAACCGTTATTTCATTTGCTATTTTTGCAAAATCTTTCAGCTTTAGCTGCTCTGCTCTGTAGTTGAGCGGAATACCAACTGCGTTAAGAATATCGTTTATCTCACTTTTTGGAAGCGATAGCCCTGCCGACAGTGTGTTCGGCAGAGTCTTTCGTCTTTGTCCAAAGGCGCTTTTTACTACCTTAAAAAATGTCTTTTCGTCTTTAACGTCTGCTATAGGTTTTTTGTGCAGCTTCAGCCTTATTACTGCGGAGTCAACCTTCGGCGCAGGCATAAAGCTGCCTGCCGACACGTTAAAAAGTACCTCCGGCTCACAGTAATACCTTACGGCAATTGTAACGGCACCGCAGTCCCTTGTGCCGTCCTTGGCGCAGATTCTCGCCGCCGCTTCCTTTTGCACCATTACGGTAATGCTTTCAATATCAAGACGTTCCTCCAGCAGCTTCATAATTACAGGAGAGGTGATATAATACGGCAGATTAGCGCATACGCAAACCTGCATACCGCAAAATTCTTCCTCAATGAGTCGGTGCAAATCTATTTTTAAAATATCATCATTTATTACCTTAACATTTTGAAAGTCAGAAAGCGTTTCTTTTAGCACAGGCAAAAGTCTTTTGTCAAGTTCAATAGCTACTACCTTTTTTGCAAGCTTTGCAAGCTCGCAGGTGAGTACCCCAATGCCCGGACCTACCTCTATAACGCCTATGTTTTCAGCGCCGCTTGCCGCCGCCATTTTGGGGCATACAGTGGGATTTATAAGAAAATTCTGCCCCAATGCCTTAGAAAAAGTAAAGCCGTGGCGGTCAAGTATTTGTTTTATTGCAGATATGTTGGTAAGCTGTTCCATATTTGCTCCTTACTGTCAAAAATTTCTAAGTCCTTTTGGGTATTTGTTTTTAAGAACGCCGTTTGACGCCTTGCCAAAGCCTGTCACAATGCCGTTTACGCATACTGCGGTGTAGCCTTTTGTACTGTCCGGTACCGATATTTCTTCTCCGCGCAGATATTTAAAAATATCCTCATTTCTGCTGTCAAGGTCGACAAGGCTGTTAAAGCAGTCCTTGCTTCCTGCCATAAACAGCGCATGACATGGCTCAATCCTGTTCTTTTTAATTTCACCGAATAATATTCCGGCTCTTAAAATGTGAAGCCCCAAAAGGGATGGGAGGTTTTCCGGCAGCAAAATTAGCTTGTCACCTGCTATGGCAAATTTTTCTCCGTATATTCTGTCCGTAAAAATATCATCATATAGCTTTAATGCGCTGTTTTTTAAATCTTTGTTCCTGTTTGTAAAAATATTCTTATAGTCATCATACGGAGTGAAACGCTCAATGCCGTCAGACTTTTTAAGCTTTGCTGCAAAATGCCCCTCTCCGCCGTCCATTGGGAAAATTCGCACAGCCTTATCAAGCGTTCTTCTGCCAAAGTCTGCGCCGAAGTCCTCAAGCATAAATTCCTTGTGATTATCAAGAAATTTTAAAATAACGCCTTCGTTTTCCTCTTTAGAAAATGTGCAGGTGGAATAAACTAAAGTTCCGCCGGGTTTTAACGCCTTTGCAGCACTTTCTAAAATTGCAAGCTGACGAACTGCGCAGGTTCTTGTGTGCTCCTCGCTCCATTCGTCTATTGCTGTCTTGTCCTTGCGGAACATTCCTTCGCCGGAGCATGGAGCGTCAACAAGTATTTTATCAAAAAATCCGGAAAGTCTTTCGCAAAGCTCATCAGGACGGCAGCTTGAAACAACGCAGTTTCTTACGCCGGCTCTCTCAATATTAGAAAGCAGTATGTTCGCTCTGCTTTTTACAATTTCGTTTGACCATAAAAGCCCTGTTCCGTTCAGAGCCGAGGCAATCTGCGTTGACTTTCCGCCCGGTGCGGCACATAAATCAAGCACAATATCGCCTTTTTTAACGTCAAGCACAGTCACTGCACTTGTTGCAGAAGGCTCCTGAACATAAAACGCTCCTGCGTGGTGCAGGGGCAGTCTGCCCAGTCCCTCGGTGTCGGGCGGTATATATAATCCGTCGTCGCAAAAGGGCGACGGAGTGGTTTCAAATTCAAGCAGTTTTTTTACATCTTTGCAGGAGGCTTTTAAGGTGTTTATCCTTATCCCTCTGTAATGCGGTTTTTCATATTCGCTTAAAAATATTCCAAATTCATCATTCAGCAAATTTTTCATATTAAGCAAAAATTTTCCTGGAAGATTACCTTGACTCATATAATACTCCGAATCCATAAAAAGAGATAATTTAAGTATGGTATATTAGCTTTGCTTCGGTTAATAATAATTTTGTAAGGGGGTGAGCTTCATGGAAAACAGGTTCAACAACCAAAACAACAACAATAACAATAATAACAACAGAAATAATAATCAGAACAACAATAACCAAAACAATAATAACAGAAATAACAACAATAACAATAACAGAAACAACAATAATAAGAATAACAACAACCAGAACAGAAATAATAACTTTAATTTCTAATGTGCTGTACTTTGCCGAAAGTGAAAATCATAGAAAGTGCTTTTCACTTTCGGCTTTACATATTCCTGTGTTATTTTTTCTGCGTTCAGCCTGTCGAATACAAAGAAATAATTTCTGTTTTCTATAAAAATTTGTAAGATGTTAAGGCGGCTTAATATCCAAGCTCCTCGCCGACAATTATAACCTTTATTCTGTCCTTATGGCGCTGCTGACCGCAAACGGTAAAGTTACAGCAAATTCTTCCCTCGCTGTTGCAGCCGTCGCACATATAAGGATTTGTGTGGGAGAGAGATACACATTCGCCTGTTTTGCTGCACGGCGTGCCCATATTAAGTCTTATTGTATTTGCAGGTGCTGCAACTGTTTTTACCCTTGAAACAGCCTCGTCTAAATTTCTTACTATTTTATTATATCCAACAATCATTATAACACTTTTCGGGCCGTATAAAATTGCAGAAACTCTGTTAGAGTTGCCGTCTACGTTGTATAAATATCCGTCGGTCGTAACTGCGTTTGAGCTGCAAAAATATGCGTCTGCTCCAAAGGTTTCCTTGTAAACTGCCTCAACCTCTTCCTTGGTAAGACCCGGCTTGGAACGGTCAAGGTAATTATAATCCTTGCTTTTAATCAGATCTAATATTCCTGTTTCTTTAAGAGTTACCGAGCCACCGCTGCTTATAGTGTCACCCTTTTTAATAAGAGTTTTTACAAGCTCCCTTGCATCTTCAGACGTTTCGCAGTAATATGCCGCAATATTGTTTTTCTTTAAGTTTTTTATTGTTTTTTCAATCTGCTTACCTATAATTTCACGTTTACATTCCTGCATAAAAATCACTCCCGTAAAGTAAGAATAGCTTTGAATTTATTATACACTACATTTGCTTTTTTTTAAAGTGTTTTGCTGTAAAACCGCATATATTATCCTCAGACGGCTGCGGCATAAAATAAAATTAATGGAAATTGTTTGAATTAAAGCTATTTTAACAGTAAAAAATATTGAAAGCCAAGCCAATTAATGGTATAATATCACAAGTAATGCATGAAATTAATCTTCTGAAAGGAATTAAATATTATGGTAAATGAGAACAAGTACCGCACTCATCTTTGCGGAGATTTAAGAGAAAGCCATATAGGCAGTGAAGTGAGAGTTTCCGGCTGGGTAGAAAATATCCGCGACCACGGCGGCGTTATGTTTTTAGACGTGCGCGACCAGTACGGTGTTGTGCAGGTTGTAGTGCATAATGAAGCTATGCTTGAAAACGTAAACAGAGAATGTACCGTTACAGTAAGCGGCAAGGTAGTAAAAAGAGATGAAGAAACCTACAATCCAAAGATTGCTACCGGTACTGTTGAGATAGTTACGGAAAGCTTAACTGTTTTAGGCAAATGCAAGGCAAATCTTCCGTTTGAGGTTGCTACTTCTACAGATACAAAAGAGGATGTAAGACTTAAATATCGATTCTTAGATTTAAGAAATAAAAAGGTGCATAATAATATTATGCTTCGTTCACAGGTTATTTCATTTTTAAGGCAGAAAATGAATGAGCTTGGATTTACCGAGATTAACACACCTATTCTCTCAGCAAGCTCTCCTGAGGGCGCAAGAGATTATCTTATCCCCAGCCGTAAGCATAAGGGCAAATTCTACGCTCTGCCGCAGGCACCGCAGATATTCAAACAGCTTTTAATGGTGTCCGGCTTTGATAAATACTTCCAGATTGCTCCCTGCTTCAGAGATGAGGACGCAAGAGCAGACCGTTCTCCGGGCGAATTTTATCAGCTCGACTTTGAAATGGCTTTTGCAACACAGGAGGATGTCTTTGCAGTTGCCGAGGAGGTTTTGTATGAGGCGTTCACTAAATTTTCAGACAAAGAGGTTTCTAAGCCTCCGTTTGCACGTATTCCGTATGAAGAAGCAATGCTTAAATACGGCACAGATAAACCGGACCTTAGAAATCCGCTTGAGATAAAGGATATAAGCGATATGTTTGTTGAAACGGACTTTGCACCGTTCAGAAAGAAAACTGTCCGTTCAATCAACGTGCCGAATGCTTCTTCACAATCTAAAACATGGTTTAAGAAAATGGAGGAGTTTGCGCTTTCAATCGGTATGAAGGGCTTGGGCTATGTAAAGGTAAGAGAGGATATGACCTTTGACGGTCCTATTGACAAGTTCTTAAAAGAGGGCGACCGTGAAAAGCTTATTGAAATCAACAGCTCAAAGCCGAACGACGTAATTTACTTTATTGCAGACAGTAAGGAAGAGGCACCTAAGCTTGCAGGGCAAATAAGAACCGAGGTTGCAAAGCGTTTAAATCTTATTGACGAGAGCAGCTTTAAAATGTGCTTTATTGTTGACTTCCCAATGTATGAGCACGATGAGGACACAGGTGCTTTAATATTCACGCACAATCCGTTCTCTATGCCGCAGGGCGGAATGGACGCTTTGCTGAACAAAGAGCCTACTGAAATTCTTGCTTATCAGTACGACATTGTATGCAACGGCGTGGAGCTTTCCTCGGGCGCTGTAAGAAATCATGATTTAGACATTATGATAAAGGCGTTTGAGCTTGCAGGCTATACAGAAGAACAGCTTAAGGATAAGTTCTCCGCATTATATAATGCCTTCCAGTACGGCGCTCCGCCGCACGCAGGTATGGCGCCGGGCGTTGACAGAATGTTAATGCTTTTATCAGGCGAGGAAAATATAAGAGAGGTTATAGCCTTCCCGATGAACTCGAATGCTCAGGACGTTTTGTTGGGAGCGCCAAACGAGGTAAGCGAGCAGCAGCTCAGAGAGGTTCATGTAAAATTGAGATAATTCCACGAAAGGAATGATTATTATGGTAACGCACGAGGACGTAATACAGATTGCACGCCTTGCAAAGCTTTCTATTAAGGAAGAAGAGCTTGACAAGCTGACAAGCGATATGGCAGACATAATAAAGTTTGCAGATACAATAAACAACGCAACTGAGTCCGGCGAGGACTTCGACAATATAAACAACCTTTCAAATGTTTTTAGAGAGGATACAGTTGTTCCGTCGTATGACAGTGAGGAAATTTTATCCAATGCAAACGATAAAGAGGACGGACACTTCCTTGTTAAAAAGCGTGTACTTTAAAATGAAGGGATGAGATGAAGTGAGCAGTGTACAGGGCAAAATAGCATATACTGCCGGCCTGTTAAGGGATAAAAAAATCTCCTGCACAGAGCTTACAACGCAGTATCTTGACAGCATACAAAAGGAAAACGCCGGGCTTAACGCTTATGTTAAGGTTACGCCGGAGGAGGCGTTAAAAGCTGCAAAGGCGGTTGACGAAAAGCTTTCAAGGGGCGAAGCTTTAAAGCCGCTTGAGGGTATTCCGATGACCCTTAAGGATAATATTTCCACAAAGGGGATAGAAACCACCTGCTGTTCAAAAATACTTACAGGCTATAAGCCGATATATAACGCAACAGTATGGGATATATTAAAGGAGCAAAACGCCGTATTGCTCGGCAAAACAAATATGGACGAATTCGCAATGGGTTCATCGTGTGAAACCTCATGCTTTGGCGGGGCAAAAAATCCGCATAACACAAACCACGTTGCAGGCGGAAGCTCCGGCGGCGTAGCCTCTGCAGTAGGCGGAAATATTGCAGTATACGGCCTTGGTTCGGATACAGGCGGCTCAATAAGACAGCCTGCAAGCTTTTGCGGTATAGTTGGTATGAAGCCCACCTACGGCGCAGTATCAAGATACGGCCTTATTGCATATGCTTCAAGCCTTGACCAGATCGGACCTATTACAACCACAGTTGAAGACGCCGCTATTGTTTATGACGCTATTTCAAAATATGATGAAAAGGATTCTACCTCTCAGGGAGCAAAGGGAGAACCCACAGTAAATACACTTAAAAACAGCATTAAGGGTATAAGAATAGGTATTGCAAGAGAATACTTAGACGGCATAAGAGATGATGTAAAACAGGCTGTTGAAAAAGCGGCAAAGGTTTACGAGAGCTTAGGTGCAGAGATTGTCTATTTCAATCTTCCGGCTTTGAAATTTGCGCTGCCTGTTTACTATATTTTAGCCTGTGCCGAGGCGTCGTCAAACCTTGGAAGATATGACGGTATTCGCTACGGCTACAAAACACCAAGCTATAACGATATTAACGATATGATATGCAAAACAAGAAGCGAGGGCTTCGGCAAAGAGGTGCAAAGAAGAATTCTTCTCGGCACATATGTTTTAAGTGCAGGATATTATGACGCTTATTATAAGAAAGCACAGAATTTAAGAGGCTCAATAGTTAAATCGTTTAAAAATGCTTTTGAAAGCTGTGATGTTATCTTAGCGCCTACCGTTCCTATGACAGCATTTGAGTCCGGCAAGGCGGTAAGCGATCCGATAGAAACATATTTAACAGATATTTGCACAGTTCCTGTAAATATAGCAGGGCTTCCGGCGGTATCCTTGCCGTGTGGCTTTAACGCTAAGGGTATGCCGATTGGTATGCAGCTTATCGGTAAAAGCTTTGAAGAAGGCGTAATTTTAAATGCTGCTTGGCAGTACGAAAATGCAGCGCACGAAGAGGTCTTTAAACAGGCAGAAATGGGGGTAAGGCTATGAAATACGAGATGGTAGCAGGACTTGAAACTCACATTGAGCTTTCAACCAATACTAAAATATTCTGTGGCTGTACCACAAAGTTCGGCGGCGAGCCGAATACACATTGCTGTCCCGTTTGCATAGGACTTCCCGGTACTTTGCCAAAGCTTAACAGACAGGTTGTTAATTATGCAATTATGGCAGGACTTGCAACGAACTGTAAAATTGCAAACGTGTCTAAAATGGACAGAAAAAATTATTGCTATCCCGATTTGCCAAAGGCTTACCAGATTTCTCAGTACGATATGCCGCTTTGCTTGGGCGGATATATCGAGCTTAGCAACGGCAGAAAAATAAGACTTACAAGAATTCATATAGAAGAAGATGCGGGAAAGCTTATCCACAGCAGGGGAGATACCTACGTTGACTATAACCGAGGCGGTGTTCCGCTTATAGAGATTGTAAGCGAGCCTGATATACGCAGCGTGGAGGAAGCAAAGGAATATGTAGAGAAGCTCCAGCTTATAATGAGATATATAGGCATTTCCGACTGTAAAATGCAGGAGGGCTCTATGCGCTGTGATGTAAATATATCTGTAAGACCGCAGGGCACAGAGGAATTCGGCACAAGAACAGAAATTAAAAATATGAATTCCATAACCTTTATGGCAAAGGCAATGGAATATGAATATCAAAGACAGGTGGATTTGATAGAAAGCGGCGGCAAGGTAGTGCAGGAAACTCTGCGATATGACGACGCAACAGATACAACGTCAAGTATGCGCGGGAAAGAGGATGCACACGACTACCGCTATTTCAGAGAGCCTGACTTAATTACAATTAATGTAACAGACGAAGAAATTGAAGAATTAAGAAAGAAGCTCCCGGAGCTTCCGCATAAAAAGCTTGAGAGATATGTGGAGGAGCTTGGTATTCCGCAGGCAGACGCTCAGCTGCTTTCAAAATACAGAAATGTTGCACAGTACTTTGAAAAGGCGATAGAAGGCACTAAAAATCCAAGAACGGCGGCTAACTTTATTATCGGTCAGATTTTCAGAACAGTAGAAAACGAAAGCGCCAAGGAAGAGTTTGATATTAAGGTATCGGCAGAAATGCTTGGCGAGCTTATCAAGCTTCTTGACGAGGGCAAGATAAGAATGAATCTGGCAAAGTCCACCCTTGACAAAATGCTTGAAACAGGCAAGAGAGTTTCTGAGCTTATATCGGAAAGCGATATGGGCGGCTTAGATGAAAACGCATTGCTCGACCTGTGCAAAAAGGCTGTAGAAAGCAACCCCAACGCTGTAGCGGATTTTAAGGGCGGCAAGGAAAAAGCAATAAAGGCTCTTGTAGGCTTTGTTATGAAGAACAGCAGAGGCAAGGCTGACGCAACTGCGGCAGAAGCAAAGATTAAAGAGCTTATTTTATAATTATATAAATTGGAGGTATTTTTATGAGCATTTGTCCCAAATGTAAAAATCAGATTAATGATGACTCTGTGTTTTGTCCGGTGTGCGGCTTAAATATTAAGGAAGCACAGCAAAATGCAAATACGGCACAGCAACAGCAGCAAAACACAGCACAGCAGCAACCTAAGACTGCGCCAACCCCGGTTACGCCGCCGCCGTATTATAATACGCAGCAAAACCAGTATCAGACAAATGATGACAAATTTAAAAGCGGAGTTAATAACGCCGTAGATAAAACAAAGGATTTCTTTAAAAACACAAAGGACGAAACATCTCTGCATGATGAGCAGGATATACAGCAGAATAAAATTCTGGCGCTTGTAAGCTATCTGGGTTATTTCTTCTTTATTCCAATGATAGTTAAGCCGCAGTCAAGGTATCTTCGCTTTCATGGCAATCAGGGGTTAATCTTCGTGCTTTGCTCGCTGGGGCTTTCAATAATACACGGTATTATAATCTCAATTTTATCCGCAATTTCTGTAGCAACTACGTTTACTGCACCTTTTGTCGCTGTAATATGCGCTATATTTATGGTAATATTCAGTCTTATAATATATGTGCCTATCGTTATTTGGTTGATTATAGGCATTTCAAATGCAGTAAGAGGCAAAGCAAAGGAATTGCCGTTAATTGGCAGATTCAGAATTTTAAAGGAATTTTAAATTAATACATAAGGGCTGCGGAAAACCTGCTTGTTTTTCGCAGCCCAAATATTTAAAGTCGGGAATGAAGGCAAAATGAAAATACTTACGGTGTTTACAGGCGGTACAATTGGAAGCGAAATTACAAATAGTATAATTAATGTTAAAAATGCAGAGCGTTTTGAGCTTATTGACTTGTTTTTAAGAAAGTATAGACAATATGACGGTATTGATTTCATAGCGGAGAAGCCTGCAAACTTTTTAAGCGAAAATTTAACCTTTAGTAAAATTAACAATATAATTAACTATTTGTATAGCGTTGATTTATCAGCATATGATGGAATAATCGTAACTCACGGCTCAGACACGCTTTCTTATACTGCGGCATTTTTAGGTCTGGCTTTTTCACATACTAAAATTCCCGTTGTACTTGTTGCTTCAGATTATCCGCCAGCCTTAAAAAACAGTAATGCACTTATAAATTTAAAAAATGCAGTCGATTTTATTTTAAACGCAGGAATAAGCGGAGTTTTTGTATCTTATTCCAATAACGGTAACAACGCCATATATCTTGCAACAAGAATAAAAGAGGCAGACCCGTATGAGGATAAGTTTACTTCCTTTTCACACACTTCGTTCGGATATATGCAAACAGGTGAATTTATACGGGCAGAAAGTAAAGATAACCCAACTGTAAATGCTTTAAGCAGTAGAATTAAGGAGAAGCTCTTAACGGATTTTAAGCTTCAAAAAAGCGTATTGCTTATACGTCAGTATCCAAATATTGATTTTAGCGCATTTTGTCTGTCAGACAATACTGCCGCTGTGCTTTTGTACCTGTATCACAGTGCAACGGCGTGTACAAACGGAGAAAACACCTCTGCTTTAGCCTTTGTAAAACGCTGTAAGGAGTATAATATACCGGTGTACGGCGCTTCCTTTAAAAATTCGGACAATATGTATATAAGCTCGTACAATATAGTAAAAGCAGGACTTATACCGCTTGTGAATATCTCTTTGGAGGCGGCATATGCAAAGCTGTGCATTGCTTATAATCAAAGCCGATTTAAGCCGCAGGAAATAATGCAAAAGAATATTTACTTTGAACATATATAAATAACCCCTCCCGATGCATATTGCAATGCAATCAGGAGGGGTTATTATTATCTTAAAATAATATACGCCATATAACCAACGTACATTGCGACCATTGCCGCACCGAACGGTCGGTCAAGCTTTTTGCGAACGAGAAGATAAATAAGAATAATCAGGCTGAAGGCTAATAAAAGACCCAAATCCCATACGGACTGCATTTCTACCGCAAACGGAGATATAGTTGAGGATATGCCCAAAATGAGCAGTATGTTAAATATATTTGAGCCTACAGCATTGCCGAGAGCAAGCTCGTTTTCACCCTTTTTAGATGCTACTATTGAGGTTACAAGCTCCGGCAGAGAGGTGCCCACAGCAACTATAGTAAGTCCCACAAGAGTTTGGCTTAACCCAAAGGATAAGGCAATATCTGTTGCGCTGTCTACAACCAGATTACCGCCGAGGATTATCCCAACAAGACCGATAATAATAAAAATTACGCTTTTAACTGGAGAAAGCTTTTTTACATTTTCATCCTTGTGCTGTTCCAAGGCAGGATTTTTCTTAGCGGAAAAGATTAAGTATGCAATATAGATTACAAAAGCTGCACACAGTATAACGCCCTCCCACCGGTCAAGCGTTAGGTTAATTGAAGCAATCAGCAAAAAGGCGGCGGCAATTATTGAAATAGGTAAATCCCTCTTTATTATAGCCTTTGCAGGAGTAATAGCCTTGAACACAGCACAAATACCTACCACAACAAGCAGGTTAAAAAGGTTTGAGCCTATTACATTGCTGAGGGCTATTTCGTTTTCTCCCTTTACAGCAGCAGAAAGACTTACGGCAAGCTCCGGGGCGCTTGTACCCAATGCAACTATTGTAAGACCGATAATAATAGACGGCACCTTAAAAATCCTTGCTATTGACGAGCTGCCGTCAACAAACAGGTCGGCACCCTTTATTAAAAGGACAAAGCCGACAATAAGCCATAAATACATCCACATTTTTTAAACCTCTTTTCTGAAGTATTTTTCACATTTTTTGTGAAATTATTTTCTAAAGCTAATCTTATTCAAAAGCGGATAAAAGCTTTTTAAAAGAATAGCATAACCAATGTAACCTTTGCTGCAACAAATAAAAAGCAAGACCTTTATTAAAACCACAGCAAATGGCTTTAATAAAAGTCTTGCTAATAAATACATACCGGATTAACTTAATAATCGTCCTGACGATATTGTAAACACAAGGTGTTTAGCTACTCCCTTTTATTAATGTGACTATTATAGCTTTTTTTTAAGCTTTTGTCAAACAAAATAAAAATAGCTGCAATTATCAGCGTTGTAAGCTCACAAAGCGGAACGCTTGCCCAAACTCCGTTTAAGCCGAATATGCCCGGTAAAATAAAGACAAAGGGCAAAATACCGATAACTCCCCTCAGTACTGAAAGAAGGAAGGATTTTACCGCCCTTGCCGTTGAAGAAAAGTA
Source organism: Acutalibacteraceae bacterium (assembly GCA_051881695.1). Classification (GTDB taxonomy): domain Bacteria; phylum Bacillota; class Clostridia; order Oscillospirales; family Acutalibacteraceae; genus CAYJFG01. Next base: position 110,413 of record JBJEQJ010000008.1, on the reverse strand, counting down.
CGAAATACATACGATGTTAATGCCTGTTATTATAAAAGCAGTAAAATAAATGTGAATTCCGTTTACGGCAATTTCTGCAAGAGCCGGGTCGTTTTCGGAGTTAAAAAGTGCAGTAACAGGGCGGGCAAAAAACACGCCTGCTGCACAAATCGCACTTCCCAGAATAAGCGCAGTAACCAAAGCCATAGCAAAGGTCTTTTTAATATTTTTACTGTTCTGTGCGCCGTAATTGTAGCTTATTATGGGCTGTATTCCAAGCGAAATACCGTTGAAAATTGAAATTGCAACTAAAGAGATATTAGAGATAACTCCGTATGCTGCAACGCCTGTGTTTCCGCATATATTTAAGATGATGAGATTAAATATAAAAATTACAACTCCGTTTGCAATCTCTGTGATATACGACGGAAAGCCGAGCGAAATTATCCTGGCTGCAAGCTGTAATTCAGGCCTGCATTTTACAGGCTTAAAGCTGTTTTTTCTCCTTATAAAATGCGAGGATAATATGGTTATGCCGATAAGCGGCGACATTGCTGTTGCAACAGCTGCACCGAACATACCCATATTAAGCGGAATTACCAATATATAATCTAAAAATATGTTGCTTATGGTAGATGTAAGCATAGCCGCCATTGAAAGGTTTGGGGCGTTGTCGTTTCTTACAAATGAATTAAGAAGATTGTTTGTGATAAATGCCGGGGAGAATAAAAGCAGAGTTTTAATATAGCTGTCTGCAATGGGTAATATATCGGCATCTGCGCCAAAAAGAGCACATATCGGCGATGAAAAAAACAAAGCGGTTACAGAAAAAAACAGACCTGTTCCAAGAGAGAGAAACAGTCCGTGAGTAAATACTTTGTTTGCCTTTTTATCGTTGCCCTCACCTTTAAAAATTGAAAAGAGGGTAGAAGAGCCTACGCCTAACATAAAGCCAAAGCCGTTCATGGCAGAAAAAACAGGTAAAGCAATATTAAGCGCAGTCAGCCCGTTGCTGCCTGCGCCGTTTGCTATAAAAAATGTGTCTGCAAGTATATAGAGCGATAAGCCCAGCATACTGAGAATATTAAGTGAAACGTACTTAAAAAAGCTTTTATATATGTTTTGCGTCAGAGTATTATTCATTATCCTCCTCAAGCTGTGCCTTGTGCTGTTTTTGCCTTTTAATAACCTTCAGTCGGGAAAATTCCTCTCTGTCCTTTTCGTCCAGTGCATCTGTAATGAATTTTACAGTTTCTGTAAATTTCGGAATCATAATATTCTTTAAGGCATTGGCACGCTTCTGTGTTTTCTTTATTGAGTCAGCCAGACGGTAAACGCTGTTTTCAACCTCTGCAAGCTCTGCAGTCAGCATTTTAACCTCGTTAAATTTAAGGTAAGCGTCGTCAAGCGTTGAGTTTGTATGCATCATTCCGTATCTAAGCGGAGGATGCTCCTCACAGTTGATAGAAATAATAGGAATTTCCACACCCATTACACTGCGGTAAGAAAGCTTAATGCTGTCCTCAACAGGGATACTTTTGGAAAGCTCGTCGCAGAAGCCAAGCGTTATATTGGCACGCTGCAAAGCCTCGTAGGCTTCGCTGTATGCGTTGTCTATTTTATCCTGAATAGCGTTAGCGTGTTCAATAAGCGACATCATTTCTCTTATAAGAATGTTTCGCTTTTTATCAAGCAGCTCAAAGCCTGTCTGGGCAAGAGCCAAGGACTTTTTTGTGTTTATTAAATTTCCTTTGGTGGGTACTGCCTGAACAGCCAATGTATTCACCGCCCTTTTATATATTTATTATATGCGTTATTTTATGCCTTATCGGTCTGAACGTCATTTTCATCTTCATCGCTGTCAGTCTTATAGTATTTATCAAGCACAGCGTCATCAACTCTGTCAAGCTCTGCTCTGGGCAGAGTACGCAGAAGCTCCCAGCCTAAATCAAGGCTCTGTTCTATGCTTCTGTTTTCATTAAAGCCCTGATTTACAAATCTGGCTTCAAACAGCTTTCCGAACTCAATATACTTTTTGTCGGTGGGGGACAGCTCCTCTTCACCGATAACAGACGCAAGCGAGCGTGCGTCGATAACCTTTGCATAAGATGCAAACAGCTGGTTTGCAAGCGGAGAGTGGTCTGCTCTTGTGTAGCCCTCGCCTATGCCGTCCTTCATAAGACGTGAAAGAGAGGGCAGTACGTCAACAGGCGGATACAAGCCCTGCCCCTGCAAGGCGCGGTCTAAAACGATCTGACCCTCTGTAATGTAGCCGGTAAGGTCGGGAACAGGGTGGGTAATATCGTCATTAGGCATTGTCAATATCGGAATTTGCGTAACGCTTCCGCTGCTGCCCTTTACCATTCCGGCTCTTTCATAAAGAGAGGCCAAATCGGAATATAGGTAACCGGGATAGCCCTTTCTGCCGGGGATTTCACCCTTTGATGAGCTGAATTCACGAAGAGCCTCAGCATATGAGGTCATATCCGTCATAATAACAAGAACGTGCATATTAAGCTCAAACGCCAGATATTCCGCCGTTGTAAGCGCACATCTCGGTGTAAGTGTTCTTTCGATAATCGGGTCGTTGGAAAGATTTAAAAACATAACAACCCTTTGTAAAACTCCTGATTCCTCAAAGCTTCTTTTAAAGTAATCTGCAACGTCGTTTTTTACGCCCATTGCGGCAAAAACAACGCAAAAGCCCTGTCCTGCCTCGTCTGCAATTTTAGCCTGACGCACTATCTGAACTGCAAGCTCGTTGTGCTTCATACCGGAGCCGGAGAAGATTGGCAGCTTTTGCCCTCTGATAAGGGTCATAAGCGTGTCTATTGTTGATATACCTGTATTTATATAGTTTCTGGGGTATACTCTGGAAACAGGGTTAATCGGTGTTCCGTTAATGTTGAGCTTTTTCTCGGGGAATATATCGCCCAGTCCGTCAATCGGCTTTCCTGCACCGTTAAATACTCTGCCGATTATTTCGGGGGAAAGCGGCATTTCCATAGGGTGGCCGGTAAGTCTTGTTTTTGTATTGCTAAGGGAAATAGTACGAGTACCCTCAAAAACCTGAACAACAACTCGGTCGCCCTCAATCTGTACTATTCTTCCCTGGCGGGTTGTTCCGTCATCAAGATTAATATCTACAATTTCCTCATAAGAGGCGTTTTTTACGCCGTCAATTACTATAAGAGAGCCGTTAATTTCCTTAACGCCTACATAATCTATTATCATAGCCATGACCATAACTCCTTTCAAAAAACGGTTTGGGAGCCTGTACTTTCTTTCGCATTAAGAATTAAGACTCAGTAAGTGCAGCAAGTGCTTCGTCAATTTCCTTAATATACTCGTCAAACATTTCGGGCTTGCTGTTAGGAATATCGTACTTCATTTTCGTAAGCTTATCAAACAGACCAAGCTCAAGTATTCTGGATATAGGAATTGCGGCAGATACAAGATGCTTTGCCTTTTTGTGCAGATGAAGAATCGTTTTCATCATAAGCTTCTGCTTTTCCAGCGGGACAAAGGTGTCGTCTGCATGGAAGGCATTTTGCTGTAAAAAGCCTACTCTGATTACTCTTGCCGTTTCAATAATAAGCTTCTGGTCGTCCGGCAATACGTCTGAGCCGATAAGCTTTACTATCTCCATCAGCCTGTTTTCCTCCTGCAAAAGAAAGTTAATCTTACTGCGGTATTTTATAAAGTCCTGCCCCTCGTTTTCTGCAAACCACGGGTCAAGGTCAGTGAAATATTCGCTGTAGCTTGTTATCCAGTTTATTGCGGGATAATGTCTTGAATAAGCTAAAGCTTTATCAAGCGCCCAGAAGCAGCGCGTAAATCTCTTGGTATTCTGTGTGACAGGCTCTGAAAAGTCTGCACCCTGAGGGGAAACTGCGCCGATAATTGTAACCGAGCCTTCTCCTCCGGAGAGAACATCTGCACGTCCTGCACGCTCGTAGAATTCCGAAAGTCTAGACGGCAGGTAAGCAGGGAAGCCCTCCTCTGCCGGCATTTCCTCAAGTCTGCCGGAAATTTCTCTTAAGGCCTCTGCCCAGCGTGAGGTTGAGTCTGCCATAATAGCAACGTGATAACCCATATCACGATAATATTCGGCAAGCGTAATGCCCGTGTAAATTGAAGCCTCACGCGCCGCAACAGGCATATTTGATGTGTTGGCAATAAGTACGGTTCTGTCTGTCATCGGTCTGCCGGACTTCGGGTCAATAAGCTCTGAGAATTCATCAAGAACCTGGCTCATCTCGTTTCCGCGCTCACCGCAGCCAACATAAACGATAATATCAGCGTCGCACCATTTTGCAAGCTGGTGCTGCGTCATAGTTTTGCCTGTGCCGAAACCGCCCGGAATAGCCGCAGTGCCGCCCTTGGAAATAGGGAAGAGGGTGTCTATTACTCTTTGACCTGTAATAAGCGGAACAGTTGCCGGAAGTCTGTTTGCAACGGGACGTGCCTTTCGGATAGGCCACCTCTGACAAAGTGTTAAATTATGCTTATTACCGTTTTCATCCGTAAGAATTACTACGGTATCGTCAAGGGTGTATTTGCCGTTTGGCTTTACGTCCGTAACCTCTCCCGAAAGCGACGGTGGAACCATAAGCCTGTGCTCAATAATCGGCGTTTCAGGCAGAATTGCATATATCTGACCGCCGGAAAGCCTGTCGCCCTTTTTCACCTTTATTTCAACGTCCCACTGTTTTTCGGTATCAAGTGAAGAAACGCTTGCGCCTCTTGATATAAATGCGCCGGATTTTTCCTCAATTGCCTTAAGCGGACGTTCAATTCCGTCGAAAATATTATCTATTATACCGGGACCTAAGGTTACGTTCATCGGTGCGCCCGTACCGTAAACAGGATCACCCGGCTTTAAGCCTGTTGTTTCCTCATAAACCTGCACAGTGGTGAATTTGTCTGTAATTCCGATAATTTCACCTACAAGCTTTTCCTTACCTACGTATACCATTTCCATCATAGAAAAGGCTTTGGTGTTTTTAACAGTAACAACAGGACCGTTAATTCCGTATATTACATTTTGATTTTCCATAAAATCAACCCTCTCAGACTGCGGCACCGCCGCAATGGTGAATAATAAGCCTGTGAATACGCAAGGTTGTCAGCGTATTTTAAGACCGGAATTTTGCAAGAACCAATCCTTACGGTCCTTAAGCTTCGTGTCCAAGGTTTGGTCGGCATATATTCCTCGTTTTTCGCAGAAAACTGCCAAACCGCCAATTTTTATTTTGTCGCTTGTTTGCAAGCTTATATTGCATCCGGCAAAGCAGGCGCTTATGTCGCCCTTTAATCCGTCATCGCCGGGCTTAATATATACAGTGCAGTCCTCACCCTTAAAAAACTCGGCAAGCTCTGCGGCGTCCTTTTTAATGCGCTCCTTATATTCGTCGGTTTCAGAGTATGCTGCAAGCTTTGCAAAAGCCTGTGAAAACACCTTTTCGGTAATCTCCATACGTTTTTTGTAAAGCTTTTGCTTGCCCTCTTCCTCACGCTTTGCAATTTCGCTTGTTATACCTGTACGCATAGACGCCATCTCTTTTTGTATAAGGGTGTAAGCATCCTTAAGCCCTTCGTCCTCAGCCTTTTTCAGCTCCTCTTTTTTAAAGCGCTCAACCTCGGATTCTATTCTATGCTTTTGCTCGTCTGCATATTTTTGAATGGCACTTAAAAAGTTGCCTGTTTTTTCTTCAGTAGTTGCCATAGCTGATAACCGTTCCTCTCCGAATAGTTTACGGTGATTTTGTCGAAATAAGTCCGTTATTATCGGCAAAATCCTGGTCGGTGCAAGTTCAAAAGGCTTACAGCTTTACGCCGATAGCCTCTTGAACATATTTTGTAATTGAGTCCTTGGTACGGCCGTTGCCGTGTCTGTCGGGTATTTCAACAATAAGCGGACGCTGTCTGTTTAGCTTTAAGTCATAAACAAGTTCAGGACAAAGGCTCATCAGACGTTCCGTCATAAGAATAACGCCTACGTCCTTCATTTCCATAGCTTCCTTTAAAGCTTTTCTTACCTCTGCGTCCTCGTGGATTACAATACCCTCAATTCCTGCAAGCCGCATACCGATTTGTGTATCAACATTATCGCTGATTAAGTAAAACTTCATAATAACACCGGATTTCGTTATGTTTTCCTTATACGAATAAAAGAAGGATAGAAACAAGCAAACCGTACAAAGCAATACCTTCACCGAGCGCAACGAAGATAAGAGCCTTACCGAAAGCCTTCGGATCCTCAGATGTAGCTCCGATGGCTGCCGGAGCAGCAGCAGCAACGGCTATACCGCCGCCAATGCCGGAAAGTCCTGTAACTGCGGCTGCAGCTATATATTTCATACCCTCTGCGTTTGCGCTGGCAGCGCTTGCAGCAGCGGCAGCAGTACCTGCGTCGCCTGCGGCAGAAGCAACAAGCGGAACGGCTACGCAGCCAAGACCTACAACAAAGAAAGAAATCATCTGCATTGCAACTGCTCTTTGTCTTTTGCAGCCCCTATGCTCTGCACGAATTGCAAGAAGAACTGAGCCTACTAAAAATGCTACCGGGATTAAAAGTACTAAATATTCCATAATATGAAACCTCCGCAAAATATAATTTTTTATTTTATCCGCTGAGCGGGTAAATACAGTTTGTTATTTTTTATCAAGACGAATGGGGGAGAATTTACGCCCCGAACCGATGTAGAAGCGGCTGAACAGCTCATAGTATTCCAGTCTCATAATTTGAATACAAACAAGAGTTGCTTCAAGCGCCATAACGCCTAAATTGCCTGCCGCCACAATTACAATGTATCCGGGCAGTCCCAAAAGCGACTGTAAAACAGTTGCCACTGTAAATACAACAAGCATCATACCTGCGTGAACCAGCACAAATGCACCGACTCTCAAAAACGACATTGTGTTTGTAACGTAGCTTAAAAGTGTTTCAAAAAGCTCAAAAAAGTTTTGAACAAGATATTCGCCCCATTTTTCGGGCTTCCAGTTTTTCTTGCCGCTTACAAGCTTGCCGAGAGGCTCCCGGAGCAATATCAGTAAAAGCGGCAAAAGCATTAGTCCTATGACATAAGCAGGAGTTAAAACATTTATCTGAAGCACTAGCTGACCGACAAGCCCGAAGATAAGCGAAGCATAGAACACAAGCCCCGAAATACCGCTCGAACCGAAAATTGCACTTTCAAGATCACGCCGCTTAAACGACGAATAAATATTTAAAACCATTGCAGTAATAAGCAGCGTTACGCCAATGGCGATTGCCATAACAATAAGACCTGTTGCACTCTCCATAACATTAACAGGCTTTTCTTCAAAGCCTATTGCACGGTAAACCGGGTCAAGCGCAGTTTCAAAACCGAACACCGAGCCGTAAACACAGCCGAATATTGCCGAGGAAATACCGCATGGTATTAAAATTTTGCCTATCGCCATCTTTTTAAGCTTCCACATAAAGTAGCCGAATACCGAAAGCAGAAGCCCCTGTCCCACATCGCCGAACATTATGCCGAACAGTATTGTAAAGGTGACAGATACAAATATTGTCGGGTCAATTTCGTCATAGCAGGGTATACCGTACATATCGACAAAGAACTCAAACGGCCTTGAAAAGAAGTTGTTTTTAAGCTTTACCGGAGGAGAATGCTTCAGCTCGTCCTTTCCGTCGCTTAACGTACATTCAACGCTGTTTATAGATTCAAGGCTTTTTACAAACCTTTCAGCAGCCTCTGACGGAACCCATCCGACAAGAATAAAGCTTTTATGATATTTTAAGACATATTTTTTAATACTGAAGCAGGTGTTCATTGATGAAATCTTAGTGTAGTATTTCATACAAATTTTCTGCTGGTCCTCTTTAAAGTTTTCAACCTCTAAGGCAGCTCTTTCAAGGTCCTTTTCGTACTGCTTCAAATCCTCCTTGAGCTTCTCGTAATGCTTTTCAGGAGTACCCGACAAGCCGGAAATTTCGTAATGCTCAAAGAAAAGGCTGGAGAAAATTCTGTCTATATCCTCGCACTGGTCAATAGGGGAAATATACATTCCCCAGTAATGAGTATCGTCGTCAGTACAGGGAAAAAATACCAGATAAGGATTATCGTTGTTCTTTTGAAGCTTATCATAGCTTTCCTTTGGAAGTCTGCCGAAATTTGTCTTAATATATTTGCATGCCGCTATTTTATCAAGCTGAAGGTCAACTCCCAAAAAGTGACCGGTTTCTGAAATTTCACGTTTGCACTGCTCAACCTTTTGTTCGCAGCAAGAACGCTTTGCAAGCAAAGCGCCAAGCTCCGATGACAAAAACTTCGTGTATTCCTCAAGCTGTGAATAATTGGCGTTGAAGCCTTTCAGGCTGACAAATTCGGGAGTTATTGAGGAAAGCTGAAATATGTCCTCCATCTCTGCCAGCAAGTCGCTGTAGGGGTTTCTCTCTGTAATAGGCAAAAAGTTCTTTGTGTCCGAATAGAAATTTGAAGCGTCGTCGGGATGAAAAATCCCCGATTCTCCGCAAAGCTTAATAACCTTATCAAGGTCGGACATAAGACCGATAATGCCAATAGATTTTATTGGAGATACCGCCATGTTCACCCTCCTTTTTACGGTGAAAAATTTTTCTTGCTTTTTTTAATTATTTGTAAATTAAAAGTGATTTTATCGTATCGGGGTCAACCTTATATCGTACACCCTCTATAATATTTACAACATTTGAAAGCTCTGCTTCCTCCAAAAAGATGTAAGACATCATTACAACGGCGGGGCAGGTGGAAAAACGTATGTTTTTGCGCCCCAGCTCGTATCTGCCTCTTTCAGAGATTTCTCCTGCGTAATTATATTCCATTTTATTAACAGCCCTGCCCGGCAGTGTGCTTTGCATAATTGCAAATATATCTTTTGAGTTTTCCGCATTGCACATGGCGTCAATTTGGCTTTCTTTAAGCGTACCAAAGGGCAAAAGCTCTTTTTTTATTTTATCTGTCTGCATAAAGTAATATTTTTTAAGACGAAGAATACGAACAAAGTTGGTAAGGTCAATGTTGCTTGTGAATATTCTTTTTAATTCTGTTCTTGCTCTGCCTTTTGTGTGGCGCTCAATTATATGAAATACCCTTTCGTAAAGAAACCTGTAAAGGGCGTTCTCAATAGCCGGTATGTCAAGCGGCTTGTCGCCTTCGGGCTTAAATGGTGACAGAATGTTTTTATACGGTGTGTTTTCAAGAACAAGCAGAAATTCATCGTAGCTTCCTGCCCTTGTCAAAGCGTTCAAATCTATTTTTGTGTGACTGTCGAAGTAAAGCGGCAGAGAATAAATGTATTCGTTTGCTTTGCCGGAGTTAAATAATGTCAGATAATGTAAAAGCTGTTCAATTTCTGTTCTTATAATCAAATATTGAGAAAACTGTTCTCCGGCAGAAATCTCATATCTGCAAAGAGATGCAAAATCGTAAAAAAGCTGCTGTTTAAGAATAAGCTCAAGGCGTCCTCTGTGAATATCCCTTTCGCTTACGCTGGTAAGTAACTGAGAATATTTTGTATGGCTTTTAAGATAAGATAAAACCTCCGAAACGCTTGTGCAGGATAAAAGACTTTGGTAATCCTTGTCTGTAAGCCTTTTGCCGTACATTGCCCTTGCCTTTGACAAAATTGCGTTTGAGGCATACGCCATAGCCATTAAAAACACTCCCTCTGCATTTTATAGTAAATTAATAAACGAATCAACCGTTAATTACTGCCGAAACAATAGAATCAACCCATTTTCCGGAATTTTTTTCATATTCTTCATCAAGCGCCTGCAGCGCTTTTTCCTGCGCCGTCTTTGTTTCCTGCCATTTTTTTTCGGCAGCTTCACGCTCTGTTTTTTCGTTAATTGCAATTCTCTGTCTTGCTCTGTCAAGAAATTCGTTGTATATTTTTTCTCTTGCTTTTGCAATGTCCTGCTCGGATATTGCCTTATCGCGCTCCGCCTTTGCTGTTAAGTCGCGAGCCTTTTCGTCCATTTCCAATATTTTGGTAAGCATATCCTGCATAAAGCGGACACCTCCGAAATTACAAATGATAATATAATTACAACCAAAGACGGGTGGATTTTCCGTCTTTGGTTGTACAGCTTTGTACGCATTAAATTTACATTTCCAGAAATGCAGTCAAATAAGGGATATATAAGTATATAATATACATATATATTATGCGCTCTTTCTGAAGCTTTCAACTGATATTATATTACTGTTGTTTTGAATTTTCAATATAAATCTTGCACAACAAAAAGCTAACATTTTATTCACAAACTTGCCAATAGTAACTAGGTTTTTACCGTAAAAATCAGTTTTTAAGGCTTTGAATCGGCGCCGGAATTCTGCCGCCTCTTGCTATGAATTTTGAGGGAGAAGCAGTGTTAAGCGGCATTACGGGGCCGCCGCCCAGCAAACCACCGAAGTTAAGCTCATCTCCGGCTTTTTTGCCTATAGCAGGTATAAGTCTTACGGCTGTGGTTTTTGAGTTTATCATTCCTATTGCTGCCTCGTCTGCAATGATTGCGGAAATAACATCGGGACTTGTATCACCGGGAATATTAATCATATCAAGACCTACGGAGCATACTGCCGTCATAGCCTCCAGCTTGTTAAGCGTTAGACAGCCGCTTTGTGCAGCCGCTATCATACCTGCGTCCTCGGTAACGGGAATAAAGGCTCCCGAAAGACCTCCGACATGAGAAGAAGCCATTACGCCGCCCTTTTTAACAGCGTCGTTTAAAAGCGCCAAAGCGGCGGTTGTACCGTGACAGCCGCACTGCTCAAGTCCCATTTCCTCCAGAATGTGCGCTACGCTGTCGCCGACTGCCGGAGTAGGTGCAAGAGATAAGTCTACAATTCCGAACGGAACGCAAAGCCTTTTTGATGCCTCACGTGCTACAAGCTGTCCGGTTCTGGTTATTTTAAACGCAGTCTTTTTAATTAAATTTGCAACCTCTGTTATGTCACAGTCCTGATTTTTTGCAAGCACAGCTCTTACAACACCGGGGCCGGAAACGCCGACGTTTATTACACAGTCTGCCTCGCCCGGACCGTGAAAAGCGCCTGCCATAAAGGGATTGTCCTCAGGAGCATTACAAAATACAACAAGCTTTGCAGCGCCTATGCAATCTCTGTCTGCGGTAAGCTCTGCTGTTTTCTTTATTATTTTGCCCATTTTTCCAACGGCGTCCATATTTATTCCGGCCTTTGTACTGCCTATATTTACAGAGGCGCAAACGTGGTCGGTAACGCTGAGTGCTTCCGGTATGCTTTCAATCAGAGCATAATCTCCCGCGGCAAAGCCCTTTTGCACCAATGCGGAATATCCGCCTATAAAGTTGACGCCGACTGTCTGTGCAGCGTTTTCAAGAGCCTTGGCAAACTTAACGGGACTGTTACCGGGGCAGGCGGCGGCTATCATACCAATTGGTGTTACGGCAATTCGCTTGTTGATAATAGGAATTCCGTACTCCTTGCTTATGTCCTCGCCTGTTTTTACCAGGTCCTTCGCATATCTGCAAATTTTGTCGTAAATTTTGCTGCACGCACTGTCAATGTCGCTGTCTATACAGTCAAGCAGAGAAATGCCCATTGTAATGGTACGCACGTCAAGATTTTCCTGGTCTATCATATTTATAGTTTCCAGTATATCGTGGGAATTAATCATATTATATATCCTTTCTCTCGGAATATTCTCTTTATACTAACCGCCGGTTGAAGATGCGAAAAGATTTCGTATGTTAATCAGGGATTAGTATTAAATTCTGTGCATCGAATTGAAAATATCCTCGTGCATTACGTGAATTTTAAGCCCCATTTCATTGCCGAGCTCAGTCATTTCGTCAGCCAGCTCAGATATTGAAACAGTAGCCTTTTCAATATCTACAAGCATAATCATTGCAAACATATCCTGCAATACAGACTGGGTAACATCTGTAATATTAAGCCCCTTTTCAGCGCATTTAGCAGAAACCTTTGCAAAAATTCCAACGGTGTCCTTACCGATTACAGTAATAAAAGCACGCATAAATCTTCCTCCTGAAAAATTAAACTATTCCTATTAATTATCTACTTTTTGGTGTATTGTGTCAATAGATTAACTTTTATTTGTTAAAATAATGACAATCCGTATAATCACTTTTATGTATGCCGGGATTATTTTAGCTATATTTTTTGTAAAGGAAAAGCACCGCCAAACAGAGCTTATTCGTTTGTGCTAAGACTATTGATTTTTGATTAATAACTGATGTACAATACTAAAAAAGGGGGATGCAGTATGCAAAGCAAAAAAATATGCGACAGCCACCTTCATTCCGTCTGTTCCTTTGACGCACATGACAGCGTTGATGAAATGTGTAAAAGGGCAATAGCGCTGGGGCTATATGCAATAACGATAACAGACCATTTTGAGGCTAATTTATATTACGACGCCGATAAAAGCAAATTCGGGGACTTTTCCGTTTTAATTCCAAGGTCAATAAAAGAGATTAAAAGTGCACAGCAAAAATATTCCGACAAAATAAAAATATACTGCGGCATAGAGCTTGGCGAGCCCTTGCAGGACAAAAAGGCAACAGCAGAAATACTGTCGCTTACAGATTATGATTTTATCTTAGGCTCACTTCATAATATTTCCCGTTATGATGATTTTTTCTTTTTGGAATATACAGAAGAAAATGTAAAGGAAATACTTAACGCATATTTTGCAGAGATTCTCCAAATGGTACGCTTCGGCGGATTTGACAGTCTGGCGCATATTACATATCCCTTGCGCTACATTTCCGGGCGCAGTAAAATAGCAGTTGACTTAAACGAATACAGCACACAGATTGACGCTATATTAAAAACACTGATTGAAAAAAACATCGCTATGGAGGTAAACTCATCGGGTCTTCGGCAGGAAATAGGGAAAACCTTACCCGACAAAAACCTGATAATGCGGTATAAGGAGCTTGGCGGAAAATATGTAACTGTAGGCTCAGACGCTCACTGCACAAAGGATATGGCAAGTGGTATTGAGCAGACCTACAGCATTTTAAAGGAATGTGGGTTTAAATATTACACTGTTTTTGAAAAAAGAGTGCCTATATTGATTGAGCTATAAAAACGTCTTTAAATTTTCTATATTATTTTCTTCCGTTTGGCAAAGAGCTTTCATCAGCTTTATAATCTCGCCGTCGGCGTCGGGGCATTTGTGTATATCTCTTATAGCCTTTACAACGCCCATTGTACTGCCGATTATCAGCATTTCGGCAATATGGGAGCTGCTTTTGTCCGTAAGAGTTTGAATATCTATCATAAGATAAGTGCGGATTTTTTCAAATGAGCTTAACCCCTTTTCTTCATATCCCAACCGGGAGAGGATTTCTTTGGCTGAGGTATTAATTTTATTATATTCCTCTATTTGTTTTTTAAGCTGCTGCAAAAATTTTTCGTCTTTAATAATAGGTAAAAGCTCTTTAATGGATACTATACCCATCTGAGAATTCTGAAAAATAAAATTTAAAAGCTGTATGTTTTCATTCATAAAATCACTCCTGCAAATAATATAACCTGAATTAGTGATTTATTGCGCAATAATCGGTAAATAGTTGCATAAAATCTTTCCTTTTGTTATAATAACAAAAAAGAATAAAGAAAAATGCATAGCTATATGTTTATAAAAGAGAAAAGAGGAAAATAATGGATTATAAAGGCGTTAAATGCCCTGTGTGCGGACTTGAGTTTGAGGACAGCGATGATGTTGTTGTATGCCCGGACTGCGGCACACCGCACCACAGAGAATGTTATGAAATTGAAGGACGCTGTGCAAATGTTTCAAAGCATACGGAGGGCTTTGAGTGGAAAAAAGACAGCGAAAGCAAGGCCGACGACGAGGACAAGCCTTATGTTGTTTGTACGGTGTGCAGGAGTAAAAACGACCCGGAGCTTCTTTTTTGCAGGGTTTGCGGACATCCTCTTGAAAGAGCATACAGAGAAAGAAACACGGGCTTCGGCCCCGGCAGCAGCAACTTTCCGGGTTTTCCGTTTGACCCTATGTTAGCTACAAAGCCGGAGCAAAATTTTGACGAAAACGTAACGCGCGATGACCTTACCGCCGTTGTAAAGGTAAATGCGTTTTATTATCTGAATATATTTACAAGGATTAAGAGGTTAGATTTAAGCAAATTCAACTTTGCCGCCTTTTTCTTTTCCGGAGCTTGGATGCTGTACCGTAAAATGTATGGATTGGGAGTTTTCTTTACAGCGGTATATTTTGCTGCAACCTTAATTTCACTCTTCTTCCTTCCGCAGTCGCTGGAGATTCAGTCTGCACTCTTAGCAAAGCTGGGGTCCAGATATTCGTATAATGAGCTTTATCAGGCAGTATTAGGGTTGTCTGTGGAGCAAATGATTGTCTATATAATTCCGACGATTATGCAGTTTGTCAAGTTTGTATTTATGATAATCGCAGGCGTTATGGGTAACAGAATGTATTACAAGCGCTGTAAGCAAAAGGTTAAAAGGGTAAAAGCCGAGGAGAAGGACGAAAAAAAAGCCACTGTTATTCTGTCTGAGCTGGGCGGTATAAATAATAAAGTGCCGATTGTTATTGCAATATGCTATGTTGTTCTTAATGCAGCAAAGCTGTATATTCAATTTATGTAAAGACCGATAATTAAGGAACCACTGAATAAATTACGCTAAAAGCTGTTTGCACATCTTGCTTGCATATTTTCCGCCGATTTGTCCAAAAAATCCTCGTAATGCGCCAGCATTACTGCGGTTTATTTGTACAATCAAACGAAAAATCTGACGGCGCAATATGCACAAACAATTTAATCAGTGTTTCCTTAAGGAACCACTGAATAAATTACGCTAAAAGCTGTTTGCACATCTTGCTTGCATATTTTCCGCCGATTTGTCCAAAAAATCCTCGTAATGCGCCAGCATTACTGCGGTTTATTTGTACAATCAAACGAAAAATCTGACGGCGCAATATGCACAAACAATTTAATCAGTGTTTCCTTAAAAACGAAGAATTAACCTGAAAGGAGAATAGTAATGAAAGTAACGAAGGCTGTAATTCCTGCGGCAGGACTTGGAACAAGAGTATTGCCGGCAACAAAATCTATGCCTAAGGAAATGATTCCTATTGTTGACAAGCCTGCAATTCAGTATATTGTTGAGGAGGCAGTAAGATCCGGGATAACAGATATACTTATTATAACAAACAGGGGAAAGGGTCTTATTGAGGACCATTTTGACAGAGTGCCGGAGCTTGAGGCGGCTCTTGAGCGAAGCGGCAGAGATGATGTGCTTAAGGAAATTACGAATATTACCCATCTTGCAAATATTTTCTTTGTGCGCCAAAAGGAAACAAAGGGTTTAGGTCACGCAATAAGCAAGGCGCGTTCCTTTGTGGGGAACGAACCGTTTGCCGTTCTGTACGGCGATGACGTTATTATCGGAGAGGACCCTGCCTGCGGACAGCTTATAAGAGCGTATGAAGAAACAGGCTTGGGCGTTTTGGGCATTAAAAAAGTGAAGGAAGAAGAAATACATAAGTACAGCTCGCTTAAGGTTGAAAACCTGCACGATAATGTGTTTAAATGTACCGATATGGTTGAAAAGCCTGACAAAGACCACGTTTTATCGCTCTACTCAATTTTAGGGCGCTGTGTTCTACCGCCGGAAATTTTCGACATTATCGACAGGACAAAACCCGGTGTGGGCGGAGAAATTCAGCTTACAGACGCTATGCGCGAACTTGCCGTAACCACAGGCATAGCGGCGGTTGATTTTACAGGCAAGCGTTACGATATGGGCAATAAGCTGGGAATTTTAAAGGCGGCGGTTGAGGTAGGCTTACAGCATCCGCAGATTAAGGACGGCTTTAAGGAGTATTTAAAGCAGATAGCTGCGGAGCTTGACTGACACATAGTAATTAAGGAACCACTGAATAAAGCACGCTAAAAAACTGTTTGCACATCTTGCTTGCATATTTTCCGCCGATTTGTCCAAAAAATCCTCGTAATGCGCCAGCATTACTGCGGTTTATTTGTACAATCAAACGAAAAATCTGACGGCGCAATATGCACAAACGATTTATTCACTGTTTCCTTAATAAAAATACAAAACAAATACCCCGGCGGCGGAAAAATTTATCCGTTGCCGGGGTGAATTTTGCTGTTATACAGCTTTAAAGCTTCTGTATTATTCGTTGTTTTCAAGTGCGTTTTGGCTTTGTGCCTTTAAATATGCATTAATAAAGCCGTCAATATCGCCGTCCATAACGGCGTTTATATTGCTCGATTCAAACCCTGTGCGGTGGTCCTTTGCAAGTGTGTACGGCATAAATACATACGAGCGTATCTGACTTCCCCATGTTATTTCCTTTTGAACGCCCTTAATATCCTCAATTTTGTCAAGATGCTCTCTCTCTTTAATTTCAACCAGCTTAGACATAAGCATCTTCATAGCTACCTCTCTGTTCTGGTGCTGGCTTCTTTCTACCTGACAGGCTACCACTATACCTGTCGGTATATGTGTAAGTCTTACGGCTGAGGAGGTCTTGTTTACCTTCTGTCCTCCTGCGCCGCTTGCACGGTACACATCCATCTTAATATCCTCAGGACTTATTTCAACCTCAATATTATCATCAATTTCTGGCATAACCTCAAGGGAGGCAAACGAGGTGTGCCGTCTGCCTGACGCGTCAAACGGAGAAACTCTTACAAGTCTGTGTACTCCTGCCTCGCTTTTTAAATAGCCGTAGGCATTTTCGCCCTCAACAAGTATAACGGCGCTTTTAAGTCCTGCCTCTTCGCCGTCTAAATAGTCAAGCAGCTTAACCTTAAAGCTGTGTCTTTCTGCCCAACGGTTGTACATCCTGTAGAGCATTTCCGCCCAGTCCTGAGCCTCGGTACCGCCGGAGCCGGCGTGAAAGGTTAAAATAGCGTTGTTTTGGTCATACTCTCCCGTAAGAAGTGTAGAAAGGCGCTGTGCTTCCAAATCGCTTTTAACCTTGTTTACCTCGCTTTGTGCTTCCTCAAGAAGAGATAAATCCTCCTCTTCATCGGCAAGCTCAATAAGCGCTAAAGTATCCTCGTAAGAGGCGGCGAGCTTTTCGTAGCTTTCTACCTTTCCCTTAAGCGCGCTTGTACGCTGTAATATTTTTTGAGAATTTTCCATATTATCCCAAAATCCCGGCTCGGCGGCTCTGTGTTCAAGCTGTTCAATCTCGGACTCCATAGCCTTAAGACCCAAAGCGTCTGCCAGATCCTCAATATCGGGATGCAGTCTTTCAAGCTCAAGCCGTAATTCCTCAAACTGTATCATTGTATCATCCTTTAAAAAAGTTGTTGTAAATTTTCTACATCATATTATAGTTTATGCGCTTTAAAATGTAAAGCGGTATTTTGCGTGCGCTGTATTTTAATATGACTGTGCAGATAATAATATTTCACCGCTTGAAAACAGAATAAATATGGGATTTTTTGTCCGGCACTGTTTTTTTATTTGCAGACAAGGGCTTTTCAGTGTTAAAACAAAAAATTACGAAAAAACAGTTGACACGGGGATTTATATCTGGTATTATATATCGGTAAAATAAAGCAAGGCAGAAATGCTTTCACCTATGGGGTTTTGTCTGCATGGGTCAATACTTACTTAATTATTCCCTTACAGTGCATCTGTGGATAATTTTGCGTATTGCTGCGGACTGAGTATTCTGTCCGCATTTTTATTTGCAATTTATTTTGGAGGTGCTTCAACATTAGCAACAAGGAACTACAGATTAACGACGAAATTCGAGACAAAGAAATCAGGGTTATCGGCAACGACGGCTCTCAGCTTGGCATAATGCCGGCGTCCAAGGCGCTCGATATGGCAGCTGCGCAGAATTTGGATCTTGTAAAGATTGCTCCGCAGGCAAAGCCGCCGGTTTGCAAAATAATGGACTACGGTAAATATCGTTTTGAACAGGCCAAAAGAGAAAAGGAAGCCCGTAAAAATCAGCGTGTAGTTGAAATAAAAGAGATAAGATTATCTTTGAATATTGATACTCACGACTTTAACACAAAGCTTAATCATGCGTTAAAATTCATTAAAAACGGTGATAAGGTTAAGGTATCTATCCGCTTTAGAGGCAGAGAGATGGGACATCCTGAATTAGGCTATGAAATTATGAGAAAATTTGCCGAAGCCTGTGCAGAGCAAGCCAATGTTGAAAAGCCTGCAAAGCTCGAAGGACGTAATATGCTTATGTTCCTGGCTCCAAAGCCTACTAAGTAAACTTTCAAGGAGGACTAAATATTATGCCAAAGATTAAAACACACAGTGGTGCAAAAAAACGCTTTAAGCTTTCTAAAAACGGTAAGGTTATACGTGCTCACGCAAATAAACGCCACATACTCAACAAAAAGACTACTAAGCGTAAAAGAGGTTTAAGACAAACTACTACTGCCGACAAGACAAATGTAGCACAGGTAAAAAGACTTATTCCTTACAAATAATTTTTATTTGCACATCAACTTAACAAATTAACCAATTAAACGGAGGTAAGATAAAATGGCACGTGTAAAAGGTGCGATGATGACTCGCAAGAGAAGAAAAAAGACTTTAAAGCTCGCTAAGGGCTATTGGGGAGCAAAGAGCAAGCACTTTAAAATGGCTAAACAAGCCGTTATGAAAAGCGGTAACTACGCATACATCGGACGTAAGCAGAGAAAGAGAGATTTCCGCCGTCTGTGGATTACCCGTATTTCAGCAGCCTGCAAAATGAACGGCACAAACTACTCAACATTTATGAACGGTCTTAAAAAGGCAGGAATTACATTAAACAGAAAAATGCTTTCAGAGATTGCAATTTCTGACCCTGCTGCATTTACAAAGCTTGTTGAGCAGACTAAAAACGCCTAATAAAAAATTAAAATTGCGTTTGGGAGTTTTATATCCCAAACGCTATTTTCGTAATTACAAGCCTTATTTTTTACGCAGGGAGAGGAGATTCAGCGCCTGAATGAAAAGCATAAAAAGCAGGGATAATCAAGTAATTAAAAACATACAAAAGCTTTTAAAAAGCGCAGGCTTCAGGCGTGAGCAGGCTGTGTATGTTATAGAGGGAGTACGTCTTTGCGAGGACGCGTTAATAAGCAAAGTGAAAATTAAAACCGTTGTTGCAAGCGATACGGCATACAACAAACACACAGAGCTTGTTTCTGCATTAACAAAAGCGGCTGACGAGGCTTGCCTTGTGTCTGACAGCCTGTTTAAGTCTGTGTCAGACACCAAATCTCCGCAGGGTATTATGTGCGTATGTAAAATGCGTGAAAATGCAACTCTTCCGCAAAAGGGTAAATTTATAGCGCTGGAGAATATTCAGGATCCGTCAAATTTGGGAACAGTTATCCGAACAGCAGAGGCGCTCGGTATTGACGGGATGATTTTGTCAAACGACTGCTGTGACATTTACAGCCCAAAGGTTTTGCGGGGAAGTATGGGTGCGGCATTTCGCATTCCGTTTGTAATAGAAAATAATTTTACGGATTATATAAAAGAACTTACACAAAGCGGAGCTTCCTGCTTTGCCTCAACGCCTGATAAATCGGCAGCGAAAATTACGGATATTGATTTTAGTAAGCTTGACACAGCCGTAGTGTTAATTGGCAACGAGGGAAACGGACTTACAGATAATACAATGTCCGTATGCACAGGCAAGGTTACAATTCCTATGCTTTCACGGGCAGAGTCTTTAAACGCAGGCGCGGCGGCTTCAATAATAATGTGGGAAATGCTCAGGGGCGGAAAAGTCTGATAAAGAATTGTATTACCCTGACATTTGAGAAAAGCAAAAGGATTGACTGTTTATGAATGAAAACACCGTTTATTACATATGGCTTCAGCAAGTGCTCGGCTTTGGCAACCCAAAGCTTAGAACTGTTATGAAGTTTTATAACGGCGCAAAGAGCTTTTATGAAGAGGATTTGCAGTCAAAGCGTATGCTGGGCTGTTTTACAAACAGAGAACTTGAAAGACTCAGTGATACTTCCCTGGAGCAGTCATATAATATTATTGACCAATGCCGTACTTTGAATTACAATATACTTACGTTTGAAGACGAGCAGTACCCAAGCTGCCTTAAAGAAATTTACAACCCTCCGGCAGTTTTATATGTAAGAGGCAACCTGCCTGATTTTGACAGCACCCTTGCCATTGCAATTGTGGGTACTCGTACAGCTTCAAGACAAGGGGTCACAACTGCGTTTTCATTTGCCTCAAGCCTTTCTCAGCACGGCGTTGTTGTCGTAAGCGGAGGTGCGCTCGGCATTGACTGTGCTGCGCACAGAGGGGTTTTGCAGTCCGGCGGTACTACTGTCTGCGTGCTTGGCTGCGGAATTAATTATGACTACCTTGCGGAAAACGCCCATATGAGAAATTTAATAGTAAACGACGGTGCGCTTGTGTCGGAATACCCTCCGAATACTCCGCCGCTTGCACGCCATTTTCCAATGAGAAACAGAATTATATCCGGACTTTCAAGCGGAGTAATAGTTGTGGAAGCGGGGCAGAAAAGCGGATCGCTTATTACGGCAGATTTAGCTTTGGAGCAGGGCAGAGATGTTTTTGCCGTTCCGGGAGATATTACTTTAAGCACACAGTCCGGCACAAACGAGCTTATAAAGCAGGGAGCAAAATTTACAACCTCTGTTCAGGATGTACTTGAGGAATACGAGGGCAGATATGTTACGGCTTTAGAAAATACGGAGTGTTCCAAGGATTTTGAACAGGCAATAGACAGCGTGCCGGTTGTTTTGAAAAACGGTAAAAAGAACACCGGAAAAGCCCGCGGCACAAGGACGAATAACAGTAAAAAAACGGAAGAGAAAAATAAATCATCAAAAGAAAGAGATAATATAACATTGCCAGAGGATATTTCCGACGATGCAAAAAAGGTGTTTTTTGCTTTATCGGAAATACCTATTCACACAGACGAGCTTGCGCTGAAAACAGAGCTTTCCGTAAGCAGACTGCTTACGGCGCTTACCGAGCTTGAGCTTTACGGCGCAGTTGTTAAACACTCGGGCAGAAGATTTTCAAAATAAATATCGGGAGGAACGAGCCAAATGGCAAAGCTTGTAATAGTGGAGTCGCCTGCAAAGGCTAAGACAATAAAAAAATATCTTGGCAAGGATTACGAAGTAATTGCTTCTATGGGTCATGTCAGAGACTTACCGGAGAAGCGTTTAAGCGTTGATATAAAAAAGAATTTTACTCCTAAGTACGATATAATCAAAGGAAAGGAAAAGCTTGTAGAGGAGCTTAAAAAGGCGGCTGAAAAAAGCGACGCCGTTTATCTTGCAACTGACCCTGACCGTGAGGGCGAGGCAATTTCATGGCATTTATCATATATTTTGGGGCTTAGCACAGATGACAAAAACAGAGTTGAATTTAATGAAATAACCAAAAACGGCATAGATAACGGTATGAAAAACCCCCGTTCAATTGATTTGGACCTTGTAGACGCACAGCAGGCACGAAGAATACTCGACAGACTTGTCGGTTATAAGCTTAGTCCGTTTTTGTCGCAGAAAATAAGAAGAGGTCTGTCGGCAGGAAGAGTGCAATCGGTTGCCGTAAGAATTATTGTTGACAGAGAGGAAGAAATAAGGGCTTTTGTTCCCGAGGAATACTGGTCGGTAGATGCAAAGTTTATTCCAAGGGGGAGCAGAAAAACCTTTGCGGCTTCTCTTTATGCGGATGAAAACGGCAAAATAAAAATCTCAAGCGGAGAACAGGCTGATAAAATTCTTGCTGATTTGAAAAACGCAGAGTATATTGTAACAAAGGTTAAAAACGGTACAAGGAAAAAATCACCTGCTCCGCCGTTTAACACGTCTACACTTCAGCAGGAAGCGTCAAGAAAGCTCGGGTTTCAGTCCAGACGGACTATGAAGGTTGCTCAGGAGCTGTACGAAGGCGTTGAGCTTCCTCAGCTTGGTGCAACAGGTCTTATAACATATATGAGAACTGACTCTCTGCGTATATCTAACGACGCTGTAACAGAGGTAACGCAGTATATTCAAAGCAAATACGGCGACAAATATCTGCCATCAAAGCCGAGATTTTTCAAATCGCGTTCTAATGCTCAGGACGGACACGAGGCTATAAGACCGACAATGCCTTCTCTTGAACCGGAAAAGGTAAAAAGCAGCTTAACGCCTGACCAATATAAGCTTTATAAGCTTATTTGGGAGCGTTTTACAGCGTGCCAGATGGCTGACTGCGTTCAGAAAACTACTCAGGCAGAGATAAGCGCAAATGGATATATTTTTAAAGCCTCAGGCTACAGAGTGCATTTTGACGGCTTTACCGCACTGTATGTAGAGGGAAAGGATACGGAAGAAGAAAAGGAAAAGGAGCTGCCGCAGCTTGAGGAGGGTATGCCGGTAAGAGTAAAAGAAATTATACCCAATCAGCATTTTACGCAGCCTCCGGCACGCTTTACAGAGGCTTCGCTGATTAAAACTCTTGAAGAAAACGGAATAGGCAGACCGTCCACCTACGCCGCAACAATAACTACAATTACAAGCAGAGAATATGTAAGAAGAGAGAGCAAAACACTCTTCCCGACAGAGCTTGGCGAGGTTACCACAAAGCTTATGAAGGAACGCTTCCCGAAGATTGTAAACGTAAAATTTACAGCTCAGATGGAGGAGGATCTCGGAAAAATAGAAAAGGGAGAGCAGCAGTGGCAGGGCCTGCTTGATACCTTCTACACGGATTTTGACAAAACCCTTAAAAAGGCAAAAACAGATATGGAGGGCGTGAAAATCCAGCTTAAGGAGGACGAAACGGACATAGTCTGCGAGCTTTGCGGCAGAAAAATGGTAGTAAAGGTTGGCAGATACGGCAAATTTATTGCCTGCCCCGGCTATCCGGAATGTAAGAATATTAAAAAATATGTGCAGGAAATAGGCGTTGACTGCCCAAAATGCAACGGAAAGGTTATTGTTAAAAAGACAAAGAAGGGCAGAATATTTTACGGCTGCAGCAATTATCCCGACTGTGATTTCGTATCGTGGAATGAACCTGTAAACGAAAAATGCCCGCAGTGCGGCGATATTCTGTTCAAGAAAAAAGGAAAGAAGCCTGTGCTGTTCTGCGCCAAAGATGGCTGCGGCTTTGAGAAAAAAGCCGAAAATTCGGATAAATAGCACATACTTCTCCGCGAATTAACTGTTCGGAGAAACAGTATAAATTTATGCTTAATCTGATTATCTTTTTAAATCAGCTTTAAATTTTTCTTAATTTAATTGTCTGCTTTGGTTTCTCCTTTTCCCTGTTAAAGGGGTGGGGCGTGCAAGGCGGCAGTAGATTTGTAAAAATATATTTCAATCGAAAGGAATGGTCAAAATAACAACCGTCAATGTCATCGGCGCAGGTCTTGCCGGGTGCGAGTGTGCATATCAGCTTGCAAGCCGTGGAATAAAGGTTAATCTTATTGAGATGAAGCCCAAAAAGAAAACGCCTGCTCATAAAAGCGATAAATTCGCAGAGCTTATCTGCTCAAATTCCCTTAAAGCGGCTCGAGTTGAAAGCGCCGCAGGAATGTTAAAGCAGGAAATGCGTATGCTTAATTCACTTTTAATGCAGTGTGCCGACGAATGTGCCGTTCCCGCCGGGGGAGCCTTGGCTGTTGACAGAGATCTGTTTGCAGATGCAGTTACAAGCCGTATAAAAAACCATCCTGATATTACGGTAACTGAGGCAGAGATAACACAGCTTCCGACAGATGGCATAAATGTAATAGCCACAGGTCCGCTTACAAGCGATGCACTTGCAAAGGATATTTCGGATAATTTTGGCGGAAGTCTTAGCTTTTTTGATGCGGCGGCTCCTATAGTAACCTGCGAAAGCATAGATTTTGACCACGCATTTTACGCAAGCCGTTACGGCAGGGGCGACGGTGATGATTATATTAACTGTCCCCTTAATAAAGAGGAGTACGAGCTTTTTCACAGCGAGCTTGTCAATGCACAGCGAGCGCCTTTGCACGATGTTGACGTGCAAAATCCAAAGGTTTACGAGGGCTGTATGCCCATAGAGATTATGGCGCAAAGAGGATTTGACACAATGCGCTTCGGTCCGATGAAGCCGGTAGGCTTAACCGACCCGAAAACAGGTCACAGACCATGGGCTGTTTTACAGCTTAGAAAAGAGAACAAGAGTGCTACGCTTTTTAACCTTGTCGGCTTTCAGACAAATTTAAAATTCCCTGAGCAAAAGAGAGTATTCGGGTTGATTCCGGCGCTGAAGAATGCGGATTTTGTGCGCTTCGGCGTTATGCATAGAAACACTTTTTTAAATTCACCGCAGATTTTAACCCCGTATTTTAACTGCAAAAATAACGATGCGTTGTTTTTTGCAGGTCAGATAACCGGCGTTGAGGGATATATGGAGTCTGCAAGCTCCGGACTTATTGCAGGAATTAACGCCGCAAGACTTGCACAGGGGCAAACCCCTGTTATATTACCCGGGGAATGTATGATGGGTGCGCTTAGCAGATATATAAGCGACGCAACAGTAAAAAATTTCCAGCCAATGGGCGCAAATGTAGGCATACTTCCGCCGCTTTCAGAGAAAATCAGGAATAAAAAGCTTAAGGCGGCAAAATATGCACAGCGGTCGTTTGCCGTGCTTGAACAGTTTATTGCTGAAAACGGAATAGATAAAATAAAAGAATAAAGGAATGAATACATATGAAGATTATAGTTGATGCTTTCGGCGGAGATAATGCGCCGCTGGAAATTATAAAGGGAGCTGCGCAGTCTGTAAGCGAGCTTGACGTTGACATTATTCTGACGGGCGACGAAGCAAAAATTAAGAAAATTGCCGAGGAAAATAGCATTTCTCTTGCAAGAATAGAAATAGTAAACGCACCCGAAGTAATTACAATGGATGACGACGCCACCGCAGTTATAAAAACAAAAAAAGACTCTTCAATGGCGGTTGGCTTTAAGCTTTTGTCAGAGGGAGCAGGCGACGCATTTGTATCAGCAGGCAACAGCGGTGCACTTGCAGTAGGCTCTACTATGCTTGTAAAGCGTATAAAGGGCATAAAAAGAGCTGCATTTGCCCCTGTTATTCCAACTGCTGCCGGCTGTGCCATGCTTATAGACGGCGGTGCAAATGTTGACTGTCGCCCAGAAATGCTTTTGCAGTTTGGTATTATGGGCTCAATATATATGCAAAAGGTTATGGGCGTAAAAAGCCCCAGAGTAGGACTTGCAAATGTAGGAACGGAAGAGCATAAGGGCGGCGAGCTTCAGCACAAGGCATATGAACTTTTAAAGCAAAGCAGTTTAAACTTTGTAGGCAATGTAGAGGGCAGAGGTATTCCGCTTGACGGCGCCGACGTTATAGTAACGGACGGCTTTTCCGGAAATCTTATTTTAAAAACCTACGAGGGTGTTGCAATGGCACTTATGGGTAAAATAAAGGATATGTTCGGCAAAAGCATAAAAACAAAAGCGGCGGCGGCTTTAGTTATGAACGATTTAAAGCTTATGAAAAAGGAATTTGACTACAACGAGTACGGCGGCTCACCGATTATGGGAGTTACCAAGCCTGTTTTCAAGGCACACGGCAGCTCAAAGGCAAAGACGATAAAAAGCGCCATAAGGCTTACTAAGCAGTATGTTGAGGGAGATGTTACATCGGAAATCTCAGCATCCATTACAGATTTAGAAAAATAATATACACATCCTTCAGCTCTCTCGCTGCACGTTTCAGCTTTTATTGCATCTTACGCAGCACGGCAGTGAAACGCTTGCAGTGGGGGGGATAAGCAAAAATCAAGATATTACGAAAGGAAGTGGCAAAAGTGGATAAGCTGACAGCTTTTCAGGAAAAAATAAATTACAGCTTTAAAAATATACAGCTTTTAAAAACGGCAGTCACACATTCCTCCTATGCTAACGAGGCAAAAAACGGTATGAAATGTAACGAGCGCCTTGAATTTTTAGGCGACGCGGTTTTAAGCATAGTGGTTTCTGACTACATTTTTAAGAACTGTCCTAAGCTTCCGGAGGGAGAGCTTACAAAGCTGAGAGCTTCGCTTGTTTGCGAAAAATCTCTATCGGTATACGCAAAATCCGTTAATTTGGGAGATGTCCTTTTATTAAGCCGTGGTGAACGCCACAGCGGCGGCGCACAGCGACCGTCAATTCTGGCAGACGCCTTTGAGGCGGTGATAGCCGCAATTTATCTGGACGGCGGAATGGAAAGCGCAAGAAAATATATTTTAGGCTTTGTAGTGCCGGATATTCAAAATCCAAAGCCGAAAAGCTTTAAGGACTATAAAACCTGTTTACAGGAGATTGTCCAGAAAAATCCCGAGGAACACCTTGAGTATGTCCTTGTGGGTGAAAGCGGACCTGACCACAGTAAGCACTTTGTTGTAGAGGTGCACTTGAACAGCAACGTAATAGGCAGGGGCGGCGGCAAAAGCAAAAAAGAGGCGGAGCAGCAGGCGGCAAGAGAAGCACTGGAGCTGATGGGATTTTGAAGCACGCAAATATAGCCTTATTTGTTCCTCATAACGGCTGTCCGCATCAGTGCAGCTTCTGCAACCAAAGGTCAATTACAGGCGTGCAGTATCAGCCAACGGCAGATGATGTTATCTCCGCTGTGAGCATTGCAAGAGAAAGCCTGAAGGAAAGAACAAAAAAAGCTGAAATAGCCTTTTTCGGCGGAAGCTTTACTGCTATTGACAGCAGCTATATGAAGCAGCTTCTCGGTGCAGCTTATCCGTTTGTAAAAAGCGGAGAGTTTGCAGGAATACGCATTTCTACCCGACCGGACTGTATAAGCAGAGATATTCTGAATACTCTGTCGGATTATGGAGTAACATCAATAGAGCTTGGCGCACAAAGTATGCTCGACAATGTACTCAAAGCAAATTTCAGAGGGCATACTGTAAAGGATGTCTGCACCTCATCGCATCTTATAAAGGAATACGGCTTTTCGCTGGGCCTCCAGATGATGACAGGCCTTTACAAAAGCGATGAAGAAAAGGATATTTTAACAGCGCAAAAAATAGCGGAGCTTATGCCCGATACAGTGCGGATTTATCCTACGCTTATTATGAAAAACACATATCTGGAAGAGCTTTATATGCAGGGTGAGTATAAGCCTACTGAGCTTGAAGCAACGGTAAGCTTGTGCTCAGGGCTGCTTAAATTTTTTGAAGAAAAGGGAATAAATGTAATAAGACTCGGACTTCACAGCAGCGAAAGTATGCAACGAGATTTGATAGCCGGGGCGTTTCATCCGTCGCTCAGGGAGCTTTGCCAAAGCAAGCTTATGCTTGACGATGTTCTTGAAGCAGTAAAAAACAATAATATAAATACAAAGAATCTTGAAATAACGGTAAATCCAAAATCCGTATCAAAGCTTTGCGGACAAAAGCGCAGTAATATATCAAAGCTCAATTCTCTGGGTTATAATGTAAAAATTCTTCAAAGCGACGCAATTGCAGAAAATACGGTAAATGTAAAAGCCGCAGGGCTTTAATAATAAAGAGGTGAAATTGTGCTTTTAAAATCACTTGAAATACAAGGCTTTAAAACCTTTCCGGATAAAACAAAAATAAGCTTCGACAAAGGCATTACCTCCATTGTCGGGCCTAACGGTTCAGGTAAAAGCAACATAAGCGACGCAATACGCTGGGTTTTGGGCGAGCAGTCCCCAAAGGCTCTGCGTTGCTCCAAAATGGAGGACGTTGTCTTTAACGGCACAGACAACAGAAAAAAGCAGGGCTACGCCGAGGTTACGCTTACTATAGAAAATAAAGACAGGGCGCTGCCGTTTGACGGCGACGAGGTAGCCGTTACAAGGCGTTATTACAGAAGCGGCGACAGCGAATATATGATAAACAAGGCGTCGGTGCGTTTAAAGGATATACACGAGCTGTTTATGGATACCGGTCTTGGCAGAGACGGCTATTCTATGATAAGTCAGGGTAAAATTGACAGCATTGTCGGCGCAAAAAGCGAGGACAGAAGAGAAATATTTGAAGAGGCGGCAGGCATTTCACGTTATCGCTACAGAAAAACAGAGGCGGAAAGAAAGCTGAAGGCGACAGAGGAAAACCTGCTCAGATTAAGAGATATTGTAAAGGAGCTTGAGGAAAGAGTAGGACCGCTTGAAGCGCAGTCGAAAAAGGCGGAGTCCTTTTTGGAGTATTCTAAAGAGAAGCGAGAGCTTGAAATAGGAATATGGCTTGATACCCTGGAAAAGTCGGCAGACGTTCTGCGTGAGCAGGAAGAAAAAATAATGATTGCAAGAAGCCAGAACGATTTAGCCGAGCAGGAGCTTATAAAAATAAGCGAGGAAGCCGAGGAGATTTACAGGCAAAGCAGTGAGCAGGCTTCTAAAATGGACGAGATAAGAAGGGGTATTTCAGCCTTGGAGGAACAGTCGTCGCAAAAGCGTGCGGCTGTATCCGTTGCAGAAAACGATATTTTACATAATAATTCAAGCATAGAAAAAATCAAAGCAGAAATATCTCAGGTGGATTTAAGTGCGCTTGATATTGAAAAAGAGATAGAAAGCAAAAAAGAGCGCGTCAAAGACTGCAACAAAAGGATAAACGAGCTTAAGACAGAGTATGACGAATGTCAGAATGAATTAAATGAAATAAACGTAAATGCAGGCAGAAGCTCAGATATGCTTCAGCAGGTGTCGCTTGAGCTTACAAAGCTCAGCGCAAAAGCGGCAGATATCAAGGTATCGCAGATGACAAGCGCCTCATCATTTGAAGAGCTCAGCCAAAGAGCAGATGTATTAAAGGCTTCAAAGAAAGAAAAAGAAAAGGCGCTTTCTGAGCTTGCTCAGCTTAAAGGGCATTACGATAAAAAATTATCTGAGCTTGTGCAAAAAATAATTGCCGCTAAAAACGGCGTAAGCGGTATAGAAATTAAGCTGAAAAACAAAGCGGAAAAGCGTGACGCAATAAAGGCACAGGCAGATAAGCTTCTGCTTGACACACAGGAAAGACAGAGAAGAATTAAAATTCTTGAGGATCTGGAGAGAAACCTTGAGGGCTTTAATCACAGTGTAAAAATTGTAATGAAAGAGGCCCAAAGAGGAACAATAAGCGGAATACACGGGCCTGTGTCCCGTGTAATAAAGGTGCCGTCTGAATACACCGTTGCAGTAGAAACAGCTCTCGGTGCAGCTATGCAGAACATAGTAACCGGCACAGAGGAGGATGCAAAGCGAGCTATTGCTATGCTGAAGCAAAAAGACGGCGGACGTGCTACCTTTTTGCCGATGACTACAATTAAGGGAAATGTGCTTGATGAAAAGGAGATAAGCGTATGTGATGGCTTTGTCGGAATTGCAAGCAGGATTTGCTCCTGCGACAGCAAGTACAGCGGTATTTTGAATTCTCTGCTGGGCAGAATAGCAGTTGCCGAGGATTTGAACTGCGCCGTAAAAATTGCAAAGCGTTTTTCTTACAGATTCAGGGTAGTAACGCTGGACGGTCAGGTGGTAAATGCCGGCGGCTCGCTTACAGGCGGTTCGCTTGCAAGAAAATCCGGACTTTTAAGCCGTGTGAGTGAAATTGAAAAAAATAAAAAAGCGGCGGAGGAGCTGTCGCAAAAGGCAGAGGCTGCAAAGCAGGAATTTAACCGGATACAGGCGGAATATGCAAAAACCGAAGCCGACCTTTTATCTGCAAGAGCAAATCTTTCAAAGCTTTCAGAGGAGCAAATACGTAACGAGGCAGAAAGCAAGACCTGTATATCGGAGCTTGAAAGTGTAAAAAAATCGCTTGAGGAAACTGAAGCAGAAATGCTTGACTGTATAAACAAACAGCAAATGCATAAGGAAACATCTCTTAAAGCAAAGCAGGCGCTTGATAAGCTTCAGCAGGAGATAAAATCGGCTGAGGAGGAGTCTGACAAAATTACAGGAAGCCGAGAGGAGCTTACCAAAAAGCGGGAGGAATACTCCGCAAGACTTCAGGATATACGCCTTAGCATTGTAACGGCTCAAAAGGATATAGAGGCGCTCAATTCCGAGATAAACTCTGCACTCAGTACAGGTGCGTCTCAGGAGGAAAGAAAAAAGGCGCTTAATATTGAAATTGAAACAATCAAAAAGAAAAACGAGCAGATTAATTCGCAGATAGAGCTTTTAAACGGCTTTATTGCCGAAACAACGGCGCAGATTGAACAGTGTAAGAAGGAGATTGAGCAGTTAAACGAGAAACGCTCATCCTTTGAAAAACGAAGCGCACAGCTAAGACAGCTTGAAAGAGATAAAAACTCGGAAAAGGAAATATCCGGCAGAGAGCTTGCAAGGCTGGAGGAAAGAAAAATAAGTCTGCAAAAGCAGTATGACGACATAATAGCAAAGCTTTGGGAAGAATACGAGCTTACAAGAAGAGAAGCCGAAGAAACAACAAAGCCGCTTAGTAATATTACGGAGGCAAAGCGCAGATTAAACGAGCTTAAAAATAAGATAAAATCTCTCGGAAGTGTAAACGTATCTGCAATAGAGGAATATAAAGAAGTGTCTGAAAGATACGAATTTATGCTAAAGCAGGTGGGCGACGTTGAAAAGTCGCGGGCAGAGATTATACGCCTTATAAGCGAGATAACAAAGCAGATGAAGGAAATCTTTGTGGAAAGATTTTATCAGATTAACGAGAATTTCAAAAAGACCTTTACAGAGCTGTTCGGCGGCGGCAAGGCTTGCCTGGAGCTTTCCGACCCGGACGATATTCTGCAAAGCGGCATAGAAATTTCTGTAAATCCGCCCGGTAAAATCGTAGTTCATCTTGAGGCTTTGTCCGGCGGAGAAAAAGCTTTAGTTGCAATCGCTCTGTATTTTGCTATAATGAAGGTAAGCCCGGCTCCGTTTTGTGTTATGGACGAGATTGAAGCGGCGCTTGACGAGGTAAACGTAGACCGCTTTGCATCATACTTAAGGCAGATGAATGACAAAACACAGTTTATTTTAATAACACACAGGCGAGGAACAATGGAGGAGGCTGACGTCCTCTACGGCGTTACAATGCAGGATGAGGGCATATCAAAGCTTTTGGAGCTTAGAGCAACCGAGGTAGCGTCTAAGCTTAATATGCAAAATATGAGATAAAGGACTGATTTCAATGGGATTTTTCAGTAAAATTAAAGACGGCTTAAAAAAGACAAGAGACGCAGTTGTCGGGCAAATCGACTCTATGCTCAAGTCCTTTACAAAAATAGACGACGAGCTTTTTGAAGAGCTTGAAGAGCTTTTGGTTATGGGCGACGTCGGAATAAATACGGCGCAGAAAATTACCGAAGAGCTAAAGCAGAGAGTAAAAAAAGAGGGCATAAAGGACCCTCAGGAAATACACAGACTGCTTTCCGAAACTGTTGCAGATATGCTCAGAGGCGGTCAGGAGCTTACTCTTAACACAAGGCCGTCAATCATACTTGTAATAGGCGTGAACGGAGTCGGAAAAACCACAACTATCGGCAAAATGGCAAATAATATGCGTAAGGACGGCAAAAAGGTTTTGCTTGCAGCGGCAGATACTTTCAGAGCAGCCGCAATAGAACAGCTTGAGATTTGGGCGCAGAGAAGCGGCTGCGATATTGTTAAGCAGAAAGAGGGCAGCGACCCTGCCGCCGTTGTGTTTGATGCAATATCTGCTGCTAAGGCGAGAAACGCAGATGTAATAATATGTGACACAGCAGGCAGACTTCATAATAAAAAGCACCTTATGGACGAGCTTGCAAAAATAGGCAGAATAATAGACAGAGAGTTGCCCGACGCAGATAAGGAAATTTTGCTTGTGCTTGACGCCACAACAGGTCAAAACGCTGTTAACCAGGCTAAGGAATTTAAAAATTCCGCAGGAATTACAGGCATAGTATTAACTAAGCTTGACGGTACAGCAAAGGGCGGCGTAGTGCTTGCAATAAAAGAGGATTTGGACGTGCCTGTTAAATACATCGGGGTTGGTGAGCAAATTGATGATTTACAGCCGTTTAATGCTGATGACTTTGCGCGTGCGCTGTTTAATCGGGAGAAGGACGCTGAAACAGATTTTGACGGCGAGCAGTAAGCCTTTTGAAAGGAGCTTGCAGATTTATATTGAAAAAGTTTATCATTGCTTCAAACAATCCAAAGAAAATAAAAGAGCTTGACCGCATCTTGAACCCTCTCGGCATTACGGCGGTGACAGCAAAGCACGAGGGCATAACGCTTCCGGAGGTTGAGGAAACAGGTATAACCTTTGCCGAAAATGCAAGGCTTAAAGCACTTTCTGCTTTTAAAGCAACAGGTATGCCGAGCATAGCGGATGATTCCGGACTTATGGTAGACGCATTAAACGGCAGACCGGGGGTATATTCGGCAAGATACGGCGGAGAAAACGCAACAGACGCTCAAAAGAACGAAAAGCTGCTCAGTGAGCTTATAAATGTAAAGAAAGAGGACAGAAAAGCCTGTTTTGCAAGCGCAATTTGTTGTATAATAGATATGGATAACATTATAGATGTATACGGCGAATGTAAGGGCGAAATAGCCTTTGAACCAAAGGGCGACGGCGGCTTTGGATATGACCCTGTGTTTTTAGTGCCTGACGGCAGAAGCTATGCGCAGCTTACAGCACAGGAAAAGGACGAAATAAGCCACAGAGGAAATGCGCTGAGAGCTTTAAGGACAGAGCTTATTAAATATTACGGCTGTAATTAATTTGGAGGATGTTTTATGCTTACAAGTAAACAAAGAGCGTTTTTGCGCTCTCTTGCAAATTCAATAGATACTATACTTATGGTAGGTAAGGGCGGTATGAGCGAGCAGATAATAAAGCAGGCGGACGATGCCCTTACAGCCAGAGAGCTTATAAAGGGCAAGGTGCTTGAAACTGCCGATTTATCTTCAAGACAGGCAGCGGAGGAAATTGCCGCTAAGGTAAATGCAGACGTTGTGCAGGTGATAGGCACAAAGTTTGTTTTATACCGCAAAAATCAGAAGGAGCCCAAAATAGAGCTTCCGAAGGCTAAAAAAAGATGAAGAAAAGGGTTGCAATGTTCGGCGGCAGCTTTAACCCGGTGCATTTAGGTCATATCGGGCTTGCAAGGGAATATATAAAAACACTCAGGCTGGATAAAATGCTGATTGTGCCGACATATATCCCGCCGCATAAAAAGACAAATGAAATGGCAGATGCGTTGCACCGATACAATATGTGCTCGATTGCATTTGAAAATGTAAGTAACACCGAGATTTCAGATATTGAAATAAAAAGGCAGGGAGCAAGCTACACGGCGGATACTTTAAAACAGCTTAAAGAAATCTATGCGGATTCCGAGCTTTTTCTGATAACAGGCGCAGATATGTTTATGACTATTCAGGATTGGAAAAATCCGCAGGAAATTTTTAAGCTTGCAAAAATATGCACAGCTCCAAGGGACAATACAAATTACACAGAGCTTAGGCAGCACGAGAAATATTTAAATTCTCTCGGGGCTGAATGTGTGGTTTTAAGTGAGCCTATTATGCAGGTGTCGTCAACACAAATACGGCATTATGTTAAGCAGGGCAAGCGGATTACAGATTTAACAGGTGAAAGGGTAGAAGAGTATATAATAAAAAACGGTCTTTACAGGGAGTGATTGTTATGCCAAAAAACGAGTACAAAAAAATTATAAGAGCAAGAATGGGAGAGAAAAGATATATCCATTCTCTTAATGTGGCAAAGGAAGCTGTAAAGCTTGCCGAAATATACGGCGGTGATAAGCAAAAGGCGGAAATTGCCGGAATTTTGCACGACATAACAAAGGAAACCCCGCATGAGGAGCAGTTGCAAATAATAAACGGCTCTGATATAATACTAACCGAATTGGAAAAAAGCTCAAAAAAGCTGTGGCATGCCATTTCCGGCGCCGCATACATAAAGAGTGTTTTAAAAATAGAGGATAAAGACATAATAAATGCAGTAAGGTATCACACAACGGGAAGAAAGGGTATGAGCCTGCTGGAAAAGATTATTTTCGTTGCAGATTTTACAGGCGAGGAAAGAGATTACGACGGAGTGAATATAATGCGTGAAAAATCACGCAGAAGTCTTGAAGAGGCTATGCTGTACGGACTGTCTTTTTCCATAAACGACCTTTCAAAGAGGAATTTAGCCATAGATCCTAATACATTGGCAGTTTATAATGAAATAATACTAAACAATAACAGGAGTTGAATATTTTGACATCTTTAGAAACAGCAATGCTGGCGGCAAAGGCGCTCGACAGCAAAAAAGGCGCAGATATTAAGGTGATTAAGGTTGGAGATGTTTCCATACTTTCAGATTATATAGTTATAGCAACAGGAAGAAGCAGTACACAGGTAAAGGCGCTTTCCGAAGAGGTTGAGGAGAAGCTTGACGAAGCAGGCATTTCAGTAAGCCATATTGAGGGGCACCGTTCAAATTCGTGGGTGCTTTTGGATTATATCGATGTTGTCGTTCATATTTTCTCTGACGAGGCAAGAGAATATTATAACCTTGAAAGACTATGGCAGGACGGCGAGGATATTGATATTTCAGACATTTTAAAATAAATTATCAAGCGATAAATTGCAGGAGGTAACGGCATTGAAATACGACCATAAAAAGATTGAACCAAAATGGCAAAAAACGTGGGAGGAAAAGGGCGTTTTCCACGCAGAAACAAATTCGGAGAAAGAAAAGTTTTATGCTCTTATAGAGTTCCCGTATCCGTCGGGACAGGGTTTGCACGTTGGACATCCGCGTCCGTATACCGCCCTTGATACAGTTGCAAGAAAGCGCAGACTCCAGGGGTATAACGTGCTTTATCCAATCGGCTGGGACGCTTTCGGACTTCCTACCGAAAACTACGCAATAAAAAATCACATTCACCCGGAGGAAGTAACAAAGCAGAACATCGCCCGCTTTAAACAGCAGATACAATCTCTTGGTATTTCGTTTGACTGGAGCAGAGAGATAAACACTACCGACCCGGAATATTTTAAATGGACGCAGTGGATATTCCTGCAATTATTTAAGCACAATCTCGCCTATAAAAAAGAGATGGCGGTAAACTGGTGTACATCCTGTAAATGTGTGCTTGCAAATGAAGAGGTTGTAAACGGAGTTTGCGAACGCTGCGGCAGCGAGGTTGTAAGAAAAGTAAAATCACAATGGATGTTAAAAATTACAGAATACGCAGACAGACTTATTGAGGACTTGGATCTTGTTGATTATCCCGACAGAGTTAAGGCTCAGCAGAAAAACTGGATTGGCCGTTCCACAGGCGCAGAGGTTGACTTTAACACCACTCTGGGCGATAAGCTTACAGTTTACACAACACGTCCCGATACGCTCTTCGGCGCTACATATATGGTAATTTCACCGGAGCATCCTCTCATTGAAAAATGGCAGGACAGCCTGGAAAACCTTGAAGAGATAAGGCAGTATCAGCAGGCAGCTGCAAGAAAGTCCGACTTTGAAAGAACAGAGGTTGCAAAGGACAAAACAGGCGTTAAGCTGTGCGGCGTTAAGGCAATAAACCCCGTTAATAATACAGAAATTCCTATATTTATTTCAGACTATGTTCTTGTATCCTACGGTACAGGCGCAATTATGGCAGTTCCGGCGCACGATACACGTGACTGGGAGTTTGCAAAGAAATTCAATCTTCCGATTATTGAGGTTGTAAAGGGCGGAAATGTGCAGGAAGAGGCATTTACCGACTGTGCAACGGGCATTATGGTAAACTCAGGATTTTTAGACGGCCTATCGGTAGAAAAAGCCAAGACTGAAATTGTTAACTGGCTTACGGATAAAGGCGTAGGAAAGCAGAAGGTTAACTTTAAGCTGCGCGACTGGGTGTTCTCGCGTCAGCGTTATTGGGGCGAGCCTATTCCGATTGTACATTGTGACAAATGCGGCTATGTTCCTCTGCCGGAAAGCGAGCTTCCGCTTAAGCTGCCAAGGGTGGAATCCTACGAGCCGACAGAAAACGGAGAATCTCCGCTTGCAAATATTACGCAGTGGGTGGAAACAACCTGCCCCAAATGCGGCGGCAAGGCGCACAGAGAAACAGACACAATGCCTCAGTGGGCAGGCTCTTCGTGGTATTTCCTGCGCTATATGGACCCGCACAACAGCGAAGCCCTTGCAAGTAAGGAGGCTATGGAATATTGGAATCAGGTTGACTGGTACAACGGAGGTATGGAGCATACAACGCTTCACCTTTTATACAGCCGTTTCTGGCATAAATTTTTGTATGACATCGGCGTAGTTCCCACAAAAGAGCCATATGCAAAGCGCACAAGCCACGGTATGATACTCGGCGAAAACGGCGAAAAGATGAGTAAATCCAGAGGCAACGTAGTAAACCCGGATGAAATTGTTGAGGAATACGGTGCAGACACAATGCGCCTTTACGAGATGTTCATCGGCGACTTTGAGAAAGCCGCACCGTGGAGTCCGTCCAGCATAAAGGGCTGCCGCAGATTTTTGGAGCGCTACTACAACCTGCAAAACATTTTAACAGACGGCGACAAAATTTCTTCTGAGCTTGAAAGCGCCTTCCACAAAACGATTAAAAAGGTCGGCGACGATATAGAAAATATCAAGTTTAACACAGCCATTGCCACACTTATGGCGCTTATTAACGATATAACTGCACAGGGTAAAATAAATAAAGAAGAGCTCAGAATTTTCACTATTCTTTTAAATCCGTTTGCACCTCATATAACAGAGGAGGTCTGGGAGCAGTCAGGCCTTGGAAACGGCATTGTTGCAGAGCAAAGCTGGCCTGAATATGACGAGAGCAAGTGCAGAGACAATACTGTTGAAATTGTAGTGCAGGTAAACGGCAAGCTTAAATCAAGGCTTACTGTAGCGGCAGACGCAGGCAAGGAAGCTGCAATAAACGCTGCAAAAGATGACGAAAAGGTTAAGCAGGCAACAGACGGCAAGAGCATAATTAAAGAGATTTATGTTCCAGGCAAGCTTGTTAATATTGTTGTAAAATAACAATTATTTGCCATTTCGTCGAAAAATATACATTGTGCTTGACATTTGCAGAGTGATTATTGTATAATGTTATCTGCAATTATGTGCAATTAACCCCTGCCTTATGGCGGATGGGAGGGAAGATAAATGGCAGAAGTTAAAGTAAAGGATAACGAATCTCTTGAAAGCGCTCTGAGAAGATTTAAAAAACAGTGTGCAAGAGCAGGAGTTATTCAGGAAGTGCGTAAAAGAGAAGCTTATGAAAAGCCTTCCGTAAAGCGCAAGAAAAAATCTGAAGCGGCTCGTAAACGTAAATATAAATAATTTTACATTTTAACGGCACAATTTATTAAAATCAGAAAGCGGGCATTAATTGCCCGCTTTTTTGAAATTTATATATCTGTTCGGAGGATGTAAAATGCAAACTGCGTATCTGTACAGAGTAACAGAAATTACACCGAAAATGCTTTTAAAGCTTAAGGTAAGCTGTATTCTTTTAGATATAGATAACACCGTAAAGCCGTACGGAGATGACAAGCCGTATGACGGCGTTTTACAGTGGATAGAGCAAATGCAGAAAAACGGTATAAAGCTTATGCTTTTTTCAAACAACTACAAAAATACGGTTGAGCCGTTTGCAAAAAGCGTAGGACTGC
The DNA here is from genome assembly GCA_051881695.1 of Acutalibacteraceae bacterium. Lineage (GTDB taxonomy): Bacteria > Bacillota > Clostridia > Oscillospirales > Acutalibacteraceae > CAYJFG01. Next base: position 72,731 of record JBJEQJ010000008.1, on the reverse strand, counting down.
CGTTTGCGTCATTTTGCTTAAAGCCGTCGCCTATAGGCTTCATCCGTGCAAGGCTTGCGTTCAATAAGCCTTTAAATGAAATTTTAGTTGTGGGCGACCAGCTTTTTACAGATATTTTCGGGGCAAAGCTTTTGCATATGAAAACCCTACTTGTAGACCCTGTTGACGAAGAAAAAGAGGCAAAAACAGTAAAGCTCAGACGTTTTTTGCTAAGCGGGGCGGAGAAGAAAATTAAATCAAGGGGAGAATATACAGAGGAGGAATAATTTATGGCAAAGAAATTTTTGCTTATTCTCGGTCCTAACCTGAATATGGTTGGGGTAAGGGAAAAGGGCGTTTACGGCGAGCAGACAGCGCAAAGCATAAACGATGAAATAACGGCGTATGCAGCAGCTGCCGGATGCGAAATTGAAATTTTTCAGTCAAATCACGAGGGCGATATTATAGACAAAATACACGCCGCAAGAGGCTTATTTGACGCAGCTATAATCAATGCCGGTGCGCTTACTCATTACAGCTATGCGTTAAGAGACGCCATAGCTGCTGTAGATATTCCGTTTATTGAGGTTCATATGTCGAACGTACACGCAAGAGAGGAATTCAGACATAAATCTGTAATATCGGCAGTATGCAAGGGTGTAATAGCCGGCTTTGGCAAAAATGTATATAAGCTTGCATTAAACGCTTTTTTACTTGATGAATAAAAAGAGGTAGTAAAATTGCAGCAAAGAATAGAAAAGCTCAGGGAAATACTCACACAGCCGGGGGAGGCAGCGCTTATAACCTCGGACGTAAACAGATATTATTTAAGCGCCTTCAGGTCCTCTGAGGGTGCAGTGCTTGTTACAAGAACTCAGGGCTATCTGCTTGTTGATTTTCGCTATGCAGAGGCGGCACGAAAGAGAGTTAAGCATCTTGAGGTTATTATGTTTGATAATTTAACCGAAACGCTTATAAAGCTTTCAAAAAAGCACAGGGTGAAAAATATTTATATTGAGGGCGAATATGTTAGTGCGGTGAGGGCAAACGCATACAAAAGAAGCTTTAAGGAAATTGATGTAACAGTCAGGGCTGATTCCGCTTTAAATCAAAAGCTTAATAATATGCGTATAATAAAATCAAGGGCAGAGCTTAATAAAATTAAGCAGGCGCAGAAAATAACGGAGGAAGCCTACTGCGAGGTGCTTAACTATTTAAAGCCGGGAGTCAGCGAGCGTGAAATTGCTTTAGAGCTTGAATTTTTAATGCGCAAAAAGGGTGCGTCGGGCGTTGCATTTGACCTTATTACCATTACCGGCAAAAAGACGTCGCTGCCGCACGGAGAGCCGGGAGAGGAAAAGGTGCGTGAGGGCGACTTTTTCACAATGGACATTGGGGCTGTGTTTGACGGATACAGAAGCGATATGACAAGAACGGTGGGTATAAAGTATATATCCGATAAACAAAGGGAAATATACGATATAGTTTTAAACGCACAGCTTGAAGCTCTAAAAAAAATCAGAGCCGGCATAACCTGCAAGGCTTGCGACAAGGCGGCAAGAGATATTATTGAAAACGCAGGCTACGGCGAATTTTACAAGCATGCCACAGGACACGGCGTAGGACTTGATATTCACGAGGAGCCAAGGCTTTCGCCAAAGGTCGGCACAATACTAAGCAGCGGTATGATTGTTACGGTTGAACCGGGTATTTATTTACCGGGGAAATTCGGCGTGAGAATTGAAGATATGGTTTGTGTCACTAAAAACGGTGCTGCAAACCTTACAAATATCTCAAAAGAGCTTGTAATTATATAAAAATTGAGGCAAATAATGCATACTTAATAAAATAAATACTATTAAGGTGTTGCAATTATCGGCGTAAATATGTATAATTATAGAGATGTTTAATCAGAAATTAAATGATAAATTATTTCCACAGGAGGATTTATTTATGGTATCAGCAGGAGATTTCAGAAACGGCGTAACCTTTGAAATGGATGGACAGGTTGTTTCCATCATCGAATTCCAGCACGTTAAGCCGGGCAAGGGTGCAGCCTTTGTTCGCACAAAAATCAGAAATGTAATAACGGGCGCAGTTGTAGAAAAAACATTCAACCCTAACGATAAGTATCCTACGGCTTTTATTGACAGAAAGGATATGGAGTATTTATACAGCGACGGCGACCTATACTATTTTATGGACAGCGAAACATACGAGCAAATGCCTATAAACAGCAGTGTGCTTGGCGATAACTTTAAGTTTGTTAAAGAGAATATGACTTGCAAGGTGCTTTCATATAAGGGCAATGTTTTCGGTGTTGAGCCTCCGAACTTTGTAGAGCTTAAGGTTGAAAAGACTGAGCCGGGCGTTAAGGGTGACACAGCTACTAACGTAACTAAGCCTGCAACACTTGAAACAGGCGCAGAAATCAAGGTTCCGATCTTTATTAACGAAGGCGATATGATTCAAATTGATACCCGCACAGGCGAGTATATGTCCCGTGCATAATTTAAAGGAGAATTAGTATGACATTAACAGAAAAGGTTTCTTATATCAGAGGACTTGCCGACGGCTTAAAGCTTGACGAAAGTAAGGACGAGATCAAGGTGTTAAATGCAATTATCGACCTGCTTGACGATATTGCGCTTTCTGTAACAGATGTTGAAGAGTGCCTTGACGATGTTTGCGAGCAGGTAGACGCAGTAGACGAGGATCTTGCAGACTTAGAGAAAGTATTCTATGATGAGTTTGACGACTGTGACTGCGGCTGCGGTGAAGACGATGACGACGATGTTTTCTATGAGGTAACCTGCCCAACCTGCGGTGAGGAAATCTGCCTGCAGGAGGATATTTTGCTTATGGGCGAAACAGAGTGCCCGAAATGCGGCGAAAAGCTGGAGTTCGATTTTTCGGATTTATTTGACGGCGAGGAATGTGACTGTGGCTGCTGTGACCATGACTGCAGCGATGACGACAGCGAGGATTATATGAGCTGAGCTGCCGTTGAGCGCATATTCTGAGCAACAAATTAATATTAACAAAGCAAGCGCCTCTCGAATATTATATTTGAGGGGTGCTTTTATGCGTGCTTTACGGCGCAGAAGAAGAGTAAAAAAACAGAGATGCCGACCGGTGCTTATAATAAAAAGAATATTTATTCTTGCACTCTTAATTTTTACGGCAGGCTTTATTTATTTTGAAATACAGGTTAAGCCGATGATAATAGGTCTTACAGAAATTAAGGCGCAGTTTTTGGCTACCGAGGCGATAAACACTGCCGTTAATAACAAGCTTAAAACGCAGAGTATGGATTATGAGGATTTAGTAAGCATAAAATGCTCGTCTGATAATAAGATAGAGGGGATAACGTCAAATACGCTGAATATGAACAAGATTAAGGCGGAATACTCCCTTGAGGCGCAAAAGCAGATAGATAAGCTTCAGCATAAGGAAATTTCGCTGTATTATGGGGATTTATCGGGTATTGAGCTTTTAAAGGGACGCGGACCGCAGGTACATATATATCTTAACTTTTCAAGCAGTATAGAAACCGAGATAAAAAGCAGCTTTCAGTCAGCCGGAGTAAACCAGACGCAGCACATAATTGAGCTGATTATCAGGGCGGAAATCTATTTGACTTCAGATGAATATATCCCGAATGTTGAGGTTGTTACAAACGTGCCGATAGCACAGACGATTATTGTAGGGCAGACGCCGAGCTTGTACACCGGAAATCTTATTTCGTAAAAAGAACAGTATGGATATTGTGGGGTTTACGGGTTATGAAATAATAATTTGTTGATTTACAGACCATAATATGATATTCTGTTTTATTGAAAAAGAGAACTGAACGTATTGCCAAATGATGGTCAGATTTTGCAGGAGGCTGTTATGGAGGAGTTTGAAAAACAAATAAACCTGTTCTTTGAAGAATTAGGCAAAAACAAAGCTATGGTGCTGTCAACTTCCTTAAACGATAAAGTCACTTCAAGGATGATGAGCCTTGTAATTATTGACAACTGCTTTTATTTTCAAACAGACAGAAGCTTCAGAAAGTATGGGCAGATAAAGAATAACCCTAATGTATCGCTTTGTATTGATAATATTCAAATAGAAGGTGTATGTTCGCAACTGGGGCATCCGTCGGATAATTCTCAATTTTGCGCTATATATGAAAAATGCTATAAATGGTCTTATGAGCATTACTCCGGCTTGAAAGACGAAAGACTGTTTATGATAAAGCCTAATTATATACAAAAATGGATATACGAAGATTCACAGCCTTTTGTAGAAAGATTTTATATTGAAGAAAAGATGTATGAAAAAATTAAATATACCGCAAACTAACATAAAATTAACATCTTACGCCGATTATTTCTTAAGGAGCCTTAACAGGCTCTTTTTATTTTGAAGGCAAAATGTAAATAAAGTTTTAAGTTGTTGTCAGCTCTTGAAGAAAAAATCAATATATGGTATTATTAACTGTAAGTAATAAGAATGGAGTTACTATATGGTTTTGGAAAACAAAGGAACAAATGTTGATTTTTCAAACGATGAAAAACAAAAGGAGTATACCGCATTAGTTGCGGAGATTATGCAGATTAGAGCAAGGGGAGAAAAGCCGCTTGCATATATACACACATACGGTTGCCAGCAGAATGTGGCAGACAGCGAAAAAATAAAGGGTATGCTCTCGCAGATGGGGTATGATTTTACCGATGACAAAGAGCAGGCGGACTTTATTCTTTTTAACACCTGCGCTGTAAGGGAACACGCCGAGGACAGGGTGTTTGGCAATGTCGGTGCGCTTAAGTCGCTTAAAAAACGTCATCCGTCCATACTGATTGCACTTTGCGGCTGTATGATGGAGCAGGAGCATATAGCGCAGAGAATATATAAAAGCTTTCCGTTTGTCGGGCTTGTTTTCGGTACGCATTATCTTCATAAATTTCCTGAGCTTATGTATAAAAGCCTGTTTATAGGTAAGCGTATTTTTGAAAGAGGCAACGACGACAAGGCAGTGCACGAGGGAATACCGGTAAAGCGTGACGGCACGTTTAAGGGCTGGCTGCCGATTATGTACGGCTGTGATAATTTTTGCTCGTATTGCATAGTGCCCTATGTAAGGGGCAGGGAGAGAAGCCGCAAATCCTGCGATATTATAGCAGAAGCAAAGCAAATGATAGAGGCAGGCTACAAGGATATTACCCTTTTGGGTCAGAATGTAAACTCCTACGGCAAAGGGCTTGATGAGAATATTACATTTTCTGAGCTTTTAAGGGAGATTGATAAAATTCCCGGAGAATACAGACTGCGTTTTATGACTTCTCACCCTAAGGACTGCACTAAAGAGCTTATAGATACCATCGCACAGGGGGAGCATTTAAGCACCCATATTCATCTGCCGTTTCAAAGCGGAAGCGACAGAATATTAAAGCAGATGAACAGACATTATGACAGAGAAAAATATCTTGAAATTGTAAATTACGCCAAGGAGAGAATTTCGGATTTGTCCCTTACAAGCGATATAATTGTGGGATTTCCCGGAGAAACCTACGAGGACTTTAAGCAAACCTTAAGCCTTATAGAGGAGGTAGGCTTTACCTCGCTTTTTACCTTTATTTATTCTCCGAGAGTCGGCACGCCTGCGGCAAAAATGGAAGACCCGGTGCCGTATGAGGAAAAGTCAAAATGGTTTACGGAGCTTTTGAAAACGCAGGAGAAGATAGCGGCAAGCCGATGTGCCTCTATGGTGGGAAAAACCTACAGAGTGCTTGTTGAGGAGAAAACAGGCAAAAATAATGAATTATCGTCAAGAACGTCAGGCAATATAATAGTGGAGCATAAGGGCGACGAGGCTCTTATAGGCTCGTTTGCAGACGTAAAAATAACACAGGCACGCAACTATATTTTAAAGGGCGAGCTGGTATAAACAGTGAATTTTGAAAAAGGAGTTACAGAAAAATGGATATTATCGAACTTGCAAGAGAAATAGGCAGAGCAATTCAAAAGGAGGATTGCTACGTTCAGCTGAAGCTTGCACAGCAGCAAAGCGATGAGGACGAGGTGCTTCAGGGCTTAATAGGTGAATTTAACTTAAAGCGTATGGCAATTAACAACGAAGCAACAAAAGCAGACAGAGATGATGAAAAGCTTCAGGCGTTAAATGCAGAGATGAGAGAAGTTTATTCAAAGATTATGCAGAATGAAAATATGATTTTATATAACGAGAAAAAGCAGGAAATGGATACGCTTTTGCAAAGAGTGCTTGCAATAATTACACAGTCGGCAGACGGCGAGGACCCGAACACAACAGATTATACACCAAGCTGCGGTGGAAGCTGTTCTACCTGCGGCGGATGCCACTGATTTCAGCTAGCGCATTAATTAACGCTGCGTGTTTTTAAACAAGAACTGACTGTTTAATCCGAATTTATTTAAACAAATAAAAATTATAAGAGGTGAAAAACAAAATGGCGGAGCTTTCCCCTATGATGAAGCAGTATTTTAAAATTAAAGAGGAAAACAAGGACAGTATTTTGTTTTTTCGCCTCGGCGATTTTTACGAGATGTTTTACGATGACGCAAAGCTTGCGTCAAAGGAGCTTGAGCTTACCTTAACAGGCAGGGACTGCGGTCAGGAGGAGCGTGCGCCTATGTGCGGCGTGCCTTTTCACAGCAGCGAGGCGTACATAGCAAGGCTTGTTGCAAAGGGCTACAAGGTTGCTATATGCGAACAGGTGGAGGATCCGGCAACGGCGAAGGGACTTGTTAAAAGAGATATAATAAGAGTTATTACACCCGGTACCGTTACGGAAAGCAGTATGCTTGACGAAAGCAAAAACAATTACATTAGCTGCGTTTATACGCAGAACGGAAAAATAGGACTTACCTTTTGCGACGTTTCAACAGGCGAGCTTCACGCAACCTTAATTTCAGGCTCGGAGCCTTTGTCCTTGCTTAAAAACGAGCTTTCACGTTTTTCACCTCGTGAAATTTTAGTCGGCGGAGATACAATAAATTTTAAGGAGCTTCCCGGCTTTATAAGGGACAGGCTCTCGGCAGGAGTCGAGATGCTTTCTGACGATGCGTTTGAATACGAAGCGTGCAGAGATTTATGCATAGAAAAGTTTACTAAAAAGAAGATTGAGCCGCTTGAGCAGACAGACGAAAAACAGCTTGTCTGCTCTTTAGGAGCATTACTGCATTATTTAAGCGACACTCAGAAAACCGGGCTTGAGCGCATTAATGCGCTTGATATTTACACAGAAAGTCAGTTTATGAATCTTGACTTTAACACTGCAAGAAATCTTGAGCTTTTGGAAACTATGCGAAGCAAAGAGAAAAAAGGCTCGCTTTTATGGGTGCTGGACAAAACTAAAACAGCTATGGGAAAACGGCTTATTCGCTCATGGATTGAAAAGCCGCTTGTAAGCTGTGCAGGTATAATCAAGCGGCAAAACGCTGTGGAGGAGCTTTTTTCAAACTCTGTTGCAAGAATGGAAATTACAGAAGCTTTAACAGGCATTTTCGATATTGAAAGACTGCTTACAAGAATCGTATACGGAACGTCTAACGCCAGAGAGCTTAAAAGCCTTCAGTCTGCGCTTGAAAAGCTACCTAAACTTAAAAAATTGCTCTCCGGTTTTTCACAGACCTTAACAAAAGAGATATATGAAGATATAGATACGCTTGAAGATATTGCCGAGCTTATAGAAAGCGCAATAGTTGACGAGCCGCCTTTTTCCGTAAGAGAGGGCGGAATTATCAAAAAAGGCTTTAACAAAGAGCTTGATATGATTAATTCCGATATGACAAACTCAACCGGACTGCTTGCAGAGGTTGAAGCAAGGCAAAGGCAGCTTACAGGTATACCAAAGCTGAAGGTCGGCTATAACAGAGTATTTGGCTATTATATCGAGGTTTCAAATTCCTATAAAAATATGGTGCCTGATACATACATAAGAAAGCAGACGCTTACAAACTGCGAGCGTTTTATAACGCAGGAGCTAAAGGAGCTTGAGGGCAGAATATTAGGCGCAAGAGATAAGTCTGTCGCTATGGAGTTTGCTTTGTATGAGCAGGTGAGAAAAAAGGTATCGGACAATCATTTAAGAATACAAAAAGCGGCAAAGGCAGTTGCAACGCTTGACGTGATTTTCTCGCTTGCAACGGTGGCAAGCGATAACCGCTATGTAAGACCTGAGGTGAACGTAAGCGGAATTATCAGCTTAAAAGAAAGCCGCCATCCGGTTGTGGAGTGCTTGCTTAAGGATTCTCCGTTTGTTCCTAATGATGTTTTGCTTGACTGCAACGACAACAGAACGGCGATAATTACAGGACCGAATATGGCGGGTAAATCAACATATATGCGTCAGACTGCGCTTATTGTTTTAATGGCGCAGATAGGCTCGTTTGTTCCGGCTAAAAGTGCCGAGATAGGAATAGTAGACAGCATTTTTACAAGAGTAGGAGCGTCAGATGATTTAGCGTCGGGGCAATCCACCTTTATGGTAGAGATGAGCGAGGTTGCCGCAATACTTAAAAACGCTACTTCAAAAAGCCTGCTTATTCTGGACGAAATCGGCAGAGGTACTTCTACATATGACGGAATGTCCATAGCAAGAGCTGTGCTTGAATTTGCCTCAGACAAGAAAAAGCTGGGCGCAAAAACGCTTTTTGCAACACATTATCATGAGCTTACCGTTATGGAGGACATTTTAACAGGCGTTAAAAATTACAGCATAGCCGTTAAAAAACGCGGTGATGATATTACCTTCCTGCGCAGAATCGTAAGAGGAGGAGCAGACGAAAGCTACGGTATTGAGGTTGCAAAGCTTGCCGGAATACCGAACTCCGTTATAAAACGTGCTAAAGAAATTTTAGCAGAGCTTGACGGCGGCAATAATATGACCGATAAAAATACAGCAAAGCCGGCAAAAACAACAGCGGAAAACAATATGCAGCCGGAGCTGTCGCTTTTAAATACATATGAAAACGAAATTACAAATAAGCTGAAGAATATAGATATTAATACCCTTACGCCGATTGAGGCGATGAACACTTTGTTTGAGCTTGTAAGGCTAGCAAAGGACAACGGCTAAGCGGTATGGAATTCAACATAAAGCGTGGTGAGAAAATTGGGCAGAATAAATGTTTTAGATAAGCACACATCGGAGCTTATCGCCGCAGGTGAGGTTGTAGAAAGACCCTCGTCTGTTATTAAGGAGCTTTTAGAAAACAGCATAGACGCCGGGGCAACGGCAATTACGGTAGAGATTAAAAACGGCGGAATTAAATATATGCGTGTAACAGATAACGGCGCAGGCTTTTTAAAAGAGGATGTACCTAAAGCATTTTTACGCCACGCAACAAGCAAGGTGCAAAAAAAGGATGACCTTGAAGCTATTTCCACCTTGGGCTTTCGCGGCGAGGCGCTCGCTTCAATCTGCGCTGTTGCACACGTTGAGCTTTTAACCTGTGCAAAGGAAGAAGATATAGGAACACGGTATCAAATATCGGGCGGTGAGCAGCGGCTTTTTGAGGACGCAGGCTGCCCAAACGGCTCAACAATAATAGTAAGGGATATTTTTTATAATATTCCCGCACGAATGAAGTTTTTAAAACGAGATATTTCAGAGGCTAACGCCGTTTCAAACGTAATGGATAAAATATCGCTTTCACACCCGGAGGTTGCCTTTACCTTCATCAGGGACGGTAAGCAAACGCTTAAAACAACGGGCGACGGCAGCCTGCTTTCTGCAATATATTCCGTTTACGGCAGAGAGTTTGCAAGCGGACTTATGCCGGTTGATTATTCCTTAAACGGTATAATTGTTAAAGGCTACATAAGCAAGCCGCAAAACGCCCGCCCCAACAGAAATATGCAGAACTTTTTTATAAACGGCAGATTTGTTAAAAGCAGAACTGCAATGGCAGCTCTTGAGGAAGCGTGTAAGGGCAGCGTTATGGTTTCAAAGCATCCGTCGTGCGTTTTGCATATTACACTGCCTGAAAATACGGTTGACGTAAATGTTCACCCTGCAAAAATAGAGGTGCGCTTTATTAACGAAAGACCTGTTTTTGATGCAGTATATCACGCAGTAAAAACTGCGCTTATGGAAAAAGACAGAGTAAAACAGGTTTCGCTGAATTCAAAAGAGATTTTAAAGCCGAAAAATACAAATCCCTTTTCGCTTGAAAAAACTCCGTTTGACGCTAAACCCAAAAGTGAACACTGTATAACCTTTGAACAGCTTGTTGAGGAAACGCACAGCAAAAAAACAGACAAAGCGGCAAATAAAGAAGAAGACGAGCCGATTGTAGAGGTGCCGAAAAATATTTTCAGCTCTCAGCGTGTGTCCGACAGCTTTAATCCGTTTGATGTTTATAAGGGAATAGCAAAGCCGTATAATAAACCTGAGAGTGCAGAAAATATAGAAGCAAAGGCGGAGGAAAAAAAGCCGGAGGATATTTTTGAAATTCCGGACGAGCCGGAAATAAAAAGCAGTACGCAGAATAAAGCACAAGGCACGCCGGAAAAAGCGCTGTCCGGCGATGAAAATGAGCGTAATGAATTTATAAAGGAGCAAAAGAAAGAAAGCACATTAAAATATGTGGGCGAAGCGTTCAACACATATATAATTATCGAGAAAAATGAAAAGGAGCTTGTGCTTATAGATAAGCACGCAGCTCATGAAAGAATAATTTACGAAAAGCTTAAAAAAGATAACGGACAGGGCTTTGCACAGTATCTGCTTGTTCCGGTTACTGTTTCCTTGCCGAAGCTTGAATATGACGCCGTAATACAGAATTTATCGGTGTTATCGCAGGCAGGCTTTGAAATTGATGATTTTGGCGGCGGAAGCGTGCTTGTAAGAAGCGCACCGCAATACCTTGAAAAAAAGGATATTGAGCAGACCGTTTGCGAAATTGCCGGGCATCTTCTTGAAAATAAAAGGGATGTAAATACTGAGGATATGGACTGGGTGTATCACTCCGTTGCGTGTCGTGCCGCTATTAAAGCAGGAAATATAAGCAAGCCGCAGGAGCTTATGGAAATTGCCTTAAAGCTTGCACAAGATGAAAACCTGCGTTACTGCCCACATGGCAGACCCACAAGTATAATTATTACAAAAAGAGAGCTGGAAAAACAATTTGGCAGAGTATAAAGCAGATAATTCCCAAAACAGAATACCTGTTATAGCCGTTGTGGGTCCTACCGCATCGGGCAAAACCGCACTTGCGGTAGCTCTGGCTAAAATATACGGCGGTGAGGTTGTAAGCGCTGACTCAATGCAGATATATAAGGGTATGCATATTGCAACGGCAAAGCCGGAAAAGGAAGAAATGCAGGGTATACCGCACCATATGATGGATTTTTTAGACCCTTCCGAAAGCTACAGCGTAGGCTTGTATGTGCAGGCGGCAGGGAAAACTATCAGCGATATATACAGTCGGGGCAAAATGCCGATTCTGGCAGGCGGTACGGGACTTTATGTAAGCACCTTGTTAAATAATGTTATTTTGCCGCAGGCTAAGGCAGATGAGGAGCTTCGCGCATCGCTTTACAGAAAGCTTGAGCAAAGCGGCATAGACGCACTGCTTAAGGAGCTTGGCACCTTTGATAAGCAAAGCGCCGAAAGGCTTTCGGATAATTTAAACGCAAAGCGTGTAATAAGAGCAATAGAGATTTATAGGACAACAGGCGTTACAATGACGCAATACCTTGAAAACTCAAAAAAAGCCGAAAGTCCGTATAATGATATAAGAATCGGCCTTAAATGCCGAAACAGAGAGAATTTATATAAAAAAATAAATGACAGAGTAGACAAAATGGCAGAGCAGGGACTTTTGGAAGAGGCAAAGTCGGTGCTTGCAGGATACTGTGGGCAAACTGCAAAAATGGCGATTGGCTACAAGGAATTAAGGCCGTATTTTGAAAATGAAATTTCACTTGAAGAAGCTATGGAAAGCTTAAAAAGAGAAACAAGACGCTACGCAAAAAGACAGCTTACGTGGTTTAACAGAGATGAAAAGATAAACTGGATAGAAACAGATACGAAAGACAGCTTTGAGGATATAATACAGCAAGCAGTAAAGATAACGGAGAAAAGCGGGGTATTACCGTAAAACGCCTTTGGAAAGGAACTTGTGAAAAAAGATATGGACAAAAAATTAGTAAAGCGCATAGCAATTATAGTTTTGGCGGCGATGGTTGTTGTTTATATAGCGTATACCGTTATAAACTCTAATTTTTCTATGGTAGAAACAGAAACTACAAATATTCAGACAATAGCTGAGTCAATATACAGCGACGGTTTTGTTGTAAGGAACGAAACACTTATTACAAACGACAGCGACGGCGTTGTCGCATATGAATTTGACAACGGTGGAAAGGTAGCCGTCGGCGGAACAGTTGCAAAGGTATATAAAACCGAACAGGATGTTCAGTTAAGCAAACAGATTGATGAACTCAACGATGAAATTGAGCGTTTTAAAAAGGTTAATATGGCGGCGTTCACTATGGCGTCGTCAATAGATTCCATCAACAGCCAGCTTAATAATAAGGTAACAGACATAAAAAAGAGCACGTTGAACGGAGAGCTTTTAAAGCTGGAGGATAAACGCAATGAGCTTTTGTATCTAATAAACGAAAGGCTTATTGTAACAGGCGACGTAGTAAATTATAATGAAAAAATAAGTAAGCTAAAGGCGCAGAAAGCTGAGCTTGAGAAAAAAAGCACAGAGCCTGTGGCGGTTATTAAATCTCCGGTGGCAGGCTATTTTATAAGCAGTACAGACGGCTACGAAGGCTCATATGACTATAAAAAGGCAGATAAAATGACAGTAAGCCGACTTGAAGAGCAGTTAAACGGAGAGCCTGCAAAGATTGGCAGCAATGTGATAGGTAAGGTTATAAGCGAGCTTAACTGGTATGTTGCCTGTAAAATAAAGCCTGAGCAGGCATTGGAGCTTAAAAACAATGAATACGAGGATGTCTCTCTTTATATGCCGTATGCTACTTCTGAAAGTATACCGGTAAGGATAACGGCAGTAAACCAGAGAACTAAGGACTCTGACGCCGCATTGGTGCTGGAATGTAATTATATGAGCCCCGAACTTGCTTTAATAAGAAATGAAACGGTGCAGATAGATATAAATACATATACGGGTCTTGTAATAAGCAAGCAGGCGCTTCACGAAGAAACCGTGACAAGAACGGTAACGGCAGACGACGGCACGCAGAAAAAAGAAAGCAAAACAGTAAAGGGAGTTTATGTTCTAAAGGGTAACGAGCTTAGGTTTAAACAGGTGTCTGTAATATATCAGAAAGACGATATATACGTTTGCGAGCAATATCCCGATGACGATACTATATTTACAGACAAATCCTTAGAGCTTTATGATAAGGTAGTAGTAAAGGGGAGCGATTTATATGACGGAAAAATTGTCAAATCCTGATTTGCAAAAGCTAAAAGATGTAGAATACAATTTTAAAAAAATAGAAGAAAATATTTCAAAAGCGGCGCTTGAATGTAACAGGAAAAGAGAGGATATAACCTTTCTGGCGGCGACAAAAACAGTAGATGTGCAGACGATTAATTACGCAATTTCACTGGGGCTTAAATACATTGGCGAAAACAAGGTGCAGGAGCTTCTTTCAAAATATGACGACTACAACCTTGAAAAAGCCTCCCTTCAGTTTATAGGTCATCTGCAAAGCAACAAGGTACGCCAGATTGTCGGTAAGGTTGATATGATTCAATCGGTAGACAGCATAAAGCTTGCAAATGAAATTTCCAAGCAATCAATAAAGCAGGGTATTGCTACCGATATTCTCATTGAGGTAAATATAGGCAGGGAAGAGAATAAATCCGGAGTAATGCCGGAACAGCTTGAGGAATTATTGTTCCAAATTGGAAATATACAGTCTGTAAATGTAAGGGGATTAATGGCAATTCCGCCTATTTGCGAAAATAAAAGTGAAATTCGCAAATATTTTTCTTTAATGTACAAACTGTTTATTGACATTAGGGACAAAAAAATAGATAATATAAATATGGACTTTTTATCTATGGGTATGTCGTCGGATTATTATGAGGCTATTCTTGAGGGAGCCAATATGGTAAGAGTAGGCTCATCCCTTTTCGGCGAAAGAATTTATAGCTGATAATTGGAGGTATAGCTATGGCAGGTTTTGTAGATAAGTTTAAACGTATGTGGGACGCTCCTGATGATGAGTACGAGGAGTACGAGGACGAGTACGAATATGAGGAAGAGGAAAGCTTTGATGATTACAAAAGCACCTCTGCCGCCGCACCCGATTACTCGCACCAGCGTGACAGGGAGAGAGAAAGAGAGAGAGAGTACCAGAGAAACTCAGCAAATAAGGTTGTTAACATAAGTGCAACGGCAAAGCTTCAGGTTGTTCTTTTTAAGCCCGAGTCCTTCGGCGATGAAACAACTCCTATTGCCGACGAGCTTATTAAGATGCATACTGTAGTTTTAAATCTTGAAAACACAAACAGAGATGTTTCAAGACGAATTCTCGACTTTTTAAGCGGATGTGCATACGCAAACAACGGAAAAGTAAAAAGAATAGCAACAAGTACATATATTATTATACCTAATAATGTTGATTTGACAGGTGACGACCTTTTGGATGAGCTTGAAAACAACGGCGTGTACTTTTAAATAATGAGCAGCAATCAAAGCAAATATGACTATTCGTTGCTTTTTGCTAAAATTGAAGATGCCGTAAATCTCTGCAAACGCAGAAACACCCCGGTGTTTACCGCTTTCCTTTCACAGGAACAGCAGGCGCAGGCAAGGGGAATATTAAGGCAGTGTAAATATGAAGAATATTTATTCTACGGCGGCTTTGAGAGTGCCGAAAGAAAGCTTTTGGGCATTTTTCCTGAGGGCTTTATGGGAGATTTAAGCTTATTTCCGCTTTCGGGTATTGAGTTTGCCTATAAGCAGGAGTATAATTTATCTCACAGGGATTTTCTGGGCGCTGTTATGGCAACAGGAATAAAAAGAGATGTAATAGGCGATATACTGACTCAAAGCGGCAGAGCTGTCGTATTTGTTAAGCGGGATATGGCAAATTACATTTTCAGCCAGATTACAAAAATAGGTTCGGTAGGTGTTAGAACTTCCAATGCAGATTTAAGCAATCTGCCGCCTGTGCCTGTGCCGCAGGAAAGACTGTATACGGTATCGTCCTTAAGGCTTGACAATATAGTAAGCGCAGTAACAGGCGAAAGCCGCGACAAAAGCGCAGGTCTTATAAAGGCAGGTCTGGTATATGTAAATCACCTTGTAAAGGACAGTGTGAGCTTCAATGTTAAAGAAAGCGATACGCTCTCTGTGCGAGGCAAGGGTAAATATATAATAGGCGAAAGTACAGGATATTCTAAAAAAGGAAAAATCAAGTTGATTATTAAACATTACAGATAGGAGCGATTTTTACTATGCTTACCATTGACGAAGTAAAAAACATAACATTCAGAAAGGCTAATTTAGGCGGATACCGTCCTGAAGATGTTGAAGCATTTATTGATGAGGTTGCTTCAACGCTGGAGCAAAACAGAAGAGATAAAATTGAGCTTGTTAAAAAGCTTGACATTCTTGCAAAGAGAATTGAGGAATACCGCAAGGACGAGGAAAACGTTAGAGGAGCACTTTTGAACGCTCAAAAGGTAATGGATTCCACCGTAAAGGAAGCAAACAAAAAAGCTGAGGAAATTTTAAACGATGCAAAGCGCAAGGCTCAGGATATTATCATCAATGCAAACGCTTCAATAGTAAACCAAAAGAACAACTACTTAAAGCTTCAGGCAGACGCCGTAGTTTTAAGAGAGCAGCTTTTGGAAACATACCAGAGCCATATCAGAATGTTGGAGGATCTTCCTACTGCGGCTGAGATTACTAAAACAAAAGCTAAGCTTGACGAGCAGTACCCCGTAAGCGCAGACGTTGCAGCAGCACAGCCTGTATTGGAGAAATCTGTTGAGCAGGTTGTAGAAAAGGCGGAGGAGAAGGAAGAGGTTGTAGATATTTCCGCAGCAGCTGACGAGGAAGAAAAAGAAGAGAAAAAGGACGGAAAATTTCAGGATTTAAAGTTCGGTGAAAACTACAGCGTAACAGATAAATAAATGAAAAATTAATAATTTTTTTGGATACCAATTTCGTTTTAACATACGGAGTTGGTATCCCGATTGATATAATACTAATCTGTAATTAATCTGCATACAGCTTATCGGCATATTTTGCACAAATTATGCCTGAAAAGCCTGTCCGTTGCTTAATCAGATATTAGTATAAGGATAACAGAGGAGAGAGCATAAATTGTCACAGGATTATAACGCAACACTTAATCTTCCCAAAACAGAATTTCCAATGCGTGCAGGACTTCCGAAGAGTGAGCCTGTAACGCTTGCAGCATGGGAGGAAAACAAAATATACGATAAGCTTATGGAGAAGAACGAGGGCAAGCCGCTTTACGTTCTGCACGACGGACCTCCGTACGCTAACGGAAATATACATTTAGGCACAGCGCTTAATAAGGTTTTAAAGGACTTTATCGTGCGCTATAAAAATATGTCCGGCTTTAAAGCGCCGTATGTTCCCGGCTGGGACACTCACGGTCTGCCGACAGAGCTTAAAGCAAGAGCAAAGGCAGGCGTTGATAACTCATCAACAATTGACGTTGTAGAGCTCAGAAAAATCTGTCGCGAGTTCACGTTAGGATATTTAGACGACCAAAGAACGCAGTTTAAGCGCTTAGGTGTAATCGGCGAATGGGATAACCCGTACGTTACGCTTTTAAAGGAATTTGAAGCAAAGCAAATTGAAGTATTTGCTCAAATGGCTTGTAAGGGCTACATTTACAAGGGCTTAAAGCCTGTTTATTGGTGTCCGGACTGTAAAACTGCGCTTGCAGAGGCAGAAATAGAATATTCCGAGGACCCGTGCCATTCAATATATGTTAAATTCAATGTTACAGATGATTTAGGCAAATTTGCGGCAATGGGTATAGACCCGAAAAAGGTGTATTTTGTAATTTGGACCACAACAACGTGGACTCTCCCGGCGAATGTTGCAATCTGCGTCGGACCTCAGTTTAATTATGCCGTAGTTAAGGCAAATGATGAATATTATGTTATGGCTGAGGAATTGTACAAGGGTGCAATGGAAGCTGCGGAAATTACCGATTATGAGGTTGTAGGTACTATAAAGGGCGCAGAGCTCGAATATATGAAAACTCAACACCCATTCTTAGACAGAGAGTCACTTGTAATTGTCGGAAATCACGTTACGCTTGAAAGCGGTACAGGCTGCGTACACACAGCTCCCGGACACGGCGTTGAGGACTATGAGGTTTGCCGCAATTACAAGGAAATTCCGATGATAGTTCCTGTTGACGCCGACGGAAAGCTCACAGAAGAAGCCGGTCGTTTTGCCGGACTTACCACAGAGCAGGCAAATAAACCAATCGCCCTCTATCTTGAAGAAACAGGCGCGCTGTTTGCGCTTAAAAAGATAATCCACCAGTATCCGCATTGCTGGAGATGTAAAAAGCCGGTGCTGTTCAGAGCAACAGACCAGTGGTTCTGCTCTGTTGAGGACTTTAAGGAAGAAGCAGTAGAGGCAATTAAGGATGTTCAGTGGATACCCGGCTGGGGTCAGGACAGAATTACCTCAATGGTAAGAGAGCGCAAGGACTGGTGTATTTCCCGTCAGCGTAAATGGGGTGTGCCTATTCCTATCTTCTTCTGCAAGGAATGCGGCGAGCCGCACATTGACAAGGATGCTATGATGGCGGTTGCAGAGCTGTTCCGCAGGGAGGGCAGCGACGCATGGTATATAAAGGACGCAAGCGAAATTCTGCCCAAGGGCACAAAATGTAAGAAGTGCGGAGCAGAAAGCTTTGACAAAGAAAAGGACATAATGGACGTATGGTTTGACTCCGGCTCTACTCACGCCGCAGTATTAAAGGAAAGACCGTACCTTAAATGGCCTGCCGATTTATATCTTGAGGGTGCAGACCAGTACAGAGGCTGGTTCCAGTCCTCGCTGCTTACATCGGTTGCAACTACCGGCAAGGCTCCGTATAAGGCTGTGCTTACTCACGGCTGGGTTGTAGACGGAGAGGGCAGAAAAATGTCGAAGTCGCTTGGCAACGGCATAGACCCGCAGGATGTTGTAAACGAGTACGGCGCAGACGTTTTAAGGCTTTGGGTTGCTTCCTCCGATTATCACGCCGATATCAGAATTTCAAAGGATATTTTAAAACAGCTTTCCGAATCATACAGAAAAATAAGAAATACAGCAAGATATATTCTGGGCAATTTAAATGACTTTGATCCCGACAAAAATGCTGTTTCGCTTGATGAGCTTTATCCTATTGACAAGTGGGCGATTGCAAAGCTTGACGAGCTTAACAAAAAGGTTACGGCGGCTTACGAGGCGTTTGAATTCCATCAGGTTTACCACAGCATTCATAACTTCTGTGTTGTTGATATGTCAAACTTCTATCTGGACGTATTAAAGGACAGATTGTATACAGAGGGTACCGACAGCCTTAGCAGAAGAGCAGCTCAGACTGCAATTTATATCATTTTGGATTCAATGACCAGAATGATAGCGCCTATACTTGCATATACTTCTGAAGAAATTTGGAAATATATGCCTCACTGCGGCGACAGCGACCCGCAGTCAATCCTCTTTAACGAAATGCCAAAGCTTGTAAATCTTCAGCTTGAAGACGGTTTTATGGATAAATGGGATAAAATTCATCAATTGAGAGATACTGTTAAAAAATCCATTGAATTGTCTGTTAAAGAAAAGATTGTTAAGTCATCTCTGGAGTGTAAAATCACGCTTATTGCAAGCAAGGATGAGTTTGACTTTATAAGCTCTGTTAAGGATGAGCTTCAAACTGCATTTATTGTTTCTGCCGTAGAGCTTGCAAGCAAAGAAAGCGGCGAGCTTGAAGTAACGGTAGAAAAAGCGCCCGGCGAAAAATGCGAGCGCTGCTGGTCTTACAGCGAAACAGTAGGAAAAAACAGCGAACACCCAACAATTTGTGAGCGTTGCGCATCTGTTTTAAAATAATAAGATTAAACTTTTATGTGCGGTGCATCCCCTTATGATGCACCGCATTTGTCTGGAGTGATAATATTGAAAATATTGGCGCTTGTTATTGCGGCGGCAGTAGTAATTGCCGACCAGCTTTTAAAGCTGCTTGTTGTAAATACAATTAAAACTAACGGTACAGTAAGTGCTGTGGATGGACTTTTAAAATTTGTATATGTAGAAAACGAAGGTGCTGCGTTCGGCATTTTTGCAAATCAACGGTGGATTTTTATAGTGCTTACATCAATAGCCATAATAGCCTTTATAATAGCTGTTTTTAAGCTGAAAACAAAGAGCAAGCTGTTTTATATCTCTGCGGCGCTTATAGTCGGCGGCGGAATAGGCAACCTCATTGACAGAATCTATCTTGGTTACGTAGTAGATTACATTTCCGTATCGTTTTTCCCTCCCGTTTGTAATTTGGCAGATTATGCAATAACAATCGGTACGGTGCTGCTTCTGTGCTATATATTTTTTGTGTCTGATTTATTTAAACCAAAGGACAAAGCAGAAAAATAAAAGCCCCCTTGTCAAATGGAAGACTTGACCGGCGATGAAGGATGTCGTAAAGCGACAAGGAGTGTTTCCGAAAGAAAAGCTTGCGATAAAAATAAATCCCATCACCGCAAGAGCTTTACCTTGGCGGAAAGGAATGTTTACAATAGAAAAAATAAGCTTTACCGTAACAAAAGAAAACGAGGGACAGCGCATAGACAAATTCCTTGCAGAAGAAATTAAGGAGCAGACAAGAGCTTACTTAGTACGTCTTATAGAAGACGGAGAAGTTATCTTAAACGGCAGGACAGCCGTTAAAAGCTGTAAGCTTAAAGAAAACGATTGTATAGAACTTACAATTCCGGCTCCGGTACAGCTTTCGGCACAGCCGGAGAACATACCGCTTGATATTTTATTCGAGGATGAGCATCTGCTTGTTGTAAACAAACCCAAGGGTATGGTTGTGCATCCTGCCGCCGGCAATTACAGCGGAACGCTTGTAAACGCTTTGCTATATCACTGCGGAGATTCCTTGTCAGGTATCAATGGAGTTTTGCGTCCGGGAATAGTACATCGCATAGACAAAAACACAAGCGGACTGCTCATAGTGGCAAAAAGCGATATTGCCCACAGAGGACTTGCTCAGCAAATTAAAGAGCACAGCTTTACACGTCAGTATATGGCGGTGGTTTACGGCAACTTAAAAACAGATACAGCAACGGTAAATGCTCCGATAGGCAGAAGTCCCAAGGACAGAAAAAAGATGTGCGTCACCGATAAAAATTCAAAACCGGCAGTAACTCATTACGAGGTTACAGAAAGGTTTAACGGCTTTACCCAAATCAGAGTAACGCTTGAAACAGGCAGAACACATCAGATAAGGGTGCATATGGCATATATCGGGCATCCTGTGGCAGGGGACGATGTTTACGGACCGAAAAAGGTTATTACAAAGCTTAACGGTCAATGTCTGCACGCCGGAAAAATCGGTTTTATACACCCGATTACTAATCAGTACCTTGAGTTTTCTTCGCCTTTGCCGGAGTATTTTGAAAGCTTTTTAAGTGAGCTTTCAAAACAAACTTATGATCAAACTGCACTGTAAATACAATCTTTGTCAAATCAGGCAGATAATATGGGAATAAACCTTAATATAGTCATTGAAAAAGCGTTTAATTAATGATATAATCAAACGTGGCGCAAAATACACAAGGATAGGGAGTGTTATATTTGTTTAAAATTGTTGAAAAACAAAGACTGAACGAGTCAATGACAAAAATGGTGGTAGAAGCACCTTTTGTTGCTAAAAAAGCATTGCCGGGTCAGTTTATTATTTTAAGAGTAGATGAATACGGCGAGCGTATACCTCTTACTGTTGCCGATTATGACAGAGAAAAGGGAACAGTTACCATAATTTTCCAAAAGGTCGGCAAAACAACTATGCTGCTCGATACATTAAACGAGGGAGAGTATATTCTCGATTTTGTCGGTCCTCTCGGTAAAGCCTCCGAGCTTGAGGGTTATAAAAAGGCGGCTGTTATCGGCGGCGGCGCAGGCTGTGCAATAGCATATCCGCAGGCAAAGGCTCTACACGATATGGGAATATATGTTGACGTTATTGCAGGCTTCAGAAATAAGGATTTGATAATTCTTGAAGATGAGATGAAAGCCGTAGGTACAAACTGCATTATTATGACAGACGACGGCTCAAACGGAAACAAGGGCTTTGTAACAAATGCTCTTGAAAATAACATAAAAAGCGGCGTTGACTACGATTTAGTAATTGCAATAGGTCCTATTCCCATGATGAGAGCAGTCAGCAATATGACAAAGGAATACGGAATTAAGACTATTGTAAGTATGAACCCGATTATGATTGACGGTACAGGTATGTGCGGCGGATGCAGACTTACTGTAAACGGAGAGATGAAATACGCCTGTGTTGACGGACCCGACTTTGACGGACATCAGGTTGATTTTGACGAGGCAATGCATCGCCTTGGTATGTATAAGGAGCAGGAAAGAGAAGCTGTAAGACATTCGGACTGCAGATTGATGAGAGGTGTAGACAATGGCTAATATGCAAATGACAAAAACTCCTATGCCGGAGCAGGAGCCGAATGTAAGAAATAAAAATTTTAAAGAGGTTGCTCTCGGTTATACTGAAGAGATGGCAGTTTTTGAGGCGCAGCGTTGCCTGAACTGTAAAAATAAACCATGCGTAAACGGTTGCCCTGTAAATGTGCCTATTCCCGAATTTATAGCCTGTGTTGCAAACGGCGAATTTGATAAGGCATATGAGGTTTTATCTTCAGCAAATTCACTTCCTGCCGTGTGCGGCAGAGTTTGTCCGCAGGAAACACAGTGTGAAAGCAAATGCGTGCGCGGCATTAAGGGCGAGCCTGTTGCAATAGGCAGACTTGAACGCTTTGTTGCAGATTATCATATGGCTAATTCAAAGGAAAAGGCATGCGCGCCTGAAAGCAACGGACATAAGGTTGCAGTTGTCGGAGCAGGTCCTTCGGGTCTTACCTGTGCAGGTGACCTTGCAAAGCTGGGTTATGAGGTTACCGTTTTTGAGGCGTTTCATACAGCAGGCGGCGTGCTTATGTACGGTATACCTGAGTTCAGACTCCCTAAGGCAATAGTTCAGAAAGAGGTTGACGGTCTTAAGGATATGGGCGTTGACATAAAGACGAATATGGTTATCGGCAAGGTTTTGTCTGTTGATGAAATATTTGAAATGGGCTTTGAGGCTGTGTTTATAGGCACAGGCGCAGGTCTTCCGAACTTTATGAATATACCCGGAAACGGACTTATCGGTGTTTATTCTGCTAATGAATTTTTAACAAGAATAAACCTTATGAAGGCATATCTTGACGAATACGACACCAGCATTGTAAAGCCGAAAAACGTAGCGGTTATCGGCGGCGGAAATGTTGCAATGGACGCCGCAAGAAGCGCAAAGCGTTTGGGCGCTGAAAACGTATATATTATTTACCGCCGTTCAGAAGAGGAAATGCCGGCAAGAAATGAAGAAATCCATCACGCCAAGGAGGAGGGCATTGAGTTTAAGCTGCTCAATAATCCTGTGGCAATACTTGACGACGGCAGCGGCAAGGTAAATAAAATTGAATGTGTAGAGATGGAGCTGGGCGAGCCTGACGCTTCCGGAAGAAGAAGACCGATAGAAAAGAAGGGCTCAAACTTTACTATTGATGTTGACTGCGTTATTGTTGCTATCGGAAATTCGCCGAATCCGCTTATAAGAACAACTACAAAGGGTATTGAAGCTAACAAGTGGGGTTGTCTTGTAGTTGATGAAAGCACAATGCAAACCACCAGAGAGGGCGTGTACGCAGGCGGAGATGCCGTGACGGGTGCCGCAACGGTAATTCTTGCAATGGGCGCAGGCAGACAGGCGGCAAAGTCGATAGATGAATTTATAAAGAGTAAAAATTAAAGGTACAGCTTTGTTTTAATATATTTTAGCGAATAGGCGGAGTCCGGCTCCGCCTTATGCTATGTTTACAGGAAAAAGAATTTATGTAGGTAAAGGGTTAGTGAGGAGTAAGAAGATGGAAAAAAGTAGGTCCGGTAAAATGGGCAGTGCGCCGATGTTTAAGCTTATTATGTCAATGTCGCTGCCGTCAATGTTTTCTATGATAATACAGGCGCTTTATAATGTTGTAGACAGTATGTTTGTTGCAATGGTAAGCACAGATGCACTGACAGCTGTTTCCATTGCTTTCCCTATACAGATGCTCATAATATCGACGGCTGTAGGTACGGGTATTGGTATTAATTCTCTTGTTTCCAGAAAGCTCGGAGAGGGCAACCGTGAGGAGGCGGATTCTGCGGCAACACACGGTATAGTGCTCGGTATTTTCTCTTGGATTGTATTTATGATTGTAGGCTTTACGGTGGTAAACCCATTTTTTTCGGCATATACAAGCGACGTAGCGATATTTAATATGGGAACGCAGTATTTAAGCTGCTGTATGTTTTTTTCCTTCGGAGTATTTATTGAGCTTAATATTGAAAAAGCGCTTCAGGCTACGGGAAATATGGTTTTCCCAATGCTTTTTATGCTGTCGGGTGCAGTAACGAATATAATTCTGGATCCTATGTTTATTTTCGGCATCGGATTTTTCCCGAAGCTCGGCGTGCTGGGTGCGGCAGTTGCAACCGTTATAGGTCAAATAGTATCTATGATTTTTGCCGTTATAGTAATTTTTAAAACTAAGCAGGATGTTAAGGTACACTTTAAAGGCTTTAAATTAAGCGGAAAAACAATAAAAAACATATATGCTGTCGGTGTGCCATCAATAATTATGCAGTCTATATGCTCTGTTATGCTGCTTGGTATGAATGCAATTTTAATTGTATTTTCCAATACAGCCGTTTCTGTTCTCGGTGTATACTACAAGCTTCAGTCCCTTATTTTTATGCCGGTGTTCGGTCTTACACATGGCGTAATGCCTATTATGGGCTATAACTACGGAGCAAAAAATAAAAAAAGGCTGCTTTCTGCACTTAAATACGGAACTCTTATTGCAGCAGTGATAATGGCGGTTGGAACGGCAGTATTTATGCTTTTCCCCGGAGAGCTTTTAAAGCTGTTCAGCGCAACAGATGAAATGCTTAAAATAGGCGAGAAAGCGCTTAGAATAATTAGTCTTAACTTCATACCTGCGGCAATCGGAATTATGATTACATCAATGTTTCAGGCTATTGGCAAGGGCATCAGAAGTATGTTCATTTCCTTTATGCGTCAGCTTGTAATATTACTGCCTGCGGCATATCTGCTCTCTTTTATCGGTCTTGACGAGGTATGGCTTGCATTTCCTATTTCAGAAGCAGTATCATTAGTGCTGGCAATAGTAATATTTATTCAGCTTTTAAGGACGGATTTAAAAAGGCTTTCAGGCACATTGCCCGTTGCTGTAAATGATTCAGCGTCCGATTAAGCTTTTTATAAGGCAGCGTAACTGAAAGGTCTGCAAGATGTCCCAAAACGGGTCTTTTTAGATAAGCTTCAGCATAATATTACTATCAGCATTTTGGAAGTGATATTATGAACACTGAAAGATATGACAATATTGAGTATGACGAAAGCTGGCAGACTACGTCGTCGGTAAGGGCAAAGCCTGCAAGACGTGAGCCGCCGGGAAGAGAGCGCATTCAGCGTGAAGCATACAGAGAAAACAGCCCTTATGATGAAAGCACCGATGAGTATGACAATGAGAATTACTTTGAACCTGAGCAGGAAAACAAGATAAGGAAAGTAAAGGTTAAACAGCCGCTTGGCGGTACGCAGAGAATAATAAAGCTTCAGCTTATAATCTGCATACTTGCGGCAATTGCCTTTTTTGCAATAAAGGGGCTTGCGCCTGATTTGTATGTGCAGCTTCAAAGCTGGTATGAGGAAAACATTAATTCATCAATTATCATTACTCAAACGGGAAGCTTTTTTTGATGAGCTTTAGACTGTTCGGTTGTAAAATTTCATTAAGCTTTCCTCTTTTGTGCGCTCTTTGCATTGTGTTCATTGTAGATAAATCGGGAATAAGCGCAATATGCTGTGTTTCGGCAGTCTTACACGAGCTGGGACATATTGCCGCTATGTATCTGCTGAAAACTAAGCCGTGCTGTGTAAAGCTTACGTTGTTCGATATAAACATTCAAGATAACTGTAAATACAAAAGAAGCTTTAAAAGCGAGCTTTTTGTTATACTGTCCGGTGCGGCTGTAAACTTAATTTTTTCATCAGCCGCATACGGGCTTTTTTGTCTGACTGACATAAGAGAGCTTCTGCATTTTTCAGGCTCAAACCTCTTTTTGGCAATGTTTAATCTTCTGCCGGTAGAATCTCTGGACGGCGGCTGCGCAGTTTTTTTGTTTCTGCAAAGGGTAGTTGATGCAGATAAAGCGGAGAAAATTCTGGAGGTAATCTCCTTTTTATTCCTGCTGCCGTTAGCTGTAATCGGTTTTATTATTTTGCTTAAATCAAAGTATAATTTCACTTTGCTGTTTACAAGCTGTTATTTAATGAGTATTATATTATTAAAGAGGTTTAATACTAAGGAAACACAGAACAAATCACTTTGAAAGCTGTTTGCGCATCTTGCTTGCATATTTTCCGTCAGCCTGCCCCCAAAAATCCTCGCAATGCTTCAGCATAACTGCGGCTTATTTGTGAACCTTACGAAAAATCTGGCGGCGCAATATGAATAAACGATTTAATCAGTGTTTCCCTGATTTCTCTGACTAAATTGACGAAATCTTCTCCGCTTATTTTGCGGCGGACTGTGTAACGGTCTTGCAAAAAGGCGGCAGCCTTTCTGCGGTATGTAACTTGTTCGACGCAAAATCTGCCATGGGAATTCTCGTCTTTTCAACAGGAGATTAGTATAGGCTGTTTAGCAGAATACTCCCTATGTAAATTCTGAAAGGATATAATAAAATGATTAAAAAGGAAGTAGAAAAACTGCTGTTAAAGGTGCAAAAGCCGGGCAGATATGTCGGCGGCGAGCTTAACAGCGTTATAAAAAATAAAAAAGACGTAAGCGTGCGCTTTGCGTTTTGTTTTCCCGATGTTTACGAGGTGGGAATGTCGCACCTTGGTATGAAAATACTTTACAGTCAGTTTAATAACGAGCCGGATATATGGTGCGAGCGTGTATTTGCGCCCTGGATAGATATGGAAGAGCAGATGAGAAAAAACAATATTCCTCTTTTTGCTCTTGAAAGCGGAGATGCAGTAAGCGAATTTGACTTTATCGGTTTTACACTTCAATATGAGCTTAGCTATACAAACGTGCTGAATATGTTAAGCCTTGCAGGAATACCGCTGAAATCAGCCGACAGAACGGAGCTTTTTAATATTGTGGTTGCAGGCGGCCCGTGTGCATGCAATCCTGAGCCTATGGCTGAATTTGTAGACCTTTTCTTTATAGGTGAGGGCGAAGAGGTAGACCTTGAGGTAATTAATCTGTATAAACAGTGCAAAAAGGAAAACGCAACAAAGCACGAGTTTTTAGTAAGAGCCGCACAGATACAGGGCGTATATGTGCCGTCTCTTTATGATGTTGCTTACAATGTGGACGGAACGGTCAAGAGCATTACTCCCAAGGAGAATGCCCCGAAAACAATAAAAAAACGTCTTATTATGGATTTGGACAGCCTGTATTATCCCGAAAATTTTGTTGTTCCTATGATTGAAATAGTACACGACAGGGCGGTAAGCGAAATTTTCAGAGGCTGCATAAGAGGTTGCCGCTTTTGCCAGGCAGGTTTTTTGTACCGTCCGGTAAGAGAAAAATCACCGGAAACTATCGACCGCCAATGCCATACCCTTTGCGGCGGAACAGGCTATGACGAGGTATCGCTTTCCTCATTAAGCTCCAGCGATTATACAAGGATAGAAGAGCTTTTAACTAAGCTTACAGGCTGGTCGCAGGAGGAAAGAGTAAGTCTTTCTCTGCCGTCACTCCGTGTTGACGGCTTCTCCGATGAAATAATGTCAAAGCTAAAAACAGTGCGAAAAAGCGGACTGACCTTTGCTCCGGAGGCAGGAAGCCAGCGGCTTAGAAATGCAATAAATAAAAATGTGGAGGAACAGGAGCTTCTGAATACCTGCGCCGTTGCATTCAGCGGCGGATGGACAACCGTTAAGCTTTACTTTATGATAGGCTTACCGACAGAAACTATGGACGATGTAGCCGAGATTGCTTCTCTCGGTCAAAAGGTAGTAAACGTATATTATAACACCCCCGGCAGAGCAAAGGGTAAAGGCGTAAAGGTAACAATAAGCGCTTCAAGCTTTGTGCCAAAGCCGTTTACGCCGTTTCAGTGGGAGCCGCAAAACACAAAACAGATGCTTATGGATAAGCAGGAGCATTTAAAGCAAAGTATTACCACAAAGAAAATTAATTATAATTATCATGATTCATCAACAAGCTTTTTAGAGGCTGTTTTTGCAAGGGGAGACAGAAAGCTATGCAAGGTGCTGGAAAAGGCGGCGCAGTGCGGTATGCATTTTGACGGCTGGAACGATTGCTTTGATTTTGAAAAATGGATGAGTATTTTTGAGCAGTGCGGTGTAGACCCTGCATTTTATGCAAACAGAAAAAGAGGCTTTGACGAGGTTCTTCCGTGGGATCATATAGACTACGGCGTAAAAAAGAGCTTTTTAATTGAAGAATGTAAAAAAGCTTACAGCGCACAAACAACAAAGAACTGTCGCCTTGACTGTGCAAACTGCGGTGCGGCGCAGTGGAAAGGGGGAGTATGCGTTGAAAAACGTAAGAGTATGGTTTAAAAAGGACGGAGTAACACGGTATATTTCTCACCTTGATTTAAACAGAGTAATGCTAAGAGCTGTGCAGAAGTCAAAAATACCAATTTGGTATACAGAGGGCTTTAATCCACACCCGTTTCTCACCTTTGCGCTTCCGCTTTCGCTTGGTTTTCGCGGAGTAAAGGAAAGTATGGATATGCGCCTTGTCAAAGATGTTTCGTTTAAAAGCATTATAGACGGCTTTAACAACGCACTTCCTGACGGTATTCGTGTATTTGCAGTAACTGAGCCTATAATGAAGCCGGGTAAAATAGCCTTTGCTGACTTTGAGATTTTGCTTTCCTCCGATGATTTCTCGCCGGAGGAAATAATCAACATGGTAAACTGTACGGTAAATCAGGAGCAGATATTGATTGAAAAAAAGACGAAATCGGGAATAAAGCAAATTGATATAAAGCCGTCTGTAATAAAATTTTCGTCACAGATAAAGGACGATAGTGCGCTTGTAAAATTAACTCTGCCTGCCGGAAGCGTAAACAATACAAACCCGTCGTTGCTTATAAAAGCAGTAGAGAATAAATACGGTACAGAGCTTTTTGCAGATGTGACAAGGCTTGAGCTGTATAACGAAAAAGGTGAGATTTTTGAGTGATTTAAAGCCTAAATTCGGCACTGTTCTTTTAGACGCTGACGAAACGATTTTTGATTTTTCAAAGGGGCAGGAATATTCGCTTAAGCACACGCTAAAAGAGTTTAATTTACCTTGGAGCAGAGAAATTAACGATATATACAGCAAAGAAAATTTGAAAATGTGGAAGAAGTTTGAACGCAAAGAGGTTGACAAGGAGCGTCTTAAGGTTGAGCGCTTTGAAAGCTTTTTCAGCATAATAGGCGTAAGCGGAGTTGATATAGAAAGCGTAAACAAAACATATATGGGTTATCTTTCCTCGTGCGGATTTACCGTAAACGGAGCTCTTGAGCTTTGCGAGAAGCTCCATAAAATTTGCAAGGTCTATATTGCCACAAACGGACTTGAAAAAACGCAGAAGGGCCGCCTAGCAAAAAGCGGACTTGCGCCGTATATAGACGGCTTGTTTATTTCAGATACCATCGGCCTGCAAAAGCCGCATAAGGAGTATTTTGACTATATTTTCAATACGCTTAAAATAAGCGATAAAAGCGATGTTATCATTCTTGGGGATTCCCTTACCTCCGATATGCAGGGCGGAAAAAACGCAGGTATTGCAACCTGTTTGTTTGACCCAAAGGATATTGTAAAGCTTCCGAACCCACTTTGTGATTATAAGGTAAACAGGCTTGAGGATTTTATAAATATTGTTGTTCCTGATTATTCCTTTGAATAAACTGTAAATTTATATTGCAGAGCAAATCTGGATTTAACGCACTAAAACATTTTGATAGAAATTGCAGTCCCCCTTGTCCTAAAGGGGATGTCAGCCAAAGGCTGACAGGGGGATTCCTTAGAAGAAAGTCAGTGCTAAAAAGAGGAAATGCTACTACGCTAAATCCTGATTTATCTTACTAAAAAAGATAACCGTATTGTAATTTTAAAAATGAGAGGAAATGGGAAATGAAAAGAACTAAAGCGGCGGCGCTTTTTACAGCTATTATTTTTGTTTTGCTTACATTCTCGTCCTGTAATGCTCAGTTTAATCTTGATAACCCCGGTCCGTCGCCGGAAAATGAAGATTTATACGAGGTTATAAGGGTGGTAGACGGTGACACAATAATAATAGACTATAACGCAGAGGATACAAGAGTAAGGCTTATTGGTGTAGACGCCCCGGAAAGCGTAAGTCCGACAAAAGAGAAAAACTGTAAATACGGCGAAATTGCCTCAGGCTATGTAAAGAATTTGCTGGAGGGCAAAAGTGTAAGCCTTGAGTTTGACGAGGAGCAGTACGACCGATACGACAGAATGCTTGCGTATGTATACCTTGACGACGAAATGCTTAATCTCAATTTGGTGCAAAACGGCTATGCAGAAGCAAAGGAATATAAGCCGAATGTAAAATACAGCCGTCTGCTTAAGCTGGCACAGCAAAAGGCGCAGCAGGATAAGACTGGTATGTGGAGCGACAATGTTACAGACGAGGACACAGGAGGATTAAAAGAGAAGAACAGAATAGAGTAATTAATCTAAAAAAATCATCATATAAATTATCTGAAGAAGTAAGGTGGAAGGATAATTTAAAATGATGATTTTTCTTTATGTTTTGCTTGCAGCTTTGGGACTTGCCGTTTTTTTAATTGGTATGAAAATTATGTGCAGGGGACTTGGCTGCTTTTCACAAGGCAGACTGAAACAGATTTTGTCAAAGACAGCAAAAAATAAGGTAAGGGGTGTTCTGCTTGGTGCAGCAGTAACGGCGGTCGTTCAGTCAAGCTCTGCCGTTACCGTATTGCTTGTAGGACTTGCACAGACGGGTATTTTAACGCTTAAAGAAACTGTCGGGGTGATAATGGGCGCAAACATAGGTACAACTGTAACATCGTGGATAATAGCAATAACAAGCGCAGACATAAGCCTGCCTGTTCCCGTAATTATAATAATAAGCATAGTCTGCTTTGCTGTTTATTTTACACTTACAATTTTAAAGAAAGCAGATAAAGCAAGCGTTTTTTTGGGACTTGCTCTGTTTTTATCAGGAATGTATTTAATGACAAACGGACTATATCCGTTTCGGGATATATTTATTCACAGCGAATTTATAAGCTTCTGCTCAAATCCGTTTTTGGGTTTGCTGTTCGGCACAGCGACAACGGCGGTGCTTCAAAGCTCCTCCGCCGCTGTCGGAGTAATGCAGGCGCTGTCCGTTACAGGTGTAATACCGTTTTCAGCCGCAATTCCGCTTGTTGCCGGGCAAAATATAGGTACCTGCGTAACAGCGCTCATATCGTCGGCAGGCTGTGACAAAAACGCCAGAGCAACGGCATTTGTTCACCTGTACTTTAATTTAATCGGTTCTCTGTTTTTGCTTGCCGCCTTTTACGGGGCAGACGTTATTTTTGACTTTTCGTTTTTGCAAAATGCAGTTAATATGCTGGACATAACTGTAATTCACACGCTTTTCAATCTTCTTTCAACGGTAATACTGCTTCCGTTTTCCGGCGTGCTTGTTTTTCTGGCAAAGAAAACAGTGCGTTAAGCGAAAAGTACACAATGTAATTATTCGCTACGCTTTATATCCCTGTTATGCCCACGCCGTACTTCTTAAACCAATAATCAATTTCAATAATGTATGCCAAAATCTGCGGCGCTCTCATAAGCTGACCATACCACGGCGAGGAAATGCCTTCGGGATTATTTATAATTTCCTCAACACCCTGCCTGTCAAGCAGCTCATAAAGCGGAGAGCTTTTGTCATCAAGCACCGCCTTTGCTCCCTTACATACAAGCTTAAAATATTCGGGGTTATGCGTTTTGGGGTACGGACTTTTCTTTCTCCACACAATTTCATCGGGGAGAATACCGTCCATTGCGGCACGCAGAATACCCTTCTCTCTGCCGTTTAATGCCTTTAAGCTCCACGGCATATTGTATGCATATTCAACAAGACGATAATCGCAAAACGGCACTCTAACCTCTAAGCCGCTGTACATAGACATTCTGTCCTTGCGGTCGAGCAGTCCCTGCATAAACCAATAGAAGTTAAGCCGGAACATTTCTCTCATTCTTCGCTCCATACGGCTGTCACTGTCGAGATAATCGGTAGCGTCCACAGTTTCCTTATAGCGTGCACGCACATATTCCTCGCCGTTTTTAAGCATACCCTTTTTAAGTATGCTGCGCCTTATTTCAAGGCTTCTCGACCAGGGAAAGCAATCCTCGAAAAGAATGTCCTTGTTATGGTACCATGGGTAGCCGCCGAACAGCTCATCTGCACATTCTCCGGACAGTGAAACGGTGTAATTCCTCTTAACCTCCTTGCAAAACAGAAGAAGAGAGGAGTCTACATCTGTCATAGCAGGCAGGTCGCGGGCGTCTACAGCAGGCAGCAAAGCGTAATAAAGCTTTTCGTTGTCAATTATAACCTCCGTATGCTTTGAACCGATAAAATCGCTCATAAGCGAGATATACTCATTGTCTGAATTCGGCTGGAACAGGCTTTTCTGAAAATATTTTGCATTATCCTTATAGTCTACCGAATATGTGTGCAATGCTCCCTTGCTTTCAGCGTTATAGTAATCTGCGGCAGTTTTGCATATTATGCTTGAATCCAGCCCTCCGGAGAGAAAACAACAAAGCGGTACGTCGGAAACAAGCTGTCTTGTAATAGCGTCCTGCAATAAATATCTTGTCTTTTCTATTGTTTCGGCTTTGCTGTCTGTGTGTCTTTTTGCAGTAAGCTTAAAATATGTTTTTATCCTTAAAATGCCGTTTTTATATATGCCGTATTCACCCGGTCTTAGCTCCTTAATGTTTTTAAACGGAGTAATTCCGCCTGTTCTGCCGGGGCCGATAAAGAATATCTCATTAAGACCGTTTTCA
Organism: Acutalibacteraceae bacterium; assembly: GCA_051881695.1. GTDB lineage: Bacteria > Bacillota > Clostridia > Oscillospirales > Acutalibacteraceae > CAYJFG01. The sequence continues at coordinate 40,293 of JBJEQJ010000008.1, read as the reverse complement.
TCAATTTCAGGCTTTATCTTTGGGTTTTCAAGCAACGCCTTAATTTCTGAGCCGAATATTAATCCGCCTTTATATTCAAAATAGAAAAACGGCTTAACTCCCACCTTGTCCCTTGCCATAAACAACGTTTTTTTACTGCTGTTCCATATTGCAAAGGCAAATATACCGTTCAGCCTGTCTAAACATTTTTCTCCCCAGCAAATATAGCTTTTTAACAGCACCTCTGTGTCGCTGTGTCCGTTGAATTTAAAGCCGCGTATTTTAAGCTCCTCTCTTAAGTCCGAAGTATTGTACAGCTCTCCGTTATATACTATTGTGTACACAGCTCCGCCAAAGCTTGCAGACATGGGCTGTACGCCGCCCTCGGGGTCAATAACGGTAAGCCTGCGGTGAATAAGGCATACTCCGTCCTGAGGACTTAAAAACACTCCGTCTTCATCAGGTCCTCTGTTTGCAAGGCATGCAGACATACGCTCTATTGTACTTCTTTTTTCGCTTAAATCTACATATCTGTCAAGCCAACCGGCAATACCACACATATAAAAACCACCCTTTTCTATTGTTATCTTATATTATATGCATTATCTTTTTTCTTTGTCAGATTAACGCTAAGCAAAAAACAAATGCTTGTGACAATAAGGGCAATGCTTGCAAAAAAATTAACTGATAATCCATTGCTGCTAACGCTGCTTACATTAGAAAAGACCTCGCTTGCAGGACTTGGGTTATATATTTTAAGAATAATATGTGTAAATAAGGCGCACAAAATTCCCTGAATAAAGCGGCAAAGCGTAAAAATTTTTTTATTAAGTCCAATGTTTCCGACAGCGCAGTAAACCTGCATATGAACGCAAAATCCGCCGAAGCCTATTGCAAAGGCTATAAGCTCCAACGGTGCATTGGAAGCGCACGCTGTGTTACAGCCGCCCGTTACCTCCAAAAGGCATGGCAAAATGCTTTTTGCAATGCTTCTGTCTATACCGGAAAAGGTCAGTGCATTTTCAAAATACTGCTCAATTCTTAAATCCTGCAATATTCCGATTGCGGCAGAAAAAAGTACAACCATACCGCATAAATTAAGCATACCGCTTACGGCATCTCCGCACGCCTTTACAAGAGCGTCGGAAATATATATTTTTTCGGTATTCAGTATCTTGGCTTTTTTCTGATTACTGCACTTTGCTTTATGCTTTGCACCGACAGCTATTCCTATAATAAGCTGTGAAATCATCTGTACAATTAAAAGGACAATTCCGTAATAAACCGAATTAAGAAGCGACTGACCAACTGCAAATATAACAAACGCCGGGCCACCGCCCACGCAAAAATAAAGCATACGGCATGCCTGCTCCCGTGTTATCAGCTTTTCATCAAGCAAGCTTTTTATCCCTCTTGCGCCTACGGGGTAGCCGCCTGTCATACTTAAAAGCACAGTGGCACCGGCAGAACCGGGAAGCTTAAATACTTTTTTTGTTGCAGCTTCAAAAATTCCCGAAACAGCCTTTGACGCTCCGCTGTATACCAAAAAAGATGACAGCACCATAAACGGAAACAGCGAAGGGATAAGTATATTGCCGCAAAACATAAGCCCCTCAAGTGCGCCTGTTGTCATAAGTATCACCGCCAAAGCATAATTTAAAAAGTAAGATAATAATGTGTATGTGTGCACTGCTTATTATTATGCACAGCAGTAAAGAGTGGTGGTTTGTTTGGATAAGCGTAAAGCAGGCGGTTGGGGAATCTCTAAGCAGAGCATAAAGGATACTACACAGCGAATAATACCACAAGCCCCTTATATTGAATTTAAAAGCAACAGAGAAGCTTTGGTAGAGGGCTGTAAGGGGATTTTGGAATATGCCCCCGAAATAATAAGAATAAACACAGGTAATATGGTGGTATCCTTTACCGGCAGGGGACTTAACATAAAATGCCTGTCTGCAACAGGGCTTATAGTTGAGGGATATATATTGTCGCTGGAATTTATAAATTGAGGTGAGCGTATTTGCTTGTTCTTAGGTTTTTAAGATGGCTCAGAGGATTTGTGTATTTTGAGGCAGTAGGCGGCTTCCCGGAACGCTTTTTAAATCTTATGCTCAGGGCGGATATTCCAATGTGGGAACCTGTCGGAGAAAAGGGCAGACTCACTGCAAAGGTGTCTGCGCCGTACTATAAGGAGCTAAGAAGTATTGCAAAAAAGTCGGGAGTGCGGCTTCACCTTCTAAAAAAAAGCGGACTTCCTTTTATTCTTATAAAAAACCGTGACAGAAAAGGACTTTTGGCAGGACTGATTTTATTCTTCGTTATAATAACAGCGCTGTCGCAGTTTATATGGAATGTGGAAATTTCAGGTCTTAACGCACTTGGAGAAACACAGGTGCGTACAGCGTTGAAGGAGCAAGGACTTGCAAGCGGAGCCTATTATAAAGGACTTGATATGAAAAAGATTGTAAGAGAAGCAACGCTTTCGCTTAAAAACGTAGGGTGGATGTCTGTAAATGTAAAGGGCGTTACAGCATATGTTGAGCTGTCGGAAAGCTATACTCCGCCTGATGTATCTAATCAGCCGACTCCCGGCAATATAAAGGCGCGCACAGACGGACAGATTGTGCGTATGGATATATCAAAGGGCACAGCAGCAGTAAAAAGCGGCGACGGTGTAGTTAAAGGGCAGCTGCTTGTAAGCGGAGTGATTGTAAATGCTGAAAACAAGGCAAGCCTTGTACACAGCGAGGCAAAGGTATATGCAAGGGTAAATCATATATTTAACGTGAAAATACCGTTTAAAGAGGAGCTGAAGCTTCCCACCGGTGAATTAATGTCGAGAAGTGAATACAGAATTTTCGGCATAAGAATACCGGCAGACTTACGCTTTGTTCCGAGTGAAGATTATGTTCGTCAGGCAAATTTAAAAAATATAACAATTAACGGCAACGGACTGCCTGTAAATATGTTCACCGAAAATTGGTATGAGTATAAAATAGCTCAAAAAACAAGAAGTGAAAAACAGGCACAGAGTCTTGCGGAAAAACAGCTTGCGCTTTATGAGGCTTTTAATTTGCAGAAAGCAGAGATAGAAAGTAAAAAAACTAACATAAAAAAAGACGATGATTTTTTTATACTGACCGCAGATTATGTATGTATTGAAGATATAGCTAAAACATACGAAATAGGCGTTGAGGAGTAACAGAGAGTATAATAAAAAGGGTACAATCCGAAAAAATCAGATTGTACCCATTTATTTTTGATTATCAATTTGAATCACACGGTAAATCGGAATTTAGCGCAGTATGCTTCCCTACTTTTAACAGGAGAAATCGAGTTGGCAGGCGCAGTATGTCAGAGGGATTCATTTCAGCACAGACTGTCAAGAATAGCCTTATAAAAGTCAAGCGGCTTAAAACCTATTTCCCTGTTTTCTTCAATGCCGTTTTTGTAAAAGATAACTGTCGGAATACTCATAACGCCGCATTTAGAGGCAAGGTCGCTTTCTTCGTCAACATTTATTTTTACAAATTTTATATCTCCGCTGTATTCGTCGGCAAGCTGCTCAAAAACAGGAGCAAGCATCTTGCATGGTCCGCACCAGTCGGCCCAGAAATCAACAACAACAATGCTGTTGTCCTGCATAATATTTTCAAGCTCATATGCTGTCGGGTGTAAAATTTTAGCCATAATATTCACTCCGTTCTTTTATATTTTAACAAGGTTATATGTTATTATTCATTTGTAAAACAGTATTAAAAATCATCACGCAAAGGTTTTTATTTCAACGCTTTCAATAACTACATCTGTTACAGGCTTATTGCTTGTGTCTGTTTCAACAGCTGCAATATTGTCAACAATTTCCATTCCCTCATAAACCTGTGCAAATACCGTGTGGCCTCTGCCTGCTAGGTTATATGCGCCGTCAAGCGTATTGTTGCCGCCGTTTTCTTTGTAGAGCTTCTTAACATTGTCGCTTGCCAGGTCTGCGTCATAAAGATAGTTGTATGGGTAATTCTGCAGAAAAGACGCCTTGTCATCAGTTTGTTCATACATAGATTTTATCTGTGCCCAAGACTGTTCCGTATTACTCCAATCGAAGTTTTCAGCTTTTGCCTGGTTAATAAAGAACTGGCTTCCGTTTGTGTTTGCACCGCTGTTAGCCATTGCAACAGAGCCGCGCAGATTAAGCAGATTTTCGCTGAACTCATCCTCAAAGGCGCTGCCCCATATGCTTTCTCCGCCTGTTCCGTTGCCGTTGGGGTCGCCGCCCTGTATCATAAAGTTGTTTATTACTCTGTGGAATATAAGTCCGTCATAGTATCCTTCTTTTGCGTGGGTAATAAAGTTTTCAACTGTTTTCGGTGCTTCCTCCGGGAAAAATCTCAGGCAGATATCGCCCATATTTGTATGCATAATCGCAACCTCTTCGCCTGACTTCGGCATATCAAGCTGATAGCCTGCGTCCTTGCCGTAGCTTCCGGCAGGAACACTCAGCAAAGAGTCGCCGGAAACGGCAGGCTGATTGCTTGAGGTTGAGGGAGTAGTTTCTGAGGAGCTGCTTGTTGTATTTTCAGAGCAGGCGCTTAAAGCAAGCATGCCGGGTATCATTGCGCACATTAAAGCTGCGCTTATAATTTTACGGTTAATCTTCATTTTTTATTACATTCCTTTCATATCATAAAAGTAATTTTATTGTATTATAAAAAAGCCGTCATTGCAAGTAATTGTTGTTCATATTTGCTTTTGCGGTATGGTTTTTTATCTGCAATGTCATATTATCCGCAGAATACTACATATAATACTTTAGCTGCAAAATGAAAGGACGGTATGCAGGACCTTAAACCGTCTTGATAATATGGGAGGAAATAAAATGCTAGAATATTATCCGGAGGGAAGAACTCTCCCTACAGCTGAAAATCAATATTATCTGAAATCACCATCGCATATTTCCGAGGCGTGTGCAGAAAAAATAATTTTAGAAGCAAGGGCGCTTGTGTGCGATTCCGGACATAATCTTATTGTTGATTTAGGCTGTATGAAGGGTAAAATTCCCCGAGAGGAAGGCGCAATAGGAATAAAGGAGGGAACAGTTAGAGATATTGCCGTAATTTCGCGTGTGAACCGTCCGGTGTGTTTTACCGTTACAGGCTTTGAAGAGGACGAAAACGGCGAGCGTATTGCACTGCTGTCAAGAAGAGAAGCGCAGTGTATGTGTATGGAGCAGTACATAAACACACTTCGATGCGGCGACGTAATTAACGCAAGAATAACACATCTTGAAAACTTCGGGGCATTTGCAGATATTGGCTGCGGAGTAGTTGCGCTTATGCCTATTGATACTATATCTGTTTCCAGAATTGAACACCCCGGCGAGCGTTTTACGGTAGGAATGGATATAAAAGCAATTATTAAAAGCATAGACAACGGAAGAATAAGTCTTACTCATAAAGAGCTTTTAGGAACATGGGAGGAAAACGCAAATAAATTTAAGGCAGGCGAAACGGTTGCCGGAATAATAAGAAGTGTGGAGGATTACGGTGCGTTTGTTGAGCTTACGCCGAACCTTGCCGGGCTTGCAGAGGCTAAGGAGGGAATTAAGGCGGGGCAGCAGGCGAGCGTGTTTATCAAGAATATTATACCCCAAAGAATGAAGATTAAGCTTATTATAATAGACACCTTTGAATATTCCTACAAGCCGTCGCACCCTGAATATTTTTTCACAGGCAGTCATATGGACAGATTTTTATATTCGCCACTTGATGCCGATAAGGTAACGGAAACGGTATTCGGGTAAAGCGCATTACATAAGATTAAATAAAAAATAAAACGGTTAAACCGAACATTTATTTGACACTTTTGTTAAACGATTATATAATTAGAACAAATGTTTACAAAAGAGGTGCCGATATGGATGGAATGTTGATTGCCGTTTTATTTTTACTTGTATTGTGTATTGCTCTGCTTGTTTATCTTATTGTTACGTCAAACAAAAGAAAGGACGGAGCGTCAAATGACGAGATAAAGAAAAGCATAGAAAGCTCAAACAGCCTTTTAAGACAGGAGTTTTCTTCAGTTACGCAGAATACCGTGATGAATCTGGGAGAGGTGCTTTCGGAGAATATAAAAAGCTCAGATTTGCATCAGCAGCATAAGCTTTCGCAAATGGAGGAGAGAATAAAAACTCTTTCACTTGAAAATGAACAGAAGCTTGAAAACATACGTCTGTCGGTAGAAAAGCGGCTGATGTATATTCAGCAGGATAATAACACACAGCTTGAAAAAATGCGTGATACCGTTGACGAAAAGCTGCAAAAAACGCTGGAGGATAAAATGTCCAGGTCCTTTGCGCTTGTAAACGAAAGGCTTGAGCAAGTGTACAAGGGACTCGGCGAAATGCAAAGCCTGGCAAACGGCGTAGGAGACCTTAAAAGGGTTTTGTCAAATGTAAAGACCAGGGGTGTGCTGGGAGAAATTCAGCTTTCTGCAATATTAAAAGAAATTCTCTCGCCCGGTCAGTACGAGGAAAACGCTGTTACAAAAAAAGGAAGCAAGTGTTATGTTGAATTTGCTGTAAAGCTGCCGGGCGATGACGGAGGCTTTATCTATCTTCCAATAGACTCGAAATTTCCGGGAGATACCTACGCTGCTGTCTTAAACGCTTACGAAAGCGGCGATAAAAAACAGATAGAAGAGGCTGAAAAATCACTTGCAGCCACCTTGAAGCAGGAGGCAAAGGATATAAGGGATAAGTACATAGATCCCCCGAATACTACAGATTTTGCAATTATGTTTTTGCCGTTTGAGGGCTTGTATGCACAGGCGGTAAACGGCGGTATGGTGGAGCTTTTACAGCGTGAATATAAGGTGAATATTGCAGGACCCAGCACCATGGCGGCGCTTTTAAACAGCCTGCAAATGGGCTTTAAAACACTTACGGTGCAAAAAAGAAGCGCACAGGTATTTACACTTTTGGGAGAAGTAAAAACAGAATTCGATAAATTTTCAAGCGTGCTATCCCTTACTCAGCAAAGGCTTGACCAGGCGAATAAAGAGCTTGACAGACTGGTGGGAGTAAGAACAAGACAGATACAAAAGAAGCTTTCGGATATGTCCGACTATGCGCCTGATAAGGATTTAAGCCTTCCGGAATAATAAAAAGGCCATAAAAGCTTAAAAATTAAATATGTATTATCCCCCTTGATTGAGGCAATACTTCTTGTACAGCCACTTTCAAGGGGGATATTTATGCAGTATAATAAGGTTGAAATATGCGGAGTAAATACTTCAAAGCTGAAGGTATTAAAGGAAAGTGAAAAAAGAGAACTGCTGAACATAATAAAAACCGGAACGCCAAAGCAGAGAAAAGAAGCAAGAGAAAAGATGATAAACGGGAATCTGCGCCTTGTGTTAAGCGTAATACAGCGCTTTACAAACAGAGGTGAAAACCCTGATGACCTTTTTCAGGTCGGTTGTATCGGGCTTATAAAGGCGATAGATAATTTTGACTGCACGCTTGACGTGCGCTTCAGCACATACGGTGTGCCGATGATAATAGGCGAGGTAAGACGGTATTTAAGAGATAACAATTCCATAAGAGTAAGCCGTAGTATGCGTGATACGGCATACAAGGCGATGCAGGTAAAAGAGGAGCTTACGGCAAAGAACAACAGAGAACCGTCAGTTGAGGAAATTGCAAAGGTGCTTGAAATTCCAAAGGAAAACGTGGTGCTTGCACTTGAAGCGATAGTTGAGCCGGTGTCGCTTTATGAGCCTGTATTTTCTGACGGAAACGATACAATTTTCGTAATGGACCAGGTAGGGGATAAAAACGATGACAGAACATGGCTTGATGAAATAGCCCTGAAGGAGGCAATCGCCGCGTTGTCGAACAGAGAGAAAAAAATACTGTCCCTGCGCTTTTTCAAGGGGAAAACTCAAATGGAGGTTGCAAACGAGATTGGTATTTCACAGGCGCAGGTATCACGCATAGAAAAGGGCGCGCTCGACCGTATTAAGAGGGATATGTGATGCTCACTTTAATACAGGTTGTGTTGCTTTGATTTTTTCCTTTCACTCCGAAATTCCCCTAAAAACATATTGACACGCCCAAAGCCTTATGATAAAATGATATAGCCGCATATTACGGGCTTACAAAAGTGAGAGTTTTCTCCGCCCGAGGTTCCAAGGTAAAGCGGAACAATAATAGCGAGTCTTAATAAAAAGGTGGTACAAAAATGTACGCAATTATCGAAACAGGCGGAAAGCAGTACAAGGTACAAAGCGGAGACGTTATCTTCGTTGAAAAGCTTGACGCAGAAGCAGAAGCAACAGTAGACTTTAAGGTTGTTGCAATGTCAACAGAGGACGGAATTAACGTAGGCACACCGTATGTAGAGGGTGCTAAGGTTACAGGCAAGGTTTTGAAAAACGGCAAGGGTAAGAAAATTACAGTGTCTACCTACAAGCCGAAAAAGTCCAGCAAAAGAAAGCTCGGTCACAGACAGCCGTATACTAAGGTTGAAATTTTAGGCTTTTAATTAAATGATTAGCGTTATCTTTTATAATACGGAAAACGGCGACCTTTTAGGTTTCAGAATAAAAGGTCATTCGGGATATGCCGAGGAAGGCAGCGACGTTATATGCGCTGCGGTAAGCTCAGCGGCACAGATGACCGCAAACACTGTTACAGATGTGTTAAACGTTTTTGCGGAGGTTGTTATGAAGGATGCACAGCTTTCATTGAGGATTTTTCAAAAGGATGCAAAAACGTGCAGAGATGTTCTTATGGGACTTAAACTGCATTTGTGTCTGCTTGAAGAGCAATATCCGGATTATATCAGTGTAAATTATACAGAGGTATAGGCTTGAAAGCATTATGCCTTTAATCGAAGAAGAAAGGAACGGTCAAAGTTATGATTAAACTTAACATACAGTTATTCGCTCATAAAAAAGGTATGGGCTCTACAAAAAACGGTCGTGATTCAGAATCAAAGCGTCTCGGAGTTAAGCGTGCAGACGGTCAGTTCGTGCTTGCAGGAAATATCCTTGTTAAGCAGCGCGGAACACATATTCACCCGGGCAACAATGTTGGCAGAGGCTCAGACGACACACTTTTTGCTAAAATTGACGGCAAGGTTTGCTTTGAGCGTGTTGGCAAAAACCGTAAGCGTGTAAGCGTATATAACGAGCAGTAATTTTGTTATTTCACGCGGTTAAAATGTGTATGTAAGGGGCGGGATATTTCCGCCCTTTTTCTTTTAAACGTCATATTTTAAGCAGGTATAAAAAGCTTTTTATTTGGAAATTAGTGCTTATGGCAACAGGGAATTGTGACAGCAAAGCGTGCCTCTGCCCGGAAATTATGCAGATATAAACAGAGAAAGGAAAGTATTAATGTTCCAAAACGACTGGATGATGCGCCAGATAGAGGATATAACCCGCTTTTTGGCAAAGGTGATTTTTAATAAAGAAACGACAATATACAGGGTTATAGCAGATGAACAGGGAAACTGTACAAGTGAAGGCGAGCTGTACTTAAACTTAAAGATTTTAATAAAGCAAGGAAAAATTAATGAAGCTGAAAATTTGCTTTTTGAGCGAATAAAAAATGGGTATAATATGGAATATATGGAGATAGCCATAGATTTTTATGCTCAACTAAACGACCTTGACGATGAGTATTTAGAAAAATGCGATTTTTCAAGAGAAGAAATAAAAGAGGGCTTGCAGGAGGTGCAGCGCCTGTACGGTGTTGAGGATTTGCCGGCAGAGCTGTAGCTCATTAAGGAAAGGAAGGGTACTATGTTTGTAGATATTGCTAAAATCAGTATAAAGGCAGGCGATGGCGGTGACGGAGCAGTTTCCTTTCACAGGGAAAAGTATGTAGCCGCAGGCGGACCTGACGGCGGCGACGGCGGCAAAGGCGGAAATATAGTGTTTTTAGCCGACGATAACTTGTCTACGCTTGCAGATTTCCGCTACAAAAGAAAATACTCGGCGCAAAAGGGAGAAAACGGAAGGTCTGACCGCAGAACAGGAAGAAAAGCCGACGACCTTATAATAAAAGTACCGAGAGGTACAGTTATCAAGGACGCCGAAACAGGCAGAATTATGGCTGATATATCAGGAAAAGAGCCTGTTGTAGTTGCAAAAGGCGGCAACGGCGGCTGGGGCAATATGCATTTTGCAACGCCGACAAGACAGATTCCCCGTTTTGCAAAGCCGGGTATGCCGGGCGAGGAGTTTTTAGTTCAGCTTGAGCTTAAGCTTTTGGCAGACGTAGGGCTTGTAGGCTTTCCTAATGTTGGAAAAAGCACGCTTGTGTCTGTTGTAAGCGAGGCAAAGCCGGTTATAGCCGACTACCATTTTACTACCATAACTCCTGTTCTTGGCGTTGTAAGAATGGGCGAGGGCTCGTCCTTTGTTATGGCGGATATACCCGGACTTATAGAGGACGCAAGCGAGGGCGTAGGACTGGGACATCAGTTTTTGCGCCACGTTGACCGCTGCCGTCTGCTTGTTCATATTGTGGATATTGCAGGAAGCGAGGGGAGAAATCCCAAGGAGGATTTTGAGATAATAAACAGAGAGCTTGAAAAGTTCAACCCTGAGCTTGCAAAACGGCCTATGCTTGTGGCAGGAAATAAGTGCGACCTTGCAACAGACGAGCAGATAGAGGATTTTAAAGCCTTTGTCGAGGAGAAGGGCTACGAGTTTTTCCCGATTATGGCGCCTATTAATTACGGAGTGGACGACTTGCTAAATAAAATATTTGAAAAGCTGAGCAAGCTGCCGCCTATTGTCAAGTACGAGGCAGAGCCTGTGCCTGTTATTGAGGCTGAAAGCGTCGACAAAAAAGCCGTTACAGTTAAGGTTGTTGACGGAATTTACGTTGTTGAGGGAAAATGGCTTTATAATATTATGCGAGGTATTAATTTTGACGATTATGAATCCTTACAGTATTTCCAGCGTGTGCTTATAAACGGCGGAGTTATTGATGCGCTTAGGGAAGCAGGCGTAAACGAGGGCGATACCGTTTCAATCTATGACCTTGATTTTGATTTTGTAGAGTAAAATTTGTAACCTTGGGGGAAGATATATGCATAGACTGTTAAATACAGACTGTGACCCGTCAAATTACAGTCCGCTTACCCTTGCTTATTTGGGTGACAGTGTTTTTGACCTTATGGTGCGTGAAAAAATAGTATCAAGAGCTAACCGTCCGGCAGGAGAGCTGAATAAAGAAAAGGTGAAAATTGTATGCTGCAGCTTTCAGGCAAGGCTTGCACAGCTTATCCTGCCAAAGCTTACACAGGAGGAGCAGGCTGTATATAAGCGCGGCAGAAATGCCCACAGCAAGCCGCCGAAAAATGCATCCGGCGCAGATTATCACAGTGCTACCGGCTTTGAAGCTTTGTGGGGATATTTATATTTAAAAGGCAACATAGAAAGGTTAAGAGAGCTTTTTTCTTACATAGACAGCATAGAATAAAGGTGAAATGCTGTTTTAAAGTAAAAAGGGGTTTTCTTTAATGGGGGCAATTAATAAAAAATCGCTGATGATTGATGTACTTATGCTTATTGCAGGCAGTATTTTGTACGCTGCCTCCGTAAATATTTTTACTGAGCCTAATCAGATTGCTCCGGGAGGCATAACAGGTATTTCAACTTTGCTGAAATACCTGTTTTCACTACCGATAGGTATAACCTCAATCCTGCTGAATATACCGCTGTTTATATGGGGCGCTGTTGTTCTTGGTAAAAAATTTTTGATAAAGACCATAATTGCAACTATATCTGTATCAATATCCATAGATGCTTTTGCGCCGTTTATGCCTGAATATGTCGGCGATAAGCTTCTTGCAGGAATTTTCGGCGGAATAACCATGGGCGCAGGGCTGGCGCTTATTTTTATTCGGGGAGCAACAACGGGTGGAGTTGATATTATTGCAAGAATTGTAAACGAGAAAAAGCCTGCGTTTTCCGTCGGGCGTGTTATTTTGCTTGCCGACCTTGTTGTAGTTATGCTTGCGTGGGCAGTGTACCGCAATATGGAAAGTCCCCTGTATGCCATAGTTTGTATTTTTATCACCTCAAAGGTTTTAGATACCGCCCTGTACGGCTCAAGCCTGGGCACAGGTAAAATGATGTTTATAATCTCAATGCAAAATGAAGAGATTGCAAAGAGTATTTTAAATGACCTTGAAAGGGGCGTTACAAAAATAAAATCTGTCGGCGGTTACAGCGGAATAGAAACGGAAATACTCCTATGCGCCGTAAGACGGCATGAGGTTTATAAAACCTACGATATAGTCCGCAGCATAGACCCAAATGCATTTATAATAGTTGGCGAGGCAGCAGAGATAACCGGCGAGGGCTTTGCAAGACTTAAAGGCGGATAAAGTGAATAATTTTTCTATAAAGGCTCCAAGAATATTTTGGAGCTTTCTTTATGCTCTGAATATTATTGGGTATACCGTTTGACAAACGAACAGTAAAAATAGTACAATAATATTCTATGAGTAAAAGCAGTAATGCAATTATCGCTGGGAGGAATAAATTTGTCTGACTATATAAACGAGATTAACAAGCGCAGAACCTTTGCTATAATTTCTCACCCCGACGCAGGTAAAACAACCCTTACGGAAAAGCTTCTGCTTTACGGCGGAGCAATTAATCTTGCAGGCTCGGTAAAGGGCAAAAAAACAGCAAAGCACGCTGTAAGCGACTGGATGGAAATAGAAAAGCAAAGAGGTATTTCCGTAACCTCTTCCGTTTTGCAGTTTAAATATAACGGCTATTGCATTAATATTCTCGATACCCCCGGACACCAGGATTTCTCGGAGGATACCTACAGAACGCTTATGGCGGCAGACAGTGCAGTAATGGTAATAGACGCTTCAAAAGGTGTAGAGGCGCAGACAATAAAGCTGTTTAAGGTTTGCCTTTTACGCAACATACCTATAATTACCTTTATTAATAAAATGGACAGAGAAGCAAAAAATCCGTTTGAGCTTTTAGAGGACATAGAGAACGTGCTTGGTATAAACACATATCCTATGAACTGGCCAATCGGGTGCGGCAAGGAGTTTAAAGGAGTATACGACAGAAAGTCAGATAAAATACTTTCCTTTACGGCAAACAACGGTCAAAAGGAGGTAGAGTCAAAAGCCTTGTCGCTTAATGACGAAGCTCTTGCAGATGAAATAGGCGAGGCATTCAGAGCTCAGCTTTTGGAGGATGTTGAGCTTTTGGATATTGCAGGCGACAGCTTCGATTTACAGCAGGTGCAAAGCGGAAGGCTTACCCCTGTGTTTTTCGGTTCTGCCCTTACAAACTTCGGCGTAGAGCCGTTCTTAGAGGAGTTCTTGTCCCTTACAACTCCGCCGCTTGCAAGGCAAACAGAGGACGGAGAAATCTCTCCGCTTGATGAAAGCTTTTCCGCATTTGTATTTAAAATACAGGCTAATATGAACAAGGCTCACAGGGACAGAATTGCCTTTATGCGTATCTGCTCCGGAAAATTCGAGAAAAATATGGAGGTTTACCACGTTCAGGGCGAAAAGAAAATGCGCCTCTCTCAGCCGCAGCAGATAATGGCGCAGGAACGTGAGGTAATAGACGAGGCTTTTGCAGGAGATATTATCGGCGTGTTCGACCCCGGTATCTTTTCAATAGGCGACACAATCTGTTCCCCTGACAGAAAATTCAAGTTTAAAGGCATACCTACCTTTGCACCGGAGCATTTTTCCCTTGTCCGCCAAAAGGACACAATGAAAAGAAAGCAGTTTATCAAGGGCATTAGCCAGATTGCACAGGAGGGTGCAATTCAGATTTTCCAGGAAATAGGCGCAGGTATGGAGGAGGTTATTGTCGGAGTTGTAGGTACTCTTCAGTTTGATGTGCTTGAGTACAGGCTAAAAAACGAATATAATGTCGATATTATTATGAGCGGCTTGCCGTACCAGCATATCAGATGGATAGAAAATGATGACATAGACCCCAAAAAACTGGACCTGTCGTCAGATACAAAACGTATTCAGGATTTAAAGGGGAATTTTCTGCTTCTGTTTACAAGTCCGTGGACTATAAATTGGGCGCAGGAGCATAACAAGGAGCTGAAGCTTGCCGAGTTCGGCAGATAACCGTAAAATTTAATAATTCGGGAAGAATATTCAAAATGCCCCGTATGGCGCAGCGATACGCCGTATGAGGCATTTTTCTTTGATGTGTTTGGACTTGCAAAAATCGTAATTTATTCTCATAGAATAAATTACGGGATTTTTAAGGTGCAAAATCACGCAAAGGAGCGATTATACATATGCTTTTTGAGCTTATGAACAGTATAGGAGATTTTTTCCTTTTTTTCATTCTGCACGTTACGTCAGGCGGCACGTTTCCGCGTCCGCTTTCTGCCAAGGAGGAGCGTGAGTACCTTGTTCTTGCGAAAAAAGGAGATAAAAATGCAAAGAATAAGCTCATTGAGCATAATTTAAGGCTTGTCGCCCATATAATAAAAAAATATTACTCTAACATTAACGACCAGGAGGACCTTGTATCTATTGGTACAATAGGGCTCATCAAAGCGATAAATACGTTTGATATTGATAAAAATATAAAGCTTTCAAGCTATGCCTCACGCTGTATAGAAAATGAGGTACTTATGCATTTCAGAGCTTCAAAGAAGCTGTCGCAGGATATATCCCTGAATGAAGCAATAGATTCCGACAAAGACGGAAACCCTCTTACGCTTATGGATGTAATGTCGGTTGAAGATAATATAATAGATAATCTCGATGTACAAATAAACAGTGAAAAGCTGAAAAAATATGTAACCGAGGTGCTGTCGCAAAGGGAGCAGACAGTTATAATTTTGCGCTACGGATTAAACGGCTGTAATCCGCTTACTCAGCGTGAGGTAGCAAAGCGGCTTAATATCTCAAGGTCATACGTTTCGCGCATAGAAAAGAAAGCGCTTTCGCAGCTGAAAAAAAGATTTGACAGAGGAGACTGAAAAATAAAACGGGAACGCATTATTCAAGCACGTCCCCGTTTTTTGCTTTTCGCTTATCTCTTAAATTTTTAAAAAAGTCGCTCAAAATCTCTGCACATTCTTTCTCCATAGCTCCGCTTATAACCCTCGGCTTGTGGTTATACGGCAGGTCAAACAGATTTATTACGCTTTCGCATGAGCCTGCCTTGCTGTCCTTGGCGCCGTATACAAGCTTCTTAATTCTTGCGTTGATTATTGCCCCTGTGCACATAGGGCACGGCTCCAGTGTTACATACATATCGCACTGCCACAGCCGCCAGCCGCCAAGAGCCTTACAGGCGGAATTTATCGCCTCAATTTCTGCGTGGTAAAGGGCGTTTTTCCCTTTTTCACGTCTGTTTCTGCCGACAGCAATTATCTCATTATCCTTAACAATAACGCAGCCCACAGGCACCTCGCCGTCATCGTAAGCCTGCCTTGCAAGCAAAAGTGCCTGCTGCATAAAAGCTTTTTCATATTCCATACCTGCTGCTCCTTTCGGTGAGAATCAGAAAGGCTCTGCGTGCCTCGGCTAAAGCATCATTATGCACGTCAAAGCTGCCTCAAGCGCCATATATACGCAGAAGATTATAACTGTAGGGGAGAAAAAGTAACATTTAATTTTTTCTTTAAAGCTTAATAGGCTTGCCGGCGCTTTCCTTAAAACAAAAACATTTTTGTCTTTTTTCGATAAATATATAAAAGCAATAACAGCTAATATGAAGAAAACCATAATTAAGCCGTACCGGAATATATTTGCGGCGTATTCTCCGAATTCGTTATTTACAATATCGCTTACACATGAAAAAGCGTTATTAATAAAGTGAACAAGCATAGCCGGAAGCATTGAATTTGTGTAAACTGTTATAAAGCCCAGCGCAAGACCGCCCACAAAGGCAAACGGAATTTGAACAATGTTGCCGTGCATAATACCAAAGGTGAGAGCGCTTACTAAAACAGCAAAGCCGTCGCCGTGTTTTCTGAGTGTTCCCAGCATTACGCCTCGAAATATAAATTCCTCCGAAACAGCCGGCACAGCAGATATAAACAGAACATAAAACATATTATCTATAGGGTTTCCGCTGTAGGTATCAGTCCATATTTTACTGAAATCAAATCCAAGACCTATATTTTGCAAAAACAAAAGCATATAATTGCTCAGATGGTTTGAAAGCTCAAAAAATATATATGCTATGGGAATAAGAGCTATAACAGTGCCGGCGCTTACGGTTGGCTTAAAGCTTATTACATCGTCGCAGCGTTTTTTATTTAAGGATAAAATAAAAAATCCGCCTGCAAACATAGCAACAATCGAAACTATTGCGTTAATCGCATATGAAAGAGTATTTTGAAAGTCCTTTATGCTGTTTAAAAAAATCATCAGTTCAAAGGAAGAAAGGGCAAAGGATAAAGCTAAAAACAGACCCGACATTAAAAGCAGGCCGCCGCCGGAAATGTTAAATTCGTGCCTTAAGCTTTTTTTCTCTGCTTTTTTTGCAAGCTGATGTATGCTTTGCGGAGAGGGTGCACCGCACTGCCGATAACAGCCGTTGTGTTGCGTGCCGTACTGTGCATTTATGTTATCACTTTGATAGTTGTCCATATAACCACCTTGATAAATAATATTTATACTGATATAGTATAGCATTGCCAAAGCATAAAAACAATAAAAATAATGTTAATATTTTCTGCCGCAGACCGTTTGGAAAATGTTTTTTAAAAAATATCTTGCATTTTGTTTTGTGTTGTGGTAAAATTCATATGTTACTACGGTTTCAGCGAAAGAGGTGAAAAGAAATGCAGGAAAATATGCATCCTAATTATGAGCAGACAACTATTACCTGCGCTTGCGGTAATGTTATAGAAACAGGCTCAACAAAGAAGGATATCCGCGTTGAAATCTGTTCCAAGTGCCATCCGTTCTTCACAGGCAAGCAAAAGCTCGTTGATACCGGCGGACGTGTTGACAGATTTAAAAAGCGTTACGGTATGCAAAATAAATAAGAAATTTTTTCGGGGCGGCACGTTTTTATGTGTCGCCCTGTTTTTTACCGATTAAGGAAAAGTGTATTGCTATGGTAAATGAATACAAAACAGTAAAAGAACAGGCGCAAAGCGAGTTTACGGAAAAGCGCTCACGCTTTATCGGGTACTGCAAGCCTGTTAAAACCTCGCAGGAGGCTTTGGATTTTATAAATGAAAAAAAGAGCATACATTGGGATGCAACCCATAATGTGTATGCATATATAATAAAGGACGAGGGCGTTATGCGCTACAGCGACGACGGAGAGCCGCAGGGTACTGCCGGCATACCAACGCTTGACGTGCTGAAGAAAAACGAGCTTACAGACCTTGTTGTTGTAGTTACCCGTTATTTCGGCGGAATACTATTGGGCGGCGGAGGACTTGTAAGGGCGTATTCTCACGGTGCAGGTATTGCAGTAGAAGCCGCAAAGATTATTACAATGCGCCTGTGCGAAATCTGCGAGCTTACCTGCAGCTACAATCAGTATGGCAAGGTATCGTCGCTTGTTCCGGAATTGGACGGAGAAATTGAGCATACGGAATTTACTGACAGCGTGTATATCCGCTTTCATATAGCTCCCGAGCAGCTGGGCTTTCTTAATAAACAGCTTGCAGAGGCAACCTGCGGAGAAATACAGGCAAAAGCATTGTCAAAAAGGTATTTTCCGGCAAAATAAAACATTGCGTTTGAACAAAAAATACTTTTAATACTAATATTTGATTAATTAGAAATTATTATAATAAAAAATAAAGGGATTTTGCGCCTTTTGTCGTATAATATATTGAAGGCTTTTTTCGACAATGAAAAGCAGGAGGTGTATCTTGTGCTTATCAGGGAACGTACACAGCAGTGGGAGCAGGAAAGGCTCTCTGAATTTGCCTGTCTGTCAGTGCAAAGCAGGGGCAGAGATAAAGAAATTGAGGAATGTCCTATAAGAACGTGTTTTCAGCGTGACCGTGACAGAATTATTCACAGCAAGGCATTCAGACGATTAAAGCATAAAACACAGGTTTTTTTGTCGCCGGAGGGAGACCATTACAGAACAAGACTCACCCATACACTGGAGGTTTCTCAAATTGCCAGAACTATTGCAAGAGCGCTAAGGCTAAACGAGGACTTAACAGAGGCTATTGCCTTGGGACACGACCTTGGTCATACACCGTTTGGCCATGCAGGCGAAAGAGCGCTTGACGAGCTGTCGCCCTGCGGCTTCAGGCATTATGAGCAAAGCGTAAGAGTTACCGAGGTGATAGAAAAGCTTAACCTCACCTATGAAGTAAAGGACGGTATAAGATGCCATACAAGGGGGGAACAGGCAAAAACGCTTGAAGGACAGGTAGTGAGAATTGCAGACAGAATAGCGTACATAAACCACGATATTGACGATGCGGTGCGGGCAGGAGTAATAACAGAGGACAAAATTCCCGCTGAGCTGACCAGGGCTTTGGGTACAGGCACAAGCAAGAGGATAAATAACCTTGTGCTGTCTTTGGCAGAAAACAGTACGGGCAATCAGCTTAAAATGGACGAAAAAACAAAAAATGCCTTTGACAGACTGCATGAATTTATGTTTGAAAGCGTTTACAGAAGTCCCTATGCAAAGGAAGAAGAAAAAAAGGTGCCCGACTTGGTGTCAAAGCTGTATTATTACTTTTTAAATAATACCGATAAGCTTGACGCACACTTAAGAGAAATTGCAGAAAAAGAGGGAGCAGACAGAGCTGTCTGCGACTATATAGCAAGTATGAGCGACCAGTATGCAATTTTACTTTACGAGGAATTGTTTATCCCGAAGAATTGGGGAAAATAGTTGTTAATACTACAAAGAAGAATATAAAGAAAGGGGAGCAAAAATGGCGCTGCCATATGATTTTTTGCAGGAATTAAGGCTTCGCAACAGCATTGAGGACGTTGTTGCGGATTATGTAAATCTTCGCCGTACCGGCAGCAAGCTGTTTGGTCTTTGCCCTTTTCACGGGGAAAAGACTCCGTCGTTTAACGTAGTGCCTGAGGACGGCTATTTTTACTGCTTCGGCTGCGGAGCAGGCGGAGATGTTATTTCCTTTATAATGAAGATAGAAAATCTTGATTATATAGAGGCTGTGCGTTTTCTTGCACAGCGCTGCGGTATGGAAATGCCGGAAAACTCCGCTGATGCAGGGCTTTCCGACCTCAGAAAAAGAATTTATGAAATGAACAGAGAGGCAGGCCGCTATTATTACCGACAGCTTTATACACATCAGGGTAAGCCTGCTCTTGAATATTTAAGGGGCAGAGCACTTACGGAAAACACCATACGCCGCTTCGGGCTTGGGTACAGTCCCCCTGACGGACATTCACTTACAGAGCATTTGAAATCCTTGGGATATAAAGAAAATGAGATTATTCAGGCAAATCTTGCCGTAAAATCAAGCTACGGGAAAGCAAAGGACAGATTTTTTGACAGGGTAATGTTCCCTATTATCGATTTGCGGGGCAATGTTATTGCGTTTGGCGGCAGGCTGATGGGTGACGGTAAGCCTAAATATTTAAACACCTCAGATACTTTGGTGTTTAAAAAAAGTACAAACCTTTTTGCTTTAAATTTTGCAAAAAACGTGCAGGGCAGACGGCTCATACTTGCCGAGGGTTATATGGATGTAATCGCCCTTAACCAGGCAGGCTTTGAAAATGCCGTAGCAACGCTCGGAACAGCCCTTACACAGGAGCAGGCAATGCTTATGAAGCGTTATGCAGACGAGGTCATAATCTGCTACGACGCCGACGAGGCTGGTCAGAAGGCGGCTTCAAGAGCAATAGGAATTTTAAGGGGAGCAGATTTGCTCATTAAGGTTCTGACAATTCCCGGCGCAAAGGACCCTGACGAGTTTTTGCGCTCAAACGGCGAGCAGGGCTATGCCCGCTTTAAGCAGCTTTTAAACGGCAGCGGAAACGATATTGAATACAGACTCGGTAAAATTAAAAAGGAATTTAATATGGAAAGCACAGAGGAGAAGGTTCAATATCTTACACAGGCTGCAAAGCTTTTGTCTGAGCTTGAAAACAATATTGAAAGAGATATTTACGCAGGAAAAATAAGCGATGAAACCGGTGTGCAAAAGGATGCAGTTTTAGCACAGATAAATAAATACGTAAGAATATCCGGCAAAGATAAACGAAAAAAAGAATTCCGCAAAATCCAGTCCGAAACCTCTGCAGGAGCAGACAGAATAAACCCGGACAAGCGCTCTAATTTGCGTGCGGCAAAGGCCGAAGAGGCTCTTATCGCCTTTATTTTAAAAAATCCCGAAAGCGCAAAAAAAATACGGGAGCTTCTGCCGCCCGAAAGCCTTGTTACCGATTTTAATAAAAGAGTATATTCGGCGGTTACAGATAAAATACTCTCAGGGCAAAGCTTCGGACTGTCTGATTTGTCTGAGCAATTCCGTCCGGAGGAAATATCTGTAATAGCAGGCTTCAAGGCAAAATATAACATAGAAAGCACTAACAGACAGGCGGCAAAGGAATACATAAACGTTATATTATCAGAGAAAGATAAATTAAGCATAAAAGATGCAGAAAATCTTGATGATGAGGATATAGCGGGATATTTGGAAAAGCTGAAGAATTTAAAAAAATAAATTGTTGTAAAATGAAAGGAAATGGTACTTATGACAGTTAATCCTCCGCAGGACAAAAAAACTGTAATGAAAGAGCTTACAGATATCGGAAAGGCTAAGGGACAGCTTAGCACAAAAGAAATTCTGGACGCAATTGGCGAAATTGACTTTGAGCCGGAGCAGCTTGAAAAGTTTTATGATTCGCTCGAAACGGCAGGCGTTGAAATTGTAGAGGATTTCGATGAAATACCGCTTGAGGATATAGGAATCAGCGTAAATGATGTTTCCGTAGCCGATGATTCATCCGATAATATTTCTATAGACGATCCTGTAAAGGTATATTTAAAGGAAATAGGCAGAGTACCGCTGCTTACTCCGGAAGAGGAGATTGAGCTGGCAATACGCATTTCTGAGGGTGATGTTTCCGCTAAAAAGCGTTTGTCTGAGGCTAACCTGCGCCTTGTGGTAAGCATTGCAAAGCGTTACCTCGGCAGAGGTATGCAGTTTTTAGACTTAATTCAGGAGGGCAACCTCGGTCTTATTAAGGCTGTTGAAAAATTTGACCATACAAAGGGCTTTAAGTTCTCAACCTATGCAACATGGTGGATAAGACAGGCTATTACAAGAGCAATAGCAGACCAGGCGAGAACTATCAGAATACCCGTTCATATGGTTGAAACTATAAATAAGGTTAAAAAGGTTTCAAGTCAGCTTCTGCATACTAACGGACACGAGCCGACAGCAGACGAAATTGCAGAGGAGCTTGAAATGCCGGTTGAAAAGGTAAGAGAAATAATGCGTGTTGCACAGGAACCCGTGTCGCTTGAAACTCCTATAGGCGAGGAGGAGGACAGCCACCTGGGCGACTTTATTCCGGACGATGACGCACCGGCTCCGGCAGACGCAGCTTCTCATATTATGCTCAAGGAGCAGCTTTCAAATGTGCTTGACACCCTTACGGAACGAGAAGAAAAGGTGCTGAGACTGCGCTTTGGTCTGGAGGACGGACGTTCGCGCACGTTAGAAGAGGTTGGTAAGGAGTTCAATGTAACAAGAGAACGCATAAGACAGATAGAAGCTAAGGCGTTAAGAAAATTAAGACATCCGAGCAGAAGCAAAAAGCTCAAAGATTTTCTGGATTGATACCTATAAGGGCGGTGCTTTAAATGTTTACCATTGACGAAACAAACGAGATGCTAAACGAAATTGCAGATACTATTCCCCTTGATTTATACAGGGAGCTTTCGGGGGGAATAATACTTCTTCCGCAGGCAAAAATGCACCCTAAGGCAGTAGATGACGACCTTTACATACTTGGTGAATACTGTACCTCGTCAATCGGGAAATACATAAGAATATATTACGGCTCCTTTGCAAAGGTTTACGGGCATATAACGTCAAGAGAATATTATTACGAACAGTTAAGACGTGTTCTTGTGCACGAAATACGCCATCATAACGAAGCGCTTGCCGGTTATAAGGACTTAATTTTGTATGATGAGGATCGTATTAACGAATACCTTAACCGAAAGAAAAAGGAAAAAGAGTGCGGCAGATAAAGAGAAGCTTTTAAGCCAAAACTAATATATCAAAATAAAAGCATAAAGCTTTTTTGACAAACATAGGTTCCTGTATATGTAAAAACGTAAAAACATACAAACTATTCATTTAAAATTTGTTTACTTTTACGGTTGAATTTGTAAAAACCATATGTTAATATAATTATGTAATAACGAATGTATCTACTCCTCATTCATTTTAACTTTTTTCATTTTAATACGCTCCTTAAAGAACACGCAGCGAAAGCTGCGTGTTCTTTCGTTAATTCAGCAGCCGGACCGGTATACTGCCTCGGAATGTTCGCACACAGGTGTACGATTTTAACCGCAGCGTTTCGCAAAAAGCTGTTTAAAGGCCGTTTATTCTGCTTTTAAAACAGCCTTTATATATTTTTACAAAAATCAAGATTTTTTAAGTTTACATTAAAAAATTGAAAAAATTGACAGGAAAACAAATAATATATTAAAATAAAGCTATAAAATAAAATTTAAGGAAAATATATGAAAACTTTGAAATTAATTTTATGCACGGTTTTGTCTTTGATGATTGCGTTAACAGCATGGTGTTCTGCATCAGCGGAAAACGGTGCAAAAAACAGCTTTGATATTGAGCCGATAAGCAGTACACAGGCAAAACTTGTGGGTTATAAGGGGAATGAAGCTGAAATTACAGTTCCAAATGAAATTAAGGGGTATAAAATAACGGAAATTGGCTATGGCGCATTTGAAAACAATACCTCCGTTAAAAAAGTATACGTTAATTCTTTAGTTAAAAAAGTTTCTGACTATGCCTTCAGCGGATGTACTTCACTTGAAAAAGCTGTTTTGTCAAATATAAAGGGAATAGGATATGCGGCGTTTAAAGGCTGTGAAAGGCTTGAAAAAGCTGTTATATCAGAAAGCACCTCATTTATTGCATCCAATTCATTTGAAGGCTGTGAAAAGCTTACTATATGTACCGAAACCAATTCATATGCCTGCAATTACGCTGTCAGCAAGGGGTTTGGACTGGATTTGTTTGGCGACCTCGATTCAAACGGCAATGCGGAAATATACGATGTGCTTTATTTGCAGAACATAATTGCGAAAAAAAGCGCGCTTACTCAGGCACAGTTTGAAGAAGCCGATGTTGATATGGACGGTGAAATAACAGTAAAGGATATATTAAAGCTGCAAGGCTTTTTGGCAAATAAGAGTAAAATGTGTGAGAATACGCTTTGCGGAAAAACAGGCGTCTTTTTCGGTGACAGCATATGCGCCGGAACAAACAATAAAACGGGCGGCTGGGCTTCGTATATTGAAAAACAGTGCGAGGACTTTACCGCAGTAAATTACGGCATAAACGGAGCAACATTTTTATCTTCCTTCAACGAATATTTTGCAGACGAGGAAAAAGTATCCTCACTTTGCTTAAATACCGATTATGTTATTATTGAAGGCTTTACAAACGGAATGTATCAAAATCCGCCTAAAAAGCCTGTCGGCACAATAAATATGAACGATTATACCGTAACGGCAGATAACTGTAACACAGACACGTACAGCGGAGAAATGGAAAAATACATTTTAAAATGTATTGAGCTTTACGGACTGGATAAGCTGGGGTTTATCATAAGCTTTAAATCGTTTTACCATTTTGAACAAGACAGTCCATATGTGCAGTTCGTTTCTCAAATGATAAATTGTTGCAAAAAATATAAAATTCCTTTGATTAATTTGCAGGAGGAGGTTAATATCCCCTGTGAAACCCAAGCGCAGATAGATGAGTATTATTGCATAAGAAGCGGCAAAATTCACGGCGATAAGGTGCATCTAAACGCCAAGGGGAACAGCATTATTTCACAGAAAATTATGCAGTGGATGAAAACACTGTAAAATAAAGCGCCAAAACGGTTTTAAGAAAGCTCTTAAAGCCGTTTTATTTGTGTATTATGCTAAAAAACAAAGTGGAAATATTGTTAAGAGTTCAAGCGGATTATTCTGTATTTTTTTGCCTGGACGTGATATAATTTGTGTAAGAATTACATACATATGGTAATTATGCTCTTGTTATCACATAATGTAATTAAGAATAAAACAGGGAGAGGATTTTTTTGAAACTCAGAAAAATAATTGCTGGGATTTTAGGGGCAATGATGGTTACGTCAACAGCGGCGGCTTCTGCCTCGGCAGTTACAACAAATGAAGAAACAACAGGTGCGTATTTCAACCAGGCGGAAAGCTATAACACCTACAGCGGCGGTGACCTTGGAGCAACATATTCAAAGGAATCTTCTACCTTTAAGGTGTGGGCGCCAAGCGCATCTAAGGTACAGCTCAAGCGCTATCAAACAGGCTCTGATACCGAAAACGGCGCAGGGGTAATTGAAACAAGAGATATGACTATGGATTCAGCAACAGGCACATGGTCTGTAACTGTAGACGGTGACTTAAACGGAACGTATTATACATATCTTGTAACAGCTAACGGAACAACAAAAGAAACACAGGACGTTTACTCGGTTGCAACCGGTGTTAACGGCAACCGTTCTATGGTTGTTGACTTAAGCAAAACTAATCCGGACGGCTGGGAAAACGACAAGCATATGCTTGTTGACAACCAGACAGACGCCGTTATATGGGAGGTACAGGTGCGTGACTTCTCAATTTCAAAAACCTCCGGCGTCAGCGAGGCAAACAGAGGTAAATACCTTGCCTTTACGGAAAGCGGCACAAAGGTTAACGGAACAGACGATATTTCAACCTGCGTTGATTATCTTGTTAAACAGGGCGTAAATTATGTTCATTTAAATCCGGTATATGATTACGGCTCAGTTGACGAAACTAAGCTGGACATACCGCAGTATAACTGGGGTTACGACCCGGTAAACTACAACGTGCCTGACGGCTCATATTCTTCAAACCCATATAAGGGTGAGGTGAGAATAAAAGAATTCAAGCAGATGGTACAGGCATTGCACGACAGAGGAATCGGTGTAATTATGGACGTTGTTTACAATCATACGTTCTCAACGGATTCCTGTTTCCAGAAAACTGTGCCCGGTTATTATTACAGAATGAAAACCGCTACCACATTTCTTAACGGTTCCGGCTGCGGCAACGTAACTGCGTCTGACAAAACTATGTTCAGAAAATATATGATAGATTCCGTTACATATTGGGCGAACGAATACCATATAGACGGTTTCCGCTTCGACCTTATGGGCTGCCACGATATTACAACTATGAATCAGATTAGAGCAGCTCTTGACAAAATAGACAAAAGAATACTAATTTATGGCGAGCCGTGGATGGCTGACTGGGGCGCAAACGGTATTTCACAGACAGACGCCTGCATAATTAACAACGCAAGCAAGATTAATGAGCGTGTTGCAATGTTCAGCGATAAGATGAGAAATGCTCTGAAGGGCGGCACTGACGATGCAACAAAGGGATATATTCAGGGCTCAACGACAGTAACATCTGACATCAAGTCCGGAATGATGGGCGGCTCAAGCACAACCTTCGGTAAATGGGCAAAACAGCCGTCTCAGTGTATAACCTACAACTCTGCGCACGACAATTTAACCCTTTGGGACAAAATTTTAAAGTCAAACGGCTCATCCTCATATAACTCAACAAGCGAAACCTTCCTTGCACAGAACAAGCTTTCCGCTGCTATTGTTCTTACGTCACAGGGTGTTCCGTTCTATCTTGCAGGTGAGGAATTTGCAAGAACTAAAAACGGCAACCACAACAGCTACAACTCGGCAGACAGCGTGAACCAGATTAACTGGTCAAGAGTGAAAACATACAGCAATCTTGTTGAATACTACAAGGGATTAATGAAGATAAGAGCAAGCTATTCACCGTTCAGAGATGGTACGACAGCCTCCGGTAACACCACCTACTTTGCAGAAAACGGAAGTGCAATAGGCTATACTATCCAGAATAAAACGGCTAACGCAGCAAACGAATGGGGAACAGTAGCAGTTCTTACCAATAACACCACATCAGCTAAGTCATTAACACTTAAGTCACAGGGAACATTGCCTTCAAGCTGGGTGATTGTTGCAAACGGAACAAGCGCCGGAGTTAAAAGCCTTGGTACAATAAGCGGTTCAACCGTAAGCGTTCCTGCAAGAACCGCTATGATTTTAGTAGATGAGGCAAGCTTTAACCGTGTGTCAATTCCACAGGACGAATATAGGACCGTTACTGTAAATCACGTTGACAAAGCAACAAACGAAGTAATAAAAACGACTGAGAGTCTGTATAAGGTTGGCACAACTTACAGAACACAGGCAGACAGCGACGTTCTTTTCGACTATAAGCTTGACAGTATTCAGGGTAAAGCAGATGGCACAGTTACAGATGATGTAACAGTAACCTACTATTATACTTCAGACGGAATCCCAAGCTATATGCTTACAGTGCAATATGTAAACCAAAGCGGAAAGGTTCTGAAAGCTGAAAAGACAACAAAAATGAAGCAGGGAACAAGCTACAGCGAGCCTCACGAATTTATCACAGGCTATGAGCTTGACACAACAAAGCTTCCGACAAACGCATTTGGTACAATTACTGCCGATACAACAGTAAAATATGTTTATAAGCAGATTGTATCGGGCAAGGTTAAGATTCACTATTATAACAGCAAGGGTTGGAATCCACCTTACGTGTATGCATATACAGATGCAGGCTCAAATCTTACCGGGGCGTGGCCGGGCAAAGCAATGACAGCTGACCCTGATACCGGCAACAAATGGTATACCTATGCTGAGCTTAGCGCAACACAGGCAAATGTAATGTTCACAAACGGTGCAAAGACAAACACAGTACAGGAGCCGGGTGCAAATATGCCGGGTTATCCTGCGCGCGGAGAGGTATGGATACAAAACGGAACAACTGCATTTAACACAGAGGTTATCGTAAGCCATATTAATAAAAACGGTGAGAAGCTTACTGATGATGTAATTGTAGAGGGCAACAAGGTTAAATCTACAAGCAGATATGTTACAAAGCCGCTTGCAGGTTACGATACACCT
The DNA here is from genome assembly GCA_051881695.1 of Acutalibacteraceae bacterium. Lineage (GTDB taxonomy): Bacteria > Bacillota > Clostridia > Oscillospirales > Acutalibacteraceae > CAYJFG01. Next base: position 13,066 of record JBJEQJ010000008.1, on the reverse strand, counting down.
ACAGTTTTAGGTAATCCAAACGGCTACTGGACGCAAGGTGTTACAAATGTTATTTACGTTTATAATACTTCCGAGAAACCTACTGTCCCACCAACAGATCCAACAGCTCCGCCGACAATTCCCGGCGATAGATATATGCTTGGCGACGCCGATATGAACGGTGAAGTAACTGTAAGAGATGTTCTTAAAATTCAGGAGGACTTAGCAAAAATACACGTACTTACAGGAGTAAATAAGACTGCCGCTGATGTTAACGCAAACGGAAGTCTTGAAATGGGCGATATTCTTGAAATACAAAAATATCTTGCAAAAATTAAGTCGGCATACAAGGTAGGCGAATATTTTGGCGCTGAGGCTCCTACAGAGATTCCTACTCAAAAGCCAACTGAGGCACCGACAGCAACGCCGACTGACCCGCCGACAGAGCCTCCTACAACGCCTCAGGCAGGTACAATCAATGTTTATTTCTCTTCCAAATGGAGCAATGTTAATGCCTATATCTGGAATAACGCTACTGAAGATAAACCTGCCGAATGGCCCGGTGTTGCAATAAACGGCATAAAAACTAACGATTACGGCGAAACAATATACGAGGCGTCTGTAGACCTTAGCAAATATGACAGAATTGTATTTAACGGCTCAGGCGGTCAGACGGTTGACATTGAGCTTGATGAAACCTCAGACGGAACAGGCTACTATATAACAGAACAACAGAATACACTCGGACACTATGAGGTAGGAACATACCTGTATAGTGAAACATAATTAATCAGAATCAGAATAAAGAATAAAGGCGGATATAATTTCCGCCCTTATTTTTTAGGCAACAAATATCCGCTTTTTGCAAATATTTACAGTTAATCTATTGTTTTTAAAAAGACTTTGTATTATAATGTTTACCGAATAAGCGGTAACACGCTGTTTCCGCTTGGTTTTATGTAATATCTGACGCTTTTGCTTCCGTAATCTATATAATAAGTCTGTTTAGCAAGGCAATTGTTTCTATGCTCCTGAACAATAATTTAATAATTATTTGTTTGTTGCTTTTTATGTTTTGCGTTGTTCAGCAGGCGTTATTATAATTGAATACGACAAGTGAAAAAAACAAATTTGAAAGGGGTTAACGGTCAGAATTATGGTGAAATACACAACTAAATTATCAGCAAGAATTTTAAGCACCTTATTATGTGCAATTTTACTTTTCAGCATATCTGCTATAACGGCTTTTGCCGCAGATGCAACTGTGAACGGAGAGACTGTAAAGGCAGGAGATACTTATACATATGTTTTGAAGCTTAAAAACGTACCTAACAACACTGTGGCAGGTATTAATGTGGAGGTAGCATACGACTCAAGGTATCTGGATGTTATTGACGATACTGCAAGCGTACCTGCTTTTTCAGATGCAGTATGCAATCTGGACACGGAGGGTTATGTGTATTTTAATGCTGCAAATGCAATGAACGGCTACGAGGTTAAGGATGATTCTGTTGTTTTTTCAGTATCCTTCAAGGTGAAAGACGCACTTAAAGGAGCAACAGAAGTGACAGCAAAAATTGACGAAATTTATACAATGGACTTACAAAAAATGCAGGGGTACGAAAAGGACGAGCAGATAATAGAGGGAACTCTTGCAAATACTGTAAATCCTCAGGCGCTAAGTGATTTAGAGGCAAAGGCAAAGGCTGAAAGTAAACAGCCGGAAAACAGTATAAATATATGGCTTATTATCGGTGGAGCCGTTGTTGTACTGATAATAGCCGGAGTTTGTATAATATTGGCAATGAAAAAGAAAAGCACTCAGAATACACCGAACCAATAATATATATAGGATAAACACAAGATATAAGGGCGCTCAATCAAACGAGCGTCCTTTTAATCATAATTCTGAAATATATATGTTATGATTTATTTTTCAGCAGTTAAATTTTTTCGCAAAAAACACCAAAAAATTTTCAAAAACAGATATATAATACGTTTGACACATTGCCGATGATATGATAAAATTACACCGCACACAAAAGCAAAAGAGGAGCATAAAATGGCTAAGGAAGCTTTAAAGACAATAGCGCAGAACAAAAAAGCTCATCACGATTATTTTGTTATTGAAAGCATAGAAGCGGGCATTGAGCTTTGCGGTACAGAGGTGAAATCTGTGCGGCAGGGCAGAGTAAACCTAAAGGATTCCTGGTGCTCGATAGTAGACGGCGAAATTTTTGTAAACGGTATGCATATAAGTCCATATGAGCAGGGCAATATTTTTAACAGAGATTCCGTAAGAGTTCGCAGGCTTTTAATGCACAAAAGAGAGATTATGCGCCTTTTCGGGCTTATAAAGCAGGACGGATATGCCTTGATACCTGTTTCGCTGTATTTCAAAGGCTCAAAAGTAAAGCTTCAGGTAGGTGTGTGTAAGGGCAAAAAGCTGTACGACAAGCGCGCAGATATGGCGCAAAAGGATGCAAAGCGAAATATTGAGCGCACAATAAAGGAGCAGTTCAGGTGAATAATCTGTAAAGCTAAAAGAATAATTATATTATGGGGATGTAAAGGTTTCGACGGGGATTATAAGCCATGGTAAGCGAGCAGCGTTGCGGAAACGCTTTAATAATCCGTATTCTTAAAAATAAACGACAACAATAAAGTTGCATACGCAGCTGCTTAATTAGCGCTGCCGTTCTGTTCAGAATTACCGCGGTCTGAATAAGAGCGTCGATTAGCGGTGAACATGAACCGAAGAGTAGCCTTGTATTCGGTCATGGACTAAAGGCTACCAAAGTTAAAAGCCTGCCTTTGGGCGCTTCACAGAGGGAACTATAAAACACAGGCTACGCTCGTAGAAAGCCTTGGTAAGTGATTTTCGGACAGGGGTTCGATTCCCCTCATCTCCACCATCAAAGGACAACAAAAAAGATGTATCCCCCAAAAACCCCGATTCTATCGGGGTTTTTGGCATATCATAGGGTGATTTTTTACATAACCAATCCATAGATGTAAATAGATATTTTTCCCTTTGTGAGTGGAGTTGAACTTGTGCAAATGAAAAAATAAAGTTAAAGAAAACAGCAGGCAGAACGAATAATCTGTCTGCTGTTTTTATATATCAGGCAATCGTTTTAATTTTAAAATTAGAACGGTTGCCTTTTTTTGTTTGCAAAAAAATTTGAAAGGAATGATCAAATGTATTTTACCGACACACCCGAACTCAGGAGGTTTGAAAGAGAGATGCGTCAGAAACCTAATTTTTACAGGCGAAATGATGATTGCTATGAAAATAATGAGGTGCCTTTCTCTGACAACAAAAAACTTAAAACAGACAGAAATAAGAAAGAGGTCGGTTAATTTTATGACAATAAAAATAAGAAGTCCTACTAAAGCTATTACTTAAATCAAAACTAAATAAATTGGAGATGATAACTTGAACGAATATGAAAGACAGCGCAGAATAGCTGAAATCACAAAGAAATTGTATCCGCCTGGTACAAGAGTTGAGCTTATCAGTATGAAGGATCCTTACGCACCTGTTCCGGCAGGTACAAGAGGAACAGTAAAATTTGTTGATTCAATGGGAACGATATTCCCTGAGTGGGACAACGGTCGTTCACTTGGTGTAGTTCCCGGTGAGGATTCATTCAGAAAGCTCACAAAGGAAGAAATCGAAGCAGAAAACCAATCCTCATCCGAAGTTGAAGATGAAGCTCCTGATGAGGATAGCGGAATGACAATGGAAATGTGAGGTGAGGTTTAATCTATAAATCTTCGTTTAGAATGAAGATTTATGGCTATCAGATTTTTTGATATGTTTGCAGGCATAGGCGGTTTCCGTTCAGGACTTGAAGCCATAGGCGGTTTTGAGTGCGTCGGATACTGCGAAATTGATAAGTATGCAAAGCAGGCATATGAAGCAATGTACGATACAGGAGGTGAACTTTACTTTGATAACGCAAGAAAAATTGTACCCGAACAGTTACCCGATTTCGACCTTCTTGTGGGTGGTTTCCCTTGTCAGTCCTTCAGCATCTGCGGAGCAAGGAAAGGATTTGATGATACAAGAGGAACGCTGTTTTTCGAGATTGCTCGAATTGCTGCCGTTAAAAAACCTAAGTATCTCTACCTCGAAAACGTTCCCGGTCTGCTTAACCATGACTCAGGCAGGACATTTGAAACAATCCTCCGTACATTGGATGAGTTGGGGTAACTGTACCTGTCCTGCATACGGTTACAGTCTTGATAATGGTGAGATGGTAATAAACGAAACCGAGGCAACCGTAATACGCAATATATTCGATATGTATCTTAAAGGTATGGGGATTCAGTCAATAGCTAATAAGCTTAATGATGAAAAAATACCACGAAGATACGGATACTCAAAATGGTATTATAATACGGTCAGATATGTCCTGACGAATGAAAGATATATGGGTGACGCTCTGCTCCAAAAAAGTATACCACAGATACACTTCCGTATCGGAAGAAATACAATAAAGGAGAAAAGCCACAGTATTACTACACAGCTTAAGAACGAATTACATAATCTGCATAAAAATAGTGACATACCGGATTTATTCCAGTTACAGAAAGAAGCTCATAAACAAGGCATAACATCAATTTCCATGACGCCCGACAAGACCTTTTTGAGTAAGATAATTGGGCGGGACGAAATTGTGCAATCTATCTGCGACAAGCTAAAAAAGGAGCGGAAACACATACAGCTACGCGGTATGGGCGGTATCGGAAAATCTGAAATCCTTCGCAAAGTTTATAGTTGGTTTCTCGAAAACCCCGGAGAGCACTTTTACGCCCATATAGCATACCTTTACTACTCGGGAAAATTCAGATCAGACCTTGATAGCGCAATTGACTACCCTGGGAAAGAAACCAGCACCAATCCCATTGAATATCTGAAACATTTAGCAAGCACATCTAAGGTTCTGCTGTTTATTGACGATGTCCGAAATCAGGAACCGGATAAAAGTGAAATCTATGAGGAGGACGCTTCATTTGAAGAAATAGTTGGATCGAATATTGCCATCTTATTCGCCTCGCGCATTATGCGCATGGATTTTACGCTTATAAGCGTAAAACCGCTCCCTATAGAATCATGCGTTGATATTTTCTTGCGGGAATACAGCGCTAATATGGATGACGATATCATGACAGCAGATGATACTGAATGTTGTGTTGCCGAAGCCTTAACCGCAGAGGACAAAGAGAAACTCATCCAAATAATTGATGGACGCGCCGGACGCAATACGCTGGTTATCAATCGCTTGGGCGCATTGGCGCGAGACTAAGGTTGGACGATTGCACAATTAGAAAAAGAGCTCATTGATAGAAACTTTAATATTCGACAAGGCCTGTCTGAGAGCAACGCAGAGTATATTGATGAGCGAACATTGCAAGATGAGCTAAATAAGCTCTATGATTATAAAGAGATAAAAGACGCCGCAGAGCGCAGTATCTTAGAGGGCTTCACGCTATTAGCGGATGTTCCTACGGATATCGCTACCTGCGCTAAATGGTTTAGCCGGGATGCTGAAATTGACGAGGGCCGCTGTCGCATTGCGCTGATGCGCTTAATGCGCCGTAGTTGGCTACTGAGTGCAAAATCAAAACACGCTGAAGCCATCGTTGATAATTATTCTATGCATAACATTGTACGTGCGGCCATAAAAGCCCAAGTTGAAGTAGATAGAGAGGAGCATCAGGATTTAGTGATGAAAGTTTGGACGAATTTGACAATGGAAGTACGGAAGAAAGATGAGAGCGAACCGAAATGGGCGGATAAAGTATACGCAGTGCCGGGTGAGCGTGTCCGTTTCCGCATCGGCATCAGGAATATGAGTTCGGAGATATTTAGAAATCTGACCCTCCGCGATATCTTACCAACCGGCTTGTCCTACATAAACGGAAGTACCCGGATATATAACGCAAAACATCCCAAAGGAGTAACACTTAGCGATAATATCATTACAGATAATGGAATTAATATTGGTGACTATGCCCCGGGCACTAATGCGTGGATTTATTTCGATGCTACTGCATCTGAAATACCAAGCAGTAAAAATGTAATATACCGGAGTATCATTCAAGCGTGCGGCGGTTATGGCGCAAATGAGCAATCGGCAGATGTCATTATGGATGCATATGAGGCGCTTTAAAGGACGAGTTTCTTAGCCCTCTTTTTGGCTATAAACAAGAAAAATCCTCAGCACAGTTGCGGGTGTTGAGGATTTTTCCGTTGCAGAGATTTCTTGTTTTTTGCTTGCTAGTGAATCAATTTAGGAGAGGATTGCAACAGAAAAGACCGCATTGCTGCGGCCTTTTCTGTCTGGGTTTCGTATTCAGTTCTTTTTCAGTTCTGCTCCGCATTTCACGCAGAAGGTGCTACCGGGTTTTACCGCAGCGCCACATTTTGTGCAAAATGTACCGGCTTGTGTAGTAGTTGGCTGAGAAGGTGTAGAAGTTTGAAAGCGGTCTGCCAGATTACCGGACTGAGGCGTACTTTTTTGACTTCTTTTCGCAAATTGTTTCGCCACTGCATCCGTCGCTTTATCAATACCCCGTCCCAGTAAATTCTCAAGGAAGCGAATGATCAGGAAACAGACCACGCTTCCAAGGATCGCAACAATTACGCCAATTGGGGCGCTTTCCGTATAGGCTCCAGCCGCTATACCAAACAAAATACCTAAGATGATGCCGTTATACGCATAAGTTCTACTTCTCATTTTTATTCCTCCATTATTTGAATCGGTCTGCTAAATTCTGCTTTTCGGATTCCCTATAAGCACCCGATGCTCTGTCTTTCATATCTTTACTTTTATCTGCTGCTTTGGCAATTGCGTTATAAACAAGTTTACAAATCACCATAAGTGCAGCTACAATTGCAGCAAAAATCGCAAATATTACATAATCGTTCATAGAATTTCTCCTGCTTTCTTAGAAAATACTGCGCTTTGTTGTGATTTCATTCTTGACCGTAGACACTTGCGCATTCGGATCAAGTTGAACAAACATTTTTTCCACCATGGTCAGGAGCATATTCATTTCATTTTCAAAGGAAGGCCTTCCGTTGAGAAATAAGACCTTGAGAGTGATATGTGCCATCGAGCTTTGAACCTCCGCAGGCAGTCAGCATTGTGACGCACAGGATGACGGCCAGCAGAGCAGATAGCAGTCGTACGTTTCTTTTTGTTTTCATAATCGTTTTCTCCTTTGTCCCCCCTTCAAATAGGAAAAAGCGTATCCATCACACTTAGAATTCGCCATCCATGGGGTCTACTGTCATCTGAAGGTAAATTTGCGTTCCGTCTTTTTGGTAAAATTCATAGCAAGGCTCGTAGATATGGGCAGAGCCCGTCCCGAGATCGGCCTTGACCGTGAAGATTCCCTCGCTGTACCAATACGGCTCATTTGCGTTCTGGCCCTCAAACTGCACGTTATCCGGTAAAAAGCTCATGTCATCTACTAAAGGTTGATAGGTTTCGCCGGTCACGTCATAGACGGTGTCTGTCTGATTCTGATGTTTGATATAATACCCGCCGTCAAAGAGCGTAATGCTGGCACTGTTGTCTTCCTCAAAGAAGGGCTCGTACATAAGCTGTCCCTTTGAATCAAAACAGGCGTAATATTTCTGCCCGTTGTCTTTGGCTTCCAGAATCACTCCCGTGTGCCCGTTCAGGAAGGCCCCCATCTTGCGAAAGATATAACGCTCTGTGTATTCTTTCAGATCGATCATGCAATTCCCGTTGACATCAAAGTACCCGGATCTATAATCATCTTGGTTGCCATGCGGATAGACCCTCTGAAAACCGATCAAACCTTCTGCATAAACGGTATGAGCCGTATTATATCCACTGTTACCGAAAGAACTTATGCCCTCACCAAATGTCCGTGAAACATTCCCGGACGTATCCATTTTTTTGCTGTCCTCAGTCCCATTAACGACATACCCATCATAGAACTTAACGCCGTCCTCTTTTAAAAAGAAGAGATAGTCTGAAAGTGTAATGATCGTGCGTTCGGATAAGTTGCAAAACCGATAGATATCTTTTGATTGATCGTTTTTCTCACCCTTAAAGTGAATTTGATACATTCCATCCCCCAAGTCATGGTCGATCTCTGCCGTGTCGGGTACATCGATCCAGTTTTCCGGCTCCGTGCCGTACTGGTCCGTAAAGCCCACCTGATAGGTAGCGTCAGTGTTAAAGCCCTGCAAATACCGCTGTACCAAAATGGTGTTTCCATAGGCCCCAAGGCAGATCCATTCACGTTCCTCGTCCTTGGTGCTGTCGTAGGTGATCCCCTCAGACAGACTGAGAATTACAAATTCCCTATAATAATCATAAGCGTAAAATCCATCTCCCGCCACCAGCAAGAGATCGTCATTGAGCCATTTGGTGTATTCATACTCCATGGCAAAGGGGAACCGGGCTACCTCCATGCCCTCCTTGTCAAAGACGGCAGAGGTTCCATCATAAAAGGTGACGTAGTTGTACCCATTATGATAGCCGGTGGCGTTCTTTATAGTTGAGCCGTCAACGGTGATGAATTCTTCTTCCGACTCAGTATATTCGGATTGTTCTGATTCGGAATATTCAGCTTCCTCTGATTCTTCCATATTCTCTGTATCGATACTTATGCTGTTTTCTGGTGAACTCGTATCCGTCTTGCCGCAAGAGGCTAAAGCTAGAAGCATGCAGAAAATAAGGGAAATTGTGATGCATTTTTTCATTTAGATTTCCTCCGTTTTTAGTATTTCCGTATTCTCATCCAACAGGGATGTCCTCATAGTTCAATATGGTTGCCTTGCTCCGTATGATCACTTCCTTTGATTGTGGGACGCTTTGTACCGCAGGCACCGCAAAAATCCTCATCCGGCGGAAGTTCCCTGCCGCAGCCGGAGCAGAACACCTTTTGTTCTGCTTGATCCGGTTCAGCCCGAAGCTGTTCCGGACGTCTGGTACCGCAGCCTGCACAAAACAGCTCATCCGACAGCAGTTCCCGGCCGCAGTTGATGCAGATTCCTTTCTGCGCAGCATCAAAAGTGCTAACGTTCTGATAAACCGGCTGTCCATAAGGCTGTGCAATGGGCATTTGATAGACAGGTCTTTCCTTTTTATACGGATGCGTCAGCCACCAGCCCAGAAGGAACGCCATAGGAATCAGGAACAGGATAGACAAACAGTATAAGTCGCTGCGCTTAAAATAAATGTTTCCCACAAGATGCGCAAAGGCGATAAAGATACCAAGTATGCCCGGCAGGAACCACAGCCTGTGCAGCCCACGCTTGTGCTTACCATCCTCAGCGCACGGCGTGATCGTCATGAGGGTAAGGAGCAGATAGCATAAACTTTCCAGCACATAGCAGCCGCAGATACCGATTGCCCACATCTTCGGGCCAAAGTGCAGCTCATATTCATAGGTTTCAAAAAAGCCCCGGGAGCCACTGTTGAGCAAAAAGCTTACAAGTGTAAAGACGGGTAATAGAGCCTGCATTGCCAGCGCACCCGACAGAAGTCCATTTCGTTTGCGCATAAACAGCAGAACCGTCAGCAGTACCATACTGCCGATCAGTAAAATCTGATAGAGGATATGGGGCACAGAGTGGGTGCTGCCAAACTCCACCACCATACGGTAGCCGATCATCTGATCCAGCATTCCTGCTCGTAACAACAGAGATCTTAAGTTTTCAATCAATCCAAGCGCCAGCAATGCTGTGAAAATCGAGGCGATCGGAAATTTCAGCTTTTTTGTTTTCTTCATTTTTCTTCCTCCTAGGAATGTGATCAGAACACCAAGAATCGCAACCACAGCCAGCAAAGCAAGCTGCAGTCCATTTTCTGTCCCACTGACCGGAGTGATACTTCCGTCCGCGTTGACCTTTCCGCTGATTCTGTCTCCATCCATCAACAGCAGCTCCGGCGTCTGTGGGGCGCTACCGACTGAATCGGCGACAGGCAGCTCCATGGAGAACACCTGACCGGTTTTAATCGCCACATCAGGGTATTCCGCAGCGCCGTAGCTCTCACCAGTATCGTCAAAGGACATCGTGGATACCGACATTTCGCCGTCGTCCGTGGCCGTGATTCGCAGGGAATACGCTTCCGGATTGTCAAACACGGCGATGTGCTTAGAATCCTCCACCACCATCAGCGCCACCTCAGGATTCGCAGCTAGGAGTTCCTCATCTACCTGGTTATCAACAATTCGACCGACGACCGCGCCGTCCCTCAAAACCTCAATATCAACAGGGCCCCAGACGGATGACCCAGAACGAGGGCTCTTACACTGTATCGCACCTTCCATAATAGAATGGAGATAATTTTCCATTTCGTGATTTGCATATGAAAAAGGATCCGTCGTGTAAATATTAGCGAACTGATCAATATGGCCGAATCTTCCTTTTCCAGAATTGCCGCTGGCGGTAAGGAATGGTCGACCATTCGGGCCGAAGGTGTCATAAAAATTATAAATATTATGAATGTTATTAAACCCGGTCGTGACTGGAGCATCCACCTTGATGGAATCAATCGCCCCATAGGTATAGGCGAATACATCCTCAGTGGGATTCAAGTAATTGCTCCACCAGTCATACAGTTTGAAATTTGCGGCAACAAGATTGGCTCCCGCACCACCTAAACTGTGACCGGTGACAAAGACCTTGAATGGCGCATCCGTCAAATCCGGAACGAAGTTCTCCATATAGTCGGAAATACCGTCATTGATTCTCAAGTAAAATCTTTTCGCATAATTATAAGCCGTATAGTTGAAAAACGGATCCGTTTTTCCAACGTAATCCGAAAAAGCTTCGTACGGATTAACGGTGCCCCTGGCAATAATAAACAGTACGGTGGTGTCCTTGCCATCGAGCTGCATCTTCTTATGCGCGATGGCAAAAGCGAACATTTCGTTTTCGCCAAAATTTTTGGGATCGTAGCCGTTAACCTCCATTGTCTGTAAAAGATCAATTAAATCCTGTTCCGATTTCTCCGCCGCGCAGCTGAGTATTCCGCCAAGAATCGCAAGATCATTGTCATACTCACAGGCCGATTTCTCAAACAGGCTATTTCTGAACTTTACGGACGCTCCGGCATAACTGACCAGAATCCCCGAAGTGTTATCCTCCGAGGGGGTTTCCTCAGCGGTTGTCCCCTGTTGTTCCGAAACGGCTGCTGCATACCTGTTCGACCCGGCAGCAATTGCATCCTTAACGGAGTAATACTTAAAGTAGGTTCCTTTATCGTCTTTAAATTTAATAATTAGCTGGCCTTGCGTATAAGAAGTGAAATCCGCAATGGCGCATCCCGGGAAATCTTTGGAAATATTATGCACATACTCCTGCTTCAAATTCATCAGCACATAATCGCCGTCACTGTTTTTTATTAAAAAGTGATCGTTGTAGAGCCGATTTTTTGCAATTTTTTCGCCATTTGCTGTAAGGTCGCGAGGCGCAAATACTTCGTTGCCTTCCCAGTCGACAGCGGTCAGATATTTGTGTCCGTCTTTACCGTCGATCTCATAGGGTGCAAAGTCGCCACAGAACGGATAAAGCTGTGTCGTGTTATTGGTATATTTTGTGAGCTCAAAGACGATCTCGCCGTTCCATCTACGAACACTCGGAATTGGATAGTTGTCGATATAGTTGGAATTATAGACATAATATCCATCCTCAACATAGTCGCGTTCTCCAAGCTGAAAATCGCCTCTATAATCGCAGTCTGTGATTTTGTCCAAATTACTGTTGAGACGGGTGTAAGGTTTTGTGTTTCCCCACAGCAGGCTACCTTTACCAAGAATCTCGCCATTATGGAACTCTCCATAAATATAGTCTCCGTCATCTTTCATTTTCCCTCGAGATAGACTGACCGCATAGGGGTAATTCTCATTAGCGTACCATCCTTCACCAACATATCTCCAGTCATTTTCCCAGTACGAAGGTTTATCTTCTAAAGTATATTTGACTACTCCGTCGGCTGTTTTTCCAATATATGAGTAGGTTGTTTCTGTCATATTTTCCTCATCAAGAGAGAACATAAAGATTCCGTCGCCCCAGGCCAACAGATGCTCCACTCTCTGATCAGTGGATTCGGTATGGAAATACTCATTACCGGCTGCGTCGATCACGACATCATAGCTGCTATCATATTTTTCCCCTACACGATAGGCAGCAAAGCCATCCTGATAGCTCCACAGCTTGGATACCTCAACACCTTCCGGTAAAGAATATACGATTTCACCGCTGATATTTGCCAAAGCATAGACCTCTACGTCGTTTTCATTAATATAGCGAATCCAGGCGTAATTGTTGCTGAATGCTTGTGCCTCCGTAATTTTAACGGTAAACAGATTAGCAGGCAGTTCCGCAGCTTTCGTCTCCTCTGTTGCCACGGAAGAAACCGGCAGGCAGAGCATCAGCATAAGCACCGCCAAAATCATGGATAATTTTTTCTTCATTGAAGCCCCTCGCTTTCAGATATTTTACGAAGTAATCGGTTTCCTTAGTCCTCCGGGGAAACGATTAACGTGTCTCCGGAAACGACATAGGTTCCGCCGCCTGTGATGCCGGTTGCCGAATAGGTGAAATAAAAATGCGTCTGATCCATTGTATAGGTATAATTCAGCCAGCTTCCGTCCTCGGCTTGTAAGTCCATGATGCCGTCAGGCCACAGCCGGATCACGTAACGGCTGACGTTTTCCGTATTAGGCTCTGCAATTTCCAGTGCCCATTCGCCCAACATAGAGGTTACGTCAAATTCCGATTGATCGGTATGCGTTGATGAATTCTCTGGAACAGCAAGCTCCAACCGTTTCAGGATATCTTCCATATCCGCCTGGAGCGATTCCTTCATCAGGTTTTTTTGTGCTCCGTAATCAGTGACACGGTCGCATACGTAGAACTGAACTGAGCTATATTCCGTAAATTCCATATCATCCGGAAGCTGATTCATATAAAAGGCGTTGTTTTCATATTGATAAACCTCTCCAAATTCCCCATTCTCGTCGAAGCCATATAAATGAACATACACGGGATTTTGATCCAGAGAATCATATACCGGAACATACA
>JBJEQJ010000007.1:0-62236 GCA_051881695.1 Acutalibacteraceae bacterium | reverse complement strand
ACTTATTGAAGCACTTGATAAGGCTATTGAAATCACAAGTAATAAAATTTTCCTTCGTGACCACAATATCACTACAACAACCTCAAAGGATTACTACATCAGCAGAGCAGATAAAGTCAGAGAGATAAGAGAGAAACTTGAGAATTATCATATTGCATATCTTTACGGCATTGGCGGAATCGGTAAATCCGAGACCGCAAGAGAATATGCTGAAACATACAGAAATGATTATGAGGTAATACATTTTACGCATTATTCTATAGGGTTAAAAGAAACCTTATCTTCTCTTAATTTTATTAATCTTGATGATAAGGACTTTAAGTTGGAGGAAAGATATAATGTAAGGCTAAATATGCTATCAAAAAAAGGAATGTACAACAGCAACACCTTGCTGATTATTGATAACTACAATGTTGCACCGGATTCAGATGAATATAAAAACAATGTTGAGGTTATGAAAGACCTTAAAAAGCTTGACATACATATTCTTTTTACTACGAGAACATCTCCTGATGACAATAACAGGAAAATTGATATAGAAGAACTGTCCGGTGATAATCTAAAGCAACTTTTCTTCGCAGTAAATCCAAAAGACAGCAACAGTGAAGAGCGCATAAAACAGGTAGATGAGCTTATCGAAACAGCTTTTCGTCATACTCTCACCGTTGATCTCGTTGCGCACCAAACTGTACAGATAGAGCGCTACGGCAAGAAAACCCTTGCCGATTATATCACTGTGCTCAAAAACAGCGGACTTAATAACGAAGTCAAGTTATCCGTTTATAATAATAAAGATGATAACGAAAAAAACGATATCGTCTATGAACATATTAAGGCTTTGTTCAATTTTTTGTCTCTTACAGATAAAGAGCGATATGTTATGGTCAATGCCTGCCTTTTGCCTGTATCAGGAATGGAAACAGCTGAATTCTGTGAATTTATCGACCTTGCAAACTATGGCGGAGGAGTCTCTGCTTCAGACTGGGGCGAAGATAATACAATAACAAATCTTGTGAACAGTGGCTGGATAAAAAGAGTTGGAGAAAACAAAGAGAGAATCGCACTGCATCCGACTATATCTAATGTTACTGTAAATGAACTTAAGCCTGAACTTGTTGAATTTAAATGTCTAAGTTTTTTTAATAATTTATACCTCTATTTAAAGCACATTAAATGTATTGAAAATAATTATAATATTTGCAATTTGTTTAATTATTTAGACGAGCTATGTATATCAATAATCTCGAAAGTAAATTTATCATACAACAACGAAATTGTTATAAATATTATAGATTCGATAATTACCATTATACCATCTATGAGAATATCTAAAAAAAGCAATTATATATGTAAAACCGCAATAAAAAAAATAGCCGAAGTAAAGATAAAAAATGAGTCACCAATAAAAATGTTTAATTCAAAAATTATAATCTTATTATTTAAATTTAAACTTCTAGAACTTGGTGATATTTATTTAGATACTGTTAAAACTAAGTGTGAAATAGAACATCCACTTTCTGCCGATGATTATATAGAACTTGCTGTTTTCTTTGGCTTTTTTAATATAGAAAAAAGAACAAAATATATGAAATTAGCCCTTGAAGAATACATATTAAACAAACCAGAGTACTCTTTAGAACTAGCTAATTACTATTCGAATTGTAATGCACATTGCTTAAGCAGTATATATAGATATTTAGGTAACTATGAGAAATCTTTGTATTATACATTAAAATCTCTTGAAATTAGAGAGAAATTAGCTCCTACAGATTATGATCTATTGTTACCAGCTATATATAGAGTTGCTTATGCATATAAAGATATGAATAATATAAAAAAATGCAATCAATATTTAGTTAGAGCCGTTCATATAAAAGAAAAAGAAGGTTTTAGTAAATTAGATTTAGCTGATGAGTATTGGTCATTATCACATATAAATACTGTAAATTCCATCAATTTTTTATATAAATCGTGGCATTACATTAAATTATTTAAAAATAGTATTACAAGAGATAACTACAAATACTTTAGACGTATATATACACAGATAACGACAAGCTTTGCTATCAGAAAATATTATAACGAAGCTTTAGAATGTGCAATAGATAACTTCAATACTTGCCATTTGTATTTTGAAAATGATAAATATCAATTTTACATATCGTATAATGATATAGCGAAATATAATAAAGAGATAGGCAACAATAAAAAAGCGATTTATTATTATAAATTATCTGTAAATGCTCTTGAAGAATATGGGGATCCTTACTTATTATTATCGAAACAATATGCAAAACTGGGACATATGTATGTTTCTATAGAAGATTATTATAATGCCATTAAATACTTTAAAAGAGCAATTAATTTATTTGATAATCGTAATCCCGCAAAAGAGCTTTGCCATTATTATTTTTGCGTAGCACAAATATATGAGAAGATAAACGATCCTATTAATGCTCTTCTAAATTATAAACATTCATATAAATTAAACGAAAATCAATTACACAAAGAAGCTTACGAAAGTATAATCAAACGACTTAGCGAAAACACAATTTAGAAAAAAGCACTCACAAATATGTGGGTGCTTTTTTCGGACTATTTTTGAAAAACAACCTGATTTTTATATGGTATAAAAATAATACAAAATAAATTAAATCAGCGTTTTTAAGCTTTTCAAAATTTCGGACTGATTTTTAAAAATAATTAACGGAGATTTTGGTTTTATTATTATAGTAAGAAAAACAAATCAAGAGTAAAAGGTTCGGACAGCTTTTGAAAAATCAAAATTAAAGACCGCTGTACAATATACTCAAAGCTTAAGGAAAAGCAGGTGGTGCATATGGGCTGATTAGCCTTATCCGAAAAATAGTAAACATACAAAACACGCTTGAATTCAAGCAATGAAAAGAAAGGAGCCTTATATGGCAATTTTAGGCGGATTAATTATTTTATTCCTTATTTGTTGTGGATTGTTCCCTGCAATCGAATTTACTATTGGCATAATAATTATCATCTTTGGTTTACTACCGGCTTTGGGCGGAATATACTTACTCATTGATGGTGATATAGGAAGCGGAATATTATTACTGGTTATCGGAGCAATAATTATCCTAATCGGAGTTATGTTTCTTTAATCTATATTCCTACTAAATACAAATAACAAAGGAGTTGCAAAATTATGAAATTCCCAAGTATTAAAAGCGTTATAAATTTTTTGGCAGAAAATGATACATACTTTGACTCAAGTGCAATTATGAACAAGGGCTTTGAAGAGCTTATGAAAAACTGTGCCAGACAGCTGAAAGAAAGCGGAACAAAAATCTTCATACCGACTGAATCAGGTAACCAGCTTTTAAAGCTAACTGAGTCAGACAATCCCCAAACCGCTGAAACCGCAAGATTGCGCATAGAAGAGCTCAGCGTTTTTGCAAGTCAGCCAATAATTAAATATGTCGGTAATCCAAAGCAACAGTTTCTTGAGCCGCAGCAGATAATAAAACTCGTTTTAAAATACAGAAACAACAGAAATCTCGCTGTTATAACTTGCAAACCTGATCTTGTGCATGACATTCTTATGCAAAACTCATTGCAGTCATATAAAGGAAATCACATCCACGTATTCAATATATCTAAAAGCGGTCATTTATACGATTATGAAGAAAATACTTCGCAGTACACACAGAAAAAAGAAACAGTAACTGCTGTTTCAAAGGTTGACAGTCAGACTGAAAGAATACTCAATATGTTTGGTTTGGCGTAAGGAGGATAAAAATATGTTAGATTTCTTTAGAAGCAACAAAAACATCAACAACACACCGTCAGTGCTCTCCCCCACGGGAGAGCCACTGAATACAATTTACAGCGGTAGCTATACAGAAAATAAAAAATCTCCATTTTCAATTTATCCTGGAGATTCACACAAGTTAATTTTACCCCTCAAAAGAACATCACAAGCAGAGGTTGATTATCTTCTGGATATTGGTTTTATTGGAGATATTGAAAATGCAATTTTAACGATAGCAAATAATTTAATTTACTTTACCAGTCATCAGGTACATCAACTTTTGGAGCTAGCAGGCATTAGAGTTGATTTCAAAAAAATACAGTATATTCTTAAGAGACTTAAGGACAAGAGTTTTCTCAGGCAGATTGAGTTTTTCAGCGAGAACAACAGTGAAAAGAAAAGCTCCTTTAAGGCTTATACGTTAGGTCAACACGGTGCAGGTATTTTCTTTGCAAGGGGTTCTAAAGCAAGACTACAAGGATATATAAAAGAAATGCCTACTGCCAATATTAAAAAAGCTCTTGCTGCAAATCAGCTTTTAATTGCCGTAATGCAGTCAACAACCGCATCTTTTGAATCTTTGCTTTGCGTGTTTGACAAAAATGACAGTAAAGATAATATCATTCGTCCTCAGGCAATACTCCAGAGCAACAATGAAACTTATTTTATCGAGTGTGCACGCCGCACTGACGGATGGGTTGAGGATTTTAAAGAACGTTTGGTTCGATACAAAAAAGTAATTGACCATTATGATACTCTGAATGTAAAGCTCAACAAAGTACCCAGTATGATTTTCATTGCTGAAGACTTTAAGCATATGCTGGAAATACAAAAGTTAACAGCTCAACACAATGACATTATAAAACTTTTTACCTACGATCTTGCAATCTACGAAAATGTTCATACAGCATTTTATAAGAATAGTTAATTTTTAAATTAGTGCTATCACAAATTTTGATTATTTGTGATAGCACCGCTGCATTTTTTACTTGAAATCAACAATAGACATTGAACAACCACCATATTAGTGATAAAATTATATTATCAGTTCGTAGTTAGGAGAATGTATTTATGCTTTGTAACAGCACTATAATAAAACTTATTGAAATCTACAGAGATAATACAAAGGTAATCAAGTCCATTGAAAGATGTATAATGTCATTTGAAGAATATCATAGCAGCATATATAAAATGGAAACTTGGATGAAAATATATGGGAACAATTCATCAAAAGAGGAGCATAAAGATACCATCGCTAACCTTGATAAGTCAAGAACTTTGCAACATAATGCATTGCTGGGAAATGTCAATCTTCTAAATCGTCTTGCTGAAAAAAACAAACTGCCGTTAGTGTATGATGGAATTATATCTCACGAAAGACCATACCGTCGTGAAGTTGCAAATTCAGTTTTGGAATATATTGATTTCACAATTAATAATCGCAGATAATCAAATACAAATATAGAATGTTTTTAACGCTTGTTTTATTCCATATTAATCCTTATGAATAGTCGGCATCCTTCTGCCCCTGCCAATCAAAAACGGCTTAAACACTGCGTTTAAGCCGTTTTTTGATATAATTTTATGTACGAAACACGGTCTGAATTTCCGCTGTTGACGCTCATTTCAGGCATCAAAATGTTCAACAGGCGCTAATAATTCCAACGTTTCCGTCTGCTACATCATCAAAATAGCATCAAAAATTTTTACTAATTATTAATGCATCTCTAGATAACAATAATAATTGTAAAATTTAGAAGAGTTGTGAAAAAAAGAAAACCTTTAGACTTCATTCTTCATAGTTCCTGTTCTTTATGATTCTAATTCTAATTTGATCTTCTCCGAATTCTCGTCTGAATAATCAAAATTCTCAAGAAGTCTTTTATAAAATTCCGCTACATCATAATCTGTCAAAATCCAATTGACCTGATTATTTTCAACAGCAATTTTATAGAGATTTTTAATCTGATCATTAGACCATTTATCAATTACCAATAATTGACTTATTATTGTGTGGGTATTGGCAAAACTTGAACTATCTTCTAATGATAATATAAGGCTCTCCTTCTTTTCCTCTTCTTCGTTTATTATATAACCCTCATCAGATTTTTTTACCTCATCTTTAAGTTCAAATGATATATTTTCAAGTTTTTCATTAGCACTCGTTCTGTCAATTATTGACTTAACTAATATATCAAGTTCACTTCCATCTGTATAATCAGCAGATGCAAAATATTTAATCCTATTGTCCTTTATCATTTTATAGACTTTCTTCTTGTCCTTTGTATCAGGATTATAAACACCTATAGAATGACCACCGTATGTATTAACCAGTTTCATACATGGTATATCCGTGTCACTATCGCCTATGTATACCATATTTCTGAAAGGGACTCTAATGTCTTCTGGTGAGAAATAGTCATTGACACCTTGATCATTAATGTCTAAAACACCTTTTTCAATCCTAAATAGAAATTGAGTTTTGTTTGTATAATTAACAACCTGAGCTGGCCAAATAGCAACGCCATAATTATCAAAATAAAATGAACTAGCATATATTTTTTCAAAGGCACCACTTTTTGCTACAGTTGTACCTTCAATCATTTCCTTTAGTCCGGAAGATATAATATAATGTTCAACAATAACATTTTGCTCTAAACCATATTGTCTAATTCTCTCAAACCAATCTTCAACCCCTGGGAACAAATTAACCTTTGCACCATACTCTTCCAATTTATCTTTGGTAAAAACAAGGCGTCCCCTAGCTTTCTCCATCATTTCGTACATATAAGCTAAATTTTGATCCATATCGTTATCTTCAGCCAATTTATTAGATTCTGCCCAAAAGCTTTTTATATCATATCCAACGGATTGAATATAACCCTGTGCCTGCATATCATCAGGAGATAATGTTTTATCAAAATCATAACAAATTGCTACAACAGGTTTTCGTTCTTTATGTTTTCTTGTAAATTTATTATCAGCCACTATTATTCTCCCTTTGACTAATCTATTATTAGTGTAATTATATCACGCTATTATCTTTTGATACAATAATGATAATTTACGAAATAATTATTTCTTTTTGTTAATTTATTACAAAAGAAACATTTTAGTAAATGCATTTTTAATCTGTCATAAGCCACTCTTTTTAGACGCTTGATTAGAATCTATTTTATTAAGCAAAACAAATTATTATATATAAAGACTTTCCCTTTTTAATACTTACAACAAAATATCATCAACCCAAAATAAGATATTAATAAATCCACAATGATTATTGTTAGAGGATTTATTGCACAGAAAATGCTGAGTTAGCAAAGGAATAATAACGCTTAAATTTATTCTGATTTAATTCACTATCATTTCACAACTCAAACTCATCCGTTATCCCATTCAGCTTTGTCAAATCTCTTTTCACATAATACATCTCTGTGATTTCAGAAGTTGTATGACCGAGCAAATCGGCAACCTGTCTTGGAGTTAAGGATTTTATTGAACCGTCAGGTTGCTTTATGCCGTTTACAAGGTTCGTTGCGAAAGTATGACGAAGCGAGTGCAAGCCTTTGGTTTCTATGCCTGCGGCTTTGAGGATTCTGTAATAGCGTTTGCGGAAATTTACCGGTCGGGTGAAATTGCCGTTTTCGTCTGTAGTATCAGTTTTGCTGTAATCAGTACCTGTTACCTTAAATTTTATACCTTTGACAACTCCATCCTCCGAAGTCTTTTTAAGTTTCAGATACAAGAATGTGGCTTGAGAAAGAAGCTCCGCAGTATCTTCCACTGCCTGACTATTCCAGCTTCTACAGAAAGGTTCAGACGGCAATACCTAAACCGCTTGAGATTATGGGACGTAAGTTTTGGCAGTAATCGCAATTCGTTTGCAACAGCAACAAAACGTATTTATAATGTTATTGATGAGCTCCCTCTTTATAAAGAACGCCTGAAAGATGTCATAATTGAAAACAGAGATTTTGAAAATCTGATTAAAACTTATGACCGTCCTTCGGCGGTGTTCTACATAGACCCTCCGTACGTTGAATCAGAGGGCTACTACAACAAGAAATATGTTAGCTTCAATAAAGATGACCACCTGCGTTTAAATAGTGTTTTAAAGGGTATTAAAGGGCGTTTTATACTATCATATAACGCCTGTGATTTTGTTTGTGAAATGTATAAAGATTTTCATATCAAGTATGTTTCCAGAAACAATTTGCTTCCGGTAAAACCTGAAAACAGGTCAGAATTTAAAGAAGTTATCATAACAAATTATTAATAACGTAACTTGTTATTTTATCTCAAATAAAGTTATTAAATAACGTTCTATAGTATAATAACTATCGGGGCGTTATTATGGTGAAAATTAACTTATCTACTTTGCTTGGTGCTCGAAGAATGACTCAAGCAGATTTAGCTCGTCGCACAGGAATAAGACCTTCAACAATAAATGATATGTATCACGAACTATGTGTACGAGTAAATCTTGAACATATAGATAAAATATGCGAAGTTCTGGAGTGCGATATAACAGATTTATTTGAGTATGTTCCTAATAAAATTAAGACAACGGGCAAAGATTTGATAGTTGAAGCTCACGGTAACCGAAAAAAACATAACAAATTATAAAAAACAGCCTTGTAGAAGTGTTATCTACAAGGCTGTTTTCCTTTAAATTGCAGAAACATTTCTGCAAAAATATTCATTTTATGCTTTCTTATGTTTTTTATTTTAAGCGAAAAGTTTTTTCATTTTTTGCGAAAAGCCACAGATAAAGCGCTTCAGCAGTAGATACGATACAAAATTTACACAAAACGATCTCATTTAGGGCCTTACAAGATATACTTCTGCCTTGTTTCCGCTCTTCGTTTTTAACTCGCCTATGCCGTACTGGGTTTCGCCGGATTCGATGAATTGATATATATCGATTGTTCCGTACTTACCATCTCCGAATACACGGTTGATGTCAAAGGAACCGCTGAAATCGTAGGACGGATTGCCCGACTCGTCCTCCCAGCCGTCGCCGTAGTTGATCTTATAAGGCTGTACGGTGACCGTTCCGTCAGTATCTATTGTGACATAGACAAGCTCCCATATGCCATCGAATATGAATTCGCCCTTCCACTTTCCGAGAAGCTCGTCTTTGCTGAGGAAGGAGCCGTCAAGGTTTCCGCTCATAGCGTCGGATATCCAAGCAAAATCATAGTCTCCTATCTTACCAAGGCTGTTGGTGTAGGGCAGATCAGCTGCGGGCTTTTGAGTAGGCTTTTGGGTTGGCTTTTGGGTCGGCTTTTGAGTAGGCTTTTGAGTAGGCTTTTGGGTTGGCTTTTCGGTTGGTTTTTCGGTAGGCTCTTCGGTGAGTTCTTCGGTAGGAGCTTCGGTTACTTGCTCCGATACAGAGGTTGTCGCAATCGGTGGATTGTTCCCTCCTTGCTGGAACTTAGGTAAGAAAAAGATTAAAAATACAACTATAGCCGCTATCACTACAACTCCGGCGACAACGAGAGAGATGATAAGAGCCGTGTTATTCTTTTTTGGTGGCTTCTGATTGCCGTATTGAGGATAGGGCTGAGCCGGCTGCTGATAGGGGATGTATTTCTGCTGTGGTTGTTGTTGCTGTTGTTGCTGCTGCGGCTGAGGTGGTTGCTGTGGGGGTTGATTATTAGCGTCACCGTAGGACTGTGTCTGACCCTGTTCAGGCTGTACGCTCTCCGGTGAGTCGAGTTTTGCGCCGCAGTTATAACAGAACACATCTTCCTCTTCAATAGGATTTCCGCAGTTATAACAGAATTTTGCCATTGATATTACCTCCGCTGAATATTTTGTCTGTATTTGATTAGTGTTTATACTCCCGGCATCGGCGAGAAGGTAGCCTCCCCCGATACCGCATCCATTTTAAAAACATCCTTGCCGAATTCGTCGGCCGCTAGCTCGCCGCTGATCTGATAAGTCATCAGCTTTTCTGCGAAGTCCTTCGCATCCCAGCCGTAAGACCAGAAATCGACTTTTATGTATGCCTTCGCTTTCGAAAAGAATTGAAGCCTTGTTTCGCTGTTATCCGCAAAATCCGCAAATACGCTGAGATCGTCGCCCAGCAACGAACCGGGCTCCAGCGTTATCTCATATTCACTCTCGGGCAGGAGCCCTTCTAATGTGTTGCCCAAATAGGCATACGCCTCGGCATATATATCCGAGGACAGGAATGTCAGGCGCTTTTCGTTATTTGCTCTGTTTAAATCGGTTATCTCTTTGAAGATTTCATCGTGCGTTTTATCCTTTTCCGGCTGACCGCAGGATACGAGCAACATCACGGAAGAAATAATGAGTGCCGATATAATGATTGATATAATTCTTTTCATAATATGTTTCTTTTTATTTTATCTTTTTTCTTTTTACATACGAATCCGTGTTTCAAGAGGAAAATCCCTGCAAAACAGATAATCACCGCATAAAGACAGGGATAAAAGATTGTGATGATTTGCCTGTCGTACGGCAATTCCCTAAAGGGCAGAATAATCCATCTTGCCGCAGAGAATAGGAGCACAAAGATTGCCGCCCTGCTTCCGTCTTTCATTTTGAATATGTGCGGCAAAACAATTGCCGCTGAGATTGCAGCCACAGCGCCTGCAATCTCGTATAACTGCGTTGGGTGAACGACAGGGATATTTGCATACAACCGAAGGAAATGTAGTCCATTACGGCTACATTGAAAAATTCATTGAAGAGCTTGGTAAAAGATTCAATATTCGTGAGATTGCATTTGACCGTTGGGGTGCAGTACAGATGGTGCAAAACCTTGAGGGTATGGGATTTACCGTTGTTCCTTTCGGTCAAGGCTTTAAGGATATGTCACCACCAACAAAAGAACTTATGAAACTAACTCTTGAACAGAGAATCGCACACGGCGGTCACCCTGTCTTGCGTTGGAATATGGACAACATCTTCATACGCACAGACCCTGCCGGAAACATAAAGGCCGATAAAGAAAAATCCACAGAGAAAATTGACGGTGCCGTTGCCACGATTATGGCGCTCGACCGTGCAATTCGCTGTGGGAATGATACCAGTGAAAGCGTATATAACGACAGAGGAATTTTATTTATATAAAGGATAGTGATTGTTATGAGCATATTTTCAGGATTTTTACGTTCAAGGGATAAGCTGAAAAACAGAACAGCAGGCAGTGCCTACACCTTTTACACAGACAGAACAACATCTGGGAAAGCTGTGACACAGCGTTCTGATATACGGCAGACAGCTTGCCTCTTTACAAACTGCTGATAATAGTGTAAGCTATAAGTATGACCGGGGCGGTATGCGTACACAAAAGACTGATAACGGCGACACAACCTATTATTACTACGATAGTGACAAAAATCTTATCGGACTTACAAAGGGAAACAACACACTTCTTTTCTACTACGATTCTAACGGCAATGTTACTTCATTTAAATATAACGGTTCTATGTACTATTATATTAAGAATTTGCAAGGTGACGTAGTAGAGATAAGGAATGAAAATGGAATAAGCTTTGTAGACTATGTTTATGATGCTTGGGGTAATATCAAGACTATTCTCGGAGATCCAAATCTCAGAAACCTTAACCCATTCCGTTATCGTGGCTATATCTATGATGATGAAAGTGGCTTGTACTACCTACAGTCGCGCTACTACGACCCGGGCAAAAGCCTTTTGTAAAAGTGCACATCTTAATACTCCAAAATCCAAAACCGTCAATTTTACATGGAAGTGATTTTATGAAAAAGTTATTAATAATGTCATTGCTATCCGTATCTTTATGTATATTAAGCAACTGCTCTATTGAACCAGATAATTCAAATCCTTTTAGTCGTGATTACATAAATAATTCTATATTTAGCGGCTATGGAGCCGACAGTCAGGAAATTATTGCATGTAAATATATATATAATAGTGATGTGTTTTCAAATCTGTATGGTAAAAATTTTGAAATAAAAGATGCATTATGTACAAGTGCAATGGAAAATTCATTGGGATTAATTAAAGGTAAAGGAGATTGTCTAATATATATTAATGATGATATTTGGTGTGTAGAATTGAGTAAAGATTATTTCAGAAAATGGGCAGTCGTAGATTGTTATCAATGTGCTGTTGACGAAGACAATGGAGATTTTTTAGTTGATAACAATGGTAATCCTATTAGGATTACCGGATAATCTAATTGTCAAAAGAATCACACTATCTCAAGAGCATAAAGTTATTTCGCGCAGAAGATAGTTTTATGCTTTAATGCAAATATTTTTTAGAAAACTGTAGAGCAATAGGTGAGTTTCAACTTATACTTCTTGCCTTACTGGCGAATATCGTCAGACTGACGGAGGGGATTTGTCATATTTCCTCAGCTACGATACAGACGGAAACAAGGTAGAAAAAACTTCGATAAACGGTCAGACAAAGACAATTACAACAGGTACAGACGAAGACGGAAAATCATATGTAAGCAATGACGGCGTCACTGCAAAAACCACAACGGATGATTTTGGCAGAACAACTCAGGTTAAAACAAGCCGTGGCGAGGGCAACAGCGTATTCTTTACCGATTACGAATATGCAAGTGGGACAGAAGAAAATTCTACATCAAATCTTGTCAGCAAGCTCACGCAAAAATACGGAGCAAACGAGCTTGTAAACTACGAATACACATATGACGGCAACGGAAATATCACGCAGATATATGAAAACGGAACTCTTGCTCATAAGTATACATATGACAGTCTTAATCAGTTAACGGCAGAGTATGATTATATAAACAATTTTTACATATCTTATTCGTATGACAGCGGTGGTAATCTCTACGCAAAGCATGAGCAGTATTTAGATTCATACGGTTATCCGTCAGGCTCGCCAACAGGTAATGTATATTATTACAACGATACCGAATGGAAAGACAAGCTGACAGGAATTAACGGCTATAATATTACCTATGATGCGTCGGGCAATCCTCTTTCCTACCGTGACGGAATAACATTTACATGGCAGAATGGTCGTCAACTTTCCTCTTTACAAACTGCTGATAATAGTGTAAGCTATAAGTATGACAGCAACGGTATGCGTACACCCGTATCAAACTCTAAACTTACTGAGAAAATGTGCCGTGTTCTTTACAGTCGTCTCAAAGACCAAAAGCGCCTATCAAATCTTGCAAGATTAATGAACATATCGCACGAAAATCTCCATAACGATACGTATTGGGAAAAAGAGTTGTATTCTTGGCTGTTCCTTTCGGAGGACAACACTGTTTCATCCTTTGTTGTGGGTATGGTAGACCAAATCGGCTCGTTTTCTGCTGATATAATAAAACCTCCTTTGTCCTTTGAAACAGTAGTAGACAAAAGGGCTTTAGGCGACAATCAATCGCTCTATCACGGAATAACAGGCTTGCAAACTGCTGTTCTCCGCTTTCTGGGAAATGTTATAGAAAGAAAAGAAAAGGATTTGTATCTATTTTCCGACCAAAATATAGATTGGATTACCGCAGACAAAGCCTTTCAACAAAAATGGATGTCGCTGATGATTCAGTGTGTAACAAGCGGTGTGAAAATTCACATCATTCATAATATCGAACGAAATCTTACTGAAATCGGCGAAGCAATTCGCAGTTGGCTTCCTCTTTATCCGTCGGGACAAATTGAATCATTTTACCTCGACGGACAGAAAAACACAAATTTTTCAACAACACTGTTCTTATGCCCCGGCTATGCTTGTATTTACGGCAACAATGTTGTCGGCACGGAAAACGAAAACGGAAATTATCTGTACGAAACCGAACCTGAAAGAATAAATCTGTGCCGTCAGTTCTTTGATACGCTTCTCGACAAAGCTCACCGTCTTATCAGAGTATGCAAAACGGCAGATTTCCTCCAGTTTGAAACAGGTTCATCGGATATTACGGTTTTAAGCAGTTGCCCAACTGTATTCTCCATGCCGGAAAATCTTTTTTCGGAATATTTTAACCACTCTGAATTATTAGTCGAGGCAAATGATGCAAATGATATTTACAAACAAATGAAACGCTTTTTTGAAAAAGCGTTGTTGTCGGGACACTTTCATGAGTGTGCGCCTTTGCCAAGCGATGAGGACTTATTTGACAAAAAAATATATCCGGAATTTCTATCGACGCCTTATTCACCTTTGGAATTTGCAGAACACACAAAAAACATAATAAATCTTTTGGACAACACAAAATACAGATTTTATCCTTTGCCCGAACCGAGTTTTTTGGATGTTCAGCTCATTATTTCCAAAAAAAGTGTTGCCGTCAGCCGGTTAACAGCACCGTTCTTCACGATTTTCTTAGAGCATCCGTTCCTGTGCCGTGCTTTTGCCGAGTATGCAGATTCAGTAAAAAAGCAGTATACTCTGGATAAAGTAACGCTGAAAAGAAAATTGGAGGGATATTGCTGATATTACAATAACGGAACAATAAAGGGTGTGCCTTTGCCCGATAAGGTGAAACAGATTTCAGAGCGTTGGGCTAACGGAGAAAAAACAAGTAAACAAATGAAGAAAGAAGTAATTGCTATATATAAAGGCGTTTAATTATGAGTAAGTATGAGTTATATCTTTACGATGATTGCAAAATACTGAATAATAATTTTTTACTTTAATATGTTATAATATATTAGGTATATCGTTATCATTAATACAATAAATTACAACTAACAGAAAGGCGAAGTGTGAGCATAAGTGGAGAATTTTGGCGAAATTTTAATTTATCAGTCGGATGACGGACTTACAAATGTTGAGGTAAAAGTACAAGATGATACAGTTTGGCTTACACAACAACAAATGGCTGACTTGTTCCAAACCTCACGTACAAATGTGGTTGAGCACATTAGGCATATATATGAGGAAAAAGAATTAGATGAAGCTTCAACCTGTCGGAATTTCCGACAGGTTCGCAAAGAGGGTAATCGTGAGGTGAACAGAGAACTGCCGTTTTATAACCTCGATATGATTATTTCTCTTGGATATAGGATAAAATCTATAATTGCAACAAATTTCAGACGGCGTTCAAAAAAGGATAATTAAACAGCCACAACAATTTACCCTGCAAGATTTTTCTTGCAGGGTAAATTTATGTTTTGCAAAAATTCAATTGAGTTAAAAGATGTATCTTCCGGAAGTGTTGAAGAATTAAATCAAAAATTAGAAAATAATAATTATTTTTTTACGATTTGCTATTGACAAAGACGGATTAATTTGATATGTTTTTGGTAAAGTTACCAAAAAGTTAACAAAGGAGGTGTAATGTGGCTAAAATTCAACGACCTTATCCCACAAGAAAGAAAAGCAAAAACACAAGACAAACTATTCTTGCAACCTGTGTCCGTTTGTTTTTGGAACAAGGTTATACCGCAACAACACTTATGCAGATTACCAAAGAAGCCGGAGTTTCCGTTTCGTCTGTTCAGAATTTCTTCGGCAATAAAGACGGTGTTCTGTTAGAGCTTGCGGAGATCATGTTCACAAATCAGTTTGAAACGGCACAAAGCATCGGAAAACAGGAAGCAAATCCGCTTTTTGTATATGCGGTTGAAACCTCAATACAGCTTACGCTTACCGAGCTTAACGAAAACTTGCGAGATGTATATGTCGCCGCTTACTCAAATGAGGCGGCAGCCGAATACATATACAGACAAACCTCAAAAGAACTGTATAAGATTTTTTTAACCTATAATCCTGATTATACCGAGAGCGATTTTTATGAGTGTGAAATTGGTTCGGCCGGAATTATGCGTGGATTTATGGCAAGAAAATGCGACCAATATTTCACACTTGAAAAAAAGCTGACAAAGTTTCTCACGATGTCGCTTCGGTCATATAATGTACCAAAAGCGGAAATTGACAAGACAATCGCATTTGTTCTTTCACTTGATATAAAAGGCATTTCAAAATTAATTATGCAAAAGCTGTTTGATTCGCTTGCTATGCAGTTTAATTTTGAATTTAGTGCGATTGAAAAGTAAAAAAAGGAAATAATATTTGAATCGGAGGTCATACTAAATGAAAAAAAGGATTTTATGCATACTGCTTGTACTATGTATGGTTATGGCGGTTATGCCGATCGCATCTATCACAGCAATAGCAAAAACAGACGATGAAGTACAATTATTCAGCGACAGTTCAGAATTAACACAGCCGATTATATCGGAAAGCGTTAAACAAAGTGCGGAAGAATTTTATAATTCATACTCCGCCAAAAACAGTGATTGGGTATCCACTTCCTGCAAATTAATCAACACCGCATTAACCTCTCTCCCGGTAACCGGAAAGTATGAAAAAATAGGGGTATGGGTAGGCAAACAGTTTCTTAATCTTTTTATGGGTACAAAGGAAACCGACAATACCGAAGAAATACTTGATGCTATCAATCAACTGAATATGGAAAGTCAGACAACATTATTAAAGCTTGATCAATTAACGGAAATAGTTAAAGATCAAAATCAGTTGTATTATATCAACGAGTATTATAACGGAGATAAAGCATTATATGCGTTGACCAAAATTTATATGGCAGCATTGCAAAACACCGATAATCAAACAGACGAGCAGATTGAAGCAACCCGCAGGCAGCTTTTAACTTATGACATTCCCGGAAAGTCATCTTCCGATATAAACTCTCTGAGTTCCTTGTCATCATATGACCAAATGGTTCTTGCTTGGGGAGAAAAGCTTAAATCCAATATATTTCTTAACGACGGAAGCTGCAATGCAATAGAGCTGATGAACAATTATGCACTCGGACATTTCAAGTGGGAGCATCAAGGTTATGAAATGCGTGAGAATTACTGGTCTTCGCTTATCAACCTTTATGTAACCTCATCAGATTTGATGCGACAATCATTGAACGCAAGAATTGAGGTTTATGAAGAAGCGAAAGGAGAATCTTCAGCAAGCACGCTTCGTTCAGCAATTGAATATCTGAATAAGTTGAACAAGGATATACAGTATCTGGGAAAAACAGCCAGTGTCACCCGATTAAATAATGATATTCGCCACTATCAGGTTAAGGGGCATGAAGTGTATCTTTTTACACAAACAACAAAGCAGAATTTACCTCCTAATGACAACACAGGACGAAGTAGTTTTATAACTGCGAAGAATCAAAAAACAAATGAATATTGGTTTCCGTTTTATAAGTACAAAGACAAAAAAACAGGTAAAGTATATGAAGGACTTAATTCCAAATATTATAAGTATATCTATGATGACTATAACCCGGCAGGCTCAAGCAAAATAATTAACTTATATGATATTTTCTTCTCGAAGGCAGAGGGCAATTTGACTCCTCCGAAAGGAATAAATTATTCGGGAACGGTAACCTTTGTCAGCAATGATATGAGAACTGTGCATGAAGTAGAAAAATATTTTATTGGAATTGTATATTCTGATTATTGGGATGTTCAATGCAAATTATTTGAAGGTTATGGCAAAATAAGCAATGAATATTATGGACTCGCCAGCATAAGAGACTCTCACTCCCAAACTCACGGTTATATTAATGAAAAATATTTAAATAGCTTTATCATGGTCATTCCGGCTGAAACGCCAAATAATGAAGTCGATGAAGGACAAGGAGAGATAGTAACGGAAGAAATTATACCGTCTACAGTCACATTCGATGCAAACGGCGGAAGCGTTGATATTAAAAGCATAAAAACGGATATGAACGGTTATATTGCCGAGCTTCCGACGCCGTCTTACACAGGGTATGAATTTGACGGATGGTATACAGCTCAGAATGTTAAAGTCACATCGAACACACAATTTGCAGAAGATACGACAGTCTATGCAAAATGGATAAGTGTTAATTCATCACCCGATCCCGCCAACCCGACGAAATCCACATCTCCTCAGGCAGGTGTCACATCTCCTCAGGCAGGTGTCACCTCTCCTCAGGCAGGCGTCAACTCTCCTAAGACGGGTGACAACGGACATATTGCATTATGGCTTGCACTTCTCTTTGTCAGCAGCGGTATATTGATTGGAGCTAATGCTTACAGAAAAAAGAAAACTATTGATTAAATCTTAGAAGTCAACAACAAGTAATTCAAGTCAAGCAGCACCACCCGTTCAATGAGTGGTTTGCACAGCCCCTATAAGGGGCTATTACAGGCATACCCCCTGCAGCCGGGGAGTATCGAAGTTTGACAACGCATTACTATTTCAAACAGTCGCCCACGTGCGGCTGTTTATTTTTGCTTCTACCTACTGTATCTACATAATATCCTCTGCACCAAAAATGCCTTGAGCCATATTTATATTTTAAATTGGCGTGTCTATCGAATATCATTAGGCTGCACACGAAATCCGATTTCGCTTAATATACTCTTTCATATTTCTGCGGTATGTGTTAAACTTATTTTGGATGTTTATGTCCGTAAGGTTCTTTGATATGGGAACAGAGTATTTACCGCCAAGGTTATATAATCCGTGGGAAAACAAATTTGCAGGCTGTGTCCGCAATGCTTTTGTTCTTTTATGTTATAATAGCCATATATCTTACAAAAACAAAAATTTGAACGGCTGATATAATCACTTTGTTTTCCTATGCATATGCTATGTATAGGAAAATTAAAAGAATTATCCTATGCTGAGCAATATGTAATCACAAAACGCTGCTTGATTAAAAAATCGGAGGTGTCTGATTTGCAGGAAACAAAATATATAACAATTATTTCAAACGGAAGAAAAATTGTTCTCAGTATCGGCACGATACTTTATGTTCTTATGATAAATAAGACTGCCGAGATACATATTTCCGGAGGAAAAATATACGAAACAAGGATGACTCTCTCCGAGCTTGAGGAAAAACTCGGTGATGGATTTATAAAGGTACACAGGGGTTGTATTGTGTCTGCAATGGCAATACACGATATATCCGACAATATTAATCTCAACAACGGCGAGTCACTTATATATACAATACGAAAGAAAAAGCAGATTATTGAGCAGTTCCGTTCAAAGCAGAAGAGCATTATCAGCAGCTTCAGAAAAGACGGAATTCCCACAACAGATGAGGAATACCGCAAGCATTACAGCAGTTTTGAAAATCTTCCGTTTGCATTCACCGACATTGAGATGATATTCAATGAGGAAAGCCACGCTGTGGACTGGATTTTCAGATACGGAAATCCTGCACTTGCTAAACTTGAAAAATTACCTCTAAAGCGTCTTATAGGCAGCTCATTCGGCAGTCTGTTCAGCAATATGGACTCAAAATGGCTTCGCAGTTACGAGAGAGCAACTCTTTACGGTGAAATGCTGGAGATAATCGACTACAGTCCCGAAATAGATACATATTTAAAAGTAATATGCTTTCCCACCTTCAAGGGTCACTGCGGTTGCATTTTATTCGATATTTCCGAAATAAAGTTAACCAGAAACAGCAGTGACACCGAAAAAGCTCTGATGCTGTACTTTGGAAAGCTGCCTGATAATAACGGCTGAGCAATACAACTAAATTATATTAGAAGCGCCGCATATCTGTGCCTGTTCCTTTTGATAAACATAAGGAAATCGGAGGATATGCGGTTTTTGTCCATTTGCGCCGTTTTAACGTCGTTTTGCGCATTGCTTATTGAAAATGAATACGAAAAAAGATTATTATATAAATACATACTGCACAAAATACAGCGACATAATGGAGTTTTTTTGAAAGCTTTTAATTGTATTTTCGGAATATTCTCTGTTCTCGATGCAGTTAATCATAAGAAAACGGGCGGTGAAATTTGGGGGTTTACATTGGTTTTATATATACATAAAAAATATTAAGAAAGTTAAGGTGATTAATCTTGAAAAAGACGGTATCAAAAAGAATAACAGCTTTACTACTCTCGCTTATTCTGGCATTTGGAATACTTGCTACGCCTGTATCGGCAGCAAAAACTGTAAAAGGCGTAATGAAAGAAGTAGCCATTGACAAGCTTGTTGAAACAGGAATGCGTGTGGCAGCCGAAGCCTGCGAAGCACTTGGCGAGGCAACGGGTACTGAAACAGGTGAAGAAATTTTTTCTTTTATAGCAGACTGGGTTTTCTCAAGCGGTTCTGAAGCAGCTGCAAATAAGGCAAAGGAGCTGTGCGAGGAAATTCTTGAACAAATCAAAGAGCTGGAAATTGAAATAAACAACGATTTCTCTGTTGTTGAAAGTCAGATAAGCCAGGAAGCTGTCAACAGTGCAAAGACAAATCTCCAGAATAAATGGAAAAGCGATGTTGACAGTGTAATATATAACAACAATGCGACCGCCTCGTTTGAGAGTTATAAGAAATATCTGGAGGATTCTATTACTTATAATACCCTTATTAATAGTGAAGAACCCTATTCGGAGTCGAACATTCCGGATGTAGATAAGGATCTTGAGGAACTGCTTGACGCATTTTACAAAATGCACTTATTAATAGGCGGCGAAAGCTCAGGCAGCAGCGGCAAAGAATATGCAATGTTTTACTCTGAAAAAATGAATGCGACTTTTGAAAATATGATTACATTGCTTGCGACAAATCTTGACGCCGTAGAAAGCGGTTCGGTTGAGGAATATGCCGTTCAGTATGCATGCAACGCATTTCAGTTCAGTCATCAGCAGTATTCATTTGTACATAACTATGTGGAAAAGCAGATTCTTCAGCTGATACTTGTTGAAATGATGTATAACGAATATTTGTATCAGCAGGGAGCTTTTATAGAAAATTATGAAAGTGAGGGCAAGGCTTCTCAGGCTTATCAGGTTTATATTGATTACCAGAGCTCCTATAATACTATTATGGCCGAAACGGTCAAGGATCATATAACAAATATGCTTAGCAGGGAAGTGATTGCTGACAGTACCCAGAAATTTTCCCTTGACAGCTATATGAAGCCTGAGGATGCGGCGTCAGACAATTTAACAATAAACGGCTACAGATCATCATATTATTCTACTCAGGGTACAACTTATCGTAAATATATAATGTCTGATACTGTGCGTTTTAATCGTGTTATGACGCAAACAGGAAATAAAAATAAAGTTTATTACATTCTTGATCCAAGTCAGTTTTCCGATTCTAATGCAACAAAAGCACTTGCAATGGATACGAAAATTGAAGCATCGGGCACCTTCGACACACATATTCCAAGCTGTGACTATCTGAATCTTACCACCAAATCTATGTCTGACGGAGTAAACACTTTTGCTTGTACTGCGGATATATTCGGACTATTTGACACAAAAGCATTTCGTTGGCTAGACAGCAAGCCCTCTACGTATCTTAAGGGATATCTTCCAAGCGGCACAATCCTTTTTATGACTCCCCAATATGAATACGGTTCGACTCAGCTTTTTGACACTACCTACGAAAAATTCTGGGTTATCGAAGGCGATACAGCAGTGTCCGGCTCCGATGTAGTAACTACGGAGTATTCCGCCTCAGACTTCCAATCTGACCACGGCGGTGATATATATAGTTATTCGGTAGTTCTTGCAAACAATAGTGATGAATACAAGCAGAAGGCTACCTTTAAAATACCCGGACATTTAGAGGCAAGCGTTACCGACAGCGACGGTAATAAAATCATTGACACAACAAGAGGCGACGCTTCTCCGTCAGCCAATATCACTTCAGGTAAAAGGCTCACAATCAAATTCAAAATTGATGACGGCTACAGTATTGAATCGCTTAGCTGCATCAGAAATAACAGCACTTCAACTGAAACCGTCCTTTTTGACAGTGACGATATTGACATTCTGAAAACTGACGGGGAATATTACACATTTTCTTATCCTATGCCCTATTCCAATACTACCTTTGAATTTAAAGTAGTATCGGATAAAAAAGAATATGATATCTGGACTCCCGAAGACCTTATAAACTTCTCCTATGATATGAGCAACGGAGTTAATTCGGATACAACAGCAAATCTGTGTGCCGATATTGATATGACAGGCTACGAGGGTAAGCTAAGTCCTGCGGGAAACTCCACACATCCCTTCAAAGGAGTATTTAACGGTAACAACCATAAAATTGTGGGATTGAAATTTGAAGATTTTGATTACTGCGGTCTTTTTGGATATATTGAAAATGCAACAATAAAGGATGTTACAATCAGCGGGGATTTTTCTATTACTGATTCCGTAAAAATTAAACAGGCAGGCGGAGCAGTTGGCTATGCAAACGGCGGCAGTCTGACAAATATCACATCATATGTCACCATTTCAAATAAAGACATAAATCTTCTTTTCTCAAATGTCGGAGGTATTGTCGGCTCGGTGGGTGCAAACAAAACGATAGTTGAGAAATGTATGTTCGGAGGAACTCTGAGTATTACTGATTGCGGACCGAATGTAGGCGGTATTGTTGGCAGCGCTGAAGAAGGAGCAGTAATTAAAAGTTGTGCAAACGTAGGCACGATTAATACCGCAAAATCTATAGCTTTTGCAGGCGGAATCCTTGGTCTTCAAAAAGGAAAAACCGTAACCATTGAAAACTGCTACAATTATTCAAAGCTGGGCGGTTCTCAGGATGAAGATCCTGACAGCACTTTTGGAGCAATTATCGGATATATAGACGAGGAGGATGTTTCCGACAATATAAGTGATAACTATTATCTTGACACTTCCTGCGATAAAGTTATCGGAGATTCTTTTGGAGATATCAGCAATCCGGATTCATCAGCAACGAAAAAGTCAGAGGCTCAGTTTGCTTCGGGCGAGGTTGCATACCTGCTCAATCACGAGGTTACAAACGGTACTCAGGTGTGGTATCAGAACATTGACAACGGAAAAACTCCCGATGATTACCCCGTTTTTGACGGCGGAACGGTTTACTTCGGTTATGTCTGTGACAGTGAAAGTAAGATATACAGCAACTATGAGTTAAGTGATGACCCTTCAGGTCACAAGTTCAACGATAACGGCTTCTGCATAATATGTGATCAGTATCAGCCTGCAACACAGGGCAGCAGCGGTGTTTACGAAATTTCAAACGCCGGTAATTTCTTCTGGTTTGCTTCCCTTGTAAACAACGACAGCACTCACGCTGACTTTGACAAACAGGACGCTGGCGCAAAGGCTGTCCTTGTTAAGGATATTGACCTTGAAAGCCGTGAATGGTCGCCAATCAGGGATTACACAGGTTTCTTTGACGGACAGAATCACACGATTTCAAACCTTAAAATTACTAAAACTCCACACTACACAGGTCTGTTCAGTAGTGTTTACGGCACAATTAAAAACTTCACTGTCAAGGGCGAGATGATTATTTCCGCTGACGGAGATCATATCGGCGGTGTAGTCGGATATGCTGACGGTTCAACAATTTCAAATATTACTTCATATGTCAACATTTCAAATACAGACGGAGTGCTTCACCACATCGGCGGTGTTGTAGGATATATTGCAAACAAAGATACTTTTGTTGATAAGTGCCTTTATTACGGTACTGTAGATATTAAGAATTCCACTGACTGTATCGGCGGTATCATAGGTTACACAAATGCCGGTGCAAGAATCAGCAACTGTGCAAACCACGGTACTGTAACAACATCAGAAGCAGGTGCATACACAGGCGGTATTCTGGGATATGTAAACAATTCAAATCCCACAATTAAAGATTGTTACAACTACGGAAAAGTCAGCAACGGCGACAGTACACAATATTGCGGAGCAATTATCGGTTGGGCAAGAAATTACACCTCTGACAATATAAGTAACAACTACTATCTTGACACTTCATCATCTCTTGCTTTCGGAAGTGGAGGAAAATCAGGAGCAACAGCAACAGTAAAAACTGCTGAACAGTTTAAGTCAGGTGAGGTTACATATCTGTTAAATCATAAGATTGCCGATGAGTCAGCAGTTTGGCGTCAGAATATTGACAACGACAAAACTCCCGATGATTACCCTGTATTTGAGGGCGGTACAGTTTATTACCTTGAATATAAGGACAGCTATTCAAACTTCTATTCAGAAAAAGATGAATTTGAAAAGGACGAGGACGGTAATTTCCTCATCAAAACATACGACGACCTTGTAACACTTTCAAATGTTGTCAGAAGCGATTACGAAAAATACGGCAGTGCTAATTATATTCTAGAAAATAATATAAAAGCACCTGAGGACTCAAAGTGGACACAAGGTATAGGCTATGTGTCTAAATACAAGCCTTTTAACGGCACATTTGACGGCAACGGCTACTGTATTTTCGGTCTTAATGTTGATTCACCTAAATACGGCGGATTGTTTGAGGTAATCGGCGAAAAGGGTAAAGTAAAGGATTTATTCGTTTTCGATTGTGATTTCTTATCTTCTTCCGAAGCAGCAGGCGGAATTGCGGCTGTAAACAAAGGCAAAATCGACCACTGCACAAGCGGAGTGAATATCACTTCCGGATATATACATAAAAACGGAAAAGATATTTATGCACCTGAACTCAATTCAAGTATCAGCGGAGAAAGAAGCGGCGGTATCGCAGGCGAAAACAGCGGTTCAACTATAGGCTGTCGAAGCTCTGCTGTTGTGTCAGGTACAACTTGCGGTGGTATTACAGGCGTGAACACAGGTAAAATTTACGGCTGTGCAAATAACGGCAAAGTCGGAACTTCAACAAGCTCGGTTTCGGGCGGACTTGCAGGAAAGAACTGCGATACAATCGAAAGTTCATATAATTCAGGAAATGTATACGGATATGTTATAGGTCTGATTGCAGGCAAAAACGGATTTGGCGACACAACTCCGACGGTAACTGATGTATTTTACATCTCACAGGGCGGACTTACTGCATTCGGAACAACTCCGTGGGATACATCGTATGATACAATCATAGAAAAAACTTCTGATGTTAAAAACGATGACAGTTTTGCAAACGAGCTAAATTCGGTAACCGACACATCAATCGTCAAGTGGAAGCAGAATTCACCTCTTCACAAAGGTTATCCAATTATTGAGGGCAACTTCTATATAGACGTTGTTAAATCTGCCGGCAACAACATCACCGTACAAGGAAGTATGCATAAGGACTTGAATATAAAATATGATGTTTGCAGTGAGAATTCTGAAGAATACAAGCTTTTGTCCTCTGCAAAAGGCAATAACAAAATCCTTAATACATACTCTGTAAGCCTGACCGATAAGGACAGCAACTATATTCCCGCCGAGCTGTGGTGTTCAGGTTCCTATAAAATTTCAGTGCCTGTTGACAGCAAAAACATACAGCTTGCAGGTATAGATACAGACGGAAACATAGTTTTCTGTAAGCCTGATTCTCATGAAAACGGAACGGCAGTGTTTACTGTTTCGTACCCGATGTCATTTGCTATTGTTGAAACAACAGCAGAAAATCCGTCATCAGACAACAAAAACAGCACAGCCAATAACAATACAACAAATAACGGCACACCGATTCAGACCGGTTCGGAAATGTGCGGAGTAATACTGCTTGCAGCATTGCTTTCACTTACAGTAATCCTAATTACAAAAAGAAGGAACAAAATTGGATAAAACAAAAGAAAAATCAAATAAAAAGCTCTTAATCATTATAATCGCAATACTTGTTATTGCGGCTCTGGCTGTCGGCGGAGTTGTTGTGTATAACAGCTTCTTCGCCGGGAAGCCGTTGCCCTCAAACGGCGTTGTCGGAAAAATCACCGACGGCTGGGACACCGGTCTTGAGGACGAAACAGCTCCTAAGAAAACGGGTATTCAGATTCCCGGCTACGGCACCGCCGTAATGAATGCAGGCGATGAAAGTCTGCACCTTAGCATCGGCAATCCGAAGGACAATAAATGCGGATTTTATGCCACACTCAAGCTTGAGGACGGAACTGTGCTTTATGAATCCGAACTGCTCAAACCCGGCTACGGACTTACAGAAGTCCCCCTAAATAAGACCCTTGAAAAAGGCGACTACACCGCAATGGTAGTGTATAAATGCGTCACCCTTGATAGGGAGCATACACCGCTGAATTCTGCAGAGTCGGAATTCAAGCTACTTGTTAAGTGATTAAGGAATGTCGCACAACACGGCTTTCTTATCAATATATTTTCTGAAAGGATGTTTTATATGAAAACAAAAAAAATCATTTCTGCTTTGTTGGCAGGAATACTCGCAACAACTGCTGTTGTATCAGCTTCAGCCGCAACTCTCACAAACGTAACCCCTGACAATTCAACAGAAGTAACAGCTAACATCGTAGATCCCGGATCGGTAAGCTATGTAATCACAATTCCCGAAACTGCCGATTTCGGTACACTTACCCAGCCTGAAAACACCGATACCGACCACTATACATTCTACGATTTTCAGGTTGAGGCAACCGAACTCAATATTAAGAATAATCAGGGAGTAACTGTTTATATGAAGGACGCTAATTCTGCGGATAATCAGTTCTACATTTCACAAAAAAATATGGAAACACCGTTTACCATAGCATATGACGTTTACGACACACCTGTTAATGCCGGTAATGTTGACACATATGAAGCCATAAATACAACAGCCGAGCCCGGACAATACGGCTATCACCTCTGCACATTCTTATACGGTACAGATGGAAGTACACAGCCTGTTACACTTGCATTGAATCAGAACGCTCTGTATGGTCAGACTCTTTCCGATATTGCAGGTGATTACAGCGGTACAATAACATTCCACAGCACATTATTTGAGCGTAGTTAATCAGTTGTTCCTTAATAATTAACTCCACAAGTTTTATCTGAAATGAAACGGAAAAATATATGTAAACGCCTGTGTTTGATGTTTGTTGCAATTTGTTTAATATTCATTACAGGCTCTTTGACTGCTTTTGCTGTGCATAATGAAGGAAGTATGGAAGTGACTGCCCGCATTGAAACAGCTCCCGCTGAAACAACACAGCCTTCTGCTGACAGCGGCGGTACGGTTTTGCCCGATAGCGGCAACATTTCAACGGGAGAAGCAATCTCCGCTTGTGTTGTGATTTCTCTGCTTTTGCTGATAGTTTCTCTGCTTGTCATATATTTTTTCAACAGGAATGATAAGCGCAACAACATTCACGGCAGCGAATAATATAGTTATTTTAAAAAGAGGGGTTGTTCACGGTTGAACAGCCCCTTTTATTATTCGTGCTTTAAGGCACCACGCAAAAACGGCTTAAACACTGCGTTTAAGCCGTTTTTACGTATAATTAGACAGTCGGAGCGTGGTCTGACTTCAAGAGCAAACTGCCTGCTATGCAGATGTTTTTGTATAATACCTTTTGCGTTTATTTTTAAAGCAATAATACTGTCATCATAAAAATTATTGATAAAATAACATAAAATTCAAAAATTATGCACCCAAATCAAACAATCAAATGTTATTATTAATAGAAGCGCTTCAAAACACAAAAGAGAGGGTGAGAATATTGAAGGACAAGCTTTTGCTGAAACTGAAAAAACACGACGAAAAAGCATTACAAGCTGTAATAGAGCAATATTCACGTCTTGTGGCAACGGTTGTAAACAACATATCAAAAGGAAGTCTTACAAAGGAAGATATTGAGGAAACTGTTGCAGATGTGTTTGTTACACTCTGGAATAATGCGGATAAGGTGCAGGAGGGCAAGCTGAAAGGATATATCTGCTGTATTGCTAAAACCCGCACACTGAATAAAATAGCAGTTAACAGAAAAAGTGCGGTTCTTAATATTGACGACTACGACCCCGAGGATGATTTTTCAATTGCGGACGAAACCGAGAAAAAGGATATACATAGAGAGCTTCGTGAGATAATCAGAGAAATAGAATTACCCGACAGGGAAATTCTGATACGATACTACTATTATTATCAAACTGTTTCACAGATTTCCGAGGCTATGGAAATAAACATCGAAACGGTGAAATCCAAACTCAGACGAACCCGCAATAAAATCAAAGCAAAACTTATTGAAAGGAGTTACACACTATGAAAACTACATTCAAGAAAGTTTTTGACGAATTAGACGACGAGCTTATGAATATAGACGAACTTAACATTGATGAAAGTATTGATATTGATGTTGAGAAAATTAAGGGAGAAGTGCTTATGCGTATAAATGATAATAACGGCAAAAAGAAATTCAGCAAAAAGATAATCACAATTCTTGTTGCGGCTGTAATATTAATTACAAGCACAGTCGGAGCCTTTGCAACAGGAAGTATTCAGAGCATTTTCAAAGAGCTTTTCAACAACAGCGGTGTGAATTCCGCAGGGCTTTATGACGGCGGAAATGTAGAGCTTATCAGCTGTGACGACAGCCTCAATGTTGAGCTTCTCGGAGTAACGGGCGACGACAAGAAGCTGTACTCGGCAATTGAGATTACCAAAAAGGACGGAAGCGCAGTTATTGATGAGGATTACGAAGAACCATACTGTTTGCTTAAAGATACGCCGACGCCGATGCCCGAGGACAAAACCATTTACGACTACCTTTCCTGCAAAGCCGAATATGTAGATAAAAACGGTAATTCATCACACAACAAAGTATTAAATACAATAAAGTATTCGCTCAGCAAAGATAATAAGAGCATTAAGCTATTTATTGTCAGCAGAATATTTGAGAGTGACCTTGAGGGTGGCAGAGCGACTGTTACAAGCGAGAGCATTGGTGCATATAATATTCATGAGGTTATTTATGAGGTAGATTATGCAGGAAAAACATTTTCGGATTATGATGATACCGAGCCTTTTGATGAAGAGCTGATTGATAGGCGTTTGCAGGAGCTCGGCATCACGGAAGAAGACTGCCGGACCATAGAGAGCGGACAGAAGATGAAGTACTGTTGGTGCGATACAAAAAAATTTGAGCTTCCCTTTGAAATCAGCTTTGACCTCAACTACAAATCAGACGGCATCATCAGCAAGGAACTGACTATTGAAGACGCTCCGAATGTTATTAAACCGATTGCCGATAAAGTTCAAATGAAGATAACTCCGTTTGCCGTTTATCTTTACGGTCAATGCGATAAAGAGTCAGCGAAAGAATCCGGCTGGTCAGGCAAGGAAGTGACTTATAATAACACTTATGACAACTATTGCTTTAAGGATGTCGACTGGGAAAAGACCTCCAAAATCGAATTAAACGATGGTACGGTTTACTATCTCCATCCTGACGCAGGCGGTAAATCCGGCGTTGGAGGGGACGGAAACGCGGATTACTATGAGGAAGAAATCCCATTGGCTTTTTCAACCGTAGTCGGCTCTCCTATACTGCCGGAGATTAACGTAATAGACACAAGAGAAATCAAAACCGTTATGATTAACGGAGATACGGTTTACAGCAAATAAAATTAAATCAGAGAAGGAAAATACCTTTTGCCTTCTTTGACCATAGCGCAAAAAAAGGATTGACGGAGCTTAGGCTCGGTCAATCCTTTTTGTGTTTATTTTTATTGTGTTAAATTTATTTTGTTCCGAATATTCTGTCGCCTGCATCGCCAAGTCCGGGACAGATATAAGCATTTTCGTTTAAACAGCGGTCAAGACAACCGACATAAAGCTGAATATCGGGATGCGCCTGCGTAAGTGCCTTTACTCCCTCGGGAGCCGCAATTATTGACATAAATTTAATTCTTGTTCCGCCGTGCTGTTTTATAAAGTTTACTGCGGCAACTGCCGAGCCGCCTGTTGCAAGCATTGGGTCAACAACAACAATCTGGCGCTCATCAATCGGGTCGGGAAGCTTGCAGTAATACTCGTGCGGCTCGTGAGTTTCGGGATCTCTGTAAAGACCGATATGCCCGATTCTTGCCGATGGTACAAGCGCCTGAATACCGCTTACCATTCCGAGTCCTGCGCGAAGAATAGGTACTATGGTGAGCTTTTTGCCTGCTATTACCGGCTGTATCGACTCTTCAATAGGAGTTTTTACGCTGATTTCGGTCATTTGCAAATCGGACAATGCCTCATACCCCATAAGCATTGCAACCTCTTCCACAAGACTGCGGAACTCTTTTGTTGATGTAGATTCCTTACGCATTAACGTGATTTTATGCTTAATAAGCGGATGAGTCATATAACTAACTGACATATTAAATTCCTCCAAAAAGTCTTTTTTTCATAATACTAAAAAGAAACATCTTTGTCAATAATTCTCTATATTTTAACTTGTTTACTCAAAAAATATTGCTTTTTGCATAATTAAATTATATAATGAACTTAGCTTATAAGAAAGAGGGATTACAATGAACAAAAACGACGGCGCCATTTACGACGCCAGAAAACTCGGCAGACCAAAAATGATTGTTCTGGGCATTCAGCATATGTTTGCAATGTTCGGTGCAACAATATTGGTACCAATCATCACAGGACTTGATATTTCAACAACACTGCTTATGGCAGGCTTGGGAACACTTTTGTTCCACCTTCTCACAAAATTTAAGGTTCCTGCTTTTTTAGGCTCATCGTTTGCATTTTTGGGCGGATATGCGGCAATAAAGGCTTTAAGTCCTAAAAACCCGGAATCTATGCTTCCGTATGCGTGCCTGGGCGTTGCTTGTGCAGGTCTTTTATACTTTGTCCTTGCGGCAATTATTAAGACTGTGGGTATTGACAAGGTTATGAGATTTTTCCCGCCTGTTGTAACAGGTCCTATCATCATTGCAATCGGTTTGGGGCTTGCACCATCGGCTGTAGGCAACTGTTCAACAAACTGGGTACTTGCACTTATCGCTCTTGCCGTAATTGTTGCGTTCAACATCTGGGGTAAGGGAATGGCAAAAATCATTCCTATTATTTTAGGTCTTTTAATTTCTTATGCAGTAGGTTTGATTCTGTTCTTTATCGGCGAAGGCAACCCGCAGCTTATACAGGATTTACCGTGGCTGTTTGCAGGCGGCTTTAACGAGGCAACAGGTCAGTATACTGCTATTTTCGATTTTTCCGGCTTAAACACAATATTTACTAATATCTCACAGGGCAATATTTTCGGCAGTCAGGGACTTATCGGTATTCCGGTAATCTGGGATAAAACAGTATTCGGCGGCGTTGACTTTTCAAACGGCGCACTCATCGCTTCTTCTGTTATAGCTATTGTTCCGATTGCCCTTGCAACGATGATGGAGCATATCGGCGACATATGTGCTATCGGCTCAACAACCGGCAAAAACTATATTCAGGATCCGGGTCTGCACAGAACTCTCATCGGTGACGGTCTTGCAACAACAATGGCTTCATTATTCGGCGGTCCTGCAAACACAACATACGGCGAAAACACAGGCGTGCTTGCTCTTACAAGAGTTTACGACCCCAAGGTAATAAGAATTGCGGCAATATTTGCGGCATGCGTTTCTTTCTTCCCGATTGTAAGCGCAGTTATCGGCTCAATTCCCGGCTGTATCATCGGCGGTATTTCATTTGTACTTTACGGTATGATTTCTGCAATAGGTGTAAGAAATGTTGTTGAAAACAAGGTTGACTTTACAAAATCCCGCAACCTTATCGTTGCCGCTGTAATTCTTGTTTGTGCGCTCGGTCTTTCAAGCAACACAGTAAGCTTTGCAATTGGCAGTGCAACAATTACGCTTTCTCCGCTTGCAGTAGCATCTCTTGCAGGTATTATCCTAAATGCTGTTTTCCCGGGCAAGGATTTTAAATTTGACAGCCAGAACGCAGCTGACGCAGTAAACTTTGAAAAAGAGATTACTCATAAAATCAGCAACAAGAGTAAAAAACGCAAATAAAATATCCGA
This sequence comes from Acutalibacteraceae bacterium, assembly GCA_051881695.1. Classification (GTDB taxonomy): domain Bacteria; phylum Bacillota; class Clostridia; order Oscillospirales; family Acutalibacteraceae; genus CAYJFG01. The sequence goes on along the minus strand of JBJEQJ010000007.1, from coordinate 30,753 downwards.
TACTTACAGATGCATCGGTATTCCATTTTAAACAATGCAAAATCAGAGGACTGTTTTTAAAGTCCCAAAAGCAACAGAGCCAAGGCAAAGGTCAGCCAAGGCTCTGTTTTTTGTATGTTTTAGTTGTATAAAACAGTTTTGCGTTATTTAAGGGTAAGGCTGAACACTCTGCTTATGCGTTATAAATACATAGCTGTTAATTAAAACTCCTCTCACAGAACAGACGTATCAATCCCTGTGCAGGTCTTAAGAAATGCTGAGATTTTTTTGAGTATAATGTCAACGCCGCCTATCGTATCGCTTTCTATATTAAGCGGCATAATCGGGTCGTGTACGCTCAAGCGCAGTAAAAACCATCCGCCGCCGTCGCCCTTTGCAAAAGATACTCTTACGCCCTCTGCGCTGTCGGGAGCTAACGTCCAGCCGTCTTGCGTTTTTGCGTATTCCTCTAAATCAGCAAGAATTTTAAGCCCGGTCTGCTTAAAGTCCTCATCGGTTATTCTTATCCTTATCTCCCTGCCCTCGGCAGGCTCCTTAAGATTTTCAATTAAATCCTCAAGATTTTTACCCTGCTGTCTTAACTGTGCCATTTTTATAATTATCTTTGTGCATAGATAAGCGCCGTCATCAAGAAAATAATTCTCTCTCATAGCCGCATGACCTGAGGTTTCAATGGCAAGCGGACAGTTAACGCCCTGTGCATTTAGCTCAAGAGCTTTATTTATTACATTTTTATAGCCTCGCTTAAAGCGGCAGTGCTTACCGCCCAAATCGCTTTCAATAAATTCCTTAAGGCCGCTTGAGGTTATGGAATCTGTAACTACGGTTGCACCGTCGTTGCCCTCCAACGCAATTGCAGAGGCAATAGCAACAAGTCTGTTTCTGTTAATTTCGTTTGCGTTTCTGTCAACTGCACCGCCTCTGTCAACGTCTGTGTCAAAAATCACGCCTAAATCTGCCCCTGCTTCCTTTACTGCGCTGCATACAGACTGCATAGCCGTTTCGTCCTCCGGGTTCGGAACGTGGTTCGGGAACATACCGTCGGGTTCAAGATAGCGGCTGCCGTTTGTGTCTGCGCCCAGAACCTCCAGCACGTCCTTTGCATAAAAGCCGCCTGCGCCGTTGCCTGCGTCCACCACAATTTTAAAGCCTGCAAGCGGACGCTCGTAATCCTCTGCGTTTACCTCTTTCTTTATAACCTCGCAAAGTCTTTCGGCATATTGCTTCATATAATTTACGCTTTTTATCTCTCCGCTGTTTATCGTCTGCGGCTTTTCTCCGTTTTGAGCAAAGGTGAGTATCTGTTCAATATCCTCTGCTTCAAGTCCGCCGTCTTTTGTAAAAAATTTAAGTCCGTTCCTGTTAAACGGGTGGTGGCTTGCCGTTATCTGCACTGAGCCGTCACAGGCAAGGTCTATCGTTGTCATAAACATTGACGGAGTTGATGCAAGTCCGCAGTCAAGCACCTCTGCTCCGAATGATTTAAGAGTATCTGCAACTGTATTTAATATACGCGGACCGGATATTCTGGAATCTCTGCCTACGGCTACCGTAAGCTTGCTTATTTTCTTTCCGGTTTTGTTTTCAAGCCATAAGGCAAAGCCGCCTGCCATCGCTTTAACTGCCTCGTCAGTCAGGTTGACCTCCTGTCCCGCTACACCCGGGCTTGCAACGCCCCTTATATCTGTTCCGCTTTTAAACTGTTTCCAATATTTACTAAGCATAGGCTTATCTCTCCCTTTTGTTATATGTCATTGCCTTAATTATATACGAAAAAGAACAAATCATCAATAAAAACGTAAGCAAGGGGACAAAATAAATAGACAATGAAACGGAGTGACCGGAAGTGGAGCATCTGATAGAGCTTAAAAATGTAAACAAAACATACAAAAACGGCAGCGAGAAAACAAAGGTACTGTCCGACATTAACCTGCAAATAGACAAGGGCGAGCTTGTTGCAATAGTCGGACAGTCAGGGTCGGGCAAATCTACGCTTATGAATATACTGGGCTGTCTTGATACTCCTCAGGAGGGGCAGTATTTTTTAGAGGGAAGAAATGTGGCAAATATGCGTGAACGGGAGCTTTCATATATAAGGAACCGTGAAATCGGCTTTATATTTCAAAGCTTTAATTTAATACCCACGCTTACAGCCTTAGAAAACGTAGAGCTTCCGCTTTTTTACCGGGGCATAAAGAAAAGAGAACGCAGAAATCTTGCATATGACGCACTGTGCTGTGTAGGACTTGAAAAAAGAATAACCCACCGTCCGTCGCAGCTTTCCGGCGGTCAGCAGCAAAGAGTTGCAATAGCCAGAGCCATTGCGGCAAGTCCACCCATTATTTTAGCAGACGAGCCTACGGGAAATCTTGACAAAGCCTCGGGCGAGGACGTAATAAAAATCCTTTTTGATTTGCACCGCAACGGTAAAACAGTAATACTGATAACGCATGACGTAAAACTGGCGTCAAAATCTCCGAGAAATATCTGTATAATTGACGGAAAAATTAAATAAATTGCGATAATATTTCTGTTTTTCTTAAAGTTTGTAGAATATGCATAAAATTCAGCTTTCCGTTTTGTCACAATATTCCAAAAGAAATAAAATCTTCAAAACAAAGCTCTAACAAATCAAAAAAACTCCTGTTTTTTTATTGCATTTGCATAAATCAGCCTTTCTTTATAGTACGATTTCACAAGTCTTTAGGTTATCTCCTACAAAAAATTTTAAAGTTTTTTGTTGACATTCCCTAACAGCGTGCTATAATATAGACACAGGTTAAGAAAAACCTGTAACCGAAATGAGACAGCAAATCAAAGTAGGCACGAAAAATTTTATATTTTATTTAGGAGGAATTTTTATGACACCGATTTTAGAATTACACGATATCGACGTAACTGCATTCCTCGCCGTGCTTGACACTTGCGAGGGTGATGTCTTTCTGGTAACAAGAGAGGGAGACCACTTGAACCTGAAAAGCAAGCTTTGCCAGTTAGTAGGTTTAACACAGCTTATTGAAGGCGGCAAAATTGCCGAGGCGTACATTGTATGCCAAAACAAAGATGACGAACGTAAACTGTTCAGATTCAATCTTCTGGGTGATACCGGAGAAGCTAACATTGATTAATCCTAACATTTGTTTTACCATTATTTCAAGAAATCCTAAAATCAAGAAGCACTGCCTTTCGGCAGTGCTTCTTGATTTGTAAAGGGTAAAACTCGTCATCTATTTAAAAAAGCATTGACCTTTTACCGTTTTTGGTGTATCATTTTACTTGCTCTATGCGGTCTGTCGCAACATCCAGACCTAAAACAAAACTACGGAGGTCATAAATAATGAAAAACAAATCCACGCTTTATCTTGTGCAGGCGGCTGTTATTGCCGCGCTTTATGTGGGACTTACCTACGCACAGGAGCTGTTAATCCCAAACTCCACATCAATGGCGGTGCAGTTCAGAGTTTCTGAGGTACTTACAATGCTTGCGCTGTTCACCCCTGCGGCAATTCCGGGACTTACAGCCGGCTGTGTGCTTGCAAACATTGTTTGCTTAAACGCTTTGCCGATTGATATGGTTATAGGACCCATAGCGTCATTTTTGGCTGTGCTTTGTATTTATAAGCTAAAAGACATACGCTTTAAGGGTCTGCCGATTTTGGCGTCTTTAATGCCTGCAATATTCAACGGAGTTATAATCGGGCTTGAAATTGAAATTTTCTTTGTGCCCGGCGGCTTCCATTTTGCAGATTTTCTTCTTCAGGGCGCACTTGTTGCGCTGGGCGAGCTTGGCGTATGCGTTATACTTGGCTTGCCGCTTACCGTTATGCTTGAAAAAACAAGGCTTTCAAGCAAGCTTTTCAAAACGGCATAAAATACAGCAAATAAAATAAATTTGAATTTAAAAACAACCTGTTTTCAGCCGATGTTGCGGTTAGCTGAAAACAGGTTTTCTTTGTTTTATAAAAATAAATCTTCCGTAATCCGCTGAAATTACGGATTTCATATTAAATCAGGGTTCAGCGCAGGAACTAAATAAAGCTTTTCAAGCCTACCTTGTTAAAGAGAATCAGTTAAGTCCGTTGTGCCCCACTCTGCCGAACAGCCTGCGTATTTCTGCATTTAACCCCCGGTAGCCGTCATCTGTAAGGTCGGGGCTGTTTGCAAGTATCTCCTGCGCCGCCTTTTGCGCCGCCTGCAAATATTCCATATTGGCAAGGTCAGCAATCTTAAGCTCCGGCAGTCCGTGCTGGCGTGCGCCGAAAAAGTCGCCCGGCCCTCTCTGCTTTAAATCTGCCTCTGCAATTTCAAATCCGTTGCTTGTTTGACACATAGTTTTCAGCCGCAAAAGTGTTTCCTCGCTTTTGCTGTCAGAAATTAATATGCAATAGGACTTTTCGCTTCCTCTTCCCACTCTGCCCCTTAGCTGATGAAGCTGAGAAAGTCCGAAACGCTCGGCGTTTTCCACAGCCATAATCACAGCGTTAGGCACGTCTACGCCTACCTCTATAACAGTTGTAGCCACTAAAAGGTCAAGCTCGCCGCTTACAAAGGCCTTCATAACGGCGTCTTTATCCCTTGCCTTCATTTTGCCGTGAAGCAAACCAACTTTATAGCTTTTAAACTCGTTTTTCTTTATTCTGTCTGCATATTCCTGTGCAGATTCTAAGTTAAATTCATTTTCCTCCACTGCGGGGCAAACTATATAGCACTGCCTGCCCATATCGAGATATTTTTTTATAAACCCGTACATACGGCTGCGCTTTGAGCTGTCTATAAGCAGCGTGTCGGTTTTTTGCCGTCCGGGAGGAAGCTCGTTAATAATTGAAATATCCAAATCGCCGTAAATTATAAGGGCAAGCGTTCTGGGTATCGGCGTTGCGCTCATAACAAGCAAATGAGGGTTTTCTCCCTTTGAAAGCAAGCGTGCACGCTGATTAACGCCGAAGCGGTGCTGCTCGTCCGTTACAACAAGCGCAAGGCGTTTAAACACTACGCTTTCCGTAAGCAGGGCGTGAGTACCGATAATAATATCAATCTCGCCGTCTGCAAGCGATTTTTTTATTCTGTTCTTTACCGCCGCCGTCTGCGAGCCGGTTAAAAGTGCAACGGTAACTCCGCTTTTTTCAAGCGTTTTTGATAGCGTTGAATAATGCTGTTCGGCTAAAATTTCCGTTGGCGCCATAAAAGCCGACTGAAAGCCGTTTTTTGCCGCAGTGTAGCACAGCGCCGCCGCAACGGCAGTTTTGCCCGAGCCTACGTCGCCCTGAACAAGCCTGTTCATAGGCGACGGTGAATACAGCATATCCCTTACACATTCACCTACAGCCTTTTTTTGTGCATTTGTCGGCTTAAAAGGCAAAAAGGAAAAGTATTCATCAGTAAAATCCTTTTCAAATTTTATTGATATTTCCTCTCTTTTATTATTTTTAAGCCGGTTAAGTCCAAGGCTTAAAATTAGCAGCTCTTCAAATATAAGCCGCCTTTTTGCTTCCCTCAGGGCGTCCTCATCTGTTGGTCTGTGAATATTTTGTATTGAATATTCAAGCGTGCAAAGGTCGTACTCCTCAATTATGTAACCGGGTATAGGCTCCTTTACTGTCTGCGGAAGCAGCTGCAATGCGCTTAATACATACTGTTCTATCTGTCTTGAGGTAAGTCCGTTTGTTGTGCTGTATACAGGCTTTATGCGCTGACCGTTTTCGGCAGGAGAAAACTCCGGACTTAAAAGCTCACGCCGTCCTGTTGCTTCACTTACCTTTCCGCAGAAAATATAGGTCTGCCCCTGCTTTAGCATATTTTTAATAAATCTGTTATTAAAAAAGGTAAGCGGTATTGCACCTGTATCGTCGTAAACCCTTACTCTGCTTATTAATTTTCCGCCCGGTGCTCTGCGCTCCACTACGGGCGATTCAACCGTTGCTTTTATGCAGACAGAAGCTCCGCCTGAAACTGATGATATATCTACAGGGCTTGTATGGTCCTCGTATGCTCTGGGGTAATACCGCAGAAGCTCCCCCACAGTATTAACACCAAGACGGCGAAGAAGCGCACCTCGCTTTTCCCCCACGCCCTTGAGAGCTTCTATTTTCATTTCAAAAAGTGAAGGCACACACGCTCCCTCCTTTATCTGTGCAGTTCTTACAGCTTTTGCTCATCATTGCGAAGCGTAGGAATAAAGCGTGATGCAAACTTATTTTTTCCTCTTGTTTTAATATAGAAAAAGCCTATTATTGAAAACACCACTGCTCCCAGGAAATTAACAAACAAATCCTTCATCGTATCTATTATTCCAATGTCAAGATAGCCCTGTATTGTGCATACTGTGCCGTCCTTTGCCGTTATAACCGTTTGCTGTATGTCGTTTATATGCACCGGAATATTTCTTCCGTCCGGGTGTAACGCAACAGATGAAACGGCGTTTACAAAGGTATCCTTCTGCATATCTGTATGAAGGAACAAATCTGCGCCGAACTCGAAAAACTCCCACAAAACGCCTATGGTCATAGAAAAACAAAAAGCCACCACCGCCAGAAAAAACGGTGACAGATAGAACTTTACACGCTCGCTTCTGTTGAAAATATCTACAAGCGAAAAACCGACAGCCGCCATAATAAAGCCGTTTATTGTGTGCAGCATTGTGTCCCAGCCGGGGATAATGACGTAAAACTCGTTGATTTCACCCAGAATTTCTGCGGCGAAAATAAAGAGTATTACTATTACCTCTAAGGTATTCGGCAAATCAATTTTCAGCTGTTTTTCCACAAACGCAGGAATAAAAAACAAAATAAGGGTAAGCGCACAAGTAAACACACTTTCAAAATTGTGGTTTATTGCCTCCATTACGAGAATTCCTATAACAATTACTCTTATTACAACATAAAAAATGAACTTTGCCTTATTGTTCTTTATTTCTTCCTTTGCAAGGCTTCGGGCATACGATTTATCCTTCACATAACCATCCCTTTCGCTGTAAAACGCACATAAGGCTTTTTCCCAATATAATTATACTGCCCTGTTTATCTGTTTATAACTGTAATATTATTTTGAAAATTCCCTTTAAAAAGCAAATATATTACCCCTCGCTTCTTAATGAGCCTGCCGCCGCCTCCATTGCCGAAACTGCAACTGGGCCTGCCGTTGAATAACCGAATTCTCCGTCCTCTACAACTACTGCAAATGCAAGCGGTGCGTCCTCATCTTTGGAAAAACCGACAATCCACGCATCGTTATTGCCCTCGTTGCTGACCTCTGCCGTACCTGTTTTTGCACATACATCAAGCGTCGGGAACATATATTCTCCATAATTTGAGCTAACATTGTAGCTCATCATTTCTTTAAGCTTTTCCGCTGTGCCTTCACTTAACAGTCTGTCCCCTTTTTTGCCCTGTCCTGCTATTTTCTTTGAAAAATCAGAGCCGGAAATTCCTGCAACCATATACGGACTTACAGGCGTGCCGTCTGTTGCTATTGCACTCATAAGTATTGCCATCTGCATCGGGTTTACAAGGTTAGTATACTGCCCTATTCCCGACCAGCCAAGCTCATTGTCGGTTGCCTTTAAAACATCGTACTGTCCCTTTACCGTGGGGGTATTACCCACCATAAAGCTGCTGCAAATTCCAAGCTTTTCAGCCTCGTTCTGCATTTTTTCTCTTCCAAGCTCCACGGCAAGCTGTGCAAACGCCGCATTGCAGGACTGCGCCAGAGCGTCCTTAAAGCCGATTGTTCCGTGATAAGATAAGCAAGAGATGGTTTTTCCCTCTATTTCTGTGCCGCCGTAACATTCAAAGGTTCTGCTTTCAATGTCAGGTATATTATCTATTGCCGCCGCAGCAGTTACAAGCTTAAAAATAGAACCGGGGGTATACGACGAAGAAAGCACTCTGTTTAAATATGCGCCCTCGTACTCTGACTCGTTTTCCTCTGTTATTTCCGGCGGATCCTGCGGGTCATACGTTACCGAGCTTACACTGCAAATAACCTCTCCCGTTTTATAATTCAATATAACTATTGCTCCGCGCCTGTCGCCCAGCGCATTATAAGCCGAAGCACACACGTCTGCATCTGTTGTAAGCGTTAGGTTATTGCCTGTTTTAAAGGTCTTTGGCATTTCAAGTCCCCATATATAGTTAAACCCCAGAAGGTCTGAACGGTACATACTTTGCACCGCAGTTGAAATATTCAGGCTGTTGTCGCCTACAACGTGCAGATTAGCCTTTCTTACAGTTAAATCATCGTTGTAATATCTCTCACCGTCTATAGTCTGCGCCAATATTTTTCCGTTTCTGTCAAATATCTTTCCGGCTTGCTCAAGTCCTCCGCTTCCCGATATATGCCAGTTATACTCCTGCTGTATCCACATATCGGAATTAGTAATGATTCTGAACGTGAAATATCCCAAGCCGCCCAAAAAAGCAAGCGAAATTATAAATATTAATATAGAGCGTGTAAGAGTTCTTTTCATATATATGACGCTCCTTTCAAAGCTGTTAATTCAATGCGATTTATCCTGTTTTTAATCGGATAACTACGCTATCTTTTTATGTGCATATGTTCTTTCGTCAGCCGCCTTGATAAATGCAATAAGTCCCCAACAGGCTATCATACTTGAACCGCCCACGCTTATAAACGGCAACGTAACGCCGGTAAGCGGCAGAATATCTGTTGCGCCGAATATATTAAGCGACGACTGAAGCACCAAAAGTCCTGCCGCACAGCAGGCTGTAATTGAATAAAAGGTTGAACGGCTTCTTGTTGTAATAGCTCTTGCATAAAAGAACAGCGCACCTATCGAAACGGCAACAGTAAGCGCCAGTATAAGACCGTATTCCTCGCATAAAAGTCCGAAAACAAGGTCGCTTTCAGACGCTCCGATATATTTTAAATATCCGTTGCCCAGTCCCACACCGAATAGTCCGCCGCTTGCAGCGTAGGTAAGCGTTCTCGCCTGCTGGTATCCAAGTCCGGCAGATTGCTCAAAGGCATGTCCCCATGCAGAAAATCGGTCGGCAATGTACGCTTTATATCTTAAAACTATTGCTCCGCCCAGAACGGCAGCGGCAACCGCCAGTATAATTGTCTTTAAATCGCCTGAGCGCATATATGCAATCATCAAAAATGTTCCGAAAAATATAACAGCCGTTCCAAGGTCGCTCATTAAAAACAGCGCGCCAACGCATAAAACAGAGAAAATAATAAATTGTATAAGATTTCCCTTTCTTTGAAGTTGGTCAAGCGCAGAAGCACCGACAAAGATAAATGCAACCTTTACAAATTCAGACGGCTGAATTGAAATTCCGCCGATTGAAATCCAGTTTGCCGCACCGTAAATTACTCTGCCCAGCACTATGCTGGAGGCAAGGAACAGCACCGCAATTATCATAACGGGAATTCTCCATTTTTCTACCCTGTCGGGATTTTGTATAAACTTTATTATAATGCAGAATAAAATCATTCCTATACCGCAGGCAATTATCTGCACAAAGGTCTGACGCATCTCCTGCCTTGCAGAAAGCATAACCCCTACGCCGGACAAAAATATTGCAAGGCTTTCCAGCTCAAATCCCTTGCGGTTTAAAAGCTTTGTGGAAACAAGATAAAATATCCACGAAAGCGTCATAAAAACACCGAAATAAACAAGCGGCATAAGGTCTGTTTTGTCCATGGTAACGCAGGCGCTGACCGCAGCAAAAAGCATAAAAACAGTAATAAGCACCATCAAATTAAACGGTGTAATGCTTGCTTTGCTTCCCGGCTTTTTAAAAAACCACGAGCGGCTTATATCTGTGTAGTCCTGCGCCCTTTTTAAAACAAGAGTAGTTTTACCCACCGTTATTTCGTCATCTATATAAACGGGCGTTCTACCCTCTATTTTCTCCCCGTTTACATATGTTCCGAACTTTGCCCCGGTATCGCTTACAAACCAGCCTGCCTCTCTTCTGAGTAAAACACAGTGATCCCTTGAAACAGACATATCGTCAGATACGGTTATGTCACAGCTTCTGCCTCTGCCTATGGAGTTTTCCCACGCAAGCACAGGCAGACATTCGTCTGTTTTTTTATTAACAAGCATAACAAGCGGCTTTTCATCTCTTCTTTGTCTGCGCATAGACGAATAGCACTGAAATACCACTATAATGCCCATTAACGGAATTAAAATCCTAAGTGCCACAATTGCGGCGTCTGTTACAATCTGCATATTGATTGATTCTAAAAAAGCGTCCAAAATTTCACATCCTCCCTTTTATATAAGCTCTGTAAAATGATAATATAATTTTATCACTTAATTGTCAAGCAATCATACCGGAATCCTCCTTACAGCTTTATCCGGCAATCCCCCTATAAACGGAAATTCCCCTGTTAATGAAAAATCAGCACCGCCGGCAAAGGGTGCAGTTTTCGCAGTAAGCTCGCTTCTGAAGTCCGATAACGATTTTATCGTATAACTGAAATATATAGGTGGGATTCTTTTTTCTGAACATTTTTAAACTTTTGTGTGTGCTCCCTTTGTCGGATAATTATTTTTATGTTGATTTACAAAAAAGTAATGATTTTTGCGTTTATTCGTGTTATACTTGTATAGATTATGTAGACTGAAAGCATTTTACATATTTAAAGAAAGAAAAACTCCCCTGAAAGGATGATAAAAATGAATATTCTTAAAGCTATGTTCGGCAACTACAGCAAAAAAGAGCTTAAAAGAATTAACCCTATTAAGGATAAGGTTTTATCCCTTGAGGATAAATACAGGGCGATGACCGAAAATGAGCTGAAAAGCCAGACGGCTGTGCTTAAACAGCGCCTTGCAAACGGCGAAACAACAGACGATATTCTGCCCGACGCCTTTGCAGTATGCCGTGAGGCTTCCGACAGAGTTTTAGGTATGCGCCACTTCCCCGTACAGATTATAGGCGGAATTGTACTGCATCAGGGAAGAATTGCAGAAATGAAAACAGGTGAAGGTAAAACTCTTGTTGCGACATTGCCGGCTTATTTAAATGCCTTAACAGGAGAGGGCGTGCATATTGTAACGGTAAACGATTACCTTGCACGCCGCGACTCGGAATGGATGGGCAAGCTTTACCGCTATTTGGGTCTTTCTGTAGGACTTATAGTACACGACCAGGACGCACAACAGCGCAAGGATGCATACAATGCAGACATCACCTACGGCACAAATAACGAGCTCGGCTTTGACTATCTGCGTGATAATATGGTGGTTTACAAGGAAAGAAAAGTGCAAAGACAGCACGCCTACGCCATTGTGGACGAGGTAGACTCAATTTTAATTGATGAAGCGAGAACTCCGCTTATTATTTCCGGCCAGGGCGATAAATCTACCGATTTATACGAGCGTGCCAATCTTTTTGCCAAAGGCTTAAAGCACGAGAAATTCACCGAAATAGACAATAAAGAGGACAACGACGAAGCTTACAAGGAGAAGGGCATAGATTATATAGTTGACGAAAAGGCAAAATCGGCAACCTTAACACCTCTCGGCGTTAAAAAGGCTGAGCAGTTCTTCAATATAGAAAATTTAACAGACCCCGACAACCTTACAATTCAGCACCATATAAACCAGGCTATCAAGGCGCACAGCATAATGAAAAAGGATATTGACTATGTTGTGAAGGACGGCGAGGTTATTATCGTTGACGAATTTACAGGACGTCTTATGTACGGCAGACGCTACAACGAGGGACTTCACCAGGCTATTGAGGCAAAAGAGGGCGTTAAGGTTGAAAACGAGAGCAAAACCCTTGCAACCATCACGTTCCAAAATTACTTCCGTCTTTACAAAAAGCTTTCGGGTATGACAGGTACGGCAATGACAGAGGAAGAGGAATTCCGTGAAATCTACAAGCTGGACGTTGTGGAAATTCCTACAAATAAGCCGCTTTTAAGAAACGATTACCCTGACGCTATATTTAAAACAGAGCAGGGCAAATTCAACGCGGTAATAGAGGATATTATTAAATGCCACGAAAAGGGTCAGCCGGTACTTGTCGGCACAATATCAATTGAAAAGTCAGAGATTTTAAGCAATATGCTTAAAAGACGAGGAATTAAGCACAATGTGTTAAACGCAAAGCAGCACGACAAGGAAGCAGAAATTGTAGCGCAGGCAGGTAAAAAGGGTGCTGTTACAATCGCCACCAATATGGCAGGCCGCGGTACCGATATTATGCTTGGCGGTAACGCCGAATATATGGCAAAGCACGAAATGCGCCGTATGCAGTTTAGCGATGAGCTTATTGCAGAGGCAACAGGCTTTGCAGAAACAGACGATGAGGAAATTATAAACGCAAGAAAAACCTTTACAGAGCTTAACGCAAAGTATAAGGAGGAAATCAAGGACGAGGCAGAAGCAGTAAAGGCGGCAGGCGGTCTTTGCATTATGGGTACGGAAAGGCACGAATCACGCCGTATAGATAATCAGTTAAGAGGACGTTCGGGCCGTCAGGGAGACCCCGGCTCAAGCCGTTTTTATCTTTCCACAGAGGACGACCTTATGCGTTTGTTCGGCGGAGAGAGAATGCAGGCAATTATGGACCGCTTAAATGCGCCTGAAGATATGCCGATAGAGAATAAAATGCTTTCAAACATTATAGAAAGCTCACAGCAAAAGGTAGAAAGCCGCAACTTTGCAATAAGAAAGAACGTATTGCAATACGACGATGTTATGAACCGTCAGCGTGAGATTATATACGGACAGCGCGACCAGGTATTAAACGGTGACAACGTAAAGGATCAAGTAGTTAAAATGGTTGAGCAGACTATAGAGGCACAGGTAAAGGCGTTCTGCCCTGCTGATGCCGAAAAGGAAAGCTGGAACCTTGAAAGCCTTAGGGATTACTACTCAGGCTGGCTTGTTGACGAAACACAGCTGCGCTATAAAACAGAGGAGCTTGAAAAGCTTGAGCAGGCAGACATAATAAAAGAGCTTACCGACAAGGCGATGGCTTTGTATGCAGAAAACGAGTCTATTCTCCCTGAGGAAACAATGAGAGAAATGGAAAGAGTATATCTGCTTAAAAATGTTGATACCTACTGGATGGAGCATATTGACGCTATGGAGGCATTAAAGCAGGGTATCCGCCTGCGTGCCTACGGTCAGCGGGACCCTGTTGTTGAGTACCGCTTTGAGGGCTTTGATATGTTTGATGAAATGATAGAAACCATCAAGGAAAACACCGTAAAGATGGTGCTCGTTGCTCCTAAGAGAATAGTGGAAATTCAAAAGAGAAACGAAGAAATTGCACGCCAGAGAGCAGAGCTTGAAAAACAGGCAAAGGAACAGCACAAGGTGCTTTTGCCAAATCAGAAGCCGCAGGTGCCGCAAAGCAACCCGATAAACGTAGTTATTAAGCGTGAGCAGGTTGCAAAGCCGCTGGCAACAAGCGGCGACGGAACAGACACACATAACAAAACCGTTCGCAAGTCTGCAAAGGAAAAGGTCGGCAGAAACGACCCATGCCCATGCGGAAGCGGCAAAAAGTACAAAAAATGCTGCGGTGCAGATGAATAACAGCACCGCAGGCATATACTGCAACAGGTACGCACTTAAAAGGCGTACCTGTTTTTATTTTTTATTCGCTTTGTGATGCAGTCGTTTGACCTGCTTTTCTTTTCATTTCCTCGTAATCGGCTCTTACTGCATTGTGAAGAGCAATACTGCTCCACGTTTTATTTGTGGGAGTAATTACTGCTTTTAAAGGAATTGCACCTACTCCGCTTTTTCTAAGCGCTCTTATCAGCATATCAACCCTCTGCCCGGTAAAGCCGCACATCAAAAGCATTTCGTCGGAAAAGCCATCTTCACTGCACGCTTCCTTTGAAGCTTCAATATCCTTTATTCCTGCAAGATAGCCGATAGGCTGAGAAAAATCCTCTTTTTCAACTACTTTTATTCCAACCTTAAGCGGCATTAGCGCAAATTTCACCTTGCGTAAACGCTCGCCCTCAAAGTTATAAAGCAACACAAGCTCTCTCATATTTATCACTGTCAACCTCTTTTCATAAAGCTTTCTGCGCCGTTTTTATTCGTTTATATCCCAATCGGCGTACTGTCCGTAATGGTTAATCATCCTGTCCAGCTCGTCCTTGTCACACTTTTTTCCGTCAATATAGCAGGTCTTCACCTTACTGCCGTTGAACTCAATTTTGTATTTGCTTGAATACGTATCGTACTTTCCGCCTGTGTATTCATCAAAGTAAAATTCCACTGTACTGTCAGAGCCTGAGGTGCTTGTGTATTTTTCCTGTAGTACAACTGCCTCCTTAGAATTATCCATAAAAATTTCAAGCTTAAGCACCGTATCTGCGTCTGTTGTTCTTGCAAGCGCAGTTGTTCTGGCAATCTGAGAGCCCTGCTCTTTGGCAATGTCAATCTGACAATGTCTGCTGCCCAAATAATAAAGAAGCAGCTCCTGCTCTCCGTCATCATCAATATCTAAAATCTTGCTTGCATAAAGCGTCAGATTGCTTCCGCTTTCTCCCTTAATTACATCGTCCTTAATATCGTTAAGATATTTCTTCAGCGCCTTTGATTCGTTGGTAACCTTTACGGTATTGCTGCAAATTGCACCGTTAAAGCAGCTAAGCGTTGCCGTAACCTCGCATTTCCCGTTTCCCTTTGCCGTTACAACTCCGCTGTTATTAACAGCCGCCACCTTGTCGTCAGAACATTCCCACTTAAGTCTTTTAAGGTATGCGTCGTCAAGCTCTGCAACCGTCAGCGCCTTTTGATATTCTCCGCCGGAAAGCTCCACATATCTCGGCGCTAAGTCCTCAAGCTTTGTATATCCGTCAAAGTAGCCGGCAAGCGATGATAAATACTCGCTTTCCGTCTTTTTCTCGGAATTAATTTGAAAGCTTCCGCCTGTTGTCACCTTTTCGCCGTTTTCGTAATTATATACGTCCTTATACTGCGCCAAAGTAATAATCTCGGAAGAGCTTACGCTGTAGAACGTAACCTCTCTTGTATGCTTACTGTCTGTCTTTTTAATCGACTCACTTCTAATATAAAGATTGCCCGACTGCTCTGTGTAGATTTCCTGCAAGCAGGAATCATATCCGCTTTGCAAAACGTCCTTAAAGCTTTTAAAGCCTTTTGCAGACACAATATCTCCGCCCTGAAGCGTAACAACCTCTGCAACGGACAAATCTCCCCCCAAGGAATAAATTATAAAAAGCTCGTAATCTCCGTCGCCGTTAAAGTCAACTATTCTGCATTTATCTATTACTGTCTCTGCGCTTTTTCCGTCGCCGCATTTTACCTTTTGAACGTTAGGTATTTCAAGCAGATAATCGTTAAGCTTATTTATCTGCTTTATCCTGTTGTCTGTAACCGAAATTTTGTATTCAGCGGTAACCTCAGGCGACTGCTCCGAAGCCACAGTTATTACACATTCTCCCTGAGAAAGCGCCTTAACCTCTCCCTGTGCGCTTACCGACGCAATATTCTTATCTGATGAGGAGAAGCTTACGTTTCTGTTTTCTGCATTTTCCGGCATAGCAACCGGGGCAAGCTTCTGCCTGCTTCCCACCTCAAGCTTGTAGCTTTCCGCCTCTGTCCTTATACTGCTTACAACGGGAATTGTCGGCGGCTCTGTAGGAGGCTCTGTAGGCGGCTGCGTTGGCGGCTGCGTAGGATTTATTACCGAATTAATGCTGTTTAATATTTGTACTGCGCTGTCAGGGTAAAAAACAAGCGCCCCCACAGCCGACACCGATAATACTGCAAGAATAACAAGTATTGTGATAATCACCTTATGCTTCATTTCATATTCCTTTCCTTTTTTTCGGACGATGCTGTCCGAAAGCACACAATCTGTTTGCTTTTTTATTCCGAAATATTCTATCTTTATTATGCCATTTTCTGCAATTGCTAAACCCGGCTAAAGCATTCGCCGCCTTAATCTACGCCCCCTTACTGTCAGCTTTGCCGACAGCTTTCCCCGCAGGGGTAAATCCTCCCTTTGACAAAGGAGGCAGGGAAACAGCGCATGGAAGACCTCTTTGGTTTTTACACTAAACTCAAATTCAAATTATCAAAAATAGATAACCGTATTATTATATTATAATTTATACACCCGAATAGGTCAACAAAAAACGGCAAAAAACACCCCTATGCTCCACTTTTGCCGCTTCGTACCTTTACGCAACCCGGGGAAATACTGATTAAATCGTTTGTGAATATTGCGCCGTTTAAGGCGGAAAATACAATTGAAAACGGCGGCTGTTAACACGCATTAACAACCGCCGCATTAATATTTTCACTGCGTTTTACTCTTACCTTTCGTGCTGTTCTCTGTCGCCTGCTCGTCTAAATGCATTCTTCCCTCGTGGTCGGTATAGTAGCTTCCTTTTAATAGTATTTCAGAAATCGGCACAATTTCGTAGCCCTCACCCTTAATCATTTCTATAATAAGCGGCAGTGCCTCCGGGGTGTTCTTTGCGCCGTTATGTAAAAGGATGATACTTCCCGGCTTTAAGCTTTTCTTTATTCGTTCTACCATCTGCTCAGGCGTGGGGTCTTTCCAGTCAAGGCTGTCAATATCCCACTGTATCGTATACATATTTATACTGCTTGTCGTTTCTACAACCGAGTTGTTATAATCTCCGTACGGCGGACGGAACAAGGTGGGGCACACTCCGGTAAGCTTTTCAATTTTTTCATTGCAGGCATTCAGCTCCTTTAACATACCGTCTGTGCCAAGCTGAGGCATATGGGCGTGGGTGTCGGAGTGGTTTCCTACGTCGTGTCCCGCTTTAAAAATATCCTTTACCGACTGCGGATATTTATCTACCCAATCTCCCACAAGGAAAAACGTTGTTTTCACCTTGTAGCGTTCCAGCGTGTCTAAAAGTCCCTGTGTTTGCTCATTGCCCCAGGCTGCGTCAAACGATATGCTTACCACCTTTTCGTTTTTTTCAACACAGTATATTGGGATTTTTCTTTCTGTTGTTGATGCACTTACCACGCTGCTGTAGCTGTTAAAACAGATTGCTGCCGCTAACACTGCGGCAATAACACAGCAGCCGCATATTAAAAGTCTTTGCTTTGTAAAAACAAAAAATTTCATAAAGACCCCCCTGTATACATATATTTATGCAAAAGCACGGGGAATATGAGCGAAAGTCTGCAATTATCAAAATACAGCTCTCCCAAAACAGGGAAAGCTGCATTTTTAAGGTTAATTATTCTGTTTTAAAGCTTTTTCGGATTATCTGCGGTTGTCGTAATTTCTGCCGCGGCGGTTGCTTTGCGGTTTTCTCGGTGCCGGGTCATTTTCCGGCTTTAAGCCCTCAACCTCTATAAGTGCGTCACGCCTTGAAAGGTTAAGTCTGCCCTTATCGTCAATTTCAAGCACCTTAACAAGGATAATATCGTCCACGTTAACAACGTCCGTTACCTTTTCTGTACGTTTAACGTCGAGCTGAGAGATGTGGCACAGACCCTCTTTGCCGGGAGCAATCTCAACAAATGCGCCGAAATCCATAAGGCGAGTTACCTTGCCCTTGAAAATTTCACCGGGCTGAGGATCCCTTGCGATAGTGTCAACGATTGAAAGCGCACGCTTGCACTGCTCCATATCAAGGCCGCTGATAAATACGTTTCCGTCCTCTTCAATGTCAATTTTAACCTCGCACTGAGCCTGAATTTCCTTAATAACCTTGCCGCCCTTGCCGATAACCTCGCTGATTTTATCAACAGGGATACAGGTTGTGAGCATCTTGGGAGCATAAGGAGAAAGCTCCTTTCTTGGCTCTGCTATTGCTTTGAGCATAACCTCGTCGAGTATATAATTACGGGCTTTATGAGTTTTCTCAAGCGCTTCCTTAACCATTTCCGGTGTTAAGCCGCTTATCTTTAAATCCATCTGAATTGCAGTAATACCGTCGTGCGTACCTGCAACCTTAAAGTCCATATCGCCGAAGAAGTCCTCAAGACCCTGAATATCAACCATTGTCATCCAACGGTCGCCCTCTGTGATAAGCCCGCAGGAGATACCTGCAACAGGCTCCTTAATAGGAACGCCGGCGTCCATAAGTGCAAGAGTAGAACCGCAGATTGAACCCTGTGACGTTGAACCGTTGGAGGATACAACCTCCGACACAAGTCTTATGGCATACGGGAATTCCTCAACAGGCGGAATAACAGGAACAAGCGCTCTTTCTGCAAGCGCACCGTGACCTATTTCACGTCTGCCGGGACCTCTGCTGGGTCTTGTTTCACCCACAGAATATGACGGGAAATTGTAGTGGTGCATATATCTTTTATATTCCTCTGTGTCTATACCGTCAAGCATCTGCTGGTCGCTTACAGGACCTAATGTAGCAACTGTAAGCACCTGAGTTTGCCCTCTTGTAAAAAGACCTGAACCGTGAGTTCTCGGCAGCAGGCTTACTTCAGAGGCAAGCGGTCTTATGTCGTTCATTCCTCTGCCGTCAACACGCTTTTGCTCGTCAAGCAGCCAGCGGCGAACAACATACTTCTGCGTTTTATACATACACTCGTCTATCTGTGCCTGCATATCGGGATATATTTCATCGAATTTCTCGTGTACAGCCTCGTAAATCGGCTTTAATCTCTCATCTCTGACTGTTTTGTCGTCTGTGTCAAGAGCAGCCTTAACGTCCTCTATTGCAAACGCCTTTACAGCCTCAAACATTTCCTCGTCAGGCTCGTTGCTTGGGTAAGAGAACTTTTCCTTACCTATTTCTGCCTGAATTCCCTTAATAAATTCAATAATAGACTGGTTAGCCTTATGGCCTGCCATAATGCCCTCGTACATAACCTCGTCGCTTACTCTGTCTGCTCCTGCCTCAATCATAGCAATACGGCTGTCTGTTGAAGCAACCGTTACAGCCATTTTTGAAGCCTCTCTCTGCTCCTGCGTCGGGTTGATTACATATTCGCCGTCAACATAGCCTACGCTTACGCCGCTTATAGGTCCGTTCCACGGAATATCAGATATAGAAAGCGCAATTGATGTACCTACCATAGCAGTGATTTCCGGCGAGCAGTCGTTGTCAACAGACATTACCGTACAAACAACCGAGCAGTCGTTTCTCATATCCTTCGGGAACAGCGGTCTTATAGGTCTGTCAATTACACGAGATACCAGAATCGCCTTGTCGGACGGTCTGCCCTCTCTCTTTAAAAACGAGCCGGGTATTTTTCCTACTGCATAGAGCTTTTCCTCAAAGTCAACGGAAAGCGGGAAAAAGTCGATTCCGTCACGCGGCTTTGCCGAAGCTGTTACAGCGACGTTTACTACTGTGTCGCCATAGCGAACCAAGCAAGAGCCGTTTGCAAGCTGTGCAATTTTACCTGTTTCAACAACAAGCGGACGGCCGGCAAATTCTGTTTTAAAAACCTTAAATTTTTCGAACATTTTTGTTCCTCCCATAAAAATAATATATATTTTACAGGGCGCATCGCTTAGCAATAAAACCGACATTTACAGCGCTCACTGACAAAGAGCTGATACACAGACTCTTCTTTAAAGCTGTATTATAAAAACTATTTTTCAAAGCGTAAATATCCGTTTCACTGCTAAATCAAATGCCAGCCCTGTAATTAACAAAATATCAAGCCACAGAAAATGACTAACAGGGCAGACGGCAAACGCCGACTGCCCCGAAAATTGCAATTATTTACGAATACCGAGTCTTGCAATGATAGAACGGTATCTTTCAATATCCGTCTTAATAAGATAGTTCAAGAGATTTCTTCTCTTACCTACCATTTTGAGCAAGCCTCTTCTTGAGTGGTGGTCCTTTTTGTGAACCTTCAAGTGCTCGGTTAAGTCGTTAATTCTCTTAGTCAGCAGTGCAATCTGCACCTCGGGTGAGCCTGTGTCGCCCTCGTGTGTTGCGTACTCCTGCATAATAGCAGTCTTTTCTTCTTTTAACATTTTTATTCCACCTTTATATATTTTTGCCCGACGAATTAAAAATAATCCTGCAATCTCAGCAAAAGGTTAGGTGAACTCCCGCACGGCGGGCTTACTCCTTTTTCCGAGAAAGGGGCACAACATAGTGGATTATACCACACTTTCCCTGCGTTGTAAAGATTTTTGGCAAAATAATCTTACGGAATTTTTCAGCAAAGAAATAATACTTTTTGCGGTAATTTCTGCAAGTTTCCGCACAGCTACGCTTAAAAGTCCGGGGTTATTCCGCACTTTATCGTACATTACTTATTTTTCGGGCTGTTTTGCTCTCTCATTTTGTTTTCAAGTTGTTTTAACAGCTCCAGCTTTTCATTACTGCTAAGCACGCGGTAGCTTACAAGAAGCTGCTGCTCATCGTCTGCAAGCTCGTAAACGCTTTCTCTCTCTAAGGAGTGGAGATCATCGTTAATATCCCTTATATAGTCGTTTAAGCTTGTTGCGGTTTCCGGCATTTCGGAGGGATTTACGCATTTAAGGAACTCTTCATACGGAATATTCAGTATTTTTACAAGGCTCATAAGCGTGTTTATATTCGGAGAGGTTTTGCCTGTTTCGTAGTATGTGTAGGTTGACCTGTCCACACCGAGAGCTATGGCGACCTGACCTTGCGTAAGGCCGCAGAACTTTCTGTAATTTCTGAGCAACGCACAAAGCTTTTTGTTTATTCTTTTGGTAGAATTTGACCTTCTGGAGCTCTTGTCTTCTGACTGCATCTTTACATCCCCCTATAATTATTATGCGAGAAATATCGGCTTGATATAATTATAGGATTTGAATAAATATCACAAATAATTTAGGTGAGCGGAAATCACCGCCTTATTAGTTTTTTATGTGAAGATTTCTGTTTATCCCACGCAGTAAACAGTGTTAAAAGAACACCGATGCAGCACAGGATATTCTTATTTTTGCCGGAGCAGATATTCTTATTTTCTCTTCTTGACGGCATTTAAATAAGATGATATAATGTTATAGCGTTAATTCGGCACACACTTTTAACCGCCCTGAGAATGCTTTTTATTTGCATTTTCTGCTTATCATTAATGCACATACTCTAAAAATAAATACACGCTGGTGTAGCTCAGTTGGTAGAGCAGCTGATTCGTAATCAGCAGGTCACGTGTTCGAGTCACGCCATCAGCTCCAACTCAGAAAAAACGCTGTACGCAAACCAAATGCGTACAGCGTTTTTTCTTTAAACTGTTACAGTAGCTTTTTCAATTATCTTTTTGACCCAAACAGTCCTCTTGCAATACTGTTGCCAATTTGTCTGCCTATAGACTGTGCTGCGCTGTTTATAGCCCTTTCCGTTGCTTTGGATACAACGCTTCCGCCGGTGTTCTTTTTGTTCAAATTCTTGCTGTACTCAGCAACTGACTGCTTTGCGCCGGAATTTGTAACCGGAACAGTATACGAGCTGTTTTTCTTTGGCGGCATCGGGTATTGCTTGGGAGCCTGCGGCATTGGATATTGCGCCTGCCCCTGATTAAACGTAGTATTACCTTGCGGCCGGGACGGCTGCTGTGTATACGAGGCTTGTTCCTGTGTATACGGTGCTTGCGGACAGCTTTCGGCAGAGCTTTGAGATACCTGCGGTGCTCCGTTTGGCTGCGGCGGCAAATTGCCTGTTATCTTTTCAAATGCAGACTCTCTGTCTACAGAAGTGTTATATTTTTCGCCCATTTCACGGCTGTTTTCTATAACCGCCGTTCTCTCGCTTTCATCTATTGCGCCCATAAAGCTTTGCGGCGGCAATATAAATGCGCGCTGTACCACTGCCGGCGTGCCGTCCTGCTGTAAAAAGGACACCAGCGCCTCGCCTATGCCGAGCTGAGTTATTACCTCCTCTGTTCTGAAATCGGGATTTTCTCTGAAAGAGGCTGCCGCCGCCCTTACCGTCTTTTGTTCAGAGGGTGTGAATACTCTCAGAGCGTGCTGTACTCTGTTTGAAAGCTGAGCAAGTATCTCGTCGGGCAAATCTCCGGGGCTTTGCGTTACAAAGTAAACGCCTACTCCCTTTGAACGGATAAGCTTTACCATCTGCACAAGCTTTTCAAGCAAAACACCCGGCATATCGTTAAAAAGCAGATGAGCCTCGTCAAAGAAAAACACAAGCTTAGGCTTTTCCAAATCTCCGCATTCGGGCAGCTTTTCAAACAGCTCGGAAAGCATCCACAGCAGGAAAAACGCATACAGCGTCGGCGACTGCACAAGCTGTACGCTGTGCAGGATATTTACATATCCTCTGCCGTTTTCGTCCGTTTTTATCCAGTCGAATATATCAAAATCCGGCTCGCCGAAGAACACTTGTCCTCCCTCGTTTTCTATCGCCATAAGCGCACGCTGAATAGCTCCTATGCTCTGCGGTGATATTGTGCCGTAGGTGTATGCAAATTCATCCTTATGCTCTCCGGCATATGTAAGCATTGCGCGCAAATCCTTAATATCAATTAGCAGAAGTCCTCTGTCATCGGCTACTCTGAAAATTATATTAAGCACGCCCTCCTGCACATCTGTAAGGTTTAAAAGTCTTGAAAGAAGCGTGGGACCCATTTCTGATACAGTTGTTCTGAGCGGATGACCGCCTTTGCCGAAAACATCCCAAAAGCGCACAGGGAACGGCTTATATGCAAAGTCGGCAATTCCAAAACGGCTTATCCTCTCCTGCATTTTTTCGCTGTTCACACCCGCCTTTGCAAGTCCGGACAAATCGCCCTTTACATCTGCAACAAATACGGGAACGCCGCAGTCGCTAAGCGACTCTGCCATAACCTTCAGCGTAACGGTTTTTCCTGTGCCGGTTGCTCCTGCAATAAGTCCGTGACGGTTTACAAGACCGGGGAGCATATAAATATTCTCACTGCCTTGTGCCATCCAAATTTTATTATCGGTAAACATATTATTTTTCCTCCGAACCTTTAATTTTTGCCGAACATTTCTTTGCCGCTTTTCTAAAGAGAGGATAGCCTTTACGACTGTCCTCTCGTTTTTCGTTATACAAGCACTCTAAATTTCTACAGCTTCAGCTTATCTTTAAACTCAACAATCCGGTCGGGTCGGTAACCGTTTGTATCCCACAGCCTGCCTTTTATAAGTTATGGTTTGATTATAAACTATACGCTGCGCAATTGCAACTAAAGAATATTTAAGAAGAAATCCATTTTCTGTTATAGTTTTTACACAAAAAATATTGACTTACAGCACATTTTCCGATATAATATATAATGTAAATATATAGGATAACACAGCGCTGTGCTAACATAAGTATAAAATAACAGCAGATGTTTTTATTATAATATGCTGTTATTCTACGCTCAGAATATTCCGTTATATATTAATTTTATTTATTAGGAGGTAGTTAATATGGCTAAAAATCCTTATGCAGGAACAAAAACAGAAAAAAACCTTTGGGAGGCATTTGCCGGAGAATCTCAGGCAAGAAATAAATATACTTACTTTGCCTCAGTTGCCAAAAAGGCAGGCTATGAGCAAATAGCAGAGCTTTTCCTTAAAACGGCAGATAATGAGAAGGAGCACGCAAAGCTTTGGTTTAAGGAATTGGGCGAGCTTGGAAGCGTAGAAGAAAATCTGCTTCATGCAGCTGAGGGTGAAAACGCTGAATGGACAGATATGTATGACAGAATGGCAAAGGAAGCCGACGAAGAGGGCTTTCCCGAGCTTGCGGCACGCTTCCGCGGAGTAGCGGCTATTGAAAAGCAGCACGAGGAAAGATACCGCGCGCTTCTTAACAATGTTGAAGCAAAGCAGGTATTTGAAAAAAGCGGAGTACAGGTTTGGGAATGTCGCAACTGCGGTCATGTAGTTGTAGGCACAAAGGCGCCGGAGGTTTGCCCTGTTTGCAATCACCCCCAAAGCTTCTTCGAGATTAAAAAGGATAATTATTAATTTCAGACTCAGCCTTTTAATCCCGGCATAATCATAAGCATTATTGCATTGATTGTCGGGACTATTTGCCGAATAACGGCAACGGCAGAGAAAAAGAAACGTAAAAGAAATAAATTAAAATTTTATTCAACCCTTGCATTTTGCAAAAAAACGTGGTAGAATAATTTATGTAAATAAGGTACTGTACAGGAGTGGGAACAAAACCCGCTCCTTTGTTTTGTAAAAAGAAACGTACTGTCTGCCTTAAAAAACAGGAAGGGTAAGGTGAGCTTGTGGCAAAAAGCAAGGGCGGAAACACGGTAGATACCGTGTGGAAAATATGCGAGCCTATAATAAACGGGCTGGGACTCAGCCTTTGGGACGTTCGCTTTGTAAAGGAGGGCGCAGGATGGTTTTTGCGCCTGTTTATAGACAAGGACGGCGGCGTTACAATTGAGGACTGCGAGAAAGTCAGCCGTGCGGTTGATAAGCCGCTTGACAATGCAGACCCGATAGAGCAGGCGTACTGTCTGGAGGTTTCCTCCCCCGGAATTGAGCGTGAGCTTATAAGGGATTTTCACTTTGAGCGTTTCATCGGTGCAGACATTATGGTGAAGATGATACGTCCTCTGCCGGTACTCGGCAAGGAGTTCTGCGGAATTTTAAAAGCCGCCGACAAACATACGGTAACAGTGTGGGACGGCACCGAAAACGAGGTAACAATAAATAAAAAGGATACCGTATGGATAAAGCTTGACGATTTTGATATGTGATTTTGTCGAAAGCTTAAATCCCCAAAAACTTTTTACCTATTATTATCATATTTCTTCTGCAAGGTCTTAAGGAAACACTGATTAAATCGTTTGTGCGTATTGTGCCGTCAGCATTACGAGGATTTTGGGGCAAGCCGGCGGAAAATATGCAAGCAAGATGTGCAAACAGCTTTTAGCGTTGTTTATTCAGTTGTTGCTTAATGCTGCGACATTAATTATACAAACATATATATTTTATTTTAGAGAGGTTGAGTTTAAAAAAATGGATAATAAGGAATTTTTTATTGCGCTGGATATATTGGAAAAGGAAAAGGGTATTCCGGCAGACTATATGATTATGCAGATAAAAAAAGCAATTGTTATAGCCTGCAAAAATACTTATAACGGCAACGAGGATGTAAACATAATTATAGATAAGGAAAAACAGCTTTTCGATGTTTATCTTCAGAAAACCGTTGTTGAGCAGGTTGAGGACTTTGACCGTGAAATATCGCTTGATAAGGCAAGGGAAATTACCCCCGGCGCTGGCTACGGCGACAAGGTCGGCATTAAACTTGACCCGGAAAAGTTCGGCAGAATTGCCGTTCAAACTTCAAGAAGCATTATAAGACAGGGCATTAAGGACGGCGAAAAGGACCGTATGCTGCTTGAATTTCAGAGCAGAATGCACGAAATTGTTACTGCCGTTGTGGAAAGAGTAGACCCCAAAACAGGCAACATCACCCTCAAGGTGAACGAAAAGGCAGAGGCAGTTCTTCCTAAGAGCGAGCAGGTAGGCGACGAAACCTTCAGCGAGGGCGACAGAATTAAGGTTTATATTGCAGAGGTAAGAGAAAGTGAAAAGGGACCCAGAGCAGTTATCTCCCGTACGCATCCCGATTTTGTAAAAAGACTCTTTGAAACAGAGGTTCCTGAAATTTTTGACGGTACGGTTGAAATTAAATCAGTATCAAGAGAAGCCGGCTCCAGAACTAAGCTTGCGGTTTACAGCAAGGACCCCAACGTAGACGCTTTAGGCGCTTGTATCGGTGCAAGACGTTCAAGAGTAGGTACAATAGTAAACGAGCTGGGCGGAGAAAAAATAGATTTGGTACAGTATCACGAGGAGCCTGAAAAATACATTGCGGCGGCTTTGTCCCCTGCAACGGTTTTAAAGGTAGACGTTGCCGCAGACGGCTCTAAGTCCTGCAGGGTAACAGTACCGGACAATCAGCTCTCTCTTGCAATAGGCAACAAGGGACAAAACGCACGCCTTGCCGCAAGACTTACAGGCTGGAAGATAGACATAAGACCGGAAAGCGGATTCTTCGGAGATGACGAGGAAGATGAGGAAAGCGACGTTTTAATAAACAACGCAGATACAGACGAGGCTGCAGAACAAACGGAAGTTGTTACAGAATAACAGCTGTCAGCCGTAAACATAAATTGGGAAAGGCGGAATGTAAGTGAAAAACAAAAAGATACCGCTTAGAAAATGCTCCGGTTGCGGAGAAATGAAGCCGAAAAAGGAGCTTGTGCGGGTAGTTAAAGCCCCCGACGTTAAGGACGAGGACGGAAATATTCTTGAAAAGGGAGAAATAAGCCTTGACCTTACAGGCAAAAAGCCGGGACGGGGAGCTTATGTGTGCCCAAGTGCAGATTGCTTACAGCTTGCACGCAAGGCACGCAGATTTGAAAAAGCCTTTTCCGCAAAAATTCCCGACGAGGTTTTTCAGAAGATGGAGGCGGAGCTAAGTGCCGGTGAATGATAAAATATTATCTCTGCTGGGGCTGTGCAGACGTGCCGGCAGACTTACAATGGGCAGCGACGCAGTTAAGGACTCCATTGCAAAGGGCGAAGCCAAGCTTGTAATACTTGCAGGCGACGCTTCAAAGCGAACCGAAAAAGACGTAATGTATATTACAGGGCAATACAAAACAGACCTTATTAAGCTTAACAGAACCAAGGATGAAATAGGTGCTGCCGTCGGAAAATATACAGCGGTTATAGCCATTAACGACAGCGGATTTGCAGGAAGGCTCAAAGAGCTTTCCGCACAGCAGTAATTTTACGAGGAGGAATGCAATTTATGATGATAAAATACAGAGTTCACGAGGTTGCAAAGGACTTGAACGTTCCAAGCAAGGACGTTATTGCGCTTTTAAAGGAGCATTTCGGGGAGACAAAAAAGCATATGACAGCTCTCACAGAGGATGAGCTTGACGTTGTTTTCGATTATTACACGCAGAAAAATCAGCTTGAAAGCTTTGATGAATATTTTGCCGTAAGAGATAAGGCGATTGAGCAAAAGGAAAAAGAGACTAAGCAGACCGAAAAGCAGGAGCCGGAAAAGACAGAGCCGACGACAAAGAAGGAAGAAAAGCCTGTGCAGAAATCTGCCGATACAAAGCCATTGGCACCAAAGGCAGATAAGCCGGCAGCTGATAAGGCTGAAAAGCCCGACTACTCTGCGCCGATAAAGAGCAAACGAGAGAAAAAGGTAATAGATACCCGTGCAGCAGTTGTAGACATTGAGCGCTACAACGAAAAGTACGACCGTTTAGCGTCTGAAAAAATAAGAACGGAAAACACCGTTTCCAAGCAGAAGATAACACAGCGTTCTCAGCAAAGAGGAAAGCCGAGAAACAGCCGTAAGGAAACAGAGGCAGAAAGGCTCAAGAGAATTGCCGCAGAGCGCAAGAGCAAGCCGATAACCGTTACTATTCCCGATGAAATAACTGTAAGCGAGCTTGCGCTTCGTTTAAAGGCAACTGCCGCTGAGGTTGTTAAAAAGCTGTTCCTTATGGGTACAATGGTAACGGTAAACGATGTTATAGACTTTGACACAGCCTCGCTTGCCGCAATGGAATTTCATGCAAAGGTTGAAAAAGAGGTTGTAGTTACCATAGAGGAAAGAATTATAGACGACAGCGAGGACGACGACGAGAACTTAGTTCCGCGTTCTCCTGTAGTTGTAGTAATGGGACACGTTGACCACGGCAAAACCTCTTTGCTTGACGCTATACGCCACGCCCATGTAACAGAGGGCGAGGCCGGCGGTATTACACAGCACATCGGCGCATACAGAGTAAACCTTGACGGCAGGGAAATAACCTTCCTTGACACACCGGGACACGAGGCGTTTACAACAATGCGTGCAAGAGGCGCACAGGTAACAGACATTGCAATTCTTGTTGTTGCGGCAGACGACGGTATTATGCCGCAAACGGTAGAAGCCATAAACCACGCAAAGGCGGCAGGAGTATCTGTAATAGTTGCCATAAACAAAATGGATAAGCCGGGCGCTAACCCCGACCAGGTTAAGCAGCAGCTTACTGAGCACGAGCTTGTTCCCGAGGAATGGGGCGGAGATACTCCGTGTATTCCGGTATCTGCAAAGACAAAGCAGGGCTTAGACGAGCTTTTGGAAATGGTGCTTTTAGTTGCAGATATGAAAGAGCTGAAAGCAAACCCTGACAGAGCCGCTAAGGGTACGGTTATTGAGGCAAGGCTTGACAAGGGCAGAGGTCCTATCGCTACAATGCTTGTTCAGAACGGTACTCTCAATATAGGCGACACAATTGTTGCCGGCACTGCTGTGGGCAGAGTAAGAGCTATGACTAACGACAAGGGCGAGAAGGTTAAAAGCGCAGGTCCCTCCTACCCTGTTGAAATTACAGGCCTTGACGATGTTCCGTCAGGCGGCGATATATTCAACTGCGTTTCTGATGAAAGGCTTGCAAGAGAGCTTGTTGAGCAGAGAAAGACAAAGCAAAAGGAAGAAATATTCAGCAAGCAGACAAAGGTTACTCTTGACAATCTGTTTGACCAGATGCAGCTTGGCGACGTTAAGGAGCTTAAGCTTATTGTTAAGGCTGACGTGCAGGGAAGCGTAGAGGCTGTAAGACAGTCGCTTGAAAAGCTTTCTAACGACGAAGTAAGAGTAAATGTTATTCACGGCGGCGTAGGTGCAGTAAGTGAATCCGACGTTATGCTTGCAACTGCCTCCAACGCAATTATTGTAGGCTTTAATGTTCGTCCCGACCCTGTTGCGGCAGAAAATGCAGAGCGTGACGGCGTTGATATGCGTCTTTACAGAGTAATTTATGACTGCATAGAGGAAATTGAAGCTGCCATGAAGGGTATGCTCGCCCCGAAAACAAGAGAGGTTGAGCTTGGCAAGGCAGAATGCCGTAATGTTATCAAGGTTAAAAATGTCGGCTTTATCGCAGGCAGCTACGTTTTATCCGGCAAGGTTACAAGGAACGCAAATATCCGCGTAGTGCGTGACGGCATTGTAATAACAGAGGATAAGCTTTCATCTCTTCAGCGTTTTAAGGACGCTGTAAAAGAGGTTGCTGCCGGCTACGAATGCGGTATAGGACTTGAGCATTTTGCAGACCTTAAAGAGGGAGATATTTTTGAGGTATATACAATAGAGGAATACCGGGATTGATTCTCCCCTCACCTTTTTGGGTGATATAATTTAAGGCTAAATTTTAAAAAAACCAGAATTGAGATGATAATATGGGCGGACATAAAATAGACCGCACATCTGAGGATATCAAGCGTGAGCTTACGGCGATTTTAAGAGAGCTTAAGGACCCGAGAATAAGCTCTGTTTTGCTGAGCGTTGTACGCACAGAGCTTACAAACGACCTTTCCTACTGCAAGGTATATGTAAGCGCTATGGAGGGCGAAGCGGCGGCAAAGCAGGCAGTGAAGGCGCTTAAAAGCGCCGCCGGCTACATCCGCAGAGAGCTTGGCGCAAGACTTACAATAAGGCACACTCCTCAGCTTTTGTTTTACGCCACAGACTCCATCGAGTACAGCGCAAATATATCCAGAATACTGCACGGGCTTGATCTGGACGACGATGCAGACACAGACGAAGAACAGGAAGATACACAGCTATGATAACACTTGACAAAGCGGCACAGCTCCTTTTGGAAAACGATGATATATATATTCTTACGCACCAATTCCCTGACGGAGATACCTTGGGCAGCAGCTTTGCTCTTTGCAGAGCTCTCCAAAAGCTGCAAAAAAAAGCAAGGGTTATTATAAGCGGCGAGATGCCCGACAAATTCCTTTACCTTAAAAACGGAGTGGAAGAGCAGGAATTCAGCTGCAAATACGTTGTAAGCGTAGATGTTGCCGATATTAATCTTTTGGGCGACAAAAAGGAAGAGTACGACGGAAGAATTAACCTTGCGATAGACCATCACGAGCTGCACAGAGCCTTTGCAGAAAACGAGTATGTAGAGGGCGACTCCGGAGCAAACACAGAAATTATATATGCTTTGATAGAAAAAATGGGTGTGACGCCTGACAAGCATATTGCCGACTGTATTTTTACGGGCATCTGCACAGACACAGGTTGCTTCCGCTACCCTAACGCATCACCCAGAAGCTTCCGCATAGCGGCTCAGATGATGGAAAACGGCGCAAACAGCGCTGAAATAAGCAGAATTATGTTTGACACAAAGTCAAAGGCGAGAATAAACATTGAACGCCGTGTGCTTGACAGTATGGAATATTTTGCAGACGGCAAAGCTTCCATAATATATATCACAAGGGCGATGATAGCCGAAACAGGCGCAACAGAGGGCGACATAGACGGCTTGTCTGCAATTCCAAGACAGGTTGAGGGCGTAATTGCCGGCGTAACTATGAGAGAGAAAAAAGACGGTGATTATAAAATTTCTCTGCGTACCCTGCCGGGCTGCAACGCCGCCAATATATGCGCTTTGTTCGGGGGCGGCGGCCACAAGGCAGCCGCAGGCTGCACAATAAGCGGTCCGCTTGAACAGGCAAAAGAAAAAATTATGTGCGCTGTAACAAAGGCGCTGAGCTAAGGAAACCGGCGAAAGCCGGTTTTTTAGTTTGTATAAAAGAAAAACTTTCCCCGGCGGGGAAAGTTTTCGATGTCGTCAGGGGGATTCCCTAGAAGAAAGTCTGTGCTAAGAAGAATCCCTCCGTCAGGCTTGCGCCTGCCACCTCCCTTTAACAAGGGAGGCAGAAAAAGTCCCCCTTGTCAAAAGGGGGAAAGTCACGCAAAGCGTGACAGGGGGGATTCCCTAGAAGAAAGTCTGTGCGAAGAAGAATCCCTCCGTCAGGCTAACGCCTGCCACCTCCCTTTAACAAGGGAGGC
>JBJEQJ010000006.1:0-18558 GCA_051881695.1 Acutalibacteraceae bacterium | reverse complement strand
AATATTACCTGATTCTTCACGATTTCCTGTGCCGAGTTCCTGATGTTGTTCATCAATCGAACCCATTTCATCATATCTTCCGCTTTCATCTGCTCGGTCACTCCCTCCGACGTCGCCATTTGCTGTACCAAGACTTCCATCCGTTCGGAGGCTTCCTTGTCTATCTCCGCCAGATATTCGTTCAGCTTGCAATTGGTCAGAAGAGTGTAATAATCCCCCGGACGATATTCCTTCATAAATTTCCGCCTCATTCTCCCGAACATTCCGTAAGTCACTTCTTTCTGCTCGGGGAGAAATAGATCCGGTTCGTAATAATCCCCGTGACGAGTGTAGCTTATTCCGCTCATCTTGTTCACGAAGTTGTTCGGAGTTTCCTCTATTGGTACCTCCGGTCCGATTCTCCCACCATTTTCCAAAATCTCTTTGTTCCGTTCTATGCGCATCTGTAAATCGTTCATTTGTATTGTTTCTCTCCTTTATGTTATATTGGTTATGTATATTATACTGCGAAGTAAGGATATTTGCAACAGTATTTTTATAATTAGTTTTATTTACCTCAAATCTTTTTACTGTGTTGGAAATTTGATTTAATAGTTTTTGTGAAACAGTGTTTATAGCTTTACCCACTAGATTAATTGATTGAGAGGTATTAAAGCTTGAAATATCTGTAAATACTTCTGCAGGTAGTATTTTCTCGGCGTCTAGTCCGCATCTGGACAGGGTCATAAACGATACGCTGTTACATATAAAATTGCGACATCTTAATATATTTGATTTATCATTTTTTAGAAAGAAATTAAGGTTTTCGGTTATATATTCTTCAACTAAATCTTCCGATGCTGCAATAATTGCCCCGGATAATTTTCTTTTTGACCTAGCAATTGAGATGCCATAAAAAGATTCCATTCTTTTTGTTAATTCTTCTTCGTGTTCTTTTTTTAATGACCAAATCGGCACTTTTCTTGAATAATTTCCTTCGTGAGTATCTGAAATATCAAAATAGTGCCTTATCTGACGTTTGCTTTGGTTTTCATCCTGAAAAACTTTAATACTTACCGCATTTTTGTTCACCCATCTGCCGAAGCCTCTGCTCCATTTTGTTGCCTCCAGCACAGCAGTTGCATCCGGACGTTGTTTATGTACGAGCACCTGCTCGTCAAAGCGAAGCTTATAGTTTCGGCAGGCAGATTCTAAAAAATTCATCCATTGTTCAGGGCTTGATATTATATCAGTTATTGCTTTGTTATAGTTTTCAACTATTAAATCAAATTTGTTTTCCACAAAAACACTTCCTATTCATTTTAATTTTTTAATTTCGGTTATTCGATTAATTTTATTTCTGTCCGAGTCTAAAAACACAATATTATATTTATCATCCTCCTTTTTAAAATAAGCAAATTTCACGCCGCTGTCTTTCAATGCCTCAAGCGTGCCGGAATTGATTATTCTGTAACATAACTTGTCGCCGTGAACAGCAGAATAGCTTTTCAGCTCCTTATTAATTCTGTTGTTTTTCTTCCATTCACTGTCACGCTCAGGCTGTTTTGTTTTTTTGTGTAATAGTATTTCAATTTTCTCTTTATCACTTTTGGAACAGAAAAGCCTCTTATTATATACGGCATAAAGAAAAGATGAGCTTTTCATAATTTCAAGCTCATCTTTTGTTATTGGTATACTCTCCAGAACTTCACCCTTTTTCTTAGCTTCTTCTTTGAGCTTACCGTAGTTGTATTTGTTTTTCCGTGTTTCGTAAATGTCAACAAAGTAATTTTCTGGAAAGCCCAGCTGATGAGAAAGCTTTTTTAAATCCTTTACTCTTAAAGCTACTGAGGCAGTTCCGAGCATTAAATCAATTCCGCAGCTATAAAAAAATTGAGCGTTCAAAAGCTTGAAAGCTTGGCTTGCTGTAATCTTAATTACTGTTGTTTCGCAATCGTATTTCTTTAAATCTCTTACACTGATATTGCCGATACGCTTATATAAATTTTTTGCTGTTGTAGGCTTGGCAGTGTATTTTTTATTTTGTTTGAAATTTTTTTTGCTGAAAGATTTAACCCTTTTATTTTTGCACGCAGTAAAAATATATTTTATAAGCTGCAATGGGGAAGAGGCTTTAAATTTTTCAAAGTTTATATCCTTGAAAGGCTCCGGTTTGTTTTTAAAATACTCATATTCCTTTCGTTCAAACTCATTAGTCCAAGGTTCTTTTTTCTTATTTTCTGATGGGTGCGCCTGAGCATTTGAGGACACGGAAGTATCTACTTTTATATTGCAAATTTTACAAACATTATTCTGAGAATATTTATCTCCGAATTGTTTAGCCAGAGTGTCAAGTCTTATCGCTTTTGCTTCTCCGTTTTTTTGAATGGTAATTTTTTTGCCGATTTTTACAGAGTAATTGTTCTCATTGAGATATGATAAGAATTCCTCTTTGGTTTTGCAGGTTTCGAGAAGCTTATCTAAGTCTTTCACCAAATTTACTTTCCAACTTTTTCCTTTCTTTGCAAGCTGATAAGTTGTCTGGTCAATTCCTCTGAATTTGCTTTTTTCTTTAATAACAGATAAATTATTTTTTCTGCAAAGTTCATCATTAATTTTTTGCATATAGCGCAAGGTCTTTTTGTTGTCATTGTATTTATGTCCGCTAGATAAATTGCAGGAATTAATAATGAAATGATTATGTATGTGGTCAACATCAACGTGAGTTGCAATGACAACCTGATAATCAGGAGCAATTTTTTTAATCAATTCTTTCGCAATTTGGTGTGCCGTTTCCGGAGTGACATTGTCATCCGGAGAAAAGGACTGAACAAAGTGATGTGCTAATATTCCTTTTTCCTGATTATGCATTTGTCTTGTCTGATAAAACTGTTTGGAAAGCTCCATATTGTTATCACCTGCACAGTTTGCAAGAGAAACATACTTTGCTTTTTTAGGATTAGTAACATAATCAAGTGCATTAGTAATATGCTCTGCACATTTTATGCCGCCTTCAATACTTTTAACAATCGCCATTGTTATCACCAAAGTTTTCGTTTTTATCAATTAACTGATATAAAAGAGTTTCGATGTTATCAAGTCTGTTTTTTACAGAAAAAGGATTAGTCTGAACAAAAGGCGGTTCTGGTTCTTGTTCAAATATTGAGTGCATTAACTGTTCAACTAAATCTTCAACCCGACGAAGCTGTACTGTCATCGCTTCAAGCTCTTCACGCTTAACATACTTTTGCGTGTTTGCTATTTTTGCAATCTGATTTATGTTTACTCCGATTTTTGAAATTTCTACAATTACCAACGGTAAATCTGTAATTGTAATTATCCGTTTCATTAGTGCGCTCTTAATTAAAAATCTGGATAAATCCATATGAGCCGCCTCGGCTCTTTCTTGTAATTCTTTTTTTACTTTCGGCGTAACTCGTATATATACTCGTTGTGTTTTTGTGTTTGATTTTTCCAAAGTATAAAAAACCTCCTTCTCTGAATAAGTAAAAAAGTTCGGTTTTAAGGGGGACGAAAACTCCCCACTTTGGCACAAAGTGGAGAGTTTTGCAAGCACAGATTCTGTACGCACAGTGCGCACAAAATCGCTTGTTAGGGAGCACCCTAATACCCCTTAAAAATCACTGCGTTCAGCAAAAAAACTTTTAATTTTTTTGAAAATCAAAATTTTAATCTACGTTAAAATTTTTCAGAAACTCATTAAGCTCGTCTACGTTATCAATACCGTTTTCGAGAAGCATTTTTATCATCATATCTCCTCTGAGCTTTTCGAGCTGTCGTTCCAAACGACGGATTTCTTTTTTGCAAAAAGATATTTTTTGCTTGCTTCGTGCTATCTTCTCATCTTCTATTTCAATTTGAGTTTTAAGGGCGATAACTTTTTCTTCGATTTTTTCAATTCTCATTTACATTTCCTCCTTCTGATGTTTATATATGAAATAGCGAAATTTTTGTAATACTCGTTGCTAACAATATCTTTATAAAGTGGGGTAACTGCGTGTATTTTTATGCTCCTGCTTTTATTTATTGAATTACAAAACTCGGTAATTTCTTCCTGTGTTCCACGCAGGCAAATTCTTATCATACATTCACATCCTTGTGTTTCAATTTTTCAAAATATGTTTTCAAAATCGTATTTTCTATGTAAGCTCTTGTTTCCGTGTTCAGCGGAGCAATCGTGCATTGATTTTTTATTTTTGCTTTTTCTGTTTTCGGAAAATCAACGCACAGTCTATGCTCAGCTTGGATTATCTTAATATCATTTATCGCAAACACATTATCAATTACTATTGTTGCGTATGCTCTGAGTCGTTTGTTTACAGTTTTTGTAAAATTAATTCTAATAGAGGTGATTTCCATTTTATGAAGTCACCTCTTTTAATATTTTTTGATGTTTATTATTGGAAATAAGACAGTTGCTTCTTATCATATCTCTGATTATTTCATCAATAAACGAATATTTAAATTCTTTACATTCGTTTCCAAAATTTATTTCTACTCCTTTTGATGTTAACGTAATTGAATACTGAGAAGTACCATATGAAGCATATCCGTATTCAGGCTTAAGTAATTCTTTCGCAGCTTCTGCCGGAGTAGGAACTTGCATAAAATAATATTTAAGGATTTTGCTTTTACCGTAATACTCCGGTATAATTTGTTCCAATCGTTTTCGCCAAGTCACGTCATCAGATGATACTTTTAGGCTCTGCCTTTCAGTAAGCGTTTTTTCTTCTGTAGGACGGCTTGAATTTGTATTTATCATTTCTTCGCTATGAATTTCCGGTAAAATGCTTTCCTTTGGTTGAGTTTTGATTTCTGTAAAATTATTTGTATTTTCGGCTTCATAGTAATCTTCATCAGGATTATTAGTTTGATTTTCAGAAGGAGATTTTTTAATTTCCTTTGAAGCCTCATAGGCTTGATTAATACTCAGCTTGTTTTCTTCAACAAGCTTAATTGCTTCCTGCGGTAGATTTTCAGAAATGCTTTGGTATTTTCTGACCTGACGCTCGCTTACCTTTAGCATTTGTGCAATGTTTTTCTGAAGTCCGCCCTTGAGCTCACCGTTCTCTTTCATTTTAGTAAGCAGAATAACAACATCTTTATAGAATTTAAACTTTTGTGCTGTTGTATAATCTCTTGTTTCTAAGTTTGCGCTGTGTAAAATGTACTGCGAAACATCATTACTTAAGTTATTAAAAATTACGCAGGGTGCGGTTTTATAATCCAGTTTTTTAAGTGCCTTGTATCGGCGTTCGCCTGACAAAAGCATGTGGCTTCCATCAGCTTTTTTATTTACAACCAACGGCTCCAGCAATCCTATTGCCGATATATTATCAGCAAGCTGCTTTATTATTTCTTCATCATCATTTTCATTGTAAGGATTGTATGAAGAAAAAGAAATTTCACTCAGTTCAAGCATTTCAATTTTTGATATGTTGTTAATTTCTTCCTGTATACTTGCAACCTTTGCGAAGCCCTTGGAAATATTTTCTATGTTAATCATTCTAAATTACCTCCCTGTGTTTTTGATATAACCTCGGCGGCAAAGGATAGATAATCTTTGGCACCGTTGCAGTTTTTCTTGTATTTTGTAATTGGCAGATGATTATTAATTGCTTCGGATAGATATGTGTTTTTGCGAATTTGTGTTTTAAACACAGGCAGTAACGTCTGTCCTCTGAAGGCTTGTGTATATTCTTTTTTGTTTTTGTTGTTTTCAAAAAGTGTAATTAAAATTCCCATAACGCTTATGTTTGGATTGGTATATTTCTTTACTTCTAAAATTTCCTGTGACATTTGTAAAAGACCGTCTACAGAAAATCCATCGGGAATCAATGGGAAAATTACATAATCGGCATACGTTAATGCATTTTCCTTAATTCGCTCACCTGACGGCGGACAATCAAGGATTATATAATCATACACCCCTAAAACAGGCTCTAATGCGTTTTTAAGGGTGTATTCCTGCCTTTTTGTTTTCATCATAAGTATAGTTTCAATGTCCTTAAAACGTCTGTTAGAGGGCAAAATAAACAGGTTTTCAATATCTGTTTTTATAATTGCTTTGTCGGGCGACAGCCCCTGCATTACCTCAAGTATGCAGGGGTTATCATCTGAATATAAATCGTAATAGCTTGTTGAATATGCCTGCTTGTCTAAATCAACAAGCAGGGTTTTATAGCCTGTATCGGCAAGGATTGCCGATAAATTAACGGCTGTGGTAGTTTTACCGCAGCCGCCTTTCTCATAAGTGATTGCTATTATATTTGTTTTCATTGTCATAATTGTCAACCTTTCTTAAATGTAACGTATCCTAGTTAATAAGGTAAATCATCATCTATCGGCATTTCGGTGAAATCATCATCACCGGGCAAAGGAGGAATTTCAGACGGTTGATTATCGGGTATGCTTCTTTTATCTCCTGTGAAGTAAATGTTTTCTGCTAACACCTCTGTGGCAACCCTTTTGTTTCCGTTTTTATCCTCATATGAACGTGTTTGCAAAGAGCCTACTAAAGCTATGAGCTGCCCTTTTACAAAGTACTTACATACAAATTCAGCTCTTTGCCGCCAGCATACAATATTAATAAAGTCTGTTTGTCTTGCTTCGTCCTGCTTTGCATAGTTGCGTTCAACAGCAATGCTAAAGCTTGTAACCGAAATGTTCGACGGAGTAGTTTTAAGCTCCGGGTCAGATGTTAATCTTCCCATCAATTCTACCTTGTTCATCATTTGCTTTTATTCTCCCTTTTAGTTTTAATGTTACAGAGAATACCAACAGAAAGAAGAGAAACAAAGAAAGCAGTTAGTACTGCCGACAGAGGAAATTTATCGCCTGTATCTGCACTCTTTCCATTGCCGTCCGTAGAAAGCCCGTCCCCTGAACCGTCTGTGTCCAGATTGTCATCGTCTCCGTCGGTATCCATATCATCTCCGTTGCCGTCAGTATCCATATTTGCAGGCTCTGCTTTGTTTTCCAGAACCGCCTCAACGATTTCTCCGTCATTTTGAATCTCAAAGCTGTGTTCAGTACTGTCAATAATATATCCCTGCGGAGCTTTGATTTCTGTATACTTATACACACCGTAAGGCAACCCGGATATAATGATTTTACCGTTTTCATCGGTAACGGCTTCAATAGCTTCTATACTATTGCTGATGCTATAAATTCTAATTGTACAGCCGGTTAGCGGCGTACCGTTTTCGTCTGTTTTAGTAAAATCGAACGTGCCGTATTTTGTTTCATTTTTTGGGTATACAACAACGTCATAATTCCATCTTGTTCCGGTTGAATCAGTCATCGGAATTGATACGCAGAAGTCCTGAGCTTTTGTAGATACCTGTGCAGGAGAATTTGTTTCCTGTACAAGGTAAATTCCAAGCTCAAGATTATCAAATTTTATATATCCGTTTTCATCTGAAACAGCCGAGAGCTTAGGTGTTTTATCTGTGACTAGTGCTTCTGCTTCATCTACAGTTGGAAGCTCCTTGCTATCATAGGAGTAATAGTTGCTTAAATCTGTAACCTTATAAATTGTAAACTCAACTCCCGATAGTGGATGAGCTTCTTCTGGCAGAAACTCGAAATATTCACCGGTTCCGATTGTTGATGCTTTAGAAGTATCAGACATTTCAAACTTGTAAAATGTAAGAGAACCTGTTTGTTCATTTTCGTTTCTAATAATAGGACTTGCTGCCGATGGGGTTAGAATGTTTAATGATATAAGCAAAAAAGCAAACAACGGGAACATAATATACTTAAATTTTTGTTTCAAAACTTTAGCCCTCCTAACATTATGCTGCCCGTTCTCCGCGAACTAACAATCTGTGCGTGTTTATGCCTCTTGGAGTACAGGTCAGCAGAGTAACATAATCCTTGCCGTTTTCAATCTGCAGGTCTTCTGAATCTGTGGGAGATACTGTCTTAATCTGATTAACCCTATAAGTCAGTTCCTTGTTAAGAATAGTGATATAAAATTCATCTCCAATGACAAGCTTGTCTAATTCATCAAAGAATTTTTGCTTTGTCATTCCATTGTGACCGGAAAGAACACAGTGTGTGCAGCTGCCGCCTACAGGAAGAGAAGTTTCTTTGATATGTCCTATTCCTATGTTTAGTATTTCTTCAGATGAACCTTCATATATCGGCAGTAATACGCCGATTTTAGGTATTGTAATATAGCCTAAAACATTGCCTACAGTTAAAAAGCTTACACTTTTTACGCCGAACGGATTGTATTCTTCAGCTTGCTTGAGTCTATTGTCTATGTCGTCGTCTGAAAGCTCTTGAACTTTACTTTCATAGCTGTCTATTACGCTTTTTTGCTCAAGCTGGTAAAAATAATCTGAGATAAACGGATAACAGAATATTAATGCGGATATTGTCAGCAAGGATATTAATACAAATTTTCTTTTCATCTTTACTTTACTTCTTTTGTAACCTTTTTCTTTTTATTTGTTTTTATGTATGCCGTTATTGCAGCGGCTGCCAGTATTATCCCCGCTGCAAAGAAAATTGTCGTTCCTGCACCGCCGGCAAACGGGAGAGTAAAACCTATTGTATTTACTACCTTAACATTTGAGTCCGTATAGCTGTGCGTTGAAGAGGAAACATTTATCTGAATAGGTTCTTTGTTAAGATTATATGGCTTTCCGGTACTGCTGTTTATCGGCGCTTTTGTCTCTACGACCCAATACGAGGTTTGCCCTTCGTTTGATTTCTTACCGTTTTCGCCGTATGCAAGGCCGTAGAATCCTGCGATACCGTTTAAATCCGAAATAGCTGTTGAAATCACGCTTCCGTCCTTTGCATAGAATGAAATTTCATTGTTGCCGGCAATAGCGTCCTCTTTGGATTTAAAGAGCTTAAACTCAGCTCCTGAAAGTGCATTTCCACTACCGTCAACTTTCTTGAGTTCATAACCGCCGGTATGCACCTCAGGGGGGTCAGATATAGAAATATCTGCTGTTGTATCCTTGTCGGGATTTGCAACATTTGAATATTCGATAATAGCATTGTTGTTGTTATCGCCGCCCAAGATGGCATTTTCGTTAATAATAGTATCAAGCGATACTGTCATCACTGTTTCACCGCTTAAGTCTGAAGTGTGATTTACTGATATATCTATGGATTGACCGTTTTGCGTAACTGTAACAGGAATTGTTTTTATGCCGGATTTGACTACTACAGATTCCGGAACAAATGTTAAGCCATCGCTCATCTCGTCAATAACTTTAAAGGTAGGGAGCTTTTCTATCATTGACGGAACAGTAACTGTAATTCTCCAATTTACTTTGCTGCCGATTGCAGCTGTGACGTCGTTATAGTAATTTACCTTATCGGTAGAAACTTCTTTGCCTATATCCGGCTTTTCATTTGCAATAGTAATTGTGTTTCCGGTTACCTCTTCGCCGGAGACTGTTCCGTCTGCCGCTATAGAAAATCTATGATATATTGTGCTGTCTAATATGTAATTTTCGGGAGCCTTTGTTTCCTTGAGGCGGTACTGTGCATTTGTTGATAAATGGGTAATTTTCACCGTGCCGTCAGCGCCTGTAACAATTTTTG
The DNA here is from genome assembly GCA_051881695.1 of Acutalibacteraceae bacterium. Classification (GTDB taxonomy): domain Bacteria; phylum Bacillota; class Clostridia; order Oscillospirales; family Acutalibacteraceae; genus CAYJFG01. The sequence goes on along the minus strand of JBJEQJ010000006.1, from coordinate 8,988 downwards.
AACTGAATTCAAGCTGCTTCCATACGTCGTCTATTTTCTGCTCAAGAGTAAACTCTGCACCGCTGAGAACAGCGTTTGTTGTCTTATCTATTTTTTTTACGATGACGTCTGCATATGCAGTCTGATTTTTCGGATAAACGATTACGTCGTAATTCCATTTTGTACCGGTTGAATCGGTCATCGGAATCGATACGCAGAAATCAGGAGTAGGAATGCGTACCTGTGAGGGTGATTTTGTTTCTTGAACTAGGTATATACCAAGAGGCATATTTGTAAAAGAGATTTTTCCGTCTGATTCGGTTATGGCAGAATATTTAGTTGCTCCGGCTGTAACAAGAGCTTTTGCCTCTTCTACCGAAGGCAGAGCCTCTCCGTCAATAACATCGTCTATATTCTTAACAAGAGTTGCGGTAAACTCTACTCCTGCAAGGGGTTTTGCTGTACTCGGAATATTAGTTGTCTCTTCACCGTTGCCCGGTATTGTAGCTTGAGTTACATCTGTCATCTCATACTTATAAAAGGTAAGAGAGCCTTTCTTTGATGCGTCTATAAGAGATGGCTGTACAGCAGCTCCTGCCGCTAACGGCAGGGCAGAAGCAACAAGTAAAAAACATAAAATCGCTGAAATAATTTTTGTATATTTAAATTTTTCCATTGTCTTCCTCTCCTTTGATTCTTATATTTTTAGCTGATTTTTTTTATAATAAAAAATAGCCAGAGTTGCAATAATAACACTGACTACCATAAATGGATAAGTGCCTGCTCCTCCTGCATTAGGCAAATCCAATTTTTTGCTGTTCTTAACATTTAGGCTAACCTCTAAATTATCCGGTCCGATTTCAAACTCTATAGGCTCTTTCAGCAGGTTATAGCCTGACTGTGCTTTAACCTCGACAAGCTTATACTTGCCCCAAGGCAATTCGGATACGGATAGTTTTCCATAGTAGCTGCCGTAGGTCGAAAGCTTAAGATTGCCGGCAGTGCCTGAGGCGTTGTATTTATACGCAGAGGTCTGTGAATTTGCAATGTTTATCGGAATTTTCCTGCCGTTTTCGTCCTGCAGCTCAAATTCTGCACCGGGTAAAGGCGAGCCTGTGGTATTCGTTTTAGAGAGCGTAAGCTTGCCCTTAAGCTGTTTGTCAATTATGTTTTCAACCTTTACCTCAGCTCCGGATTTTGTTACCTGACAATTAAATCCGGCTGCATTTACCTGATAACCCTTTGGTGCAACAAGCTCCTTTACGATATACGAGCCGTAAACAACGTCATCAAAGCGATACTCACCGTTTGCATCGGTAGTGGCTGTCTGTACGGCTGTATCAGCTGTAAAGCTTGTTTCTCCTGAATTGAACAGACCGATTACTGCACCCTCAAGAGGAACAGCAGGAGTACCGTCGCTTATCTTGCAGCCGTAAATACTGCCTCTGATAAGAGTGTTTTCAAAATCAACTGTCAACGCTTCATCAATCGCATTTAGCGTTGTAGCCTGCGGCTTTTGAGCTTCATATCTTTCAGGGATTTTAAATGTCCCGTCACTTTGCTTTTCACCAAGCTCGGTGATTGTGTAAACTATCGGCTCGTTGTTACTGTCGTACAGAGGCAGATTATCATATAAAATACTGCCTGTGCTGTCGGTAGCCTTGTTCGGGTAATTCTTTCCGTCAGAAGCAGATAATGAGAAGTAAATATTACTTACCTTGCCGTCCTCAGAAGTCTTTTTAATAATTAATTCTCTTTTTATTAAGGTATTGTTAACTGCCGCATTGGCGGTTAGATTCCATTGAATAGTTACGGTCTTATCTTCCACGTCTATATAACGCTGCTGCACATCCTCCTCGTGCAGAGTATATGTACCTATCGGAATATCTGTAAAATCAGCTATACCGTCAGCATTTGTTACAGCCGTGTAGCTTATGTCGCTGTCAGCCGTGCTCGTCAGTGTGAATTTAACGTCTGAAATAAATCCATCATCTGCTGTCTTTGTAACCTTAAGGCTTCCTTTTTTTAGCACGTTTGCAAATTCAACGGTTTTAACAGCCTCAAGGTCATCTGATGTCCTTGCAAAATCAAGCACTATCGTTTGTGCAGACGGTGTTTTATATCTGCTTGCTACATTCAATTCTCTTATTGAGTAGGTTCCCGGCATAAGCTCCGTTGCAATAGTACCGTTTTCATCGGTTACATAGTCCTTACTGAAACCGGATGTGCCTGTTACTCTAAAAGAGATACCCTCAATAATTCCGTCCTCAGAGGTTTTAATAATCTTCAGCTTTCTGGGCGGATTAGAGTTGTGAAAATCTACCGTATTTTCTTTTTTCCATTCTACCTTTACGTTCTCAAGTGTTACATCACGTTTTATGTGGTATTCTGTGTAGATGTTTGGACTGTTTACCGATACCTCACGCAGATTATATGTACCGACCGGAACATCATTGAATGTAGCTATACCGTCTGCATTGGTTGTAGCATAGCGGTATTGTATCTGGAATCCGGCATCCGAAATGCCTTCCAGCACAAACCGAACGCCCGAGACCTTATTGTCATCAGCCGTTTTTGTAACCTTCAGACTGCCGTATTTCTCTTTGTTTTTAAATACAACCTCGGTTGTCTTGCCTGTTTCAATTTTAACGTCCTTAATCGGCTCAACCGTTTCCCAGCCTTTTTTCTGCTCTGCTGTCAGCTCCTCACTTACTGTATACAATCCCGGAGGAACGGAAATATCGTGCGGCTCTTCGTCGCTGTATACAGATAGCATTGTAAATATGCTGCCGGTAGATTGATTAGTAATTTTAAGTGTGAACGGACCGCCCTCATACTCTTCAGACGTCTTTATAATCCGCATAATTCCTGCGCTTGTGGTGTTGTGAAATTTAACGGAGGACGTCTGTCCCGGTGTAAGAGTAACTGTCTGCTCGGCTTGCGGCGCATAGCCTCCGGGCACGGTTTCATTAACCTTGTATGTCCCCGGAGTAATGTTTTCTATCAGAATTTTTCCGGTTGAGTCGGTTTTGTAGGTGCCTGTTGTGCCGTTTGGGAACGTGACAACAAAGGAAATGCCCGACACCTTATTGTCATATGAGGTCTTTATAATCTCTAATCCGGATTTCTTAAGCTTATTCTCAAACGTAACCTTTGCCGGATTATCCGCAGTATTGTCCTCGGTAACAGTCACCGTCTTAGGCTCTTGTTCCTCATATTTGTCTGATGTTTCCTCGGTTACCGTATATTTGCCGGGAATCAAGTCGAAAAGATTTATAACACCATCAGAGTTCGTCTTTGCGGTCGTTTCGTAGCCGAATTCATTTTTAACGGTAAATGTAATTCCGGTAACTACGCCGTCCTCAGAGGTTTTAATTATCTTCAGATTTCCCTTGATTGCTGATTCGGGAATAATCGGTGCGTTATAGGTAGTAGCGTGTTCTGTCGTTTCTGAAGATTTTATCTGACGGATGAACAGCTTGTCATAAATCTCGTATCCCTCCGGTGCTTTTGTTTCCTGAATTGTTATTGTGCCAAGGGGGAGAGCAGGGTTGGTATTTCCGGCAGAAGTATAATAAAAATCGTCTCCGGATACGAGATAGTCGTTGCTTAATCTTGCAAACCCCCTTGAATTCGTTTTTATTACCCATGTCCGTTTGGACGTATGCGTTTTGATTTGCGCTTCGGTTGAATAAAAACCGTCGTAGTACTTTATCGTGAATTCTGCACCTGCTAAGCTTCCGTTACCCTGCGGTACAGGTTCTCCCGTGTCTTTATCTCTCTTTTGAAGAAGAACGATAACAGGGTCGTTATCCGGATCATCCTTAACGCTTAGCTTAGTAGTTACGCTGCCGTTAATTTTTACGGTATAGGTCTTTTTATCAAGAGAATATCCCTTCGGCGCTTTTGTCTCCTTCACCGTATATGTGCCGACCGTTAAGTTTTTTATCGTGCCGCTGCCGGCGGCGTTTGTGGTAATAGTACCAACCTTATTTCCGGCGCTGTTGTATACGGTGTATACTGCTCCCTTGAGGGAATAACAGCTGTTGCCGTTCGTCAGCGTTGGATTGGATGAACTTTTTGTAATGCTCAGATTTCCCGAATTTCTGTAGGAAATTACATTCTGCTTACCGCCGCCGGGTTTTAAAATGTATACCTTAAAATTATCGGGTGCGCTCAAGCTTGCGATTTTGGCTGCCAGCTGTTTAACGGCATTCTGCCAGTCAACAGGCAATGCATAAGCCCAATCTGCTGCGCCGTTGAAATATGCCACCATTCTGTGGGTTAAAAGGTAATACAGCGTTTTATTACTTGCGCCCAGCCAATACTTAGCCTTAAGCTCATTCATATATGTTTCTGTAGACGAAGTAAAGCCCGGACCGCCGTAGCCGTAGTATACAGCTTTTATTACGTTTGCGTTTGTAATATCTGCTGTGTTTGTAAGTATACCCTTGGGTGCAGGAGATGATGGGTCTGCACAATAGGCTATTGTGCCGTCTGCAAACATCTCGTGCGTTTGCCAGTTGATTCCGCTGCCGTAAGACAACAGATTACCCTGTGTTACGTTCACTCCGCCGGCTGCACCTGCTGATAGCGACATTATCGGCAGCAGCAATACTGCTGTCAGCAAAAACGCTGTTAAGCGTTTCAGCAATTGCGAGTTTTTCATTCTCATTTTCTTCTTTCTCCTTTCTTTATTTTTGATTTAAAAACATATGGGTTCATATCAGTTCCTTTCAGCCGGGACAATTTGTCCCCCAAAAATTTATATATATAAAAAGGACAGCCTTGCGACTGTCCTTACCGACTGAGTTTTTGCAAACAAAAAGGCAGAGCCGTAAACTAGCCAAAAGCTACGATTCCGAATCTAAATAAACATTGCTGTATCCGCCGGCAATGTCGCTTAAAACAGGGCAAGAGCCTGCAAGATAAATGTTGTTTTTCGTGCCGGAGAAGCAATTTGAATAAATTGATAAATTTTCCGCATTTATTGTTACTTTGCCAGTGAGCGACTCGCAGTTGTAAAATGTCATAAACATAGTTGTTACACTGCTTGGTATCTTTGGCGCAGTAGTTAGTGAAAAACAGCAATCAAATGTGCTTACCATATTCTTTACGCCTTCCGGTATTTCCGGTGCGGCAGAGAGTGAGTAGCAATTTTGAAATGTTTCACTAAACTCTGTCACGCTACTTGGTATTTTAGGTGCTGTTATGAGAGAAGTGCAACTCCGAAATGTGCTGCCCATCTTTGTTACACTGCTTGGTATCTCCGGTGCGGTAGTGAGCGATTTACAGCAATCAAACGTATGAAAAAGATTTTCTATACCATACATAATTTTCGGTGCGTTGACGAGTGAGGTGCAACCGTAAAATGTATAAGATAAATCTCTTACACTGCCTGGTATCTCAAATACTGTTGTGAGCGACTTGCAGTGATAAAATGTTTCGCGCATCTTTGTTACACTGCTTGGTATCTCCGGTGCGGTAGTTAGTGAAAAACAGGCGAAAAAAGTGGAGTTCATATTCTCTACGCTGTTTGGTATTTTTGGTGCGGCGGCGAGAGAATGGCAGCCGGAAAAAGTGCTGTCCATATTTGTTACACTGTTCGGTATTTCCGGTGCTGTTATGAGAGAAGTACAATAATTAAATGTACGGGTCATATTCTCTGTGCAGCTAGGCATTTCAGGTGCTGCAGTTAGCGATGTACAGAAATCAAACGCATAGGACATATCCTTAACATTGCTTTCCTTATAATTTTGCGGCAAGTAGAGAGTTTGTAAGTTTTTGCAGTTTTGAAACATATAGCTCATATTCGTAACATTGCTTGCGTCTAAATTCGACAAGTCAAGCGTAGTGAATTCACAATTTGCAAACAAACTTGAGCAATCAGTGGGCAAGTATACCTTATCTGCATTAGACCACCAGTAGCCGTTACCCTGTTCGTCAGTCCAGGCGTAAACGGCTTTGTCGTCTTCCACAGCTGATTTTAACTCACGTGTGCTTCTTAACGTTTTAACGGACGCCTCCGCCACCGAAGCGTTATCAATCTTAATCATTCTGCCGTCCGTCTCAACGTCGTCAATATTTAAACTTTCAGAGGTTCTCTGAAATGACTTTAAGCTGTTGTTCTTTACAAAAGTATTCAGAGCAGTTTTATTAATCACATCTCCGGTCAGCTCATACTTGTCCCACTCAACGGTAAAGAGCACATCAGCTACATTCTGATTACTTAACGCATTAGCTTGAACAGCCGCATTAGCGTCATAATCAATTTTCAGTGAAGAATCGCCGCTGACAGAACTAAACAAACCGGCATTAACCGTTCCGGATACATCAACCGGCTCGCCCATCATATCGAGAGTGATCTTTTTTGAATTAACAGGCACCGTCTTAAAATCTGTTGAGCTGCCTACAAGCTCCCAGCCGTCCTTTGTAGTTATCACGGCACTATCAACTCTAATAGGTCCGTTACTGTTGTTAGTAAGCGCTGCATTATCAGCTACATATACATTTTGGTCTGCATCAATAGAAATCGGCAGAACATAAGGCACGGTTACATTGAATATAGCAGGCTCAATAGTTGTAATTACTTTACTGTTTCCCTGACTTCCGGCATTGGAAACATTTTCTTCTGCATTAGCGGATATTGCAGTGCCGCAAAGCAAGCCAAAAGTCATAGCAACAACCAAAAACAGAGAAATTACTCTGTTCTTTTTAAATTTACTGGACATACTTTACCTTCTTTCCAAAACAGCACAGCACCATACTGCCCCCAAGTTGTATGGTGCTGTTTTAAATTTGTCTTTTAAACCTTTTAAACCGTGTACCAACCAACAGTAAAAATTACATTTGCAATGTTTTTACTGTTAATAGCGTTTGCTTGTTCAGCAAAGTCACCGCTGTATGTGAGTGCAAAATCAGACTGCCCGTTAATGGGAGTCCATGCTGAGCCTAATGAAAGCTCGGAAGTCGTTCCGGCAGGGAAATTGTCATCATTCAATGTCATATTAAACTGAGGAGAATTTACCTTGACTGATTTAAAATCTGTACCAACCTCAACGAGTTCCCAAGCGTCAAGAGTTTTGGCGGTTACGTTTGTAACAATAACCGGACCATTTGAAATGTTTGAGATTTTTGCATTTGTAGCAACGCTGACATTACCGTCTGCATCAACTGAGAAGGGTAAAACTGTTGGTACCGTAACTTTAAATGTAGCGGCAGCAGCAGTCAGCTCAACCGCAGTTGTATCAGAGCCTCCGGATGCATCAATGGCGCTTGCGGAAATAACTCCGAAGGTTAATATACATAATGTACATAAAATTGCGATTATTTTTTTCATAAGAACATTACTCCTATTCTAATAAGTTTTTATTTAGAGTTTATATATAAATTCAATAGCTGTGAAGGAAGGGGGCAGTTCTTCAAAACTATCAAAAATACATTAATTTAATATGTGAATTCTAATGTTTGCACCGCTTGTACCTAACTTCTCTCCGGTTGTATCATCAACGGCATTAAAATATGCGGTACATTCATATTTTCCGGGCGGCAAAACCTCATCAAGGGTATCTTCGTGAATACTACTGCCGACAGGCAGCTTGCCGGACGTATATATAAGCTCGTTGGTGTCATTTCTGTAAATTTGAATGACCTGAGGATGCTTATTGCTTTTATCATTCTCAATAAGCAAATCGCCTTTTGCAGTACCGTTTTTAAACACAGGGTTAGCGTTCATCGACATTGTTATCATTCCGTCCTCAACCTGTGCATTTAAGTCATTAACTGCACTTTCGCTTTCAGAGGGCTTGTCGGTTGCTGAATCATCTACAGATGAATCAAAATAAGTAGTCTGATTCGACTTTTCTGCATCTGCGTTGCAATTACAGTTGCAAGGCTTAAACAAAAGCAGAAGAATAATTACGATTATTCCGATAATAACAAGGCATCTGTATATTAACAGGAAAGCATTTTTTGCTTTTGGGGGATATTTCAGTTGCCCATCTGCTTTTTGCTCGTCAATTTTCCGAATATCAATTTGACTTTTGTTTTCATTAAATTCTCTATTGTTCATTAAAAAAACTCCTTGAAGTATGTATTTTTTTCGATTTTTACTTTTGTTTTTGGCTTAAGAATATACGGCTTAATATCACACCCTTTCAGCCGGGACAATTTGTCCCAAGAATTTATATATATAAAAAGGACAGCCTTGCGACTGTCCTTACCGACTGAGTTTTTGCAAACAAAAAGGCAGAGTCTTTAAAGCTCTGCCTAAAAGATCTGCACCTTGCTGTTTAATTGTACTGTAAAAAATGAATTAATAATATCCTGCTTCTCTGACAAGAATTTTCTCCGTCCAAGCTTTTTTGACTGTCTGCGTTTCATAATGCCCTTGTTCCGGAACGGTCACTGTCTTTGTACCAACTTGGACGTTTACCCATTCGTTGCGGTAACTGCCGTTTTCTCCGTTTATTACATGATTATACATGTGGTCATCAACACAATCTGTTATATCAGCGCCGCAGGTGTTGCAGATTGTTCTGTCTTGTTCCTCGTAAACGGGCTCTTCTTTAGTGCTTGCCGGAACGTCTACCACCCATACCTTTTTTGTTTCTGCCGGATGCTCAACGTATTTATATACCGCCTCGTGCCATACCTTTGATGTCTGCGCCGATGAGCTGCTTGTGTTGCTTTTATTACTGCTGCCTGAGTTTGTATTATTTGAGCTGTTCTGTGCTGCTTTATTTGATGAAGTGTTATTGCTGCTGTTATTTACAGATGTATTTTTCGCAGAAGCAGTGTTGTCGTTGCCGGAATTGTCGGAGCTTCCCGAAGCCGCCCCGGAGGAAGAGCTGTCCTCTGACTTGCTTTCGGTCTTTTCGTCCTTCTTATCTTTATCGTCGTTTTTATCCTTGCTGCTCTGCGCGGCAGTTGTTTCTTTTTCTGTGGGAGCTTCTGTCGGCTCTGTTGCTATCGTAGCGTTTTCTGTAGCCGACGTTGCAGCTATAGGCT
>JBJEQJ010000005.1:0-18693 GCA_051881695.1 Acutalibacteraceae bacterium | reverse complement strand
AACGACCAGGTTCGTTTTGAGCTTGCTATAAAAGCATATGCCCCCGATATGAAAATTATTGCTCCGTGGAGAACATGGGAGTTCAAGTCGAGAGAGGAAGAGATTGCCTACGCAGAGGAAAAGGGCATTCCGCTTAAAATAAACAGAGAAACAAACTACTCTAAGGATAAAAACATCTGGCATTTGTCGCACGAGGGACTCGACCTTGAGGACCCGGCAAACGAGCCTAAATATGATGATCCGGATTTTCTGGAGCTTGGCGTTTCCCCGATGCAGGCGCCCGATAAGCCGGAGTATGTTACAATCTCCTTTGAAAAGGGTGTGCCGACAGCTGTAAACGGAGAAAAGCTGGACGCTGTATCTATTGTTAAGACATTGAACGAAATCGGCGGCAGAAACGGTATAGGCATTGTAGATATGGTAGAGAACAGACTTGTAGGTATGAAGGCAAGGGGAGTGTACGAAACACCGGGCGGTACAATTCTTTACGCCGCACACGCAAAGCTTGAGGAAATCTGCCTTGACAGAGATACCCAGCATTACAAGCAGAATGTGGCTAACCGCTTTGCAGAGCTTGTATATTACGGACAGTGGTACACACCGCTTAGAGAAGCTCTCTCTGCATTTGTAGACAGCACACAGCAGACTGTTACGGGCGAGGTTAAATTTAAGCTTTACAAGGGCAATATTATAGACGCAGGCGTTACCTCTCCGTATTCTCTTTATGATGAAGAAATTGCAACCTTTGACGAGGACGAGGTTTACGACCAGAACGATTCGGCAGGCTTTATCAATTTGTTCGGACTTCCGATTAAGGTTCGTGCCAAAAAGGGCTTGATAAAATAATTTAACGGCTGTTACAGCCGAAAACGTATGCTGTGCATACGCAAAATAACAGCTTTCGGGGGCGGAGTGACTATTCTGCCCCCTGCGCTGATTTTATGAGGTGATTTAAATGAAGCTTTGGACAGGGCGTTTTCAAAAGGAAATAAGCAAAACCACCAACGATTTTAACTCTTCCATATCCTTTGACCAAAGAATGTATAAGCAGGATATAAACGGCTCAATAGCGCACGCAACAATGCTTGGACAGTGCGGAATTATAGAAAAGGCAGAGGCGGAGAAAATCTGCGACGGACTTGAAGCAATATTAAAGGATATTGAAAGCGGAGCGCTCCAAATTGACCCGCAGGCAGAGGATATACACACCTTTATTGAGGGTGAGCTTACAAAAAGACTGGGCGACACGGGCAAGCGTCTGCATACGGCCAGAAGCAGGAACGATCAGGTTGCGCTTGATATAAAAATGTATTTACAAAATGAATGTGACGAGGTAGAAAAGCTTCTTTTAAGCCTTGTAGAGGTTATATGTAACAAGGCACAGCTGTATGCAAAAACCGTAATGCCCGGCTATACGCACCTGCAAAGGGCACAGCCGATAACCTTCGGCCATCACCTTATGGCGTATGCACAAATGCTTTGCAGAGATTTGTCAAGACTTAAGGACTGCAAAAAGAGAATGGACGTTATGCCGCTTGGAAGCGGTGCGCTTGCGTGTACCACATACCCCATTGACAGAAGCATAACGGCAAAGCTTTTAGGCTTTTCGGATATTACCGCAAACAGTCTTGACGGCGTATCGGACAGAGATTTCTGTATGGAGCTTGCAGGCGTTCTTTCCATTATAATGGTGCATCTCTCCCGCTTTTCAGAGGAAATTATTATGTGGTGCTCGTGGGAGTTTAAATTTATTGAGCTTGACGACGCATTCTCGACAGGCTCCAGCATTATGCCGCAAAAGAAAAATCCGGATATTGCAGAGCTTGTAAGAGGTAAATCCGGCAGAGTATTCGGCGATTTAATGACGCTTTTAACTGTTATGAAGGGCATACCTCTTGCTTATAACAAGGATATGCAGGAGGACAAGGAAGCAATTTTTGACGCAGTTGACACTGTTAAAATGTGCATTACTGCCTTTACACCAATGCTTGATACTATGAAGGTTATACCCGAGAATATGCGAAGTGCGGCGGCAGGCGGCTTTATAAATGCCACCGACTGTGCAGACTACCTTGTAAAAAAGGGTCTGCCCTTCAGAGATGCGTACAAGGCAACAGGTACGCTTGTTGCAAAATGCATAGACAAGGGCTTAACGCTTGAAACGCTTCCTATTGAGGAATATAAAGCTGTTTGCGATGCTTTTGACGAGGGCGTGTATGACGCTATATCGCTTGAAGCCTGTGTAAACGGCAGAGCGCCGTTCGGCGGCCCTGCGTATGAAAGCGTATTAAGGCAGATTCAGCTTGTAAGAGAGATAATAACAAAAAATTAACAGAAGCCTACCGCATTGGCAATCACGAAGATCCCCTTTTGTAAAAACGGGGAAGTGAAAGGACTGAACAAAATGATAAAAGTAGGAATTATAGGGGCAACAGGCTATGCCGGCGCAGAGCTTGTAAGGCTGCTTATGAGCCATCCGCAGGCAGAAATTGCGGCAGTAAGCTCCGTTTCTTTTGAGGGAAAAAAATTAAGCGACGTGTACCCGGCATATAAATTTTTAAATGATATGGTTTGCGAAAATCAGTCGCAGGCTGTTGATAAAAGCGATGTTATCTTTGCGGCTCTTCCGCACGGTCTTTCGCAGGAGCTTGCAAAAGAGTGTTACGACAAGGATAAAATTTTTATAGATTTAGGTGCAGACTTCCGTCTTGAAAACGAGGACGACTATAAGCAGTGGTACGGCGGAGAATATACAGATAAGCAGCTTCATAAAAACTCTGTTTACGCTCTGCCGGAGCTTTTCAGAGAAAATATAAAGGGCAAAAAGACAATAGCAAATCCCGGCTGCTATACAACAGGCGTTCCGCTTGCGCTTGCTCCGGCTGTAAAGCTTGGTCTGGTAAGCACATCAGGTATTATTGCAGACTGTAAAAGCGGTGCAACGGGAGCCGGCAGAGGACTTTCTCAGAATACGCATTTTACCGATTTGAACGAGGGCTTTCATCCCTATAAGGTTGCCTGCCACCGCCACACGCCCGAAATTGAACAGACGTTATCTCACCTTGCGGATGAAAAGGTGACTATCACCTTTGTGCCTCATCTGCTGCCGGTAAACAGAGGTATTTTATCCACCTGCTATGCAAGGCTTAACGACGGTGTTACAAAACAGCAGATAAGACAGGCATACGAAGATTTTTACAGCGATGAATATTTTGTAAGGCTTCTTGACGACGGACAGACAGCAGATATTCACAATATTAAGTATTCAAATTTCTGCGATATTTCCCTGCATATAGATGAAAGAACACAAACGCTCGTTGCCGTTTCTGCAATAGATAATATGGTAAAGGGCGCCGCAGGTCAGGCTATACAGAATATGAACATTGTGTTCGGACTTGATGAAAGGACAGGCCTTCAGATTATTCCACCCGCATTTTAAAAATAGCACGCACATCTTGGCTTTTTGTCACTCACTCGCATATAAAAATATTGCTCGGAGTTCCAAAAAACCAACCTGCACGCACTCTTTTTAAAATGAGAATAATGAAAAAATTTGCCTGCACACACATCTTGGCTTTTTGTCACTCACTCGCATACAAAAGTATTGCTCGGAGATCCAAAAAACCAACCTGCACGCACTCTTTTTAAAATGAGAATAATGAAAAATTAAAATGAGAATAATGAAAAATTTGCCTGCACGCACATCTTGGCTTTTTGTCACCCGCTTGCATATAAAAATCATATAAAAATATTGCTTACAGAAGCTTAAAGCAGCAGGCGGAAATTTCTGTTAAGGCATAATGTGACAGAGAATTAGATAACGAGAGGACAGATTATAAATGTGTTACAAATTCATAGACGGAACGGTTACCTCACCGCAGGGCTTTACGGCGGCAGGAATATGCTGCGGCATAAAGCCGGGCAACAAGACAAAAAAGGATTTAGCCTTTATTTACAGCGACGTTTTATGCAATGCGGCGGCGGTATATACTCAAAATCTGGTAAAGGGTGCGCCGATTATTGTTACAAAGAAAAACCTGGAAAACGGTAAGGCGCAGGCAGTTATTGTAAACAGCGGCAACGCAAACACCTGCAATGCCGACGGAATAGAAAAAGCTGAGGAAATGTGCGCCGTAGCCGCACAGGTGCTTGGCATATCCGAACGTGATGTAATTGTAGCGTCAACAGGCGTTATCGGTCAGGTGCTTCCTATTGAGCCGATTAAAAGCAAGGCAAAGGAGCTTGCCGCAATGCTTTCAAAGGAAGGCGGACACAGCGCCGCACAGGCGATTATGACGACAGACACCGTAGAAAAGGAAGCCGCCGCAGAATGTGAAATAGACGGCAAAAGGGTTGTAATAGGCGGTATTGCAAAGGGAAGCGGTATGATACATATAAATATGGCTACTATGTTAAGCTTTATCACAACAGACGCCGCAATATCTGCACCAATGCTAAAAAAGGCGCTTGCGGACTGTGCGGAGGATACCTTTAATATGGTAAGCGTAGACGGCGACACCTCAACAAACGATACGCTTGCAATTATGGCGTCCGGTAAGGCAGGAAACAAAGAAATAGATGAAGAAAACGAAGCCTACGGTGTATTTGTTACGGCACTTAGAGCTGTGCTTAAAAAAATATCAAAAATGCTTGCAGGCGACGGCGAGGGGGCAACAAAGCTGATTGTTGCAGACGTTAAGGGCGCAAAGACAAGGCAGGATGCAAAGGGCGTTGCAAAGTCTGTTGTTTGCTCCAGCCTGTTAAAGGCGGCTATGTTCGGCGCCGACGCAAACTGGGGCAGAGTGCTGTGCGCAATAGGCTACAGCGGCTGTGACGTTGATATTAATAAGGTGGACGTTTCGTTTATATCGGAAAAGGGCGAGCTTCCCGTTTGCAAAAACGGCGCAGGAATTGACTTCAGCGAGGAAAAAGCAAAAGAGATTTTGTCTGAAAAGGAAATAACAATAAATATTGAGCTTAATGACGGTAACGGCGAAGCACAGGCATTCGGCTGTGACTTAACGTACGACTATGTAAAGATAAACGGAGATTACAGAACCTGATTAACAGCGCAGGTGGGAGATAACACCATAAATCAAGCAGTAATCAAAAAAGGGGTCACACAAAAATGGAAATTTCAAACGAAATGAGAGCGTCGGTGCTTATAAGAGCACTGCCGTACATTCAAAAATACGCAGGGCAGACAATAGTTGTAAAATACGGCGGCAACGCCATGATTTCACCGGAGCTTAAAAGCGCCGTTATGAGCGACATTGTGCTTTTGCAGCTTGTCGGGGTTAATGTTGTGCTTGTGCACGGCGGCGGACCGGAGATAAGCGGTATGCTTAATAAAATCGGCAAGGAAAGCAAGTTTATTAACGGTATGCGTGTTACAGACAATGAAACAATAGACATTGTGCAGATGGTTCTGGCAGGCAAGGTGAACAAAAGCCTTGTGCAGGCGCTTGAAAAGCACGGCGGCAAGGCGCTTGGCGTATGCGGACTTGACGCAAGAATGTTAATGGCGGAAAAGCTTGCAGCGGCGGAGGATCTGGGCTTTGTCGGCGAAATTACAGAGGTTAATCCGCAGATACTTACGGACTCCATAGAAAAGGGATATATTCCCATTGTGTCTACCGTCGCAGGAGGATATAACGGAGAGGTATATAACATAAATGCAGATACGGCGGCAGCGCAGATAGCTGCAAAGCTGGGTGCCTGCAAGCTTATACTTATGACGGATATTCGCGGACTTTTAAGAGATAAGGAGAATGAGGACACGCTTATACCTGTTGTAAATGTAAGCGATGTTCCAAGCCTTAAGCGAGAGGGAGTAATCTCCGGCGGAATGATACCGAAAATTGACTGCTGCGTAGAGGCAGTAAGACAGGGTGTTAAAAGAGCGCATATTATAGACGGCAGAATAGAACATTCAATCCTTATTGAAATGTTTTCAGACGAGGGCATTGGTACAATGTTCTATTAATTGCAAAATCAGAGAATATCATAAATAAAGCGAGCGTAAATAAATTATGGAAATAAGAGCAATGGTGCCGCAGGACTACGAAAGGGTTTTTGCTATGTGGCAGATAACGTCTAAAAGGGCGCTGTCGCACGCAGACGAAAAGGAGCCTATGATAAAATATCTTGAGCGCAACAAGGGGTTAAGCCAGGTTGCAGTAGTAGACGGTGAAATTGTCGGCACTGTTCTTGCCGGACATGACGGCAGAAGAGGCTTTATCCATCATATGGCGGTATTGCCTGAGTACCGCAGGCAGGGCATTGCAAAGCAAATGGCGAAAAAAGCAATTAAAGGCTTGCAAAAAGAGGGAATAGACAAAACGCACCTTTTCTGCTACGAGGATAATAAAACGGGTCAGGCGTTCTGGAAAAGCTTAGGCTTTGAGAAAAGAGAGGATATTTTTGTTTTCTCTTCGCAAACAGAATTAACGCAGAATGTAAAAAGCACCCATTGTCAGGGGTAAGACCTGCAACGGCGGGAAAATGCTGCAAAACCACAAAAAAGGAATGGTGAAAAATGAGCCTTGAAGATATAAAAAACGATGAACATAAATATATGATGCATACCTACGGACGTTTTGACGTTGCGCTTGAAAGCGGAAAAGGCGCCGAAGCATACGGCGCAGACGGCAAAAGCTACATAGATTTCACAAGCGGAATAGGTGTAAATTCGCTGGGCTTCTGCAACGAAAAATGGGTGCAGGCGGTTACAGACCAGCTTAACAAAATTCAGCACATTTCAAATTTGTATTACAGCCCTGTGCAGACACAGCTTGCAAAAAGGCTTTGCACCCTAACAGGCTTTAGCAAGGTGTTTTTTACAAACTCCGGTGCAGAGGCAAACGAATGTGCAATAAAGCTTGCACGCAAATACAGCTTTGATAAATACGGAAAAGAAAGAACAAATATAGTTTGCCTTAATAACTCGTTCCACGGCAGAACGGTAACAACGCTTTCCGCAACAGGGCAGGACGTGTTCCATAATTACTTTTTTCCGTTTACAGAGGGATTTTCCTTTGCAGACGCAAACAATATGCAAAGCTTAAAAAATCAGATTAATAACAGCACCTGCGCCGTTATGATAGAGCTTATACAGGGCGAGGGCGGTGTTTGTCCGCTTGAAAAGGAATTTGTAACAGAGCTTTCGGAATATTGCAGAGAAAAGGATATTCTTTTAATTGTTGACGAGGTGCAGACAGGAGTGGGCAGGACAGGCGCACTGTACTGCTATCAAAACTTTGGGATTATGCCCGATATTGTAACAAGCGCAAAGGGTATAGGCGGCGGCTTGCCTATAGGTGCCTGCTTATGCTCACAGACGCTTTCCGAGGTTATGACTCCCGGCACTCACGGTACAACCTACGGCGGCAACCCTGTTGCCTGTGCCGGCGCACTTGCAGTGCTTGATGAGGTTACAAGCGAAGAATTTTTGCTTGAGGTTCGTCAAAAGGGCGAATATATAAGAAAAAAGCTTTCCGATATGGAAAATGTTTCAGAGGTTCGGGGAATGGGTATGATGATAGGCATTGTGCTTAAAAAGGGCAATGCAAAGGATATTGCCGCCAAATGCGCCGAAAACGGACTTCTGGTGCTTACGGCAAAAGCACTTCTGCGTTTGCTTCCGCCTCTTAACATTACTTATGAAGAAATTGATAAAGGTATTGCAATTTTAGAGGATTGCATTAAAATATAATTATAAAACAGACAGGCAGCGAAAGGATTTTACATATGAAGCATTTACTGAAATTACTTGATTTATCCGGAGAAGAAATTATAGAGATATTAAACCTTGCAGACCAGCTGAAGTACGAGCAGAAGCACGGAATACCGCACAGACACCTTGAGGGCAAAACCTTGGGTATGATTTTCCAGAAGGCTTCAACAAGAACCAGAGTATCGTTTGAGGTTGGTATGTATCAGCTTGGCGGTATGCCGCTGTTTTTGTCGGCTAACGATATGCAGATAGGCAGAGGCGAGCCTGTGCAGGACACAGCCAGAGTGCTTTCACGCTTTTTGGACGGAATAATGATAAGAACCTTTGAGCAGGCAGAGGTAGAGGCGCTTGCCGAGCACGGCTCAATCCCGATTATTAACGGACTTACAGACTTCTGCCACCCTTGTCAGGTGCTTGCAGACCTTATGACGATAAGGGAGTTTAAGGGTAAGCTTGCAGGGCTTAAAATGTGCTTTATCGGCGACGGCAACAATATGATGAATTCGCTTATTGTAGGCGGCTTAAAAACAGGTATGAGTGTAAGCGTTGCCTGCCCGGAGGGCTATGACCCCGACCCGCAGATTCTGGAATTTGCAAGGCAGTACGACTGCTTTGAGCTTTTCAGAAAGCCGATTGACGCCGCTAAAGACGCAGACGTGCTTATTACTGACGTGTGGGCTTCTATGGGACAGGAAAGCGAGGCTAAAAAGCGTGCCGAGGCATTTGCAGGCTACCAGATAAACGACGAGCTTATGGCTGTTGCAAAAAGCGACGCTATGGTACAGCACTGCCTGCCTGCACACAGAGAAGAAGAAATTACGGAAAAGGTGTTTGAGGCACACGCTGACGAAATATTTGAAGAGGCAGAGAACAGACTGCACGCACAGAAGGCAGTTTTAGTTAAAACAATGGCAGAATAATTTTAAATCTCTCTAATCCAAATCGGAGGTAATAATATGCTCAGAGAAATTCAAGATGAAATTATGCGCCTGAAAAAAGAAAAGGATATCTGCATTTTGGCGCACAGCTACCAAACGCACGATATACTGGAGGTTGCCGATTTTACAGGCGACTCCTATGCTCTCAGCGTAAAGGCGAAAACTGCGCCGCAGTCAACGGTTATTATGTGCGGCGTGCGCTTTATGGCGGAAACGGTAAAGATGCTCTCTCCGCAGAAAAGGGTTATTTTATCAAGCCCTGTTGCCGGCTGCCCTATGGCAGAGCAGATGGACAGGGAAAGCATTGAGCAGATAAAGGAAATGTACCCCGATTATACAGTAGTTGCATACATAAATACTACAACAGAGCTTAAAACAGTGTGCGATGTTTGCGTTACATCCTCATCTGCTGTAAAAATCGTAAATAAAATTCCTAATAAGAATATTTTGTTCATACCTGACTGCAATCTTGGTCAGTATGTGGCAGACCAAATGCCCGACAAAAACTTCAAGCTTTTGCAGGGCGGCTGTCCCATTCATGCAGCAGTTACAAAGCAGCACGCTTTAAGGGCAAAGCAGGAGCACCCGGACGCACTTTTGCTTGTTCACCCGGAATGTGTGCCGTCTGTTACGGCTTTGGCTGATTATGTAGGCTCAACCTCGGGCATAATGGAATATGCAAGGCAATCTGACGCCAAGGAGTTTATTATCGGCACAGAGCTTGCAATAGCACAGCATTTACAGTTTGAATGTCCGGATAAGCGATTTTATATGCTTTCAAAGGAGCTTATCTGCCCAAATATGAAATCAACAACTATTACAGACGTTCTCAACTGCTGTAAGGGTACGGCAGGAGAGGTTATTGAGCTTTCCGATGAAGTCAGGGAGAAAGCAGTAAAATGCATAGATAAGATGATAGAGCTTGGCGGCTGAAAAGCCGAAAGGAAAGGATAGATTATGCAGGAGAAGGTTATGGTCGGTATGAGCGGCGGCGTAGACAGCTCTGTGGCGGCAGTGCTTTTAATGGAGCAGGGCTACGACGTGTGCGGAGTTACTCTGCGTTTGTTCGACAACGAGGATATTGGCATAAACGACAGAACAAGAACCTGCTGTTCGCTTGATGATGTGGCAGACGCCAGAAGCGTTTGCTACAAGCTGGGCATAGAACACTATGTTTTTAATTTTGGCGAGCCGTTTAAGCAGGAGGTAATTGCACGCTTTGCAGACGGCTATAAAAGGGGACTTACGCCGAACCCCTGCATAGACTGCAACAGATATATTAAATTCGGCAGGCTTGTGCAAAGGGCGGAGCTTTTAGAAAAGGACAAAATTGCAACAGGGCATTACGTTCAGCGTGAATACGACAGCGTAAGCGGACGTTATCTGCTTAAAAAGGCGGCAGATAATACAAAGGACCAGACCTATGTGCTGTATGTACTAAAGCAAAACGAGCTTGCAAAAACTCTTTTTCCGCTTGGCGGCTATAAAAAAGAAGAGGCAAGAAAAATTGCAGAGGCTAAAAAGCTTATAAACGCAAGAAAGCCTGACAGCCAGGACATATGCTTTGTAAAGGATGGGGATTACGCCGGATTTTTAGAGAATGTCATGGGTATTAAAACGCCTCAGGGCGACTTTGTTTATAAGGACGGCAGAGTCCTCGGCAGGCATAAAGGCATTACTCATTATACAATAGGGCAGAGAAAGGGACTTGGCATAAGCTTTGAGCACCCTGTCTTTGTGCTTGACAAAAGTCCCGAAACAAATATAGTAAGACTCGGCGAAAATGAGGATTTATTCTCAAGCCGTCTGTATGCAGACGATGTAAATTACATTGCGGTAGAAAAGCTGAGTGCGCCTATGAAGGTTACGGCTAAGGCGCGCTACAGCCAAAAGGAAGCAAGGGCGGTTGTTCATCCGCTTTCCGAAACGGAGATTATGGTTGAATTTGAAGAAAAGCAGAGAGCCTTAACTCCCGGTCAGGCTGTTGTTTTCTATGACGGAGATGTTGTGGTCGGCGGCGGAACAATAAAAAGCGGAGAAAAATAAAACAGGAATAAAATTAAAGGCTGTATCAGGGCGGTTTTACCGTTTTGATACAGCCTTTCGGTGTTTCAAGCTTCAATTTTTTAAAATAATATATTATACATTAAACCTGAACAGTACAATATCTCCGTCCTTCATAACGTACTCCTTGCCCTCGCTTCGAACAAGGCCCTTTTCCTTTGCGGCTGTCATTGTACCGCACGCCATAAGGTCGTCATATGCTATTACCTCGGCACGGATAAAGCCACGCTCAAAGTCGGTGTGTATCTTTCCTGCCGCCTGCGGCGCCTTTGTGCCCTTCTTTATCGTCCAGGCTCTTACCTCTTGCTTGCCGGCTGTTAAGTAAGATATAAGCCCCAAAAGGTCGTAGCACTCTGTGATAAGTCGGTCAAGACCGGACTGCTCAAGTCCCATATCCGCAAGGAACATTTCCTTTTCTTCCTTTTCCATATCGGCTATCTCGGCCTCAAGTCCGGCGCATATAGGCAGAACCCCGGCGTTTTCGCTCTTGGCAATTTCGCTTACCTGCTTAAAATATTTATTGCCTTCTATGCCGTCGGAAAAGTCTGTGTCGCTCATATTTGCGGCGTAGATAATCGGCTTGTTTGTAAGCAGAGCCACAGTGCTCAAAAGCTCCTTTTCTTCCTCGTTACATTCAACAGAGCGTGCAGACTTACCCTCATTTAAAGCGTCTCTTACTCTTTTAAAGAAGTCAAGCTCCGTCTGGTACTTTTTGTCTGCCTTTAAAAGCTTCTGCGTTTTATCAATGCGCCTGTCTATCATCTCAACGTCAGACAAAACAAGCTCCAGGTTAATTGTTTCTATATCTCTTTTCGGGTCGATGCTTCCCTCAACGTGAACTATATCGTCATTTTCAAAACAACGTACAACGTGAACAATAGCGTCAACCTCTCTTATGTTTGAGAGGAACTTGTTTCCGAGCCCCTCACCTTTGGAGGCGCCCTTAACAAGACCTGCAATATCTACAAATTCAATTGTTGCAGGGGTGAATTTGTCAGGCTCGTACATCTGTGCAAGCTTGTCAAGCCGCTTGTCCGGCACAGCCACCACGCCGATGTTCGGCTCTATTGTGCAAAACGGATAGTTTGCAGACTGTGCGCCTGCGTTTGTTATTGCGTTAAAAAGTGTGCTTTTGCCGACGTTCGGCAGTCCTACTATACCTAATTTCATTTTATCTTTTTCTCCTTTATTTATCAGGTTTTTATGTGTTTAATTATAAATTTAACGCCGGTTTACGCTATTCAGGCTGTTTTGCTTGAAGATTGTTCAAACACCTTAATAGCATTGTTCAGAGAGTAGGCTGAAACATAAACATATCTATCCATAAAAGAGCCTAATGCAATTATGTATTATAACACATCGTATTTAAAATCTCAATGTGAATATGCAAATATTACGCCGTTTCAAATATGCACAAACGATTTAATGAGTGTTTCCCTAAAAATTCAGTATGATATAATTTTGTCGGATAAGGTAAGCCTAAAACGGTAGGCGGTTAAGTCTTGCCCTTGTTAAAGGGGGAGTTGCCAATGGAGTACATAGTAATTATTCTTTATACTGCCGTTGCGATAAAAAAGAAATAAACCGCCACCTTGAGAAGTAAACGGTTTATTTCTATATAAATTTTCATTATAGGGGCTAACCGTCTGTCGGTTTGCCTTATCTGCTTATATTATATCGCTGAATCGGCATCTGTCAAACATCAAATGCTTGTTGTATTTGTAAAAAGTATTCTGATATTTATTTATTTATTTATTTAATGCCGTTATCAACCACAGTACGGCGTAAATAACAGGCTGATGAAAAACGTAAATTACAAGCGAATGTCTGCCGATAAATGCAAGCGGCGGAACTCTCTTTTTGTAAAGAAATTTCGGGAAAAGTCCCTGTGCGGCGTATCTGCCTGCAAAGGTGCCGAGCAGATACAGAAATACATACGGAAAAATCGGGAAATAGTCGGCAGAAAAGAACGAGGAGCTTCTGAGCCCTATCGGAAAGAGAAAATCGGTGCTATAAAGCCACTGCGGCAGAGATATGCAAATAAACCCCGGTATTCCAAGCATACCGTAAGGCACGCCGTATGTTACGCAAAACAGAAGCACACAAAGTATTATTCCTGCTATAGCATCAATTTTGTCAAGCAAAGGCTTTATAAAATGAAAAAGAATAAAGACTATAGCAAAGAAATGTATTATTCCAAAATATATCGCACTTGACGGGGTGACAATAAAAGTAACAAGCGTAATTGCCGTTGCAACAAGCACAAGCTTAAAGCCTCGCACAAGATTTGAATGACTCAGCCGGGAGGATATTCCGGCTATTATAATAAATACCCATGCAAACAATGGAACAACCGCATTACTGTGCTTTATAACCGTGTAGCCAAGCTCAATGCCGTAAATATACCACATTGTATATGCCGTATGATAAAGAACGGCAATTACCATACAAAAGCCACGTACTTCGTCCATAGTATGTATTCTTTTTTTATCACTTAGATTCATTTTATCGGGCAAAGAACCACCTGTTTTCCGTAAAAGTTTTTTTGCAAAAACGCAGTATATGTTATATAATATGGTTTATCGGGCGAAAAACAGAATATTTTGCCCCATATACCGAAAAGCAGTATACCATTTTAAAGGCGATTATTCAATCTTTACTTTGCCAAAATTACGGCATTAAACAAATATGACATAACGAGGTCTGAGAAAGGAGTTAAGGATGCTATTATGGAGGAAAAAAAGAGCATTACTAAAGAAACTGTTGTTACAAAGGAAAAGCTTGCGTTAAATGTCGGAAGCGGAAGCCTTGAGGTGTATGCAACGCCTATGGTAATTGCGCTTATGGAAAACGCAGCGGCAGAGCTTGCACAAGGCTATATAGACAGCGACTGCACAACAGTAGGCACCGGCATAAGCATTGTCCATACAAGCGCAACGCCCTTGGGCGCTAAGGTGCGGGCAACGGCAGAGCTTTTGAATATAGACGGACGCAAATTTTCCTTTGCCGTTACTGCATTTGACGAAGCAGGCGAAATTGCAAGGGGAACGCACGAACGCTTCTCGGTGAAAAGCGAGAGCTTTCAGAAAAAAACAGATAACAAATTTAATTTATAATACGGAGAACAGATATGAAGTGTAAATACAAGGTTGTATTTTTTGATTTGGACGGAACCTTAAGCGATTCCGCCGCAGGGGTGAAGCAGTGCATAGAGCTTGCGCTTAACGAGATGAACAAGCCGGTGCCCTGCCTTGACGACAGCAGTCTTTATGTAGGACCGCCGCTTTTAACCACCTTTAAAAAGCTGTGCGGACTTTGCGATGAGCAGGCGCTTGAAGCCATTGAGCTGTACCGTGGATTTTACGAAAGCAAGGGAAAGTATAACAACAGGCTTTATGACGGTATGGATCGTCTGCTTGCAGATATACGCAAAAGCGGCGCAACTATATGCGTTGCAACGTCTAAATATGAGGGCTTTGTTCCCGACGTGCTGGAGCATATAGGAATACCCGACTGCTTTGATATGATATGCGGCTCTAACTTAGACGGCTCACGCAAGGAAAAGGCAGATGTTATCCGCTACGCCTGTGGAAAGCTGGGCATAACGCCGGACTTTTCGTGCGTGCTTATAGGAGATTCCGCATTTGACGCTCTCGGCGCTATGGAGGCAGGCTGTGACTTTATCGGCGTTACCTACGGCTTCGGAAAAAAAGAACAGCTTATAAACCTTGGGGCAGACAAGCTTGCCGATACCGTTGACGATATACGCAGGTTTATATTTACAGATTTTAAATGTAATAAACACTAAATACTTTTCATATATTTTGTAGCAGACAGCTTTTACAGCGAGCAACCCTGCCGTGTGCTTTGCAGCGTGACAGGGGGATTGCCTGAGGATAAGCTGTTAAATTGCAAAATGGGAGGAGTATGAGTGTTTTTTTCTAAAAAGATTAATCATAAGCTTTGCGTTGCAGTAAGCTGTACGGCGCTTGTACTGCTTTTTATTATAGTCAAGCTGACTGCGTGCGGCGGCGTAAAGAATACGGCAACAAGCGCAACGGCCGGCACATACAGCCTTATGGCAGAAACAAACGAGGACAGAATAAGCTTTTTAAAGCAGTTTAACTGGCAGGTAAACCCTGAGCCTTCCGAAATTACACAGGTGTTAATTCCGCAGACCTTTAATAAAACATACGAAAAATATAATGAAATTCAGCTTAAGCAGGGACTTGACCTGACAAAATATAAGGGGAAAAGCTGTAAGCGCATAAGCTACGAGATTACAAATTACCCGGAAGAGAACGCCCCGGTGCGTGCAAATCTGCTCATTTATGAAAACAGAGTTATAGGCGGAGATGTGTGCAGTATGGCGTTTGACGGCTTTATGCACGGCTTTGAATATGAAAAAACGGACAGATAAGGAACGGTACTATGAGCCTTCAGCGGTTAGATAAAATCCTGGCAAGCCAGGGGACAAAAACAAGAAGCGAGGTAAAAGCTCTGATTAAAAGCGGAGCAGTTAAGGTAAACGGACAAATTTGCAAAAAATACGATTTTAAGGCCGATGCAGACAGCGACAAAATAGAAGTAAACGGATTAACGCTTGAATTTAAGCAGTACGTTTACCTTATGATGAATAAGCCTGCCGGAGTACTGAGCGCGTCAAACGATAAAAAAGCACAGACAGTTGTTGACCTTGTGCCGGAGGAATTGAGGAGGAAAAATCTCTTCCCTGCCGGCAGACTGGACAAAGACACCGAGGGCCTTATAATTTTAACCGACGACGGCGATTTTGCACACAGAATGTTATCACCGAAGAAAAAGGTGTACAAGCGGTATGAGGCAGTTTTGGACGGTGCTTTTACCGGCGAGATGCAGAAGCTGTTTAAAGAAGGCATAATACTTGCAGACGGCGTCAAGTGTTTGCCGGCTTATGCAAAAAGAATTAACAATTCACCGCCCACAGCGGAGGTGTGGATTTGTGAAGGTAAATTTCACCAGGTTAAGAAAATGTTTCAAAGTGTGGGACTTAATGTTATATATTTGAAGAGGACGGACATAGGCTGTTTACAATTAGACGTTAATTTGCATAAAGGGCAGTGCCGAGTGTTGAACGATTATGAGCTAAAAAGCATTTTTATCAGCAAAATGCCCTAAAAACAGGCTTGTATTTTTGCTAAGTATAGGATTTATCTAAATTAGAGGGCGAATATTTAGTAAAAAAAATAGTAGCAAAATTGAGTTAAATCTGTTATATTATTATATGTAATTTAAAAACCCCGATTTTATAATCGTGGGCAGGAGGTATTGTTATGGCAAATGTATCACTTAAGCACATCTACAAAATTTATGACGGTGGAGTAACAGCTGTTTCCGATTTTAACCTGGAGATTGAGGACAAGGAATTTATCATTCTTGTAGGTCCTTCAGGCTGCGGTAAATCAACAACACTCAGAATGATTGCCGGCTTAGAGGACATAAGCAAGGGCGAGTTATATATCGGCGGAGTTCTGGCTAACGACATAGCTCCGAAGGACAGAGATATAGCAATGGTTTTCCAGAACTATGCTCTTTATCCGCATATGTCTGTATATGACAATATGGCGTTCGGACTTAAAATAAGAAAAACTCCTAAGGAGGAAATTCGCAGAAGAGTTGAAGAGGCTGCAAGAATTCTTGACATTGCTCATCTTCTTGACAGAAAGCCTAAGGCTTTATCAGGCGGTCAGCGTCAGCGTGTTGCTTTGGGACGTGCTATCGTTCGTGACCCAAAGGTATTCTTACTTGACGAGCCGCTCTCTAATCTGGACGCAAAGCTTCGTGCTCAGATGAGAACAGAGATTTCAAAGCTTCACCAAAGACTCGGCACTACATTCATTTATGTAACTCATGACCAGACAGAGGCTATGACAATGGGTACAAGAATCGTTGTTATGAAAGACGGTCTTGTTCAGCAGGTTGATACTCCTCAGAACCTTTACGATTTACCGTGCAATGAGTTCGTTGCAGGCTTTATCGGTTCACCGCAGATGAACTTTATAACGGCGACGCTTGAAAAATCAGGCACAGGCTATGCTCTGGCATTTGATAAATATAAAATTGCTCTTCCGGATTCTAAGAATAAGAACAACTGCCTTGCTCCTTATGCCGGCAAAGAGGTTGTATTCGGTATCCGTCCGGAGAATGTACACGACGAGCCTGAATTCATTGAGGCTGCAACAAGCGGTATAGTTGAAGCTAATGTTGATGTTACAGAGCTTATGGGCGCAGAGATATATCTTTATCTTAACATTGCAGGCGCTCCTATTACTGCAAGAGTTGAGCCTACATCAAAGGCAAAGCCGGGCGATAACATCAAGATTGCTTTAGATGTAAATAAGATTCATATCTTCGATAAGGAAACAGAGCAGACTATTACAAACTGATTTAATTGGCTGGTTTTTTGTGGCTTTATTAAAAGCTTCTCTGGAAAATTTTATTTGTATTTTGTTAAAACAGAAAGAAAGGGCGCTTCATTTAGGAGCGCCCTTTTTGTGCAGTAAACAACACATTATCCGTTTAAAAAACAATCTATTCTGTAATAATATTTTCTGCAAGGCTTCTGTTGCGATAGCGCAAATCCTGCGTTACCTCCTTGATTATCTCAATAAAAGGCGGAAGAGTAAAGCTTTCGTCCTCGCTTTCAAGCTCAATTTCAAGCGTAGCCCTGTCGCTCCAAAAGGAATAGGTGTCAAGCTCGAACAGCTTGCCGCAGTACATAAAGCAGTGGCGGTATTTGTCTATTGAATTTAAACGCTTGTCTGCAAGCAAAATTAACCTATCGTATTCCTCTTTTGATATTTTGCTTTCTATCTCTATCCTTTTTATAGGGGTAATATCTCTTTTAAACGTCTTTGTGTATTCATATATTCCGTTTAAGCCTCTCTTGCGTATGCGAAGCCCGCCGCCCTCTTTTTGGGGAGTTAAATATGTTTGAACAATATGAGTTTTGCTGTATCCCTCGGCGGCTTCCAGCACGTTTATTTCGGGGTATTTTATAAGGAATTTTCGTTCTATTTCAAGCGGAGCGTTTTGCGCAATATTATTTTCAGGCATTTTTCTTGTTCCTTTCCGATGTTTTATTAAAGGCAGATTCATACAGCTTTTCCTTCAGTATATCATATTATTTCCGTAATTTACATACTTTTAACCGACATCTGCTTAAGACCTGCATTAATATTAACAAAAAGTAAATTTTAATAAAAAGCGCAAAATACCCCTTGATTTATCCCTGTGTATGGTGGTATTCTCAACATATCAACCATTAAGGACTGAACAGATTATGATGAGATTTTTAGAAAAGATAAGAATGTTTATGTACGGCAGATACGGCTCAGACAAGCTCAACATTGCCTTGCTTGTGCTGTATTTGATTTTGTGCGTTATCAATATGTTTGTGCGCTCGTATATAATGTATATACCTATGCTTTTGGTTATTGTACTTGTATTTTACAGAATGTTCTCAAAGAACATATATAAGCGCCGTATTGAGAACGAGAAGTTTATGTATATATGGGGCAGAGTATCCGGCTTTTGTAAGATTACCGTAAACAGATGCAGGGAATTTAAAACTCACCGCTACCGCAAATGCCCAAAATGCAAAGCGAAGCTAAGGCTTCCCAGGCGCAAGGGCACGCACACCGTTGAATGTCCCAGATGTCATAATGACTTTCGTGTCACAATCAGGTTTTGATAAATTTCAGCCGCCGAAAGGCGGCTTTTTTTGCTTGCCTATGCAACTAAACATCAATTTTCCTTAAGAATAGTATTATTACGGAAAATTGATGTTTAGCTCAGGCTTTGTGCATGGCATCCCCCCTGTCAGCCTTTTGATGACTTTCCCCCTTTTGACAAGGGGGATTTTTTCTGCCTCCCTTGTTAAAGGGAGGTGGCAGGCGTTAGCCTGACGGAGGGATT
>JBJEQJ010000004.1:0-19210 GCA_051881695.1 Acutalibacteraceae bacterium | reverse complement strand
CAAGGGAGGCAGAAAGTCCCCCTTGTCAAAGGGGGAAAGATGACGAAGTTATCAGAGGGATTCCATAGAAGAGAAGTCTGTGCTAGAATGAATCCCTCCGTCAGGCTAACGCCTGCCACCTCCCTTTAACAAGGGAGGCAGAAAAGTCCCCCTTGTCAAAGGGGGAAAGATGACGAAGTCATCAGGGGGATTCCATAGAAGAGAGTCTGTGCTAGAATGAATCCCTCCGTCAGGCTGCGCCTGCCACCTCCCTTTAACAAGGGAGGCAGAAAGTCCCCCTTGTCAAAGGGGGAAAGATGACGAAGTTATCAGAGGGATTCCATAGAAGAGAGTCTGTGCTGAGAAGAATCCCTCCGTCAGGCTTACGCCTGCCACCTCCCTTTAACAAGGGAGGCAGAAAGTCCCCCTTGTCAAAGGGGGAAAGATGACGAAGTCATCAGGGGGATTCCATAGAAGAGAGTCTGTGCTAGAATGAATCCCTCCGTCAGGCTTACGCCTGCCACCTCCCTTTAACAAGGGAGGCAGAAAAAAGCCCCCTTTAACAAGGGAGGCTTAATTAGCTCTTTATAAAAAGAAAAATAATAACGACATAGCTCCGAATAATGCCGAGCTATATCTTTTTATCGTTACTGCTGTGCGTGCATTTGCATAATATCCACGCTTTCCTCCTGCAGAGCTATAAGCGTGTCGTAAATCTGCTTGTCCGGCCAATAACCCCAAGATTCCGAGATTTTTCCGTTTTCTATTTTGAAAATCTCTATCGCTTCCCAGCTTATCTGCTTGCCTGTGGGGGCAATGCCCATATATTCCTTAACGTGAGTTGCAGTAAATTTAAGGCGGCATACTACCTTGTTGTTTTCCTCTATTAAATCAAGGATTTCAACCTTCATATCGGGGAAATGCTCCTGAACTATTTTCAGAATAAAAATTGCGTCTTTGTTAGAGCGTGAAATTGCCGGGCTGTGATCGTAATAATCGTCTGCCAATATTTTTAAGGTGTCCTCATAATTATTGTCGTAATAGCCGCTTTTGAAAAACAAGCGCACTAAATCTTTGTTTGTCATTAATTTAATCCCCCTGCATATTTTTTATATTTTAAGCACGTTTATTTCCTGATCAAATTGTTTTGCTCCAGATATTCGTCATAGCCTGTTGTAATATCCTTAATTCCGTCATCTGTAATAAAAATAATTCTGTTTGCAACGGTGGATATAAATTCGTGGTCGTGCGATGTAAAAAGCACTATACCCTTAAAATTGGTAAGTCCGTTGTTTACAGCGGTAATCGACTCCAGGTCAAGGTGGTTTGTCGGCTGATCCAGAATAAGAACATTTGAGCCGAACATCATCATCTTAGAAAGCATACAGCGCACCTTTTCGCCGCCCGATAAAACCTTTACCGGCTTAAATACATCCTCGCCGGAAAATAACATTCTGCCTAAAAAGCCTCTTAAATATGTTTCTGTTCTGTCGTTGCTTTCGTTATACTGACCGAGCCAGTCAAGTATGCTCAAATCGCAGCCGTCAAAATATTTTGAGTTGTCCTTGGGAAAATAAGACCTGCTTGTGCTTACTCCCCATTTAAAGCTTCCGCTGTCGCTTTGCATATTTTCGGTTATTATCTCAAACAAAGCTGTAACAGAGGTTTCCTTGTCGCTTAAAAACGCTATCTTGTCGCCTTTGTTTACTCTGAAGGAAACATTTTTAAGCACCTGCTCGCCGTCTATTGTCTTGCATAAATCCTCAACCGCCAGAATTTCCTTTCCTACCTCTCTGTCTTGCTGAAAGCCGACAAACGGATAGCGGCGGCTTGAGGCCGGCATCTCTTCAACCGTAAGCTTGTCAAGAAGCTTTTTCCTTGACGTTGCCTGCCTTGACTTTGACTTGTTTGCGCTGAAACGGGCTATAAAGCTTTGCAGCTCTTTTATCTTGTCCTCGTTTTTCTTGTTCTGCTGTTTTATCATTGCCTGCATAAGCTGGCTGGATTCGTACCAGAACTCGTAATTGCCCACATACATTTTAATTTTGTTGTAGTCTATATCAACAATATTTGTGCATACGGTATTTAAAAAGTGTCTGTCGTGGCTTACAACTATTACCGTTCCCTCATAATCCATTAAAAAGTCCTCAAGCCAGCTTATCGCCATAACGTCGAGGTTGTTGGTGGGCTCGTCCAAAAGCAAAATTTCAGGATTGCCGAAAAGCGCCTGTGCAAGTAAAACCTTTACCTTTTCGTTACCTGTAAGCGTGCTCATATTAGAGTAAAGTATGCTTTCCTCAAGTCCAAGACCCTGTATAAGCTTGGAAGCGTCGCTTTCTGCCTCCCAGCCGTTCATTTCCGCAAACTGCGCCTCAAGCTCAGACGCTCTTATGCCGTCCTCGTCGTTAAAATCCGGCTTTGCGTACAGCTCGTCCTTTTCCTTCATTATGTTGTAAAGCGCCATATTTCCCATAATTACTGTGTCAAGCACAGTATATTCGTCATAGGCAAAGTGGTCCTGCTTTAAAACGGACATTCTCTCTCCGTCTGAAATAACAACAGAGCCCTTTGTAGGCTCAAGCTCGCCCGATAATATTTTTAAAAAGGTGGATTTTCCGGCGCCGTTTGCACCGATAATTCCGTAGCAGCTTCCGGGCGTGAATTTTAAATCTACGTCCTTAAAAAGGTCTGTGCCGCTGAAATTAAGGCTTACGTCAGAAACAGTAATCATTTTTAGTACCTTTCCTTTTGAAAAATGTTATAAAAAAATTATATCATTTTTGGCGAAAAAGGACAATAAAAAATCAAAAATCGAAACTACAAAGAGTTGGCGGCAATTAAACATTTTTTTGTTGCATTTTCATTAAAGGCAGAGAAAAGCCGCTTCTGTTTTTCCGTTAATTTTTCTGTAAATAATAAATTGCAAAAATTGCAATTCAGTGAAAAATTTTTAATATATGCTTTAAAGCTTATATTAAGTGATTATTCCTTAATATAGTTGAGCAGACCGCCCTTTGCGATAATGTTCTGGATAAACTCCGGGAACGGCTCTGCCTTGTATACTATACAAACCAATTCAAGCGTATTTTCGGGATATCTATCGGTACAAGGGCAGACTAATGCATATATTAAGCAGAACGGAACACAATCTATAGTGTTAAGCGGGAACGAAATAGATAACACATATAAAATCCAGCTTTATGGTATGCCATTGTGTTTGACTGCGCTTAACGGCGAAGAGCAGAGTAGTCAGGCAATTTGGCAGTATCAGGATTCTCCTGAATCTTTTCAATGGTACTTTGAGCCTGTAGGGTATCAGCGAGGCGATGTTGATATGAATGGAACAATATCTACAGAGGATGTTTTGCTTGTACAAAGATATATAGCAAAAGTTGTTAGTCTTGATGCCGCTAAAAAGTTTTTAGCAGATATGAATAATGATGGACAGATTAATTCTCATGATGTTTTAAAGATTCAAACACTGCTTTCAAACGGCTAAATTGATGCAAAAACGCATAAGCTAATTTACAGAAGATATGATAGTTAAAAAACAATTGTATTGAATGATTTTGTTGCTTTTATTATATAAAAAATTTACAAAAATACTTGAAATATTCTTAGTGTTTAGTTATAATTGTATAACAGAATGATAATAAGATTAATTGTTCTGTAAATAATAAATTGAAAGGTGATAACGGCTGTTATGAAGCTTAGTAAAAAAATAATATGTGTTTTATTATCGGCTGTAATGGTTTTGTCTGCGGCAGTGCTTACCGCAGGGGCACAGGGAACACAGGATGTTACGGAAGAGGAGCTTTTACAAAGGTTTGCTGCTTATCTCGATGAAAACAATGTTAGTCATACTGTTGTCGGAGGCGACGGTGAAGAGGCGGCAACCGTAAGAATTATTACACAGGCAAACGGCTGGACCGTATTCAAGGGCAGCAGCGGAGTGGTAACTCCGGCGTGTATAGCAACAAGAATCGGAAGATGTGTAGTGATTAGTAAAAACATTTATATGCCGTATGAGCCGGGTCTGTATGCGGAAAAGGACGGTGTAATCCTTACCTTGGAAGAAGCGCATAATTCCGGGGAGCTTGACTTTGACTCAATAACCGACAGTATTAAAGCCGCAAGGTATGAGCTTTACTCTGCCGGAGATGTTAATCAGGACAGCGAAATAACAATGAATGACGTTTTAGACGTTCAGAAAGCGCTTGCAAATTACGGTACAATTTCGTTTAAACCGGGTTTTATGGCATATGATAATCTTTTTATGGATTTCGACGGCAACTACGAAATAAATATTAAGGATGTCCTCGGTATGCAAAGGGTTATTGCAAAAATTGCAATATAGCGCAATAACCGGATATTAATTAAACGGTAAATTAACATACAGCCATATAAAGGGGAGCTGCGGCTTTTGCCGCAGCTCCCCTTTTAAATAATGAATTTAAGCTTTAAATATATGCGTTAAAGCTTATATTAAGTGATTATTCCTTAATATAGTTGAGCAGACCGCCCTTTGCGATAATGTTCTGGATAAACTCCGGGAACGGCTCTGCCTTGTAGGTTTTGCCGGTTGTTACATTTGTAATAATGCCTGTGTTGTAGTCAACCTCAACCTCGTCGCCGTTTTTTATGTCCTTTGCCGCTTCGTCACATTCAAGGATAGGCAGACCGATGTTTATGGCGTTTCTGTAAAAAATGCGGGCAAAGGTGGAGGCAATTACGCAGGAAATACCGGAAGCCTTAATTGCAATGGGAGCGTGCTCTCTTGAAGAGCCGCAGCCGAAGTTTTTCTCTGCAACCATAATGTCGCCGTCTTTTACGTTGTTTACAAATTCCTTGTCAATATCCTCCATACAATGCTTTGCAAGCTCGCTGTGCAAGGCGGTGTTTAAATATCTTGCAGGGATAATAACGTCTGTATCTACATTGTCGCCGTACTTATGTACTGTACCGTGTGCATTCATAATTATCTTATCTCCTCTCTATTACAGCTTTTCGGGGTCTGTTATATAGCCTGTTACTGCGCTTGCCGCCGCTACAGCCGGGCTTGCAAGGTAAACCTCGCTGTCTACATGACCCATTCTGCCTACAAAGTTTCTGTTTGTTGTCGAAACGGCGCGCTCTCCCTCGGCAAGAATACCCATATGTCCGCCAAGGCAAGGACCGCAGGTGGGCGTTGAAACAACTGCGCCTGCATTTATAAATATGTCAAACAAGCCCTCGTGCATTGCCTCAAGCCAGATGTTCTGTGTGCCGGGGAATATAATACAGCGCACGCCCTTTGCAAGCTTTCTGTCCTTAAGTATTGCCGCAGCTGCTCTTAAATCGCTCATTCTGCCGTTTGTGCAGGAGCCTATAACAACCTGGTCTATTTTAACCTTGCCAACCTCGTCAATAGTTTTTGTGTTCTCCGGCAGATGCGGAAAGGCAACTGTCGGGCGAAGTGTTGATAAATCTATATCATAAACTGCGTCGTAAACTGCGTCCTCGTCTGCTGTGTATTCAACAGGAGTGCCGATAAAGCGGCCGTTTGTATATTCTCTTGTAATATCGTCAACAGGGAAAATACCGTTTTTGGCGCCTGCCTCAATAGCCATATTTGCAATGCAGAGGCGGTCGTCAATGTTAAGATATTTAAGTCCGTCGCCGGAAAATTCCATCGACTT
Source organism: Acutalibacteraceae bacterium (assembly GCA_051881695.1). GTDB lineage: Bacteria > Bacillota > Clostridia > Oscillospirales > Acutalibacteraceae > CAYJFG01. Next base: position 13,553 of record JBJEQJ010000004.1, on the reverse strand, counting down.
GTATAAAGCGCCGTCAACGCCAATCATACCGATAATATGGAGAATTACGTCCTTGCCGCTTACATAGCCCTGCGGCTTGCCTGTTAAATTGAATTTTATAGCGCCCGGAACCTTAAACCAAGCCTTGCCGGTTATCATGCCTGCCGCCATATCTGTTGAGCCTACGCCTGTGGAGAATGCGCCGAGAGCACCGTATGTACAGGTGTGAGAGTCTGCGCCGATGCAAAGACTTCCCGGGCCGACAAGTCCCTTTTCCGGAAGAAGTGCGTGTTCAATGCCCATTTGTCCGACGTCGTAGTAATTTTTTATGTCGTACTTGTCTGCAAACTGTCTTACCTGCATACATTGCTGAGCCGCTTTTATATCCTTGTTCGGGGTAAAGTGGTCCATAACCATAGCAATTTTTGTGTTGTCAAAAACGCTTTGTGCGCCGTTGCCCTCAAAAACATTTATAGCAACGGGCGAGGTTACGTCGTTACCCAGAACGAGGTCTAATTTTGCTTCTATCAGCTGTCCTGCCTTGACCTCTTTAAGGCCTGCGTGTGCGGCAAGAATTTTCTGTGACATAGTCATTCCCATTTGAAATAACCTCCCGAATAAATTAATGTGATTAAATTATGCCATAGCCGTTGCCAAAAGAATGTAAACTATGCTACAATCTAAAGAAGTAAAGGGAGAATACCGCCCGGGGAAAGCTTAAGATTAAGAAAAATGTGCGGTATATCAGAAAGAAGGAAATAAATGGAAAGAACAATCACCTTTTACGGCGACAACTACGCAAATCTGCCAAGCGAGCTTAGGGGGCTTTTTGAAACCATAGCTCCCGCAAGAATTTACAGCAAGGGACAAATGATATACTATCAGGGTGAAAGCGCCGAATGTTTTTATTACCTTAAAAGGGGTCAGGTAAAAATATTTTTCAGCTCTCAGGGCGGAATGGAGAAAACGCTGACTATTATGACAGGCGGCGGAATATTGGGCGAGGCGGCTTTTTTTGACGGTATGCCGAGAGTATCAAGCGCAAAGGCAATGCAAAAAAGCGAGATTATTGCAATTAACCGCCAAACACTGCTTAACCGCTTCCGCAGTGAGCCGGGGCTTGCTATGAGCCTTTTAAAGCTTCAGGCGCAATCTATACGAATGTTATCCTCACAGGTTTCAAGCATTACCTTTTTACAGGCAGACTGCCGCATTGCCGCACTGCTTCTTCAGGCAAAGGACAATACCGACACGGTACATCTTACGCATGAGGAAATAGGAAGCCTTGTGGGAGTTTCGAGAGTAACGGTGAGCAAAATACTAAACTCCTTTGTGAAAAAGGGCTTTGTAAAAACCTGTTACGGAAGCATTAATATTTTGAATACCGGTGCTTTAAGCGTTATTGCCGAAAACTATTAAGGGGTTAAAAGGAAAGCCCTTTACATATTTTTACCACCGTCTGCGGTTGTTTTCCGCAGGCGGCTTTTGTTTTTTGGCGAAAATCACCTTACACTCTTTTTACTTACGTTTTACATATAAAAGCATATAAACTTTACATATTGAGATTATAGTATGAAACATACCGGCAAGGAACATACCGGTTAAAAAAAGACCAAAAAGAAAAATTGAAAACAATTCAAAGGAGAAACACAAAAATGAAAAAGATTATAGCATTTCTGTTAACGGCAGCTATGGGTGCAGCAGTACTTGCAGGCTGCGGTACAAGCACAACAGGTTCATCAAGCGGAGAAGGCTCCGACACAACACCTGCTTCTCAATCTCAGAAGGAGAGCAGCTTTGATACCGGCAAGGCTATTTCGGTTATTACAAGAGAAGAGGGTTCAGGCACAAGAGACGCTTTTGTTGAGCTTACAGGCGTTCTTGTTAAGGACGAAGCCGGCAACAAAACAGATAACACAACTCTGGGTGCTACAACAATAAACAGCACACAGGCAGTTATGAGCAACGTAGCAGGCGACGAAGCAGCTATCGGTTACATTTCCTTAGGTTCTTTAAACGACACAGTTAAGGCTTTAAAGATTGACGGAGTTGCTCCTTCTGCCGAAACTGTAAAGGACAGCACATACAAAATTGCAAGACCCTTCAATGTAGCAGTTAAGAAGGACGCAAAGTTATCTGACGCAGCTCAGGACTTTATGAATTACATTTTAAGCGACGACGGTCAGGCAATTGTTGAAAAGGAAGGCTATGTTTCAGTAGAAAAAGCAGGCGCATTTGAAGGCGGCAAGGCAGAGGGCAAGATTGTAGTAGCAGGCTCCTCCTCTGTATCTCCTGTAATGGAAAAGCTTAAGGAAGCATATGAAGCTTTAAACAGCAAGGTAACAATTGAGCTTCAGACTACAGACTCATCTTCAGGTATGACAGCTGCTACGGAAGGCACCTGCGACATCGGTATGGCTTCACGTGAGCTTAAGGACGAAGAGGTAAATAACCTTACATCAACAAAAATTGCAATGGACGGTATAGCAGTTATCGTAAACAACGCCAATACCTGCGAGGATGTAACAATGGATCAGGTTGCAAGCATATTCAAGGGCGAAACAGCAGTGTGGTCCGATATAGTAAAATAAAAAAGTCTTTTGAAATTACAGCATACAGGCAGGCGAAGGGTTACGTTTGCCTGTATGTTTGTATATGCGGCTTGCCGCAAATACAGACGGCACAAAAGGGGAAGATGTCGGCAAGGCCGACAGGAGATTTAAGTTTCGTTAAAGGAGTTAACGGTAAGGAAAATGAGAGTATTTGAAAAAATAATGAGGATTGTTTTCTTCATATGTACCCTTACTTCCGTTGCGGCAGTTCTTATTATATGTATTTTTCTGTTTATGAACGGTGTGCCCGCAATGGCAAAGGTTGGACTGTTTGACTTTATAACAGGGCAAAAATGGGCGCCCTCAAACAGCCCTGCAAGCTACGGCATTTTGCCGATGATAGTAGGAAGCCTGTACATAACGCTGGGTGCGATAATTGTGGGCGTTCCTATAGGAATTTTAACAGCCGTATTTATGGCTCGCTTTTGTCCGGCAAAAATATATAAAATCATAAAGCCGGCTATAGAGCTTCTGGCAGGTATTCCGTCAATAGTTTACGGCTTTTTCGGACTTATCGTTGTAGTTCCGTTTGTAAGAGAGGTTTTCGGCGGAACGGGAAGCAGTGTGCTTACAGCGTCGATCATTTTGGGTATTATGATTTTACCGACAATAATAGGCGTTTCGGAAAGCGCAATAAGAGCCGTACCCGAAAGCTACTACGAGGGTGCTCTCGCCTTGGGAGCTACAAAGGAGAGAAGTGTTTTCAAGTGCGTACTGCCTGCGGCAAAGTCGGGCATTATGGCAGGCATTGTGCTTGGCATAGGCAGAGCCGTCGGCGAAACAATGGCAGTTGTACTTATCGCCGGCAATCAGCCGTGGATTCCGCAGAACATTTTACTGGGTGTTCGCACGCTTACAACAAACATCGTGCTTGAAATGGGCTATGCAACAGGACTGCACAGAGAGGTGCTTATTGCAACGGCGGTTGTGCTGTTTGTGTTCATATTGATAATAAATCTTGTATTTGCACTGTTCAAAAGGAGGTCTGAAAAGAAATGAGCAAGGAAAAGGATAACATTGCTGCAATTAATAAGCAGACCTTCAAAACAAGAATGGCGTCCTACAGGAAAAAGCCGCTGTCATTTTTAATGTTTCTGCTTGTGGGGCTTGCGGCAATTATTACCATAGGGGCATTGGTTCTTTTGATAATATATATTTTAGTCAACGGTATTCCGAACATTAAGCCTGAGCTGTTCTCGTGGAAATACACCTCGGAAAATGTTTCGCTTATGCCGTCGATAATTACAACTATAGCAATAACTCTTATGTCGCTTTTAATAGCAGTTCCGCTGGGTATATTTTCTGCAATTTATCTTGTTGAATATGCAAAAAGAGGCAATAAGCTGGTGTCTGTAATAAGAATGGCGGCGGAAACTCTTTCGGGTATACCGTCTATTGTATACGGACTTTTCGGTATGATTTTCTTTGTAACAACGCTCGGCTGGGGATATTCTCTTCTTGCAGGAGTGCTTACAATAAGCATAATGATTCTGCCGCTTATTATAAGAACAACTGAGGAAGCGCTTAAAACCGTTCCGGATTCTTTCCGAGAGGGCAGCTTCGGTTTGGGAGCAGGAAAGCTGAGAACAGTATTTGTAATTGTGCTGCCAAGCGCAGTTCCCGGAATACTTGCCGGCGTAATTCTTGCAATAGGCAGAATAGTCGGAGAAACGGCGGCGCTTATGTATACGGCAGGTACAGTAACAGATATGCCAAAGGGACTTTTGTCCTCGGGCAGAACTCTTGCGGTGCATATGTACTGCCTTACAAACGAGGGACTGCACACAGACGCAGCCTACGCAACAGCAGTTATACTGCTTATAACCGTTGTGCTTATCAATGCGCTGTCAGCCTTTGCGGCAAAGAAGCTTACAAAGAAATAACAGAAAGGAAAATACCAAATGGATAAATTTGCAATAAAAGACCTTGACCTTTACTACGGTAAATTTCAGGCTCTTAAAAATATAAATCTCAATATTAAGCCTAACGAGATTACCGCCTTTATCGGTCCATCCGGCTGCGGAAAATCTACGCTTTTAAAATCGCTCAACAGAATGAACGATTTGGTTGAGGGCTGTAAAATAACCGGAGAGGTAACTCTTGACGGTGAGGACATTTACGGCAATATGGACATAAACGTTTTAAGAAAAAGAGTTGGTATGGTGTTCCAAAAGCCTAACCCGTTCCCGATGAGCGTGTACGACAATATTGCCTTCGGTCCGAGAACTCACGGAGTAAGAAGCAAAAGACAGCTTGACGAGATTGTAGAAACCTCGCTTAAAAATGCGGCTATCTGGGATGAGCTGAAGGACAGACTGCAAAAGAGTGCGCTGGGACTTTCGGGTGGACAGCAGCAGCGTCTTTGCATTGCAAGAGCGCTTGCAGTAAACCCTGAGGTTCTGTTAATGGACGAACCCACAAGTGCGCTGGACCCTATTTCTACAACAAAGATTGAGGAGCTTGCGCTGAAGCTTAAGGACAAATACACCATAGTAATAGTAACCCACAATATGCAGCAGGCGCTGAGAATATCTGATAAAACGGCATTTTTTCTGCTTGGAGATATGGTGGAGTTTGACAAAACCGATAAGATATTTTCTATGCCTAAGCAAAAGGAAACAGAGGATTATATTTCGGGGAGGTTCGGATGATGAGAGAATATTACGATTTGGAGCTGAAAAGCTTAAACGACCAGCTTACGGAATACGGAGCATTGATAGAAACCGCCATAGACTATGCGGCTAAGGCTCTTTTAAATAAAGACGCACAGATGGCGGAAAAGGTTTCAGAGTATGAAAAGGCGTCAGACAGAAAAGAAAGGGATATAGAAAGCTTATGCCTAAAGCTTATTCTGCACCAACAGCCTGTTGCCGGTGATTTGCGCCTTATATCCGCCGCACTCAAGATGATTACGGATATGGAGAGAATTGCAGACCAGGCGGACGACATAGCAGAGCTTTCACGCTATTTGTCAGACAGCAGTATTGAAACCTGTACAGAGCATATAAGAAAGATGGCGCTGGCAACCTCTAAAATGGTAACGGCAGGAATAGACGCTTTTGTAAAAAGAGATTTGGAGCTAGCAATTGCAGTGTGCAAAAGCGACGATGTAGCAGACAATTTATTTAAGATAATAAAAAAGGATATTACGGAGATTGTAAGAACAAATGCACAGCAGGGTGAATATGCGCTGGATTTGCTTATGGCGGCAAAATATTTTGAGAGAATTTCCGACCACGCCGTTAATATTGCGGAATGGGTAATTTACTCAATCACCGGCAATCACGACAAGCCGGAAAACGCAGACAATGTTTCGATAATAGACGATCTGATTTGATTTTTCGCATAGTGACAAGCTCCTCACCGTCGGGTATTTTCCGATGATGAGGAGCTTGTTTTTCTGCCTCCATTGTCAAAGGGAGAAAGCAGGCGTAAGCTTTGCCGGAGGAGTTCATTTAAGTTTTGCGGTTTAAATTCAGCTTTTGCACCTTTACATATTTTAAAATAAAATATATAATAAGGATTAAACTGTAGCTGTGGTGCAAAGGCTTTTGCATACGGCTTTTACATAGAAAGGAAGGATTGTTACAATGAAGGTATCTGATAAATTCAGAAAGGGTAAAACCGTTTTATCCTTTGAGATATTTCCGCCGAAGAAAACAAGCTCTATTAACACAATATACGAAACTCTTGAACAGCTAAGCGATTTAAACCCCGACTTTATAAGCGTTACCTACGGCGCAGGCGGCGGCGGTGCGGCGGAGAAAAGCTGTGAAATAGCCTCCTGTGTAAAAAACAAATATAACACAGAGGCAGTAGCGCACCTTTCGTGCATTAACAACTCAAAGCGGGAGATAAGCGAAATATTAAAGCAGTTTAAGGAAAACGGCATTGAGAATATTCTGGCGCTGAGAGGGGATATTAATCCCGATGTTCCGCCGAAAACAGACTTTAAATACGCAAGCGACCTTGTAGAATATATTAAGGAATGTGACGACAGCTTCGGCATTTCCGGTGCGTGCTACCCGGAGGTGCATATGGAGGCGCAGTCTGATGTAGAAGATATTTTAAACTTGAAAAAGAAGGTTGACGCAGGCGCACAGCACCTGATAACTCAGCTTTTCTTTGACAACGAGGCTTTCTACGGCTTTCGCAATAAATGCCTTATTGCAGGCATAAACGTGCCGATAGAGGCAGGCATTATGCCTGTTGTAAACGCAAAGCAGATTCAGCATATGGTGTCTATAAGCGGCGCTTCGCTCCCTGCCAAATTTTCAAAGATAATGCAGAAATACGGCGAAAACCCGGAGGCAATGAGAGACGCCGGCATTGCATATGCAATAGACCAGATTGTTGATTTAATATCAAACGGAGTTGACGGAATACACTTGTATACTATGAATAACCCTTATGTTGCACGAAAAATTACACAAAGCGTTAAAAGCCTGCTGTAACGAAAGCAGGAAACATATAAAAACGGAGAGAGAATTTGATTAAACTTGAAGCTTTAAATTTAAAAGAGGCGGCGCGCTATATGGGCATAAAGGGTGCGCCGGACAAAAAAACAGAGGATATGATGCGCCTGTGCGAGAAAAAGCTTTTACTGGCAGCACAGCCGAAATATGTTTACCGTTTTTTTGAAATAGATAAAATTTCAGATGAAAGCGGCGAACATAAGGTTTGCCTTAAAAACTGCGAACTACAGCTTTGCGGCAGGGATATATGCGCTCATCTGCAGGGGTGCTTCGGCGCTGTGCTTTTGTGCGCCACAATATCGGCAGGGGCAGATTTGCTGATACGAAGAATGCAGGTGACAGATATGGCGCAGGCAGTAATTTTAGACAGCCTTGCAAGCACTGCGGTAGAGCAGGTGTGCAATAAGCTGGACGATATTATCAGGGCGGATTTCCCGGATTGCTATACCACGTGGCGCTTCAGCCCCGGCTACGGAGATTTGCCGCTTGATATTCAGGCGCAGTTTTTAAAGATTTTAGACGCACCGAAAAAAACAGGCGTGTGCGTGGGCGAAAGTATGATGCTTACGCCGTTTAAGTCCGTTACGGCTGTTATAGGCGTTTCAAAAAATCCTCTGCCGAAAAGGAAAAGAGGCTGTGCGGCGTGCAATATGAGAGAAAGCTGTAATTTCAGAAAGGCGGGAACTCGCTGTGTTTAAGAAGCTAATGGAGCAAAACGAATTTTTTATACTTGACGGAGCAATGGGAACAAGCCTGCAGGCAAGCGGTCTTAAAGCCGGAGAAATACCGGAGCTTTTGTCTGTTACAAACCCGGAGCTGATAGAAGGCATACACAGAAAATATATAGAAAGCGGAGCGCAGGCGGTGTATACAAACACCTTCGGAGCAAACCGCTATAAGCTTGCAGGCTGTAAATACAGCGTAAGCGAGGTTATAGCTGCGTCTGTAAATGCGGCAAAAAAAGCCTGCGGAGATACGGCGCTTACAGTGCTTGATATAGGTCCGATAGGCAAGCTTATGGAGCCAAACGGAGATTTAAGCTTTGAACAGGCTTACGATATTTTCAGGGAACAAATTTTAGCCGGAGAAAAGGCAGATATGATTGTTTTTGAAACAATGACAGATTTGCTTGAGATTAAGGCGGGTGTTCTGGCGGCAAAGGAAAACAGCGATAAGCCCGTAATGTGCACAATGTCCTTTGAAAATAATATGCGAACCTTTACAGGGTGCAGTGTTTCTGCAATGGCGCTTACACTGCAGGGACTGGGCGTTGACGCAATAGGCGTGAACTGCTCCTTAGGCCCTGACGAGATGTATCCGATAATTGAGGAGCTGTCAAAATGGACAACTCTGCCGATTATAGTAAAGCCGAACGCCGGATTGCCCGACCCTGTCACAAATAAGTACAATGTAACGGCTCAGCAGTTTGCAGGCAGCATAGAAAAGCTTTTGCCGTTTGGTGTAAAGCTTGTGGGCGGCTGCTGCGGAACAACGCCCGAGTTTATAGCAAAAACAAAGGAAATGCTCCAAAATAAAAAATATGTAAGAAAAAACACGGCTGTACCTGCCGCTGTTTGCAGCGCCGCCGCTACAGTTTTAACGGATACTCCGTCAATAGTGGGCGAGAGGATAAACCCGACCGGCAAGAAGCTTTTTAAAGAGGCTCTTAAAAATAACGACCTTGATTATATTTTAACCCAGGGTATTGAGCAGGTAAATGCAGGGGCAGATATTTTAGATGTAAACGTAGGTCTGCCCGAAATTGACGAGGAAGAGATGATGGTGAAAACCGTCAAGGCTCTTCAGGGCATTACGGACGCACCGCTGCAGCTTGACTCAACAGATAAAAACGTGCTTGAAAAGGCGCTTAGAATATACTGCGGAAAGCCTATAGTAAATTCCGTAAACGGCGAGGAAAAGTCGCTTAACTCCGTCTTGCCGCTTGTAAAAAAATACGGTGCGGCAGTTATCGGTCTTACGCTTGACGAAAACGGTATTCCGAAAACTGCACAGGGTCGCTTTGAAATTGCAAAGAGGATTGTAGAGCGTGCAGAGTCGTTGGGTATAAGCCGAAGCGATATTTTTATAGACTGCTTAACGCTTACTGCGTCTGCCGAGCAGGAGGGAGTTATGCAAACGCTTTGCGCTTTAAAAAGAGTAAAGGAGGAGCTTCACGTTAAGACGGCTCTCGGCGTGTCTAACATTTCCTTCGGACTACCAAACAGAGAGCTTATCAACTCAACCTTCTTGACAATGGCTCTTCAAAACGGACTTGATTTGCCCATTATTAACCCGAATGTAGACTCTATGACAGGCGCAGTGCGTGCTTATAAGCTGCTTGCGAATATAGATAAAAACTCCGCAGAGTTTATAAGCGCATATAATAATGCAGACAAAAAGCCTGTCCCTAAGGCAGACGGCAAAAAGAGCATAGATTTGCCGTATGCTATTGCAAACGGACTTAAAGGAGAATGTAAGGAGCTTACAAGAGAGCTTTTAAAAACGGTTGACCCTATGGAGATAGTAAACGGTATGCTTATTCCTGCGCTTGACAAAACGGGGCAGGAGTTTGAAAGCGGCAAAATCTTCCTGCCCCAGCTTATACAGTCGGCAACAGCGGCGCAGAGCTGCTTTGAGGTTATTAAGGAACAGCTTATCAGCAGCAACAGCGCACCTGTAAGCAAGGGTAAAATTGTGATTGCAACAGTAAAGGGAGATATTCACGATATAGGAAAAAACATAGTAAAGGTGCTTTTGGAAAATTACGGCTACACCGTTATAGATTTGGGCAGAGATGTTCCGCCCGAAACAGTGCTTGCCGCCGCCAGAGAGCATAACGTAAGGCTTGTAGGGCTTTCTGCGCTTATGACTACTACGCTTAAAGCTATGGAGGAAACCATTGCGCTGTTTAAAGCGGAAAAGTACGACTGCAAATTCTTTGTGGGCGGTGCGGTGCTAACGCCTGAATACGCCGAAAAAATAGGCGCAGATTATTATTGCAAAGACGCTAAGGAAAGCGTAGACACCGCAAAGCTTGTGCTTGGGTAAGCCTTACAATAAGATAAAACAGCTTAAAGACTGCGGCTTTTACTGACTGCACGCTCCGCCGATAAGCATTATGGCACATTCGTGCGCTATGGCTGTGCCGTACTCCTTAACTGCGGCTATTTCGGCACGGCTTTCGCTTTGGTATGAGCAGAACTCGCTTAGTATTGCCTTAGCCTTAAGCGGAAGGTCGAACGAGGTTTTCAAAACAAGGCTGTAGCGGTTATTTAAGCGGTAAACGTCGCTTTTTGCACGCACAAAGCCTGCCTTGTATAAATTTTCAAGACAAAGCAGCATATCGTCTATGCTTTCAAAGCCGTATATGTGCGTGCTTCCCCGGCGCTTTACCTTGTACCGCTTTGATCCTCTTTCGCCCTTGGGAACAAGGGTAATTAAGAATATACAGCCATCGCTGTGCGGCATACTTTCTACAAGAAGAGTTTTGCCGCGTGTGTCTATTCCGGTGCGAACGCCTGCAAGGGATAAAAGTCTTTTCAGTATTTTGCGATAGTACGGGTCTGCAAGGCACATTTTTTCGTAGTCTAAAGAGAAAACCTCCATATCTTCGTTGCATAATGCTATTAAAAGTCGGGAATCGTCAATTTTTTCTATTGTCATAAAAGGGTGCTCCTCCCCAAAATTATATCTTATTATATAATATTAGAGGGACTTGCAGTGTGCAAGAAAGTATTTTTGGATGCTATAATTTACATATAAAAATTAATGTGCATTTGCCTATTTAAGCGGTCAGCCAAAGGCCGACAGGGGGATTCCAAATTAATAAAAGCGAAAAAGGAAGCAATAAATATGGTAATTACAGATTTTCACACACATACATTTCCGCAGAAAATTGCACAGCGTGCAATAGCGTCCTTAGAAAAATCGAGCAATACAAAGGCTTTTCTTGACGGAACAACAGAAAGCCTGAAAGCCTCGATGAAAAGAGCAGGAATAGGCAGGGCTGTGCTTTTGCCGATTGCCGTAAAGCCTGAGCAAACGCCTACGATAAATAATGTTGCAATAGAAAACAACAGGGACAGTTGTTTTGCGTCCTTCGGAAGTGTGCATCCGTACTACGAAAATTATATTGAGGAGCTTGAAAAGATTAAAAAAGCCGGACTTCGCGGGATTAAGCTCCACCCGGATTTTCAGGGAGTATTCCTTGACGACCCGAAAATGGCGGAGATTATGTACGCCGCCGCCCAAATGGGCCTTATAATAACTATTCACGCAGGATTGGATGTTTCTTATCCTGACGTACATAAAAGCACACCCGAAAGGCTTTATAACATACTGCCCGGATTAAAGGGAGCAAAAATTGTGTGCGCCCATTCCGGCGGCTTTAAATATCTTGACGATTTTGAAAAATATCTTCTCGGCAGGGAAGAAATATATATAGACACAAGCTATTCTATCGGCAAGATGGATACAAAACAGCTGGAGCGCATTTATAAGGAGATTGACTCCGGTCATATTCTGTTTGGCACAGACTCCCCGTGGGACGACCAGAAAAGGGCGATTGAAGAATTTTTGTCGCTTAATATCAGCGATGAAATAAAAAATAAGGCTCTTTATGAAAACGCAGAGAGCCTGCTGAGGTAGTGTTCCGCCAATAAAGAAAGGGAATAAAAATGATTAATGAATGATGAATAATGAAAGATATTGAAAATTAAAGCGAAAGGAATATGGATAATTATGGTTAAGTGGTTGAAGAATTCAGTTTTTTATGAGGTTTACCCACAGTCGTTCTGCGACTCAAACGGTGACGGAATAGGCGATATTAACGGTGTTTTGCAAAAGCTGGATTATATAAAATCCTTGGGCTGTAACGCAATATGGCTTAACCCTTGTTTTGATTCTCCGTTTATGGACGGCGGATACGATGTGCGTGATTACTACAAGGTTGCAAAGCGCTACGGCACAAACGAGGATTTGGAAAATCTTTTTGAAGAGGCGCACAAAAAGGATATGCATATAATACTTGATTTAGTACCCGGGCATACCTCCGACCGGAACGAGTGGTTTTTAAAGAGCAGACTGCCGGAGCAAAATGAATATTCAAACAGATATATATGGACAGACAGCGTGTGGGAGGCTCCGCCGCAGTACAAGCTGATATGCGGAGTAACCGACAGAGACGCTAACTATATGGTAAATTTCTTCAGCTCTCAGCCTGCGCTTAATTACGGCTTTGCAAAAATTACGCATCCGTGGCAGCTTCCGTGCGACCATCCGGATTGCCAAAAGACGGTTGAAGCATTAAAGGATATTATGCGCTTCTGGCTTGATAAGGGCTGCGACGGCTTCAGAGTTGATATGGCTGACTCTCTTGTTAAAAACGAGGACGACAAGGTTGAAACGGCAAAAATATGGAGAGGCATAAGACAAATGCTCGACGAGGAATACCCACAGGCTGTTTTAGTGTCGGAGTGGTGCAATCCGTATATGGCTATAAACAAGGGCGGTTTTCACTGCGATTTTTACCTTGACCACTACAAAAACGGCTATAATACGCTTTTCAGATTTTTTGACAGGGACAAAAATCAGGACAGAAGCTTCTTTAAGGGCAGCGGAGATATTACGCTGTTTACAGACGAGTATACAGATAATTACGAAAAGACAAAGAAAAACGGATATATAAGCTTTATAACCTGCAACCACGACACGCCCAGAATGTCAAAAACACTTACAACACAGGAGCAAAAGCTTGCATACTGTACTGTTTTCACTCTGCCGGGCATTCCGTTTTTATATTACGGCGATGAAATAGGTATGAGGTACATTGAGGGGTTAAAAAGCAAAGAGGGTGCGTTTTCCCGCACCGGAACACGTACGCCTATGCAGTGGAGCAATGGTAAAAACAAGGGCTTTTCCTCTGCAGATGAGGAGGATTTATACCTGCCTGTTGACAGTGCGCCCGACGCCCCGACTGTTGAAGCACAGCTTAATGATAAGGACAGCCTGCTCAATGTTGTTAAGGATATTATAAGAATAAGGAAAGAAAACGAGGATTTAGGCTCTGACGGAGATTTCAGCGTTCTTTATGCAAAAAAGAATGAATATCCTTTTGTATATAAAAGGGGAGCTTTTGTCGTTGCCGTAAATCCCTCTGCAAGTCCTATAAACATTCCGATTGAATATGAGGTTAGTAAAACGGTGTATAAAATAGGCGAAAGCAGTGTGCAAAACGGCAGGCTTACAATGAAAGATGAAAGCTTTGCGATTTTTGAAATTTAAGGAAACACTGAAAAAAGGGTATAAAAAGCCCTCCGGTTGCTCTGATTGCAGCGTTATTTTCTGCCTCCCTTGTTAAAGGGAGGTGGCAGGCGCAGCCTGACGGAGGGATTCATTCTAGCACAGACTCTCTTCTATGGAATCCCCCTGATGACTTCGTCATCTTTCCCCCTTTGACAAGGGGGACTTTCTGCCTCCCTTGTTAAAG
>JBJEQJ010000003.1:1557-4438 GCA_051881695.1 Acutalibacteraceae bacterium | reverse complement strand
TACCGATATTGACAAGCAAGCAGAAGAAATGTTTATTCTGTTAGTAAAAGAGCTTGCCGAAAATGAAAATGCAACCGAACAACTCAAAGCCGAAAATCAAATGCTGTGGATGCATCAAATGAACAATATCCATAATCGTGTGATGGAGATTATAAATACGGATTTAATCTATGTATAACAATAATTTACAGATAATATTTCGGCAAAAATACGGTGTAGCCTCAAAATTAAGGTTACACCGTATTTTAATATAGAGTATCTTTATTTCGTTAAAGCGCTATGATCAGTAGTTCTCAGAATTTACCTCAAAGTAAGCCTGCGGATGAGCGCAAACAGGGCATACTTCGGGGGCTTTGATTCCCACAACTATATGTCCGCAGTTGCGGCATTCCCAAACCTTTACTTCACTCTTTTCAAAAACCTGTGCTGTTTCCAGATTGTGAAGCAGTGTACGGTAGCGTTCCTCATGATGTTTTTCAATAGCGGCAACCATGCGGAACTTAGCAGCAAGCTCCAGAAATCCTTCTGCTTCAGCAGTCTTAGCAAAGCCATCGTACATATCTGTCCACTCGTAGTTCTCGCCTTCAGCAGCCGACAGTAAATTGTCAGCTGTATCACCAAGACCGTTCAGCTCTTTGAACCACATTTTAGCGTGTTCTTTTTCATTGTCAGCGGTTTTCAGAAACAATGCAGCCATTTGCTCGTAGCCTTCCTTTTTGGCAACGGAAGCAAAGTAGGTATATTTATTACGAGCCTGAGACTCACCCGCAAACGCTGTTTCCAAATTCTTTTCGGTTTGCGTCCCTGCATAAGGATTTTTCTTTTCTTCCTCTACAAGATTAAACTTTTCGGCAGGCTGCTTGCAAACAGGACACTTTTCAGGAGGAGTGTCACCCTCGTGTACATATCCGCATACGGAACAAACCCATTTTTTCATAGCTTTTACCTCTTTCTTTTCATTTTCATTATTCGGAATCATATTAAGTAGTTTTTTTGCAGTTTCCACAGGAAATCCGTCAGGCGACTTCGCAATAAGTTCTTCCAAAAGTTCATGAGCGTTATTGCTTTGTGGAAGCATATATCCTGCCTCACGCATTATGTCCTCCGCCACCAATCGTTCAGATTTGGCAACAGCCTTCATCAAGCGGTAGAGTCCGTCCTTTTCGGTAGCTTCTGCAATTTGCAAAGCAGTTTTTTCTTCATCTGCTTTGCGCTGAGCAACGCTATTCAATACCGCTTTAACAGAATCTGTCTTTGCCTGTTGAACAGGATAAACCTTTGGCACCATACTGATGGCTCCACTTGGACAAGCATCGGCACAAGCACCGCAACCGATACATTTGTTTACATCAATAATACTGTTTTCCGTGTCCGTTGCTCCGACAGGGCAAACATACAGGCAGAGACAATCCTTTGTACAAAGTCTCAAATTACGAACAGCAACTTTATCCATGATTACACTCTCCCTTCTATTTTTTCAAATTTCCACGCAGGAACTTTACATACAGGACAAAGTTCCGGTGCCTGTTCGCCGATGTAGACGAAACCGCAGGTCGTGCAAACCCAGATGTTTGTACCCTCAAGCATTTTTTCTCCCTCGTTCAGATAACGGCTTACAAGAGAAGAAAGCATACGGGTAACCTTTTCGCCCCAAACGCAAATTCTCGCCGCACCCCGATCCCCGTTTGCATCGGCTGTGGCACGGACACCGACATAGTTTTCAGCATCCTCTATTAAATTTTTCGCCAATTTTTCAACAGTAGCGTCGCTGACAGCAGGAACAGCCGCAGTAAAATAGTCAGCAAGTTCGCTAAATAGTTTTGATTCTTCCGTCTTGTACTGTTTCTCACAGCCTCTTGCGAGATTAGAGCAGAGAGCCGCTAGTTGACCGACAGAGAGATTTACAAGCTCTGCTTCTATGGGTACTGTAACCGGCTTTTCTTTTTCCCCATCAGCAGTTTCCGGCTTAAAATCTGTCTTTGCCGCACCGCATAGCGGACATTTCCAATCTGCCGGAAGCTGTTCAAAGGGTACTTTCTCTTTGGTGTCATCATAGATATAGCCGCAGATTTGACATACATACTTCATTGTTTTGCCTCCTTTATTTTCCGTATTCCAGTTCGCCGGTATAATCAATTATGCCGCCGAATTCGATTAAGTTCGTATATCCCAGCGCCAGAAGCTTATCTGCCGCCTGCTTACTGCGATTCCCGCTTCGGCAATAAATATAAATAGTCTGTGCTTTGTCCGGCAGGGAGGGAATTTCTTCTGTACCGATTTCTTCGTTGGGAAGATTAACTGCACCGGGGATATGTCCCGCTTCAAATTCATCGGCTCGGCGCACATCAAGCAAAATGTAGTTTTCGTCCGACTCCATTCGAGCAAGTCCCTCTGACATGGTAATCTTTTCATAAGTATTGTTTGGTGTATCGGCATCGGATTTTCCGCAACCGGCGAGCATTATCACCAATACAAGTAACAGCGGTAATATTCGTTTCAGCATACTGTCACCCCTTTACTTATCCATGCCGCAGGGATAGGATTGTTCAGCCATAGCCTTTTCACGGATAATTCCTGAGTAGAATCGATAGCCGCCGGAGAAATTATAACAATCGTAACCCTCCTGCGACAAAATTCGGCAGGAAATATAACTGCGCAGTCCGCTTTGACACATAACATATAACGGTTTTGTTCGGTCAATTTCAGACATACGCTCACGCAGTTCATCTACCGGAATATTGATAAATCCGTCAGCATGACCGTGTGCATATTCATTAGCGGTACGGGTATCCAATAAGGTAACGCTTCCGTCTCTCGGCAAATCGGCAACCTCGTCCCAGTGAAACTGTTTGACTAATCCGTTTGCAATGTTTTCAATCAT
>JBJEQJ010000003.1:0-1457 GCA_051881695.1 Acutalibacteraceae bacterium | reverse complement strand
ATTACGGAAGACCCCAACGAGCCTTTATAATGACTGTCAAGACCGCATATGTTATCCGCTGCAATCCTGCCCTGTTTGTTTGCAGGACCTGCAAGAGCAATAACAGCGTCGTTCCCTGTAACTATATGCTTGATTTGTACTGCATCGCCCACAGCATAAATATCTGACACAGAGGTCTCCATCTTATCATTTACGGCAATAGCGCCCTTCAATCCCAGCTCCAGACCGGCTTTTTTTGCAAGTGTATTTTCCGGACTGACCCCAATCGCCAACAGTACCATATCCGTCCCAATAGGCTGCTCATTCTCTAATAAAACATTAAGCCCCGTTTCAGTTTCTTCAAAAGCGACAACATTTCCGCCAATTTTCAAGTCAATTCCCTTAGAACGGAGTTTACTGTGAACAAGAGTAGCCATATCATAATCTAATGTATTAAGCAGTTGATTGCCACGCTGAATCACGGTCACTTTAACGCCGAGTTCACAAAGGTTCTCAGCAACCTCCAAACCGATAAATCCGCCGCCTACCATTACTGCTGTTTTGGGCTTATGTTTTTCTACAAACCGACGAATACGGAAAGTATCTTCTACGGTGCGAAGAGAAAACAGGTTCTTGCTGTCTATTCCGGGCAAATCAGGTCGTATTGGCTTTGCACCGGGAGAAAGAATCAGTTTATCGTAGCCTTCTTCAAATTCTTCGCCGGTGTCAAGATTACGGACGGTGACAGTCTTGCGTTTTACGTCAATGTCTATAACTTCATGCTTTACCTTAACATTAATGCGGAAACGGGTTTGGAAACTCTCCGGTGTTTGCAAAGTCAGTTCTTCCGGATCTTCTATGACTTCTCCTATATAATACGGCAAGCCACAGTTTGCATAAGAAATATAGCCGGAGCGCTCAAAAACCGTAATTTGAGCGTGTTCGTCTAATCTTCTGATACGGGTCGCAGCAGTAGCACCTCCGGCAACTCCGCCGACAATAACAACTTTCATCGTATCATTTCACCACCTTTCCACGGTAAGAATTGATACCGCCGATATCGGTCACATTGGTATATCCCATTGATTTCAGAACAGAAGCTGCCTGTGCGCTTCGGGCACCGCTGAGACAATGAACATAAATAGGCTTGTCCAAATCGGGAATATTGTTTTTCACAGCATGAATATTTTGTAAAGGTATATTTAAACTCCCATCGATATGACCTTGGCGGTACTCATCAACCGTTCTTACATCTAACAGAACAGCATCTTTGCCCGTAATCCAATCTTCCACACCTTTATTAATGTCCAGACGTTTGAAAAGGTTCATAAAACTCATTTTAACATCGCCTCCAGATTTGCTTTTGGCATAGCACCTATCTTCGTATTTGCTATTTTTCCGCCTTTCATAACAACAAACATAGGAATGCTTGCAACTGAGAAGGAAGCCGCCAGTTCAGGTTCTTCATCAACATTGAC
>JBJEQJ010000002.1:0-19539 GCA_051881695.1 Acutalibacteraceae bacterium | reverse complement strand
TCCTGTTCCGGCACAAATTCAGGCTCAAAGCTATCTTGAATTAATAGCACGTTCATATAAACAAAAGCTGAGAGTAGGAGGTCACTCAAAAGGCGGAAATTTAGCTGTGTATGCTGCGGCAGGCATTAGCAAGAGTGTAAAGCGAAGGATAACCGCCGTCTACAACAACGACGGTCCGGGCTTTACTGAAGAATTTTTTTCAACCTCAGGCTATAAAGAGATTAAAGAAAAAGTAATAAAGCTTGTTCCGCATTATTCTGTTGTCGGTATGTTGTTTTATAACAGCCAAAAATATACAATTGTAGACAGCGACGGTGTATGGCTTTTGCAGCATGACCCGCTGTCATGGAAGGTAGAGGGCGACAGCTTTGTTAAAATGCAGGAGATAAACGTAAAAACGCAGCTTATGAATGAATCTCTTAATAAATGGATTGAGCAGATGCCGACTGATGAGAGAACACAATTTGTAGATACACTCTTTTCTGTTTTGGGCGCAAGTAATGCAGAATCCTTTGATAAATTGCTTGAAAACAGAAAAGAAACGGCGTCAGGTATTATTTCTGCAATTAAAAAACTTGACCCAAAGGTGAGAAGCGGTATGCTTCAGGCAATTTCAGAACTTATTATTATAGCTACCAAGAATTATACAGATGACAAAAAACAAAAAATATCGCTTCTTATTAAAGAAATAACGAAAAGCAGCGAAGAATTTTTAAAAATAAGACGGAAGCATTGACAAACATTGTTTCATAACTTATAATAAAATTAATTTAATGAATTAAATAAATGAACGGAGGTTTTAATATGTTTTGTAGAAATTGCGGAGCGCCGCTTGATAATATGGCGGCTGTATGCATAAAGTGCGGTGTACCGGTAGGTCAGGGAAATCAGTTTTGTAATAACTGCGGAGCACCTTCAGCACCGAATGCAGCAGTTTGCACACAGTGCGGAGTAGCTTTTTCTGTTCCTGTTCCTCAGGGTCAGCAAAAATCAAAAATGGCTGCTGGTCTGCTTGGTATCTTCTTAGGAGCTTTAGGTGTACATAACTTCTATCTCGGATATACAGCAAAGGCTGTTATTCAGCTTGTCATTACTATTGCTACTTGCGGTATCGGAGGAATAGTTTCTGAAATCTGGGGTCTTATTGAAGGTATTATGATTTTAACAGGAAGCATTGCAGTTGACGGCAAGGGTGTTCCGTTAGGCGACTGATTTTAATTTAAATTGTCAATAATAAGGCAGTGCATCGTTTGATGCCTGCCTTTTGAATTTTCATCAGAGTTTTTCGGAGTGATATTTTAAATGAAAATTGGAATTTCAACTGCCTGTATGTATCCAAACCCAACTGAGGAGGCGCTGGATATTTTACTTAACTGCGGCTTTTCTCATTTTGAAATATTTTTTAACACAATAAGCGAGATAAATCCGCATTTTATAAATATACTGAAAGCTAAGCTTAAAAATTACGGAGCAACCGTTAAGTCAATGCATCCGTTTACCTCAGGCTATGAGCCGTACTTATTGTTTACGGATTATACACGCAGATACCGCGATACGCTTAAATTCTATGAGAATTATTTTAAAACTGCCGCCATGCTCGGTGCAAAGCTTTTGGTTATCCACGGCGACAGAAAAACACCGGAAATCGGCGGAATCTCAAATAAAGAGTATTTTGAAAAATTTGCTGAGCTTTCACTTTTGGGGGAGAAATACGGTGTTACGGTTGCACAGGAAAACGTAAATCTCTTCAGAAGTCAGAGGATAGACTTTATAAAAGAAATGAAGGAATACTTAGGGGACAGAGCAAAATTTGTCTTTGATATTAAGCAGTCTGTAAGAAGCGGAGCAGACCCGTATGAAATGTGCACAGCGATGGGAGAAAGCATTGTGCATATTCATATAAATGACAATAAGCCGGGGTGTGACTGCCTTTTACCCGGAAAGGGCACAATGGATTACAATAAGCTTTTCAGAATTTTAAGTGACAATAGCTTTACGGGAGATTTAATTATAGAGGTATACAGAACTAATTTTACAGATGCAGATGAGCTTGTGTCCTCTTACGAATTTTTAAAAAAAGAGGTTAAGAAGTCTTCGTTGTTTACTTTGACTTAATTTTCGTAAAAATCCTTGTTTAATATGCATATATAGTATCTATTGCCAATTTTAAACAATATATGGTATAATAAATCTATTCTAATTTTAGATATTATGCGTAAGAACAATGAAAGGAAGGTTAATAATATGAAATGTCCGTTTTGCAGTTTTGAAGAAAGCAAGGTAATTGACTCCCGCTCGGCAGACGACGGAGAGAGAATAAGAAGAAGAAGAGAATGTTTGAATTGCGGCAAGCGTTTTACAACGCATGAGGTGATTGAAACTGTTCCGATAATCGTTGTTAAAAGAGATAAATCAAGAGAAGTGTTCGACAGAAACAAGCTGACAGCCGGTATTCTGCGTGCTTGTGAAAAAAGACCTGTGTCTATTGCAACAATAGAAAAAATGGTTGACGATATTGAAGCAAAGCTTCAGAATTCTTTGGATAAGGAGGTAACCTCCAAGCTAATCGGCGAATATGCTATGGAGCATTTAAAAAATGTAGACGAGGTTTCATATGTTCGCTTTGCCTCGGTATACCGCCAGTTTAAAGACATTAACACCTTTATGGAGGAGCTTAATAAGCTTTTGAATGAGAAATAAGCTTATTTTATATTATTATTAAATACCATAAATAAAGCCCGGCTGCATAATAAATGCTGCCGGGTTTAGCATATCTAAAGTTATCTTTCTGATAAAAATCTGTTCATCAGCGTATATCCCTCTTCCAGGTAAACGCCGGTGTTTTTTGCGCTTTCCTCGTCAAAAACCGATACACCGCTTTCCTTTAAATCGTTGCTTCTGTATAAAAGATACGGTACCGGGGCGCTGCAATGCGTTTTAATTGCAAGCGGAGTAGGATGGTCGGGCAGCACCATAACGGCAAAATCGCCCATTCCTTTAAGCTCCTTTATAAGCGGTGCCAGTATTTTTTCATCAATCAATTCAATAGATTTTATTTTGTTTTCCTGCTCGCCTCTGTGACCGCATTCGTCAGGCGCTTCAACGTGAATATACACAAAATCCTGTCCGGATTTAAGCTCGTCTAAAGCCGCCTTAAGCTTGCCTTCAAAGTTTGTATCAATATACCCGGTTGCTCCCTCAACATCGCAGGTGTTCATTCCGGCGCATATTCCAATGCCCTTTAACAGGTCAACAGCGGAAATTACAGAACCCTTTACGCCAAACTTATTTTCAAAGCTGTCAAGTATCGGCTTTTGTCCCTCACCCCAAAGCCAAATTGAGTTTGCAGGACGTTTTCCGCGTTCAATTCTTTTCTTGTTTACAGGGTGCTCTTTAAGCAGATTATAGCTTTTCTTCATTAAGTCATACAGCTTGTCTGTGTGCTCGCCCTGCGGAACATAATCTGTAATTTTTCTGTCTGTTATATCATGTGGAGGTGTAAGCTCGCCCGGGTGGGGAAAGCCCTTGCTCCATACCAGACAGTGTCGGTAGCTTACGCCGCTGTAAAATTTAAATTCCTCATTGCCGAGCTTTTCCTCAATATATTCAATCAAAACTTTTGCTTCTTCGGACGAAATATCGTCGGCGCAGTAGTCAACCATTATTTTGTCCTCATAGTTTTCTTCTTCGGAAAGGGTAACAAGGTTGCACCTGAGCGTTACGTCATCGTCTTTCAAATCTATGCCGATGCTTGCCGCCTCCAGCGGTGAACGTCCCGTATAATATTTTGCAGGCTCATATCCCATTACAGAAAGATTTGCTACATCGCTGCCGGGCTTTAAGCCGTCTGCAACTGTTTTTACAAGTCCTACCTCTGCGTGCTTTGCAAGCTCGTTCATACACGGCTTATTTGCTACAGACATAGGAGTTTTTCCGTTTAATGCTTCTACCGGATAGTCTGCCATGCCGTCGCACAAAACTACTGCGTATTTCATTTTTTCACCAAACCCCTTTTAAATTTAGCGTTTTAATAGATTTTTATTCTATTAAATTATATACATATTCTGTCAGATAATCAAGGCTTATGATTTTTTCCATGCAGACGGTGTAAACAGAAGCAGAAGCGGGAACAGCTCAAGTCGTCCTGCGAGCATATCAAAAATAAGCACACACTTGGAAAAAATACTGAATCCGGCATAATTGCCTGTCGGGCCCACTTCTCCAAGTCCGGGGCCTGTGTTATTCAGGTTTGCCGCAACGCTTGTAAAGCTTGTCAGAAAATCCTTGTTTTCTATTGAAATAAGCAGAAAGCTTAACATAAATATTCCCAGATATACAACAAGAAAAACCGATGTACTGCGCATTACGCTGTGGTCAACTGTTTTTCCGTCCATTTTTACTGATTTTACATTTCTTGGATGGATTAAAAGAGCAAACTCCTTTTTTACCTCTTTACACAGTATAAGAAGTCTTGAAACCTTAAAGCCGCCGCCTGTACTTCCTGCCATTGCGCCGATAAAGGTTATAATTATTATCACAGCCTTGGAAAGCTCCGGCCAATGGTTGACATCGCCTATACCGAAGCCCGTAGTAGTCATTATAGACGAAACATAGAAAAAGCTTTGATGGAAGGAGTCGTAAAGTGTGGGGTAAAGTGAGCTTATGTTGATTGTAATAATCAAAACCGAGACAGCAACAATTCCGAGATAAACCCAGAGCTCTTCAATTTTAAATGCCTGCTTAAATTTTTTGCCGATCAGAAGAATATAAAAAGAAAAATTTATTCCGAATAAAAGCATAAATACGGCAATAACTGTTTGCAGATAGTAGCTGTTGTAGGCGGCAACATTTGTATTATGAATTCCGAAGCCGCCTGTTCCTGCTGTTGCAAAGGCTGTATTCAAGGCGTCAAATAATCCCATTCCGCCGCAAAGCAAAAAAACAATCTCAAGAACCGTAAGTCCTATATATATACCGTAAAGGAGTGCGGCGTAGCTTCTCATATGCGGCACAGCCTTACCGATTATCGGACCGGGACTCTCCGCTTTCATAAGGTAAATATTCTGCTGACCGCCGAGCTTCGGAATAATTGCAAGTAAAAAGACAATAACGCCCATTCCGCCCAGCCAGTGAAGAAAGCTTCGCCAAATAAGCATACCGTGTGATAGGCTTTCTATATCAGATAGAATTGTTGAGCCTGTCGTAGTAAAACCTGAAACGGTTTCAAAAAAAGCGTCAATAAAAGAAGGAATTTCGCCGCTTAAAAAGAACGGCAGACAGCCTATAAGTGACATAAAAATCCAGCTCAGCGCTGTGGCGGCAAAGCCTGCCTTCTGATAAAGCACCATATTTTTAGGCTTTTTCACCTTAACGGCAAGAAAGCCTAAAGCTGCGCTTACGGCACCTATAATAAGAAAATAAAAACCCTCTTTTTCTCCGTAAATTATTGAGGTAACAGTTGCAATCTGCATAGCAGCGCCCTCAATTATAAGAACCCAGCCAAGAATATAGATAATAATACGTTTATTCATACTTAAAAGCTACCTCTAATGCTTGTTGATTATATCGTCAAGGTCACTTAAGCCCTTGTGCTTTGTAAGAACTACAACTGTGTCATCAGGCAAAATCATATCGCTGCCCTGTGGGAGAATAATCTTTCCCCTGCGGTTTATACAGATGATTTGCAGATTATCCTTAAGGTTCAGCTCGTGAAGTTCAATTCCGCATACCTTTGAGTTGTTTTTTACACGGAACTCAAGCGCCTCCGTCCGGTCATCGTTGAGCCTGTACAGCGTTTCAACATTACTTCCGAGTGAGTTTTGCATTGCTCTTATGTAACGCGCAATGTATTCACCGATTAATACTTTGGGATGGATTATACAGTCAAGGTCAAGGTTATCAATAATGGTGTCAAATGATGAGTTATTGACCTTTGTAATAATTTTTGCCTTTGAGATACTTTTTAAGTAAAGTGAAATAAGGATGTTTTCTTCATCGTAATCCATAAGCGCAACAATACCGTCGGCGTGGCTGATGCCTTCGCTTAACAGCAAATCCTGATCCATACAGTCGCCGTGTATAATTACGGCATCGTTAAGAAGCTCTGCCAGCTCGCTGCATCTGGCGGCGTTTTTCTCAATGATTTTTACATTTGTACCCGATTTAATAAGCTTGAGCGCAAGATAATAAGAAATTTTTCCGCCGCCCAGCAGAATAACATCTCGGCTTCTGCCTATTGCTACATTAATTTTCTTAAAAAACTTTGACGCAGTTTCAGACTTGGAAACAACGGAAATTCTGTCGCCGCCTTTGATAACGAAGTCGCCGTTTGGAATATAAACTTCATTGTCACGCTCAACCGAGCAGATTCTGACCTTGCCCTTTAAAATATCAATCTGGCTGATTTTTTTGTTGTTGATATGAGAGTCCTGCGGAATAGCAACCTTTATCAGCTCAACCATACCTCTGGAGAAGGAATCAATTTCAAGCGCACCGGAAAACCGAAGAAGACGGCTGATTTCAACAGCCGCTGTAAGCTCAGGATTTATAGCCATTGAAAGACCTAATTGATCCTTAACCCTGTATAAATCGTTAGTGTATTCGGGGTTTCTTACTCTGGCTATGGTGTGCTTTACGCCTGCGGCTTTAGCCATAAGACAGGTGTATAGGTTTATTTCATCTCTTTCGGCGGCGGCAATTACAAGGTCAGCCGTTTGTGCTCCTGCATCAACAAGTACCTCGTATGTTGCACCGTTTCCCTCAATTCCCATAACATCAATGGATTCAGATAAACGAGTAACTGCGTCGTGATTTATATCAACTACCGCTATTTCGTGACCCTCTGAGTTCAGCTCTGTTGCAACGGATGTGCCTACCTTTCCGCAACCTACAATTACAATTTTCATAAGCATCCTTTCTCTGTAAAAAAACAAAGATTTACGGAGAACAACACTATTCTCCGTAAATACTTATATATACAAATATTACACTATTTTATGACGGAAATCAATACATATTGCAAAAAAGCTAATATGGGTAGTTATTTTCATTTGATTAATTGCGATTGAATTGAGAATTATAACCATATAACAAATTGATTTTTATGAATAATGACGAAATATAAATTAGAACATAGCAAAATTACACAAAATAGAATATCTATATTTAGTAAAACAGTTCTGTTTAAACACTGTATTTTCCATTTGCAAAAGTTAGGTGAAAATAACGAAAAATGTCGCTGAAAATGACAGAAAATTCATATTGACAATTTTTTAACAATCTACTATAATTAAATCAAGCTAAGGCTCAAAAAACCAAATAGCAAGCAAAAAATAATTTGTAAAATTTATGAGGAGGCTGTTTTTATGGCAAAAAAAGAAAATGTCGTAAAAGAAGTACCTGCAATTATTGACAATGTTGACGCTTTAATTGCAAAAATGGAAGCAATGAGAGAAGCCCAAAAGGTTTTTGCTACCTATACTCAGGAGCAGGTAGACAAAATCTTTTTAGCAGCTGCATCGGCTGCTAATAAAGCTCGTATTCCGCTGGCTAAAATGGCAGTAGAAGAAACTGGTATGGGTATAGTTGAAGATAAGGTTATTAAAAACCATTATGCTTCAGAGTATATTTACAACGCATATAAAAACACTAAGACATGCGGTGTTATAGAAGAAGATACTGCTTTCGGCACAAAGAAAATCGCCGAGCCTATCGGTCTTATCGCAGCAGTTATTCCTACAACCAACCCCACATCAACTGCAATATTCAAAACACTTATTTCTTTAAAAACAAGAAACGCAATTATTATAAGCCCTCACCCAAGAGCAAAGGCTTCTACTATTGAGGCTGCAAAGATTGTTCTTGAAGCTGCTGTTGAGGCAGGCGCTCCGGAGGGTATCATAGGCTGGATAGACGTTCCGTCGCTTGAGCTTACTAACGAGGTTATGAGAAGTGCAGATATAATTCTTGCAACTGGCGGTCCCGGAATGGTTAAGGCTGCTTACTCATCAGGCAAGCCGGCTCTCGGTGTTGGCGCAGGTAATACCCCTGTTATTATTGATGACACAGCAGATGTTAAAATGGCTGTAAACTCAATCATTCATTCAAAAACATTTGATAACGGTATGATTTGTGCTTCTGAGCAGTCTGTTACTGTTCTTTCCAAAATTTACGACGAGGTTAAAAAGGAATTTATTGACAGAGGCTGCTACTTCTTAAAGGAAGATGAGCTTGAAAAGGTAAGAAAAACAATCATCATTAACGGTGCGCTAAATGCAAAGATTGTTGGACAAAAGGCGCACACAATTGCAGCTCTTGCCGGTGTTGAAGTTCCGGAGGATACAAAAATCCTTATCGGCGAGGTTGAGTCAGTAGATATTTCAGAAGAGTTTGCACACGAAAAGCTTTCACCGGTACTTGCAATGTACAAGGCTGAAACCTTTGACGAGGCTATTGCAAAGGCAGAAAGACTTGTTGCAGACGGCGGCTACGGTCATACATCTTCACTTTATATACATCCGTCACAAACGGAAAAAATGGCAAAGCATCAGGCAGCTATGAAAACCTGCCGTATTCTTGTAAATACTCCGTCGTCACACGGCGGTATCGGCGATCTTTACAACTTTAACCTTGCTCCGTCACTTACACTTGGCTGCGGCTCTTGGGGCGGCAACTCTGTATCGGAAAACGTAGGAGTTAAGCATTTAGTAAACATTAAAACAGTCGCTGAGAGGAGAGAGAATATGCTTTGGTTCAGAACACCTCAAAAGGTTTATTTCAAAAAGGGTTGTCTGCCTGTAGCTTTAGATGAGCTGGGCACAGTAATGGGTAAGAAAAAGGCGTTTATTGTAACAGACTCTTTCCTGTATAAGAACGGTTATGTAAAGCCTATTGAAGATAAGCTTGACGCAATGGGAATACAGCACACCTGCTTCTACGAGGTTGCTCCGGACCCGACGCTTGCATGCGCCAAAGAGGGTGCAAAGGCTATGTCTGCTTTTGAGCCGGACGTTATTATTGCTCTCGGCGGCGGCTCTGCAATGGATGCCGGTAAGATTATGTGGGTTCTTTATGAGCATCCGGACGCTGACTTTATGGATATGGCTATGCGCTTTATGGATATTCGCAAGAGAGTATATACATTCCCGAAGATGGGTGAGAAGGCTGCTTTTGTTGCTGTTCCTACATCATCAGGAACAGGCTCTGAGGTTACTCCGTTTGCAGTTATCACAGACGAGAAAACAGGCGTTAAATATCCGCTTGCAGACTACGAGCTTCTCCCGAATATGGCAATTATAGACGCAGACAATATGATGAACCAGCCTAAGGGACTTACAAGCGCTTCCGGTATTGACGCACTTACTCACGCACTTGAAGCATACGCTTCAATTATGGCTACAGATTACACAGACGGCCTTGCATTAAAGGCAATGAAGAATATATTTAAATATCTGCCGTCAGCATACGAAAACGGCGCAAACGACCCGATTGCAAGAGAAAAAATGGCAGACGCCTCCACAATGGCAGGTATGGCTTTTGCCAACGCATTCCTCGGTGTTTGCCACTCAATGGCTCATAAGCTCGGTGCTTATCATCACCTTCCGCACGGCGTTGCAAACGCTTTGTTAATTACAGAGGTTATGAGATTTAACGCAAACCCTGTTCCGGCTAAGATGGGCACATTCTCACAGTATCAGTATCCGCACTGCCTTGAAAGATACGTAGAGTGCGCTAACTTCTGCGGTATCACAGGCAAAACAGACGAAGAAACCTTAGAGAACTTCATCAATGCTATTGAAGAGCTTAAAGTGAAGGTTGGCATTAAAAAGACAATCGCTGACTATGGTATTTCTGAGGAGGACTTCCTTGCTACCTTAGATGAAATGGTAGAAAACGCATTTGACGACCAGTGCACAGGCGCTAACCCGCGTCTGCCGCTTATGTCTGAAATAAAGGACATCTATTTAAAAGCATACTACGGTAAATAATTTTATAGATTATTTTTGCTTTTGGTAAAACCGGGCAGGTGAGCATTTGCTTACCTGCCCGGTTTTCTTGGCGACCTTGAGAGCGGTTACGAGTATAACTCGCAGCCGCTTTTTTATACATTGTACCTTACTTTAAATTATATATTAATCGTAGGTATAGAAATATTTTGAAGATTAAAAGGCTTAATTGTTATTTTTATATATTTATTTGCAAATCCTGACGAATGATTTTTGTAATATTCATAAAAAAATTCTTGATTTTACTATGATTGCTGTGATATACTAATAAATAATGAATAGTATGCTTGGTATGGTGCGAAAACTGTAATATACTTTCATTCAGATTGGTGACTGTGCTTTGTGAAAGGAATGATAAAAATGAATTCATCAATTTTAAGGAGCATTTCTTACGGAATGTACGCTATCGGTGTAAGGGGAGAAAACGGTCCGACAGCGTCTATAGTGAACACTGTTTTTCAGGTAACGTCAGACCCTATGATTATTGCCGTAAGCGTTAACCATAATAATTATACAAACGAAAGAATCAAGGCAACCGGCGAATTTGCTGTATCAGTCCTTTCAGAAAATACGTCAGGCACTGTTATAGGTGCGTTGGGTTTCAGCTCGGGAAGAAATACCAACAAGCTTGAAAACATAGATTATAAGATATTAAGAGAAGGAGAGCCCGTACTCAGAGAGGATATATGCTGTTGGTTTTTGTGCAAGGTTATTAACAGCATAGAAACAATGACGCATACAGTATTTCTGGCAGAAATTAAAGCCGGCAGCGATAAGGCTGTAGGTGTGCCGATGACATATGATTATTACCACAAGGTGATAAAGGGTAAAGCTCCGAA
Organism: Acutalibacteraceae bacterium; assembly: GCA_051881695.1. Classification (GTDB taxonomy): domain Bacteria; phylum Bacillota; class Clostridia; order Oscillospirales; family Acutalibacteraceae; genus CAYJFG01. Next base: position 8,696 of record JBJEQJ010000002.1, on the reverse strand, counting down.
AAATGCGCCAACATATTCAAGCGATATTCAGCTGCCCGATACCAGCGAGGAGTTAAGCTACATCTGCACCATATGCGGATATGTATACGATGACCCGCAGCGCCCATTTGAGGAACTGCCTGAAAACTGGACCTGCCCGATTTGCGGAGCACCGAAATCAGCTTTTCAGATTAAAGGCTAAGGGCGGATATGTGCGTAAAGCCTTTTTTAGATTAATATGATTAACGTAATAAATATAGAGGGCGCAGACAGTTAAGTCTGCGCCCTTAAGCTTCGTGAAAATAGTCCGTTATTAAACAAAAACAGAATTACTATATATCTGCTCTATTTTTTCTGCGTCATCAGAAATCACCATCGAAACATAATTACCGTTTTTCTTTACGGAGCATTTTTTTATTTTAGCAGCTTCTTTTGGATTGTAGCTTTCATTTTGCTTCAGCTTTGAATCATATCTGCTATTAAGGCATTCCTCAACCCTGCCGGCAGAAGCGTCATCTTTTGCCATAACAAATACAATTTCATCCTGTCCCACGCCGCTGCTGTCTATTGCAGCATAAAAATCGGTAACATCATCCTCTTTAATTCCATAATAATCTTCAAGGTCGCTTTTTTCCTTAAGCTCAAGCATATCCGGCAGAGTAACCTCGTTTTGAATTATTGTATAAACTTCTTTAAGCGGCGGCGCATCAGCTTTGTTATTTTGATTGCTTTGACCACATCCGCATAATACAGATGCAGAAAATACGAACACAGCAAATAATAAAAATATCTTTTTCATCATAAACATATACTTCCCTTATGTAACAGAATAAATTTTATTTAACATTCTTTTGCAAATAGTCTGCCCACAGCTCGCAGGCAGCGTCTGTAAAGTGTATTCCCATCGCTTGCGGATCACCGCAATATTCATCACGCAAATTACCGTTTTCATCTGCAAACAGAGGATACAGGTCAAGATACTCAACATTAAGCTCTTTTGTTAAATCAGAAAGCTTTTCATTGAAAGCGCGCACGTTTTCATTGTTTAAATTTTCGCGTTGCATTCCGGCTAAAATAGGAGTTACTGACTCAACATATATTTTAACTTCTGGTGAGTTTGCCTTTATTTTTTCAATTAGTGACTTTGCGCTGCTTATTGAATCGTCAATGCCGTACAAACCAATGTCGTTCATACCCAGCATAATAATAACATATTTTGCTCCTGTAATCTCGGCACAGTTCTCCACAAGAACAGTAGAACCCTTGTAGGTAGGATGAACTGCTGCTTCATTGTCAATGTCCCACTGTGCATTTGTCCAGCCAAGGCTGCCGGAGGGTAGAAAGACGCTGTTTTTAAGCGGAGTTTCATTTGCCTGACAATAATAGTCAAGCTTAAGTGTAATGCTGTCACCTACTATTACTGCGTTGTCAAAAACCTTTGAATCGGAAGTGCCGACAGGTTCAGTTTGTATTACCGCCTCTGTGGTGGTAGTCGCTTCTGTTGCTTTATGTGTTTCGGTCTGTTGTGATGCCTGAGTTGGTTTTTGTGTAGCGGTGCTGTTATTATTACAGCCGGTCAAGATTACGCTGATTATTAAAACTACAGTAAGTAAAAAAGCTGATATGCGTTTTTGTAAATTCAAAAATATAACCTCCAAAATTCTGATATTAAGGAAATACTGATTAATACGTTTGTGGAAACAGCTTTCAGCGTGATTTGTTCAGTGCTTCCATAAGTCTTGCTTTTAAATAATTTCCTATACACTTTTTCCGTTTTCAATATCTGTAATCATATTTACACGTCTTTCGTGTCTGCCTCCGTCAAACGGAGTGTTTAAGAAAATGTCGCATAATTTAACAGCCTTTTCGCTGTCAATTACTCGTCCGCCCATACATAAAATATTGGCGTTGTTGTGTCGTCTGGTCATCTCAGCACAAAATTCATCCGTAACTACCGCAGCTCTTATTCCTTTAACCTTGTTTGCCGCCATAGAAATACCAATGCCGGTGCCGCAGCATAAAATCCCAAGTTCCGCATTTCCCTGAGCTATAAAGCCGGCAACTTCATATGCTATCTGCGGATAGTCAACCGAAGCTTCGCTGCATGTGCCAAAATCCTTGTATTCTATGCCCTTGTCCTCTAAATATTTTTTTACAGCTTCTTTAATTTCAAATCCGCCGTGGTCTGCTCCTATTGCTATCATTTTAATATAACCCCTTTTATACCTTATTTTGAGTTTTCTCCCTGTCTTTTTTTAAGCTCTCTTTCAGCCTGCGGAAGTCTTAAATATATTGGCATAAGCTCCTTTGCTGACAATGTATCGTTATTAATAAGCATTTCTTTTGCCGCAAAGGCTGTGCCGCTTGCACGCTGATATTTCAGATGCTCAGGCGCAGCTTCAATGTTATTCACAAGCGGAGAAAGCAAAGAGTAGGCAAGGTCGCTTCCATCACCTGTAAGTATTATTCTGCTGTCAGAGTATTTCTTTAAATCTGCAGCAAGCTCCTCAAACGAAATAGCTCTGTCATTGCACAGCCTTGTAACTTTGCCGTTTTCCTCACATTTAAACAACGCATTATAAAACTGTCTGCATCTTGCGTCCATAACCGCACAGGCAATGCAGTTTATATTTTTTAAATTCAGTGCAGCACTATAAAGAGTGGAAACAGATGCGCAGGGCTTGTTGGTATTCCACGCCATTCCCTTTACAGCGCTTACGCCAATCCTTACCCCGGTAAAAGAGCCGGGGCCTGCGTTTACCGCAAACAGGTCAATATCATTTATATCGGTAGACGTGTTTTTAAGCAAAGCCTCACACATCGGCATAAGTGTTACGCTGTGTGTAAGACTTGTGTTTATAAAAAATTCACCTAAAATTTTGTCATCTTCCAGCAGTGCGGCGGAAGCAGGAGACGCCGTTGAGTCAATTGCAAGTATTTTCATTATAAATCGACCCCCTCAATAGTGAAAATTCTGTCACAGTCCTTTTCGCCTTTTTCAATAGTTATCTTAATATAATTTTCAGGCAAAGCATTTTCAATGTTTTCGCTCCATTCAATTATAAGCACACCGTTATTAAGGTAATCGAAAAATCCCGTAGAATACAAATCGTCCCAGCTTGTTATGCGGTACATATCAAAATGATAAATACTGCACCTGCCATGATATTCATTTACAAGGGCAAAGGTGGGGCTTGTAACTCTGTCCTGAGCCTCAAGCCCCCTTGCAATACCGACTGTAAGCGCAGTTTTGCCCATACCCAGTCCGCCGAAAAGCGCAATAACTTCATCGCCGGAGAGCTTTCCTGCCAGCTTTTCACCAAGCTGTGTTGTTTCACCTGCAGAATGTGTTTTTACAGTAGTCATCTTTATATCAAGTTCCAATACATCAGAATAAACCGGAAATTACTCCGTTAGAGTCAACATCAATCTTTTGTGCCGCCGGCGCCTTCGGAAGTCCGGGCATTGTCATAATATCGCCCGTAAGAACTACAATAAACCCTGCGCCGTTTGACAGCTTTGCATCTCTTACAGTAATCGTAAAGTCCTTCGGCGCACCGAGCTTTGTCGGGTCGTCAGAGAGGGAATACTGTGTTTTTGCAATGCATACGGGCAGTCCCTGTGCGCCCAAAGCCTCAATATCCTTGAGAGCCTTTTCTGCTGCAGTTGCATAAGAAACATCAGCGGCACCGTATATTTTGGTAGCTATAGCATTTATCTTATCCTTTATGCTCATTTCAAGCGGATAAATAGGGGAGAACCCGGACGGCTTATCAACAGCCTCGCAAACCTTTTTGGCAAGCTCAATTCCGCCTTCTCCGCCCTTTGCAAAAACGTCTGAAAGCGCGAAATCTGCGCCCTTTGAAATACAGTATTCCTCAATAAATTCAAGCTCCGCCTTACTGTCTGTGTCAAAGCGGTTAATTGCAACAACAACAGGAACGCCGTAGCTTCTCATATTGTCAATGTGTACGCCTAAATTTACAATACCCTTTTTCAAAGCCTCAAGATTTTCCTGCTTTAATTCGGTTTTCGGTATTCCGCCGTTATATTTAAGAGCACGGCAGGTGGCAACTACAACTATTGCACTTGGTTTAAGTCCGGCATAGCGGCATTTAATATCAAGAAATTTCTCTGCACCCAAATCAGAGCCGAAGCCTGCCTCAGTAATGCAATAATCACCAAGCTTTAAAGCAAGCTTAGTTGCTCTTACAGAGTTACAGCCGTGTGCAATATTTGCAAACGGACCGCCGTGCATTATAGCAGGAGTACCCTCCAGAGTCTGAACAAGGTTCGGCATTATTGCATCCTTAAGCAAAGCCGCCATTGCACCGTCTGCCTGAATATCCTTTGCAAATACAGGCTTGCCGTCTGTTGTGTAGGCAATTAATATTCTGCCCAATCTTGCCTTTAAATCATCAATGTCAGACGCAAGACATAAAATAGCCATAACCTCGCTTGCAACAGTAATAATAAAGCCGTCCTCACGCGGAACACCGTTAATTTTGCCGCCAAGACCGACAACTACGTTTCTGAGCGCTCTGTCATTCATATCAAGGCAGCGCTTTATAAGGATTCTGCGCTGGTCAATTTTAAGCTCGTTACCCTGCTGCAGGTGGTTATCAAGCATTGCACACAAAAGGTTATTTGCAGAGGTTATTGCATGCATATCGCCTGTAAAATGTAAATTAATATCCTCCATCGGCAGCACCTGAGCATATCCGCCGCCTGCGGCTCCGCCCTTAATGCCGAATACAGGTCCAAGCGACGGTTCTCTTAATGCTATTACGGCTTTTTTACCTATTTTAGCCATTGCCTGACCAAGTCCTGCGGTTGTTGTTGTTTTTCCCTCTCCGGCAGGAGTAGGGTTAATAGCCGTAACTAAAACAAGCTTACCGTCCTTTTCATTTTCAAGCCTTTTAAAAAGCTTCTCGTTAAGCTTTGCCTTATATCTTCCGTAAGGCTCTGTTTCCTCTTCTTTAATGCCTAAATCCTCAGCAACTTTTGCTATCGGCTTAAGCTTTGCCTGTTGTGCTATTTCAATATCGGTTAACATACAAATTCCTCCGTAAAATAAGATATTCTGCTGAAAATTATAACATCTTATTATTGCTAATACAAGCGCTTATTTAAAAAAGTTCTTACTGTATCTTGCAATATAATCTTTTTTATGTTAATATATGTTATAGTGATTGCTATGGGGGCGTAGCTCAGCTGGGAGAGTGTCTGAATGGCATTCAGAAGGTCGTCGGTTCGATCCCGATCGTCTCCACCAAAATTGCCGCTTAGCTCGGCGCTCATTTGAGTGAACAATGAAATGCAAACAGTAAACAGCCGTAATTTTCGGCATTGCCTTTTGCACTTTATTGTTCGCTTTTATTTTAAAAATTTCTTCCCTTAATTCAACACTTCTGCATATTATATAGTACAGAAAATTCTATGAAAATTATTTCAAAATAAACCTTGACACGCTTTTCATAAAATGTTATTATACTGACATTCTCTTTGCACTGCATTACATCTGAAAATGAGATGCGAACCAAACAGTACAAACTGAGCAGGCGATAAACCAACGTGTTTATGGGGCCGGGCCGTCAAAGTGCGGCAGCAGATTGTTAATCACACATCTGTGGGACAGTAGTATGTCTTTACAGGTGTGTTTTTTTATGTAAAAAACCTCGTATGCATAAAAAGAGATACTAACATAATGCGCTTTATGCGCTGTTTCGGAGGTTATTTTATGACAGAAAAAAGAAAAAACACTTTGGGTCTTTCTACCAAAGAGGCAAAGGAAAGACTTGAAAAATACGGAAGAAACGAGCTTGTGCCGCAGAAGAAAGAGAGCTTTTTTAAAAAGCTTATTCATATTATCTGCGAGCCGATGTTTTTGCTGCTTTTAGCTGCTGCCGTAATTTATTTTATTTTGGGCGAGCCGCGAGACGGCGCAATAATGCTTATATTTGTAGTAGGCATAATCAGTATTGACGCAATACAGGAGTGGAAAACCGATAAAACGCTCAATGCGCTGAAGGATTTGTCTGCTCCGCATATTAACGTAATCCGTGACGGATATGAGCAAACAATAGCAAGCGCAGAGCTTGTACCGGGCGACGTTATGCTTATATGTGAGGGAGTAAAAATTCCTGCCGACGGTATAATTATCAAGTGCAATGATTTATGTGTGGACGAATCCTCCCTTACGGGCGAAGCTCAGGGAGTCTGGAAGATCAGCAGGGAAGCGGAAGCTTCAGATGACGACTACTGGAGAAAGGATTATTGCTATGCCGGTACGCTTGTAACGCAGGGAAGCGCACACGTTCTTGTAGATAAAACGGGAGTTAATACAGAGTACGGAAAAATAGGTAAAAACGTTTCAGAAACAGTCGAGGAAAAAACTCCCCTGCAAAAACAAACAGGAAGCTTAGTTAAGCTTTGTGCAGGCATAGCCGCAGTGCTGTTTGCATTGGTGAGCGTTATTACTTATATCAATCTTTCTGAAATCTCCTTTAACAGCAGAATTATAGAAAGCATACTTTCCGGCGTTACGCTGGCAATGGCTATGATACCCGAGGAATTTCCGGTTATCTTAACTGTATTTTTGTCTATGGGTGCGTGGCGGCTTGCAAAGAAGAACTCTCTTGTACGAAGATTGCCATCCGTAGAAACTCTTGGTGCAGTATCTGTATTGTGTGTGGATAAAACAGGCACAATAACGATGAATAAGATGACTGTGCAGGACGTATGGGCGTTAAACGGAGATAACGGAAAGCTGACAGAAATTATGGGACTCGGCTGTGAAACAGACGCTTATGACCCGATGGAAAAGGCGATGCTTACCTTTTGCAAGGAGCAGGGATTTAGCAAGGAGAAGCTTTTTGACGGAGAGCTTATAAAGGAATATGCCTTTACAAACGAGCTTAAAATGATGGGTCACATTTGGCGTAAAAACGGTAAAATCGTTATTGCGGCAAAGGGCTCGCCGGAAAAAATATTGACAATCTGCAATATCAGCGACAAAGACAAGAATAAAGCGCTTGAACAGGCAGAAGCTTATTCTTCACTGGGTATGCGTGTAATAGCAGTTGCTGTCGCTTACCCGATAAACGAAGATGAAATACCGGACGATATTACACTGTGCCGCCTTGAATTTTTAGGACTTATAAGCCTTGAAGACCTGCCAAGAGAAAGCGTTAAGGATGACATAAGCGTTTGTGTAAACGCCGGAATACGAGTTGTTATGATAACAGGCGACAACGGAATAACCGCCTCGTCTATCGCTCGGAAAATCGGTATGAAAAATTGCAGTGAAATAATTACAGGCGATATGCTGAATACAATGAGCGACGATGAGCTTCGTGAAAAAGTTAAAACAGTAAATATCTTTTCCCGCGTTATTCCGGAGCATAAAATGCGTATTGTAAAAGCCTTTAAGGATAACGGAGAGATTGTTGCAATGACAGGCGACGGCGTAAATGACGCCCCGGCACTAAAAAATGCGGATATCGGCATAGCAATGGGGCATAGGGGAAGCGAGGTTTCAAGAGAAGCGGCAGACCTTATCCTGATGGATGATAATTTTACAACAATAGTTGAAACAGTAAAGGATGGCAGAAGAATTTACGATAATATCCGCAAGGCGGTAGGATATATCTTCACTATTCATATTCCGATAGCTTTATCATCGCTTTTAGCTCCGTTTTTAGGGATAGATACTGCGTCTTTATTTCTGTTGCCTCTTCACATTGTTTTGCTCGAGCTGATAATTGACCCTACCTGCTCTGTAGTTCTTGAGCGTCAGCCGGCAGAACGAGATATTATGAGCAGAAAGCCGAGAAATCCTAAGGAAAAGCTATTAAAAGCATCTATTCTCATAAAAAGTGTAATTCAGGGCTTAGTTATTTTTGCTGCCTCGTTCGGAGTATACTTTGCCGTACTTAACGGAAATCCCTCAAATGCTCCTGCTGCAAGAGCAATGGGGCTTGCAGTAATTATGCTTTCAAATCTGTTTTTGGTTTATGTAAACAGCTCAGACAAAGATTTTGCCTTTCGTTCATTTATGCGCCTTTCAAAAGACAAGGTAATGTGGGGCGTTTTAGCAGGAACTGCTCTGATGCTGGCAGTAATTTTATATACCCCACTGTCGTCGGTTTTAAAGCTTGCTCCGCTTACACCCGTTCAGCTTTTAATTTCAATTTCGGTTGCCGCCGCCTCGGTTATTTGGTATGAGCTTGTAAAGCTTTTCAACAAATTGAAAAAATAAATTTTTTCAGTATAAACTAAAAGATAAAAGTCTCCCGTAATCCTTTTTGAAAGAACAGTCTGATTTTTCCTCAAAATGCCCGCTTTTTCTTTTTCATAACTATACCTGTTGCCTCCTTTGTTATTAACCTCTTCTATTATATTAGACGAATATAAATACGGTTTTCATACTCAAATATTAATTTTTTTTTAAAAAAATTCCTGAGGAGATACTGTAGAGTATATCCCCGGAAGCGCTAATACGGGTAAACCTATTATAATACAAAAACCCCGAACATTTTACCATTAGTAGAATGTTCGGGGTTGAATATTTAAGTGCGATAACAGGTCTTGAACTGTACGGTGTTATCGTCATAACCTAATGGGTACAACACCTTGAAGAAAGAATAGCGATTAAATAGCGATTTTTGCAATTATCTTTTGAATAAGAAGAACGTCCTGAAGGTTATTAAAACCAT
>JBJEQJ010000001.1:0-4582 GCA_051881695.1 Acutalibacteraceae bacterium | reverse complement strand
GATTTGCTGGACCCGAAATCTCCGCTTGATTTAAGCGAGGACAGCAACAAGATATATTCACGAAATCCTGTAATGCCGCCGCAGTACATAGGCGATAATGCAAATGTGCAGAATTCGCTTGTTGCAGACGGTTGTAATATTGACGGAGATATAGAATTTTCTGTGCTTTTCGCAGGAGTAACGGTGAAAAAGGGCGCAGTTGTAACAGACTCTATAATTATGCCGGGCGCAGTTATTGAAGAGGGCGCAGTTGTCCAGTATGCAATAGTTGCGGAAAACGCCGTTATAGGTAAAAATGCCGTTGTAGGCGCAAGACCCGAGGATATAGAGGATAAAGACACTTGGGGAATAGCTGTTGTGGGCGATAACCTAAAAATAGCGCCGGGCGCAAAGGTTCCGGCAAAAGCTATGATAGACAAGGATGTAAGCGAGGTGAATGAGTGATGAGAGGTAACAGTGTTCTGGGCATTGTAATGCCGAATATATATGACGAGCTAATGCCGGAAATTACTAACAGAAGAACAATGGGTTCTGTGCCGTTTGGCGGAAAGTACAGAATTATAGATTTTCAGCTTTCCAATATGGTAAACTCCGGTATTAATAAGGTGGGAGTAATAACAACAAATAACTTCGCATCACTTATGGATCATTTAGGCTCCGGTAAGGCGTGGGATCTGTCTAAAAGAAGAGGCGGTCTTACAATGCTTCCTCCGTTTGTGCAGGGCAGCAGCAAATCCGGCTCTGTTATTGAAAATATTTATGCTGTAAACGGCTTTATCCAGAACTCTTCGCAGGAATATGTACTTTTAACAGAATGTGACTGCGTTTATAATGTTGATTACCAGAAAATGATATATCAGCATATTAAGTCCGGCGCAGATATTACAATTATGTACAAAAACGGAGAAATACCCGAACACAGGCAGCAGCCGATGATTTTTGAACTCGGCACAGACAACAGGGTAGAGGAGATAAGAATAACAAAGCATTACAGCGGAAAGTGCAACTTTGCTATTGGCTGTATACTTTTAAGCAGAAAGCTCCTGCTTGAGCTTGTTGACGATTATGTAAGCAGGAATTTACTTGACTATAAACGCCATATTTTGCAGGATAACGTGCATCGTTTTAAAATTTACGGCTACGAGCTTGAGGGCTACAGTGCGCTTATCTCAAATATGAACGAGTATTTCAAGGCTAATATGGCTCTTATGAATCCTGAAATCAGGTCCGAGCTGTTTAACTCCTCACGCCCTATATACACTAAGGTGCGTGACGATATGCCAAGCAAATACGGACTTGGCTCCAGTGTTAAGAATTCCCTTATTGCACAGGGCTGTATAATAGAGGGAGAGGTTGAAAACTGCGTTATTTCCAAGGGCGTTAATATCGGTAAGGGTGCTAAGGTATCTAACTGTGTTATTATGCAGGACACAAAAATCGGAAAAAATGCTAAGCTTGACTATGTTGTTTGTGATAAAGATGTTATAATAAAGGACGGACGCGCATTAATGGGTTATGACTCATACCCGATTTATGTTGCAAAACAGAGCGTAATTTGATATAGGTTATACAGGAGGAGATTATCATGAGAATATTATATTGCACGAGCGAGGCCAATCCGTTCGCAGGCTCGGGCGGACTTGCAGATGTTGCAGGCGCAGGCTCTTTGCCGAAGGCGCTGTGCGAAAGAGGTGTTGACTGCCGTGTAGTAATGCCTCTTTACGGTGATATTCCACAGTCGCTGAGAAACAGTATGAGGTATATAACAAACTTTACTGTTCCCACAGCATGGAGAAAGCAGTACTGCGGTGTGTTTGAAGCTCACTACAACGGCGTTATGTTCTATTTTATAGACAACGAATATTACTTTAAGCGCTGCGGCTTGTACGGATTTTATGATGATGCCGAAAGATTTGCGTTTTTCTCAAGAGCTATAATGGAGATGCTTCCGTATGTAAATTATCATCCGGACTTAATCCATTGCAACGACTGGCAGACTGCGCTTGTGCCTATGTATTATTATTTGTTCTATTCCAAGAATCCATGGTACAGAAACATTAAAAGCGTATTTACCATACATAACATTCAGTATCAGGGCAAATACGGCTGGGAGGTTAATACCGAGTGCGTAGGTATTCCGGCAGATAAAACTAAGCTTTTAGAGCAGGACGGCAAGCTGAATATGGTTAAGGGTGCAATAGAAACAGCTACTCGTGTAACAACAGTAAGCCCAAGTTATGCAGGCGAAATTTTAGACCCGTGGTTTTCTTACGGACTTGATACAATTTTAAGAAATCGTAAGTATAAGCTTTGCGGAATATTAAACGGCATAGACAACGCAAGCTATGACCCGGCAACTGACTATCAGCTTTACAGAAATTACTCTGATAACGATTTAAGCGGTAAAGCAGAGTGTAAGCGCAGGTTGCAGGAAAGATTAAGCCTTGCACAGCGCCCGGATATTCCCATAATTGCAATGGTATCCCGTATGGTAGGTCATAAGGGACTTGACCTTGTCAGAATGTCGCTTGATGAAATAATGTGCAGTCACGATGTACAGTTTGTGATTTTAGGCTCCGGTGATAAGGAGTACGAGGATTACTTCAGATATATGCAAAGGAAGTATCCCGGCAGAGTATGCTCCTGTATCGGTTTTGTGCCTGAGCTTGCAAGAAAAATTTACAGCGGCTCCGACATTTTCCTGATGCCTTCAAAGAGCGAGCCATGCGGACTTTCACAGATGATAGCTCTGCGTTACGGCTCAGTACCGGTTGTTAGAGAGGTCGGAGGTCTCCGCGACTCAATCCATGACAGTATGGATGGCTACGGCAACGGCTTTACCTTTGCAAAGTATGAAGCATATGATATGGTTCAGGCTGTTAAAAGAGCTATCAACGGTTATTGGAACAGAGACGGCTGGCACAAGCTTGTTGTACGCTGTATGCGAAGCGACAACAGCTGGGCAAGAAGCGCCAACGACTATATTAATGTTTATTCTGATACTATTAATAACTGGAGATAAACTTATAAAAAACACCTTCAACCCTGCGGGGAAGAAGGTGTTTTAATTATTTTTTGGATTTTATTACATATACGTTTGCTTATTTCATATTCTTTTCGTAAGACTCAATCATCTTTTTAACCATCTGACCGCCGACTGAACCTGCCTGGCGTGCGGTAATATCGCCGTTGTAGCCCTGCTTTAAGTTAACGCCGACCTCGCTTGCACACTCCATCTTAAATTTCTCCATAGCTTCTTTAGCCTCTGGGATATTAATCTGATTATTAGACATTTTTATGCTTCCTTTCCTTTATATTTTGGTTTTAATTTTTTGCAGACTATTTAAACTTCTGACCGTTCTGCAATTATTTTTCAGCTTTCTGAAAATAATAAAATAAGTCTATTCTCTTTGCTTGTACGGTTTTGCCGTCAAACTTTTCACTTTAAAAAAAGCTTATTTTATTTGCCGCCTTTCATTAATATAAGCGGAATATAAATTTATTTGCAGCGTAAAAACCTTTCGATTTATCACTGCAATAGTATTTTTGCACAAAGCAAAAAATATATTATATGTAAAAAATGTAAGCAAAATTATTTCTTTATTTTCACACAAAGCTTATTGTAAAAAAATGCTAACTTTTTTTGTAAGGTTTGACTATATTTTCCTCAAAATGTGTTTTTTTATTGATTTTTTAAGCTTATAGTTATATAATAATTATTGCTAAAAATAGCAAAATTTAAAAGGAGGATTATTAAAAATGTACAGTAAACCCAAAAAGCTAATTAGCATCATTCTTTCGCTTGTTATCATTTTAAGTATGTGCTGTGTTTCGGCATTTGCTTTGACAACAGGCAAAACACTCTACATTACCGGTACTTTCGCAAACTGGGGCTTTCATGATCAGTACAAGATGACTGAGTCAGAGTCCACACCCGGAATTTACACAGTAACTGTAGAAAACTTTACAAAAGGCACAAAATACAAGTTTGCAGAAAAAGATTGGCCGACCGGCGGCTTTGAAATGCCTGCAAGCGGTGACTCTACCTGGAATGAAGAGGGTACAAACAATGTAACCTTTACTCTTGACACAACAGGCGACACAAATGTAGTAACCTACGAGATTCAGGCAAGTGAAGTGTTCACTGTTAAAGCAGGCGACACAATCTACTTTGACAACTCTGCTACAAACTATGGTACAGTAGCAGTTCACAGCTGGGAAACCGGTGGTTCTAACACAAAATGGCCGGGAAACGAAATGACAGATTTAGGCAACAACATCTGGTCATTCACCTTTACTGACGCTGAAGAAGGTCACGACACCTTAATCTTCAACAACAACGGCGGTGGTCAGCAGCTTCCGAATGTATCCTACAAGGGCTCAGGCAAAATCTACAAAAACGGCGAGTGGGAAGACTACGCAGTAGTAGATCCTACAGAAGCTCCTACAGCTGCTCCGACAGCAGAACCTACAGCTGCTCCGACAGCAGCTCCGACAGAAGCTCCGACAGCAGAACCTACAGCAGAACCGACAGAAGCTCCTACAGCTGAGCCGACAGCAGCTCCGACAGAAGCTCCTACAG